>NZ_LR588413.1 GCF_901447155.2 Peptoniphilus catoniae
TTGTAGTTGGATCCGGTAAAGATAGCATGAGGGAGACACCTGTACCCATACCGAACACAGAAGTTAAGCCTCAGAGCGCCGATGGTACTCGGTTGGAGACGACCCGGGAGAGTAGGTAAGGCCGGATTATCCGAAAGGATAAATGATCTTAGGTAGCTCAATGGTGGAGCAACCGGCTGTTAACCGGTAGGTTGTGGGTTCGAGTCCCACCCTGAGAGCCAGGATGCCGGGGTGGCGGAACTGGCAGACGCACAGGACTTAAAATCCTGCGATGGTAAAACATCGTACCGGTTCGATTCCGGTCCTCGGCACCATAAAAAGGTAGGTAAGAAGTGACGCGGGATGGAGCAGTTTGGTAGCTCGTCGGGCTCATAACCCGAAGGTCGTAGGTTCAAATCCTGCTCCCGCTACCATAAATTTAATAAGGCCCTGTGGTCAAGCGGTTTAAGACACCACCCTTTCACGGTGGTATCCCGGGTTCGATTCCCGGCAGGGTCACCAAAGTGTGGGCGCATAGCTCAGTTGGGAGAGCATCTGCCTTACAAGCAGGGGGTCATAGGTTCGAGCCCTATTGTGCCCACCACAAAAAACTAAGTAGTTCTTGGCCTGGTAGTTCAGATGGTTAGAATGCCAGCCTGTCACGCTGGAGGTCGTCGGTTCGATCCCGATCCAGGTCGCCATGCTGGTGTAGCTCAATTGGTAGAGCAACTGACTTGTAATCAGTAGGTTGGGGGTTCAAGTCCTCTCACCAGCTCCAAAAACTACGAAAGAGGAGCGAGGATAAGAGTTCCTATAAATAAGGAGGAGTTCCCGAGTTGGCCAAAGGGGACGGACTGTAAATCCGTTAGCTAAGCTTTCAGTGGTTCAAATCCACTCTCCTCCACCAAAAATTCTATGCGGAAGTGGCTCAGTGGTAGAGCATCGCCTTGCCAAGGCGAGGGTCGCGAGTTCGAATCTCGTCTTCCGCTCCAAATGATTTGTTCCATTATAAGAATTTTGGGATAAGTAAGTATTTTTAATAAAACATCTTAAACATTGTGTATTTGTAATAAACACAGATGATTAAGATGTTTTTTTTTTATACTAGTACTTTGTATTTTCTCAAGAATTCATTAAATCTTATACTATAAAAAAGAGAACTCAAAAAATGAATGCAATACATTTTATCTACAAAAATAATGGGTCATTCAGACTTGGAATGAAAAGAAGATATGTTAAAATAGTCCAAAGAGATTTAGTAAGAAATCATGATATAGCAAGTCCATTAAAAAATTTGTAGTGAGGTGTAATTATGTATAACAATTCATCTTTACAAAACAATTCAATGAAAAGGTGTGAAAAATGTGGAGGCTTTTCTAAGATAGATGCTAATTTTTGTAGACATTGCGGAAATAAATTTTCAAACAATGAACGAAATTATTATACAATTCCGAAACAAAAAGAGATTGCAAAAAGAAATGAAAGTTTAATAAAAAAAATATTAAAAATAATTATATATATTCTCGGAATACTATTCTTGCTACTTATTTTGGCAACTTTTATACTTCAAAGGTTGTCAAAAGACAATGAAGAAATAAATAACAATCAAAACTCTGAAATCTCACATTATTAGTCAAAAGAGCGACAATGATTATTCACTTAAAATGATTGCAAATTATTATGGAGAAGATTGGTTGTTTGTTTCAGATATTCTTGTAAAAATTGATGGAAATTTTTACAATCCATACAATCTAATTGATCCCACTTTTGATAGAGAAGTGTGTGATGGAGGTGTTTCTGAATCAAATGTTGTTGAAATAGCCAATTTGCATGACTTTGTAGTCGTTGCCTGCTACTATGACTTTTTGTCAGATATTTGCAATTCTAAAGAAACGGTAGTATGTTTTTCAGGCAAGAGCAGGAGTGAGTATGTTACAATTTCCTCAAAAGATAAAAAGGCTATAAGAGAAGTTTTAGACGCTTGGGAAACAATAGTGGAGATGAGCAACAATGGAGATTTTGCTGAATCAGATAACATCTAAATAATACATATAAAAAAATGGGGAGCAATTTGATGTGTACCAATAAAACTGGACACAATATTTAACTAATTAGTTGTAGTGGATGCTAACCTATACTTTTTAGGTGGCATTGATTTTGTTTTTAATTGAATTCTTTCGTTATTGTAATAATTTATATATTTCTCTATTGTCTAGAAAATTTTTCAAAAGATCTATAGCTATTTTCATAGCCATAATAAACCTCATTCTTTAATCTCCAAAAAAAATGTTTCCATAATTGAATTATCATAACAATTTCCTTTTCTTGACATGGATGGGTTATACCATGTTTTTTCAGTTCATTTAAATAATATTTATGTTAGTATTGCATCCTTGATCTGAATGTAATATTAAGTTATTTAATTTTGGAAATTTGTTAAATATTTTTGTTAACATAGTAGATATCTGCTCTAAATTAGGACTTAAGGATAAAAAGAAAATATTTTACTTAAACTGGTAACTAAAGGCTGTAAAAAAGGATCTTTGATAAACTTGTGGTATATTTAAAAAAGATGATAGGGTATTGACAGTTGTAAAATTTATGCGTATAATACTAGAAGTAGTCAATGGAAGGGAGTAGTATAAATCTAGCGTTAGTACGTACTACTAGGGAAATATAGAAAATTTTATAAAAGGGGAATTGAAAACTCCTCAAATCATGATTTATGCACCTATAGCTCAGTTGGATAGAGCAACGGACTTCTAATCCGTGTGCCGGGGGTTCGAATCCTCCTAGGTGCACCATTATTTTTTATATGATAAATAAGCAATCATTAAGAAAGGCAACTGACTACTAGGAAAAAATATTAAAAATGAGAAAAACAGGAAAAAACCTACTAAATACTGTATTTTTGTACCGTTAGCTCAGCTGGATAGAGCGTCTGGCTACGGACCAGAAGGCCGGGGGTTCGAATCCTCTACGGTACACCATCAATTTTATGGAAATCTGCAAAAGACCGCAAGTTACTGAAAACTGGTAAGAATGCGGGATTGCAGGTTTCTTTTTTTATTTAGAATTTATAAAAAATCCACAAAATTTCATAAAAAACTATAGAAATCATAAATTTTTACACCATATTTGCACCATATTTTATATGGTGAAGACGTTCAATTCATCCAACTTTTTAACTGCTTCTCTTTTTATATTATCCTCAATATGCGTATAAACATTCATAGTTGTTGCGAAGTCTTTATGACCTGCTAATGTTTGTGCTATTTTAGGAGATATATTTGACTCAGCAAGTCTTGTGATATAGGTATGCCTTAGAGCATGGAAGGTTTTATATTCTATATTGTTTTCTTCGCATATTTTTTTTAGCCTTCTTGTAGGTCTTTTTCTTTCAATATAAGTCCCTTTATCACAGAATAAAATATTATCAGGATCATATTTAAAGCCAGTTTTTAAATTTAATTCTTTTATAGCTATTATTCTGTCTTTTATAATTTGACAGGCCTGTTTAGGTATAGGAATAACTCTTTTAGATGATTTAGTTTTTTGCTTCCTGATTTCTTTTATTCTTTTATTTGTCTTATTTGTTTTACTTTCAAGATTACATTTTAGATTATATTGTTTGTCTGCATTTAAACTGTCTCCTGTAAAATCCTCAACCTTAAGAGCAAGGCATTCTCCTAAGCGGAGTCCTGAAATCAAAGAAGTATATATTGCCAAGTCTACAGGGTCTTCATAGTCCAGACTGTTTAATATTTCCCTTTGTTCCTCTATGGTATAAGCTTTCCTTGGTTTTTTATCAACCTTTATTTTTATTGTTGCAAATGGATTAAATTTTGTCATTTTATTATCTATTGCATATTTAAAAAATGATTTGAAAAGAACTAAGGACTCTTTAATGGAGCTTAAAGAATTTTCAGTACTTAAAGATTTTATAAATTCTTGTGCATCTAAATTTGATATATCTATTATCTCTTTTTTAGCTATTGGATATCCTTTCAACCTTTTTTCATAGGTTGTTAGATATTTCTCCAAGGTATTGGATAATACGGTATCTTTTTTTACATTCATAATCCAATTATAAAACATGGATCCAAAGTCGTTTGAATTTATAAAATCTAAGTCTTTATATTTTTCTACCCACGCCTCCCTTTTTTCCAGTACCATATAACGCTTATAACTGCCGAAGCTTTTACGTATTTCTTTCAGACTAGTCTCAATTGTTGCATCACAACGATAATAATCTTTGCCGTTTACCTTTGTCTTATAAACGGGACTGAGTTTTATTTCTTGCATAAAAAATAACCTCCTTTTATTTTCTAAAGTAAGGTTATATGCTATAATATAGTTGTGTTAGAGTTATAACATATAACCTAAGAAGTCTTTACTCGGCCAGGAGTAGAGGCTTCTTTTTTTATGCTTAAAATAATATTTATTTATCTAAATTTTCAATAGCGTATTCTGCTTCTTCTTCCGTGAACTTTTCCCCAAATTCTGACACTAGTTGTTCTTTGATAGCAGCGGGCGACATATCCATCTCTTTTTGATATGTTTTAGCTTTTTCTAGAGCATGCTTTTTATAATCAGTTACTAAGTTATCCACAGCATATTGTCCAGCTTCAGGTGTAAATTGCTCCCCATATTCTGAGGTCAATTGCTCATATATAGCAGCCTTTGACATGTGCATTTGTTCTGCGTATGCCTCAGCTTTTTTCAAAGCCGACTTGTATTCAGTAGGCACTTTTTCTTCTTCTTTAGCCTCTTCAGCTTCTTCTTTAGCCCCTTCAGCTTCTGCTTCTTCTTGATTTTTTGTATCAGCTGCCGCTTCTGTATTATTGCTTGTATCTTGATTAGCTGTTATATCTTGATTGTTGCCGCCGCCAAGGCTTCCTAAAATACCAATAGCTAAAATTATAACTATAACAATGAACCACCATTTTTTATAAAACGGCTTCTTTTCTACATATACTTTACCGTCGGCACCAGTTATCTTTTTTGCCATTCTCAATCCTCCTTAAATAAACAAACCTATGTTCTTTCAAACTTAAAAAAATAATTCTATCTTATGCTTATCAACTCCTAATAAATTTGATATTTGTTGTATACTAAAGCTTTTTAAACAATCTTTATCCAGACCATTTAAAAGCATAGCTACCATAAATAAGTCCGCTTCATTTTCCAACTTATTAGCTATAAAGTAGGTATTTAGACTTGTGAATATTCTATTTGTATCATGCTTACAAAATATATGACCTAATTCATGCAGACAAGTTATTTTTTGCTCTTGTTCTGTTAGGTTGCTATTTATATAAATAAATTTAATTCTATTTAATGAAAAGGTATAGCCTTTCATTCTAGAGGGCATATCAAGTTTCTTTACTACATAATCTTTAGCCCTTGCTATTATAAAAGGATCTGTAGTGCCATATTTTTTATATATTTTTATAGCCAGTTTTTTTATCTTTTCTTTTTCCATACTTCCACCAATAATATTCTATAGAATATAAATTAAAAATTAATTAAAAAAAGAGATACCTGATTTCTCAAGTATCTCTATGCGTCTAAAACGCAAAACCTAATAGGCTGTGTCTCCACAACTATGTCCCTATAGGACTTGTATACCTAGATTATACAAGAGAAATTATTATTTATCAAAAATAAATAGTTTTTTAATTTTATCGTTTGTTAATAATCATTTTTTAAGCGATTATCACAAAATCTCAATCCATCAATATGTTCAAAAAGATTATTCTTAACTGGTCTGCCTAATGAATCAAGTATAAAGTCCACACCTTCACGTCTGGCCAATTTAGCTGCTGGTACAAAATCAGAATCCCCAGCAATTAGAACTATTTGATCAACTTGTTTTTTATAAGATATAGAAGCTATATCAACTCCAATTTTCATATCAACGCCTTTTTGTAGTGCTGAAAATTGGAAATCATTTTCGCCTAAATTTGAAACAGTTAAATCTCCGGATAATAATTTTTTTAACACCTTTGGTTTAAGGGAGTATCCTAAACTTATGTCAGAGATTGTTCCCAATCTTAAAGCTAATTTTCTTTTCTTTTGCAGCTCCTTTATAAATTCGTTCATCCAATTGAAGTGTTCAGTTTTTCCTAAAGCTATATCCTTTTTTAATAATGGATGATATACGTTTTTTTCAATAGGAGGGCAGTCATAATAAAATATTCTATAAAGATCATTTCTGAACTTATTTTTTTTGTTACCCTCTGTTAAATGACGAGTACAATATTTATATAATTCATCGGCACTTTCTTTGGAACTTTTAAATCCAAATTTTGGCAGTGCAACTTTCCTATAATATCCGCCATCAATTAAAATAGCTGTTTTCATATTTGCTCCTATAAATAAAAAATTCCTTAGTTCAAGCACAGCCTTTATGGTAGGCGACTTACTTCCCAAGGAATAATATAACAAATTAATTTGTATCTAAATTATACCATGAGATTCTATTTTGTAAACATTTAGTTTACGTTTTATGTATTTATTTTTATTTCCATCCTATTTTTTATATTTTTTGGGTGTAAATTTTTCCTTTGCCTTTATCTTTGCAATGGTAAGGGCATCCTCCATATTATCTAATATATATTTAATCACTTCATCATCAAGCTTTTCTCCATCAAGTTGCATCTGTAAGGAGCCTTCATCGAAATTGTTTTGCATTTCTTTTAATACTTTTTGTATATCAAGCTCGTTTTTTCTTGACAGCTTAGGATTAGAGGAGCGACCGAGGAGGTAATCTGTAGACACATTGAATATTTTAGAAAAAGATAGAAGTAGTTCATTTGAAGGTTCTCTCTGATTTAATTCATAAAAAGATATAGCTTTAGGAGTTACTTTAACTTTATCTGCTAGTTCTTTTTGCGTCATGTTATGTAATTCTCGTAATTGTTTAAGAATTTTTCCTTCCATAAAATTTCCCCACTTTCCTATTATCTGTACTGTGAGTACATTATATAGTAAAAATTTTAAAAAATCTATTGACAATCTTCATTTTGTACTGTACAATATGTACATAAGATGATTTGAGGTGATAATTTGAATAGAGTCAAAGATAAAAGAATTGAAAAAAATTTAACTCAGTTAGAATTGGCTAATTTAGTAGGTGTAACACCTAAATATATTGGATTCATTGAAAATGGAGAAAGAAATCCATCTTTAAAAGTTGCTCAAAAGATAGCAAAAATTTTGGGGTCTACAATAGATGATATTTTTTTACATTCTAAATGTACAAAATGTACTAAAAGTTAAATTTAAAAAGAGGGGTGAGAGGATGAGATTATTCAATACTGATTACAGCACAAAGGGAATTAAGCTCTATATGAATAATGAGGTTTACCATATTTATTTAAAGAAAAAAGGGTTTTCAATTGAAATTGTAGATATATTTAAAAGAATTAATGATGAGAGTGTTCCTGTGAAATTTAGTCAAGAACAAATAATGGACTTCACCGTTAAGAACATTGTAAAATCCATTATTTTTGACATAAAAGTATTATTCAAAAGATTCTTTGGCAAGATTAAGTCCAAGTTCAGTTAGTGTTAGCCTGCTCATGCCAAGAGCTTTGTAACCAGGTTTGATGTAAGAGTTTGAATACATTTCGTCTAATGTATCAAACCAATCTTGCCTAATATTGTTATCAAATCCAAAGATAAATTCTCCTGACGGAATACCACTTTTAAGGTAATTTTCATAGCATTTTTGGAGTATTTGATTTTGTATTTTATGAGAGTAGGACATTATAGTCACCTCCTTTGAAAGTATTATATCAAAGGCTGGTGGAAGATAGATAAGTAGTTATAGTGTTTATGAGTAGTAAATAAATTTAAAAATATATGCGGAGGAGTTATGAAGTTAATTATTAATCATGAATACGAGAATAAAAAAGAACTAAAAGAAATAGTAAAGGCAGTAGCTGAAATAGAAAAAGAGCACAGCTGCAACTGTACTCTTAAGCTTAAAAACTCTATACGCAGTTTTCCTTTATTGGGGAGCAAAGATTCTGCACTTGAGAAGATCAGTCAAGCTCTTCAGTCAACTGTTTATGATACTCTGCAAGCATCTGATAAGAAATAGCAGAGGATAACTCAATCAAGGTTTTAGAGAGATCTTTTTGAGATTCAGATAATTCTTGATTGTTGAGATTATTCATGAAATTAGATTTAGTGGTTTCATAAATTTTATTTAGATCCATATAATCACCTCCTTGAGATGATTATAGCAAACTTTAAAAATTAAATTAGGAGGTGGGAGATGGAAAGTAAATCATTACTTTTAAAAGAAATGAACATGGAAAGAATAAGAATCCTTCAAGAACATAAAAAAGAACTTAGAGAGGAAATCAATTCTAATATTTATGAAAAAAATGAAGAGTTATTTTCTAAGTACTTAAAACTCGAAAGACTCTTTAATGAAATTATTTGTTATGAGGCTAAATGCCTAGATGATATTTAATTATGAATTCAGTAAATAAAAAGGAGGTGCAACATGGCAATTTTAACTTTCCCTGAGTTTTTTAAAAAATGTAAAGAAGAATGTAATTTTAAAATCGGTAGAGATAGTTTAAGAACAATAGTCAAGACAGACGGATTTCCTAAAATCATGGTGGGAAGTCAACCTAGAATTATTGAAGATGAGGCTATCGAGTATTTACAGACTAATTACAGTTTAAAAGTAAAGGTTAAGTAAGGAGAACAAAAATGAGTGAAGAAAGAGTAATGCAGATAGTAAATTTTAATGCAGACATTAAGAGAATTCAAGAAAACAACAGAAGAATAAAAGAACTAAGGCTAAGTAAATATGGAAGAGTAGATAAGGAAAAAGAAAGACTATATACAGCTATATTTTTCCTGATGATAACAGTTTATCTAATGGCAATAGTCCTAATGAAAATGGCAATTAAATAAGCTTCTAAAGGAAGAAAAACAATGGAAGCGTATAAGGTACTTAAAAAATTAGGATTTATAAAAAAGGGAGATTATAACTATGGATATTACACCAAGGTATTGAAAAGGGGCAAGGATAAATTCAGATACAGAATAAACTGGCACCCTGACGACCCGAAAGTGTTTTATATTTACAAAATTACCAAGAAGGGAGAGGAGATTATAGACGAAGATGAATTTTTAAAAGGAAAAAGAGAAGAGTCGATAGCAGCAGTAACACAATATAAATATATTCTGGAGCAAATAAAAAAGGCTTCTGTAGTGCAAATACAAAAGCCTTAAAAAAGAAATGTCAACAAAATATTTCTTACTCCAAGTTTAACACAAAGGAGAAAAAAATGAAAGAGATAAGAGAAGCAACCTTTTACGTAACAAAAGATAATAAAATCTTTGAAACTTTAAATGAGGCAGAAGAATACGTTAATAGATTAGCTATTAGAGACGACATGAAAAGACTTGTAGCAAGAAGCATAACTAAAGATGGCTATGAAAGAATTTTAAAAAAAGTATTCAGTCCAGATCCTCAAATGAGCGACTTGGCAGAGTTTATAGCGGACACAATATTAAACAACCTTAAACAGTATAAAGAATTTCTAGAGAGGGTGTAAAAATGAGTACAAAAGAAACACTGTGGGCAGATGCGGATAAAGAAATGAGATGCAAAGATTATGAGCTTGAAGTAAATCTCGACAGACTTATCAGACTTAAGATAAGGGCTGAAAGTTTTGAAGAAGCCTTAGAGCTTGCAGAGGAAGAAGTCATGTGTATATTAACGGACCACTTTGATGACTATATGTCAATAGACACCATTTAAATGGAGGTTGAATATGAAAGAGATAAGACCTTTAAGGGCTGATGAAATAGATGTAAGAGTGCAAAGCATAAAAGATAATGGATACACTGTACTTTTATATAAAGACGCAAGATGCGATATGAAAATTTTAGATGAAACCTTTGGAACAATGAATTGGCAAAGACATCACGAAGTAGTAAACAATAACTTATTCTGTACAGTATCAATATATGACGAAAATAAAAATCAATGGATAGACAAGCAAGATGTAGGAGTGCCAAGTAATGCTCAAGGAGAAAAGGGAGAATCCTCAGACAGTTTTAAAAGAGCCTGTACGAACATAGGAATAGGCAGAGAATTATATACCGCCCCTTTTATCTGGATAAATCCTCTAAGTGGAGAAATAAGAACAAGAGACAATAAAAAGTACGTAAATACAAAGCTTAAAGTAACAGATATTGAATACAACGACAACAGAGAGATTATAAGGCTTGAAATAAGAGACGATAAGGACAATATAAGGTATCAGTATCAAATAAGAGAAAAAATTCAGAATAATGGCAGTGGAGCCTCTGTAAACAATAATGAAAGCCTTGAAAAAGAGAAAATAAAAAGCGATATAGTGGCAATGTGCAAGGTTAAAAATATTGATTTAAATAAGGTTACAGAAGAACTTAGAGCGAACTACGGAACTGACAAGATATTAGATTTAAATTTAAATCAGATGAAAATGTTAAAAGATAAAGTTAGTAGATGGTAAGGGGGAGAAAAAATGGGTAGAGTAAATTACTTTTCAATAATGACAGCGGAAGTAAGATATGATGAAGATTTAACAGCTAATGCAAAAATCTTATATTCAGAGATTACAGCACTTGCAAATAAAGATGGATATTGTTATGCGAATAACAACTACTTCTCAAAACTATACAAAGTATCAAATGTAACTATAAGTAGGTGGATTTCTCAACTTGTAGACAAGGGATATATTAAAAGAGTTATAGAAAAAAAAGAAGGATCCAATGAAATTACAGGCAGAAGATTATATCCAGTCATAAATGAAGACGCAATAGAAGATGAAGAAATAGAAATTAAAAATCAAGATGATATTGATGCAAATAATAATCTACCTATTAACAATAATGATAATACCCCTATTAACAAAAATGTTAAGAGACCTATTAACAAAAATGTTAAACCCCCTATTAACAAAAATGTTAAAGATAATAATACAAGTATTAATAATACAAGTATTAATAATAATAACCCCCCTAACCCCCCTTTAAAAAAAGGGGGAGAGGAGGAGGACTTTTATAAATTAATTTTAGAGACTTGGAATACTTTGCCTATAGACAACATACAAAAAATAACCCCTAGAAGAAAAAAGAATATAAATGCAAGAATAAAAGAATATTCTCAAGATGACTTTATAAAAGCCATTAAAGAAATAAATAATTCAAGTTTTCTAATAGGCAATAATTCTAAAAATTGGCAAATAACCTTTGACTGGTTTCTAAGACCTAATAACTTTATAAAAGTCCTTGAAAAAACCTATTCAAACAGAGAGGTAACAAAAAATGAATATCACTCAAACACTGATGAAGATAAAAGAAGAACTAAATTCAGGGAGATTGGCAGAAGCTTCGGAAGACAAATATAAGTGCGATAAGTGTAAAGATATGGGCTATATAGAAGTTTTAACAGATACAGGATATGAGGTGTATAAGCCCTGTACTTGTCAGATAAAAAAGCAGAATGAAATAAACATGAAAAGGGCAAACTATAAAAAAGCCTTTGAAGATAAGGACTTTAATAACTTTATAGCCTACAACAAGGGAACTGAAGCACTAAAAGAAGCTTGTAAAAGCTTTGCTAATCAAGATGAGGCTAGAGCCTTATTACTACTTGGCAATGTGGGAAGCGGTAAAACACATCTTGCAGTAGCAACTTTAAAAGAGTTTGCAAGAAATAATTATATGGTCAACGCCATAAACTATACAGAGCTAGTTAGAAAGCTATCAAGTGTAGGCAATGACCAAGAAGCCTACTACAACATAATAGGCAGATATATAAGTGCGTGTGTATTGCTCCTAGATGATTTATTTAAGGGTAATGTAAGTCAGGCAAATATCAAGCAGATGTATGAACTTATCAACAAAAGATACGAGGACAATAAATTCACAATAATAACAAGTGAGTATAATTTTGAGGGCCTATTAAGCTTAGATGAGGCAATAGCCAGTAGATTAGGGCAGATGACGAAAAACACCTATTTACTAAATATTACAAAGCTTGAAAATTACAGGCTTAAGAAATTCTAATGGAGATAAAAAATGAAGCTTAAAGGAAAATTAAAAGATATAAGCTACAACAAGACGGGTAAGCCTAGAATTACCCTGGAACTTGAAAGATATTTAGATGTAAATCAGATTAACGATATAGAGGAAGAGGACTTACTTAACATTAAAATATCCAATGCAAGAAAATCTCGTACCTTGGAGCAAAACAATTTACTATGGGCGATTATAAACGATATAGACAAGAAGGTTAATGGAGTCGCAACTGAGGAAGGAAGATGGCAGCTATATATTCAAGGTATAGAAGAAGTGGGAGCGGAGTATGAGGATATTATTATACCGTCTACAAGCTTGGATATATTTAAAGAAGCCTTTAGATCCCTTAAAATTTTAGAGGAAAAGGATAATCAAATAATAGTTAGGTGCTTTGTAGGTTCAAGCAAATTTGATACTAAACAAATGGGAGACCTAATAGAATACTTTATAAAATCCGCAAGTGAAGCAGGATTAACAACGATTGATTATGAGACGGAGTATGAGGCTTTATTTTGAAAGAGAAAAAAGAATGTAAAATGTGCGGAAGATATGATTATTTAGAAGAACATCACTTAATATTTGGAAGAGGACTAAGAGGCCTATCAGATAAATATAAGCTAGTAATAAATATATGCAGACCTTGCCATAATAAAATTCATAAGGATAAAGATTTAATGAATTGGAGTAGGCAAAAGGGACAAAAGATGTTTGAGAAAAATCATACAAGAAAAGAGTTTATAAAAATATTCGGGAAGGATTATTTAAGTGATAAAGAGCAAATATAGAGCAATTAAAACAACAATAGACGGCATAAAATTTGATAGCAAGAAAGAAGCTAAAAGATATCAAGAATTAAAATTACTTGAAAGGGCGGGGGCTATAAAAGCCTTAGAATTACAACCTAGATTTATACTACAAGATAAATTCAGACTTAAGGGCGAAACTCATAGGAAGATTGAATATATAGCCGACTTTAAATACTTTGATGTAGATAAAAAAGCCTGGATTGTTGAAGATGTAAAAGGCATAAAAACCGACGTTTATAAACTAAAGAAAAAAATATTTTTAAAACTATATGGCGAAGATTATAAATTTATTGAGATTTAAGGAGTAAAAAATGAATAATGTAAATTTAGTTGGAAGATTAACAAAAGAACCTGAGCTTAGATACAGTCAAAGTGGAAAAGCAGTAACGAGATTTACTTTAGCAGTAAATAGAAAACTATCAAGAGAAAAGAAACAAGAGGCGGAAAAGAATAATCAACCCACAGCCGACTTTATAGGTTGCATAGCCTTTGGGGTAAATGCTGAAACCTTAGCAAATTATATATCAAAGGGAAATCAGTTAGCGGTGACAGGACATATACAGACAGGAAGCTATGAAAAAGAAGGTCAAAGAATATATACCACAGATGTAATAATAGATAATTTCACCTTTATAGAGACTAAAAAATCAGATAATGCAGATAAAGAAGAAGGTTATTTTCCTGTAGATAATAAAGATGTGCCATTTTAAGAGGTGGAGAAATGAAGTTTGAAGTAAATCAATTAGTTATATATAAAGGTTCAAATGGATATGAGATAGGAAAAATCAAAAGAATAAAAGATAGTAAATCCGCATGGATATGGTATCACAGTGGAGATACAGCGGCACTAACTGACTTTGATTTAATAGAACCTATAATAAACGATTATTGTATTCAAGATTTATTAAACAAAGAGGTGGAAGAATGAAAAAGCATTTAGTGATTAAGTATTTTGACACATACCCAGAAAATAAATTTTATTTTGATAGCAAAGAAGAAGCAGAAAAATTTATAGAAGAAAAAATGAAAAATGAAACTAAGTATTTAACAACTTATGAGTACAGGGGAGAAGTTATACTAAATCCTTATCAACAAACAAAATAAATTGAGGTGGAAGAATGAAATATAAAGAATTAAATGAAATTTTAGAAAAACATAAAAAGTGGTTAAATGGAGATCAAAATGGAGAAAGAGCAAATTTAAGTAATGCAGATTTAAGACGTGCAAATTTAATTGGAGCAAATTTAATTGGATAAATACACAAGAGTTAAAGGGTCAGAAAATTATATCAGTCCAAGTCAATACATCAAGAAAGAATAACCTTATCTCTTATTGGACGGATTTGGGAATTTGGACTACAGGGTGTTTCCAAGGAACTTTAGAAGAACTAAAAAAAAGTATAGAAAAAACTCATAAAGATAATAAGTTTTTAAAAGACAGATATTATCGTGTAATTGATTTTATTTTACAGGAAGCTAAATATGATGAGGTGGGAGAATGAAAGTTAAAGATTTAATAATGAAATTGATTTATTGTGACCCTGAAGCGGAAGTTAAGTGCCTAACTTACAAAAGTGATAATGATGAGGCTGAAGTATTTTCTTTAGACATAAGGACTTTAGAAGATTATGAAGATAATGTTGATTTAATCCTTGATAATTTAGATGTTGATAGGTTTAATGAGGACCAGGTCTTCGAGATACTGAGAAATAAAGTCCTTGAATGGGCAAAAGATAAAGACTTACTCCACGAAGGAAACGCAGAAAGACAGTTCATGAAATTTATCGAAGAAGCCTTTGAGTTTAGAGACGAGTGGATTTTGATGGTACATGAATATAACAAATGTAACTTTGGAGAAGGTGACGACGATCCAGAAGTTGTAGAGTATAGAGGAAACATGCAGCTTGAAATGGGCGATATATTCGTTACATTAATTATTCTATGTGACCAATTAAATTTAGACCCAGTTGAGTGCTTAGATAGAGCATACGACAAAATCAAAGATAGAAAAGGTAAAACTATAAACGGAGTTTTCGTAAAAGAAGAGGACTTATGAAAAAGCAAAAAACGCCACTATATCAAGTAACCTATAAGGAGATAGAAAACTATATTGAACAAGGCTATAAAAAAGGGAGATATGACGCTATAAAAGAGGCAACGGAGTTATCTATGGCGGTGCCTATGATGATATTAAGGGATGAATTCGGATTTGGAGGCAAAAGGCTTGTAAAATTCTATGAAGCCTTTATAGACCTATATGACTCCATAGATAAAAAATATTTAGACCTTAAAGATATTATAAAGACCATAAAGGAAGAAACAGGCATTGAGATTGTAAAAAGGTAAATATTACTTTTAATTAAGAGGTGGAAGTATTGGAGAAAACTCAGCTTATGCAATATATATATTTGCAAAAAGAAATTAAAAACTTGGAAAAGAAAATTAAAAAGCTTGAAGGATCCATTGTTAGAGATAGAGTTAAAGGGTCAAACACTGAATTTCCCTACCAGGAAATACATATCCAAATTGAGGGATACGAAAATTCTCCATACTACCGCCGATTAAAGAGAACCCTTAATAAGAGATATAAAAAATGTATTGAGTTAGAAATGCAGATACAAGATTTTATATCAAGTATTGAAGATTCAAGAACAAGATTAGTGTTTGAATTAAGATACATTGAAGGTAAAAGCTGGGTATATATTTCTAAACAATTAGGAAGCTCAAACGAGTCTTATGCAAGAATGATTCATAATAGATATTTAAATGAAAGATAAGAAATAAACGGGAAAAGTGTTTATTTCTTATCTTTCATTTGTTATAATATATTTATATGAAGGAGGGAGCTATGGATAGTTTAAACATTTTAACTATTTTAAATATTAAATTTAATAGAGTTAATATTTTTGAAAAAAGTATCAACTTAGATTTTTTTACTAATGATAAAGTGGTGAATAAAGAAGGAACAAATAATATTGTAGAAAGTATAAATTCTAATAATATTATTTCTATAGTAGGCTTAAATGCTGTAGGTAAAACAACTTTGTTAAAAATTGTTCAGTTTATTTTAGAAATTGTTATAAATAATAAAAGTTTGAATGAAATGAAAAATTTATTGTTTTTTTCAATGGAGAAATTTAATTATGAAGTTACTTTCTATCAAAACAATAAATTTCATAAGATTTCTTCTTATGTGGAAAGGGATTTAGATAATAAAAGTCAATTAAGAATTAAATTTAGTAATGAATATTTAAAAAGCGTTCCAAAATCAAGAATTAAATCCAAAATAAATTTGAAAAATTTTATATCAGAGGAGTTAAATGATAACAATTCAGATTTGACTAGAAAGAATTTAGATAATCAATTAAAACAAATTTTAAAAGAAGATGATAGTATTATAACTATGATCACTAAGGAAAATGGAGTATTGGTTCGAGATATGATTGATGATGTAAATTTAAATTTTCTCAAAGTAAAAAACAGTGTCCCTTCAGAAGTTTTAAATTTGTTTGATGAAAATATTGATTATTTAAAACATGAAAACGATGATATTGATAGCAACGTTGTTTTAAAATTTAAAAATTCTAATGGATATTATTCAACAGGAAATCAATTAGTTTGGGGAGAATTAATATCTTCAGGCACTATTAAAGGAAATAGTTTAGCTGATATGAGTTTAGAAGTTTTAAAATATGGAGGATATTTATTAGTAGATGAAATTGAAAATCATTTAAATAAACAACTTGTTAAAGTCTTTATGGACTTATTTAAAGATAAAACAATTAATAAGAATGGAGCGACAATAATTTTTACTACTCATTATCCAGAATTAATAGATTTTATGAATAGATCAGATAACATATATATTTTGAGACGAAATGAAGAAAAAAGAGCAACGATTGAGTTGTTAAGTGAACTTGTAGAGAGAGATGATCTTAAAAAAAGCGATGTTTTACTTTCTAACTATATAAAAGGAACTGCTCCAAGTTATGAAAATATAAAGCGTTTTAAAGATTATATAAAATTTGAGGTATCAAATGCCAGATAATATTGATTTAAAAGACTTAGATTTTAATAACTTTTATATATTATGTATTTGTGAAGGTAAAGCCGAATGTGCAATTATGGATATTTTATTGGATAACAAAATGCTTATTTTTGATAGAAGCAACTTACTGGACGAAAAAGTTTATAAAAGAATGACGACAAATAAACTTATAGAGAATTTCTTGCAATTTGATTATAAAAAGGAATTAATAATATTTAGAGTTTTAGATTCAAAGAAAGAGAAGTTACGTTTGAAAAAAGCTTACGATAGATATGAAATTTATAATTTCTATACAGCTCACGAGATTGAGTTTGTATTTATAAATTATGACAATTTGAATTTAGAGTTTCAAAAGAAAAAATCAAAAATGAAAGCTAGTGAATTTTATAAATCTCAAAATAAGAGTTATTCAAAAGGATATGATTATGTAAAAAATTATTTTTGTGATGTTAATAAGTTGTGTGAATCATTAAAAAAATCTAAAAGTAAAAATTATTTAGGAATATCTGATTTATTAAAGTAAATTTTGTGCGGTTTGTGCGATTTTTAAATGCTAATATATAAGGTGTAATAGTAGATTAAAAGTTTAACTATTGCCTCCTTTTATAAATTATATAAATTAGAGTTACGAAACAAAAAGAAGATGTTAAGATAATGCATCTTCTTTTTTTCTTGTATATAGAAGGTGGTCATATATAAGCGAGGAGGTCAAAATGGATAAGTTAAAAATTACATATAAAAATGTAGATGATTTAATACCTTATGAAAATAATCCAAGGAAAAATGATAATGCGGTTGAAGCGGTGGCAAAAAGTATAAAAGAATTTGGATTTAAAGTCCCCATTGTTATTGATAGCGAGGGAATTATTGTTGCAGGGCATACAAGATTAAAGGCTGCAAAACAACTAGGACTTGAAGAAGTACCCTGTATTATTGCAGATGATTTAACTCCAGAACAGGTCAAGGCTTTTAGGTTGGCAGATAATAAGGTGTCAGAATTTGCTGAGTGGGATTTTGAACTTTTAGAACAGGAATTTGAAGACCTTGCAGGATTAAATTTATTCACAGGCTTTGAAGATTTTGAAATTGATAGCTTAACATCAAGCGTTGATGTAGACCATTTCTTTGAAGAAACAGAAGAACATCACAAAGAACCTAAACTTATAACCTGCCCTCATTGTGGAAAGACATTTGAAAAATGATTATTTACCTTGCAGGGGGGTCACAGGGAATTTAATAAATGAATGGAAAAAGGTAATGCAAATTTATTTAGCAGAACTGAGCAGTAAAAAGAAAGCCCTTAGTCCTTTAATTAACGCATTCTTAGGCGGGGGGGGGGTATTATGAAGTTGGCGAACATCGAGGGGACATGAATATTTTCTTGGCAGGCAATCTATATGATAAAGACAGATATGCAATAGAAACAAAAAGCCTGAACATACTTGAGAGTTATTTTTATTTAAGAAGTAAGGAGTGGATGTTTCCCTTAATTAAAGAATTTAACAATTTTTTATTAGACTCAGGAGCTTTTACCTTTATGAATCAAGCTAAAAATTACAAAGTAGACTGGGACGAATACATTGAAGAATATGCAGCCCTTATCAACAAATTAGACATAGATTTATTTTTTGAACTTGATATTGATGTTTTAGTTGGCATTAAAGAAGTTGAAAGGCTGAGGGCAAAATTAGAAAAACTTACTGGCAAGAAAAGCATTCCTGTTTGGCATGTTTCAAGAGGTCATGATTACTGGTTAAAAATGATTAAAAAATATGACTATGTAGCCATAGGTGGGATAGTTACAAAAGAAATAAGACCGAAGCAATATCCAGTATTTACCCAGCTAATAAAAGAAGCACACATTGAGAATTGCAAAGTCCATGGATTAGGATTTACAAATTTAAAAGGCTTAGAAAAATATAGATTTGACTCAGTAGATAGCACTTCTTGGTTATCTGGGAATAGATTTGGAGCAGTTTATAAATTTAATGGAAGGACGATGATAAAAATAGACAAAAAAGAAGGTCAAAGAGTTAAAAATTATAAGACTGCTATGAATAACTTTATTGAGTGGGTCAAATTTAGTAAGTATGCGGAGAAATATTTATAATGAAATATGAGATTTTAGGAATACTAGGAACAATTTTTGTCCTAGTTTCTTTTTTGCAAAAGAACGAATCATACGATAGGAGAGAAAATGAAAGAATTAATAAATAAAAAATACAGTTCACTACAATTACTGCTGACGCTTATTTTTGTCAGTTGTTTGATAGTGAGTAACATTATAGCAAGCAAGCAAATTCAATTACCCTTTGACTTGGTTATGCCTGCAGCTGTTATTATATTTCCAATAACTTATATACTTTCAGATATTTTTAGTGAAGTATATGGATATAAGTGGTCGAGGGCGACAAACTACCTAGGATTAATTATGAATTTATTTGCAGTAATAGCATTTACTATTGCTATAAAAATTCCTGCACCAGTATTTTATGAAAATCAAGAAGCCTTTAAAACTATATTGGGGAATACACCAAGAATTTTAATAGCATCTACTTTGGGATTATGGTTAGGGGATTTTTTAAACGACAACGTATTTAGAATGATGAAGAAGAAATACCAATCATCACATAAAAACTATGGAGCAAGAGCGATTACATCTAGCTTAGTTGGAGAAATTGGAGATAGTTTAATATTTATACCTATTGTATTTTATGGAGCAATGCCAGTAGAAGTTATGGCCAAGATGATATTTACCCAAGCATTTTTAAAAGTTGGATATGAGGTAATTATTTTACCAATATCAAAAAGAGTGATGTTAAAGGTTTCAGAATACGAACAGGAAACATAGATAATTAAAAAACGGTGGTGAGGTGATGGCGAGAGCAAAATATAAAGAGTGGTTAGAAGAAGAAAAATTAATACTTATTAATGGTTGGGCTAAAAAAGGCTTAACCGAAGAACAGATTGCAAAAAACATGGGGATTGCTTACTCCACTCTTAGAGAATGGAAAAAGAAATATGAGGCAATAGAGGCAGCCTTAAAAAAGGGGAAAGAGGTTGTAGATTATGAAGTTGAGTCTGCACTCTTTAAAAGAGCCATGGGTTATGAGTATGAAGAAGAAAAAACATATATTCAAGAAGTAGACGGCAAAGTAACAAAAAGAAAAGAAATTTATAAAAGACATATGCCAGGAGATACAACAGCGCAGATATTTTGGTTAAAGAATAGAAAGCCCGAAGAATGGCGAGACAGACCAAGAATTTCTAACGAGTCGATGTTAAATAGGCTTGATGAAGTATTAGCAAGTATTGAGAGTGGTTTTTAATGGGATTTAGTGAAAAGCAAAAAGAATATTTTTTAAAGGCCACAAGAAGGTGGAATATAAAATCAGGAGCAACAAGAAGCGGAAAAACCTATATGGATTACTTTGTTATACCTAAGAGGATAAGAAATACTACTAATGATGGATTAATTGTTATTTTAGGGAATACACAAGCAACAGTAGAAAGAAACATCTTAGACCCTATGCGTAAAATATGGGGTGATGCCTTAGTCGGCACAGTAAAAAATGATAATAAAATAAATCTATTTGGCAAAGAATGTTATGTATTAGGTGCAGATAAAAAGAACGCAGTAACAAAAATTCAAGGTGCAGGAATTGAGTACGCTTATGGAGATGAAATTACAACTTGGGCTGAGCCAGTATTTCAGATGTTAAAATCAAGACTTGATAAACCCAATTCTGTTTTTGATGGCACTTGTAACCCAGATAATCCTAAGCACTGGTTCAAAGAATTTTTAGACAGTGGCGCCGATATATACGAGCAACATTACACTATTGACGATAACCCTTATTTGTCACCAGCGTTCGTTCAGGCGTTAAAAAAAGAGTATCAAGGTGTTTACTATAATAGATTTATTTTAGGTCAATGGACGAGGGCTGAGGGGCTTATATATGGCATGTTCAATCCAGATATACATGTAGTTGAAGAAGTACCGGATTACCTTGAAGAGTGTTTTGTGGCAGTCGACTATGGAACTCAAAACGCTACATCGTTTTTATTATTTGGAAGACAAAATGATAAATGGTATGTGGTGGAAGAGTACAGATACAGTGGCAGAGATGCAAATAAACAAAAGACGGATGCAGAATATTCAATCGAGATGAAAAACTTTTTAGATGGAAGATATATTCCAATAATCGTTGACCCAAGCGCAGCAAGTTTTATAACACAATTAAGGCGGGATGGATTTAGAGTTTATAAAGCGAAGAACGACGTTATAGACGGCATAAGGTTCACACAGACCCTATTTTCAGATAACAAACTATTTATAAGTAATACATGTGCAGGACTGATAGATGAGCTATATGGGTACTCTTGGGACGAAAAAGCGGCGGAAATTGGAGTAGATAAACCTATTAAAGAAAACGACCACTCCTGTGATGCTTTAAGATATGGAACTTATACGATTATTAGAAAAATGACTGCAAATACTGTTTCTAATTTTTATAAACACGGACTATAAAGGAGGGATAAATTGATATACGAAAAGAAATTTGTTTTAAATGATGATGAACTCACTGATGAATTATTAATTGATTTCATTAGTAAACACAAAAGATTAAACCTAAGATATGAAGAACTGGAAAGAATGTATAAATCAGACCACGACATTTTATATCAAGAAGAAAAGGCGGACTATAAACCTGATAACAGATTAGTAGTTAACTTTGCTAAGTATATTGTAGATACCTTTAATGGATATTTTATGGGGATACCCGTTAAGACCTCACACTCAAATAAAAAAGTATCAGATTTTATTCAGTTTTTAGAAGCCTATAATAACATTGATGACAACAACGCAGAATTATCAAAGAAGTGCGATATTTATGGCCACGCTTATGAACTTATTTATTATGACGAGAACTCACAAATAGGTATTACTGGAGTAGACCCTAGAGAAGCTTTTTTAATTTATGACAATTCAATAAGAGAGAGAATCCTTTATGGCATAAGGTATAAAGAGGACAAGTTAAAAGGGATTAATGGCTCAATATCTGACGCAAATACAATAAAGTATTTCAGAATAAAAGACGGAAAGGTAATTTATGAAGAAGAAAAGCCTAATGTATTTGGAGAAGTGCCAATAGTTGAGTATGTAGAAAATGAAGAAAGGCAAGGAGCATTTGAACCCGTTGAACTTTTAATCAATGCATACAATAAGGCAATATCAGAAAAGGCTAATGATGTGGATTATTTCGCTGACGCCTACATGAAAATATTAGGTGCGGAACTAAAAGAGGAAGACCTATTAAAAATCAAAAGAAATAGGATTATAAACTTGGCTAACTTTGACGACTCCAAAATAACAGTTGAGTTTATGGAAAAACCTAATGCAGATGAGACACAAGAAAACCTAATTGACAGAATTGAAAAATTAATATTCTCAATAGCAATGGTGGCAAATATTAATGATGAAAACTTTGGAACATCATCAGGCATCGCCCTTAAGTATAAATTACAATCTATGAGTAATCTTGCAAATACAAAAGAACGTAAATTTGTAAAGGGAATGAATAAAAGATTTAGTATTATAGCCAATGCGCCCACATCTAAAATAATAAAAGATGATTTAGTAGATTTGACATACCAGTTTACAAGAAATATACCGTCAAACCTCCTAGAAGAGGCACAGACGGCACAACAGCTTATAGACATAGTAAGTGATGAGACAGTATTAAAAACGCTATCTGTAGTGGATAATGTGCAACAGGAACTGGAAAAGATAAAGCAACAGGAAGCGCCGTTAGTGGAGTATGACCATGAAAGATTTGAAGAAGATTGAACTTAAAGGCATAAATGCAAAAATAAAAAGGGATAAGGAATACAGAAAGAAAATAGATGAACTTTATTCTAAAAACATAAGGACTGCACAGAAGGAGATTGAAAGAATTGTTTTAAAAAGTAGTGGAGATAAGATTGATATAAACAATTTAAAGAAAAGAGCCTATGAAGAAGATGTTGATAGCCTTGAAGAGGATTTTGAGGAGTATCAAGACCAGGAATTAAACTACTATGAAAAAGAGCAGATAAAAAACACAAAAATAAATAAACGGATGAGTAAATTAGAATATTTATATGCCTTTGCACTTTTAAGGACTTTTAAAAATTCAAGACAAGAGGAGAAAAATCTAGAAAAGCATTTAAGGGCGGAGGTAAAAGAGGAGAGGAAGAGGCTTGAAGAGGATTATGAATTTAAACGATTAGCCTTGCCTCCTGATTTTATTGAAAGATTTTTCAAAGAAAGTCGATTTTCAGACCGAATATGGGCAAATCAACAAGATTTAGTCGCTGACTTAAAAAAGGGAATTAGACGAACGATATATAAAGGTGAAAACCCTTATAAGTGGAGTAAGACTTTAGAAAAAAACCTAAAGAAAACAGTAGACAATTACACCTATGCGGCACGAAGAATTGCGGTAACGGAGACTGCTAAAATTCAAATAGCTTATCAAATAGATAGCTTTAAAGAAAATGGATATACCAAAATGATGTGGGTATGTGAACCGACCGCTTGTAATCATTGCATGCCTTATAACGGAGAAGTATTTGATATTGACAGCGACCATGATGTGCCACCTATGCATCCATTTTGTGAGTGTAGTTTGGCGCCAGTCCATAGTGAATAATCGTGAGGAATCACGATTTTTTTATTGTGCAGGCTTGGAAACACATTAAAAGCTAAGGGTAAGTTAAGCATTACAACTATAAATTATGGAGGATTAAATGAAGGAAGAAATCAAAGAAACAAAAGTAGAAGAAGTTGAAACTAATACAGATGAAAAAGTAGAAGAAGTTGAAGAAAAACAGGAAGAAAAGAAATACACAGATAAAGATGTAGACGAAATTGTAAACAAAAAATTTGCAGACTGGAAGGCTAAAGAAGAAAAAAGAGTAGATGAAGCTAAAAAACTTGAAAAGATGAACGCAGAAGAAAAAATTAAGTATGAAAGAGATAAGCTGCAAGAAGAGCTTAACGAGTTAAGGGCGGAAAGAAATAAAAATGAAATGATAAAGGTGGCAAGAGGAATTTTATCAGAAGAAGATATATCAATTTCAGATAATCTTTTAGAAATTTTAGTAGACCAGGAAGCAGATAAGACCAAGGAAAATATATCCAGCTTTGTAGAATTATTTAATGCAGAAGTAGAAAAAGTTGTCAAGGATAAATTAAGAGGAACTACACCTAAAAAGAGTGGAGGCTCAAAACTAACTAAAGAGGAAATTATGAAAATAAAAAACCCTATCCTAAGACAAGAGAAGATAGCTGAAAACTTAAACTTATTTGAATAAAGGAGAAAAAATTATGGCGGAAAATTTAACTGAAAAATTAGTAAAAGCACAATCCATTGACTTTGTAGAAAGATTTGGAAATAGTATTTCATCACTTTTAACAATGTTAGGAGTGCAAAGAAAGTTTCCAATGGCTGCAGGCTCAGTAATTAAAACTTATAAATCAAAAGTTACATTACAAAATGGTACAGTGGCTAAAGGAGAGATTATCCCACTATCCAAGGTTGATATGGAAGAGGCAGAACCTATTGAACTTGTATATTCAAAGCACAGAAAAGCGGTAGCGGTTGAAGATATACAAAAATACGGATTTGCTAGAGCAATAGCTATGACTGATGAAAAACTTGTAAGAGAGTTACAAAAGGAAGTTAGAAGCAACTTTTTCACACAATTAGGAAAGGGAACAACCGCAGTAGATGGAGAAGGACTTCAAGGCGCATTAGCACAAGCATGGGGAAACGTGCAGACTAAATTTGAAGATGATGGAGCAATTACAATTGCCTTTGTAAATCCTATGGATGCATCAGATTATCTAGCAAAGGCAAATATAACTATACAAAATGAATTTGGTCTTAACTATGTAGAGAACTTTTTAGGAGTAGATATAGTTATAATCAGTCCTCAAGTTACAGCTAAAACGATGTATGCAACAGCAGCAGAAAATCTTTGCTTTGCCTATCCAATTGTTAATGGCGGAGAAATTGCAAAGGCAGGATTTGACTTTGTAACAGATGAGACAGGCATCATCGGCATTACTCACGCAATTAACAAAGAAAGATTGACAGCTGAAACTACTACCCTATCAGGCGGAGCTTTATTTGCCGAAAGACTTGATGGTATTATCAAGGTTACAATTAAAGCTGCAGCTACTCCAAGCGTATGATAGTTAGAGTTATAAGAGAATACAGAGATAAGGGCGAGGGAAATAAACTTCGCCTTTTAAATTCTGTAATAGACTACAAGGACGAAGAAAGAGCAAAGGAAATAATCGAAAAAGGATTTGCAAAGGAAGTTGAGATTATAACAGTCAATAAGAAAAGAGTAAAAGCAAGGTGATTTAATGACAATTGCTGAAAGAGTTACAAATTTAATATTTATTGATGGGATAGTTGATGATAAGCAGAAGAAATTAATAGATTTAATTGTAAATTTAACTCAGGAAAAACTTATAGCGCTGCTGCCAAAAGAGATTGAAGAAGTACCAAAAGAATTAGAGTTTATAGTAGTTGAAATTGCAGTAAAAAGATATAACCGCATAGGTAGCGAGGGAATGACCTCTGAAACTGTTGAAGGGCATAGTATTAATTTTAGTACAAGCGATTTTGATGAATATGCTGATTTTATAGGCAAGTTTATAGATGAACTTGATGAGGACTTTAAAAATAAAAAGGTTGTGCGATTTCTATGAGATATAGCGACACAGTGAAATTTGTAAAAGAAGAAGAAATTTATAATCGAGATACTGGAGAATATAACATAGAAAATATAGTGCAGACTGAAAGATATGCAGATATAACTGATACTGGAACAGAGGCAATGAATTTGCTATATGGGAAAGTAGTCCAGGGAGCAAAGACCATAAGAATTAAGACGAAGGTTACTGAAGAATTTGATTATGTTTTAATTGGCAAAGCAATTTACTCGGTTAAGATGATTAGGACTTTAAGACAAGAACAGGTTATGCATTTGGTGGTGAAGCAATGAGTTTTAGTTGTAAATTTAGTGGATTTGAAAAACTGACAGAATCTTTAAGTGAAAAAATATTAAGGGCTGAACTTGCAAAACAAATTGTCAAAAGAAACGGGGCAGAGATGCACGAAAAGGCTCAAAGATTTGCACCAGTAGATACTGGAACTCTTAAAAGAAGTATCTCACTTGATATTGTTGACGGAGGAAGAACTGCAATAGTAAGAGGGGATAATGTGGAATACGGAGTTTATCAAGAATATGGTACAAGGTATCAATCGGGAACACCCTTTGTCGGTCCCGCATTTAAAGAACAAGTGGGAAAATTTAAAGAAGATATGAGAGGTATTTTGAAATGATATCACCTCAACAAAGTGTATTTATGTTATGTAAGAATACAGCCTTAGATGTTTTTGATGGCAAAGTATATGATTATTTGCCAGGCAAAGAAACGGCTTATCCCTTTATATTTATTGGAGAACAATTTTCAAACGATATCGTAAATAAATCTGTGGTCTTTGCAAATATAACTCAAAGGGTACATTTTTTCCACAACGATTTTAGAGAAAGGCGAAGGATAAGCGACTTAATCTTAAAGTATATGCAGATGATAAGAGAAAAAGAATTAGCATTTAAAAGAAACATTTTAATAAAAGAAATGACTTATAGAATGCTTACTGATAACACAACGGATACTCCACTTATGCATGGAGTTTTAGAGATTACATTTTTAGTAAATTAGGAGGAAATATGGAAGCTTTAAAAGGTAAAAATTCAATATTATTATTTAGACTTTTAGAAGATGCAGCAAAAAATAAGGCTGCAAAATTAGCATTTCAAACTGAACATTCTGTCGATAAATCAAGAGATAGCGATGTTACAGAAACAAAGGACGGACCTGTAACAGTAGGACAAGGTATGGAAGAGGAAATATCCTTTAACTGCATCATGGCAAAAGACGACCCTGTAGCTAAGATGCTGGATAAGGCGCTTGTAGAGAACAAGACAGTAGAAGTATGGGAAGTTGATGTTACACCTAATAAGGGTGGCGGAAACAAGTACCCTGCCATTTACAGACAAGGTATAGTAACAGAATTTAATAAGTCAGCTAATGTAGAAGATTTAATTGAACTTGAAGCTACCTTTGTTACATCCGGAATAGGCCAAGAGGGCGAAGTTACACTAACACAAGAACAACAAGAAGTAGTCCAATATAAATTTACAGATACAGAAGCTAAGACGATATAAGAGAGTGGAGAAAATCCACTCTCTTTTTAAATGAGGAGAAATTATGATATTAAAACTTGGAAATAGAGATTATGAAATTAGAATAAGCTTTGCCTCAATAGATTATCTAGACAGAATTTACAAGGTAAATGTTGATGGAATGATGGATTATGGTGTTGGTTTAAATATGCTTGTTTTGGGATTGCAACAAGAGGATTTAATAGTAGCGCTTAACTTTATTAGGGCGGGAACTATCCTGGAAAAGCAAAAGCCCTCAAATGATGAAATAGAAGAATATTTTGGCTCATTAGATGAAAAAGGATTTACTGCATTTTTTAAGGAGGCTTTAGACTGCCTAAAAAAGCAACCTCTTACAAAAGTGAAAGTGAGCAAAATTCTAAAAGCGAAAGAAAAACAAGCAGAAAAAGCGAACGCATAACATATTTCGATGTTTTGGTACTGGTAAAGAGAATGTACCCTCAAATGTCTATTGATGAAATAAAAGCGACAACCTTAGCGGATTTTGAGGTAATGCTAAAGGCTTATAGTCTCAATCAAATTGATAAGAGATACATTGCCTCTTTTATTGCTTGGCAAAGTGCCTTAGCAAGGTCAAACGATAAGAAAGGGAAACCCGTATATAGAAAATTCAAAGATTTATTTGATTATGAAAAAGAATTGAAACAAGTTGAAGATAAAAAAATAGAAATAAGCGAAAAGGAAATTAATATTTATAACAAAATTAGTGAAATGAACGGGGGTGAGTAGATGGAAGTTTATGAAGTGAAAGCCGTATTATCTGCAGACTGGAAGTCTTTTCAAGAAGGACTAAAGGGAGCGATGGCCTCTATAAATGAATTTAAAAGTAGTGCAATGGATATGACAAGCATTGGAAGCACTTTAAAAGGAGTTGGTGCGGGATTGACACTTGGAGTTACCGCTCCTTTAGTTGGAATTGGTGCAGCCTCAATAAAAGCGGGCTCTAGCTTTGAAGCGGGAATGAGTAAGGTGCAAGCTATTTCAGGAGCAAGCTCAGCAGATATGGAAAAACTATCCGCAGTAGCTAAAGAAATGGGAGCAACAACAAAATTTAGTGCCACAGAGTCAGCGGAAGCCCTATCCTATATGGGTATGGCAGGTTGGAAAGCCGACCAAATGGTTGAAGGTTTACCCGCAGTTATGAACTTGGCAGCAGCCAGTGGTGAAGAACTTGGAATGGTATCTGATATTGTTACAGATTCACTTTCAGCCTTTGGATTGCAAGCAAAAGATGCAGGACAGTTTGCAGATATTTTAGCAGCAGCAGCAACTAACTCCAATACTAATGTAGGATTAATGGGAGAGACCTTTAAATATGTAGCACCAATAGCAGGGGCTCTAGGATATAACGCAGAAGATACTGCAGTAGCAGTTGGACTTATGGCAAACGCAGGTATTAAAGGCTCACAAGCAGGTACAACTTTAAGAACCGCCTTAACAAGATTAGCTGCGCCCACTAAAGAAGTAGAAAGCGGAATGAAAATGCTTGGCCTCTCTGTTGAAGACGTGCAAGGATTATCCCTTGATGAAACCTTGGCAACTTTTAGAAATGCTTTTCAAAACTTAGACGGAACTCAACAAGCACAAGCGGCCTCTTTAATATTTGGAAAGAATGCTATGTCTGGAATGTTATCTGTAATTAATGCAAGTGAAGAAGAATATAACAGTTTAAGCGATGCAATTTATAATTCTTCAGGAACCGCTGAAAAGATGTCGAAGATTATGCAAGATAATTTATCGGGGTCTTTTACAATTATGAAGTCCGCACTCGAAGGGGTTGGTATTGCAATATCTGAAACTCTAATACCAATAATAAAAAAAATAGTTGATAAAATAACAGAATGGGCAGAAGCATTTAATAAGTTAAGCCCTGAACAGCAAGCGACGATAGTTAAAATTGGACTGCTAGTTGCATCAATCGGACCTCTACTTATGATAGTCGGTACTGTGATAGGTAAATTTAAAGATATGGTAGGAACAGTACAATTAGTTGCAAAAGGATTTGGAAAATTAATCGGTTTATTTGCAGCAAATCCTTGGCTACTTTTAGTTGCAGGAATAGCAGTTGCAGCAGTAGCTATTTATAAGCATTGGGATGAGATAAAAGCTTTCATGTCTAAAACTTGGCAAGCAATAAAAGATGGGGCTAGTAATATTTGGAACGGAATAACTGAAAAAGTCGGAAGTGTAGTTGATGGAATAAAAGAAAAGTGGGGCGGCTTTAAGGATAAGATGTCTGAAACCTGGACTAACATTAAAGAGGATGCAGCTACAGCTTGGGATAATATAAAGACAACAGTATCAGATAAGGCTACTGCAATTAAAGACGGTGCAAAGGAAAAGATAGACGGACTAAAAGAACAAATAGGTACAACTTGGGATAATATAAAAACCGCTGCGGGAACGTCTTGGGATAACATAAAAACTACTGTTACAGATAAGGCATCGGCGATTAAAGATGGTGCAAAAGAAAAAATCAGCGGTTTAAAAGAACAATTAAGCAGCGACTGGGAAGGGATGAAATCTAACGCTAAAACATCTTGGGACAACATTAAAACCTCTGTAGTCGATACTACAAATAGTATAAAGTCGAAGACTCAAGAAATATGGACAGCGGTAAAAGCGGATGTTAAAGAAAAATGGGATGGAATTTCTTCACAGGTAAAAACCTCTGTAAATAATATGAAAACTAATACCAGCTCAGGATTTACTGATATGGTAAGCAAGGTTAAAAGCTCAATGGCACAGTTGGTTAGTGCAGTAAAACAAGGATTTACAGATTCAATAAATGCGGCAAAAGGCTTTATAAGTCAAGCAGTATCGGTAGGCAAAGATTTGATAACAGGATTTGTTAAAGGGGTAACTCAATTTGCAAGTAAATTAATAAGTGCGGTAAAAAATGCGGTAGGCAATGCAATTAGTGCGGCAAAAAGACTTTTAGGAATTGGATCACCATCGAGGGTATTTAGACAAATTGGCGGATTTACAATGGAAGGCTTTGCTATAGGAATTGACAAGGAAAGCAAGTCGGCAGTAAACAGTATGAAAAATGTAGTTGATGATATTATAGGAACCTATGAACCTATGAATAATATCCCTCAACTAGATAGCTTAAAGAGTAAAGCTGCATCGCAAATTGATTATCAGATTAACGATAATTTAAGTCAAAAGCAACCTGCAACAATTAATTTAAAATTAGGCAATAGAAACTTCAGGGCGGTAGTTGATGATATTACAAACATGCAAGGCAAAATTGCTAATTTTGAAGAAGTATATAGTTGGTGATTAAAATGTATGATTTTAGGAATATAGACCAGCATTCTTACCCTATAGAAAGCAAGGTACAGACTATTATTGACGGAATTAATTTAGATGAAACAATTAACGGATTTATGACCTTGGCGGTTTATGGTAGAGAGCTAGTTGGAAGAAATATAGAAACGGCTGAATTTAAAAAGGTGCAGACGGGAACGGGGACAAGAACCTATAAAAACAAAAACAAAAATATTTCATCTTATGAAAGTAGGTTTATATCCTCTAGTATTGTGCCAAGAGAATTTACTATTAAATTTGTTTTAAAAGCGAAAGATGAACAAGACTATTTTAGTAAATTTGAAGAACTTAATTATTATTTAGACAAGGAAGATATTCAGATAAGATTTACCGACGATAAAGAATTTTATTATTGGGGAACAGTAACAAAAGTTGAAAGCCCACAGGAAGATAATTTGCAAGCAATCTGCAGTATAAGTTTTGAAGTTTCTAATCCTTTTAAATTTAAAGTAGACCTTGAAAAAATAAACTTTAATACAAGAACAAAAATCACAAAAGACACTAGATATCCTTTAAAAATTGAAAAAATAAAAATCAATTTAAAGGCAGTTGGGGACAAATTAATATTGAAAAATCTTACAGACGGAAAAAGAATTATCTTTGATAAGAACTTTACTGCAGATGATTTTATTATTATTGATTTTAATGACTGGAGTATAAGGGGCAAGGGAGACGAAAACTTTTATAAATATTTGGATATTCATTCACAACTTGAAGAATTTGGAATAAACACCTTTGATGAAATAGAAACGAGTTTGAACTGCGATGTAGAAATAGAGTACAGAGAGGTTAGGCTATGATTTATTTATTTGACCACAAAGAAAATTTATTAGGACAATTAAAGCCTGGGGAGTTGAGATTTTGTCAACAGGAGGAAAACCTTAATGGTTTGATGTTTTTAGACCTTGAAATACCTTTAAACTTAAAAAATAAGATGAAAGATGTAGAATTTGTAGCGCATGCAGACGTAAATAATGAAGAAGATTTTTATTTTTATAAATTAATCAACTTCTTAAATTCTGATGCATCTTACCACTATAAGGGGATTAATATAGCTTATGATGATTTTAAAGGCTATGGGTATTTAAGAGAATTTAGAATGCAAAATACCACCGCAGCAAAGGCACTAGCGACTATTTTAAATGGTAGTAGGTGGGAAGCTGGAATTGCAGAGGGAACAGTTGAGAAAGATTTATATTTATACGATATTACAAGGTTGGATGCTCTCGGAAAGCTTATTGATACCTTTGGAGTGGAACTTGAATTTAAAGTAAAAATCAAGGGAAATAAAATCGTCAAGAGATTTGTAAATATGTATAACAAGATGGGCTACATCACCCATAAAAGATTTGTTTATGGGCACTCAGCTTTAAAGGTTGTTAAAGAGGAAGACCAACAAAATATATTTACAGCGGGAATTGGAAGAGGCAAAGGCGAAGAAAAATTTGATGCAAGTGGAAAATCTACTGGCGGATTTGGAAGAAGAATTGATTTTAAGGAAGTCGAGTGGAGTAAGGCAAAGGGGGACCCAGTAGACAAGCCTTTAGGTCAAGAGTATGTTGAGATAAAAGAATTGACTGAAAAATACGGTTATTCTGACGGAACGCCAAGATTTAAGTTAGTTAAAAAAGAGAACATAGAAGATGCGAAAGAATTGCTGCAAGCGACTTATGATGAGTTGGTAGCAAATAGTAGACCTTTAGTACAATTTGAGGCAGATATAAGCGACTTTGGAACTGTTTACTTGGGCGACACTATAAACATAATTAGGCACGACTTAGACATTTATTACTCATCAAGAGTTTTTAAAATTACTAGAGACCTTTTAAATCCAAGTGCAACAAAAATTGAACTGGGAGATAATTTAGAGTATAGCCAAGTTAGGAAAAACAAGCAGATTTTAAACGGATTAAAGGATTTGGATAGCAGAGTTACAGAAGTCGCAAATAACGCTAATTTGACCTTTAACGATGTTATAAACGAAATGAGGGAAGGATTAAAAAATACTTTCTTCAACGAAGACGGATACAATTACGAGTTTAAAGCAGGAAATAAATATGGTCTTCCTGCAGGATATTATTCTTTTGATAGACCAATAGACAAAAACCCAACAAAGGTTATTTACATTGGAGCAGGTAAAATGGCAATAGCTAATCAAAAGGACTCTAACGGTAAATGGGATTTTAAAACATTTGGTACTGGAGACGGAATACTTGCAGAAAGAATTGTAGGCACACTTGGAGAGTTTGCAAAAGTAAACGCTGAAAATATTATTGTAGGCTCAGATTTTTACAAAACTTCTATTGGAAAAGAAGTTGAAAAAGTCGCTGCAGATAATAATGTCGTGCAAATAGACAAAAACGGGATAATGATTTATCAGAAAGACGGATATAAATACACAATAGATTTAAACGAAGTTAAAGATGGAGTAGCAGATGTTAAAAAGGCTGTAATTCAAGATAAATTATATAACGGAATTAAAATAAATGCACAAAACGGTTTCCAAGCAATAAGAAGCGACGGGCTTGTAAAAGTTGAAATAAATGCAACTGACGGCCTTAGAATATTCAATAGAGGAAGCAATGGGGACAACTGGCAGTCTGTATTATGGAACGACATAGAGGGGAACACGTCCTATGGTGGAAATATTAAATTTGTAAACGTCAGTAATGGTCAATTCTTAGGCGGAATATATAAAAGCTGGGGTGAATTTGTTATTGCTCATGGTGAAAATAACGGCTTTATTATTGCAGATGGTAAGGGTAGACCATATATGCAATTTAACCGCAACAATTATTACAGTAATGCCAATAGCAAACTTGACATAAACTTTAATGGCAGTATTGGATTTAGATTAGTTGCTAATGCAGACTGGGCTAGAGACTTTGCTATCATGCCATATAGAGAGAGCGATTATAGTCCATATGGTATGTTTATAGGCTTTTTAAACAATAGCAGTCAAACAGGCTTAGGAGCAGGAATAATTATAAGTCCATATGGACTAAGAAAAGTTGATCAAAACGGAAACGTACAAAATATGTAAGGAGGGGTAGAATGGTACAAGATGAGATATTAAAATTAAAATTTGATAATTCTTATGGCGGAAAATTGTTTGCAACTCAGACGGATACCGGAAGAACCTTTACAGTGCAAATATTATCAGATAGAAATGAGATTATAAATGTTACTGGTATGAGTTTAAGACTTTATGTTGGAAATCAAAAAGAAGTAACATATTGTGATGGAGAAATAATTGATGCGGAAAAAGGTAAGTTTAAACTACAATTATTTAATTCTCAACTTAAATATCCAGGCATACAAAAAGCACAATTTATCTTAAAAAAAGACGATAGGAAAATCGGTTCAAAAATATTCGATATGCATATTGAAGAGGGTGTTGAAGCTGGTTCTTCTATGGGGGTCAATCTTGTAATTCAATATGAACAAATAGCAGAGGCGACGGAGTTTTTAAGAGATTATGATAAAACTTTGGAAGAGGCTAAGAATGTAGATTTATCTTTAAAGGTTGGAATAAAAGAGGGAACGGACACAAGAGAACACTTAGCAGCCTGTAAGGCAAGAGCCCTTGAAATTAAAAGCGATTTGGAGACTACTACAACAAATGCTCAAAACATTTTAAATGAAGCAGTAAGCTTTAAAGATGATGTAGAAAGTATTAAAAACACCTTAGTTGAGGAGAATACAAAAGCCAATACAAACTTAACTAATTTAGAAGCAAAAATTGCAGAGGGCAAGCAAACAGCTACAGACCTGGGAAATAAAGTAGCGGAGTCTAAAACAACTAAGAGAGAGTTGGAAGAGGCAAACACCGCAGCAGGACAAATAAAAACATCTTTAGAGGAAACAACATCAGCCGCCAATAATGCTAAGACACAGCTTGAAAGTCTAAAAAGTCAAAGCGAAACACTATCCGACAGTTTATCAAACAAAATTGCAACAGGAAGCAGTCTACAGTTAAATCTTGCTACAAGCTTAAATAATGCTGTAGGTATAAAGAATGATTTAGACAATAGTATCAGTACCGCTACAAGTACAAATACGACTTTAAAAGAGACTGATACTAACGCTAAGAACACAGAACAGTCAATTAGAGATTTAATAAATCAGTTAAATCTAACGAAAGATGAAGTCAATCAAATAATAGCAAGTGGAAATCTAAATCAGTATGTAACAGACCCTAAGCTGCAAGAAGCCTTGAAAGCTTATGCAGAGAAAACTGAAATACCTAAAAACTTATCTGAACTTCTAGAAGATAATGAACATAAAACAATAACGGCCGCAGAAAAGAGTAAGCTGGCAAATATTGAAGATGGAGCAGAAAAAAATAAGGTAAACTCAGTAAACAATAAAGTGGGAGATGTAGTTTTAAAGCTTTCAGATTTAGAAAATGATAAGACCTTTAAAACTGAGGCGGAGATACAAGGGTTAATTAATAATTCTAAAAAGCTTAAAAAAGAAGTTGTTAATTCTCTACCGTCAAGCGGTCAAGATGATGTTATTTATCTATTAAAAAATAAAAGCGACACTAACAACGTATATACTGAATATTTGTGGATAGGTGCAAAATGGGAAATCATTGGAAATACTAAGGTAGACCTAACAGGCTATGCAAAAAAGACTGATATTAAGACTAAACTATCAGAAATGGAAGAGGACGCAGGACACAAAACACTAAACGATAGTGAAAAAGCTAAGGTTCAAGCTATACCTGATGACCCTAAGTATACTGATACTGTACCTGACCTAACACCTTATGCAAAGAAGACTGATATTAAAACTAAACTATCAGAGATGACAAGTGATAGTAATAATAGGACTGTTAGTGATACAGAAAAAACTAAACTGGCAAACCTAAAAGAACAAGTAATACTAACAGAAACAGAATACAACGCTTTATCGCCCACACAACAAAATGATGAAAATAAAATCTATTTTCTAAAGGCGTGATGATATGGATAGTAGAAATATTAAAGAGATTAAAAACTTAAACACTAATATATCAAAGGTCTTAAATGGAAATAAGGTGATATGGCAAGGTGAAGCAGACCCTACTAAGCTTATAGGTGGAAATTTACAAGCGGGTTTTTATGGAGAATGTCCATCTAGCTTGCTTATAACTGGAGATGAATTGGCAAGACAAATAGGTTTAACTGCTGGAACTAGTCAATTTTCTAATGAGTCTTGGCTTAAATTCTCATATTTAGGTAAGGTTGAATATGTAGCTAAGAAACCTTTTAGATACTTAATTCCCTGGAATAGCATTAATGCTGTAAATGCTGTATTTGGCAATAGGAGAATAAATATAAAGGGTAAAACCTATAAAGTTAGACTTATGAAAGGTAAGACTGAGGGCAAACAAGGTGATCAAGAATATTACTATGGATCCATTAATTATAATTCTGAATGGAATAGACTTATGCTTCCCATTCACGAAAACGCTCCTTCTAATTGGAAAAATCCAGAAAATGTAGTTTCACCTACAGAAAATTGGAATAATGGATATAAAGATAGTGATTTGTGTACAGGTAGTACGGATAATGGTGCTCGTTCTTGGTGCCAAGAGTATGGGACCCGTCAAAGCACTCGCTTGGTTCGTGGCGGAAAGGGGGTTTCATATGCGACGATGGAAGAGACGCTTGAAAATCCAATTTACTTGCACCGTTTACAGGGTTGGCGTCCTGTCTTAGAATTAGTTGATTAAGAGGTGATAAATTGAAATTAATAGAATATTCAAACATAGAAAACTATAAAAAGGTGAGTCTATTATTCGATGACAATAAATATGGGACAATATATATTGCAGACAATGAAAGACCAAAAGAAGAAATATTAAAAGACGCTTATATACTTTTAAAAAATGCAGATAAAAAAGACTATATGGGAGATATAAGCAAGTTAGAAGATATAGAACTAGAAACATCAAAGGCAATAAAACTTTATGTAGACTTTTATAATCTAACAGCTAAGGTGTACGACCAATATGGAGATGAAATTCAAGAGAAAGTCAACTTCACTATTGAGGGAACAGACAAGGCAAGAATAGAGAATAATAAGATTATTGAGGAAGAGGTAACGGAAATCACCTCTTATTTTATTGTAGCTAAGTGTAAAGAGTTAATAGAAAAAGAAGAAAGATTTATTTATCCAACAATTAAAGAAGAACCTAAAAACTCAAACATAGAAGAAAGATTAGAAGCAACAGAAAAAGCAATGGCAGATTTAATGCTGATGATAGGAGGAATGTAAAATGGCAATGTTTATAGCATTTAGATTAATGGACGGTACTTTTAAATACAAGCAAATATTCGGCTTTAAGATGTATCAAAGGTTTCAAGAAGAGACTAACGCAATACTTGTAGCAGAGGGTAGGCAAGATTTAATAGAGGAGGTCTAAATAATATTAAGCCTAAAAGGAAGTGATAAAATGTTGGAGCTTTATCAACCGATAGTCAATTTTGGTGTATTGGTAGTTATAGCTGCTATGTATTTATGGCAGACACCTAAAACAATAGAGAAGATCACCAAGGTCATAGAAGCCAATACAAGTGTTATTCGAGAAAGTAAGACCTATCATGAAAGAATGGAGCATTTCATGCTAGATATGAAGAATGACATTACACAGATTAAGAATAGTAAGGACAATGAGGAAATTAAGGAAATGATTATACGCTTGGAGGAAAAGATTGACCGTCTGGGAAAATAATAGGGCAGGCTTAGACCTGCCTTTTTTATTGGAGTAAATGAGGTGAAAAATGAAATTCAGATATAGACCTATAAAAAGAAACACATATACAAGGGGAAAAAATCCTGAAATTTTATATTTAGTAATTCATGATACAGGCAACACTAATGTCGGTGCTAATGCCATAAATCACAGAAACTATGTTGAGAATAATAAAAGAGGTGCAAGTGCTCATTATTTTGTTGATGATACAGGTATCGTTCAATATGTAGGAGATTCTTTAGCCGCAGGTGCTGTTGGTGATGGTAATGGAAAATACGGAATAAGAAATAGAAACTCCCTATCAATAGAGATGTGCATTAATTCTGACGGAGATTATTCTAAAATGTATAAAAATACAGTTGAACTTGCTAAAAACTTAATGAAGAAATTTAATATCCCTATTGAAAGAGTAGTAAGACATTATGATGCAAGTAGAAAATCTTGTCCAAGTCATATGAGGGCAAACAACTGGTCTAAATGGTGGCAATTTAAAGAAGATATAAAAAAGCCAATAGAATGGAAAATAGACTTATCAAAAGATTCAGAATTCGGAAAAGAGGAGGATAAAGTGACAGACTTTGACAAGGAATACCAGGAAGCAATAAATAAAAAAATAACAGACGGAACAAGACCTGATGACACCATAACAAGAAAAGAAGCGGCGGTAATGATACTAAGAGCAATAGGCAATAAAAAAGAAGACCCGCCAACCTGAAGAGCAAGATATTACTATATAGACGGAATAAACATAATAGAAACAAGAGCAGACAACATAGAAATATCAAAGATAAATAACCTTCCTCTTCATAAAACAGATAAAAGCGGAATAAACGGAAGCTTTTACCAAATAGGTGGTAGTGAGATATATGCACTAGCAATAAACGAGGGTAAAGAACTTGTTAAAAACTCCTATGTATCAAACTATGAAGGACTAAAAAGAGGGACAATATGGTATAACGGAAGAGGATGTCATATAGACAAAATATATAATGCTAAAGAAGAAATAAAGAGCAAAATACAGTGGGCGATATCCGGACTGGAATTATATCCCGACTACAATCCAACAGAAGAAGGATTTACAGGAGCCTATTCAGACGTATTAAGAAAAACAAATCACACCGCCATAGGCTTTAAAGATAACAAGGTTTATCTCATAACAGGAAAAGACTACTACCTTAAAACCTTTAAAGATATAATATTAAACTCCCCTATAGCCTTTGACGGATTAATAGCACTAGACGGAGGAGGTTCAACACAAATGACCTATAAAAATGACCATATAGTAAGCTCAAATAGGACACTTAATCATGCCATAACACTAAAAGAAGTCTAAATCAAAGGAGAGCCACAAAATATAGGCAAAAACAAGGTTTTATACCATAGACGACCAATAAAAGACCAAGAAGAAAAACAAAATCAAAATAACCCACATATAAGAGGTGTTTATTTGGACTTGTCGATAAAATATCTTTCTAAACTAGAAAGACCATGGCTGATAAAAAGAGAGGGCGGAAAATACGAACAACACGCTCATATGCACACAAAAAAAGATGCCTTAAAGGTTAGGCAACTAATAGACAATAATAAATATCCCTATAATAAAGACTATAAAACAGCCATACAAAGATTATTAACAGAAGAAGAATTTAAAAAGCTTAATAAAAAGCAAAGATACTATAATAAGCAAGGAGTTAAAAAATGAGTAAAAAAGAATTTATAAGGAAAATAGCAAGTAGAAAGTTTTGGGCTTGTATAAGTACGGTTGTTATAGCAATAATAGCCTTTATAAATGCAGACCCTGAAACGACAGAAAGAATAGTAGCCTTAATATCAGCTATAGGCGGTCTATGTATATACATGCTTGCAGAGGGTATGGCAGACTCTAAGCCGACAGATATAACAAATATTATAGACACAAAAGAATTTAAGGATGAGTAAGAAAAAGCCTGGAGATTAATCCAGGCTTATTTTTTTATAGCATATAACCTTTTTACACCATATTTTCACCATAGAGAGAAAATAGATTTTAGAATGGCTAATTTACAGGAATTGCGGAATTTGGTATAGAATCCTCTACGGTACACCATCAATTTTATGGAAATCTGCAAAAGACCGCAAGTTACTGAAAACTGGTAAGAATGCGGGATTGCAGGTTTCTTTTTTTATTTAGAATTTATAGGTTCTTATAAAACAATTTATATATTTAAGTTTTTAAATTATTAAATTATTAAATTTCTAATTTCAGATATTAAAAATATTTTTAACTGATAAAATATAAAATAGGTGATGTTATAATAAATGTTTAGAATGTTAAAAGCTTTATTTGTTGCTATAAAAGCCCACAAGGGACAAAGAGATAAGGGTGGTAAGCCTTATATCTTTCATCCCATAAAAGTTGCATTAAATGTAAGTGGTTACAGTCAAAGAATAGTGGCGCTTTTGCATGATGTTATAGAAGATAGTAATTACAAATTAGGAGATTTAAAATTTTTAAAAGAAGATGAGAAAGAAGCTCTAATATTATTAACTCGTGTTGATAAGCAGGATTATTTTGATTATATAAAAAGTATAAGGACAAATTCTATAGCAAGGTCTGTAAAGCTTGCGGATTTAGATCAAAACATGAATCTTAAAAGATTAAAGATTGTTAGTTGTGAAGACTTGAAAAGACGTGAAAAGTATGAAAAGGCTAGGAAAATATTACTTAGTGAATAGTATAGATTTGTTATTTAAGATTACTATTTTTGAAATGTAATCTAGGGCAAAGTTTATACATAATAATTAATGGTTAAACGGAATAATATTTTTTAAATTGCAAACTATTATCAATTGAAGGTAAAATATCAATGTGTTAGAATTAATTTATTAAATTATATAAGGAGGAATTATGGATTACGAAAGTTTAGAATATAAAGATAAATCAATTTGGCAATTTGTAGATCGAAGCGAATATGATGAGATTTACAGTTATGGAGAAAGATATAAGAATTTTTTAGATGAGTCCAAGACTGAAAGAGAAGCTTGTAAGTATATTATAAAAAAAGCTGAAGAAAAAGGATTCAAAAGTCTTGATAAGGCAGTTAAGGACGGAGTTAAACCCGGAGATAAGATTTATATTAACAACAAAGGAAAATCTGCAGCACTTTTTGTTATAGGAAAAGATTTAACTAAGGGAATGAATATAGTTGGATCTCATATAGATGTACCAAGGCTTGATTTAAAGCAAAGGCCTCTTTATGAAGATGGAGAGCTTGCTATGTTTAAAACTCATTATTATGGAGGCATTAAAAAGTATCAATGGACTACAATTCCTCTTGCACTTCATGGAATTATTTTTACTAAGTCAGGTAAAAAAATTGAGTTAAGTATTGGAGAAGATGAAAATGATCCGGTATTTTATATTAATGATCTTCTACCTCATTTAAGTGCAGACCAAAATGATAAGAAGTTAAGAGATGCTATCTCAGGAGAGGAACTTAATGTAGTTGTTGGCCATAGTACTTTTGGAATTGATGAAGAAAAAGATCCTATTAAAAAATTAATTTTAGCAAAGTTAAATGAAAGATATTCTATAGTTGAAGAGGATTTTATAGTTGCAGAACTTGAAGTGGTACCTGCAAGTAAAGCAAGAGATGTAGGATTTGACAGATCTTTAATTGCTGCTCATGGTCATGATGACAGGGTGTGTTCCTATGCAAATCTTGAAGCTATCTTAGCTATTGAAGAACCTGAAATTACTGCTGTGAGCTTATTTGTGGACAAGGAAGAAATAGGCTCTGTAGGTAATACCTCCATGTCAGCTAAATTTTTTGAGAATGCTGTTGCTGAAATAATTGCTTCAATGGGAGACTATAGCGATATTTTCACAAGAAGGGCTATGGCAAATTCAAAAGTGTTGTCTGCAGATGTTACAGCAGCTGTAGATCCTGATTATAAAGATGTAATGGATCTTAAAAATGCAGCTAAACTTGGATACGGTATTGCAATGTCAAAATATACGGGTTCTAGAGGAAAGTCAGGCTCTAATGATGCAAATGCTGAATTTTTATCAGAACTTAGGGATTTGTTTAATAAAAACAAGATTGTTTGGCAAAGTGGAGAGCTTGGAAAGGTAGACAAGGGAGGCGGAGGAACTATTGCCTATATACTTGCTGAGCATGGAGCTGAAGTAGTGGATTTAGGCACGGCAATGCTTTCTATGCATGCACCTATTGAGTTGGTATCTAAGGCTGATGCCTATATGACATCAAAGGCTTATAGGGTATTTTTAAATCAATAAATAACTACTGGTGTCATTTAATTAATAATAAATAACTAATAATATAAAAAGAGAAGAATATTTAATTATTCTTCTCTTTTTCTTCTTCTTCATATCCGGAAAAATCTATTCCCAAAACAGTATTTATTAATTTTCTTGTAGTTTGTAAAAACTTTTCAGGAACATATAGGCTAGTGCCTGATATTTGGTTTCCTATAATTTGTGCTAAATCCGTATTGACTTCGTCTTTTTTTTCAGAGAAGGGAATTTCTTCATCCTTTAACATAGCCTTTATTGAATCAAGATGAAAGTCATCGTAAAGGGTAACCAATTTTTTATAGGTTTTTTCATCTGCCAAAATAATCACCTCTATATTATAAATTAAATAATTTAAGCTTATAAAAAAGTGATGAAATTGGGTTAGATTTCATCACTTTTATCTTATATTTTAGAGTAATATTCTACAACGAGTTGGTCTTCAATTTCAATAGGTACATCTTCTCTATTTGGAAGAGTAACTAATGTAGCCTTAAAGTCTTCTTCCTTAGAAATATAAGGATAAGATGTTACATAATTAGTTTCATAGTTTTCTTTGAAAAGTTCAGCTTTTCTTCCTCTTGGAGAAAGTGCTATAACATCTCCTGCATCACATCTGTAGGAAGGAATGTTAACTTTTTTACCATTTACATAAATATGACCGTGAGTAACCATTTGCCTTGCTTGTCTAATTGAACTTGCAAATCCCATTCTGTAAACAAGATTGTCAAGTCTTCTTTCAAGAAGTTGCACAAAAGCTGCACCTGTTTGCTCTTTAGATTTTTTAGCTTCCATAAAAATGCTTAGAAATTGTTTTTCAAGCACTCCGTAGTAAGCTCTTAATCTTTGCTTTTCTAAAAGCTGTTTACCATATTCAGTTAATTTCTTGTCGCTTCTTGCAGTACCCTTTGTAGCTCTTTTCATAGCCTTAGGATGACCGCACACGTTAAGTCCTAATCTCCTAGATTGTTTAAATCTAGGTCCCATCATTTTTGCCATTAAATTTTTCAACTCCTAATAAATTTCTCGCCGCGATAATTTTAAGAGCCGAAAGCATTATACTAAAAAAACTGTATTTTGTAAACTTTTTTATAAGCTTTTTTTAGATTTAATTAAAAATATATTAAAAGACATTCGCCTTGATTTACCATATACTATAAAATAAAATTTATAAAAATAAATTTTTAAATTAATAAAAAGATCTATTTGTTATAATATAAGGGATAAGAAATAAATTTAAAATATATTGTTAGGAGTAAATATGTTAATTAAAAACATTAGTGTTCTTGATGTTGAAAATGGAAAAGTCATTGAAGGCTTGGATATTTACATTAAAGGCAATCTTATAAGTGACATAGGAAAAGATTTACATATAGATGATAGTGAAGTAATTGATGGGAAAAATAAATTAGCTCTTCCTGGATTTATAAATGCCCATACTCATCTTGGTATGAGTCTACTTAGAAATTATGCAGATGATTACAAGTTAAAAGAGTGGTTGGAGGAAAAAATTTGGCCTATTGAGGCTAAGCTTGATCCTGAAGACATTTATATAGGGACCTTGTTGTCAATGGTTGAAATGATAAAATCAGGGACGACTACATTTTGTGATATGTATTATGAAATGGAGAGAGTTGCTGAGGCAACTATAGAAAGCGGCCTTAGGGGAATGATTACAAGAGGGCTTGGGGATTTAATGGGGCCTCCATCTCCTGAAGAAAGACTTGCGGGAATGAAAAAATTGTATGATGATTATAATGGTAAAGGCGAAGGAAGATTAAAAGTTTTCCCGGGACCCCATGCAATTTATACATCAACAGATAAATTTCTAAAAGATACAGTTAAGCTTGCAAAAGAATGCGGAAACAGAATTCACATTCACTTGTCCGAGACAGAGTCTGAGGTTAAGGATTCTTTAAGAGATAGGGGTATGACACCAATAGCCTTTTGCGACTCTTTAGGCCTTTTAGATCAACCTACAATTGCCGCCCACTGCACTCACATAACAGATGAGGAAATAGATCTGGTAAAGAACAAGGAGTTTTTTCCAGTCTATAACCCAACAAGTAATTTAAAACTTGCCAGCGGTTTTACTCCTGTTAAAAAGATGCTTGATGGTGGCCTTAAGGTTTGTATCGGAACAGACGGAGACTCCTCCAACAATAACTTAAATATGGTTGAAGAAATTCATATTGCAAGTGTTGTAAATAAGGCTGTGGAAAAAGATGCCACCGCTTTAAAAGCAATTGATGTTATAAAAATGGCAACTATAAATGGAGCTAGGGCCTTTGGAATAAATGCAGGTGAAATAAAAATAGGCAAGCTTGCCGACATAACGATTTTTAATTTAAATTCAGTAAACTTTACTCCAAGAAATAATTTAATCAGTGCTATTTGTTACTCAGCATCATCTGAAGATGTAGATACGGTTATTGTTGATGGAAGGGTTTTAATGAGAAACAGAAAACTTTTAACTTTAAATGAAGAGGAAATTATAAAAAAAGCCCAAGAAAAAATGGATGCTTTGTTAAAAAGATAGGAGATATTATGGACAAAAAAACAGTTTATAGCGGAATTCAACCCTCAGGCTCACTAACCTTAGGAAATTATTTAGGAGCTTTAAAAAATTTTATAGGATTGCAAGATGAGTACAATTGCCTTTATTGTATAGTCGATATGCATGCCATAACAGTTGCACAGGATCCCAAATTACTTAGAAAAAATACCTTAGACGTCCTTGCTCTGTATTTAGCTGCAGGTCTTGACCCTGAAAAATCCATTATATATATACAATCCCATGTGCCTCAACATGCTGAGCTAGGTTGGATATTAAATACTATATCTTCAATAGGACAGCTTCAAAGAATGACACAATTTAAGGACAAGTCAAAAAAGAGTAAGGAGGTAATGGCAGGTATCTTAAATTATCCTGTTTTAATGGCTGCTGATATACTTTTGTATCAAACCTCTTATGTACCTGTGGGAGAAGATCAAAAGCAACATGTCGAGCTTACAAGAGACCTTGCACAAAGATTTAATTCAAAGTATTCTGATACCTTTACTATGCCGGATATTCTTACACCTAAGTCAGGAGCAAGGATTATGTCTTTACAGAATCCGGAGGCTAAGATGAGCAAGTCAGACAGTGATGAAAATTCCTATATATTACTACTCGATGATGAGGATGCTACAAGAAGAAAGATAAAAAGAGCCGTAACAGATTCACTAAATTCTATGGCCTACAAGGATGACCAACCGGGACTTAAAAATCTTATAAATATTTATTCTTCATTTACAGGAGAAAGTGTTGAGAATATAGTTTCTAAATATGAAGGCCAAGGTTATGGTGTATTTAAAGCAGATCTTGGAGATGTAATTGTAGAGGGTCTTAGACCTTTAAGAGAAAGCTTTAAAGAAATAAGATCCGACAAATCTTACCTTGAGAAGGTTTATAAGGAGGGCGCCGATAAGGCAAGCTATTTAGCAAATAAAACCCTTAGAAAGGTTTATAAGAAAATGGGATTTATCCCCAGATAAACCCTTCCTTGACAAGACAATTTCTTAAAATTATAATGGTCTTACAGTTTGAATATATACGTAAAAAAAGAGGAGTAATATATCTAAGACTTAAGAGAGGTAGCGGAGGGTGTAAGCTACTGTCCCAAGTATATGAAGGTTGCTTTTTAGTTTGTAGAAATCTACACGGGGAATCGTTAAATTCTTTAAGCCGCATTGCGGGAATTAAGGTGGTACCACGTCCTTCGTCCTTATCGACGAAGGACTTTTTACTTATATGTTTATTTATTACTAGAGGAGGAAGAATGAAGCAGTTATCAAAAACTTATGATCCTAAGGATTTTGAAGGCAGAATTTATAAGTATTGGATGGATGAAGGTTATTTCAGACCTGAGGTGGATAAAAGTAAAAAACCTTTTACTATAGTTATGCCGCCACCGAATGTTACAGGAAACTTGCATATGGGTCATGCTTTAAATAATACTATTCAGGATATAATAATCAGATTTAAAAGGATGCAAGGTTACTCAGCTCTATGGTTACCGGGAACGGATCACGCCTCTATTTCAACTGAAGCCAAGGTTGTAGGAAAGCTTAAAGCTGATGGAAAAACAAAGGAAGATGTAGGTAGAGATGGCTTTTTAGAAGAGGCTTGGGAGTGGACAAGAATCTATGGGGGCAATATAAAAAATCAATTAAAGGAGCTTGGAGTATCTTGCGATTGGTCAAGAGATAGATTTACTCTTGATGAAATGCTTTCAAACGCGGTAATGGAAGTCTTCATAAGATTATATGACAAAAAACTTATTTATAGAGGAGACAGAATTATAAATTGGTGTCCTAATTGCGGAACCGCTATTTCAGATGCAGAAGTAGAACACGAAGAAACAGATGGATTTATTTATAATTTAAAATATCCCCTTGAAGGCGGAGGATTTATAGAGATAGCAACTACAAGACCTGAAACAATTCCGGGAGACTTGGCTATAGCTGTTCACCCTGAAGATGACAGATATACTGATCTTGTGGGAAGATATGCTATTTTACCTATAATGGACAGAAGAATACCTATTATAGCTGACGAATATGTTGAAAGAGATTTTGGAAGTGGAGCGGTAAAAATTACACCTTCTCATGATCCTAACGACTTTGAGGTAGGGGAAAGACATGGACTTGGTCAATGTAAGGTAATAGATGATGAAGCAAAGCTAAACGAAAATGCTGGCAAGTATAAGGGTATGGACAGATACGAAGCCAGAAAGCAAATAGTAGAAGACTTTAAAAAGCTGGGACTTTTAGTAAGTATTGAAAATCATCATAATGCGGTAGGCCACTGCGAAAGATGTCACACAGTTATTGAACCTATTATATCCAAGCAATGGTTTGTAAAAATGAAACCTCTTGTAGAACCTGCTATTGAGGCTTTCAAAAAGGGTGAACCTGAATTTATACCTGATAGATTCGGAAAGGTTTATCTGAATTGGTTGGAAAATATTAAGGACTGGTGTATATCTCGTCAGCTATGGTGGGGACATAGACTTCCTGTTTACTATTGCAATGAAACAGGGGAGGTAGTGGTTTCAAAAACCGACCCTACAGGAACAAAAGGTTATGAAGGAAAAACTTTTAAACAAGATGAAGATACACTTGATACTTGGTTCTCATCAGCCCTTTGGCCTTTTTCAACCTTAGGTTGGCCTGAAGAAACTGAAGACTTTAAATACTTTTTCCCTACAGATGTGCTAATTACCGGTTATGATATTATATTTTTCTGGGTAATAAGAATGGTATTTTCATCCCTTGAACAAACGGGAAAAATGCCTTTTAAACATGTATTTTTTACAGGGCTTGTAAGAGATTCTCAAGGAAGAAAAATGAGTAAGTCTTTAGGAAATGGTGTAGATCCTCTTGATATTATAGAAAAATACGGAGCAGATGCCTTAAGATTTACACTTATTACAGGAAATAGTCCGGGAAATGACATGAGATATTATGACGAGAGAGTTGAGGCTAACAGAAATTTTGCAAATAAGCTTTGGAATGCTACAAGGTTTGTGTTAATGAATATTAATGAAAAAGAGGATTTTTCAATAGATATATCTAAACTTAAAAACGAGGACAAGTGGATTTTATCAAGACTTGAAGAAGTTATAGAAGAGGTTACAAGAAAGCTTGATCAATATGAAATAGGAATTGCAGCTGAAGATATTTACGATTTTATTTGGAGCGATTATTGCGATTGGTATATTGAAATGGTTAAGCCGAGATTATATGGAGATGATGCTGATAATGCAAATTCAGCTAAGGCAGTTCTTTTGTATGTCTTAAAGAGAACGCTGGAGATTCTTCATCCATTTATGCCTTTTATAACAGAAGAAATTTATTCTCACTTACCTGGAGTAGATAAAGCCCTTATTATTGCGGACTGGCCTAAGGTTAAAGATGAATATAGATTTGAAAAGGAAGAAAAAAACATTGAATATATTAAAGTTGCAATTAAGGAAATAAGGAACGCTAGATCTCAAATGGATATTGGTAATGATAAAAGGTCCAACACAATAATTTACACTAAATCAGAAGAAGTAAAAAATATAATAAGTGAAAATAAGGATAAGTTTTTAAATTTAGGGTTTTCAAATAATGTGACGATAGTTGAAACTATGGAAGATATTGGAGATGACAACATATCAATTGTCCTGGACAGGTCCGAAATATTTTTACCACTTAGGGAATTAGTTGACTACAATAAAGAACTTGATAGACTTTCAAAAGAAAGAGAAGATATAGTTTCTGAACTTAAAAGAGCGAAGGGCAAACTTTCCAACGAAAGCTTCGTATCAAAGGCACCTGAAAAAATAGTAAATGCAGAGAGAGAAAAAATAGTGAAATACGAAAAAATGTTAATAAATATTGAAGAAAGAATAAGGACTACAAAAGAGAAGTTAAAATGAATGTTCAAGAAATAATAAAAAATATAGAAGAGAGAGATGTTAAGAGAAAATCCTTCAGCCTTGACAGAATGAGGAAGATGCTTGAACTTTTAGGCAATCCTCAAAAAGGATTAAAGTCTATTCATGTAGCAGGAACCAACGGCAAAGGCTCAACATCAAATTTTATATACAACATGCTTCTTAAAGCCGGGTATAATGTAGGCATTACCATATCTCCTCATATAGAAAGGTACAACGAAAGAATAGTAGTTTCAAATGAGGAGATATCAGATAATGACTTTAAAAGACTCGGTGAAAAAGTTCTCGAAGAGGAAAAGAGTATCATAGAGGATTATGAGAAACTTACCTATTTTGAATTTATTACCAGTATAGCCTTTTTATACTTTAAGGAAAAAAATTGCGACCTATGTGTATTGGAAGTGGGTATGGGAGGCTTATCGGACAGTACAAATGTGATTGAAAGTGAAGATAAACTTTTAGCCATAATAACGCCTGTATCCTTTGACCACATGGCTTTTCTAGGTAATACATTAACTGAAATTGCCAGTCAGAAAGCAGGCATTATAACAAAAGGCACAACAGTTATATCATCAAATAAAGATTCTGATGTAGTTAAAGTTTTAAGGGAAAAGTCCTTAGAGGAAGAAGCTGATTTTTATGATCTTGATGATATTGAAATACTTGATTTAAAAATAGACGATGCTAAAAGTAGCTATTCCATAAAATTTAAATCACAAATTATAAAAGATATTAAGGTTAACCTTATAGGCTATTATCAAGTTTATAATTCAGCCATAGCAATTGCGGGATTAATGGAACTTAGAAATAAGGGTAAGATAAAAATAAGTGATAGTGAAATAAGGTTCGGCATAGCTGCAACTAAATGGCCGGGAAGAATGGAACTTATAAGTAAAAATCCAAGAATTCTTCTAGACGGTGCTCATAACTATGACGGAATAAAAAATCTTGCAGAGAATTTAAAACTTTTCAGTTACGATAAACTATATTTAATAAGCTCTATTTTAAGTGACAAGGAACACAAAAAAATGCTTGAAATTCTTTCCTCTTATTCAAATGATATAATTCTTTTAGATTTAGATAATAAAAGGAAGACTGACATGTCTATTTTAAAAGAAGAAGCTAAGAATTACTTTAATAATGTTGAGGTAAGCTCAAATCTTGTTGGAGCTATTGAAAAATTAAAGGCGAGGGCAGGTAAAAAAGATCTTGTAGTAATAACCGGGTCCCTTTATATGGTAAGTGAAGTAAAGAAAATAATGGACATATAAAAAATAAACCATCCGATGGATTTTCCAAATTCGGATGGTTTTTTTATTCACTAAATTGCATAATAATATTTTTAAAAAGCTTTTGAGGGCTATTTTTAAAGGTCTCACAAATTGATATGGCATAGTCTTCGTTAGGAGCTTCAATTTTCAAATTAAAGATTTCTCTATTTTGTTCGTTAATAGATAGTAGACAATAATAAATGCCTTCATCATCTTTATAGTAACTTGAAGATACTGAATTATTATTAACCTTGTCGTCTCTAAATTTATTTACAAAGCCATCAAGAGTAGATTTAAGATCCTCGTTTATGTTTTCGGTAAAGAAATTTAAAGATTCCTTTCCTGTATCTGTAAGGAATATTTTTTCTTCGGAGTTTATCTCTACAAGCTTTGAAGATAAAAGTTCATTAAGGTACTCTTTAAAGTAAAAATAATTAAATATATCATATCTTAGTATAAAAGATATAAGCTCTTCTTCAGTTAAAAGATCATTGAAACGATTAATAATATATAAAATAATAATTTTATTTTGAGCAAGCTCAGTAGCACTTAAATTATTCATAATTCTCACATTTACTCCTTTGGCTAATTATACCACAAGATTGAAAGTTTTAAATCAATATCTAATCTGATATAATTCAATTGGTGATATTATGGATTTTGATTTTATTATTAAAGCTGTTTTTCTTATAATACTGGTTAGCATACAATTTACACTCAACAAAATATTGGTGGAGCTTAAAATTATAAAGAACAAAATAGAAATTATAGATTATAAGGGGGAAAAGGAACAAGCTTAAAAACTGTCCAATGCTATGAATAGAAATAAATATAAAAAAAAGAACCTGAATGTTCTAAGTGTTAATACATTTACCCTTGTTTTGTCGATATTTTTTTTAACTATAGGCTACTCACTTCAATCTGAAAATTTTTTAAAAGGCACTTTTATTAATGAGGTATTTATAATATTGATACCGGCTTTGTTTTTGTCCAGAGGAGGCAAAATAACCGAGGTGCTTAGCATAAAAAAGTTATCCCTGATTAATTTTTTAAGGGTAGTTGCTATAGTTATTTTAGCCTATCCTGTAATTTTATTATTAAATGGAATATTCTTGACAATACTTTCTCATTTTGTAGGACTTGAAAATTACCCCATGGATTACAATGAGTCAAGGATAAAGTATTTGTTTTATATATGTTTTATACCTGCTATTTGCGAAGAAATATTTTTTAGAGGCGCCCTTATTAATTCCTATAATATATATGGAGGAAAATTTGCAATTCTAATGTCATCTTTAGTTTTTGCCCTATTTCATTTTGATGTTCAAAATTTTATAGCTCCATTGCTTTTAGGAATTTTATTTGGAAATTTACTTGAGCTTACAGGCACTATATTTGCACCTATGATAGCCCATTTCTTAAATAATGTTTTGGCATTTATAAGTTCAAAGTATGTAAATGATATAGTCTTTAACTACCTTGATAACACTTCTCTTGCAAGAGACATTGGATCTCTACAACTTTATATAATAATTATGCTTAGTATAGTATCCATAGTTTGTTTGATTTTACTTAGGATTTTATTTGTAAGAATGGATAAAGAAAGAAAAATCAGGGAGGGAAATGGACAGAAATTAAGAAGACGAAGTATTGAAAGTATAGACTTTTTTAATTTCGTCCCTATTGTTACACTGATAATACTTTATTTTATTTATTTCGTTGTAGTTTTTTAAGGAGGATTATAATGAAAGATATTTTAAAAGCGGCCGATTTAATTTTAAATTCGAAGAAAACTTTTGCACTAACTGGTGCAGGTATAAGTACAGAGTCGGGCATACCTGATTTCAGATCAGACACAGGTTATTATTCTAAAATGGATCCCGCTGAAGCCTTATCAAGAGATATACTTTTAGGAAACCCAAAGAGATTTTATTCTGAAGGTTACGTGATTTTAAAAGATTTATTTAACAAAGAGCCCAACAAGGGACATTTTGCTTTAGCAGAACTTGAAAAAATCGGAAAATTAAAGGGAGTAATAACTCAAAACATAGATAACCTTCATATAAAGGCAGGGAATAAAAAAGTATATGAGGTTCACGGAGAAAGCAGACGTATACATTGTATAAATTGTGGTAGAGAATATCCCTTTGACTTAATGGTTAAAAAAGTTAATGAGGGACAAATACCTCCAAAGTGCGATGAGTGTAAGGGGACCTTAAGACCTAATGTTGTAATGTTTGGGGATATGATGCCTGATGCTTATATCAGAGCTGCTGAAGAACTTGAAAGCACTGAACTTTTAATAGTTGTTGGATCAAGTTTACAGGTGAGCCCGGTAAACTTTTTGCCTAACTATGTTGATAAACTTATCATTATAAATAACACGGTTACTCCTTTTGACTCAAAAGCCGAAGTAGTTATTCATAGAGGATCGGGAGATGTACTTGAAGCAATATTGGAAGAGGTAAAGAAGAATCTATGACCTATGAAAAGTTTGCATTTATATATGACAAATTAATGTCAGACTATAATTATGACAAGGTATATGACTTTATAATTGATTTTATAAATGAAAAAAGCCTTAAAGTTAAGGAAATATTGGAGCTAGGTTGCGGTACAGGAGAATTAACCTTAAGACTTGCAAATAAATACCCTGTTAAAGCTTTAGACCTTTCTTCTGATATGCTGAGTATAGCTGATAAAAAGCTTATAGGACTTAAAGCAGATCTTTATAATATAGATATGAGAGATTTTAAATTTGCAGAAAAATTTGATCTTGCACTTTCTGTTTGCGACAGCCTTAATTATATTATGGAAGAGGAAGATATAGAAAGTATTTTTAAAAATGTTTATGAGCATTTAAATAACAAAGCTTTATTTGTATTTGATCTAAATACTGAAGAAAGATTTAAAAGTTTTGATGACATTTATCTTGAGGAAAACGAAGATGTGTTTTTAGTTTGGGAAAATTTTTATGATTTAGATACTTGCATAAATACTTATTCAATAAATTTTTTTGTTGAAAAAGGAGACTTATATGAAAGGTTTTACGAAGAGCATCATGAAAGAGCCTATAAAAAAGATTTCATAATAAAAGCTTTAAAGGACTCAGGCTTTAAAAACATAGAGATTTTTAGTGAATATGATAAAACAATTACTTTAGAGAAATCAAAAAGATTAGTGTATATAGCAGAAAAATAAAAGGAGATTTAATGGATTACTTAGTAAAGGCAGTTGATAAGGACGGTTTTGTAAAAATCAGTGCCGCCAATACCAAAAATACAGTGGAAAAGGCAAGAAAGCTTCATAATCTATCAAAAACCGCATCAGCGGCACTAGGAAGGACTTTAACTGCCGGCTTAATAATGGCCTCTGATTTAAAAAATGAGAAGGATTCAATAACTATTAATATAGACGGAAGCGGAGATATAGGAAGAATAGTTGTAACAGGAAAAAATGACGGCAAAATAAAGGGATATGTAAACAATCCTTCAGCAGATGCAAAAATAAGAGAAGTGGACAATAAACTTGATGTCTCAAAAATAGTGGGTCAGGGTACCCTAACGGTTGTGACAGATTTAGGACTCAAGGAACCCTATGTAGGACGTGTAAATCTTGTATCAGGAGAAATAGCAGAGGATTTGGTAAATTATTTTTATATATCTGAGCAGGTAGGATCAGTTGTAAACTTAGGGGTTTTAGTAGATGTTGATTATACAATTAAGGAATCCGGTGGATTTATATTGCAACTTATGCCTGGGGCAGGTGAAGAAATTATTTCAAAAATAGAGAGTAATATAAAAAATATGAAATCTTATACTTCTTTACTTGACGAGGGAAATAATCCTGAAGATATTATAAAAATGGTACTTAAGGGTTTTGATACAAAGGAGCTTGAAAGAAAAAACATAGAATTTTCCTGTGACTGTTCAAGAGAAAAAGTTGTAGATTCATTAATATCAATAGGTAAAAAGGAAATTGAAGATATAATTAAAGAAGATGGAAAGGCTGAGGTAGTTTGCCATTTTTGTAATAGTAAATATTTATTCAGTAAAAAAGATTTGGAAGATATTTTAGAAAAAATGCCTGAATAAAAAAATGGAGCGGAAGACGAGATTCGAACTCGCGACCCTCGCCTTGGCAAGGCGATGCTCTACCACTGAGCCACTTCCGCACTGGTGCCCAGAGCCGGAATCGAACCAGCGACACGAGGATTTTCAGTCCTCTGCTCTACCGACTGAGCTATCTGGGCTTGTATGAAATTAATACTTCAAGATAGTAACATAAATTTTACATTTAGTCAAGATAATAAAAAATATTAAAAAGGTTGAACTTAATCAACCTTTTTTTAATACTTTGCAAAATATTAAAATCTAAACTTAAATAGCTCTCTCAACTTTACCTGATCTTAAGCATCTAGTGCATACATTTATTCTCTTTCTTTCGCCATTAACAACAGCTCTAACCCTTCTTAAATTAGGAGACCAGGATCTGTTGCCTCTTTTGTGAGAGAATGAAACCGTATTACCGAAAAGCTTTTGCTTTCCACAAATTTCACATCTTTTTGCCATAGTGCACCTCCTTGTACTAAAAACTAGCTTAAATATATTAACATATTTTTTACAATTTTTCAAATTGTCTTTAAATATAAAATTATTTAACAAATACCTATTTGTGATATAATATTACACAATTAGATTATCTGAAGGAGGTGCATTATGTCTGCAAATATAAAAACTGATAAGGGTTTTATAATTATAGATAATAACGTTATAGCAAATATAGCAGGAGTATCTGCTATGGAAAGTTATGGTATTGTAGGCATGGCTGCAAAAAGTGCTGCAGATGGAATTTTAGAAATATTGAAATTTGATAAATTATCAAAGGGTATTAAGGTAAGTACAGAAAACAATGAAATAAATATAAGTTTACACGTAGTTCTTGAATATGGAGTAAAAATTTCAACTGTAGGAGAAAATATAATTGACAGAGTTAAGTTTAATATTGAAAGCTTAACAGGTCTTACAATTAACAATATAGAAGTTGTAGTTGAAGGCGTTAGGTTTAAGTAGGGGGATTAGATTTGAAAATAAAGAATGTAGATGGTAATTTGCTTGCCGAGGCTTTTTCAGGCGGAGTTAATTATTTGATTCTAAATAAAGAAGAAGTCAATGCCCTTAATGTTTTTCCTGTTCCGGATGGGGATACAGGAACTAATATGTCCTTGACGGCAAAATCTTCTTTAAAGCAAATTAATAATCTTGATAATAAGGATTCAGTTTCGGAGGTTGCCAAAGCCGCTGCAAGAGGATCTTTAATGGGCGCTAGAGGAAATTCAGGTGTTATTTTATCACAGTTTTTGCGAGGATTTTCAGAAGGCTTGGAAGATAAACAATCCGCAACTATAGATGACTTGGCCCATGCTTTTAAAAGTGCATCAGACACCACCTATAAAGCTGTAATGAAGCCTACAGAAGGAACCATACTTACAGTTGGAAGAGAAGTGGCAGACTTTGCAGTTAGAAAGAGCAGAACCTATAAAGATATTACAGAGTTTTTTGAGGATTTGGTTAAAGAAGCAAACCTATCTCTTAGTAAGACACCTGAAAAGCTTCAAGTTTTAAAAGAAGCAGGAGTTGTGGATGCTGGAGGAAAGGGTCTTACACTTATATTTGAAGGGATTTTAAAAACTCTAAAGGGAGAAAAGACAACTGTCATAGAAGATGATGATGTGCTTAAGACAAAGGCTCAAAAAGAAGTTTTTACAGGCACAGGGGATGAAAATATAAAATTCGGATACTGTACTGAATTTATTATAAGCACCGACTATGAAGATGTTGAAAGCTTTAAATCAAGACTATCACCTCTTGGAGATTGCCTTTTAGTAGTTGGAGCAGGTGGAACCGGACTTATAAAGGTCCATATTCATACTAATAATCCTGGAGAAGTTTTGGAAAAGGCACTGAAAATTGGCGCTTTACAAGATATAAAAATTGATAACATGAGATTTCAACATAAGGAAGTTCTTTTCAAGAAAGAGGAAGTTGATAGAGTATCAAAAGAAGAAGGCGAAACAGCTTCTGAGGATATTCAAAGGGAAAATTCCTTTATTGTTGTTTCTATTGGTGATGGAATAAATAAAGTATTTAAGTCTTTAGGTGCCGACTATATTGTAGAAGGCGGACAGACTATGAACCCAAGTACTGAGGATTTTATAAATGCTATAGATGAAGTAAAAGGGAAAAAAGTCTTTATTATTCCAAATAACAGCAACATAATCCTAGCCGCTAATCAAGCTAGAGATTTAACTGATAGAGAAGTTTATGTAGTTCCGACAAAATCAATACCACAAGGAGTAACGGCCCTTCTATCATTTAGTGAAGATCTTGAGGGTAAAGAAAACCTTGAAAATATGACAGAGGCTATGGAAGAAGTAGTATCAGCCCAGGTAACTTATGCCGTAAGAAATACTAATATGAATGGAAAAGACATCAAAGAAGGAGATATTATAGGTTTAAGCGGAAAAGAAATAATTTCTTCAGGCGATGATGTAAATGATGTTACAAAAAATCTTATATCTAAGTTGGTAAGGGAAGATACATCTATGATTACTATTTATTGGGGATTTGATTTATCTGAAGATAAGGCTCAAAAATTATGTAGTGATCTTAGAGAAGAATATGGAGACCTGGATATAGACTTAATAAAAGGTGATCAGCCCCTTTACTACTATTTAATATCTTTGGAGTAAAAAGTCTATATAATATAGACTTTTTATTTTAATGGTGATTATATGAATATTAATGATTCCGTTATAACATTAAAGGGATTGGGTCCTAAAAAAGAGAAAAGCTTTAATGAGCTTGGAATATATACCTTAGGGGATCTTTTAACCTTCTATCCAAGAACATACTTAGATAAAACAAATTTAAAATCCATATCTCAAGCTATACCTGGAGAAAAAGAAAGCTTCCTTGTAGTATTTAAAACACTTCTTGAAGATAGAAGGATAAAAAGGAATTTACATCTTACTTCCTTTGCAGTAACTGATGGTGATTCTATTGCGAGGGTAAGTTTTTTTAATAACAGATTTATAAAATCCATGATAGATCTTGAAGAAAAATATGTGCTTACAGGTAAGGTTTCTGTTTTTAATCGCCAAATTCAAATTACATCTCCGGATTTTATAAAATATGAGGATTACCTTAAACAACCCCAAATATATCCCATATATCCCTTAAGCAAAAAAGTTAGAAACATAGACCTAACAAGGGCAATTAATCAAGTTTTAGATAAGAATCTTTTTGAAGAAAATTTGCCGGAATATTTAATAAAAAAATATGGACTTATGGATAAAAATAAAGCCATCTATAATCTCCACAGACCTAAGGATAAAAAAACTTATATTAGTGCCAGACAAAGGTTAGTTTTTGAAGAACTTTTTTTATTCCAGTTAAATCTTTTAATGATAAAAAAGAAAAATCAAGATCAAAGGGCTAAGGTATTTACTATAGATGAAAGAATTTATAAATTTATTGAAGGTTTAAAATTTGAACTTACTGAAGGGCAAAAAAATGTAGTTGAAGAAATTTTTAATGACCTAAAATCTTCAAAAAGAATGAATAGACTTATACAGGGGGATGTTGGGTCAGGTAAAACCATAGTAGCTATTATAGCTATGTATTTAGCCTATTTAAATGGTTATCAATCTTCTATTATGGTTCCTACTGAAATACTTGCCAAACAGCATTTAAAGTCATTTAGAGACCTTCTAGAGCCTTTAGGTGTAAGGGTTGAGCTTTTAGTGGGTTCAACAAGTCAAAAAAATAGGAATAGAATTTTAGCTGGCCTTGAGACGGGAGAAATAGATATCTTAATAGGAACCCATGCTCTCATAAATGAAAATGTGAGGTTTAGAAATTTAGCACTAAATGTTACTGACGAACAGCATAGATTTGGAGTTAAGCAAAGGGAAGCTTTTGTCGGAAAAGATTTATATGCTCACACATTGGTTATGACAGCTACTCCAATACCAAGGACATTAACCCTTGTCCTTTATAGCGATTTGGACATTTCAGTAATTAATACATTGCCTCCAAACAGAAAAAAAATAAAAACAATTGCAATTAATAAAACCATGCTTAACAGGGCTTTAAACTTTATTAAGTCTGAGGTGAAAAAAGGTAGGCAAGCCTATATAATAGCACCTCTTATTGAAGAAAGCGAAAAACTTGAATTAGATTCAGCCATGGAAATTTATGAATCCTTAAAGTCTGATTATTTTGAAGATTTAAATCTTGCTCTTTTACATGGAAAAATGGAAAATCAGGAAAAAGATTTAATTATGAAAGATTTTAAGGAACATAAGATAGATATAATAATCTCAACTACTGTAATAGAAGTGGGAATAAATGTAGCAAATGCCACAGTAATACTTGTATATAATGCAGAAAGATTCGGTTTGGCACAACTTCATCAATTGCGAGGTAGGGTGGGAAGATCGTCCTATGAATCTTACTGTATACTATATAACAGTTCAACAACAGATATTTCTTGGAAGAGAATGAAGGTTTTAGAAAATTCCAATGATGGATTTTTTATTGCCAATAAAGACTTAGATTTAAGAGGTAGTGGAGATATTTTTGGAACTAGGCAATCAGGCTTTATGAATTTTAAATTAGCTGACCTTGTAAGGGATGTAGATATATTAAAGTATACAAACTTAGAAGCAATGAAGCTTTTAGAAGAGGATCCGAAGCTTGAATTGCTTGGAAACAGTAGTCTAAAAGAATCTATGAATCAATTTTTCACAGCTGACCTTAGAACCCTTAATTAAATATTGTTATATTTATAGCGCTATGGTAGAATTAAGTAATTGGAGGACTTATGAGAGTTATTGCCGGTAAAAACAAAGGAACGAAATTATTTTCTCCCAAAAATTTAAATGTCAGACCCACAGAAGATAGAGTAAGAGAAAATGTTTTTAATTTAATAAGCCATAATCTTTACGGCACAAGAGCCTTAGATTTATTCTCCGGGAGTGGGGCCATAGGAATTGAATTTTTATCAAGGGGAAGTAAAGAGGTTTATTTTTTAGAAAAGAGTCCTCAGGCTTTAGATATTATTAGGAAAAATTTAGATAAAACAAATTTGAACGATAAAGCTTCAGTAGTTGCCTCAGATAGTATAAGATTTATTCAGGAATTTCATGGAGAGAGTTTTGATTATATATACATTGATCCTCCATATAAGGATTCAAAATTATATTTTGAAAGCATTAAAAACATAAAAAAATATAATTTGGCAAATAAAGATTCAGTTATTATAACAGAGGAAGATGTAAAATACATTCGGGATTATAGCGACTATTTAAATCTTATAAAAGAGAAAAAATATGGTAATACCTGTATTAGGATATGGAGTTTAATATGAAAGCAATTTATGCGGGCAGCTTTGATCCCGTGACAAATGGTCACTTAGACATTATAATGAGAGCGAAAAATATTTTTGGCGAGTTAATAGTGTCTGTACTTAATAATACAAATAAAAAAAGTTTATTTACAGTAGAGGAGAGGATGCGGCTGCTTAATGAGGTTTTAAAAGATGTAGACGGAGTGTATGTAGATTCTTTTGAAGGCTTGTTAGTTGATTATGCCAAAAAGAAAAATTGTCGCACAATTGTAAGAGGTCTTAGGTCTGCTTCAGACTACATAAATGAGTATACTTTAGCCATGGCTAATATGCACTATAAGGATGGAGTTGAAACTGTATTTTTACTTTCATCAAATAATAATTTATTTGTCAGCTCAACCTTAGCTAAAGAGGTGGCACAGTTTGGCGGAGATTTGTCTTTGTTTGTACCCGATGTAGTGGGCAAAGCTATGAAAGAAAAATTAATTAGGAGGTAACTTATGAATTTATTGGAATTAGTTGAAGAACTTGAGGATTTAATTGAAACATCAAGTCAAATCCCACTTACGGGAAAGGTAATGTTGGACAGAGATGAGCTACTTGAGTTGGTAAATGAAATGAAGAATGAAATACCTACAGAAGTAAGAGAGGCTCAAAGAATAAGCACAGATAGAGATACGATTATTCAAAGTGCCCAAACAGAAGCTGATAATATAATTGCGGGAGCTAGATCTCACGCTGAAGAAATTATATCTAAAGACGAACTTGTTTTACAAGCAAATCAAAGAGCTGATGAAATATTAAAGTCTGCAAATGAAGAGTCCACAAAGATTAGAGAAGGGGCAAGAGACTATGCCGATGAACTTCTTGAAAATACACAAGTTAATTTATCAGACATTATAAAATTACTAAATGAAAATAGACAAGAACTTAGGGGATAAACCCTAAGTTCTTTTTATTTTGCTACTTACCAGGTAATCTTCTCCTGCAGGTTTATTTAAAATATTGTTGTATAAATCTGTAGCAAAGCTTTCTTTTAGAGCAATTTTTTTAACAATAGAATCATCATCAAGGGACTTTATTTTTACAAACTTATCAATATAAGTTATCTTTTTTTCTTTTAAAACTTTAAGAATGGAGAAGCCATTTTCGCTTGCTCCTAAAATTCTTATGTAAGGAGCACTTAGTGAGCTTAAAATAAAATCTTTTTTTAAATCCAAGACTATTTGTATAATAAGTCTTGTTATTCGTGAATAGGTATACCTTTTAGACGATACTTTTTTTATAAATTCGTAGATATCCTTTGAGTCCATAAATTCTAAAAATCTTTTTTCAATTCCTTTTTCATAATCAATGTAGTCAGTATAATTAATATCCTCTTTTAAAATTATATACTTAAAGATTTTAAAGAAATCATTTAGATAAACTTTAGGTTGTGATATAAGCTCATTGTAGGAGTTTTGAGGAACCAGATCTTTTATTATTAAAAAATTATTTTTTTCAATCTCTTTTCTTATAAAACTTGATGATGAAAAGTTATTAATTGCTCTTGTTGATTTATGAGAAGCATATTTTCTTTTAATGTGTATAGGCTTAATCTGTGACTTGTAAAAATCAAGAGCCCTTAAATATTCAAGGCCTAAAATATTGTTAGGCTTTTTAATAATACTTTTATATTCAAAAGTTAAAAAATCATAGGATAATTCTCTTGCAACAGGATAGGAGTAGCCCATAAATAAATATTTTCTAATATTTATATCAGATACGGATTTATTAGCATCAATTAAAGTCTTAATATTAACTAGATCTTTAATATTATCTTCAAGCCCGAAACAAAGGTAATCAATACAGTCCATAGAGTTTAAAATTCCTATCGCCCCTTTTGCAAATATTTCAGCATTAGATGTTGAAAAAACACAAGGCAGTTCAATTACAAGATCAGCTCCATTTTCCAAGGCTATAAGAGCTCTTGTAAACTTATCTATAATTGCAGGTGTGCCTCTTTGAGTAAAGGACGAACTCATTATAACAATGACATTTGATTCATTATTTTTAATTTTTTCAATTTGATATTTATGACCCTTGTGAAAAGGATTATATTCTGCCACAATGGCTGTATTTTTCATAAAACACCTCTGTGTAAGATAATTATATGATATAATAAAATAGTTACGAAATAAAGTAATATGGGAGGTAAACATGAATATTTTAGTTATTAACTGCGGATCTTCATCTTTAAAGTATCAGTTAATTAATATGAAAGATGAAAGTATTTTAGCTAAGGGACTTGTAGAGAGAATAGGAATTGAAGGATCAGTTGTAAAGCACAAAACTCCACAAAAAGGAGAACACATTATAAAAGAGCCGCTTAAAGATCACAAAGCAGCTTTAAAAATAGTTATGAGTTCGTTAGTTGATAAGGAATATGGAGCGATTTCATCTCTTGATGAAATTGATGCTGTAGGACATAGGGTAGTACACGGTGGAGAGGATTTTGCACAAAGCGTTCCTATAGATGAAAAGGTAATGGAAGCTATTGATAGGAATATAGATCTTGCGCCTTTACACAATCCTCCTAATATTATGGGTATTGAAGCTTGCAAAAACTTGCTTCCAAAAGCAAAACAAGTTGCTGTTTTTGACACAGCATTTCATCAAACAATGCCTTCTGTTAATTATATATACGCTTTACCATATGAAGAATATGAAAAGCATAAAATAAGAAGATACGGATTCCACGGGACATCTCATAAGTATGTTACAGAAAGAGCAGCGAGTATTCTTGGCAAGAATGTAGACGAGGTTAATTTAATTACTTGCCATTTAGGAAATGGATCAAGTATTACAGCTGTTAAAGGTGGAAAATCAATTGACACCTCTATGGGACTTACACCTCTTGAAGGGCTTCCTATGGGTACAAGAACAGGTAATATAGATCCTGCAATAATTAAATTTTTAATGGATAAGGAAAACTTATCTATAGATGAAGTTAATGAAATAATAAATAAGAAATCCGGAGTTCTAGGAATTTCAGGAGTAAGCTCAGATTTCAGAGACATTGAAAATGCAGCAGAAAAAGGCAATGAGAGAGCGAAACTTGCACTTGATATATTTGAAAGTTCAGTAGCAAAATTTGTGGCTTCTTATTTGACAGAGTTTGATAATATCAGCGACATTGACGGAATAGTATTTACTGCCGGTCTTGGAGAAAATGCAAAGACAACTAGGGCAAATGTAGCAAAAAAATTATCAGTATTTGGAATTAAAATAGATGAAAATGCTAATGATGTAAGGGGGAAAGAAAGGATTATATCATCTGAAGATTCAACAATACCCTTACTTACTATTCCAACAAATGAAGAACTTATGATAGCAAAAGACACAATGAGACTTGCAAAATAATCTAGTGACTTGTTGACAAAGATATTTTACCAGGGTATAATATAGTGTGCTAATTTTAGGTGATGATCAATTATGAGAGTAGATTTAAAGAATTTTATAAACAGTGATGACGTCACTATGGAATTTGCCGGCGAGTTGGATAGGTATCACAGTGATTATGATACTGAAGACTTAAATTTAATATTACCTATAAAATATAAAGGAACGGTATATGATATAGGGGATGAATTACTTCTTGATTTATCAATAGTTTATAAGTATAAAACTCAATGTGACAGATGTTTAAAACCAATTGTTAAAGAGGAAGAGTCTGAACTAGAAGCATATTTTTTAAAGACTAAACAATTTGATTTAGCTGATGAAGCTGATGTTCAATACTTTGAATTAGAAAATCAGGAAATACTTCTTGATGATATTATAATATCTCAAATAATTACAGATAGGCCATTAAAGAACCTGTGTAATGAGAATTGTTTAGGTTTGTGTCCAAAGTGTGGAAAGGATTTAAATGAAGGTCCCTGCGAATGTGAATCTGAAGCAGATATTGACCCGAGATTTGAAAGTTTATTAGATTTGTTTAACGATGAGGAGGTGTAATAATGGCAGTACCTAAGGGAAAAACTTCAAAACAAAGAAGAAATAAAAGAAGAGCATCTTCTTATAGATTAAATAAAGCTACTGTTGTGGAATGTTCAAATTGCCATGAACCTAAATTACCGCATAGAGTATGTCCGAGCTGTGGACACTATGACGGAAAAGAAGTAATAACAGTTGACTAATAAAGAGAACTTCCTATTTAATTAATAGGGAGTTTTTTTATGTAGAATTTTGCCTAATATGGCAGTGATGAAATTTAATTCGGATTATGTTAAAATACAGTATAAATAAAATTTGAAAGGGGAAACTTATGTCAGGACATTCTAAATGGAACAATATTAAAAATAAAAAGGGAAAAGAAGATGCCAAAAAGGGTAAAATTTTTACAAAACTTGGCAGAAATATAATAGTAGCAGTTAGAGAAGGTGGACCTGACCCCAACTATAACCCATCATTAAAGGTAGCTATTGATAAGGCTAAGTCTGAAAATATGCCTAATGACAATATAGAAAGGGCTATTAAAAAAGGTAGTGGAGAAGGTTCAGAGGACAATTACGAACAAGTTATATATGAAGGTTATGGACCCAGTGGAATAGCAATTATGGTGGATTGCTTAACAGACAATAGAAATAGAACTGCACCTGATGTCAGACATATATTTGATAAAAATGGAGGCAATTTAGGTCAACCCGGTTGTGTTTCTTTCATGTTTTCTAAAAAAGGTCAACTTGTTATTGAAAAAACAGATTCCGTTGATGGAGAAGATCTTATGATGAATGCTATTGAAAGTGGTGCCGAAGATATATTGGAAGAAGATGAAGTCTTTGAAGTCTTGACTGCGCCTGAAGACTACCAAAAGGTTAGAAAAGCCCTTGAAGATTTAGGTTATGATTTTATGCATTCAGACATTACTTATATTCCTCAAAACTACACAGATCTTACAGATGAAGAAGACGTTAAAAAATTGGAAAAGTTAATTGATTCATTAGAAGATAACGACGATGTTCAAGATGTTTATACAAACTGGGGAGAATAGTAATTTTGAAAATACTTACAATAATGGGCTCAGAGAGAAAAAATAAAAATACTGCAAAGCTTCTTAACTTTTTTAATAAGAGATTTATTAAAGCTGAAGATGAAGTATATGAGTATATATTAAAAGATCTTAAATTTTCAGCCTGTATATCCTGCTATGGTTGTGCAAAGAAGCCTGCTTGTATAATAAATGATGATCTTCAAGATCTTTACAAATTGATTGAAGAAGTTGATGCTATAGTATTTTCAACACCTATATACTTTAATTCTGTACCTGCTATTTCTAAAAGTTTTATAGATAGAATGCAAGTTTATTGGTGCAGAAAATTTATATTAAAACTTCCTCCTATAAAAGAAAAAATAGGAATAGCACTAATAAATGGAGGTGCTCCTTACTATGAAGAACAATTTATAGGGCCGGAACTTGTATTTGATCATTTCTTTAAGTCTACAACTTGTAAAAGGAGAATATTTTTAGAACTTAGCAATACTGATTCAATTAAAATAGATGAAGACAATAAAGAGCTTGTTAGTTTTTTAAATAATATTGATTACTCCTTTAAAGAAAATAAAACTTACAAATTATAGGAGATATTAGAAGATGATTAATGAAATTATTGATCACGCTCTTTTAAAAGCAGATTCTTGCAAAGAAGATATAGAAAGGATTTGTCTGGAGGCAAAGAAATATAAATTTAAGACGGTTTGCGTCAATCCTATATGGGTGAGTTATGCATCAAATCTTCTTAAAAATACAGATATAGGCGTATGCACGGTTATAGGATTTCCATTAGGGGCTTCAACTACAGAGGTTAAGAAGTATGAGGCGGATAATGCGGTTAAAAATGGTGCTGATGAAATAGATATGGTTATTAATATAGGCTATCTTAAATCAAAAGACTATAAGGCTGTAGAAAAAGATATTAAAGCTGTGGTATTTGCTGCCAAGGGAAGACCTGTAAAGGTTATTTTAGAAACCTGTCTTTTAAATTCGGACGAAATTGTAAAAGCTTGTGAGCTTTCTAAAAATGCCGGGGCAAGCTTTGTAAAAACATCTACTGGATTTTCTATTGCCGGAGCAAAGGTTGAAGATGTTAAGTTAATGAGAGAGGTCTTAGGCGATAGCCTTGGAATAAAAGCATCAGGAGGGATAAGAGATTTGAAGACAGCTAGGGAAATGATAAAAAATGGAGCCACCAGACTTGGCCTAAGTGCTAGTGTATCCATAATTAAGGAATATGAAAATGAATTTTAATCCTGTGGCATTTAGAATTTTTAATATTGATGTAATGTGGTATGGCATTCTTATAGGGCTAGGCGTTTTAGTAGGCATTTTTCTTGCGGATAGACTTGCAAATAAAGAAGGCTATTACAATGGTATGATAACTGATCTTGCAACATTTTTGATTATTTTTGGAGTTATTGGTGCAAGGCTTTATTATGTTGTTTTCAGTTGGGATTACTATTCTAAAAATCTCATCGAAATATTTGCTATAAGAAATGGCGGCCTCGCAATATACGGGGGAGTTTTTGCAGGAATAATTGTGACCTATATCTTTTCAAAAAATAAAAATATCCCATTTTTTAAACTGGCGGATATTTTGGTTCCATCTTTAGCGTTTGGACAGGGAATAGGAAGATGGGGTAATTTTATTAATGGAGAGGCCCATGGAGGTCCTACTAGTTTGCCTTGGGCTATTAATGTTGATGGAGTTATGGTCCATCCAACATTTTTATATGAATCTATTTTGGATTTTGCAACATTTTTATTTCTTTACTTTTATTTATATAAAAATAAAAAATTTGAAGGTCATGTTTTTAGCTTTTATATGATCTTATATGGGCTAGGCAGGTTTTTTATAGAAGGTTTACGCACGGATTCTCTTTATATAGGGCCTTTTAGAGTATCTCAACTTGTAAGTCTTGTTTTTGTTTTTGTAGGAGTAATCTTATTAATTAAAAACAAAGAGAATTTAAAAAAATGACCCTTGTAATCGTAATTTTTCTTTTAGGATATTTATGCTTTCAGCTTGCAATTTTTAAGGTTGAAGGATTAAATATAAGAAATAAGAAGGTAAACTCAGAGATTAAAATAGTACAAATATCTGATTTTCATAATAATTTTTTTGTAAATTTAAAAGGCTTAAAAAGAAAAATTAATAAATTTAATCCAGATTTAGTATTTTTTACTGGAGACATGATTTCAAGAAATACAAAAAATTTTAAAAGATTGGATAAGTTTGTAAAAATTTTTTCTAAATATAGATGTTTTTTTGTAACGGGGAATCACGAACTTGAAAATCCACATATTGATTATTTGGAGGTATTTAACAAATACGGAGTTGAGATTTTAAGAAATACTTCTAGTAAAATAAAAATAAAAAATCAAGACCTTTTTATCTATGGTCTTGATTTTGGAAGTAATTCTATCCCTTTAGGAGATAAAAAATCATACAATATACTTTTATGCCACAATCCCGATACTTTTCTTTATTCTAAAATTAAATCCTATGATTTAGTTCTTAGCGGTCATAAGCACGGAGGTCAGGTAAGATTGCCTTATTTCGGTCAAATAATAGACCATGGTCCAAGGTTATTTCCTAAATTTTCCAAGGGTTTATATAGCTATAATAATGCAGATTTCTATATAAGTTCCGGTCTAGGGCAAAGTGTTTATTTTAGAATAAATTGTAGAATTTCATATACGGAAATTTTATTAGGCGGTAATTAAAATGCAAAGTTACCGTCTTTAAATATGTCTATTTTTTCTCCATTGTCCTTAACGCCTATAACATTTGTCGTTTTATCTCCTATCATAAAGTCCACATGAATTAAAGAGTCATTTGCACCCTCTTTCTTTAGACTTTCTACATCCATATCTTCTCCACCTTTTAGACAGGTTGGGTAAGCTTTGCCTAAAGCTATGTGGCATGAGGCATTTTCATCATAGAGAGTGTTATAAAAGAGGATGCCCGTATTTGATATTGGAGAGTCGTAGGGTACAAAAGCTATTTCTCCTAGGCTTTTTGAACCTTCATCAGTTTCAAGCAAATTTTTGAGTACTTCATAGCCAATAGTAGCATCAAAATCAACAACTTGTCCATCTTTAAACCTTAGATAAAAGTCATCAATTAAAGCTCCATTGTAGTTAAGAGGTTTAGTATTATACACAATTCCATCTATACGGTCCTTATGGGGTAATGAAAAGACCTCTTCAGTTGGAATATTTGCTATAAATTCGTTGCCGTGACTGTCATATTCACTTGCCCCTTCAAAAATATAATTTTTAGGCATACCTACTTTTAGATTAGTGCCATTATCGGATTTGATAATAAAGTAATCAAATTGATGCTGGTTCAGAAACTTACTGTGCCTTTTAAGAGTATAAGTGTGTTTTTCCCAGGCAGCCACAGGATCTTCAAGATCTGCACGACTTGTATAAAATATAAGCTCCCACAATTTTAAAGTTGCTTCTTTTTCATCAAGGTCCGGAAAAACTGTCTTTGCCCAGCTTGGAACAGCAGCACCAGCTACGCACCAAGAGTTTTCGCTATTCATCATTCTGTTGTTAAAATCTTTTAAAGCTTTTGAAAAAGCAATAGTTGATGCTTTTATTTTATCTGCCGGTATATCTTTAAGTAAATTTGGATCTTCTCCCGTTAGGGATAAAAATTTGGCAGATTTATCCATATAAAAATTTTGTTCCATTATAAAATGTTCTGGGACTTCGCTAACTGTGTCAAGACTTGCATATTTGTATCTTATTTTAGAAAAAACCTCATCTCTATAATTAACTTTTACATCTCTGGCTCCTGACATAAAGGCGGTTTCTGTAAGAAGATTTATAAATTCTCTATTCTCCGCTTGACCTCTTATTACAAGAAAATCTCCTTCTTTTATATTTAAACATTTTTCTATAATGAGTTTTGCATATTTTTTTAAATTATCATTGAAAGTCATGTAATCACCTCTATAGTAATTATATCACAGAGTAATTACAGTATTAATATAATAAAATTTTGTAATCTATATATAAAAAATAAGAACTTATAATTACTAAAGACTATCTTAGACTTTAATATTTATAAGTTCTTATTTTTATCAATGGCAGGGGTAGCAGGACTCGAACCCACGACACCTGGTTTTGGAGACCAGTGTTCTACCAGCTGAACTATACCCCTAAAAGTAAACCATAACTTACAACAAAGTACAGTTTACCAAAAATTTATATTTAAATCAAGACATTAATTCGTTTTTATATAATCCTTTATTTCTTCGAACTTTTTTTCGCCTATTCCACCAACATTCATAATATCTTCAATTTTGGAGAAAGAATTTTTATCCCTGTATTTAATAATTTTTTCTGCCATTTTAGGACCTATTCCCGGCAAACTTTTAAGCTCTTCAGCACTAGCTGTATTTATATTTACCTTCCCTTGGTCTGAGCTTGGCAAGTCACTTGTAGAAGTTTCACTTACAGCAGGAACATGAACCCTTTCTTCATCCTCAAGTTTCTTTGCAAGGTTTATATTGTCAAGGTCTGCATCTTCGTACATTCCTCCTGCAGCGTTAACTGCATCTATCACCCTTGATCCCTGATTTAATTCTATAAGTCCAGGATTTTTCACGCGACCGCAAACCTGTACAAAAATAGTATCTGTCTTATCATCTTCATCTGGTTCATCAGAATTTATTTCTTCAAGGCTTTCAACAGCTTTTTGATTAGACTCGTCAGATAAAGTTTTGCTGCTGTATTTGTTGTCATATGTTAGTTTAACTACAAACAAAAGAACAACAACAAGAGTTGCTAATAAAATTTTCTTTTGAAGATCAGAAAAATTGTCCATTTATAACTCCTTAATTTTAATGATTATACCACAGAGAATAAAAAAGGTCTTTAATTTAATAAAGCTTAATGTTTTTAAAAGTATCTTCAATAATATCCATGACTAGTTTTTTTACGTTATGAAAAATAAAGTCTTTTAAATATAAGAGATAGACCTTATCTGGGGAAGGTATATTAGATACATCCTTTATATTATTGAAATCTTCTGATAATATGTAGCGACATATAAGACCTTCATCATATTTATTTTCGTAAGTAAGAATATTTATATTAAAAATATTTTCTTTTAAGTAGAAGCTATGATTAAAACTATTAACTTCACAAGTAAAGGGACAATTTGTTGTACCTTTAATAATTAAAAGATTGTTTGAAAAAGACAAATCCTCAATTATAAAATTGTAACCTTCAACTTCTACAGTAAGCAATTTTTTTATAAAATTTATTATTTCCAAAGATTTTAGAAGACCTGTGACGTCATCTTTATTGTGGTTAATAATGGAGTTAAGTAAGTCGTCGTCTCTTGTTTTTAAATAATTTTTATAATTTTTTATAAGTTCTGCACCTGATATAAATTCATCTCTTTCATATCCAAGAAATTTTTCTATATTCTTTTGCTTGTAACTGTCTAGATTAAGAAGATACTTATATTTTTTTATATAATCATACAAATCGAAGCTTACATAAGATGAGGTTTTAATTGAGTAAAATTGCTCTTTATTTTTAATAAAGGGAAGGTCAAATCTATTGCCGTTATAAGTAATTAGCTTTCTATTATCTACATTTAAATTTAATAAAAGATCGACTTCTTCCTTTAAATTTTCTGCAAAATATATTTTGATTTTTGCAAATTTTTCTATTTCTAAAAGGCCAAGAATGATAATAGTGTCTTTTTGTCTTGAAAGTCCTGTAGTTTCGATATCTAAAATTATGGAATTTTTAAAATTTTCCAAAATAAATTTATTATTTATAGTTATTGGATACTCAAATTTTTTCATATACATCTCCAAGGTCATTATACATTAAAAATCGTTATGATTATTTGAAATTAATTTAAAATTTAAAGAATTTGGTTTATACTTATAGTGATATTTAAAAGAAGCCAAGGAAAGGTTGGTTATGTATGATATACCTAGATAATTGTGCAACAACTAAACCAAGAGATGAAGTTGTTGATATAATGATTCAATCTATGAGGGAGGATTTTGCAAATCCATCATCTTTACATAGTTTTGGACAAAGCGTTGAAAATAAAATTGAAGAGGCAAGAGAAAATGTTGCGAATTTAATTAATGCTGATCCCAGCGAGATATATTTTACATCAGGAGGGACTGAAAGCAATAATACAGCCTTAAATGGTTTTATTAATAAAAACAAAAGATTTGGTAATGAAGTTATCACAAGTTCAATTGAACACTCTTCAATTGTTGAAAAGTTAAATAAATACAAAAATGAAGATTATAAAGTTATAGAAATAGGAGTAGACTCCAAGGGAAATATAAATACTGATGAAATTTACTCAAAAGTTAATGAAAAAACGATTTTATTATCTCTTATTCATGTAAATAATGAACTGGGTACAATTGCACCTATAGCTGAAATTACTAAGAAAGTAAAGTCTATAAATAAAAATGTTTTAGTACATGTAGATGGAGTTCAGTCTTTTGGAAAAATAAAAATAGATATTAAAGATATGAATTGCGACAGTTATTCACTATCAGGACATAAGATATATGGCCCTAAGGGAATAGGTGCCCTATATTTAAAGAATGGTATTCAAATTGAGCCTTTGATAAAAGGTGGAGGGCAGGAAAAAAATATGAGATCAGGCACTGAAAATGTGCCGGGAATACTGGGCCTAGGTAAGGCTGCAAAAATAATGCTTGAAAATTTTGAACCTGAGCAGACTCATATTTTAGAAATTAAAAAATACTTAATAACTAAGTTAAATGAAAATATAAGTGACTTTATAATCAATACACCTAAACACTCATCTCCCTATGTGCTTTCTGTATCAATTAAAGGTATAAGGGGAGAGGTGCTTTTGCATTACTTGGAACAAGATGAAATTTATATTTCAACAGCATCGGCTTGTACTTCAAATGGCACTCACAAAAGTAGAGTTCTAGAGGCAATTAAATTAAAGCCTGACTATGAAGAAGGGACTATAAGAATTTGCTTATCCTATGAAATAAATAGAAATGATATAGATATTTTTATAGAAAAATTAAAATCTTATGTAAATGAAATTCGTGAAATAATGAAAAGGTGATAAATTGGAAAGAGTAGTAAGTTTAAGCCTTGGAGAAGTAATGCTTAAGGGCAATAATAGGAAAAGTTTTATAGACCAAATAATAAAACAAATAAAGAGATCCATATCAGACATTGAACATGGAAAGATTTATATAGATATGGGAAAAATCTATATAAGCGCTCCCAACGATAGCATAGATAAAATTATAGAAAAAACCTTAGATATATTTGGAATAGTTTATGCAAGTCCTTGTATAAAGATAAATAAAAATATGGAAGAATTTGAAGAAGCTATTTTAAAATCATTAGAAGAAGGATTAGATAAAGAAAATAAAACCTTTAAAGCACATTGTAAAAGGTCTGACAAGAGCTTTCCTATTAAATCCATGGATTTAAATAGAGAAATAGGAGCCATAGTTTTAAAAAACACTGATTTAACCGTGGATGTTCACAATCCGGATATTTATCTTTATTGCGACATAAAAAAAGATGTATACATATATACAAAAAAACATAAGGCAAGAGGAGGGCTTCCACTTGGTACAAACGGCAAGGGACTTCTCCTTTTGTCGGGGGGAATAGACTCTCCTGTAGCAGGATATATGATGGCTAAAAGAGGCATTAAGTTATCTGCCCTTCATTTTCATTCATATCCTTTTACATCAAAAAGAGCTGAGGAAAAAGTTCACAACCTGGCAAGGATTCTATCAAGGTATTCCGGAAGAATTAAAATATATTCAGTCAATCTTTTACCTATACAAAAGGAAATAAACAAAAATTGTCCTGAAAGGGAAATGACCATTATATCTAGAAGATTTATGATGAGAATCGCAAGAAAAATATCTATTGAGAATGGGTATAAATCGATTATAACAGGAGAAAATTTAGGTCAGGTAGCATCCCAAACAATAGATGGATTAAATGTTACAAACAGTATAGCAGATATGCTTGTTTTTAGACCATTAATAGGGATGGATAAAATAGATATTATTAATATTGCTAACAAAATAGGTACCTATGAAACTTCAATACAGCCTTTTGAAGATTGCTGTACGGTATTTCTTCCAAAGCATCCTGTTTTAAGACCTAAGCCGGAAGATATAGAAGCTTCTGAATCTTTACTGGAAGTGGAAAATTTAGTTGAAAGCGCAATTAAAGAAATGAAAATCGTAGAAATTGATTAGGAGGAATTATGAAGAAAATTATAGTAGCAGTAGTAGCTATATTATTGTTAATAGTAGCAAGTATTGTACCTAAATATAATAGACTTGTTGAACTTGATAATAATGTAGATCAAGCTTATTCCCAAGTTCAAGTAGTAATAAAAAGACGTGCTGATTTAATACCTAACCTTGTTGAAACTGTAAAAGGTTATGCGAATTTTGAAGAAGAAACTTTAACTAAAATTACAGAAGCAAGATCTAAGGTTAATAGTGCAAGCGGCCCTGAAGAACTCGCAAAGGCTGATTCTCAATTAACTGAATCAATTAGAAATTTTAATGTAGCAGTTGAGGCTTACCCTGAATTAAAGGCAAATCAAAACTTCTTGGATTTACAAGCACAGCTTGAAGGTACTGAAAATAGGATTGCAACTGAAAGGCAAAGATACAACGAAGTTGTTGCAACTTACAATAAAGAAGTAAGGAGTTTTCCTATGAACTTGTTTGCAGGGATAACCGGTTTTGAGAAAAAAGAATTTTTTGAAGCACCTGATAATGAACAAGAAGCTCCTAATGTTAAGTTTTAAAAAAGTTACAGGTGATAAAATGAGAAGGAAAAAAGTATTTTCTCTAATAATCGCCATGTTATTTTTCTTTACATCTTCGATTTTTGCAAAATCTTTAGAGGAACTGATACCAGACCCTGCTGAGGCAAGCAAGAACGTATATGACGAACTTGGTATTTTGAATAGCGATACAATTGAATATATGAACAATACAAATTCCGACTTGCAAAGTAAAACTGGAGGGCAAATAGTTGTTGTAGTGGTAAAATCCCTAGATGGATATAGCATAGAAGAGTATTCGACAAAGCTTTTTGAAAAATGGAAAATAGGAGATTCCAAAGAATTAAACGGGAGCCTTTTGCTTTTTGCTATAGATGATCATAAAATGCGAATTGAAAATGGTTATGGGACAGAGGGTTTTATTCCTGATGCATATAGTTCAAGAATAATAAGAAATATTGCAGAGGTATTTACATCAGATCCTGATAAGGGAAAGTTCAATGAAGGCATCCTTGAAGGTTATAACGAAGTCTTGCAGTATTATGCAGATGAATATAATGTTGAAATAGAAAATAAAAAAGATTCTGAATTTGATTATGCTGATTCAGAAGATGAAATTTATGTTTCCGATATTATGAGGATAATTTTTATAATGATAATTATTATAATTATTTTCAGCGGTCCCAGAAGAGGTAGTAGGTATAGGAGAAGGCGATTTCCATTTTATGGCGGTGGCTTTTTTGGAGGAGGGTCCTCAGGCGGAGGTTTTAGCGGTGGAGGATTCTCAAGTGGTGGTTTTTCCGGCGGCGGAGGAAGATCCGGCGGTGGAGGAGCAAGCGGAGGTTGGTAAAATAAGGGGCAATGTTTATACATTGTCTCTTTTCTAAGGAGAAAAAATGAAATTATTTAATTATAAGAAAGACGGACAGATAAGGTTAGGATTGAAAATTAATGGTATTTCAATAGATCTTGTTAAGGAAGCAAAAAATTTAGACTTTGATATAGAAGAGGACATGATTTCATTTATAAAAGGCTACAACAAAAAAGACTGGAATGAGCTTTTAAAAAGAATTGAACTAAATAAAAAATCACTAAATTTTTTAAATGAGGAAAAGATAGAATTTGCACCTGTGGTTTTAAATCCTGAGAAAATAATATGTGTGGGTTTAAATTATAAGGAACATATTGAAGAATCAGAATCCTTTAATCTTCCTAAGGAGCCAGTTCTTTTCAGCAAATTTAATAATTCTCTTTGCGCTTGTAATGAAGATATTCCTTTGCCTAGATATGGTAAAGAGTTAGACTATGAAGCGGAGCTTGTTATAGTTATAGGGAAAGATGGCAAAAATATAGACGAATATTCTGCTTATAAACATATTTTTGGATATACTGTTGGAAATGATTTATCAATTAGAGATCTTCAGTTTTTATCAAATCAGTGGCTTATAGGAAAAACGGCAGATAAATTTGCTCCAATAGGACCGTATATTGTAGAAAAAGATTATATAAATCCTAATAACCTTAATATTTCAACTAAAGTTAATGGAGAGTTTAAACAAAATTCAAACACTAAATATATGATTTTTAAACCTGAGGAAATAGTAAGTTATGTGTCAAGAAATATAAGCTTGAAAGCGGGAGATTTAATTTTCACAGGCACTCCAAAGGGGTGCGTTCTTGGATATCCTAAGGACGAAAGAAACTGGCTTAAAAAAGGTGATGTCGTAGAAATTGAAATTGAAAATATAGGAAGGCTAATAAACAAGTTAGTTTAGAATTAAGGATCATGAATAAATTTTCATGGTCCTATTTTTATAAATAATTTTGGTAATAGTATATTAAGTTTTTTATTTTATTTTTTAAATAATATTGACTTTAAAAATTAAAAGGTTTATAATTCATTAGTATTTAATAAACTAAATAATTTGTTTAATATTTTATAAGGTGATTTTATTGGATATAGGTAAAAAATTAAAAAATCTAAGAGTTAAAAATTATTTAACTCAGGAAGAATTGGCAGATAGATCTGAACTTACCAAAGGTTTTATATCTCAAGTTGAAAGGAATTTAACATCTCCATCAGTCGCAACTCTCATAGATATTTTAGAAGCTCTTGGTACAAGTCCTGATGATTTTTTCAAAGAAAGTGAAGAAAAAATTATTTTTAAAGATGATGATTATTTTAAATCGGAAAAAAGTAAAGGATATAAGGTAAGTTGGATAGTGCCAAATGCTCAAAAAAATCAAATGGAACCAACTATTTTAGAACTTGAATCAGGGGTTTCTACAAGAGAGATTCAGCCTTTTCCTGGTGAGATCTTAGGATATGTCTTAGACGGAAAAATAGAGTTAACTTATGGAGACGATATTTTTGAAGTAAATAAAAATGAAACTTTTTATTTTGCAGCTGATAAAGCAAGTAAGATAAAAAATTTAAGAAAAAAGTCGGCTAGGGTTATGTTAATCAGTTCGCCACCAAATTTTTAGGAGATTGGAGGAGTACATGGAAAATAATATTTTAATTAGTTTAGAAAATATTACCAAATCCTATGGGAACAATACAGTTTTAAAAAATTTTGATTTAGAAATTAAAAAAAATGAATTTTTAACCTTATTAGGTCCCAGCGGTTGCGGTAAAACTACTATACTTAGGATTATAGGAGGATTTGAATCTCCTGATGAAGGAAATGTTATTTTTGATGGGGAAGATATAACTAATTTGCCTTCATATGACAGAAAAATAAATACAGTTTTTCAAAAGTATGCACTTTTTCCTCACTTAAATGTTTTTGACAACATTGCTTTCGGTCTTAAAATAAAGAAAATGCCTAAAGACGAAATAGAATCAAGAGTTAACGATGTTTTAAAAATAGTTAATTTAGTTAATTTTAATAAAAGGGACATAGATTCTTTAAGTGGTGGCCAACAGCAAAGAGTTGCCATTGCAAGGGCCTTGGTTAATGAACCGGAAGTTGTTTTGCTTGATGAACCATTGGGAGCACTTGATTTAAAACTTAGGCAAGGAATGCAAATAGAGTTAAAAAGGCTACAAGAAAAAGTTAGGAGTACATTTATCTATGTTACTCACGATCAGGAAGAAGCCCTTACTATGTCTGATACTATAGTAGTTATGAACAATGGAGTTATTCAACAAATGGGAAATCCTATAGATATATATAATGAACCTAAAAATGCTTTTGTAGCTGATTTTATAGGGGAAAGTAATATTATTCCCGGAACAATGTTTGATGATTATAAGGTTAGTTTTTTAAATCATACATTTGAATGTGTAGATAAAGGATTTGAAAAAAACGAGTCTGTTGAAATAGTAATAAGACCTGAAGATGTAAAACTTGTTAAAAATGATGGTTACTTAAAAGGAAAAGTTGTATCAAATATTTTTAAAGGCGTTCATTATGAAATGGAAATAGATATAAACGGTTATATTATGCTAATTCAGTCTACAGTATCAAGTGAAGTAGGAGAAGATGTAAACATAGTTATAGAACCTGACCTTATACATGTAATGAGAAAGTAGGTACACTATGAAAAAATATTCTTACTTTTATATTTTATGGGCAATAGTTTTTATTCTTTTACCTTTAGTGCTTATTTTTGTTTATTCTTTCAATGGAGAGATAGGTGTAGGATTTGAAGAGTATTCCTTTTCCCTAGATAACTATAAAAATTTTTTTGATTCCCTTTATATAAAAATACTGTTAGTATCTATAGGTCTAGCAATGATATCTACACTTTTATGTTTATTAATAGGCTATCCCTTGGCATATATTATTTCTAGAATGTCTGAAAGATTAAGAAATAATCTTATACTTCTATTTGTTATACCAATGTGGATGAATTTTTTATTAAGAACCTACGCTTGGTTAACTCTTTTAGGTAATAATGGACTTTTAAATAAATTTTTCGGGCTTATAGGACTTGGCCCTTTTGACCTTATGTATAATATGAAAGCTGTTTTGCTAGGTATGGTTTATAATTTTTTGCCATTTATGGTTTTGCCAATTTACTCCGTTCTTTTAAAAATAGATAAGGACCTAATTGATGCTGCAAAAGATTTAGGAGCTGATAACAAAAAAGTTTTTTTAAAAGTAATTCTCCCATTATCACTGCCCGGAGTATACACAGGAATAACTATGGTATTTATTCCTGCTATATCAACCTTTGTTATTCCAAACCTACTTGGAGGAAACAAATTTTATCTAATCGGAAACTTAATTGAAAGACAGTTTACCTTTACAGGGGATTGGGGATTCGGATCAGCAATAAGTATAATACTTATTATAATTATGTTTTTGTCACTTTTCGTAACCGGAACTATATCAAAGGGAAAGAGTGAAAATCAAGAAGGGGGTGGCTTATGGTGAGAAAATATCTTGAGAAGATATATCTGTTATTAATTTTTGTTTTCTTGTATGCTCCCATAGTCGTTCTTATGGTATTTTCCTTTAATAATTCCAAGCTAAAGGGCAGGTGGATGGGGTTTACTTTCAAATGGTACAAAGCTCTTTTTGAAGATACCACAATATTGCAGTCTCTTTATAATACTCTAATAATCGCATTAATTGCGACGGTTGTTGCAACTATTATAGGAACAATTACAGCTATAGGTTTATATGAATTAAGAAACGGATTTTTAAAAAAATTTATATTAAACATTAATTACTTGCCTATTTTAAATCCTGATATTATAACAGCTGTTTCATTAATGGGACTTTATGCACTATTTAAACCATTAGGATTAAATTTCGGTTTTGTTACCATGACGATATCCCATATTGTATTTTGTACCCCTTATGTAATATTGGCAGTTTTACCGAAACTTTATCAAATGGACAGGAATACACTTGAAGCAGCGATGGATCTTGGAGCAAAGCCTTTATATGCAGTAAGAAATGTTGTAATACCTCAGATAATTCCTGGTATTGTAACAGGAGCATTAATGTCATTTACCTTATCAATAGATGATTTTGTAATTAGTTATTTTACAACAGGTCATGGAGTTTCAAATCTGTCAATAACTATTTACTCTATGGCAAGAAAAGGTATAAATCCTTCTATTAATGCAATTTCTACAATAATGTTTTTAACATTATTAGTTTTGCTTCTTATAATTAATAAAAATACTATAAAAGTAGATCTAACTACGGAGGAAGGGGAAAATATTGAAGAAAAAATTTAATTTTGTTTTAATTTTACTTATCTTACTTATTTCCTTGGCAGCTTGTTCAAAAGGAGATTCATCAAAAGAAACAATTAATGTGTATAATGCAGGAGAATATATTGACATGTCCGTTATTAAAGACTTCGAGAAGGAATTTAATGCAAAGGTTGTTTATGATACCTTTGCCTCAAATGAGGACATGTATCTTAAGGTTACTCAGGGAAATGATACCTATGATGTTTTAGTACCGTCAGATTATATGATAGAAAGACTTATTAAAGAAGATTTTCTTCAAAAATTAAATTTTGAAAATATACCTAATTTTGAAAAGGTTGAAGATGCACTGAAGAACCCTGAATTTGATCCATCTAATGAATATTCTGTACCCTATTTTTCAGGTACTTTAGGCATTATATATAATAAATCTATTATAGATGATAAAATTGATTCTTGGACAGATTTATGGCAAGAAAAGTATAAAGATCAGATAATTATGTATAACTCTCAAAGAGATTCAATAGCTTTGACTCTTAAAATGTTGGGTTATTCAATGAACTCAACTAATCCGAAAGAGCTTGAAGAGGCAAAACAGGCCCTAATAAAACAAAAGCATTTAGTCTATGCCTATCTAACAGATGATGGCAAAGACACAATAGTCCAGGGTGATGCAGCAATAGGAGTTCAATATTCCGGAGATGCGGCTCTAATGATTAATGATAATCCAGACCTAGAATATGTTATCCCAAAAGAGGGATCAAATGTTTGGATAGACTCCTTTGTAATACCTAAAAATGCAGAAAATAAAGAACTTGCTGAAAAATTTATAAATTTCATGTGCAGACCTGAAATAGCAAAAAGGAATGCGGAATATTTAGTAGGTTATACTTCACCTATAAAAGATGTTAAAAATCTTTTGCCTGAAGAAATGAAAAATTCTGAAGTTGCATACCCGGATTACTCTAAATTACCGGAACTTGAAACCTATAAAAATTTAGACAAGGAAGTTTTAGCCCTGTATGATAAGGTTTGGACTGAAGTATCCGCAAGCTCAAAAGAAAAATAAAGTCCTATATTTTTAATTTAAGTTTTCTTATTTATATAAACTATTTTATAATATGTTTAAACTTAATATTGTCATTGCCTTGATAAATTTAAGAAATATAATTTTGGAATAAAATATAAAAACTAATCCTGAAGCTATTTTAGAGAAATTATTCTAAAGTACTAGATTACAATAAAAAATAATTTAATAGATATAGAGTTTTTCTTGTAAGTAAAATACTTGGTAGTTTTAGAACCTTACAAAAATAAAAATATAATGATGTGATAGATTGGAAATCCTTAATTACAGAATATAAGTACGATACCTTAAAAACTGCTATTAAGATGAAATACAATACAATAATCAATGATGCTATACAGGGAAAGCACATACTGGTCATAATAATTATAAAACTGGTAAAGGCTATCTAAAGAAAGGAATAGATCCGCAAGGGTTTGTTTATAAATATGCTGGGACAGGGAAATAAAAATAAGTCCTAGAAGTTTTAAGTAAAGGCCTTAATAAAAGACAGTATAGCGATGATAGACAGGTTAAGTTTTATAATAATATACCAATTGTATATTTAGATAATGAGACAGAGTTCATAATATTATAGATAGAGGGAAAATGGAAAAATATCTGATTTAGGCTATGATATGCAAGATGTGATTGCAGAGATGGATTATATGGATGATTTCACAGAATGTAGAGAAAAGATCATAGAAATATTCAACAAAATGAAAAAAGAATATAATTATAACAAGCACACTAGCAAATAATGTTAGATGTGCTTTTTTATTGAAGAAAATATAGAAAGGCTTTAATTAAAAGTTTAAGTGTAGATAAGGGAAAACTCTATATAGTTAGATATTGGCATATAGACTTTGAATTTATAAACAATTTGAGATTAATATCTATGGAGGAAAAGAATATATAAATAGTCTAGAAAAAATGTAGTAACTAATAATATTACCTTGCACTTATTGTCCTTTATATTTTTATTAGTAAAAGCATATCTAATATACAAATAAATAGATAATTTTAAAATTTAAGAAGATGCTTTAATATGTGTATTTTAAGCTTTTATATATAAACTTCTTTATATTCTCATATTAATATGTTATTATATACTCATAAAAATGTTTTCATATGGAGGTTATTGAATGAGTAAAAGATTAAAAAATGCAATTATATTTGGTATATTTATTTTAATTTTATTCATCTCCACTTTAACTGGTAAATTCAGTGCCAATAACTTATGGAGTCAGTCCGAGGGAATAAGCTCTGAATTCGGAGGATTGCTTTTTAAAGATCCTGCCGATGTTTTGAATCTGACAGTTCAAAGAAGTATAGACAAAAGTGACGGTGAAGATATTGTTAAATATGATGTTGAGTTTATTTATCAAGGTCAAGACTCAGATCTTAGAATATTAGGCACTCCTGTTAGACAGGTGTTTTTCGGCAAAGGGTTAGTTCCAAGCCATAGCGTAGTTAATATAAAGGGTGACTATGATAAAATAAATGATAAGCTTTTCAATGAAAAACTTTCTTTAAACGATTATTATAAAAAGACTGAGAACTATGAATTTACAGCTAAATCCCAAATAAGGCTTCCTCTTGAAAATAGGGAAGAAGCTTATTCATTTACTTTGTACTATAAGCCAAGGGATTTAATGTATAAGAGTGAAGATAAATTTGCTTCAATGTCTGTATTTATAACAAATGCAAGAGTTGACAAATTTACAAATTCTCAAAAAATGGGAGAAAACGAAAATCCTACCTTTAGTGAATCAGGATTTTATGTAAATGCACAAGAAGTAAAAAATGACAGCAAAGTATCGAGAGTATCTTTGTTTAACAATGTTACGTATCTTGTTTTTGTAGTTTCAGTTATTCTTGTTGCAGGATTAATTTGGTTAGATAAAAAGTCTCTTTCAAAATTATTTATACCTTTGTTCATGCTTATAATTTTAACTTTTTATAAGTTCTTAGGCTTAGCGGCATCAACGCCTGTTATTCTCATAGTATTCCCTATTTTATCTTATATTGGAACATCTTTAGCTAGGCTTATGACAAAGGATACATTGAAACTTACAAAGAAGGAACTTAAACAAAATTTAGCTTACACTATAGCTTTCTTCGTATTTATGCTTGTAGTTATAATTATACCTAGAGCAATGTAATTTTATAGAATAAAAATTAGAATATATCGGCATTAGAACTTATAGTTTTTATGCCGATTTTTATTGACAAATTCACTTGTATACATAATTTGATATTTTATGATAATATATAAAATATGAATAAGAAAAACATATTAATTTCTTTTGATCTTGACGGTACTCTTTTAAAAGATAATAAAGAGCTTGATAATAGGAATTTTGAATATTTAAAAAAATTAAAATCTAAAGGTTATAAGGTAATTATAAATACAGGTAGAAGTTATAGATCTGCAGCTAATTTTTTTAAGGGTAGACTTGGAGTTGATATTATTTTTAACAATGGGAATGCTTGCAGGAATGTTGATAATGATGAGCTTTTGTTTATAGAACCTATAAAAAATGATATTGCTGTTAAGTTTATAAGTAAGGTTAAAAGCAAAAAGATTCAACCTCTAGTTCATATTAATCTTTATGATAGAGGTTATGATATAGCCACGATAAAAAGATATACCAATGAAAAAGCCGATAAATATATTAAAGCTTTTGGAGATCATGTTTTGTATTTAGAAGATTTTAGAAATCTTAATGCAGATATTATATCTATAGTTTTAATAGGTGAATATGAAGATTTATATCCATATAAACTTGAATTTGAGATGGATTATCCGGACTTTAATATTCATCTTATGAAGATTCACTCTAAACATAATTATATGCTTGAGATTTTACCTAAAACCAGTGATAAGTGGTATGGAATACAAAGATATATTAAGGCAAAAGGTATAAACGGTATTTATACAATTTCAATTGGAGATGATTCAAACGATTTTCTCATGCTAAAAAATTCGGACTTTGGCATTGCAATGATAAATGGAGAAAAAATAGCAAGGGATGGAGCAGACATTATTTCTAAATATAATAACAATGATTTAGGTGCCATTAAAGCTATTGATGAAATTTTAGAGGTTGGTGAGTGAATTGAATATAAATTGGTTTCCAGGACATATGAAAAAAACCATTGAAGATATAGAGAAAAAGTCGCTACTTACTGATTTTTATATTGAAATAATCGATGCGAGAATACCTATTTCAAGTAGAAATCCTTTACTAAAAGAGGCTCTTAAAAACAAACCCGGCCTTTTAATTTTAAATAAGTCCGATTTAGCTGAGGACTCCCAAAATAAAAAATGGGAGAAAGAATTATCTCAAAATGGAAATTTTGCAATTTTATATAATTCAAATAGACCTAATGTAAATAAAATTATAGATGCTTCATTTAAACTTATGGAGGATAAAATAAATAGTTTTAAGTTAAAAGGAGTTAACCTTACAACACTTAGAGCTATAATAGTTGGGATACCTAATTCAGGTAAGTCAACTTTTATTAATGGAATTTCAGGTAGAAAATCTGCTAAAACAGGAAATAAACCAGGAATCACCAAAACCAACCAGTGGATAAAAATAAATACTAAACTCCATTTACTAGATACTCCAGGTATTTTATGGCAAAAGTTTGAAGAAAAAGAAACTGCTCTTAACTTAGCATATACAGGGGCTATTAAAGATGAAATATTAGATACTGAGACTCTTGCTCTTAGGCTTGTTGAAAAGCTTAACGAAATTAATCCGGACCTTATAAAAAATCGATATAAAATACAAACTGATGATTTGACTTCTATTGAGATTTTAGATGCAATAGCCCTAAAGAGAGGAGCTATTATTAAAAAAGGCATGATAGATTATAGTAAAGTTGCAAATATTATTTTAGATGAGTTTAGGAAAGGAATAATGGGTCCCGTAACTATTGAGAGGTTATAATGGAAAATTTCGAAGAGGAATATTCAAATAATGGTTATAAATATATAGCAGGTATAGATGAAGTAGGTAGAGGATCTTTATTTGGAGATGTTCTGGCCTGCTCTATTATTATGCCTTTGGAAAATAGAATAGAAGGAGTAACTGATTCCAAGAAATTATCTAGAAAAAAGAGAGATTATTATTATGAATTGATTTTAAAAAATATGGTTGCCGTGGGCATTGGTAGAGTAAATGCAAATCTTATAGATAAAATAAACATTAAAAACGCTACTCACCTAGCTATGATTAAATCTGTTAAAAATCTAAGAAATAAGTATGACAAGCAAATAAGACCTGATTTGCTTTTAATAGATGCTGAGCATATAGAAGCCGATATAGAGCAAGTCTCTATAATTAAGGGAGATGACAAGTGCTATACTATAGCATGTGCATCTATTGTAGCAAAAGTATATAGAGATAAGCTATGTGAAATTTGGGCTAAATCATACCCTGAATATGGAATTGATAAACATATGGGATATGGCACAAAAAAACATAGAGAAATGATAAAACTTTATGGTCCATCAGATATGCACAGAAAGACTTTTGTTAAGAATAGTGAGAACTGGTAATGGATAATAAATATTTAGGTAAACTTGGAGAAGATGTTTCTGTAAAATATTTAGAAGATAAGGGCTATATAATACTTGATAGAAATTATAGAGCTCTAGGTAAAGAAATTGACATAATAGCTTTAGATAAGGACATATTAGTATTTATAGAAGTAAAAACTAGAAGCTCAAAAAAATTCGGATTTGCTTATGAAGCAGTAGATGAAAGAAAAATCTCAAATATAGTTAAAGCATCTCTAAATTATATAATTTCTCATAATCTATCAAGATTTCAAGTAAGATATGATGTAATAGAATATTATAATATTGATGGACGTTTAAACCATATAGAAAATGCTTTTTATGCCGTATAGGAGGAGTATATATGTATTGTAGCTTAAAAACCTGCTCGCTTGAAGGACTGGAAGGGAATTTAATAGATGTTGAGGCGGATTTAAGCAATGGTCTACCGAAATTTATTATAGTAGGTTTGCCCGATACAGCTATTAAGGAATCTATAGAAAGAGTTAGGTCGGGAATCAAAAACAGCGGCTTTGAATTTCCTCTAAAGAGAATAACTATAAACTTGGCACCTGCAAATTTAAAGAAGGATGGATCTCAGCTGGACCTTGCTATTGCAATGGCAATTTTAGGAGCTAGCGAGGAAGTTCAAGACATAGACGAAGACTATATATTTTTAGGGGAACTGTCATTAGATGGGGGAATCAATCCAATTACAGGTGCTTTGGCTATGATTATTTCTCTTAGAGAACAGGGGTTTAGAAAATTTATAGTTCCTGAAAAGAACAAAATAGAATGTTCATTAATTAGAGATGTGGAAATATACCCTGCAGACTCATTAAGAGGGGTTGTTGAGCATGTAAATAAGGAAAAGCCCATAGAGAGATACATAGGACAAATTGAATATAAAGATGATAGTTATGATTTAGATTTTTCTGATATAAAAGGGCAAGCTTTTCTTAAAAGATCCTTGGAGGTATCAGCTGCAGGAAAGCACAATATTCTTTTAATAGGAGTCCCGGGAAGTGGCAAATCTATGGCAGCTAAAAGATATGCCACTATTTTACCAAAGTTAAGCTTTGAGGAATCTATAGAAGTTACAAAAATTTATTCTGTAGCAGGGCTCTTAAAAGAAAACAATTTGATGATAAACCCTCCTTTTAGATCGCCACATCACACTGCATCATCTGTATCTTTAATAGGAGGAGGAAGAATTCCAAAGCCGGGTGAAATATCCTTGTCTCACAACGGAGTTTTATTTTTAGATGAGTTATTGGAGTTTCCTAAATCAGTATTGGAAGTTTTAAGACAGCCACTTGAAGATAAAACTATAAACATTGCTAGAGCTAATGCGAGCATTTCATATCCTGCGAATTTTATCTTACTTGCTGCAACTAACCCCTGCCCCTGTGGATACTATGGAGATCCTCACCATGAGTGTACTTGTAGTGTTTCTCAAATAGAAAGATATATGTCAAGAGCGTCACAACCGCTGTTAGACAGAATAGACATACACGTAAAAATAGATGCTGTAGATTATAAACATTTGGCAGCTGATGAAAAATCGGAGTCATCAAAAGATATAGCTAAAAGAGTTGCAGAAGCTAGAGAAATACAAAAAGACAGATATAAGAATTTAAACATTAATTACAATTCAGACCTAAGGGAAAATCAGGTTAACATATATTGCAGGTTAGATAAAGAATGTAAAAAAATCATGGAATTAGCATTTAACAAGTATAGATTTTCTGCAAGAGCATATAATAAAATCCTTAAAGTATCAAGAACAATAGCAGATCTTAGCGGAAATAAAGAAATAGAGAAAGAAAATATACTTGAAGCGATTAGGTACAGATCCCTTGACTTAAAGAGGTTAGTATGAATTATAATGAATTTTTATTAAACCTAAACTTTTTAAATTTTGAAAACATACAAATTGAAAGGCTTGAAAAGACTTTATTAAGCCTTGAGGTAAGTTATGAGGACTTTTTAGATAAATACGAAAGGTATGAAGATAAAATAAGTCCCGGAATAATCAAAATGTTAAAAAATTATAAATATAGTATAGCGGATAAAGCTTATGAATATTGTGAGAAAAAGGATATAAAAATATATTTTCAAGATGATCCTCTATATCCTAAGTACCTTTTAAACATCGATGATTCACCTAAGCTTATTTATGTTAAAGGTGACATTGCAAAAACTTGGGATGTAGGGGTAGCAATAGTAGGAGCCAGAAAGCACTCGGATTATGGCAGAGTGGTTGTAGATTCCATAGTAGATTATTTAAGTGATTATAATGTTGCAATTATAAGTGGTATGGCCTATGGGATAGACGCTGTATCTCATATGAGAGCAATAAAAAATAACATAAAAACTATAGGGGTTTTGGGAAACGGAGTAGATGTTGTATATCCATTGAAAAATAAAGATATATATAATAAAATTTTGGAGTATGGAGCTATAGTAAGCGAGTATCATCCAGGATCAAAAGCCATGCCTTATAGATTTCCCCTTAGAAATAGAATAATATCAGGACTTAGTGATATTGTAATAGTTGCAGAAGCGAGAAAGAGAAGCGGATCTTTAATTACAGGTAGAATTGCCGCAGAACAAGGAAAAGAAGTTTTTGCGGTTCCAGGTAACATAAATTCCATATATTCTGAAGGAACTAATAAATTAATTGCAGATGGGGCTTCTATACTAACTGAAATAAATGACCTTAGTATTTATCTTCCTTCAAAAAATAAAAGTACTTCCATCCTTGATGAGTCTAATTTGGGAAATGATGAATTAAAAATATTAAGGGAAATAGAGAATGGGACAGAGGATATTAATCTTATTTCCATAAATCTTAAGGAAGATATTGCAACAGTAAATTCTATACTTACAATACTTGAAATGAAAGATTTAGTTGAAATAAGCGGTCAAAAAGTAGCGCTTAAGGTTAAAATTTTATAAGGCATATAATCTCATAAAGCAAAGTAAATTAAGCGTAAAAAAAAGATTTATATTTTGTTAAGTTTCACCATACATTTTAAAATTTATGTTATAATTTTCGCGGGAGGACTTATGAAAAAGATTATTTTTGATTTACATCCGCTTGCAATGTTTTCACTGTCATGTGAAGCATATTCTCTTTATTATAAGCGTAAATATAACAAAGAAATATTTGTATATACCAGAAAAAAAGATAAATACATACGCGTAGATAATGACCGTGATAAACAAAAACTTAGAAACAGAGTGATGACATTAATCGATTTAGGCGAAGTTATAGATGAGATACCATTTGATAGTGAAATAAGAGTTCAGCCCATTGACGAAAGTTATGAAGAAGACGAAATATTACAAAATATAGTTGAGGAATTAGGGGATAGCGTCAATTGGAAAAACTCTAATCTTAAAATAATAGAAGTAGAAGATTGCAACTAATTTCGATAATTTGAATTAAACTGACTAATAAAAAACTGATACTTAAATTATAATTTAAGTATCAGTTTTTCAATTCTATTTCTTTTACTACTTGATATAGTAAAATTTAAGTTATCAATAAGCAATTTTTCGCCAGTTTTTGGGAATCTGTCAATTTTTTCTATAATGTAACCAGCTATTGAGTCGATTTCTTCAGAGAACAAGTTAGTATTGAAAGCGTGATTAAAATCATCGAGATTCATTGAGCCATTAATAATATATTCATTTTTACCGATTTTTATAAAGTCTTCATCCTCATCTTCATCATACTCATCTGAAATTGAACCTACTATTTTTTCAACTAGGTCTTCCATTGTAACCATACCCTCAGTTCCACCAAATTCATCATTAACTATTGCAACAGAAGTTTTGTTACGCCTCATTTCGTTAAAAAGCTTTCCAATAGGTTTAAACTCGTAAGTGTAGAGAACAGGTTTTAAAATGTCGATTTTATCCTTCAGCAGCTCTCCCTTTTCAAAAGAAATTAAATCTTTAACATGAAGTATTCCAACTATATTATCAAGATCCTCTTCATAAACAGGCATCCTTGAAAATGCTTCAGATTTTACAACATCAACTATCTCTTCATAAGAAGAATCTATATCTAAGGTTACCATGTCAGTTCTTGCTGTCATTGCATCCTTTGCCATTAACTCTTTAAAATCCATAACATTTTCAATAAACATAGACTCTTCTTCATTAATAATTCCTTCCTCAATTCCTAGAGAAACAGCATCTATAAGTTCATACCTTGTCATTAAAGGTTCCTTATAATTTTTACTTCCACCTACTACTCTTATTAATCCTTTAGAAATAAATTTTAAAAATTTTACAAAAGGAGAAAAAATACTGGTTAAAAAACTCAAAGCTTTAGCTCTTTTAAAAATTATTTTTTTATATTTTTGTTTTCCAATAGATTTAGGAACAATTTCCCCTAGGACGATTATTATAAAAGGAGCTAAAAAGCCTGCAATAACAAGCCCCTTAAAGCTATGTTTTGAAAACAAGATTAGACCTATAAGGATTGATACTAAAGAATTGGCAAAATAATCAAAAACTAAAACTGTTGAGAATAATTTATCACTCTTACTTAGATCCTTTACTATTTTATAAATTTGCTCGGACTTTTCTTTATATCCTTCTATTTCAAATTGAGTAATAGATAAAAAAGCACTTTCAATCATAGTAAACTCAAAGGAAAGAATAATTGAAATCACCAGTAGAACTATAACTATCGAAAAATAAGAATCCATAATACACCTCAACTTTATTAATAGATATAATAATATATTTTTAAAAAATTAACAATAAAAGATAAGCATTATATTCTTAAGTTAATATTTTAGTAAATAAATTTATATTAATTTAATCATTTATATATTTTAAGCTTTGTGATATAATCTAAAAGAATTAAATCCGAGCAAATTTGTATGATTTGACAAAAGGAGTGTAAAATGAGTAAAGAATTATTAAAAATAGAAAATTTATCTGCCTATGTAACAGAAGATCAAGACTTAGAAATATTGCACAATATTAATCTTAATATTAATTATGGAGAAGTGCATGTAATTATGGGTCCAAATGGGTCTGGTAAAACGACCCTTGCTAATGTAATCATGGATAATCCTGAGTATTCCTTGAAAAGTGGAAAAATTTATCTTGATGGTGAAGACATAACTGAATTAAGTACTGATAAGAGAGCACGTAAGGGATTGTTTATGAGTTTTCAAGCACCTATGGAAGTTTCAGGGATAAGTGTTGAGAACTTTATAAGGACAGCTAAATCTTCAATTGAAGATAAAAACATACCAATTTTAAAATTCAAGAAGGAATTAAAAGCTGAAATGGAAAAACTTGAGTTTGATGAATCTTATGCCAGTAGATATTTAAACCAAGGATTTTCAGGTGGAGAAATGAAGAAAAACGAAATTCTCCAAATGCTCATGTTGAATCCAAAGCTTGCAATTTTAGATGAAACGGATTCAGGTCTTGATGTTGATGCTACAAGAGTTGTAGCTGAAGGTATATCAAGATTTATGAACAAAGATAAGGCGGTTCTTATTATTACACACCACAGGGAATTAATTAAAAATATACACCCTGATTATGTTCACGTAATTGTAGATGGAAGAATAGTAATGACAGGAGACGACAGTCTTGTTGATAAAATAGAAAAAGATGGATTTAATTGGATAAAAAAAGAGGTGGAATAATTGTCAGATAGAATTAAAAAGAAAACTCATATAGATGATATGGACAGAGGCATCTATGACATAAAAAACAAATTCACCTATAAGTCAAAAACCGAACAGGGCCTTACGGAAGAAATAGTAAGACAAATTTCAAAGGAAAAAGGCGAACCGGAATGGATGCTTAACTACAGACTAAAGGCTCTTGAAATTTTTAATAGTAAAGAAAATCCTGTATGGGGTCCTGACCTAACTGAAGTTGATATAAATGAAATAACGACTTATATACGTCCTGATGCAGAGCTCACAGACGATTGGAGAAATGTTCCCGAAGAAATAAGAGATACTTTTGACAAGCTTGGCATTCCTGAAGCAGAAAAAGACTATCTTTTATCAGGAGTAGGGGCCCAATATGATTCCGAGGTTGTCTACCATAACATTCAAAAATATTTATTGGATCAAGGAGTTGTTTATGTAGACTTTGAAACAGGGCTTAGAGAATATCCTGAGATTGTAAAGAAATATTTTGGAAAATGCATAAGTCCTAATTTACACAAATATGCAGCTTTACACTATGCTGTGTGGAGTGGGGGATCTTTTGTTTATGTGCCTAAGGGAGTCAAGGTAGATGTTCCTCTTCAATCATATTTTAGATTGAATGCACCTGGAGCAGGACAGTTTGAACATACTTTAATAATTATTGAGGATAATAGCTATTGTCACTTTATAGAAGGTTGTTCAGCTCCTAAATATAATATGATTAATCTACATGCAGGAGCAGTTGAATTATTTGTAGGTGAAAATTCAACTCTTAGATACTCAACTATAGAGAACTGGTCAAAAAATATGTATAACTTAAATACTAAAAGAGCAATTGTAGAAAAAGATGGAAAAATAGAATGGATATCAGGATCCTTTGGATCAAGAGTGTCTATGCTATACCCTGCATCAATTTTAAAAGGAGAAAGAGCATCAAGTGAATATGTAGGCATATCATTTGCGGGTGCCGAGCAAAATATAGATACAGGAGCACAAGCCATACATCTTGCACCTCATACTAAATCAACAGTAAACTCAAAATCAATTTCCAAAGCAGGTGGTAAAGCTATTTATAGGGGCCTTGTTAAAATAGCAAAAGAGGCTACTGATTCTAAAGCAAGTGTTTCATGTGAATCTTTAATGCTGGATAATTTATCAAGATCAGATACCATACCTGTAATAGATATAAAAAATAAGAATGTTGACTTTGGGCACGAAGCTAAAATTGGTAAAATATCCGACGAAGTAATATTCTATTTAATGAGTAGAGGAATACCTGAAAGCGAAGCAAAAGCAATGGTAGTAAGAGGATTTGCAGAGCCTATAGCTAAAGAGCTTCCTATGGAATATGCAGTTGAAATGAATAATTTAATTAACTTGGAACTAGAAGGATCAATCGGTTAGGAGGAACTATGAATTCAACGGTTGTAACAAATAAGCTTACATTTAAAACTTTTAATTATTTGAATGTTAATGATTCTAAAATAGAGCTTCCTGAATTAAAAAATATCAAGCTTAGTATAGAATCTGATAAGGCTGATGATTTTTTAAATAGAAATTTTTATAAAAATGAAAAAGAAGAACTTCCAAAAGATATTTTAGATTTAAACAGAAATAATTGTAATCTCTTTAAGATTCATAAGTCAAATACAGAAAATTCCACAAGTAAAGTAATTATTAAATCTGATGACATTAGTAATCAAGTAATAGACTCTCACTACGTGGTAAGTGAAAAAGATGAGACATTAAATCTTATTTTAGATTATGAGAGTAGTGGTAATATTGAAAAATTTAGAAGCTCATTAATAAAAATATATGCAAAAGAAAATTCAAAAATCAATGTTTTCATTATACAGAATGAAGACAATGAGCATACATCAATTGAAACTATATATGTCAACATACAAGAGGGAGCAAGTGTAAATATTCATCAATTTGAGTTAGGGTCAAGTAAACTTTATACTTATCTTCAAAGTGATTTAATGGGGGAACATTCTAATTTTAACGTAAATTCAATTTATTTTGGTTCAGGTAGTAACGAAATAGATATGCTGTATAATGTCTTTCATTATGGAAAAGATAGCAAGTCCAATATTGTTGTAAATGGGGCCTTAAAAGATAAATCTAAGAAAATATTCAGATCTACTCTTGATTTTAAAAAAGGCTCATCATTTAGTACGGGTTCTGAAGAAGAATATGCAATACTACTTGATGATGATGTTGAGTCTATTTCTGTACCGGTGCTTTTGTCACATGAAGACAATGTTGAAGGCAATCATGCAGCGAGTGCTGGTAATGTAGATGATGATTTAATGTTTTATATTATGAGTAGAGGATTTGATGAAGAAAGCTCCAAATCAATTATTATACAATCTAAGTTTTCAAGTGCAATAAATAGTTTAGAAGATGAAAACTTTAAAAAAGTAATTTGGGATAGGGTTTTTGAAAAAGTTAGGGGTAGTAGAGATGTTAGATAAAAAAACAGTTGAAAAAATAAGATCTGATTTTAAATTTTTGGAAGAGGACGATAATTATATATATTTTGACAATGGTGCTACGACTCAAAGACCAATTCAAGTAATAGAAAAAACCGCTGACTTTTATAAAAAATATAATGGTAACCCTCATAGGGGAGCTCATTTTTTTGCAATTAAATCAACCGAGTTTTATGAAGAAGGTAGAGAAAAAATTTCAAAGTTCATAGGAGCAAATTCTTCAAATGAAATAATTTTTGTAAGGAATGCTTCAGAGGCCTTAAATCTTGTTGCTTATTCTTGGGGATTAAACAATTTAAAGCCGGGAGATGAGATACTTCTTTCTATTATGGAACATCACTCAAACTTAGTCCCTTGGCAAATAGTAGCAGAAAAGACAGGAGCAAAACTCAAGTTTCTTTATTTAAATAAAGATAGGCAAATAGAAGATAAGGATTTTGAAGATAAGCTAAGTAAAAACACAAAGATTTTTACAATAACAGCAGCATCAAATGTTCTTGGAACTATGCCTAATGTAAAAAGATATATAAAAAAGCTTAGGGAAGTTTCCCCGGATGCTATTAGTATCGTAGATGGGGCACAATATGTTCCACATCACAAGATAAATGTAAGAGAATTAGATTGCGATTTTTTAGCATTTTCAGGGCATAAAATGCTTTCCTCAATGGGAATAGGTATATTGTATGGTAAAGAAGATATTTTAAATTCAATGCCTCCGTTTTTATCAGGAGGAGATATGATTGAATATGTATATGAAGACAGAACATCTTATTTATATGCGCCTCAAAGATTTGAAGCGGGGACTGCAAATGTAGGCGGGGTTGTGTCACTTTCAGCAGCAATTGATTATATAGATAATATAGGTATAGAAAGTATTTATGAATATGAAAAAAAATTATGTGAATATGCTTATGATAAAATGAAAGATTTACCATATCTAGATTTATATACTACGCCGATAAAAGATAAATCTCCTGTAATAGCTTTTAATTTTCATGATGCTCACCCTCATGATGTAGCCTCTATACTTGATTCATATAAAATAGCTGTAAGATCAGGTCATCACTGCGCTCAACCTTTACACAGATACCTTGGTATAAATTCGTCATGTAGAGCAACCTTTGCATTTTACAATACCTTTGAAGAGATAGATACCTTTATAGAGCATTTGGAAGATGTTAGGAGGTTAATGAAAATTGAATCTTAATGAAATATATACTGAAGTAATTTTAGAACAAAGTAGAAATAAAAGAAACAAAAGAGATTTAGATAATCCAACTGTCAAGGAACTTGGGCACAACCCATCATGCGGAGATGAAATAACCTTACAGCTGAAAGTAGACAATGGCAAAATAGAAGATGCTTCCTATACAGGTACAGGGTGTGCAATTTCACAAGCCTCTACATCTATTATGGTTGATAGAATTAAGGACCTTTCCTATGAAGAAGCTTTAAAGCTTGCTAATGATTTTATAGCCATGGTCAAGGGAGAAGTTAAGGATGAAAAAACCTTAGAAGAACTTGGAGATGCTGCAATTTTTGAAAACATACAGAATCTCCCTGCAAGAGTAAAATGCGCAGTTTTACCTTGGTATACTTTAAAAGAAATTATAGAGAAAAAATAAAAAGTTTTATAAAGGTGGTGATTTAATGAAAATATCAACTAGAGGAAGATATGGATTAATGGCCATGTATAGTGTTTTTCAAAACTATGGAAAAGGACCTATATCAATTAATGAAATCGCAGAAAAAGAACATCTTTCAGTAGCTTATCTGGAACAGCTTTTTGCACTTTTAAAAAAAGCTGGTCTTGTAAAGTCTATAAGGGGAGCATTTGGAGGTTATGAGCTTACTAGAGATCCATCAAATATCAAAATAAAAGAAATCTTAAATGCGCTGGAAGATGACATAGCTTTATCATGCTCGGTTATGAGCAATAAACCTGAATGTAGAAATCTAGAAGAGTGTGCAACAAAAGACATATTAGACAAACTTCAAATTAAGATTGATGCTGTACTGGACTCCTTAACTCTTGCAGATATGTGAGGTCGATATGGAAATTTATTTAGACAATGCGGCTACCACTAAAATAAAAGATGAAGTTTTTGAAGCTATGGAGCCTTATTTAAAAGAAAATTATGGGAACGCTTCATCTATTTATTCCTTAGGTAAAATATCAAGAAATATAGTAGAGGAGTCCAGAGATAAAGTTGCGGAAATATTAGGATCTAAACCTGAAGAAATTTTTTTTACATCAAGTGGAAGTGAGGCTGATAACTGGGCTATAAAAGGTAGAGCCTTTTACATGATAGATAAGAACAAGCATCTTATTACAAGCCCTATTGAGCATAAAGCTGTACTTGAAAGTATGAAATATCTAAAAAAATTCGGTTTTAAAATAGATTATGTAAAAGTTGATAAGGAGGGATTTGTAGATCTTGATCATTTAAAAGATTTAATAAAAGAGGATACTTCTCTTGTATCCATTATGTATGCAAATAATGAAATAGGAACTATTGAACCCATTAAAAAAATTAGTAATATTTTAAAAAATAAAAATATAGCTTTTCACGTAGATGGTGTCCAGGCATTGCCTGGTATTGAATTTAATTTAAAAGACTTAGATGTGGACCTTTTTAGTATTTCCTCTCATAAAATAGGAGGTCCTAAAGGAATAGGTGCTTTATATAAAAAATCTGGAATGAAAATAGATAATCTTATTCATGGTGGAGGACAGGAAAGATCTAAAAGAGCAGGGACTGAAAATGTAGCCTATATAGTCGGTTTTGTCAAAGCCTTAGAAATACTTGACAGAGAAAAAAGTAAAAACATCAAGAGAGTAAAAGGAATGAGAGATTATTTTTTAGATAAACTTTTAAAACTTAACGGCGTTTATCTTAATGGCCCAATAGAAAATAGGTTGCCAGGGAATATAAATATTTCTATAGATAATATAGATTCCCAGTTTTTATTGATTCTTTTGGATAAATATACTATATTTGCCTCCAGTGGAAGCGCTTGTAATGCAGGAAGTATCGCCCCTTCTCACGTACTTAAAGCCATAGGAAGAAGTGATGAGCTTGCAAAAAACTGTTTAAGAATTACTATTGGGGAGAATAATAATATGAATGAAATTATTCAAGGGTCTGATATAATAGTAGATACAATAAATTCATTAAGAGGTTAAAATTATATGAATACAATTAAACTTACAGCTGATGAGTTTAATAAGCTCTCACCGGGATTTCTTTCAACTTTAAGAAGCGTACTTGTTGCAATGCTTTTGTTTTTGATTATTTATTATCTTATAAATATAGGAAATAGATACATTGACAGATCAAGACGTATTGAAATAGATCTTATAAATATAATAAGAATATTTTTAGTTATTGTATTTCTTTATATAGTAAAGATTATTTTTAATAAATTTCCTATTATAGCTGATACATTTTGGGCAATGATACTGGCAATAGTTATTTCTTTTGCAATTAATCCAATAGTTACCTATTTGGAAAAGAAAAATATAAAAAGAGGCTATGGAATAATCATTATATATATAAGTGCCTTATTAATATTTACAATTTTGCTTGTAATAGTAATACCAAAGACCGTATCTGAAATGTCTAATATTATTCTTAGATTGCAGGACGCCTTTGAAGTTTTAAATTCTGAGGCTTTAAAACTAAATTCATATATAAAAGATATTTTTAGTTATGATTTGCCTACATATGTAGATTCTAAAAAAATATTTGATTCTATACAAAAATCTATTACTGACTATATTATAGAATTTCAATCTCAGGCACTATTTAAAATTAGAAATTTGGCAACAAGCGTGGGAGGATTGGTTTCAAAAATTATAAGGTTTGCTCTAATATTTATTTTCACCTTTTATTTTACCATTGATAAGAATAAATTTAAGGCAAAAGTAGTAAGGGCTCTACCAGAAAAACATAAAGCTGATATTTTGTATATTTCAAATAAAATTAATCAGGCTCTTCTTGATTTTGTTAAGGGAAGAGTACTCATGGCTGTATTTGTAGGCCTTATAACCATGATTTATTTATTGATATTAGGCGTAGATTTTGCAATAGTAATAGGAATTATTACATGTATAGCGGATATAATTCCTTATATAGGTCCTTTTTTAGGATTTTTACCAGCAGTATTGTTTGCTTTTATAGATTCTCCAACGAAGGCTCTTTGGGTTTCGGTTTTATTTGTTTTAGTACAATGGGCTGAAAATAATATACTTGGGCCAAAACTTTTAAGCAATAAAACAGGGCTTAGTCCTATTTTGATTTTAATCTCCATAATAGTTGGAGGGGCAACTATGGGTGTTTTCGGTATGATTTTTTCAGTACCTATAGCATCTATTATAGTTATATTAATAGATTTTGCGAAATTAAAGTATAATGAAAAGAATAAGAATGTAGTCTAATTGACAAATTATGTCATTTTAATTATAATTTGAGTAAGGTATCTCCTCCCAAAATGGGAGGAGTTTTAAGGTGAGGTGCAGTGTGAAAAGATTAAAATTACATGATATTAGGACAGCTTATTTAGAATTTTTTAAATCAAAGGGACATTTAGTCCTGCCAAGTTTTTCCTTAGTTCCAAAGGGGGATAAATCTTTGCTTCTTATAGGTGCGGGAATGGCGCCTATGAAAAAATATTTTACAGGGGAATTAACACCTCCTTCTAAAAGAGTGACTACTTGTCAAAAGTGCATTAGAACAGGAGACATAGAAAATGTAGGTAAGACAGATAGACATGCTACTTTTTTTGAAATGTTGGGGAATTTTTCTTTTGGTGATTATTTTAAAAACGAAGCTATTGAATGGGCTTATGAATTTTTAACAAAGGTACTTGAAATAAACCCTAAAGATATATGGGTTAGCGTATATTTTGAAGATGATGAAGCTTTTAATATCTGGCACAATAAAATAGGGATACCTGAAGAGAAAATAGTTAGACTTGGAAAAGAAGATAACTTTTGGGAACTTGAAGTAGGCCCGTCAGGTCCTTGTTCAGAAATTTACATTGACAGGGGAGAAGATTATGGTTGCGGAAGTCCTGACTGTAAACCTGGTTGTGAATGTGACAGGTTTATAGAGGTTTGGAATCTTGTATTTACTCAATTTGATAAAGATGAAAATAAAGTTTATAATCCTTTAGATCATCCCAATATAGATACAGGTATGGGTCTTGAAAGATTGGCAACTATTTTACAGGGAACAGATAATATATTTGAGATAGATGCTATAAAGGAGATAATTTACTTAATTACTAAAAAAGCAGGCTACAAATACACAAGTGACAGTAAACTTGATGTATCTGTTAGAGTGATTACAGACCATATAAGGGCTATAACTTTTATGATTTCCGACAATATAAGGCCTTCAAACGAAGGTAGAGGTTATGTTCTTAGAAGGCTTATAAGAAGAGCTTCAAGACACGGTAGGCTTCTTGGAATCAAAGGAGGTTTTTTATCTGAACTTTCAGAATTTGTTATAGACTCCTGGGGCCAAGATTATTATTCTGATTTAAAAGATAACAAGGAAACTATAATGAAGGTTATTAAAGCTGAAGAGGAAAAATTCCTTGAAACTTTGGAATCAGGCATGGAGATACTGGATTCATATATAAATTCAATGAAAAATAATAATGAAAAAATTCTTAGTGGAGAAATTGCTTTTAAATTATATGATACTTATGGATTTCCAGTAGATTTAACAGAAGAAATATTAAATGAAAAAAACATGTCCATTGATATGGAAGCATTTAAGTCTAATATGGAAGAGCAAAGGCAACGAGCAAGGGAAGCAAGGCATGATAATACAGATTCTGGATGGTCAAACTTATCTGATGAAAAAATTTATGAAAATTTAGAATCTGAATTTGTAGGCTATGAATATAATAAAAGTAAATCAAATATTATTTTTATAACTAAAGACGATAAAGAAGTTGAGAATTTATCTGAAGGACATAGAGGTATAGTTGTACTCGATAAGACACCTTTTTATGGAGAAAGTGGAGGTCAAGTGGGAGATACAGGCATAATCTATTCAGATGATTTTAAGCTTAGAGTTTTAGATACTAAAAAGATTCATAATGATTTAATTATTCATATTGTAGATGTTGAAGAAGGGACTGCAAGAAAAACGGCAGTTAATGCAGAAATTGATGCGGCAAGAAGAAATAATATTAGAAAAAATCACTCAGTTACACATTTATTACACAAGGCTTTAAAAGAAGTTTTAGGAGATCATGTAAATCAAGCCGGATCTGAAGTTTTAGATAAATCAATGAGATTTGACTTTACTCATTATGAAGCTATAAAAGATGAAGATTTGGAAAAGATAGAAAGAATAGTAAATGAAAAAATTTCTGAATCTCTTAAAGTTAAAACTGAAATTAAACCATTGAAAGAAGCATATGAGTCAGGAGCAATCGGTCTTTTTGAAGAAAAGTACGGAGAAAAGGTTAGGATTGTATCTATGGGAGATTATTCTACAGAATTATGTGGGGGTACTCATGTGAATAATACTTCAGAAATTCAAATGTTTAAAATTCTTTCAGAAAACGGAATTTCATCAGGAGTAAGAAGAATTGAAGCTATTACGGGACCTGTTGTATATGATTATCTAAATAATCTTGAAAAGACAAGAAACCAAAGCGCTGCTTTGTTAAAATCCAGTAAAGAAGAGATTGTTAATAAAATTGAACATTTAACTAAGTCTTTAAAAAATTATGAGAAAGAAATTAATCTTCTTAAACTTCAGACTGCAAAAGACGAGATATCTAAAATTATTAACAAGGTAAGAAGTATAAACTCAATAAATTATGTAACATATAAGTTTAATGGAGTTGATCTTGATACATTGAGAAACCTTGCAGACCTTGTAAGAAACAAACTCGATTCTGTTGTTGTTGTTTTTGCAACTGAAAATGATGGAAAACTTAATTTTGTATGTGCAGTTTCAAAGGACCTTGTATCTAAGGGTATTAATGCAGGTAAAATAGTAAAGGGAATTGCTAAAATCGCTGGTGGAGGCGGAGGCGGAAGACCTGATATGGCGACGGCTGGTGGAAAAGATTTGTCTAAAGTTGATGAAGCCCTTTCAGGTATAGAAAATCTTTTAAATTAATTTTGTTATAGAAAGTTCTATGATATAATTAACGTGGAGGTTAATTATGGATAAAAATTATGAAACACAAGTATTTGAAAAACAATATTTAGAATCTGAAAAATATAGGAATATGCTAAAAAGTATATATGATTCTTTAGAGGAAAAAGGATATAATCCAATTGATCAAATTATAGGATATATACTATCTGGAGACCCTACTTATATAACAAGTTATAATAATGCAAGATCCATAATTCAAAAGATAGAAAGAGATAATTTATTGGCGGAACTATTAAAATCGTATTTAAAATAATGAAGTGAGATGGTGTTTCCATCTCACTTGCACATTAAAGATAAGTTAGGTTGTGATTGTATTAGAATTTTAGGATTAGATATAGGAGATAAGTGGATAGGTGTATCTATTAGTGATGAGCTTTTATTTATTGCACAACCTCTTGTAACAATTAAACGTGAATCTAATGAACAGGTCTTTAGTGAAATTAAAGATATTATTGATAAATATAATATTGGAAAAATTATTGTAGGTCTACCGAAAAATATGAATAATACAATAGGTCCGCAATGTGAAAAGGTTAGAAAATTTGCCACAAAGCTTGAAAACGAATTTAACATTAAAGTGGGTTACGTAGATGAGAGATTGACTACTATTTCTGCAAATAGAGTCTTAATGGAAGGTAAAGTTAGAAGAGAAAACAGAAAAAAACACATAGATAAAATTGCGGCGACTTACATTCTACAAACTTATTTAGATAGTAACTAGGAGGAAAAATGAACAAGCAAATTTTTTATGACGAAGAAGGAAATTCTGCTGAATTTGACATTAAGGCAAAGTTCGGCATTGATGATAAATATTATGTGGCAATGCAAAGAATTGACGATGAAGAGAACTTAATCTATTTACTAAGAATAGAAATCGATGATGAAGGCGAGGAATATTTAAAAGGAATAGATGATGAGGAATTAAAAGAGGCTCAGGAAGCCTATGAGGAATTGATTTCTGAAAAATAATATAGATAAAGGGGTGGATTATGAGCTCAAGTAGGGAATATATCAAGCAAGTGCTTAAGGAAAATGGACATAAATTTACTAATCAAAGATCGAAAATTTATAATGTATTTTTAAATAACCCGGGAGAGCATTTATCTACTGAAGATGTTTACGAATATGTATCTGAAGAATCTCCAGAAATTGGTATTGCAACCATATATAGAACACTTATGCTTTTTGAACAACTTGGAATTCTATATAAAATTAGTTTTGATGACGGTGTCGTTAGATATGAAGTTAAATCATCTAATTCAAAACATAGACATCATCATTTAATTTGTTTGAACTGTTCAAGTATTACTGAAGTGAAATTAGATTTATTAGATTCTTTGGAAGAAAAAATCGAGAAAACTGAACATTTTACTATAATTGATCATAATCTTAAGTTCTACGGATATTGTGAGAAATGCCGCAATAAAAAGGAGAAAGATAATGAAAAATAGTAATAAGTTAAAAATTATTCCCCTTGGAGGTATGCACGAGGTAGGGAAAAATTTGACTTTGATAGAATATCGTGATGAAATAATTATAGTAGATTGTGGTATGACATTTCCTGGAGAAGAACATCTTGGAATTGACATAATAATTCCAGATGTATCTTATTTAATCAAAAATCAAGAAAAGATTAAGGCTTTGGTTTTAACACACGGACACGAGGACCATATAGGGGCTATACCTTATGTTTTGAAAAAGATAAAGATGCCTATTTATGGAACACCTCTTACAATAGGACTTTTGGAAAATAAATTAAAGGAGCATCGTTTGGGTAATGTTGACCTTAATGTTGTACATGCAGGAGATAATATAAAATTTGGTAAAATGGAAGTTGAATGGATAAGAGTAAATCACTCAATTCCTGATTCGTGCGCCATAGCAATTAAAACACCATTGGGATATGTTTATCATTCGGGAGACTTTAAAGTTGACTTTACACCTATTTCCGGTGAGAAAATTGATCTTAAGAGAATATCTCAGATTGGAGAAAAAGGTGTTATTGCAATGATAGGAGAATCTGTTAATGTACTTAGGGAAGGCTATACAATGAGCGAATCCAAAGTAGGAGAAACTTTTAACAGATTATTTTCTCAAAAGAAAGATAACAGACTTATAATAGCTACCTTTGCATCAAATGTTCATAGGGTGCAGCAAATAATTAATTCTGCAGAAAAATATAATAGAAAAGTTGTTTTATCCGGCAGGTCAATGGTTAATGTTATAGAGACAGCTAGAAAATTAAATTACTTAAATGTTAAAAAGAATACTATTATTGATATAAAGGATATAAATAAATATGATGATAATGAGCTTGTTTTTATAACAACAGGTTCACAAGGAGAACCGATGTCGGCTTTAACTAGAATTGCTTGCGGGGAACATAGAAAGATACACTTAACTAAAAATGATGTGGTTATACTTTCCGCTACACCTATTCCAGGTAATGAAACGGATGTAACAAAGGTAATAAATAAATTACTGGAATCTGGGGCAGAGGTTGTGTATGAAAGTTTAACAGAGATTCATGTTTCTGGTCACGCCAGACAAGAAGAGCTGAAACTAATCCTTACTCTTGTGAAGCCCAAGTACTTTATACCGGCTCATGGTGAAATTAGACATTTGTTTAAACATGCTGAAATTGCTGAATCTTTGGGGGTAAAAAAAGAAAATATATTTATAATGGACAATGGAAATGTACTTGAGATTTCACAGAATGGCGCTAAATTCATAGGGGACGTTCCATCAGGAGAAATACTTGTAGATGGGCTTGGTATAGGAGATGTAGGCAATATAGTTCTAAGGGACAGAAAACATTTATCTGAAGATGGGCTTATAATTGTAGTTCTTGGAGTATCAAGAGAAAAGAAAAAGATTGTATCAGGGCCTGAAATTATTTCAAGAGGTTTCGTATATGTAAGAGAATCAGAAGATTTAATGGAAGAGGCTAAAGGAGTGGTTCAGTTAAGTCTTGATAAATGTTCATCTGAAGATATATTTGATTGGTCATCACTTAAAAATACTATTAGAGACGATTTAAAGGGATATTTATTCCAACAAACCAAAAGGAACCCTATGATATTACCTATAATTATAGAAATTTGAAAATTGGAATCGAAAGATTCCTTTTTTTACGAGGTAAAAATGACAAATATTAACTATGAATATATTGAAGGCTATATTAAAAGTTTAAATTTTGAAGAAGATCCCAAAATTTTATCTATGAGAAATTATGCTAAGGAAAATTCTATACCTATAATTGGTACTGAAACGGAAGAATTTATAAAATTTTTAGCATATATGAAAAACTCTGAGAAAATTCTTGAGCTTGGTACAGCTATTGGATATTCTTCTATAATTTTAGCAAAAGCTTCAAAGAATTTAAAAAAATTAAAAACAATAGAAATAAATAAAGAAATAGTAAAAATAGCAAATAAAAATATAGAGGATTTTAAATTATCAGATAAAATTAAAGTTATTAATGAAGATGCATATTTATATCTACAGGATGAAAAAGAGGTTTTTGATTTAATTTTTATAGATGCAGCAAAGGGACAGTATCAAAAATATTTTGACTTGGCGATTAGGTTGCTTAATAGCAATGGAATAATTATATGTGATAATGTTTTGTTTAAAGGCATGATTGCAAGTGACGATTTGATTAATAAAAGGGCAAAAACAATAGTAAAAAGGTTGAGAAAATTTTTATTAGATATAAAGTCAAATAATAGTTTTATTTCATCAATAGTTCCTATAGGAGACGGAATTTTATTAGTTAGGAGGAAAAATGACTAAAAAAGTTGAGTTATTAGCACCGGCAGGTGACTTAAATAAATTAAAATATGCTATAGACTATGGAGCTGATGCGGTATATTTAGGAGGAGAGAGTTTTGGATTAAGAAAGGCATCAAAAAACTTTAATATCGATCAAATAGCAAAGGGAGTAAAATATGCTCATGACAGGGGTAAAAAAGTACATGTTACCCTAAACATTATCCCTCACAATAAAGACATAATAGGGGTAGGTAACTATGCAAAAAACCTTTATGATATAGGAGTGGATGCCGTAATAGTTTCTGATCCGGGAATGTTTACAAATATTAGAGAATCAGCTCCAAACTTAGATATTCATATTTCAACTCAAGGTTCTGTTACAAATTCTCAAACAGTCAAATTTTGGGCTAATCAAGGCGCTAAAAGAGTAGTCCTTGCAAGAGAGCTATCTTTGAAGGAAATAAAAGAAATTGTTAGAGATTGCTCTAACTTAATTGAGATAGAAACCTTTCTTCATGGTGCTATGTGTATGTCTTATTCTGGTAGATGCTTATTGTCAAATTACATGACAGGTAGAGATGCCAATATGGGAGATTGTGCTCAACCCTGTAGATATAAATATTATCTTGTAGAAGAAAAAAGACCGGGAGAATATTTTCCCATAGAAGAACACGAAGAAGGTTCTTTTATAATGAATTCAAAAGATTTGTGCATGATAGAGCACATCGATGAGCTTATAGAAGCTGGTATAAGCAGTTTAAAAATAGAAGGAAGGGTAAAGAGCGAGTATTATTTAGCGACAGTTATTAGATCTTATAGAATGGCTATAGATGCTTATTATAATAATCCTCAATCATACAGGTATGATCCGGCACTTTTAGAAGAAATAAAAAAAGTAAGTCACAGAGATTTCACCACAGGATTTTTCTATGGTAAGGCAAATCAGGACTCTCAAGTATATGAAAATAATTCATATATTAGGGGTTATGATTTTATCGGAATAGCATTGGACTATGATAAAGATACACAAATAGCGACTATAGAGCAAAGAAATAGAGTTTTTAAGGGAGAAAATATAGAAATCTTTGGGCCAGGAGTTAAATATTTTAATCAAACCATTGATTTTATGACGGATGAGGACAACAAAGATATTGAAGTTGCAAATAGGGCAAAACAAATATTTAAAATAAAAACTATAAATGAAGTAAAACCTGGATTTTTACTAAGAAGAAAATCTAATATTTAATCTTAAAAGATAACATCAATAGATGTTATCTTTTCTTTATTTAGAATATACTATTGATAGTGACATAATTAATAATTAAAGCTTATAAAATTATATTATAGCTAAGTTTTAAATTTTTGATAAAAACAGGAGGATAAAAATGGCATTTTCAATGAATGGTAAGAATGTTTTAATAACAGGCGGGGGAAAGGGGATAGGTAAATCAATAACTGAAACCTTTTTAAAAGAAGGCGCGAATGTTGTTTTTTCAGGAAGAAACGTTCAAACTGGGGAGAGCACAGAAAAAGAATTTTCAACCTATCCTGGAAAGATAAAATTTATAAAATCTGACGTATCGTTAGAAGAAGATACAAAAAAATTATTTAAGGAAACAGAAAAATTCCTGGGTTCTATTGATATAGTTGTTTTAAATGCAGGATACTTTCCACAAAAAAGAATATCTGATATGTCTTCTGAAAACTGGGATGAAGTTATAAATATCAACTTAAAAGGAGTTTTCCTAAACACAAAGGAAGCTATGAATTATTTAAAAACAGGAGGGAGCATAGTCATAACATCTTCAATTACAGGAAACAGAGTGGGAAATCCCGGACTTTCTCACTATAGTGCTGCTAAAGCAGGAGTAAACGGATTTATGAGAACGGCAGCTCTAGAATTATCAGGTTTAGGTATAAATATTAATGCAGTAGAACCTGGAAATATAATGACCCCGGGAATGGAAAATGTTTTAGGAGAAAAATATATAAAAGATCAAGAGTCTATAATACCTTTAGGTAAGTTAGGTAAACCTGAAGATATTGCTTATGCTGTAATATTTTTAGCATCTGACGAAGCAAAGTATATTACCGGACAAAGTATAATAGTAGATGGTGGTCAGATTTTACCGGAATCAGCACTTGATCTTAAATAGTTCACAAATTAAAATTTAGATAAATTTTATTCAGGACTTATTATTTAAAAATATTTAAAATAATAGGTCCCTTTATGTATGCAATCATTTTATGAAATTTTATAAAAAATTAACCACTTTATGCCTTTCTTGACTTATCTTTTTAAAAGATATAAAATAATTCTGTACAAGTTTATATTGAAATATGTAATTATAAAATTGGAACTTGAAAATTAAATAAGGAGGTGTATGAATGTTACAGATTATAATTGCGATCATTGTCAGCCTTCCAATAGGCTTAGCCATTGGATATGCTGTTAGAAAATATATTAGCGAGGGTAAGTTAAATGATGCTAATAATTTAGCGACAAGAATAATCACAGATGCAGAACATGAGGCTGAGTCTAAGAAAAGAGAATTACTACTTGAAGCTAAGGAAGAAATTCATAGACTTAGAAGTGAAAATGATAGGGAAACAAAGCAGAGAAGAAAGGAACTCCAAACTCTTGAAAATAGAGTTGTTGCAAGAGAAGAGTCTGTTGAGAGAAAAATTGTATCTCTTGAGAAGAAAGAAGAAAAACTTAGCTCTAAGCTGGATGAAGTTAAGGAAAAGTATGCTAAAGCCGAAGAACTTGTTGAGTTAAGGGATCAGGAGCTTCAAAAAATTTCTGGACTTACTGCTGATGAAGGTAAAAAACTTTTACTATCTGAATTGGAAAGAGAAATTACTCAAGAATCTGCATTGATTATTAAAGAAAATGAAGCAAGAATTAAAGATGAAAGTAACAAGTATGCGAGGGATGTTATTGCCCAAGCTATTCAAAGATGTGCAGCGGATCAAGTTGCAGAAAGTACTGTGTCTGTTGTTAATCTTCCTAACGATGAAATGAAGGGAAGAATAATAGGCAGAGAGGGTAGAAATATAAGATCTATTGAAGCGCTAACAGGTGTTGATTTAATAATTGATGATACTCCTGAAGCTGTGGTTTTATCTTCATTTGACCCTGTTAGAAGGGAAATTGCAAGAGTTGCTTTAGAAAAACTGGTTTCTGATGGTAGAATTCATCCTACTAGAATTGAAGAATCAGTTGAAAAAGCTCAAAAAGAAGTAGATGTTATGATTAAGGAATCTGGAGAACAAGCAGCTTATGATGCTGGAGTTCATGGACTTCACCCTGAGCTTATTAAATATTTGGGTAGACTTAAATATAGGACAAGTTATGGTCAAAATGTTTTAAAACACTCTGTTGAGGTTTCGAATATTGCTGGTATATTAGCCAGTGAGATAGGAGCTGATGTTAAGTTAGCTAAAAGAGGCGGACTTCTTCATGATATAGGTAAAAGCATTGATCATGAAGTTGAAGGCCCTCATGTTGATCTTGGTGTTGAACTGGCAAAAAGATATAGAGAACCAGCCACAGTTATTGACGCTATAGAATCTCATCATGGAGATACAGAACCTAAATTTATCGAATCAATTTTGGTTCAAGCAGCTGATGCTATATCTGCAGCAAGACCGGGTGCGAGAAGAGAAACTGTCGAATCTTATATAAAGAGGCTTGAAAAACTTGAAGAGATTGCAACTTCATTTAATGGAATTGAGAAATCATATGCTATTCAAGCTGGTAGAGAGATTCGTATAATAGTAAAACCTGAAGAAATTTCAGAAGCTGAAATTACTTTGACTGCAAGAAAAATTGTAAAAAGAATTGAGAATGATTTGGATTTTCCAGGACAGATAAAAGTAAATGTCATTAGGGAAACTAGAGCTGTTGAATATGCCAAATAAAAAACCTGTTTAATACGGGTTTTTTATTTATAGGAGGAAAAATGATAAAAAGTAATTTATTAGATGATTTTATATCTTATCTTAGTACTTCAAGAGGCACCTCTGAAAAAACCAACAGAGAATATTATTATGATATAAGAACTTTTTTTAGATTCATTCTAATTAGAAAATCAATAGTCAAAGAATTCGAGATAGAAACCGAAAAAGATGTTGATATTGATCTTATGGACTTAGATGTTATTAAGTCTATTGATAAAAGAGATGTCTATGCTTATATATCTTATTTAGATAAGAATAGAAAAAATAATAATAAAACAAAATTTAGAAAAATATCATCTGTAAGAACTTTTTTTAATTATTTGGCTAATAAAGTAGACTTAATTGAATATAATCCAGCTAAAGATGTAGATATGCCTAAGATAGAGAAGACCTTACCAACCTATTTAACACTGGATGAATCATACAGGCTTCTTAAAGAAATAGAAAATTCAAAATCCCAAGATAAGTATAAAGCTAGAGATTTTGCTATAATCACCATATTTTTAAATTGTGGAGTAAGACTAAGTGAACTGACAGGTCTTGATATTAATGATATTAGAGATAATGATACAATGGTTGTAACTGGCAAAGGTTCAAAGCAAAGATCCATATATCTAAATAGGGCTACTAAAGAAGCAATAAACAATTATCTTTTATATAGACCTAAATCTAAAGATGAGGCTTTATTCTTATCAAATAGAAATACTAGAATCAGCAATAGACAAGTTCAAAGAATGGTTGAAAAATATATAACAAATGCCGGCCTTGATCCCAATAAGTATACAGTGCATAAATTGCGTCATACGGCAGCTACTTTAATGTATCAATATGGAGATGCAGATATAAGGTCTTTACAAGAAATTTTAGGTCATGAGTCCGTTACAACAACTCAAATATATACTCATATTGATAATAAATCATTAAGAGAAACTGTTGAGAATAATCCGTTATCCGATTATGAATTCAAGGAAAAATAAATATTTTTAATAGCTTATATAAAATAACTAAATATAAATTTTAAATTTAAATATTATATGTTCAGTCTTAAAAGTTATAAGTTAAACAATTAATAGTGGATTATAAGATTTAAAATTTATATTTACAAACGCTTATACTTAATCCGATAATAAGAACTAGAATTAATGTCTTAACAAAACTAAACAGTTGAAATATAGATATTTAACTGAAACTGCGACCATATAAAAATAGTCACAAAATTATTATTTTGTGACTATTTTTATGTCCATTAATCTGTATTTAAATTACTTACTCTTAACTTCACCGGGTATTTTAAGAACTGATCCAGGCTTAATATTATCCCCTATTTGATTAACTTCTTTTATTAAATTAATATAATCCCTTTTGTCAATTTTAAATCCATATTCATCTGCAATAGTCCATAAAGTATCCTTCTCAGAAACTATATAGTAAGAATAATTTGAATCTGGCTTAGGCAAATAATAATTAGTTAAGTCTACTATATTAAGACCTGTCAAAAAAATAAAAATGAAAATTAAACTTATAATTGCCTTTTTCTTTTTTATATATATTTTTCTATTCATAAAATCACCTCATAAATAAATATATGTTCTAAATGTATGTTCGGAATATATGTTCTGTATATAAGATAAACTAAGAACATATATTTGTCAATAGATTTTTCAAATAAATCAAACATTTGTTTGAAATGCTTGTTCTTTTTTGTTATACTTAAACAAATAATATATGGAGGAGATTTTTATGTACGAAAATTTAAATAGTCGAGAAATAGATATTTTACTTTTTATAAAACGTTTTATTGAGTCTAATGGTTATCCTCCCACAGTTAGAGAAATATGCACAGAGCTTAATATAAAAAGTACTTCTACGGTACACGGAAGTATGGAAAAACTTGAAAATAAAGGATATATTAAAAAAGACCCTACTAAACCTAGGGCAATAGAAATATTGGATAGTAATAATGATTTGCTTTTAACGAAAAAAAAGACTGTAGATATACCTATAGTAGGTTGCGTCACGGCCGGGATGCCTATCTTAGCCTATGAAAATATAGAGGATACCTATCCCCTACCCTTAGAGTTTACACAAGATAAAGATTTATTTATTCTTAAAGTTCGTGGAGAAAGTATGATTAATGCAGGTATTTTAGATGGTGATTATGTAATTATAGAAAAGACGGATTTTGCGAGAAATGGGGATAAAGTTCTTGCTCTTATTGAAGATGAAGCTACTATTAAAACCTTTTATAAGGAAGATGGCATATATAGGCTTCAACCTGAAAATGATTCTATGGAGCCTATATATGTGTCTAATTTAAGTATACTTGGTAAGATAGTTGGACTTTATAGGACGATGTAATTATCTTAAACCTTTACATAAATTCTGATAAAATTTTTGCTAGTGCAAATTTTGAATGATAATAAGTTAATCCACCTTGGTAGTATACCATGTAGGGTTCTCTTAAAGGACCATCTGCTGAAAGCTCTATAGAGGATCCCTCTATAAAATCTCCTGCAGCCATTATTACCTTATCTTCATATCCCGGCATATCCCAAGGTTCAGGAATAAAGTGAGAGTCAACAGGAGATGATTCTTGAATTGCTCTGCAGAATTTTTTTAGTAATTCAGGATCCTTTAATTCAATGGCAAGTATTATGTCAGATCTCTTATCTGTGGACTTTGGTATTGTTCTAAAACCAAGTTTCTCAAAAGCCACGGAGAATAGTAAAGCGGAATTTACAGCGTCTTCTACAACTTTTGGAGATATAAACAATCCTTGTAGTATTTGTCTAGTCATACCAAAACTTAAACCGCAATCTTTGCCGATTCCTGGGGCTGTAAGTCTATTTGCTACTCTTTCAATAAGATCTTTCTTGCCAACTACATAGCCTCCACTGTAGGCTAATCCCCCTCCAGGATTTTTTATTAATGAACCTGCTATTAAGTCTGCTCCGTAATCTGTAGGTTCTACTGTTTCTGTAAACTCTCCATAGCAATTATCTACAAATGTAATAATGTTAGGATATTTTTCTTTTATATATTTTATGGCCTTAGCGAGTTCATCTACTGTAAGGGCTCTCCTATCTGAATAGCCCGTAGATCTTTGAAGACCTATTACCTTTGTTGTTTTTCTAATTTTATTGTCCAGATTTTCAATATCTATTGAATTATTTTTTAAGTCAAGCTCAGAGTACTCCACACCCTTTTCTATTAAAGAACCTTTAGCATCTCCTTTAATACCAATTACTTTTTGTAGTGTGTCATAAGGAGATCCTGTTATATATAGTAAATGATCTCCCCTTTCAAGACATGAAAAAAGACTCAGGGAGATAGCATGAGTTCCGCTAACTATATTAGGTCTAACAAGCCCATCTTCTGTATTAAATATTAGACTATAGATTTTTTCAACTTTTTCTCTACCTATATCCCCGTATCCATAGCCTGTAGTCCAATTAAAGTCAGTTGACTGAAGTTTGCACTCTTGCATAGCTTTTAATATTTTTATCTGATTATACTGGCTTATATCCTTTCTATCTCTAAATTTATGTTCCAGTTCCTTTTCACAAGTTTCTATAAAATCGTATACTTTTTTTGAAATTTTATATTCTCTATCAAGTATTGAGTATAATTTATTTCTTTCCAAAATGCTCTCCCACTAATTTATCAATTTTTTCTTGCCAATTGTCTTCATCTTTATTTATCCAAATAATTCTTTTATCCTTTTTAAACCAAGTAAGCTGTCTTTTTGCATATCTTCGTGAATTTCTTTTTATTAATTCTACGGCTCTATTAAGATCTATTTCCCCTTTTAAATATGATATAAGCTCTCTATAGCCTATAGCTTTAAAACTTTCTAAATCATCACGGCTAAATTTGTTAAATAAAAATTCAGTTTCTTCTAAAAGTCCTGCTTCCATCATATTATCAACTCTTAAATCAATTTTTTCGTAAAGTCTTTTTCTATCCATATATAAGCCTATAAACAAAAGGTTGTATGAATTATTCTCACTTCTAAAATTTTCATTATTCTTCCTGGAGTATTTATTAATTTCAAGAGCTCTTATAAGCCTTTGTTTATTAGCTGGATCTATTTTTAAGGCACTTATAGGATCCAAACTTTCTAGTTTTTTATAAAGATAATCAGATCCCATGTTTTCATATAAACTGTCAAGGTAATCTCTATATTCTTTATCTTCCTTAACCTCCTGAAAATCTAAATTATAAACTATTGAATTAATATAAAGCCCTGTTCCACCAACTATAATGGGTAAGAAGTTTCTAAGATTTATGTTTTTTATAAGCTTTTTTGTTTCATATTGAAAGTCAACCACACTATATTTTTCACTAGGATTAATAATATCTATCATATGATGCTTAATATAAGTATCTTTAATATTAATTTTTGCAGTACCTATGTCCATACCTTTATAGATTTGCATAGAATCTGCCGATATAATCTCTCCCTTATATTTTTCGGCAAGCTTAATTGATAGGTCGCTTTTCCCAATTCCTGTAGGTCCTGTAATAATTAAAAGATTATCCAAAGGATCACTCCCTTAAAAACATTTTTTCTATGTTAGATTTTCTAATTTCTATAACAGTTGGTCTTCCATGTGGACAGGTATAAGGGTTATCGCATTCAAGTAAGGATTTTAACAAAGAATCAACTTCGTTTAAGCTTAGTTTATCGCCAGCTTTAACGGCGGCTTTACAAGCTTTTTTCATAATTCTATATGGATCTACTTGATATGGATTTGATACGCTCTCAAGAGAAGATATAAGATCATAAATAAAGTTTTTATCTATATTTTCACCAAATAATATAGGATATTGTCTTATTAGAACTTCAGACTCTCCAAAATCGGATATTTCAAAACCTAATCGCTTAAATAAATCTAAATTGTTTTCAATAAGATTTTTTTCCTTAGGGCTTAGCTTGATTATTTCAGGTTTAAGTAGTATTTGGCTATATACTTTAGAATTATCATACTGATTTTTAAATTTTTCGTACATGACTCTTTCATGAGCTGCATGCTGATCTATTAAAAACAAGGTATCTCTAGATTTATCCTCTAATATTATAAATGTATCAAAAATTATACCTACAGGCCTTGCAGTTAAAAGGTCCTTGTCTATTTTTTTATTATTATCTTCTAAGAGATTATTAGAAACTTTTTCAGTTAAGGCACTATTGTTGAAATTGATCTCATATTTAATATCACTTTCTTTAACTTTAGATTCTCTAGTATCAAAATTAGGTTCCTTTACATCAAAATTTTGATATTTATGATTTATGCTCACCTGATTATCACTAAGACTTTTTTTATCTTTAAATAAATCAAAAATACTTATATTTTTATTTGATTTGTTTAAAGATTGATTATTTTCAGTTTTTTTAGGATTATAAATCAATCTATTAGGATAAAGAGCTTCCGAGACCAGATTTGATAAGATTTCAGTTAAATTATTATCTTTAGAAAGTTTAATTTCTTGTTTTTTCGGGTGTATATTTACATCCACTAAAATAGGATCTATATTTATATATAAAACAAATACCGGAAATCTCTTTAGAGGAATCAATGAGTAATATTTATCTTCTATAGCTTTTGATATCTCTAAGCTTTTTACATATCTACCATTAATATAAATATACTGGTGAAGTCTGTTCGACCTATATAAGTTATTATTTGAAATAAATCCCTTAATATCATAGGAAGATGATTTAAATTCTATAGGAATTAATTGTGAGGCAATATCTCTTCCTAAAATCGAATATATATGATTTATATTATTTTCATTTTTTAAAGATTCAAGTATTATTTTATTATTTCTAATAAGTTTAATAGATATATTTGGATTTGAAAGAGCAATTTTCTGAGCTATATCATAGATATTATTAAATTCGACATTATCGCTTTTTAAATATTTCCTTCTAACAGGAGTATTGTAAAATATGTCTCTTATATAGAAGCTGGTACCTCTTTGCATTGCTATATTTTTTATATCCCTAATAAGTCCCTGATCTACATAAGCTTTTAAACCTGTTTTTTCAGCATCGTTTTTTGTTAAAACTTCAATTTTTGACACAGCTGATATACTTGCTAAAGCTTCTCCCCTAAAACCTAAAGAAGATATATTCATAAGGTCATCGGCATTTTTAAGTTTAGAAGTTGAATGCCTAAGAAAAGCAATTTGTAAATCTTCTTTAATCATTCCGATGCCATCGTCGATAATTTTTATCTCATGAGTACATTCCCCTTGTATTTGAACAAGAATATGTTTAGCTTGTGCATCTATTGAATTTTCAAGAAGCTCTTTTACAATTGATGCCGGGTTTTCAATAATTTCACCTGCGGCAATTTTTGAAATTGTATTATCATCAAGTATATTTATAGTCATAGTATCTTCCTTATTTCTTGAATAATTTTATTTAGTAGGTTAAGAGATTCTAAAGGCGAAATATTATTTATATCTATTTGTGAAATATCACTAATTAATTTGTTCTTTGCTGGATCCTCCAAACTTTCTTGCTTAATTGATCCTGAAGAGCTTAAAATTTTGATATCTTTATCTTCTGATATGGTATATAGAATTTCATTTGCTCTATTTAAAATAGACTCATTTATCCCGGCAAGTTTTGCAACTTCTATACCATAAGAATTGTCGCTATACCCTTCTACTATTTTCCGTAAAAAAATAATATTATCCTCTTGATTTTCAACTTCTATAGTTAAATTAGTTACAGATTTATACTTTTTACTTAATTCTACCAATTCATGATAATGAGTTGCAAATAGGGTTTTAGCTTTTATATTTTCTGCTATATTTTCAACTATAGCCCAAGCAAGAGAGATGCCATCATAGGTACTAGTACCTCTACCTACTTCATCAAGTATTACAAGAGAATCTTTAGTTGCGTTGTTAATAATATTGGCAACCTCTTTCATCTCCACCATAAAAGTACTTTCGCCTCTTGAAAGGTTATCTGAAGCTCCTATTCTTGTAAACAATTTATCTATAATAGAAATATTTGCATAAGATGCAGGTACGAAAGAACCAATTTGAGCCATTATAACAATAATAGCGACTTGACGCATATAAGTCGACTTACCTGCCATGTTTGGACCGGTAATTATATGAATCATATTGTCCATATTGTCAAGTATTGTATCATTAGCTATAAAACGTTCATCTGTCATACTTTTTTCTACAATAGCATGTCTACCATCTTTTATATCTATAATTCCATTATTATTAATAATGGGTTTTACATAATTATTTTTAATAGCAGTGTCTGCAAGGGAGGCTAAAATATCAATTTTTGAAATAGCCTTTGAAAGAATTTGAATATTATGGATATTGTTTATTAATTCCTTCCTAAGATCGTTGAAAAGATCCATTTGCATTTTCAAAGCATCTTCTCTTGAGGTTAGAAGTTTAGATTCCATTTCCTTAAGCTCAATACAAAAATATCTCTCAGAACCTACCAGTGTTTGTTTTCTAATGTAGCTATCAGGTACTTTGTCTGTAAATGACTTAGTAACTTCAATAAAGTAGCCTAGGATTTTATTATATTTTATTTTAAGGTTTTTTATTCCTGTATCTTTTCTTTCCTTGTCTTCAAGCTTTAAGATCCATTCTTTACCTCTTGAACTTATATCAAAAAGTTGATCTAAATCTTCAGAAAATCCGGTTCTAATAAAAGGGTTCTCCTCAAAATTAGCTGGAGGGTCTTCCATTATCATTTCTGAAATTCTGCTTTTTATTTCAGAAAGAGGCTCTATTTCATCTGAAAGATCATTAAAAATTTTATAGTCGCAAGTCGCTAAAATTTCTTTAATCTTATTTATGGAATCCAAAGAATCGGCCAATGATATAAGATCCTTAGGAGTAACTGTTTCTTTTGCGATTTTAACACTTAATCTCTCAATATCATAAATATTTTTTAAGTAAGAAGCAATTTTATCAAGAAGTATAAAATCTTTTATAAAGGTATCTATGATTTCATATCTGTATTCAATTTTTTCTTTATTTTTCAAAGGTTCTTCAATCCATTTTTTAAGCTCTCTAGATCCCATAGATGTCTTGCAATTGTCAAGTACGCCAAGTAGGGATTCAGATTTAGACCCTGTGTTGGAGCCGCGAACAAGTTCAAGATTTTGCCTTGAATTTTCATCAATAGTCATAAACTTATCGCTATCATAATATACTATTGAGTTTAAGTGATTTAATCCCATTTTTTGTGTTTCAGCCAAGTAATTAAGCAGAATATTAACAGAAGAAAAATCATTAACAAGGTTTTTTGAACCTAAAGCATCTAGGTCTTTAATAATATCTTTATTAATTAAAAATCTATTTTTTTCATTAATTACAGTATAATCATAGCTGAAATCATCAATATAGTTGACATAAGTATTTAATCCTTCAATAGCATTAACAACTTTTTTATTATTTTGTTTATTTATAAGAATTTCGCTTGGATTTATTCTATAATATTCATCCGTAAAGAATTTTATAAGATTATCAGAATTTAAAAATACTTTTGAGGTAGTGTAAAGCTCACCTGTACTGTAATCGGAATAACTTATATATACGCTGTTATTTTTAATAAATAAAGATAATAAAAAGTTGTTTTCCCCTCCCTTTAAATAGTTAGGATCAGTGAAGGTCCCGGGAGTTAAGACTTGTATTACCTCTCTTTTTACTAATGATTTTGCTAATTTAGGATCTTCTACTTGTTCGCATATTGCAACCTTATACCCTCTATTAATAAGTCTTGATATATATGACTGGGCTACATGATAAGGAAATCCGCACATTGGGGTATTAGATCCTGAAGAAGCCCTTTTAGTTAGTGTCAGATCTAACTCTTTAGATACAATTAAAGCATCTTCAAAAAACATTTCATAAAAATCTCCAAGTCTAAAAAGTAATATTTTATCCTTATGTTCTTTTTTAATATCTAAATATTGCTTCATCATTGGAGTTATATTTTCTTTATTAAGATTCAATTAAATCACCATTTAAAGAAAAAGTATTTGCAGATATAATTTTTACATCCAAAATATTTCCAATATCTTTTTTATTTCCCTTGAAATTAACAGTTTTAAAACCTTCTGTCCTGCCTGTTAAAACGTCACTTCTATTTTTACTTGCTCCCTCAACAAGGACTTTTTCAATATTACCTATAAGTTTTGTATTTTTTTTAAGTTGAATAGGATACAAAACATCAAGGAGTCTTTCAAATCTTTCATGCTTTATATTATCTGGGATTTGTTCTTTAGATTTTGCAGCCCTTGTCCCTTCCCTTTTTGAGTATATAAAGGTGAAGGACGTATCATATTCGACTTTTTTAACTAGGTCTAGAGTTTCTAAAAAGTCTTCTTCTTCCTCTCCCGGGAATCCCACCATTAAGTCTGTGCACAAAGCTATATCGGGATTTACATTTTTAATTTTATCTATAATTTTCAAATAGTCTTCTTTTGTATATTTTCTATTCATTAATTTAAGTAATCTTGTTGATCCGGATTGAACTGGTAAATGTAGAAAGTTACATAGCTTGTCAAGATCTTTATAGGCATTTATAAGTTCATCTGAGATATCCTTAGGGTGAGATGTCATAAATCTTATTCTTTCCAATCCGTCAATTTCATTGATTCTATACAACAGGTCTGTAAAATTTATTCTTTTGTCTAAATTTTTTCCATAGGAGTTTACATTTTGACCCAAAAGAGTTACTTCTTTAGTACCTGTTTTAACAAGATTTTTAATTTCATTAATTATATCATCAGGCTCTCTACTACTTTCTCTGCCTCTAGTATACGGTACAATGCAAAAAGTACAAAAATTATCACATCCATACATGATATTTACATAAGACTTAAATTTATAAAGTCTATTTGTGCCAATATCGCTATCTGTACGAAGCATACTCTCATCAATATCCATTGCCAAACTATTAGTTTCATAGTTGGAAATTATTAACTCCGGTAGTCTAAAAATATTGTTAGTTCCGAAAATTATATCTACATTTTCGAATTTATCAATTACATATTCTCTTGATTCTTTTCTTTGCATCATGCAGCCACAAACGGCAACTTTCATATTTTTATTTTGATTTTTTAGATGTTTAAGATTTCCCAACTGTCCATAGACCTTATCTTCCGCAGAGTGTCTTACAGAACACGTATTAAGCAAAATAAAGTCTGCATCCTCTATTGTATCTACTAGATTGTAACCCATTTTTTCAAGTAACCAACTTATTTTTTCGGAATCGTGTTCATTCATTTGACAACCATGAGTTATAACAAGTGCATTTTTATTTTGACAGCTATAATTCTCTTTAACATTTTTTATATATTCTTCAATATTATATTTATAATCGTTAATTAAATTTATATTTTCCAATTTAAACCTCTCTTTGCTAATACATAATTATAACATAGTAAGGCTTTATAAGTAGCGCTGAAATAAAAAATAAACTCCTTAGAGTTTATTTAAAAAGTTGTATTAATACTCATTAGACTTTTCCACAATAGAAATGCCGGCTTTATTTGTCACAAAATATGACAAGTCGCAAATTTCACTTAAATGTTTATCGTGGGTTACCATTATTATTTGTCTTTTAAACATATTTGAGGATTTTTTTAAAAGCTCCCCAAGATTAAATATATAGTCGTCACTTACGTGCTTTCCAGGTTCATCTAAAATCAAAGGACCCTGTATTTCAGGTCTATGGATTTGCATAAAAGCAATCCTTAAAGCTATAGATATAATGTCTACTATTCCTCCACCTCGCGCAAGTTCTGGTTTTGTTTTTATACTATAGCCATCATAGTTAGATATAACGTAAAATTCTGCCTGAGGTATATCTCTGCTTTCGCTAATTTCAATAGTAAACTCAATATCACTTTCAAGTATGTATTGCAAACATTTTGTAACCAAGTTTTCAATTTGTGTCTTAGCTTGCCTTCTGCCATAATCAGAAGTCTTTTGAAAAAGAATTATAACCTTAGATAGAATATTTTCATATTCTTCCAAAGATTGGATTTCAGACTGAGTCTTATCTAATTGTGCTTGTAAAATACTTCTTTCTCCCCTAGCAACATTTATTTCCTTTTCGAGAGAAACTATTTTATTATTAAGAAAATCCAGATCCATTTAATCATTCCTTAGGCATTAATTCATTTGCTTGTTTAAAAAGTTCATCTATTTCGCTTTTAAGTTTAGCTATTTCACCTTCTAAATTTTCAGGTTCAATATTCAGCGCTTTTATCTCTTTTATAAGTTCCTCTTTTTGCGAATAAAGTTGTTCAAGCTTGGCTTCCGCTTTATATTTAATACTTTTAGATTTTTCAAGTTCATCTCTTAACTTATTAAGATTTTCTTCGTAATTCATAATAACTCCTTAATTATAAAAGTTCTTTTATATGGCTTATTGTGTCATCTGTTATTTCGCTCATGCACAGAGGACAATGACCTAATTTTAATAAATTATATTCATATTCGTTATAATATTCATCTATAGATATCTTAGTTTTATTTATATAGTTGTTAAGGTTTTTAATATCCTCTGTTAAGGCATTTAAAGATTTTAAAGAATTAGACAATAGATTTAATAAAGATATTTTGTCATTAAGATTTTTACTAATAAAAAGGACTTTATCAATTTGTTTATATTTTTTTATAAATTTTTCTCCAAGTTCAATTCTATCAATTATATTGGTATATCTACTGTATATATCCAAAATATTATTATATTTTTTTATTTTTTCTTTAAGAGAAATTTGTAAATTATCTATAGAGGTTAAATCCTTGTATTTATTAAGACTAAACCTCGTATTTTCTAAATTAACATTTAAAATCTCAAGATTTTTATATAAATCATTAAAATTTTTATATTTATCAAATTTAAAAATAATATTTTCTTTTAAATTTTCCAATTTTGATAAATTTTTTACTTTTTCTAAAATTTTAGTGTTATAAGATATTTCTAAACTAATATCTATATAATTCTTGCTTAGATTTTTTAATTCTTTATACTTATAGTATTTAAAATTTATATCACTAAGCAAAATAGAAATTTTTTCTAAATTTTTATATTTGTTTAGTTCTTTTTTTATAACTTTAAGTTCAGAATTAAAATTCAAATAAAATTTGTTTAAATCGTTAAGTTTATCATAAAAAATTATCTTAGTATCAAGATCTTTTTTTAGAGCTTTAAGTTTGCCTAAAAGTAGCTCCTTATCTTTTAAATAGTAAAAAGCTTTTAGTTCCTCAGACAATTCATCTGACTTGGACTTTAAATATTTTAAACTTGTAGATGAAGTTTTACTATCTCTTATAGCATCTCTCATTGCATTATCTATAAGATTAACACCTATTAATCTACCAATAGCACTGGCTCTAATAGAAGTTTTTTCATTAATTAAAAATGGGCCTTCAAGTTGCTCAGCTATGTTGATAATATTATCATTACTACTGTCAAGGCTTATTTTATACATATTTATTTCTTGAATAATTTCTTTGGGAACACTTCTGCCAAATCCGTCAAAATTAAATTCTTCACCATTTGATTTCTTTAAATAATAGCTGTTTTTTGAAGAGGATCTAAATCTCCTTACTATGGCCCCTGTATTGAAATAAATAGTTACCGAAACTTTTTTCTCTCCCTGTCTAATAAAATAGTCGCCTTGAGGTTCATTATAAAGAGCCCATTTAATAGCTCTAATTATAGCTGTCTTACCACTATCAGAACTACCTATTATTACATTTAATCCTCTGTTAAATTCAAGAGTACTTTTTTTGTGAGACTGAAAATTTTCAAGTTCCAATTTTGTAATATAGATCAATAAAATTCAGCCTCCTGTATTTGTTGTTTTTCAATTCTTTTTATAGCTTCTTTTCTAATTTTTTCATCTATGGATTCATTTAATGCAATATTGTTCAAAATATCATAAACATCAATATTACCAAGTTCCGTCGTTGATTCTATGATTTCTTTAAACTCATCAAGTTTAAAACTCTTAAACTTATGTCTTTCAATTTCACTTCTATCAAGGACTAATTCTCCATCAAGAGCGGATTTTAAATAAATATCTTTTATTTCAATTTTATCAGTTAATTCAATTATATTTACCTTGGGTTTTCTTTTTATTTCAGTTAAGGAGTTGGATATACGAATCAAAGCTCCTGGATTAATAAAATATTTATCGTCTACTTTTTGAGTTTTAAAACCATAATGATAGTGACCTGCCAAGGTAATGTCAGCTTTTGTGTCTAAAATTTCAGATATAAGAGTGTGGGATACACCCCTTATAAAAGGCTTATCTATCAAAAATCCATGAGTCATATGAATCATATAATCAACATTAGGATTTTTTTCTTTAACAATATAATTTTCTCTATTTTCTGGATTATCCATACCCACTGAATAAGGATAACCTGTAAGCTGTACTTTTATACCATCTTTTTCGAGTATAATTTTTTTATCATTAACCAAGTTAACTACATTAAAGCTATTTAACAATCCTAACATACTTCTATTTAAAGTTTTGGAATTATGACCGAATATATCGTGATTACCACTTATTATATAAATAGGTGCTTTAAATTTCCTAAATATTTTTGAAAAATCAGCCACTAAAGCAATAGGTGTGTCAGGTCTATCAAAAAGATCTCCTCCATGTAGTACGAAGTCAACATTTTCTCTTATACTTATATCTGCTACTTCATTTATTTTGTTTTTTAAAGTTTGTAAGAAATCATCTAGCCTATTTTTTGGGCTTGTAGCTCTGATATGAGTATCTGTAAAATACAAAAATTTCAACTATATCACTGCCTTATTCATTAAGGTCTGAATCTTGAGCATCCTTATCGTCTATTTTTTTATCATGTTTACCTATATGATATTTCTCTTTTATTTCAGCTTCAATTTCTTGTAAGACTTCAGGATTTGCAAGAAGAAAATCCTTTGAATTTTCTCTTCCTTGACCAAGTTTATGTTCATTATAACTGTACCAAGCTCCTGATTTATTAACTATACCTGCTTCTGTTCCAACATCTAAAATATTTCCTATTCTAGATATTCCAGTTCCATACATAATATCAAATTCAGCTTGTTTAAAAGGGGGAGCAACTTTGTTTTTTACAACCTTAACCCTAACCCTATTACCGACTATTTGATCGCCTTGTTTCACGTTTTCTGTTCTTCTAATATCAAGTCTTATGGTAGAATAAAACTTTAATGCCCTACCACCTGTTGTCGTTTCAGGATTTCCAAACATTACTCCAACTTTTTCTCTTAACTGATTGATAAATATAACTGCAGTTTTTGATCTATTAATGGCTCCAGTAAGCTTTCTAAGAGCTTGAGACATGAGTCTTGCTTGAAGACCTATATGGCTATCTCCCATTTCACCTTCGATTTCAGCTTTAGGCACAAGAGCCGCAACAGAATCTACTATAATAACGTCAACTGCATTTGATCTAACTAAAGATTCTGTTATTTCAAGAGCTTGTTCTCCCGTATCAGGTTGAGAAATTATTAAATTCTCTATATCAACTCCAAGGTTTTTGGCGTATCCCGGATCAAGAGCATGTTCGGCGTCTATAAAAGCCGCTATACCGTCTCTTTTTTGAGCTTCAGCAAGTATATGGAGAGCAAGGGTTGTTTTGCCTGAAGATTCAGGTCCATATATTTCTATAATTCTTCCCCTAGGTATACCTCCTACACCAAGTGCTAAATCCAAAGATAAAGCACCAGTAGGGATAATATCTATATCAAGTTTGCTATCTTCTCCTAGTTTCATAATAGAACCTTTTCCGAATTGTTTTTCAATTTTTGCTATAGCAGAATCTAAAGCTCTTTTCTTATTTTCTTGTTCCATATTGCCCTCCTATTTTAAATATCAAGTGTAATAAAATTGTATCTACAGTGCGTGATTGAATAGTATTTCTATCTCCATTTAAAAAATATTCTTTTGTTTCATAATTATTTTCATTAAAATAATAACAGACAAAAACAGTACCTATGTCTTTTTCTGACTTAATAGGACCTGCCTCCCCTGTAACTGAAACACTTATGTCACTCATGTTAAGTTTACTAAGACCATACGCCATTTCATAAGCAGTTTCTTTTGATACAGCACCGTATTTGTTAAGAGTTTCGGGTTTTACTCCAAGAAGTTTTGATTTTGCTTCATTTGAGTATGTTATAATCGAATTTTTAATAGACTTAGATGCACCGGCCTCTGACGTTAATCTTGAGGTTAATAATCCACCTGTAACTGATTCTGCAAAGGATATGGTAAGATTATTTCTTATAAGCTTATTTAAAAGCATTTTTGCTAAGCTTATATTATCTTCAGAATAAAGATTTTTGCCAAAGCTTTCGTGAAGTCTTTTAACAACCTCATCAACCTTACTTATTAGTTTAGTTCTATCTTCTCCTTCTGCAATTATTTTGACTTCAGTATCGTAGTATCTGGCGAAAGTATTTAGAGAAACTTCACTATCTTCCAAATTTAATTTTCTAAGTCTATCCTCAACTTTACTCTCTCCAAGACCTGCAATATTTACCGATTTAATAATTATGGATCTGTCATTTATTAAATATTTCATAGTATATTTGTCAACCATAGGTTCAAATTCCCTTGGAGGTCCGGGAAGTAAAAATATTTTTTTATCTTTGTATTCAACAAGCTCGCCAGGAGCGGTACCATTATCATTATCAAGAATAGTTGATGACTCTATAACATAAGCTTGTCTTACATTATTTTTAGTCATAGTAGATTTATTCTTTTTGAATCTATTTATTAATTTGTTATATTGCTCATCATCAAGTATAAGCTTTCTGTCTAAATAATTAGCCAAAACTTGCTTAGTAATATCATCATCTGTTGGCCCAAGACCTCCGCACAAAAATAATATATCAACTTTTGAAAGTAAGTTTTCAATTTGATTTGTCAAAGCTTGTGCATTATCTCTAACTGATACATGATAGTCTACATGCACTCCAATTTCTGAAAGCTTTTCAGAAAGATATTTTATGTTTGTATTTAATATACTTCCTATAATTATTTCAGTTCCAACTGTTATTATTCCTGCATTCATAATTTCTCCTAAATATTCTCAAGATCCAAAACCCTTTTATTTTTTATAAAATAATCTAAACCTGAAATTATTGTAAATAATATTGCTAAATAGAAAAGATATATTCCAAATTTATATAAAATAGTTATGTTAGACAAAAGTATTATTGTGGATATAAGCTGGGATACTGTTTTTACTTTTCCAAGTTTGCTTGCTGCAATTGTTATGTTTTCAGATGCAGCTATAATTCTTAATCCAGTTACGGCAAACTCCCTTGCTATTATAATAATAACTCCCCAGGCGGGAACATCTCCTATTTCTGTAAGAATAATTAAAGCGGCACAAACAAGAATTTTATCAGCAAGGGGGTCTGCAAACTTGCCGAAATTAGTCACCAATTGATTTTTTCTGGCTATATATCCATCTAAAAAATCTGTAAAAGAGGCAAATATAAAAATTATAGTTGCAGCTATCCTTGCACCTTGGAAATCCATATACATTAATACAACAAAAACAGGTACCAATAAAATTCTTAAAAAAGTTAATTTATTAGCTAAATTCATAACAACTCACCAATTAAATCATACTCAAAACTATCGATTACTTGCACTTTTACGAAGTCACTTATGCATATATTCTTATTAGTATTTAAATAAATAACTCCATCTACTTCAGGAGCATCGCAATATGCCCTTCCAATATAATTAAAGTCATCAACCTTTTCTTCAACTAAAACATCAAGTGTTTTTCCTATATAGTTTTTAATATTATCTTCTGAGATATCTTTTTGGAGGCTCATTATTCTTTCATATCTATCTTCCTTTATTTCATCAGATAGATGATTTTTTAAATTATAAGCAGGAGTGTTTTCTTCCTTAGAATATTTAAAAACACCTAACTTATCAAGTTTGTTATCCTTAATGAAATTATAGAGTTCCATAAAATCTTCTTCACTTTCTCCAGGAAAACCTACAATAAAAGTTGTTCTTATAACAATATTTGTAATTTCTTTTCTTAGCTTATTAATTAAATTTTGAATGCTTTGCCTATCTGTGTGTCTATTCATCATCTTTAAAATTTTGTTGCTTACATGTTGAAGAGGAATGTCCACATATTTTAAAAGTTTATCATTTGTTTTAAATTCATTAATTAGCCTAGTATTTAAGTTATCTGGATATAAATACATGACTCTTATCCACTCAAGATCTTTTATTTTAGAAATTTTTGCTATAAGATCTGCTAACTTATATTCACCGTAAATATCTATACCATAGTCTGTGGTATTTTGCGCAATTAAAATTATCTCTTTTGCACCTTTGCTGACTAAATACTCAACCTCATCATAAATGTCTTCTATTTTTCTTGATCTGTTGCTACCTCTTAATTTTGGAATAATACAATAGGTGCAATTGTTATTGCATCCTTCTGAGATTTTGACATATTCAGTAGCAAATACATCTTTTTTCTTAAGCCCTTCTATATATTTATTATTTAAGTTATCTATTTCTATAGTTTTTTTGCCTTTTAGTGAAGTATCAAGAATATTATTTATATCGCCAAAATTGCCTGTTCCTATAATTGAGTCAATTTCAGGGATTTCTTCCAATAGTTCCTTTGAGTATCTTTGTGCAAGACACCCTGTTACAATAAGCTTCTTACACTTACCGGTTTCTTTATATCTTGAAGAACTTAATATTGCGTCTATAGATTCTTCTTTAGCAGCATCTATAAAACCACAAGTATTTACAACTATTACATCTGCACATTCAATGTCATCACTTATATCAAATTTATTTTCATCAAGAATAGATTTCATTTGAGAAGTATCTATGTCATTTTTAGAACAACCGAGAGTCATAAAATATACTTTATTCATTATCGTCTCCTATCAGTTTTCTAATATCTTCTTCACTCATTAAAATTTTTCGAGGTTTGGATCCTTCGTAAGGACCTATAATACCGGACTCTTCCATTTGATCAACAATTCTTGCAGCACGAGAGTAGCCTACTTTTAATTTTCTTTGTAAAAATGAAATTGAAGCCTGCTCATCCATTAATATATATTCAACAGCTTTTGCAAAAAGAGGATCTTTAGCATTATCAATGCTATCTTTTTTTTCTTTTATTTCATTTTTTATTTTATTCTCATACGGATTATCATATTCTGAATTTTCTTTTACGTAATTTACAACGGCTTCAACTTCATCGTCACTAATAAAAGCTCCTTGTAATCTTACAGGTTTAGAGTAAAAGCCAGGATAAAAAAGCATATCTCCTTTTCCTAAAAGTTTTTCAGCACCGCTCATATCTAAAATAGTTCTTGAATCAATAGATGAAGATACAGCAAAGGCAATTCTTGATGGAATATTGGCTTTGATTGTACCTGTTATTACATCAACAGATGGCCTTTGAGTGGCAATAATTAAATATATTCCAGCAGCTCTTGCCATTTGAGCAAGTCTTGTAATATAATCTTCAACCTCAGCTTGAGATGCCATCATTAGATCTGATAGCTCATCGATTATAATCACTATTTTAGGAATAGGATCTCCTTCTATGCCAGCCTTTTTCACTTTGTTGTTATATGATGTAAGGTCTCTAACAGCGTTTTCAGCAAAAATTTTATATCTTCTTTCCATTTCTCCTACTGCCCAATTAAGTGCAAAAGCTGCTTTTTTAGGATCGGTTACAACTGGAATTAAAAGATGAGGTATTCCGTTATAGACACTTAACTCAACAACTTTAGGATCTATTAACATAAGCTTAACTTCGTCAGGTGAAGATTTATATAAAATACTAACAATTATTGTGTTAATACAAACTGATTTGCCTGATCCAGTAGCTCCTGCAATTAACAAGTGAGGCATTTTATCTATAGATGATATTTCAATAGATCCAGATACATCCTTTCCTAAGGCTAAAGGTAGATGGGAAGTTGAATTTTTAAACTTATTGCTTCCAATAATTTCTCTAATAGTTACGGGTTGTTTATTTTTATTCGGCACTTCTATTCCAACTGCAGATTTTCCCGGAATTGGAGCTTCAATTCTTATGTCCGAGCTTGCCAGGGATAAAGATAAATTATCATTTAAAGATACTATTTTAGACAGCTTGACTCCTGCTGCAGGCTCAAGTTCATAGCAGGTAATTACAGGTCCTCTGTTAATCGCTACTATTTTACATTCTATTCCAAAATTCTCCATCGTTTTTTGAATTATTTGTCCATTTTTAATAATTTCACTTTTGGATATCTCAGTTGCTCCATCGTAATTATTAAGCAGATCTATTTTAGGAAAGGAGTAAATATTTTTTGATTTTTCTAAACCTTTATTTAAAACCAATTTTTCTTCTTCTAACTCTTTATCAAAGTCAAAATTTGTTTTATTTAATTCTTTTTCAATAATTTTGGTCTTATCTTTATTTTCTTTTTCTGGCTCACCCATAAAAGGGTTTTGCATTATATTATCTTCTTCTAAATCTGAAGACTCTTCATTTATAAGCTGATTTATCTGAAAATCTTTTATAAGAAAATCTTTTTTTTCATCTGCTAAAAGATTTATAGGCTCTTCAATAGTATCAAAATTTTTCTCTGCCCCTTTTTTCTCTTCCTTAGCAAATTTTCTTTTTTCTGATTTTTCTATTAAATTTTCTCTAAAACTAGAAAGCTTTTCAGAAAATCTTGAGAAGAATTCTTTATTGTATTTAACAAGTAGATAAAAATTAAATACTATTATAAGAGACAAAATAATATAAGTTCCAATAGAGCCGAAAAGCTTATAAAGAAAAAATCCAAGAATAGAACCTAAAATACCCCCTGAAGTTGCAATGTCAAGGTATTGAATGGATAAAGATATTCTGTCTATTAAGGTTAAATCTGATGTCTTGGTTCCGTCAAGAAAAACTAATATACAAAGAGTTATGATAATACCTGAGATAACTATTTTGAAAAAATTTTGTCTAAATTTTTCAAAACCGTATAAAAGTCCCCATACTATAAATAAAATTGGAAAAATAAAATTTCCACTTCCGCATAAAAATGTAAATATTTTATAAAAAATATTTCCAATTATTCCCATTTTTGAACTGAAAAGACTTATTAAACTAAGTAAACCAAGAATTATTAGGCTTATACTTATAATTTCTTTATTAAAATTTTGTGAATTAACTTTATTTTTTTTAAAAATTTTTTTCTTTGCCAAATTGACACCTCGTATGTTGATTATACCATATCGAGTCTTATATTAGGGTAAAATTACTTACCGGTATGTCCAAATCCGCCAGCGGATCTTTGAGTTTCTTCAAGCTTTTCAGAAATTTCAAAATCCACTCTTTCATACTTAATAAAAACCATTTGTGCAATTCTGTCTCCATTGTTTATAGTTACACTATCTTTACCTAGATTTATAAGTATTACTTTTATCTCTCCCCTATAATCAGAATCAATGGTACCTATTCCATTAGCAAGACAAAGTCCACTTTTTAAAGCGAGACCGGATCTAGCTCTTATTTGTGCTTCATAGCCTTTTTCTATTTCCAAGAAAAGTCCTGTTGGAACAAGATATCTTTCCATAGGTTTTATAGTAATAGGTTCATTTAAGTTTGCTTTTAAATCAACACCGGCAGAGCCTGAGGTTTCGTACTTTGGTAATTCATTTTTACTATTATTAATAACTTTAACTTTCATAAATCTCCTCTTATATTTTTATATAATCTTTAGTATAAGTATATAACATGAGCTAAAATAAAAACAGGATACGTAGTATCCTGAATTAATTATTTTGTTTTATTTATCTTCCAAATTTTTATCTTCTTTAGTCTCTTTTTCTATTAAGGCCTTTCTAGAAAGAGAAATTTTTGAATTTTCATCAATGTCTATTACTTTCACCTTAACTACATCTCCAAGCTTTAACACATCTTCTACTTTGTTAGTTCTTTCGTGAGCTATTTCAGATATATGAAGCAAACCTTCAACACCTTTTTTAATTTCCATAAAGGCGCCAAATTTCATAATTTTCTTAACTTTTGCATCATATATATCTCCAATTTCAACTTCTTTGACTATGGCTTCTATAATATCTATTGCCTTTTGAGCTCTATCGGAATCTTCTGAAATTACAGATACAGTGCCATCGTCATCTATGTCAATTTTAACTCCGGTCTGTTCAATAATTTTATTAATTGTTTTTCCTCCAGCCCCTATAATTTCTCCAATTTTTTCAGGTGCAACATTAATTATATGAATTATAGGTGCATATTTTGATAGATTAGGACGAGGCTCGGAAATTGTTGTATTTAGATGATCAAGTATTTCAATTCTTGCTTTTCTAGCTTTTTCAAGAGCTTCTGTTAAAACCTCTTTACTTATACCCTCAACCTTAATATCCATTTGAATAGCAGTTATGCCTTCTCTAGTTCCTGCAACTTTAAAATCCATATCTCCGAAATGATCTTCAAGCCCTTGTATATCGGTTAATATTTTAACCGTACCTTCTTTTTCTATAAGGCCCATTGCAATACCCGCAACAGGTGCTTTAATAGGAACACCTGCGTCCATTAGTGCCAAGGTTGATCCGCAAATAGAAGCCTGTGATGAAGATCCATTTGATGATAGAACCTCTGAAACAACCCTAATAGCATAAGGGAAGTCAGCCTCTGAAGGTATAACAGGTAACAATGCTCTTTCAGCTAAAGCACCGTGTCCTATTTCTCTTCTTCCAGGTCCTCTTACAGGTTTTGTGTCACCTACTGAAAAAGGCGGAAAATTATAATGGTGGATATATCTCTTGGGCTTATCGTCTCCAAGTCCGTCTATTACTTGCACATCTGAGAGACCTGCAAGAGTAACAACTGAAAGAACTTGAGTCTGTCCTCTTGTAAATAGTCCAGAACCGTGGGTTCTTGGAAGAAGTGATGTTTCTGATGATAAGGGTCTAATTTCATCTAAAGCTCTTCCATCAGGCCTTATGTTATCTTCAAGTATTTCTCTTCTAACTTCTTCAATTTCAATTGATTCCAAGGTTTCTTCTATGTCTTTTCCAAATTCTTCAGAAAATTCTTTAAAGTATTCTCTTATATTTTCCTTTACTTTTTCTGTGTTTTCAATTCTTGAAATTTTATTAGGATCGTTAATAGCTTCTATTAACATATCTTTTCCGTATTCTCTAACTTTTAATGAAATTTCTTCATCTGCTTTAAATACCTTGTATTCAGTTTTTTCCTTGCCTATTTCATTTGTAATTTCATTAATAAAATGACAGATCTTTTTAATTTCTTCGTGACCTGCAAGAATTGCATTTAACATTTCTTCTTCAGTAACTATATCAGATCCTGCTTCAACCATCATTATAGCTGTTTCAGTCCCTGATACTACAAGGTTTATTCTTGAAACTTCTCGATCTTTTTCGGTAGGGTTTATTATATATTTTCCATCAACATAACCCACTTGAACAGATCCAGTTGGACCATCAAAGGGTATGTCTGAAATTGATAGCGCAATTGATGAACCAATCATACCTAATATATCAGGTTGTGCATCTTGATCTACAGAAAGGACTGTTACTATAATTTGCACATCATTTCTATAGCCCTCTGGAAATAAGGGTCTAATGGGCCTATCAATAAGCCTTGATGATAAAATTGCCTTTTCGCTGGGCTTTCCCTCTCTTTTTATAAATCCGCCGGGCATTTTACCAACTGAATACATTTTTTCTTCAAATTCAACACTTAAAGGGAAAAAATCTATTCCTTCTCTAGGGGTGTTTGAAGCTACAGCTGTTACAAGTACAACAGTTTCCCCATATTGAAGTAGGCATTCGCCGTTTGCTTGCTCTGCGACTTTTCCGATGGTGACTTTTAAAGGTCTTCCGGCAAGATCTAACTCAAAAACTTTTTGCATTCTATCCTCCTTTAAAAAACAAAGAGCGGCGAACCGCTCTTTTAGATTAACCTCTTATGTTTAGCTTTTCTATCAATGAACGATATCTTTCAATATCTTTATTTCTTAAATATCTCAACAGATTTCTTCTCTTACCAACCATTTTCAAAAGTCCTCTTCTTGAATGGTGGTCTTTTTTGTGAGTTTTAAGGTGTTCATTTAACTCATTGATTCTTGTAGTTAATATTGCAATTTGAACTTCGGGAGATCCTGTGTCCTTTTCATTAACTTTAAATTCATCAATTATTTCTTTTTTCTTTTCAACGTTTAACATTAATTTCCTCCTAGATTTATAAAATTCACCTACATACAAGTATACGCCGAGGAACGATATACATATATGAGGTACTTAGCTTATACTATCATAATTAAATACTATTGTAAATAAATTTAATCTATTTTCTACTTGCAATCAAGTCTATATCTGATTTTATTTGTTTGAATAGATCATCTATATTATCAAAGGTAATTTCAGGTCTTATGAAATCAATAAGCTCCAACTCAACCTTTTCTCCATAAATGTCTTTATTGAAATTTAATATATGTGCCTCTATTCTTATACCGCTATTTTCTATAGTAGGATTTTTACCAATATTAGTTGCCGCCTTGTAAGTTCTTTTATTAATAATGATATTAGAGTCATATACTCCAAATTTTGGTATTATATATGGAGTAAAAAACTTTAAATTTGCAGTAGGAAATCCCATTTTTGACCCAAGCTTTTTACCATGAATAACCTCACAATCCATGGAATAACTATATCCCAAAAGGCCATTAGCTTCTTTGATCTTTCCTTCACTTATGAGATTTCTAATTCTGGTAGATGAAACTACGTGTTCATCAATAGCAACTTTATCTACTACAGATAGATCTAAAGCATTCTTACAAGCAAAGCTTTTTAATAGTTCAGTATCACCTTGTGCTTTATAACCGAATCTATAATCATATCCAACAACTATTCCTTTAATTTTAAGGTTATTTACTAAAAAGTTTTCTATAAAGTCATTAGGTTTAATCTTCATAACATCTTTAGTGAATTCCATTTCATATATAAGATCCACACCAAGATTTTCTAAAAGTTCATATTTTTTTCTATTAGATGTTAATACTTTCTGGTTCATATTATTAATAGTATTTTTTGTATGAGTTTTAAAGATTAATATTGAACTTTTCAAACCATTTTTCTTAGCCATATTTAGGAGCCTGTCAAGAAGAACTCTATGTGCCCGGTGAACCCCATCAAAATTTCCTAAGGCAATTACCGTTTCTTCTTTTGAAAGGTAGTCTTTATCTATACTTATTATTTCCAATATTCTATTCACCTTTTAACATTTTTTTCATTTTGAAGCCTGTAAATTCTTCATTACTATAATAATTAGCAATGCCTATAAACTTGTTTTTACAATATAATTTTACAAGTTCATTATCTCTAAAATCGGCTTCAGCTTTAAAAGCAACTCCATTGATTATCTTATCATAAAAAAAACTTGGGATACTATAGGACTTAAAATTAGCCAAAGCTTCATCTGTGGAAATTATTTTTTCTTTAATTTCATCAAGACTAAGTTTATCCAAGTCCTCTAAATTTAAAGATTCCTCTATAGCAAATCTTCCTGATCTTGTCCTCACAAGGCCTTCTAAAGTTGCTAAAGAATTTAAACTATAGGCAATATCTCTTACAAGACTTCTTATATAAGTCCCTGAAGAACAGTCTATAATTAATCTATAAGATTTATCAGAAAGTTTTTTTTCGATCTCTATGGATTTAATTTCTATTTTTCTTTCCTTTAACTCTACTGTTTTTCCCATTCTTGCAAGTTCATATAGTTTTCTTCCATTATATTTAATTGCGGAATACATTGGTGGAACCTGGTTAGTTTTTCCAAGAAAACTTTTAAGACACTTCTCTAAACTTTCTTCGTCGGGAATATAATTGTTTCTTTTAATTATTTCACCTGTTTTATCTAAAGTATCGGTTTCATACCCAAAAGATAAGTCTGCAATATAAGTTTTACTATTGGACATAAGGTACTCTGAAATTTTTGTAGCTTTACCTATGCACATAACAAGCACGCCTGTAGCCATAGGATCTAAAGTTCCTGCGTGGCCAACTTTTTTAATATTTAGTTTCCTTCTTAAAAAATTAACTACATCATGGGATGTCAAATCTTGAGCTTTATTAATTATCAGTATTCCGTTTATATAATTCTTCTTTTGCATATTTAATAATTTCTTCTTTCCTGTCTTTAAAGGGAAGATTCATAGTTGCTCCTGCGGCTCTTACGTGCCCGCCTCCCCCAAACTTAGATGCTATATTTATGGCATTTATGTAGGATTTAGTCCTAAGGCTTAATTTTATTGAATCCTTTTTTATTTTCATAAATATAGCAATTTCAACTCCCTCAATATCCCTTACAAATTCGACAATTCCTTCTGCATCAGATTTTTTCGCTTTAGATTTTTCTATCATATAATCATCTATATATACAATGGCAATTTTATTGTCGGCAAAAAATTCTATTGTGTCCATAGCTGATATTAAAAGATTTGTTTTTTCTAAAGATCTTCTTTGATAAAGATTAACCGCTATTTCATTTATGTTGACTCCATACTCCATAAGCTTTGCAGCAGCATAAAAGGTTTCAGGTCTGGTAGAGTCATATTTAAAGCTGCCTGTATCACTGGAAATCGCGGCATATAAAGGTGTAGCAATTTCTTTATTAAGATCATATCCAATTTCAGTAAAAATATTAAATAAAAGTTCACCGGTAGCCGGAGATTTTTTATCAACTATATTGACATCTGCAAATTCTGTATTGGTAATATGATGGTCTATATTAATAGTAATTTTTGCAGAATTAAATAAGTTAATAGCATCTTTGCCTATTCTATCTAGGTCCGCACAATCAAGAGTTATAAATAAATCTACACCTTTATCTAAATCGGTAGATTTAATGGATTCATTAATACCGGGCAAAAATTTTAAAAAATCAGGAACAGTGTCATCAATAATAAGGTAGACATCCTTTTTCAATGATTTAAGAAGATTATAAAATCCCAGTAATGATCCTATATTATCTCCATCAGGATTTAAATGGGATATTAAGGATATAGTTTGCGCTTTTTCAATGGACTCCTTTAAGAGGTTAATTTTCATTTTTTACCTCTTTAATTAATTTTTCAATTTCAAAGGATATATCCAGGCTATTATCATATATGAAGATCAACTCAGGCATAGCTCTCAGTTTTACCTCTTTAGCAAGCTCTTTCTTTATAAAACCTTTAGCGCTTTCTAAAGCCTTTTGAGTTTCTTCTTTTTTTGTATCATCGCCTAGGACTGAATAATATATTTTTGCATATGATAAATCGTTTGTTACATCAGCTCTTGATACACTTGTAATTTCTGGAATTCTCGGGTCTTTGAGTTTAAATTTAATGATATCTGAAACTGCTCGTCTCACCTCTTCAGATATTTGTCCAACTCTTTTTTTATTCATAAATTCACCTAGCCTTTTTTAACTTCTTTCAAAATATAACTTTCTAAAAGATCTCCTTCTTTTATATCATTAAAGTTATTAATTCCAAGGCCTCCCTCAAATCCGGTTGCAAGCTCCTTAGCATCATCCTTAAACCTTTTTAGTGATGCAATCTCACCTTCGTGAATTACAATATCATCTCTAAGAACTTTTATCATTGAATTTCTAGGAATTTTTCCACTAAGCACATAAACTCCGGCAACAATTGTGTTTCCTGGAAGTTTAAAAGTTTGCCTTACTTCGCATCTTCCTTGAATTTCTTCAACTATATCTGGTTCAAGCATGCCTGTTACAGCTGATTTAATATCGTTAATAATGTCATATATTACTCTATAGGTTCTAATGTCTACTTCTTCAGTTTTAGCAAGTTCTATGGCATTAATATTAGGCCTTACATTAAATCCAATTACAATAGCATTTGATGCTGATGCAAGGGATATATCTGATTCATTTATGCCTCCAACACCACTGTGAATTATATTAATTTTAACTTCTTCATTGGATAATTTCATAAGAGATTGGTTAAGTGCCTCAACTGACCCTTTAACGTCACCTTTTACTATTATATTCAATTCTTTCATTTCGCCTTCTTTTATTCTATCAAATAAATTTTCCAGCGAAACTTTACTTCCAACTTTGATCTTTGTTTCACGTAGGTGTTCTTGATTTTTCTCAGCTATAATTCTTGCAAGCTTTTCATCTTTTACAGCATATATAGTATCTCCGGCGTTTGGAACTTCTGAAAGTCCAAGTATTACCGCAGGCATTGACGGACCTACCTTCCTTATAGGTTTATTTTTATCATCTGTCATAGCTCTTATGCGACCGCTTGAAATTCCTGATACTACATAATCTCCAAATTTTAAGGTTCCTTTTTGTATAAGTACTGTAGCCATTGGACCCTTTCCACTATCAAGCTTTGCATCTACAACAGTTCCTACAGCAGTTCTGTTGGGGTTTGCTTTAAGTTCAAGCATTTCTGCAACAAGTAAAATCATATCTAAAAGCTCATCAATACCTTCTTTAGTTTTTGCAGAAACTCCAACCATAATTGTATCTCCGCCCCACTCTTCAGGCATTAGTCCATTTTCAAGAAGTTCTTGTTTTACTCTTTCTATATTGCTGCCTACTTTATCTATTTTATTTATGGCAACTATTATAGGAACTCCGGCAGACTTAGCGTGAGATATTGCTTCTATAGTTTGAGGCATTACGCCGTCATCTGCTGCAACTACTAAAATAGCTATATCTGTAATTAAAGCCCCTCTTAGCCTCATTGATGTAAAAGCCTCATGTCCCGGAGTGTCTAAAAATGTTACTTTTTTATTATTAACTGACACTGTATAGGCACCTATATGTTGAGTGATTCCACCTGCTTCTGAACTTTGAACGTGAGATTTTTTAATAGCATCTAACAATGATGTTTTACCGTGATCAACGTGTCCCATTACTGTTACAACAGGAGGTCTATATTTTAAGTCTCTTTCTCTATCTTCAAAATCCAAGTCATATTGTTCTTCTAAAGGTATTTCTTCAAGATTTTCAACCTTTATTTCTTTCCCGAAATCATCGGCTATTAATATGCAAGTATCTTCATCAATATCTTGATTTTGATTAGCCATGATTCCAAGCCCTATTAATTTAGTTATAACTTGTGCCACTGGAGTATTTAATTTTTTAGCGAATTCCTTTACTGTAATTGGTAAATTAATAGTTACTATAGTATCATCTCCTGTTTTTGTCTCTGCTTTATTGTCTTTTTTGTGATTTTTACTTCTTTTTTTTGCAGGCTTTTTTGTTAAATCTCTCTTAAAGCTTCGATTTTCTTTATCTTCTAGGGCTCTATCATTAGTTTTTTTCTTATGAAATTTTTGCTTATTTGGTTTATTTTCTATATTAGTAATATCAGTTTCGCTTTCGTAATTATTATGTTTGTTATTTTTGGTTTTGGCATCTTTATTTTTATTGAAATTCTTTATATTTTTTTTATTTTCAGAAGCTTGTTTATCTCTAACTTTTGAAACTTTGTTATTGCTTTGGGATTTATTTGTTTTTAAGGTTTGTTTTTTTGTATTATCCTTATTAGCTTCAACTTTTGTATATAAGGCCCTAACTCTATCAATATCAGTACCTTCAACATTAGACATGTGATTTTTAACTTCTATATTTAATTCTTTTAGCTTTAAAATAAGCTCCTTGCTGCTTATCCCAAGCTCTTTTGCCAGTGCATGTACTCTAATTTTTAACATTAGAACACCTCCTTGAAATAAGGTGCTATTTTTGTTTTATAGATTTTCTTAACTCTTCATAAGTTTCATCATTAATCTCCATTTCAAATGATCTGTTAAAAGCTTTTGACTTAATAGCTTTTTCCAAACATTCTTTATCAAAACATATATAGGCACCTCTGCCATTTTTCTTACCTGTAGTATCTAGAAAAATTTCATTTTCCTTGTTTTTTACCACTCTTATTAAATCTTTTTTCGGTTTGCTTTCACCGCACCCCAGACATTTTCTCATGGGTATCTTCCTAATTTTTGCCATGATACACTCCACGCTTATTATTTGACTTCATTTAAATTTTCAATATTTTCTTCAATATTTGTATCACAAGGTAGAATTTCATCTTTATCTGCCGTTTCCTCTTGGGCGCATTCACTTGTTTCTCTATCTAAATCAACTTCAATTTCCTTTTCTTCTGTATTTAACATACTTTTAAAGGAATTCTCCAACTCTTCTTCTGTAATGTTTTGCTCTTCAAGATATTTTTGAAACTGTTCAACAGATTTTATATCTATTTTCCAATTAGTTAACTTTGCCGCAAGTCTTGCATTTTGCCCTTCTTTTCCTATAGCTAGAGATAATTGGTAATCTGGAACTATTACAAGAGCTGATTTTTCCTTTTCATTTACAAATACTTTTTCAACTTTAGAGGGACTAAGTGAATTTGCAATAAATACCTCAATAGGTTTTTCATATATTACTATATCGATTTTTTCATCATGTAATTCGTCTACTATAGCTTTTACTCTTGATCCCTTATATCCAACACAAGCTCCAAGTGGATCAACCTCTTCATCTCTTGAAAAGACCGCAATTTTAGTCCTTGATCCAGCTTCTCTTGCTATAGAATAGATTTCTACAATTCCTTCAGCTATTTCAGGAACTTCCAGTTCAAAAAGTCTTTTTACCAAATTCGGATGAGATCTGGATAAAATAACCTGAGGGCCCTTAGTTGTTTTTTTAACTTGTATAAGTAAAAGTTTAAGTCTGTCCCCTTGTTTATATTCTTCTGTTTTTATTTGTTCAGCTGGTGGAAGTACAGCTTCAGTTTCTCCTAAATCAAAGTAAACTGATCCGTAGGAAATTCTTTGTACTTGCCCTGTTATAATTTCATTTTCTCTATCAGAATAATCATTGTATATAACTTCCCTTTCAGCATCCTTTATTCTTTGAATTACAACTTGTTTTGCTGTTTGAGCAGCTATTCTTCCAAAGTTCGCAGGCTTTAATTTTTCGGTATAAATATCATCTACTTCAATCTTAGGATCTAATTTTCTAACCAAAGATAAAGGAATTTCAAGCTTATCGTCCTCAAGATCCTCATCATTAACTACTTTTTTCATTGAGTAAAGGCTGATATTTCCATTTGTTCTGTCTATATCTATTTTAACATTTTGTGATGTCCCGAAATTTTTCTTATAGCTTGAAATTAATGCTGACTCCAAAGCATCAAAAACAACTTCTTTAGGTATACCTTTAACTTTCTCAAGTTCCTCAAGTGCCCCTATAAGTTCTTCATTCATTTATATTCCTCCATTAAAATTTAATAGTTTGTTTAGTAAGGGAAATAGATTTAATGGGTATTTGGATTTCATTTCCATTTTCATCTTTTAAGGTTAAGCTATCCTTGTCGTAGCTAAACAATTCACCGACAAAGGATTTTTTACCATTTATAGGTGCAAATAGTTTAACTTCAACCTCTTTATTTAAATTTCTTCTAAAGTCATCTTGAGTCTTTAATGGTCTATCAAGCCCAGGTGATGACACCTCCAGATAATAAGATTTTTTTATATCCAAGCTATCTATATCATCCTCTACCTTTCGACTAAATTCAGTACAGTCATCAAGGCTGATTCCATCCTTCGAATAAATATAAATTGAGATAAGAGAGTGTTTACTTCCATCTTTAAACTCTACGTCTACAAGCTCATAACCTAGGTCTTCAGCAGCTTTTGAAGCTATTTCTTTTACCTCGTTGATTAATACACTTCTTTCCAAATTGCACCTCCTTAAAAAAACAAGAGTGGGAAAACCCACTCTACAACCGACTTAATTAATATTACTCGTATATTATATCATATTCTAAGCATAAATCAATACTTATATCCTTTAGAAGAGGCTGGTTAGATATCTTGCTACGTAAACACCACTTGCTGAAGCCTGTGAAAGAGAATGAGTCACTCCGCCTCCATCTCCTACTACGAATAGTCCCTTTTTATCAGTTTGAAAATTACTATCTACCTTAACCTTAGAATTATAAAATTTAACTTCTACCCCATATAGTAGAGTATCTTCATTTGCAGTTCCCGGAGCTATTTTGTCCAGTGCATAAATCATTTCTATAATTGAATCCATTTGTCTCTTAGGTATTACTAAGGATAAATCCCCGGGAGTAGCTTTTAAAGTGGGCCTTGTAAAACATTTTTTCATTCTTCTATCACTAGATCTTCTTCCCTTTATTAAATCCCCGAATCTTTGCAAGATAATACCACCACCAAGCATATTTGAAAGTTTAGCGACAGATTCCCCATATTCATTTGAATCCTTAAAAGGTTCTGTGAAACAATTAGTTACCAGAAGAGCAAAATTTGTATTTTCGCTTTGAAGTTTTTTGTCTGAATAAGAATGACCATTTACTGTGATAATTCCATTTGTATTCTCAGAAACTACCTGTCCGTAAGGATTCATGCAGAAAGTTCTAATAAGATCATTATATAGTTTGGTTTGATAAACTATCTTACTTTCATAAACAACATCGGTTATATGTTTAAATACTTCCGCAGGAAGTTCAACTCTTACTCCAATATCTACCTGATTAGATTCAAGCTTTATATTAAACTTATTACAAATCTCAGACATCCATTTTGAGCCAGATCTTCCGGAGCACAAAATAACTTTATCACACTTATAATTTTCATTTGAAGTAACTACTTCGTATTTATTTTCATCCTCAAAATAATTAATATCGGTGCAAAAAGTATTAAATTGCATTTCTATATTTTCTTTAGAGAAATCATACATTTTCTTTAAAATTTTCATATTTCGATCGGTTCCGAAATGTCTTACCTTGGCGTCAAGCAAATGAAGATCATGTCTTAAAGCTGTTGTTTTAAGATTAGAATTTGAAGTTGTATAGAGCTTTGAATTACCACCGTCAAACTCACATAAAACCTCATCCACATATTCCATAAGCTCTATTGCTTTATCTTTTCCCAAATAAGCATGCAAATCTCCACCAAAGCTATTTGTAATATTATATTTTCCATCTGATAATGTGCCAGCTCCACCATATCCATTCATTATGTTGCATGGATTACAATTTATACACTTGTCCACTTTACCAATCTTAATGGGACAAATTCTTTTTTCAAGAGGATTGCCTTTATCAATCATAAGTATCTTTAAGTTTGATTTTAATTTTGTAAATTCATAAGATGCAAAAACTCCACTTGCTCCTGCTCCAATAATTATTATATTGTAATCTTTCATATAATACTCCTTAATATATAGATCATAATAAGTTCATTTTATACCATATACAATCTATTTAAAATAGTATAAAAAAAGCATATGAGTTTTTCTTTCATATGCTTTTGCACAAAGCCAATATTAAATTTTATTTTTCTATATAAACTTGATCTATGCCATCAGTTTCTTCAAGCAAAACAACTACCTTTTCTTCCAGTGATGTAGGTAAATTTTTACCTACAAAATCAGGTCTAATTGGTAGCTCCCTATGCCCTCTATCTATAAGGGTTGCGAGTTGAATTCTTTTGGGCCTTCCTGAAGATGACAAAGCATTTAGAGCCGCCCTTACAGTTCTTCCTGTGAAAAATACGTCATCTACAAGAACTATATTTTTGTTTTCAATAGGAATGTTTATTTTTATATTTTTATCTCTATTTATAATATCATCTCTAAAATTTCTAATATTTATTGAGTAGACCGGAACACTTCCTTCAAGCTTTTCTATTTCTTTGGCAATTCTTTTAGCGAGGTCCTCTCCCCTTCTAATAATTCCTATAATTACAAGCTTGTCGGTACCTTTATTTTTTTCGACTACTTCATTCGATATTCTTAAAATAGATCTGCCCATGGCAGCCTTATCCATAATAATACTTTTCATAATTAAAACCTGCTAATAAATTTTTTAAAACGTATAGGAATTTCATCTTTAAAACTCAATGATTCTCCTGTAATAGGATGCTTGAATTCAAGCTTATAGGAATGGAGCATTTGCTTATCTATATTAAACTTATTCCTATGACCGTAAGTAAGATCTCCTAAAACCGGATGTTTTATATAACTAAAATGAACTCTTATTTGATGGGTCCTGCCAGTTAAAATATTAATTTCTACCAATGAGTAATTGCTAAAAGTTTTTAATAGTTTGTAGGTAGATAAAGCTTCTTTTGAATTTTTATCAGTAACAGTCATGGTTTTTCTGTTTTTAACTGATCTTCCTATAGGCTTATTGATAATTCCAGATGAATTTATTTTACCTTCAACAATAGCTAAATAAGTTTTTTTCACTTCATGATTCTTAAAAGCATTTACCAGATTACTGTAAGCCAGATCTGTTTTCGCTATCACCATTAACCCACTAGTATCTTTATCTAGTCTGTGTACTATACCGGGCCTTAAAGAATCAGAGCCTTTAGCTAAGTGATTAAATTTATACATTAAACCGCTTACCAGCGTAGAATCAAAATTACCAGCCCCAGGGTGAACTATCAAGTTTTGAGGTTTTGAAATTACGGCTAAATTTTCATCTTCATATAAAATCTTAAAGTCAATTTTTTGTGGCTTAAGCATTTTTTCCTCGTCCTCTTCAATGGTTATAATATCACCCAAAGAAAGATTATAGCCAGCCTTTATGGTTTTATCGTTAACCTTAATTTGTCCTGATAAAATTTTTTTCTTTATCTGAGATCTACTAAATTCAACTTTATCTAAGAGATAAATATCTAACCTTATATTATCTTCTTTAGATTTTATTATTTTCATTTTTAACTCTTCTCTCGGGATTGTCATAAAATAAAATCATAATAATGAGTAAAATTGTACCTATTACTATAAAAGAATCTGCGAGATTAAATACAGCAAAATCATAACCGAAAATTCTAACTGAAATAAAGTCAACAACATAATGAAGTCTAATTCTATCTATAAAATTTCCTATAGCTCCCCCAAGAATTAAACCTAAAGATAAATTATACAAAAATGAATTTTGTCGATAGCTTTTTAATATTATAGATAATAAAACCAATATTATAATAATAGTGATAATTATAAATAAAATTCTTCTGTCCTGCATAATTCCAAAAGCTGCTCCTCTATTTTCAAGATAATAAAAGTTAAGAACTTTATCTATTATTACAAGTGGAGGCTTACCTTTTAAAAATTCCACGACTAGGTGTTTTGAAATTTGGTCTATCAGTATTAAAATTGCAGAAAAAATTATTACTCCCATTCTTCCTCCGTTATTATTTTGGAATTTTTATTTTTACGATGTATTTATCTTTCTTAGATCTTCCTATAATTTCATCAAAATAAATTCTTCCGAATTTTTTAACAGAAATAAGATCTCCTTCCTTTACATTAAAAGAGATCTTATTTTCCATTTTAAAATTAACTTTTACCTTATCTGATTTAATAAATTCACTAACATTGGATCTAGATAGATTAAGGGCCGAAGATAAAAATACATCCAGTCTTAATGATGAAATTATAATTACTTTATTTAAATATTGCAGTTCAGGCTCTATAAACTCCCTATACTTATATTTAATATTATATCGAGATACTTTCTCCAGATTAGTTTTTACAAAATCAAACAACTCTTTCCTAATAAATATATAAAAGAAACTGTCATCTACTACAATATCTCCTACTTTATTTCTATCTATTCCAAGACCCATAAGAGCACCAAGAATATCTTTGTGATTGATTTTGAAATTACTTTCATAACTTAAGACAGAAATATCATTTTTGTCTATTCCGCAAAGATAAGAAGGATATATATAAATAACCTGTCTTTCAGCGTTACTATACCCTCCGTTTATTTCATAAGAAATTTCACTAAATCTATTTAAAATACTTTTTGCTATTTCAATTTCATAAGGATCTAAAAAATCAGTAGAAACGGAAATATGACGATTAGCCGCTATCTCAATTTTATCTATAACTCTTCTTGCAGATAAAATTTTACTTTCATCAGTTATATAACCGAGCAAGTCCTCTTTATTTAACTTCATTACCAAGGAAACATTCCGGTATTTTTAAGTTCTTCTTTCAAACCATCAATTTCTACGTTTTTAGGTGCAAGAATAAAAATATCCTTATTTACTTTCTGAATTTTTCCATCAACTGCATACAAAGCTCCACTTACAAAGTCAAATATTTGTCTTTTAACATCCAGGTCTAACTGTTCAAAATTCAAAACTATAGATTTGCTAGCTCTTAAATCATCAACAATTTTTGGAGACTCTTCATATGATAAAGGTTCATGAACTGCAATTATCATATCAGCTGCGCTTAATGTATTTGTGCTTTGTTTTTTTGACTTAGGTGTTCTGACAGATTGCTCTTCTATTGCAGCATCTTCAATGTATTCACCTTCTGTATAATCATCATAATCATCGTACTCATCAGAAAAACCAAAAACTTTTTTAACCTTGTTCATAAATTCCGCCATAATATCCTCCTAATAATAATTTCTTTTACCAAAAATTTTAGTTCCTACCCTTATCATATTAGATCCCTCTTCAATGGCAATTTTAAAATCCCCACTCATACCCATTGAAAGATAGGCCATGTCTATTTCCTTGTAATTCATCTTTTTAATTTCTTCTCTAATATTATACAAGTTTCTAAAACAAGTTCTTATAACTTCCTCATTATCGGTTAAAGGCGCCATTCCCATAAGCCCTTTTACTTTTATATTATCAAAATCTATGGATTTTTCAATAAAAGGCATTATTTTTAAAGGGTCTACTCCTCCTTTTTGAGGTTCTTTCGATATATTGACTTGAATTAGTACATTAGCTTTAATATCATCTTTCTTTGATCTTTTATCTATTTCCGATAAAAGTTTTAAGTTATCCACAGATTGTATTAAAACCACTTTATCATAGATATATTTTACCTTATTTGTTTGCAAATTTCCAATCATATGGAAATTTATATCATTTGGAAGTTTAGGAATTTTTTCTTTAAGTTCCTGTACTTTGTTTTCTCCAAAATCCCTTATTCCTAAATTATAAGCTTCCATAATTTCTTCAATTGAATGCATTTTTGAAACTGCAATAAGCTTAACATCTTGAGAGTAGGCACTTCTTTTTTTTGCATCTTCTATTTCTTCAAATACTTTATTAATATTATCTTTTATAGTCATAACAGCCCCATTTAATTTAAAACTTCAGATTCATTTACCTGTTTAGGATTTAATACAATTGAATCATTAATAGATATAGTTCTGTATCTTTTATTTGATATAGTTATATAAGAATTTTTATCTCCTTTTGAAATATAACTTGAATTATCTAAAGGATGTATAACCTTTATAGGAACGAACCTTACTAAACCGTGTATTTCTTGAACATAAACTCCAAATAAATCATCTCTTTTTACAATAGTAGACTTAGGAATTTCAAAACATTTCTCCTCTCTAAGTATCAGATTAAAATCATTAATTCTTTTTTTATAGACAGCATCAAATAAGTCATCTATAAAAAGTATTATAACGGATCCTGAATCGGAATTATTTATTTTAACTATTTTTGACTTCGCCATATTGTTTTTATCAAATTCTATAGTTAGATAATCTCCTACTTTCGGATCCCCAACATCTTTTAAAGATTCAACAGCTAGAGCGATGTAGTAATTATCATTTTCTATTAGCTTAAATAAAGGGTCATCTTTTTCAATTCTAGTAACGGTCTTATTTTCCCTTATTTGTGAATTTTTGATCAAATAATTATAGGTGAACTTGTCTAAATCTTCAGGTTTATATTTATTTTCTAGATTATCTATTAAAAAAGAAACAACAGCGGAATTCTCACTTTTATAAGTTATATTACTCCTACTTATTTGCTCTAAAAGCTCTTTTTTTCTAGCCTCTAAAGCCTCTTTAGAATAATCTAAAAGCTCAGAAAGTTCAGAAATACTTACGCTTTTTTGTGAAGATATATCCAAATCATTTATATCTGCTATAGCTTTTGATAAGTTTTTATTTTTAAGGTCGTTTTGCAATTCTTTTAAGCTCAAATTATTATCAGTATCAACTTCTTCTTCGGAAATACCTTGAGTTTTATATGATAAAGCAGCATTAACTTTTATCAAATCGTCTTTTAGACCGGATGTATCATTCATAAGGTTAATACTTGCAACTTCAAATCCTACAGGGACCTTTTGACCCTCGCTGGCATTAAAAATAGTTATCCCGCTACCTTCTGCTTTGTATACTTTTTCTTTAAATATATTATATCCCTTAACTACTTTTGTTTTTCTATAGGTCGTATAAGTCGGAAATATAGTTTTATAATCCTTGTATAGCCTTCCTGTTATAGATCTGCTTACAAAAAATAAAAAAACAAAAGCTATTAACGTAAACACAAAGATTCTTCCATTTTTTTTCATTTTTCTGGTGTTTTTCAAATATACCACCTGTTATTCTAAAAATATTTCTTCAATTTCCTCTTTATAGGCTCTTGTCATTAGACTGCTAACTGCTATTCTGGGATTAAATCCTTCATATAAAACTTGATAAAGTTTTTCTGTAATAGGCATTATTACATTATATTTTTTGGAAAGTGCATAGGCGGATTTTGTTGTTTTTATTCCTTCTACAACCTGACCTATTTTCTTATTTACTTCATCTACAGTATGACCTTCACCAATTAGAATCCCGGCTCTTCTGTTTCTTGAATACATACTTGTGCAAGTAACAATAAGATCTCCAATGCCTGCTAACCCATTAAATGTATGGGGATTAGCTCCAAGTGCAAGACCAAGTTTACTGATTTCATATATTCCTCTTGTGGCTAAAGCCGCTTTAGTATTATCTCCAAAGCCTAATCCATCGCACATACCTGCAGCAAGAGCTATTACATTTTTAAGAGAACCGCTTATTTCTACTCCTATTAAATCATCGTTAGTATACACTCTAAAATTTTCAGTAGCAAATGCTTCCTGAACTTTTTTTGCAATTTGATGATTTTTAGAAGAAACTGTAACTGCTGTTGGTATATCTTTTGCTACTTCTTCCGCGTGAGATGGACCTGAGAGAGATACAAATACATTATTTGGTAATATATCTTCTACAATTTCAGAAACTCTTTCTAAAGTATCCACCTCTATTCCTTTTGCAAGATTTACTATAATTGTATCTTCATTAATATCAGGTTTAATCTCTGATAATAATGGTCTTATGGAATTAGTAGGCACTCCTAAAACTAACATTTCAATATTAGAAATAGCTTCTCTAATATTATTAGTAGCTATTAATTCTCCTAAATCTACTTGAGGCAAATATTTAGAGTTTCTATGATTTTTATTTATATCTTCAACTACCTTTTTATCCCTAATGTAAAAGTTAATCTCATGTCCTTTAAATTTTAAAAGTCTTGCTATAGCTGTTCCCCAGCTTCCCCCACCAAGTAATGAAATTTTCATTTCCTTTTCACTCCTATTTTGTTTTCTCTACCTTCTATTAATCTATAAAGATTTGTATTGTGCCTAAATATACCTAGGGATGCTATTATTATTAATATAATATATGTAAAATCGCTATAATTTCCAAAAAGTGTATATAAAAAAACGATGCTTATATAAAAAGACATTGATCCCACTGATACAATTTTTGTTAAAATCACTACCACAATCCAAATTATCACTCCATAAAGAGTTAAATAAAAATTAATTACTGCAAGAGTACCTATAGTAGTAGCTACTCCCTTTCCACCCTTGAAATTCATATGAAAGGGAAAGTCGTGTCCAAGAACACAAAATAAAGCACATAAGATTAAAAAATCACAACTGGGATTAAGAATAATCTTTACTAATGAAATATTTATAAATCCCTTCAAAAAATCAATAATGAAGGTGGCAATTCCAAATTTTTTGCCAAAGGTTCTCATAGCGTTTGTAGTACCGGCATTTCCACTTCCAAATTTCCTTATGTCTTTATTTAAAAATATTTTACCGATTAAATAAGAGCCGGATATGGACCCTATAAGATAGGATAGGGCTAGAAAAATTGCAAGACTTGGTAATGACATTATTTTTCTCCCCTATTCTTTAAACTTATAACTATAGGACTACCTTCAAAACCAAAATACTCCCTAATTTGATTTTCCAAATACCTTATATATGAAAAATGAAATAAATTTTTATCATTTACCGATAGAGAAAAATGTGGAGGCCTAACTGAAACTTGAGATCCATAGTATAATTTTCCTCTTTTTCCTTTATCAGATGGAGGTTGATTAGAAAGTACCGCTCTATTTAATATATCATTTAATACACCCGTTTTAATTCTATGATTGTAGTTGTTGTTAACCACAGATATAGTATCTAAAAGAGAATCAATTCTCTGACCTGTAAGTGCAGATACATAAACTATAGGTGAGTAATTTATAAAAGGCAGTCTTTTCCTTATATCAGACTCAAAATTTTTCATAGTGGAATTATCTTTAGTTAATAAATCCCATTTATTTACTGCAACAATTATAGCCTTTTTATTATCATGAGCATAGCCTACAATTTTAGCGTCTTGTTCTGAAACTCCTTCAGCGGCATCTATAACTAACACTACAACACTAGATCTTTCAATAGCCGTAAGTGTTCTTATAACTGAATATCTCTCTATAGATTCATCAATTTTCTTTTTTTTCCTAAGTCCTGCCGTATCGACAAATGTAAACTCTTCACCATTTCTTGTAAATTTTGAGTCTATAGCATCCCTAGTAGTGCCGGGTATATCAGTAACAATAGACCTATCCTCTCCTATAATTTTGTTAATTAAAGATGATTTTCCAACATTAGGTTTTCCTATAAAGCTTACCCTAATAGAATCATCAAAGTCTTCTCCCATTTGTATAGGAAAATCTTTTATTACTTCATCAAGTAAATCTCCGATTCCGGTACCTTGTTCGGAACTTATAATAATAGGATTATCAAACCCGAGTTCAAAAAAATCATAGTAGTTTTCTTTAGCAGCCTTAGAATCAAATTTATTTATTGCTAAAATAATTTTTTTATTAGACTTTCTTAAATAATTCGCAGCTTCTCTATCAGTAGGGGAAACACCTCTTACGCCATCTGTAAGAAAAATAATAACATCTGACATATCAAGGGCCAAGTCTACTTGTTCTTTTATATTAATGGTAAAAATATCGTCATCTTTAAGATCGAGGCCTCCTGTATCCACTAGCAAAAAAGGTCTATTTAGCCAAGAGGCTTCTGAATAAATTCTATCTCTGGTAACTCCAGGCTTATCTTCAGTTATTGAAATCTTTTTACCTGTTATTTTATTAAAAAGAGTGGATTTGCCTACATTTGGAGTTCCTATTATAGAAACTATCGGTTTTTTCAAAGTATCACCTCTTTATAGATTTTCGTACTTAATTATATCAAAATGGCTATTCACTTTCAATTTTAATAAGCAATATAGTATAATATATGCATTATGGAAAGATTTTTAAAGAATACCGAAGAAGTGAAAAAAATAATGAATCTAGCGCTTTATGCGGGTACCTTACAAATTATTTCAGGTGCGGAGATATATAGAGCTGAAAATACCATTGAAAGAATCTGCGAAAGTTGCGTTAATATAAGAAATATTGAAACCTTTGTACTTCCTTCAGCTGTTTTTCTATCTGTTGAATACCAAGGAAAAACTTTATCCAGCTTTAGAAAAGTTCCTCCATCTTCCATTAATCTTGAAAACATAGATAGAATTAATACTTTTTCAAGAAATTTTGTTGATGGCAAATATTCTATTGATAACTCGATAGCAATGTTAAATGAGATTAGAGATTTTAACAAAAATAATATTATTAAAAATATAATTGCATCAGGATGTGCCGGTTCATTTTTTTGTCTAGTTTTCGGAGGAACTGCTAAGGACTTTCTGCCTGCTTTTATTATAACTGCAATTATGTCAATTGCTGTAAAAAGCCTTAAAGTTTTTAAATTCAGTTTTGTAGTTGATAATTTTATAGGTGCTTTTATTGTAAGTTTTCTTGCGATATTTTTTAATCGTTTTAATTTTGGTCAAAATGTAGCCTCTATTATTATTGGGGCGATTATGATTTTGCTTCCTGGGTTTATATTTACAAACTCTATTAGAGATATTATGAGTGAAGATTATTTGTCCGGCCTTATAGGGCTTACTAAAGCTATATTTATTGCTTTTTTCATAGCCATGGGAGTAGGTAGTGCACTTAAAATCTTAAGATAGTCAGGTGATTATAAATGTATTACATATATCAATTCATAATTGTTTTCTTTGCAACAATAGGCTTTAATTTGCACTTTAATTGTCCAAGAAGAGCCATAATTATTACGTCAATACTTTCAGCATTAGTATGGTGCCTTTTTAAATTTATTATAATAAATTATGGTAACTATCCTTTTGCAAGTTTTATATCTGCTTTAGTTTTAGGATTATCTGGAGAATTTCTTGCAAGGCTTATAAAAAAGCCTGCAACAATTTCTATTATTCCCGGTCTTATACCTATGGTGCCTGGAGCCGGTATATATTATGCCATGTATTACTTTATCTATGGAGATTATGGTGAATCTGCCAATCATGCTATTAATACTTTGTGGATATCTATTTATTTAGCTCTTGGGATTTTTTCCTCCTTTGCAATAACAAAAGTTTTTACTACTTTAAAATCAAATAAAAAAAATAAGCTTTAAGATAATCTTAAAGCTTATTTTTTATTTAAATTTAGTTTTTATTCAAAATCTGAATGATCAAGAGATTCCATTCTTAAATAACTGTCGTATCTTTCTTTTGCATCCTTTTCTGCAAGTTCAAATAATTCTTCTGCCTTTTCAGGTTGAAGTTTCTTAAGAGAAGTATATCTTACCTCCCCATCAAGGAATTCTCTATAAGGTCTTGTAGGTGCTTTTGAATCAAGGATAAATGGATTCTTTCCTTCTTTCTTTAAATCAGGATTATATCTGTATAGATGCCAGTATCCAGACTCTACAGCTTTCTTTTCTTCTTCTACAGAGAAGCCCATTCCTCGTTTGATACCATGTGATATACAAGGTGCGTAGCAGATTATAAGTGATGGACCATTATATGCTTCAGCTTCTTTCATAACTTTAAGAGCATGATTCATATCAGCTCCAATTGCTATTTGAGCTACATATACATAGCCGTATGTTGTAGCTATTAATCCAAGGTCTTTTTTCTTTACCTTTTTGCCTGCCGCAGCGAATTGTGCAATTGCTGCTGTAGGTGTTGCCTTAGATGCTTGGCCTCCTGTATTTGAATATATTTCAGTATCAAGTACCATTATATTCAAATTTTCACCTGATGCAAGTACGTGGTCAAGTCCACCGTATCCTATATCATATGCCCAACCGTCTCCTCCTACTAGCCATTGTGTCTTTTTGATTAAGAAAGTCTTCAAGACTAGAATTTCGTCAATTATTTCATCTGCATCCTTGTTGCCTGTTTTCTTTTCAAGAAGAGGTAGCATTTTACCAGTCATTTCCTTAGAGGTTTTATAATCATCTAAATTTTCAATCCAAGTTTTAAACAAATCATTTAACTCTGAATTTAGATTTAGATTAATAAAATCTTCCATTAAGATTTTTATTTTTTCCCTGTTTTGTGTTTGAGCGGCAGCCATGCCGAATCCGTATTCAGCATTATCTTCAAACAATGAATTTCCCCATGAAGGACCATTTCCATTGCTATCCATACAATATGGCATTGAAGGCATTGAAGCACCCCAAATTGAACTACATCCTGTAGCGTTTGCTAGGTTTAATCTTTCTCCAAAAAGTTGAGTTAGAAGTTTAACATATGGAGTTTCTCCGCAACCTGCACACGCTCCTGAAAATTCAAGATATGGTTGATGGAATTGTGAATTTTTAACTGTATTTGTTTCAAAGTTTTCTTGTTTTGAAGATACTGTCATTGCATAATTCCAATTTTCTGATTGAGTTTCATACTCTTCTTCAAAAGGAGTCATTACAAGTGCCTTTTCTTTTGCAGGACATACTTGAGCACAGTTTCCACATCCTGTGCAATCAAGAGGTGAAATTTGCATCCTATATTGATATTCTGTAGCGCCTTTTCCCTTTCCATTTACAGTTTCAAATGTTTCAGGAGCTTTTTCTTTTTCCTCGTCATTTAATAGGAAAGGTCTTATAACTGCGTGAGGACAAACTAAAGAACATCTGTTACATTGGATACAGTTTTCTTTTTTCCACTTAGGTACATTTACTGCTATACCTCTTTTTTCATACTTGGATGTTCCATTAGGGAATTTTCCATCCACATAATCAACTAATTTTGAAACAGGTAGACTATTTCCTTCTTGTCTGTTTATAGGAATTAACATTTCGTTAATAAATTTAGGCGCTCCTTCAATTAAATGATTTTCATTAACTGTAAGGTTTTTCCAAGATTCAGGAACAGTTACCTTGTGAAGAGATTCAATACCTGCATCTACAGCCTTGTAATTCATATTGACAACATTGTCTCCCTTAGCACCATAATCATCAACTATAGCTTTTTTCAAATACTTAACAGCTTCATCAATAGGAAGTACTTCTGCAAGTTTAAAGAAAGCTGATTGCATTACCATATTTGTTCTTCCGCCAAGTCCTATATCAGCAGCTATTTTAGTAGCGTTTATTGTATAAAATTCTATTTCGTTTTCAGCAATATATTTCTTTAAGCTGTTTGGTAAATGTTCTTCTAATTCACTTTCTGACCATAAGGTGTTAAGTAGGAATTTACCACCTTTTCTAAGCCCTTTTAAAAGATCATAGTTGTTTACATAAGATTGTTTTGAACATGAAATAAAGTCAGCTTCAGAAATTAGGTATGTTGAAGTTATTCTATTGTGACCAAATCTTAAGTGAGAAATAGTTACACCACCTGATTTTTTAGAGTCATAATCAAAATATCCTTGAGCATACATATCGGTATTATCTCCGATAATTTTAATTGCTGATTTATTAGCTCCAACTGTACCATCAGATCCGAATCCCCAGAATTTACATCTTATAGTTCCTTCAGGTTCTGTTCTTACTTCAGGTCCTACATCTATTGAAAGATTAGTAACATCATCTATTATTCCAAGTGTAAAGTTGGATTTTAAATCTTTGTCATCGAGATGATCAAACACGGCAATTATTGAAGCAGGTCCTGTATTCTTTGAGCCTAGGCCATATCTTCCTCCAATAATTAGTGGAGCATTTTCTTTACCATAGTACAAATCTCTTACATCAAGGTATAGAGGTTCTCCTATTGATCCTTTTTCTTTGGTCCTATCAAGTACAGCTATTTTCTTTACTGTCTTAGGCATACTTTCAAAGAAATGCTTCTTTGAAAAAGGTCTGTATAAATGTACTTTAAGTACTCCAACTTTTTCTCCTTTGTCCGCCAAGTAATCTACAGCTTCTTCAATTGTTTCTGTAACCGAACCCATTGCAACTATAACTTTTTCTGCATCTTCTGCACCATAATAGTTAAATAAACCATAGTTCTTTTTTGTTAATGAAGATACTTTCTTCATATAGTCATCAACTATATCAACTACATTTTCATAATAAGTATTTGAAGCCTCTACAGCTTGGAAATAGATATCTGGGTTTTGAGCAGTACCTACAGTTTTAGGATTATATGGGTTCATTGCTCTTGCTTTAAATTCTTTTATTGCATCCTTATCTACTAAATTTTTAAGATCATTATAATCGAGAACTTCGATCTTTTGAATTTCGTGTGAAGTTCTAAATCCATCAAAGAAGTGTAGAAAAGGAACTCTTCCTTTTATAGCTGATAAGTGAGCAACTGCTGCCATGTCCATAGACTCTTGAACAGATCCTGAAGCTAATAAAGCAAATCCTGTTGCACGAGTTGCCATTACGTCTTGATGGTCACCAAAAATACTTAATGCGTGTAATGCTAAAGAGCGAGCGGCAACGTGAAATACTGCAGGCAAAAGTTCTCCGGCAATTTTATACATATTCGGAATCATAAGCAACAAACCTTGAGACGCTGTAAATGTTGAAGTTATAGAACCTGCTTGTAAGGCTCCGTGTACTGCGCCTGCAGCTCCGGCTTCTGATTGTAATTCTTTTACCATTACCTCTTGACCAAAAATGTTCTTTCTGCCATGTGCTGCCCATGCATCAACGTGTTCTGCCATCGGAGAGGATGGAGTGATAGGATATATACATGCCATATCGGAAAAAGCATAAGCAACATGTGCAGCTGCTTCATTTCCATCCATTGTTTTAAAAAATTTTCCCATAAAAACCTCCCATTATTTTTATTAATCTTACGATTATAATTATAATTCTACATTGTGCAAAAATCAAATTTCACATTTTAATTAAATAAAGCTTTAATATAATTATTCATGATTTCCTTTGTTATTTAAAATTTTACGATTTAATTCTAATGCTGCATTATAACCTATTTCATTTTGTTTATAACTTTTTGTTGCAACCTCTACAACAAGGGCATTTTGTCTTCCGGGTTTAACCGGTAAAGTATATTTTACGATTTTTTTCCCAAGGATTTCTTCATAATGTCTATCAATTCCGAGTCTCTCATACTCTTTATGATCTTCCCATTTTTCCAAATGGGCTATCATTTCAATTTCCTTACTTTCCATAACATAGCCCACCCCGAACATGCTTTGAACATCAATAATACCAACTCCTCTTATTTCCATAAAATACCTTGTAAGATCAGGAGATGTCCCTATGAGACTATCACCAAATTTTTTTACTATTACAGTATCGTCTGATATTAATTTCGAGCCTTTAGATATTAAATCCAAAGCTGTTTCAGATTTTCCGATTCCGCTATCTCCTGTAATTAAAACTCCAACCCCATAAATATCAAGAAGTACTCCATGAACTCTTATAACAGGAGCAAGTTCATATTCGAAATAGTTTTTAAACTTTGTGCTAAAGTTAAAAAAATTTTCTCTAGTTCTAAAAACGCTTACATTCTTTTTTTTAGCATACTCTATTACTTCTTCAAATATATAATTATCGGATATAAAAATTATTGCCGGAATTTTATAACTTGAAAAAAGCTCCATGATTTTAAATCTGTCTTCGCTTTTTTTCTCATTTATAAAATACCATTCTTGCTGGTCTATAATTAGTATTTTATTTGACGCCAGCTCCAAATGATGCCCTACCATTTGCAGACCGGGCTTATTTAGGTTTGAAGATATAATCCTTACATCTTCATAATCTGAAGATAAATAGACAGTTTCAAGTTTTAAGCTTTCAACTATTTTCTTTAGTTTAATGCTATCATGCATGGAAATCCTCACTTTAATATAACTGTGCTTTATTAAACTGACAATGCAGAAAATAATTTGTCAATTACCATAAATTATTGACAGTATATATAATATATTAAAATTGAAAAAAATACAAAAAAATTATCAAATAAGCTCTAATAATGATAATCGTTTGAGTTGTTTATGTTATTATCCATATCTTGATTTTTTATATTTCTAAAATAATTATATATTGATTCAGCAGATCTTACATTCATAGACTTAACTTCTAAAAGTTCATCAATAGATGCAGACTTGATTCGATCTATAGAATTAAAATGCTGCATAAGATCGCTTTTTCTCTTTGGACCTATATTATCTATTCCGTCAAGTTCGGATTTAAATATATTCTGAGATCTTCTAGATCTATGATAATTAATAGCGAACCTGTGAGCTTCTTCCTGAATTCTATATATCATTTTATATACCTGAGATGCTACATTCATGTTATATTCTTTATTTTTATATATAATTCCTCTTGTTGTGTGGAAGTCATCTTTTACAAGACCGCAAACTTCTATATCAAGATTTAATTTATCTAATACAGATTTAGCTATATTTATTTGACCCTTTCCACCGTCCATCATTATTAAATCAGGAAGTTTTGAAAAAGAAGATTCTATATTAAATTTCTTTTCATTTATTCCCCTTGTAAATCTTCTAGTAAGAACTTCTTTTAATGATTCATAATCATTAGGACCATTAACACTCTTAATTTTAAATTTTCTATAATCACTTTTTTTGGCTATTCCATTTTCAAATACCACCATAGAACCAACTGATTCTATTCCGTAAGTATTAGATATGTCATAAGCCTCTATTCTTTCTGGATACTTAGGCAAATTTATAATATTTTGCAGTTGCTTTAAAGTATCTATATTATTTTTAAGTCTATTTTTATATCTATCCCCATATTTATTAAGCATATCCAAGGCATTTTTCTTTACCATATTAAGAAGATCTTTTTTTTCTCCTCTTTGGGGCACTGTTATTTTTACCTTTCCTTCTCTTTTTTCAGACAAGAACTTTTGTAAAATTTCCAATTCTTCAGGCTCTGATTCTATAACTATCTCCTTAGGTATAAAGGCTAATCCGCCATAAAACTGCTTTATAAAAGCATTAGCAAGTTTAGGAGCATCATTATTAAAGTAATCTTTTAAAAAATAATGTTCCCTTCCGATTATTTTTCCTGCTCTAATAAAAAATACTTGTACTAGAATTTCTTCTATACCTCTTGCCATAGCAATAACGTCTCTATTTTCCATAATATCGGTATTGGAAATAATTTGTTTTTCATTAAGAAGTTTAAGATAAACTATATCATCTCTTATTGAAGCTGCTTTTTCAAAATCTAATTTTTCGGAGAAATCTCTCATTTCTTTCTCTAGCTTTTTAATAATATTAGTATCCTTGCCTGATAAAAACCTTCTTATTTCTTCAATCATTTCATCATAAGTTTTATCATCGACATTTCCCTGACATGGTGCCATGCATTTACCTATAAAATAGTTCAAACATGGTCTATATTTTCCGTCAGGATTTTCTAAATTAAGTGAACATGTCCTTAATTTATAATTTTTTTCAAATAACTTAAGAACTTCATTTACAGCTCCAACAGCAGGATAAGGCCCAAAATATTCGGAATCATCCTTTAAAATTTTTCTAGTTTTTAAAACTCTTGGATACCTTTCGTTTACTATCTTTATATATGGGTACTGTTTGTCATCCCTTAAAATAATATTATATTTAGGATGATTATCCTTAATAAGATTACTTTCTAGAATCAACGATTCCATTTCATTCTCTACAATAATATATTCAAAATCATGAATATGCTCCACCATTGATTTTACTTTTGCATTTGAGTTGGCATAGCTACCGAAGTATTGCCTAACCCTCTTTTTTAAAGATTTTGCTTTTCCTATATATATTATATTGTCATTTTTATCTTTCATTAAATAAACTCCCGGGAGATCCGGAAGTTTATTTAATTTATCTTCTAAATTCAAATTATTCACCTATTGCTTTTGTAACTTCTTTTAACCATTTCTTTTCTTCAGTTTCAAGATATGGAGACAATTTTTCAAATACCATTTTGTGGTAGGAGTTTAACTTTTCAATTTCTTCTTTAGTTAAATATTTTACATCTATTGCATCTATATCAATAGGAGCTAATGATATTGTATTAAGCTTTAGAAAGGTTCCGCTTTCATTTTTAAAGGTTTCAACTACTTCAACTATATTTTCAATCCTGATTCCGTGCTTTCCTTCTTTGTATATACCAGGTTCATTTGAAAATATCATTCCAACTTTTACTTCATTTACTGTAGATCTTGGACCTACAGTTGGAGGGGTTTCGTGTACTCCAAGAAGATATCCAACTCCATGACCTGTACCACATTTATAATCGTATCCTATACTCCATATCGGATTTCTTGCTATTGAATCCAGTTGAATGTCCTTAGTCCCTTTCAGAAAAACTAAATCCATTAGACTTAAATGAGACTTTAAGACGTAGCTAAAGTCCTTTATCTCTTCTTCAGTTAAGTCTCCAAGAGATATAGTTCTTGTAATATCAGTTGTACCATCAAGATATTGTCCGCCTGAATCAACTAAATAAAGTCCTTTAGGTTCAAGTTTTGAGTTTTTTTCTCTACTTGCCGTATAGTGCATCATAGCTGCATTAGATCCGTAAGCTGATATAGTATCAAAGCTACCCTCTAAAAATCCTTCTTGTTCTTTTCTTAGACCATATAACTTTTCAGACACTTCAAATTCATTTAAATTTTCTATATCCGCTTTTTTCTTTAGCCAATAAATATATTTTGTTAAGGCAACTCCATCTTTTAAATAAGCATTTTTTTGATTTTCTATTTCAACATTATTTTTTATAGATTTTAGACTTGCACTTATATCATTTCCCTTAACTATAATGTTACTTTCATTAATTGAAGCATATAATTTTCTATTTATTTTTTTATCATTCACATATATTTTCTTATTTTTATAAAGTTTTACATATTCAAAGATTTCATCATATTCCCTTATTATAGAAAACTTTTCAAGATATGATTTGACTTTATCATCAAGTTTACTATTGTCTACAAATAAATAAGCCTTGTCTTCTTCTATTATTGCGTAAGAAATAACCACTGGTGTATTTTTAATATCTCTAGCTCTTATATTAAAAATCCATGCTATATCATCAAGACTATTGAGTATAGTAAGATCCGCTTCTTTCTCTAAAAGTATTTTCCTTATTTCATTTATTTTTTCCTCTGAACTTTTACCTGAGTACTTAATATCATGAATAAATATTTTAGAATCACTTAAGGCAGGTCTGTCTTTCCATAGGTCATAAATTAAATCCACGTCCTCTATTATTATATTTTTACTATTAAGTAGATTTTTTAAATCTTCAAAATCTTTTTCTATATAATAGTTTGCATTAAGGCCTATTTTTGAACCATCTTTTAAATTATTAGAAAGATATTCGTTAATAGTGGGATAGCCCTCTATTCCCATTTTCATGAGCTTAAATCCAAAATTTTTAATTTCATTTTCAGCCTGAATAAAATATCTTCCGTCAGTCCATAAAAAAGCCTCATCTAAAGTTATTAATGCAGTGCCTGCTGATCCTGTAAATCCCGTTACAAACTTTCTTTCCTTATAATATTCAGGTAAATACTCTGAACCATGAGGGTCAAGAGTTGGAATAATATAAGCACTAAGTCCCAACTTTTTCATTTTACTTCTTAAATCATCTAATATCATTTTATCATCTCCATAAAAATCACTATTTTATTTTAATTATAATTAAAATAAACTAAATAAAAAAACACTTAAACTAAATAAAAAAACACTTAAATAGATAAGTGTTTTTTAAATTACCTGAATTTAGATTTGACTCTCCAAAAACAAGCGAGAATAACTTATAGGCTCAACTAAGCTAGACATACAAAGCAAACTTAGTAAAAATAACGTTATTCAGCTTCGCCTTTTTCGCTTTCTTCTTGGACTATTTCTTCATATTTAGCAAACACAGCATCCTCTACTAATTTTCTAGTTTCAGAATTAATAGGATGTGCAATATCTCTAAATTCTCCGTTAGGTAGCTTTCTACTAGGCATAGCAATAAAAAGTGATTCAGCACCTTCTATAATTTTAATATCATGGATAACAATTTGATCATCAAAAGTAACTGAAACAATAGCTTTCATTTTGCCTTCATCTGGCAACTTTCTAATTCTAACATCGGTAATATTCACTTGCTCATCCCTCCTCTAGTTAAGTATATTATACTATATTATTAAATAAATTGTATATCTTTTTTTTGATAATTATTTTTATCTTAATATTAGGATAAAAAGCTTTTTCTTGACATGAATGGTATAATTGTTTTTAGAAAAAATAAGGAGGAAGTATGTTTGATTTAAATATAGATAAACATATATATAAACATGTTCACTTTATAGGGATCGGCGGAATTTCAATGAGCGGTTTAGCTACAATTATGTATAGGGAAGGCTATGAAGTTTCGGGTTCCGATATTAATATAGGAAAAACTACTAAAAGTCTTGAAAAATTAGGGATTAAAATATACCATGAACATTCTCCCGAAAATATCATCGGAGCTGATTTAATTGTATATACGGATGCTGTGAATTTAGAGAATATAGAATTAAAAACAGCTATTAAAAATAAAGTTGATGTAATAGATAGAGCCAGCTTTTTAAATTCAATTATGTCTAATTATGAAGTGTCTATTGCTGTTTCAGGTACACACGGAAAGACCACAACGACATCAATGCTTTCAGAAATAATTATAAATTTGGATTCTAATCCAACAATTCTTTTAGGCGGTCAACTTGATGATATAGGTGGAAATATAAAATTTGGAGACAGAAAGCTTTTCTTAACTGAGGCTTGTGAATACAAAGCAAACATATTAAAGTACTTTCCAACCACTGCCATAGTATTAAATATTGATGAAGATCACCTTGATTATTTTGACAATATTGATCATATAATAAGAACCTTTCAAGGATACGCTAAAAATTTAAATAAAGAAGATAAGCTTATTTTAAATATAGATGATAAAAACACCAGTAGCCTAGAGAATATTGATAACACAAATGTTATAAGTATCGCAATTAATAAACATGCAGACTATATGGCTAAAAATATAAGATACTCTGATGAAGGCTATCCTGTTTATGATTTATATTCTAGAGATGAATTTATAGATGTAGTTAATCTTAAAATCTTAGGATATCACAACATATATAATTCCCTTGCTGCTATTGCAGCTGCAGCTGAAAACAATATTTCTTATGAAAAAATATTAAAAGGTATTGAGTCTTACAAAGGGGTTCATAGAAGACTTGAAAATAAAGGATTATATAAAGGAGCAAGAATAATTGATGATTATGCCCATCATCCAACTGAAATCAAAGCTTCCCTAAGTGCAATAAAAAAGTCTGTAGATAATAAGCTGTATTGTATTTTTCAGCCTCATACTTTCACTAGGACTAAACTGCTACTTGATTCATTTGCCAAATCTTTTACTGATGCAGATAAGATTATAATTACCGACATATATTCAGCTCGTGAAAAAGATTATGGAGATATCCATTCAAAGACCTTATGTGAATCTATAGTTAAAAATGGGCAAGATTCAATTTATATAGAAAAATTTGAAGATATTGTTAAATATCTTAGTAAAACTCTTGAACCTGGTGATGTTCTTATTACTATGGGTGCTGGAGATGTTTATAAAATTGGAGATATTCTTCTTGACAACAAAAAGCTTTGATCATTTGATCAAAGCTTTTAATATCTCTTTTAATATCTTTCGTTAATATAATCTTCTATCAAGGATTTTCTTATGCCCGAACTGAATATTCCATTTTCTTTAAGTATCTGAAGCAATCGTTCTGATTTTGAATGAAAAATTGCTTCTTTTTTATCTTCAAGAACTATCTCATACAATCTATTTTTTAAAGAATTAGAGTCACATTTTATAAAATACGAACTTACATTTTCAAAATTAATTAATTTCAGTATAGATAGTATAGATCCATCTTTTTGATTATAGAATTTGCTTCCTAAATTCAAATAATAATTGTAATATCTGGAATGTTTTTTACTATTTCTAACCTCTTTAGCTAACATTTTATAATATTTAGCCATACCGTTGTAGTATTGATAGTTATACATTCCTTTTTCATAGGAGTCTATCTTTAAGAAGGGTCTCGCATTTTCAGAAATCATATAGTCATAATTATATTGCAGAAATTCTCTTTTTGTAATATCTCCATTGTTGTATTGCATAATCAAATATGATCTTCTTTCAAAAAATCTTTCAAATAGACCATCTTTTCTTATAAAACTCACATATAACACCTAATTCTGAGCAAGTAATTCAGCTAAAATCGGTAAAACCATTAACAAAGCTAAAAATATAGCAATAATCTTAACAACACCTTTATTATTCATAATACCACCTATTCAGCTGTAATTTCAATTGCATTATTCTTTAGTGAATCAGGGAATTCACTTAAAATATAATCAATATTAACATAAATTTCTTTAGTTGAAGCGCCTTCAACTTTTTCAAGCTTATTCTTTAAAAACTCTAAGTCCTCAGGTCTTAATTTAACTATCTTATAAATACCGTCTATATATATTTTTTCTAAATCATAATCCATTGCCATTAACCCGCAAATAAACCCATAAAAAGATTCCTTATCATTTAATCTGTAATTATCTGCATTGATTAGTCTTACATTGTAATCCAAACTAAAAATATGATCATCATCAAATTCTACAAATGCAATATTTCCATTTCCGCTTTTAATATCTTCATTTGCATTATCGATAAGCCATTTTGTTTTTCCTACACCTTTTGCTCCTAAGATATACTTAATCATTTTTTATCAATCCTTTCAATATATTCACCCTGACAGAAATTAGAGTCTTTCATAATCTTCTCAATATCATCACGAATTTTCCACCAAGAAGTATTCCAATTACAAAACAAACTATTTTCCTCAGGTGCTCTGCCAATTAGTCTTTGAACAACAATATTTTTATCTAAATGCTGTAAAAATAATATAACTCTTTCTTTATACTCTTCGAGAGTTATAATTTGAAATTCTTTATTCTTATACATTAACCCTAATTTAGTATTTTCAAGGACATACAAGGCATGTAATTTTACCTCTTCAACATTGAGTGCGTTTAATAAATGTGCTGTTTCTATATTATCATCAAAATCATCAAAAGGTAAATTCAAAATAACATGAGCACATACCCTAAGACCTCTTTTATGGCACCTTATTACAGCATCAACAAATTCTGCAACTCCATGTCCTCTATTTATTTTTTTTAAGGTTCTATAATTTGCAGTTTGTAGTCCAAGCTCAAGAGTTACCATAAAATTTTTATTGATTTCATAAAGAAAATCCAAATATTTGTCAGGTAAACAATCAGGTCTTGTGGAAATAGATACGCCAACTACATCATCAAGAAGGCATTCTTCTATGTTATTTTTAAATTTTTCAAAATCTAAATAAGTATTAGTAAAATTTTGAAAATATGCAATGTATTTTTTGGCCTTGTATTTTTCCGAAATAATCTTTTTACTCTCTTCAAGCTGTTGTGTTATAGTTCCGAATTTATTTTCGAAGCTGCCGCCTTCTTCACCGCAAAAAATACAACCTCCATAACCTAATTTACCATCTCTATTAGGACAGGTTAGACCATCTATCTTAATAGGCAGTTTATATACCTTTTCTCCAAAATTTTTTTTAAGAAAGTTTGAATATTTATTATAAATCATAGTGATTTTAAATATTCAAGAACTTCTTTTGGATGGGTTTTACCATCGACTTTTCTAAATTCCTTAATAAGATTCGAATCTTTGTCAAAAACAAAAGTTGATCTTATAGTTTTAATGACATCCTTGCCATACATTTTAGCAGGCTTTAATACTTCATAGTTTTCGTGAACTTCTCTTTCAGGATCAGATAAAAGCTCAAAAGGCAAATTTTGTTTTTCTTTAAATTTAATATGAGAGCCTATTGTATCTTTGCTTATGCCCACTATTTCTGCATCTAAATTTTTAAACTCATCATAAAGGTCTGCGAAACCATTTGCTTCAATTGTGCAAACAGAAGTATTGTCTTTCGGGTAAAAGTACAAAACTAGATATTTACCCTTATAACTTTCAAGAGTTTTTTCTGTTCCGTCTGTAGATTGTAGCTTAAAATCAGTTTTCATTTAATTCACCTTCTTCAAAATATATTTCTTCAAAAACATCTAAAACTTTATTAAGTTCTTCCTTATTTTCGATGTTTTCAAGTTCTATTTCATCATCGTCAAGCTCTTTGTATTCATAGAAAAAAACTTCATCGGGATCTCCATCTTCATCAACAAGTGCAATATAAGATTTGTCCTCCAGGTCAAATATGTCTAAAACAACTAATTCAGCCTCTGTGCCATCTTCGAAAGTAAGATTTATAGTCTCAGGTTCCATTTCGTCATTTAGATATTCTAAATCTTTTAAATCATCTTTGTTCATAAAAAACCTCTTATTTTAATCTTTTTAATAATTCAATAACAAATTCAAAAATATTTTTTGTTGATTGGATTTCCAAACTTTCTCCAGGTGCATGTATACCATGCATATTAGGACCTATTGAAAGCATATCTATATCTCCTATTACTTCTTTTAAAATTCCGCACTCAAGGCCTGCATGAATAGCTTCAAATTCTAAATTCTCGCCTTTAAGATTTTTATAAACCTCTTTTGCCAGATCTCTTATTTTTGAATTTTCTTTATATTCCCAAGCTGGATAACTACTTATTACAAAGTGTTCAGCATTGCATAGTTCAGAGCAGATATTATTTTTCTTTGAAATTTCATTTCTCAATGACTCAAGTTCTGATCTTATGGAAATGTGTATTATTATTTCCTCATTACTTGATTCTATAACCCCTAAATTTGATGAAGTTCCTACAAGTCCTCTTATGTTATGACTCATGCTACTTACACCATTAGGCAATATATATAGCAGATTAATAATATTTTCTTTTAATTCATCATCTAAAAACTTATCAGATTTATCAGATTTTTCAGCTTTTTCAAAATTAAGTCTAACATCTGGATCTACTTTACCTATTTCCTTAACAAAATCTCTATTTATCTTTACAATTTCATCCTGTATTCCTTTTTTATCGTTAGGATCAATTGCTATAATGGCTTTTGCATATCGTGGAATTGCGTTCTCTTTAGATCCCCCTGATATATCAACTAATGATATGCCGAATTTTTGATTTATTCTCTTTAAACTTCTTGCTAAAAGTTTATTAGCATTTCCTCTTCCCTTATTAATATCTTCTCCTGAATGTCCGCCTTTTAATCCGGACAGGCTTATATAATAAAATTGTCTTACCTTATCTGCCAATTGAAACTTTTTCTTAAAAACAATATTATCTCTTTGGCCTGAAGAGCAAGCAATACAGCCTTTTCCTTCTGTTTCAGAATCAAGGTTTAGCAAGGTTTCAGATGTAAATAAAGATCCATCTAAATTTTTTGCACCTATCATTCCACTTTCCTCTGTTGCAGTTAACAGTGCTTCAATATAAGGATGTTCGTAGTTATCTGACTCTAAAATTGCAAGTATCATTGCAACTCCTATACCGTTATCAGCACCTAAAGTTGTATTTTTAGCCGTTATCCTGTCTCCTTCAACACTAAAGTCTATAGGGTCTTTATCAAAGTCAAAGTCAACACCTTCAAGTTTTTCACAAACCATATCTGTATGACCTTGAAGAATAATTCCAGGCGAATTTTCATATCCTAATGAGGCAGGTTTTTTTATTATTATATTATTATATTCATCTCGTATATATTCCAAATTAAAGGACTCAGCAAAATTCACAAGATAATCGGCAATTTTTTCTTCTTTAAATGAACACCTTGGAATTTTTGTTATCTCTTCAAAATAATGAAACACTCTTTTCGGTTCTATATTTTCTAATTTACTCAAAGTAATCCTCCTTAATGTTATTATACTCTATAATAATAAATCTTCATCAAATTTATTCCAATCAATTTAAATTATGTTTATTAGGATTTTTCATTAAGTAATTCTTAAAATATTTTTTACTAATTATTCTCCAGTCTGTTTTCAAACCTAACTTTTAACCTTTCAATATCAAATGGTTTTTTCCCTTTTATTTTAATAAATTCATATTCAGTTTCTATATCCTCAAGGGCTTCCTTAACTAGATAATTCATTGATCTATTTTCTCTAAAATTAGTATATACTTTGTTTAATATATAATTTTCAAGCTCGGTTTCATCTTTTAAAGCCAAATCAAAAAAATCAAACATTTTAATAAATAAAAGAGAATATTTAGAGCGTATAAAATTTAAAAAATCAATTATACTTTCGTTAGGATCTGTATTTTGCATCTGAATAATTATTTTTAAAGTGAGGTTCCAAGTCAAATCTCTGCTAGTTGAGTACATAATGGTTTTAAATATATTTTTCGTAAATTTATCTGAAAATTCAGTACAGGATTCGAATTTGATATTTTCCTGGAGATTTAATTTTGAATTGCTGACATCGTTTATCCTGTTAATCATTTTTACAAAATTTTCTCCGTATGATAATTCTTTCTTTTTAGCAGCAGTAAGTTGAAGAAACTCAACTATAATATCTGTTGAATGTTTGAAGTTAAATACAAATCCCAGTTCTTCCCTTACCTTATTACTATAAACATCGTGAATAATTTTTGAAAGGAGTTGATCTATTTGTTTATTAGCTGAAACTACAGCACTGGCATCAAGACTTGAAACGTGCTCAAAAACTAAAAGAAGTTGCCTGTCTATCATGTAAAGTGAATCTTTAATAGTAGACATTATGTCTCTGAAAAACGATTCATCAAGCATATAGTTGTAGTTTTTATAAAGAATTTTGTGGTCTATTTCTCCCCAAAAAACATTAACCATAGATTTTATTTGTAGTTCAAAATTAAAAATATTTTTACCGTACTGGTACCTGCAATCTATTTTATAAATTTCAAATCCATTTACCTGAACTTGAGGTTGTTTGTCAGAAAGCTTCAAAGATATAGGCGACTCAAGATCATTTTTATAGTAGCCATCACCTTGGTTAATATTATATTTTTTCTTAATTAAATTATAAATTTCCTCTTCATCTTTTATAAATCTGCACTCTATTCTAACCCCTATTAAATCGGAAAGATTCATAATCATAGATTCCGCATCATTATATTTTAAAAAGAAATTATTTTTAATAATTTTTTCCTTAAGTGATGATTCGGATTTAATTCTGTAGCTTATATTAGAAAAATTATCATCAGTATAAAGTGTATCTTTTAAAGAAGATACGATTTTATTAGATATTTGTCTTAATATTTCATTATATGATCTTAAGGTTAGAACACTTTCATCTATAAATTGGAAAAGTTCAATTTTCATTTTATTCCTCGTTATTTTTATTTTTCTTCTTCTTTTAAATTTGCAACCTCAATATGATGTTTTTGTGAAAGTTCCTTGATTTTATCAGCATAAGCATTTTGACTTTTAAAGTTTTTTACTTCTTCATATACCCTGTCTCTAACATCAGATAAGGTATGTTTCTTTCCTTTTATTTTACTGTTAAGTTTAATAATATGATAGCCGAAATCTGTTTTTATAGGATTTGAAATTTCTCCAACTTTCATTGTAAAAGCTGCATCTTCAAATTCTTTAACCATCATACCTTTGGAAAATTTACCTAGATTGCCGCCGTTATTTGATGATGGACAGTCGGAATATTCTTTGGCAAGCTCTTCAAAATTTGCTCCTCCATCTAATTTCTTTTTAAGATTTTCAGCTTCTTCTTTTTCAGCTACAAGTATGTGAGATGCTTCTACTGAATCATCTTCATCAAATTTTTCGGCATGTGCATTATAGTATTCCTCCACTTCTCTATCTGAAGGATTTATATTTTCCATAAGCTTTCCTATAGCATAGGTGGTAAGAAGTGATTCCTCTGTTTTAGTAAGTACTTTCTGAAAGTCCTCATCTTTGTCTAAGCCGTTTTCTTTAGCATCCATATATAATAAACGTTGGTATATGATTTCATCAACAATTTCTTTTACAACCTTATTTTCGCTTGAACCTTTTGTTAATTGGTTTTTTATTTGAGGGCTAAGAGTGCTCATAAAAACCATATAGTCTTCCATAGTTATTTCTTGATTATCGATTTTTGCAAGTATTTTATTTTTCATCTTTACCTCCATAAAACAAAAAAGCAGCCTTGGCTGCTTTAATTTATAAGATTACAATATTTTCAGCCTGTGGGCCTTTTTCACTTTCAACAACATCAAATTCAACCTCTTGAGCTTCTTCTAAAGTTTTGAAGCCTTCTTTTTGAATTTGAGAGAAATGTGCAAAAACATCATTTCCTTCTTCAGTTGTGATAAATCCAAAGCCCTTTTCGCTGTTGAACCACTTAACTTTGCCTTTCATTTAGTCCCTCCTTCTTAATTCCTTAATCCTTTGTCAATGTTGAGCAACCAAAACAAGAAGTTAAGCTGTCATTTTCAAATTCATAAAGTTTAATCATTAGTAATGATAACATTAAAAAGTATTTTTTTCAAGATTTTTTATATTTTATATTAATTTTAGCATTCGTTTCATTTGTGCATACCTCTAGGTAGCTAAAGTTATCATTGCTTAAAATATAAATTTTTTTATCATTTTTTATTTCTCTTTTATAAACTATATCAAAGTAATTTATATATTTTCCCTCTAAAAAATTTTCATCAATGGATTTATAAATCCAATATACGTATATTGTATTATTTACATGGCCATTATAATCTATGTCTGAATTTTTAACTGTAAATTCTTTTACTACTTTTATATCATTGTCACTCTCTAGGTAAAGAAAATTATCAAAATTTTTTTTGGGAAAAACTTTATATTTATTAATCATATCTTTGCCTATAATCACAGGTTTTTTATTTTTAAGATCCAATAGCAAAAATAAAGCTGTGGCTTTAACGAGAAGATTGCCGGAGGAGTCAAACACTCTATATTCCCTATAGCAGTAAATTTTTCTGAATTTGCTTGTCCATGTTTTTATCTTTATAAATTCATCTCTTTCAATAGGTCTTATTTGTTCAAGACGCCACCTATAAATAATCCAAATGCAATTATAATCTTTAATAAAATCAAAATAACTTTTTCCCTCCCTCTCATATTCTTCATTTGAAGTTTTAAGCAGTAATTTTAGTAAATTATAAAGTGTAAGAGACCCGTTATCGCATAAAGATTTGTAAACCTTAAAGTCTTTAGTAAACAAATTTTACACCCTTTCTAAAACAATAGTTAAATTATACCATCTATATTTAAGTAATTGTAGTTAATGATTAAGCCTGTTAGGCGCTATAACCAACTTGTCTAGTTAAATTGCCTATGTTATAATTACACGAAGGCAAAAATAATTATAGCGCCAGGTCCCTTATGGGATGACGAGGAATGAAGTTATCGAAATTTTCGGCGGATGCTTCATAGGTATCACAGCCTAAGTTCTCCTTAAAAACTAAGAGCAATCTTAAAACAAATGGAGTCCAGTGAGTCTTCAGTATTATATACCGGAGGTAAATTATGTGTGGAATAGTTGGATACTGCGGAAATAAAAACGCAGGTGAAATTATATTAAATGGATTAAAGAAAATGGAATACAGAGGTTATGACTCTGCAGGAATGTCATTAGTTGGACAAGATAAGCTTAAAACTATAAAAAGTATAGGTAAACTTGAAAATCTTAAAAAGATTTATAAAGAAAATCCTATTAAAGGGAGCGTTGGAATCGGTCATACAAGATGGGCAACTCATGGAGAAGTGAGCTTGGCAAATGCTCATCCTCATCTTAATACTTCTGAAACCATAGCCCTAGTTCACAATGGAATTATTGAAAATTACCAAGACTTAAAAAAAGAACTTGAGAATCTGGACTATAGTTTTAAATCTAAAACAGACACTGAAGTTATTGTTCAGTTAATAGATTACTACTATAATGGTAATTTGTTAAATGCTGTACTTAAATCCGTAAAAAGACTTAAAGGCTCCTATGCTTTAGGAGTTATATCAATGAATAATCCTAGTGAGCTGATAGCAGTAAGGTATAAATCTCCTTTAATAGTAGGCCTAAGTGATGATGGATATTTCATTTCCTCAGAATTATCTTCACTTGTTGAATATACAAACAAGGTTATTTATATGGAAAATAACGAAATAGCACAATTTAGTTTAAATAATGAATATAAGTTTTTTAACTATAATTTAGATGAGATTCAAAAGGAGATTACAAATATTGATCTTGACAGTCAATCAATTTCTAAAAACGGATTTGATCATTATATGTTAAAAGAAATTTTTGAGCAACCTGATGCTATAAGAAATACCCTTGAAAAAAGAATTGTTGAAAACAAAATAAAACTTGGAGATTCTTTTTTTACGAAGGAAGAAATTGAGAAGTTTAATAAAATTTATATTATAGCTTGTGGTACAGCCTTTCATGCCGGAGAAGTTGCCAAGTTTGCTATTCAAAAATTTACTGGGAGACAAGTTATTTGTGATATAGCATCTGAATTTAATTATAATCAAAAATTTATAGATGAAAATACATTGACTATATTTGTAAGTCAATCAGGTGAAACGGCAGATACGCTTTTAGCCCTTGAAAATGCTAAAAAATTAGGAGCTAAAATTTTAGCTATAGTAAATTCCGAAAATTCAACTATGACAAGAGAAGCGGATAAGGTAATATATTGTTATTGCGGACCTGAAATCTCAGTGGCTTCAACTAAAGCATATACATCTCAATTACTTCAGCTTTACCTTATAGCGCTTGATATGGCAGATAAACTTGGAACTATGTCTAAAGAAGAAATAACAGATATCCTTGAGGAACTAATGCTTATACCGGGCAAAATAGAATTTATACTTTCTAATAAAGATGACTTTAGAGATATTGCTGAAGATATTAAAAATGAGTCCTCAGTTTATTATACGGGTAGAGGTATAGACTTTATATCTGCAAAAGAAGGAGCCTTAAAGCTAAAGGAAATATCATATATACACACTGAGGCAATGGCATCAGGAGAGCTTAAACACGGCTCAATAGCCCTTATGGAAAAAAACACAAAAATAATTGCAGTTGTTACTCAAAACTTTACCGTTGATAAAATTGCATCAAATCTTGAAGAGCTAAAATCAAGGGGAGCGGATATTTATACAATAACTACATTTAACAATTCTACAGTTAATCAAAATTCAAAGCAAATTATAAAAATTCCTGAAACTATAGATATACTTGCACCTTTTTTAAGTATAATACCTTCTCAGTTTATAGCCTACTATACCTCTCTTGCCAAAGGAAATGATGTGGATAAGCCTAGAAACTTGGCAAAATCTGTTACAGTTGAATAGAACCTGCAAATTTCTTGTATTTTTTTATAAAATAATATATAATATCCAGGATTTGTGGGAATGAAGATCTCCCTTAGCTTATGCTAAAACTGCTTCTAAAGCTGATGACTTCTGTGCAAAATATACAGAAGCTGTCAGCTTTTTGTATCTATAGGAGGGTTTTATTATGTTGACATCTCTATCAATTATATTTCTTGTGGGATTATCGATGGCGGCAATTTGTGAAAAATTTTGTTTGCCAAGAATCATAGGAATGCTTTTTACAGGTATTGTTTTAGGGCCTTATGTTTTAAATCTTCTTGATCCAACTATACTTAATATTTCATCAGAACTTAGACAAATTGCACTCATTATTATTTTAATTAAGGCTGGACTGTCTCTAGACTTATCGGACTTAAGAAAAGTTGGAAAGCCTGCAGTTCTTATGTCCTTTTTACCTGCAAGTTTTGAAATACTCACCTATGTTTTCTTTGCGCCCATATTATTAAAAGTAACTTATATTGAAGCTGCGATTATGGGTGCAGTTCTCTCAGCTGTTTCTCCTGCTGTCGTTATACCTAAAATGATTCAATTAATGGATCAAAAATATGGAACTTCCAAAAGTATTCCACAGCTTATTATGGCAGCTGCATCATGTGATGATATCTTTGTAATTGTATTATTTTCGACTTTTCTCGACATGACAAAAGGAGGAGATATAAATATAAAATCTTTTTATAATATACCTTTATCTATTATAATAGGCATTATCATAGGAGCTATAGTAGGTTATGGTCTTAGCGTATTCTTCGAAACCGCCTATGCAAATAAACATTTCATTAGAAATAGTATGAAGACAATTATTGTTTTAGCTACCGCTTTTCTTTTAATATCAATTGAAAGCTGGATTAGGCCTTATCTTCCAATGTCTGGAATTATTGCTTTAGTAAGTATGGCATCTATGATTAAAATTAAAGGTAATAATTTTGTTTCTATGAGGCTATCTGAAAAGTTTGGCAAATTGTGGGTGGCAGCTGAAGTAATTTTATTTGTGCTTGTAGGTGCTTCGGTGAATATTAATTACACTTTAAATGCAGGATTTACAAGCATAGGAATTATTTTTATTGCTCTTATATTCAGAGCATTTGGTGTAATGGTATGCCTTATAAAAACACAACTTACCAATAAAGAACGTCTCTTCTGTGTCATTGCTTATTTACCTAAGGCTACAGTTCAAGCTGCTATTGGATCCATCCCTCTTTCAATGGGTTTATCTTGCGGCCAAATTGTTCTTTCTGTATCTGTCCTTGGAATTATAATTACTGCTCCTTTAGGTGCTTTAGGTATAGATTTAACTTATAAAAAACTATTGTCATTAGAAAACCAATAAACTATCAAATGATAATTTTTAAAATTAAAAATAAAAAAATAAAGGCTTAGCCTTTATTTTTTTATTTCAAACTGAATTATAAATTTTTTACTCTTTACCTCTATTGAGCAATTATATTCCAACTTATCCATTGCAGCATTAACTATACTAAGTCCAAGTCCTGTGGAGCTTTGTCGTGATGTATCTATTACTCTCATTTTTTCAAAAAGATAAGAATAATCTCCATCTTCTAAGCTTGTTTTATTTATAAATTCAATCCTTATACTTGATCCTATGTCTTTTATTAATATTTTGTTTTCTCCAAGAGAGTACTTAACCATATTATCCATAATATTGTGAACAGCTACCGATAAAAGTTCCTTAGATGTAACTATTTCATAAAACTCTATATTTTTCTCAATATCTATACTTTCATTTTTACTTTTTATAAGATCATAGTAATCAAAAACTATAGATACTATAAAATCAACAAGGTTAATCTTATTGACTTCTTTAATATCGTAGTTGGAAATTATAGAATATTCATAAAACTTCTCAATAATCTCTTTTATATATGAGCTTCTATTTATTACTATATCAAGATACTCTTTAGAATTTTCATCCTCTGGTTTTATTAAACTTAAGTACCCTATAATTGAAGTAAGAGGTGTTCTTAAATCATGGGATAAATTAGCAAGAAGTTCCCTATATGAAATTTCCTGCCTTTTATTTTCATTAATTAAAGAGTTATTTTCAACTAAAAGATTATTGAACTTTTCTAATATAAACCTATAGTTTTTAGGGATGTTTAAATAGGATTCAGATAAGTCCTTGTATTTTACTTTATAGTCCAAAAATTTTTCTAACTCTTTTAAAGCTTTTTTTGACTTATAACTTTTGTATAAGATAAAAATTACAAGTCCCAATATGATAAAACTACTAATCAATATTTCTCCTTTTAAATATAATCAAATTCAATCCAATTGCCATTACTAGTATAATAACACTTACTACAAGTCCTGGAATAAGATTTGAGTAATCTGTTGGACCTATATTTGAAAGATTAATATTTTTTCCTATACCTCCAAGTAAAGAATTCATGGCCTCTTCTGATGAGGATAGCTTGTAAATAACTTCTTTAAAAAATTTACCTGAAATTTTTTCTGCAGTTTTTATAGGCATTAAGTTCATAAGTTTTTCTATTTTGCCTATATTTAAAAAGTTATTTAATTTCAAAAGTATACCGGGAACTACAAGGTTTAAAGATAGCCCTAATATTGTGGCTAAGCTTTCATTTTTCATATTTAAAAAAACAAGGTGTATCACTGAAATAATGGCACATATAGGTAAAATCATAAGTCCCATATATTTAAGAAAAATTTTTATTAAAATAAACTTATAATCAATAAACCCATAAATTATTTTTGAGCATATAAAATGAACTGTAAGCATAAATATAGCAAATATTAAGCATAAAGTAACTGCTCCTAAAAACTTTGATATTATTATATTTTCTCTTGATATGCCAGCTTCAATAGGCCTTTTGTATCCTCCCTCCTTTTCTTCATCTGATAAGTTAAGAGTAGATAATCCTGCTGAAAGCCAAGAGGATGAGGCGATTACTATTTGTAAACTTGCAAAGGTAATAATTAAATAATTATAGCCTTCATTAATTGAGTTTAAAGCATTTTTATTCGCAAAAATTATGCCTAAATGACATGCAAGTACTATTAAGGAAAAAACCAAAAAAGTGCCTAATGTACTTCTCCTTTTTAAAGCTCTTTTCAAATCTATTTTAAAGTATCTCATTTTTTCCCTCCACCAAGTTTATATAATAGTTTTCAAGATTAAACTTCTCATCAGATATTGACTTAAGAAAAATATTTTCTTTTGCAAGTATTTTTTGCAAATCTTGGCTGTTAAAGTTTTCGAATACTTTTATTTCATTTTCGGGATATACTCTATATTCTTTTATATTAAAATTTCTCTCAAGTATATTTACTACTTTTTCCAAATCCTTATCAAGAGTTATTATGTCAATATAGTTTCTGCTTTTTGAGTCTATTTCCTCTTTGTTTATTTCTTCAATAACTTGTCCCTTCTTTATAAAGCCGAATTTTGTTGCTATCATGGACAGTTCTGATAATATATGAGAAGAAATAACTATTGTTGTATTCCACTCTCTATTTATCTTTAAAAGCAATCTTCTTAAATCTATTATTCCTTCGGGGTCAAGACCGTTAATTGGTTCATCTAAAATTAAAATCTTAGGTTTTCCCATAAATGCTGCTATTAATCCCAACCTCATAACCATACCTGTTGAATAGGATTTTACTTTCTTATTCAGATTATCTTCCATTTTAAATTCTTTTATTAAAGGGTCATTTGAATTGTAGGAAAAACCCCTTAACTCAGCTATTCTTTTTAGGTTTTTTTCTCCGCTAAGATAGGAATAAAATGCAGGCTTCTCTATTAAAAAGCCTATAGTTGATTTTTTATTTTTAATTTGATTTAAGGGTATATCAAAAACTTTAACTTCACCAGAATCTTCTATAATATGGCCGGCCAATATCTTTAAAATAGTAGATTTACCTGCTCCATTAGGCCCAACAAGACCATAAATATCTTTGCTGTCTATATTAAGATTTATATTATTTAAAGCTTTTGTATTTCCAAAGTTTTTAGAAATATTTTTATATTCTATAGCTTTCAACTTATCATCTCCTTATGAGTATTATTGCAAATTCTTATATGGTTTTTCTAAATAGAATCTAAATATTTTCTAAATTTTTGCATAAAAAAGCACCGGTTTATTTAGCCGGCGCTTTAATTTAGATTTTAAGCTCTTACCCTTGAATTGCTTTTATCATAAAACATTCTCTCACAAAGGCTAGCATCAATTTCTCCAGAAGAAGTTTTAATTTTTACTTTATCCCCGATTTTTGCTCTTTCGGTATTAATTAAAGCATATCCTATACCTTTTTCTACTGTAAATCCATAGGTGTACTTTGTAACCCTGCCAACACACTCACCGTCAATTAAAAGCTCGTTACCGGCCTCTACTCCTGCATCTTCCATTTCTACAGTAAATCCTACAAGATCTCTTTTAATTCCTTCTTTTTTTGCCCTTAAAAGAGCATCTTTTCCTATAAAATCACTATTCCAGTCAATTGTCCATCCGTAGCCAACTTCCATAGGGTTGCATCCTTTTAAGTCACTCATGAGAACGTATCCCTTTTCTCCAGGAAGACTGTTAATAATTACATCAGATGTAATATTCATAAGGTTAAATTTTTTTCCACAGTTTACAAGCTCTTTTTCAAGAAGATCTTTCTTTTCTGTAGGAACGTAAATTTCATATCCAAGCTCTCCTGTAAAACCTGCTCTTGCAACTTCAATATCAAGATCTCCAACTGTATTGTCTTCAATCGTAAAGAATTGCAAATCGTCAATATTATCATCTACAAGACTGTTGATAAGGTCCTTTGATTTAGGTCCTTGGACTGCAAACATAGTAAGCTTTGATGTAATATCCTCGTAAGTTACATCTTCATTTGTCTTATGCTTATCAAACCACTCTATCATTTCTTTAATATAAAGAGTTGAAACTACATATCTTTCCTCTTCAACATAAAAAACTATAACATCATCGATAATATGACCTTCTTCATTAAGCATAGTTGTATAAGTAGCCTGTCCCAAACCAAGTTTTGAAATAGCGTTTACAAACATTTTGTCTAAAAACTTTCCGGCATCAGGTCCGGTAACATTTAAAAGTTGGTGGGTAAAATCATAATATCCAACATTTTCTCTAACAGCTTTGTGTTCCTTCATTAAAATTTCTCTTTTCATATTACCACCTCATTTATATAGACAACATTCCTCTTTGTTACTTATACCCAATATTTATTAAAATAGCTTATTTTATCCTGTAGCCCATACCCCAAATAGTTTCTATGTAGTCCCTGTCTGTAAATTTTTTTATCTTGTTTCTAATATTTGAAATATGTGAGTTAACTGTATCTGCAGCATAAATATATTCATCATCCCAAACTGAAGTGTATAAATTTTCTTTTGAGAAAATTTTATTAGGATTTTCCATTAAAGTTTTTAAAATTTTAAACTCAATTGACGTGAGCTTCAAAACTTTATCGTCTATACTTGCTGTCATATTTTCAGTGTCAATTTTTAAATTTTCTTTTTCTAATGTGTATGATTTTTTATTTTTATCTTTAGATTTTTTATATCTTCTAATTGTAGCTTCAACTTGTGCTATTACTTCCTTGTTATCAAAAGGCTTTGCAATAAAGGCATCAGCACCTAAATTTAATACGTTAACCTTTGTATCTACGGAAATTTTTGCAGATATGACTATTATGGGAGCATCGTTTTTATCTCTAACTTCCCTTATAAACTCTTCACCTGTCATATTAGGAAGAATTAAATCCAAAAGTATTAAATCGTAAGAATTGATTTTAAGCTCAAGAAGTCCCTCTCTAGCTGTATAGGCACTGTCAACTTTATATTTATTATTTAATATATTTACAAGAAGTCTATTAATATCTGTGTCATCTTCAATAACTAAAATTCTTTCCATATAATCACCATTTCGATTATATCTAATTAACAAAATATAAAAAAGCCCCCTAAGGGACTTTTTAAATTAAAACTTTAATTATAAGATTTTATTCTCTTCAGATTTATTAAATTTTATTTTCGTTTTAAACAGGTCTCCATCTACTTCAAGAAAGAATTTTCCACCTTGAGCACTTATAAGAGTGCTTGCTATAGAAAGGCCAAGACCTGATCCTTGAGTATTTCTTGAGCTGTCTCCCCTAGTGAATCTTTCTATAAGTTCTTCCGGAGATATATTAAGTTGATACTTAGATATATTTTTAATTGTAAGATCAATATCCTTATCAACCTTTAAATCTATATATACTCTTGTATTATCCAAGGCATACTTTTCTATATTTGAAAATAGATTATCTAAAACCCTTGATGTTTTAGTTCCATCTAAATTTACAATTACAGGGTTTTCCGGAAGGCTTACTAAAAGCTCCAGACCTTTTTCCTCAAGCTTATCTTCCCACTCTCCTACTACTTGGCTTACTAAAGATTTTAAATCCAAATTCTCATATTCAAGTTCAATATTATTACTTGCGGCTTTTGATATTTCAAAAAGGTCTTCAATTATGTCTTTTAGCTTGTGAGATTTTTCATTTATTATCTGTGCATAATCCTTTATGTCCTTAGAATCCGTATTTTCATCTGTTATAAGCTCTGAATAGTTAATTATAGACGTTAATGGAGTTTTTAAATCGTGAGATACATTTGTTATAAGCTCAGTCTTTAATCTTTCAGATTTAACGGCATTTTCAACTGCAAGATTTAAGTTTTTGGATATGGTATTAACATTATCTCTTATAGCCGGAAATTTATTACTTTCGCTGATTTTGTAAGTATAATCTCCTCCGGACATATTTTCTGTAACTTTTCTAATTTCTTCTATACTGAAAAGATGATTTCTAAAGTATATGAAGATAGCCGCTACAAGACAAACCCATAAAATAAATACTACAGTTGATAGATATGGATATACTACAACTAAACAAGCTACAAGTCCTAATGCTATAAAACCTGCAATTATTAAGTAGTATTTTCTCATATAGCTGCTGTCAAAAGCTTCATTATTTACACTTAAATTTGAAGCTTTTTCCATGAAAAGATTTTTAATTCCCTTTAAGATTCTATAGGTTATTGAATTTTTAATAACTTTTGAATTAAATCCTTCATTATAAATGGACTTAATTGCATAGACAAAATAAATTACTGCAATAGAACCTGTTACCATTAGTAAAAACATAGATGCATAGCTGATTATATATCTATAATCCATAAATTCATCTATATAAATTAATTGTGTCCATGCTGTAAAAACAGCTGCCCAAGCTCCTATAGCTAAAAAAACAATTCCCAAAGGATATTTTATTATTCCCTTATAAAATCCTACCTCGCCTGCCCTTTCATAATCACTTGCTGCAGCAAAAATAAATATTAAAGCCAAGCCTATTAATCCTGCAATCACCATTTTACTAATATAATTTTGCATAAAATCATACTCAATTACAGCTTGTTTTATAAACCTTGCTTCGGGATCAAAGGAATAGGCAAAATTTAATTTTTTGATTCCTGTAGTTTGCTGATCAATTTCTCTATAAGCGCTTTTTAAAGATCTGGAAAATTGATTGGCAATATTTTCTGCAAATTCATTTTGAGGTATATCTGTCTGGGTTATACTTATATTTCCATCTTCGTAAAATCCCCTAAAGGTTATGTTTCCACTTGGAAAGTCTACACTTTGAGGATCCGAATTGCCGAATCTGCCGCCATTACTTAAATAACCTATTTTGTATACAGGTTCTTCAATTGATTTTATGTTAGAATCTTCTCTTATGTTTTTATCTTTTTCTCCGTCCTCATAGTCCTCTAAGGGCCTATAGGTGTATTCTCCGTCAGCATCCCTTGTAACTACACTTGTGGGATACTTTTCTCTATACTCTTTTGTAAATGGATAATTTGTAATTTTAAAAGATCTTACGCAATATTTAAATTCTCCAGACTGTGCCAAAATGTCATCATCATATAAAGATGATGATACCTTTGAATAAAAGGTATCTGCAAGACCTGCAGCCTGCCTATAAGTATCAGTTTCCTCAATAGAAATATTTAAATACAGGTATATTATAATAGATAAAAGAGATATTCCTAAAATAAATCCCCATATACCTAAATTACTATATCTTATGCTTTTTTTATTTTTTTCCATGCTAACTCCTCCTGTGGGGATCTACAAACTTATAGCCAAGACCCCAGGCAACTTTTAAATACATAGGTCTCTTTGGATCAATTTCAATTTTTTCTCTTATTCTTCTTATATGAACTGTAACTGTTTTTGCTTCAATAGCAGGTTCATTCCACACCAACTCGTAAATTTCTTCAATAGAAAAAACTCTGTTAGTATTTTTCATAAGAAGCTCCAAGATTTTATATTCAATAGATGTTAACTTAACTTCCTTTTTGTCTACAAAAACTGTTTTTTCAAAGGTATTAAGTTTAATATTGCCGATTTCTATATACTTCTTGTCTTCACTACCAGATTTTTGATAATCATATAGTCTTCTTATATTTGAATTTACTCTGGCCATTAGCTCTAAGGGATTAAAAGGCTTAGTAATATAGTCATCAGCTCCTATATTTAAACCTATCACCTTATCATAATCTTCCGATTTTGCTGATAAAATAATTATCGGAACATAGCTTTCCTCTCTAAGTTTAACTATTGCTGCCTCTCCACTTAATTTCGGCATCATAAGATCCATAATAATAAGATCTACCTTATTGTTCTTAAATTTTTCTATAGCATCTTCTCCATCTTCTGAATATATAACATTATAATTTGAATTTTGTAAATATATTCCTATAGACTCTCTTATCGCCTTATCATCTTCTGCTACAAGCACTGTATATTTTTCCATATATATCCTCCAAAAGTATAATATCAATTTAATTTAACAAAAGAATTTAAAAAGTATTAAGAAACTATTAAACTAATTATATTATACTCAGCTATGTCTTGTATTGATAATATTTCAGTTAAAACTTATATGGTATAATAATCCTCGGGTGATTAAATGGCATATGATGGATCAGTCCTAAGGGCTGTTATTTTTGATTTAAAAGAAAAGTTAATAGGATCCAGAATAGAAAAAATTTATCAAATTAGTGATTATGACCTAGTGATAAATGTTAGAAAGGGATCTGAAAAATATAAACTTTTTATCTCGGCATCAAATAATGCGCCAAGAGTTTATTTAACTGAAAAATCCTTTACAAATCCTCAAAATCCTCCAGCTTTCTGTATGCTTTTAAGAAAACACTTGGAGGGATTTAGAATTGAAAATATAGAACAGTATAAAATGGACAGAATTTTTAAAATAGATGTCTCTTCAAAAAATGATTTATCTGATTTTCTCATGAAATCTTTATGTATAGAAATTATGGGAAAGCATTCAAACATTATTTTAATTGAAACTGAGAGTAAGAAAATATATGACTCTATAAAAAGAGTTCCCCATTCAATGAGTAGAGTTAGACAAATTCTTCCTGCTTTAACCTATGCCTTGGAACCTATATCAACTGCCCTTGACCCTTTGTCAAAAGATTCATTTAATAGAGGTCTTAAAGTTTTTAATCCTAATAAAAGCATAAGAAACAATTTAATTTCCACTTTCACAGGATTTAGTAAACTAAGTGCAAGTGAAATATGCTATGGTGCCTTTATAGATGAGGATAGATCTTTTAGCAGCCTGACTAAGAAAGATATAGAAAGTTTAGAGCACTCTTTTAATCTTATGGTTAAATTATTTAAAGATAATAACTTTTCCCCAATAATTATATACAAGGAAGAAGAAGTATTTGACTTCTTCTCTTTAAATCTACAAATGATTAAAAATGGCGACAAAAAGACTTTTAGTAATATTTGTAGAATGCTTGAATACTTTTATTCTACAAGGGAAAACAACCAAATTATTAAAGATAAAGGTTTTTCAATTAGGAAAATTATTAAAAATAATATAGAAAAAGAAAAAAGAAAGCTTGCAAAGCAATCAGATGAATTAAATGAGGCTTTAGATCGCGATATATATAAGGTTTACGGGGATCTTATTTCATCAAACTTTTTTAAAATTAATTCCGGATCTGGAAAGGTTAGATTAGAAAATTTTTATGATAATATGAAAGAAATAGAAATACCCCTTGATAAAAAGCTTTCTGCTCATGAAAATGCAGCAAGATACTATAAAAAGTTTTCTAAATTAAAAAATGCAGAAACTAAACTTAAATCCGAAATAAAAAAGACAAAATCAGCTATTGAATATCTTGAAAATCAGGCCTTAAACATGGATTTAAGTGAAAACGAAAATGATATTGAAGAAATAAAGCAAGAATTATTTGAAATGGGCTATATTAAAAGGTATCAGAAATTTAAAAATAAAAAACCTAAACTTAAAACTCTTGAATACACCTTATCTAATGGAGATAAAATATATTGCGGTAAAAATAATAAGCAAAATGAATATTTAACTTTTAAGCTGGCAAATAGAGAAGATTTATGGTTTCATGTTAAAGATGCTGCCGGCAGCCATGTAATTTTAAAATCAGATAAGGATGAATTTTCTAAAGAAAGTATAGAAAAAGCGGCTTATCTTGCTGCACTTCACAGCTCCTTTAAAGACTCAAATAATATTGCTGTGGATTATTGCAAAAAAAAGTTTGTGAAAAGGCACCCTTCAAAAATTCCGGGTCTTGTAATTTATACTGACTTTAATACTCTTAATGTAAAAAAGAAAGATATAAAATTGGATGAATTTTAAAGAATATAAAATAAAGCCCTTGTAGTATTACACTTTGTAACCTACAAGGGCTATTTTCATTTATCGTCTTCGTCTAAAAAATTAAGTTTCTCAAGAACTAATTTATATCCATCAGCTCCATAGTTAAGAGATCTGTTTATTCTAGATATAGTAGCTGTACTTGCACCTGTCTCTGATTCTATTTCATGATAGGTTTTATTTTTAATTAAAAGCTTTACTACTTCAAGTCTTTGAGAAATAGCTTGAATTTCTTTAACAGTACATATGTCTTCAAAAAACCTGTAGCACTCTTCAATAGTTTCTAGAGCTAAAATTGCTTCAAAAAGCCCATCAGTTTGCTCACTTTTAATTTTGGAATTATAAATCATAGACTTCCTCCTAAATTATAGTTGTTTATTCATCTCTTCAACGTCTTTTTCAAGTTCCATTTTATAGTTGCTTAACTTTGTGCTAAGTTTTTCATCACTTAAAGCTAACATTTGTATTGCAAGAAGAGCTGCATTCTTACCACCGTTAATTGCAACCGTAGCTACAGGAACTCCTGAAGGCATTTGAACCGTTGCAAGAAGAGCATCAAGGCCATCAAGTGTAGATGATTTGACAGGCACCCCTATAACCGGAAGAGTGGTATTAGCTGCTAATACGCCTCCTAAATGAGCTGCCTTACCTGCTATGGATATTATAACTCCAAAGCCTTTATCCTTAGCATTTTTAGAAAACTCAAAAGCTTTTTTAGGTGTCCTGTGAGCAGAGATAACTTCAATTTCGTAGTCAACTTCGAATTTATCAAGTACTGAAACTATGTCATCACTTATATTTTTATCACTTATGCTTCCCATAATTACTGCTACCTTCATATTACCCTCCTTGAAAACTTGCACATGAAATTACATTTTTATAGTATCAATTTTTTACACTAAAGTCAATAATCCCTTACATCATTTATGTAATAAAGTGATAATAAAATGATATTCAAATACAGTACTAAAATATTTTTAAATTTTCTATAAAAAACATAAAAAAAGAGGCATAAGCCCCTTTTTATTATTAATATTCAACAAATTTTTCAGACTTGCATCCACAAATAGGGCAAACTGTTTCTTCAGCGTCAAAGGTTATATATCCACATACAGGACATAATAAGATTTTTTCGGCTTCAAGATCTTTGCCATTGTCTACAAAATCCTTTGCTTCTTGGTATCTTTGAGCATGGACTTCTTCAGCTGCAGTTGCAAACTTCATAGCTTTAACAGCTTCTTTTTCCCCTTGCATTTCAGCTACTGCTATATAAGCGGGATACATTTGTGTGCTTTCAAAAATTTCTCCGTCTCTTGCCCCTTCCAAATTTTCAGAAGTGCTTCCTATTCCGAATCCTGCCATTGATGTTACAGGGAAATCACCTTTAACATCTTTAAGTGCTTTGAAGTGTAAAGTTGCGTGTACTCTTTCAGCAGCAGATGTTGCTTTAAATAGTCTTGCTACATTTTTAAAGTTTTCTTTTTCAGCTGTATCAGCCCAAATTAAATATCTCATATGAGCTTGAGATTCTCCACCAAAAGCAGATCTTAGGTTGTCGCTTGTCATTTGATTCATAAATTAACCCCCTCATTTTACAAAACCAACAATACCGTTCTTGTATATTATAATTTATAGTAGAAATTAAATCAATCTTTTACATTAACCAATGTTTTCCAGCTTTTTTGCCTGATCGTTTGCAATTAAAGAGTCTATAATTTCATCAAGATCGCCATCGACAATTGAATCTATTTTATGAAGAGTAAGACCTATTCTGTGATCTGTTACTCTTCCTTGAGGATAATTATAGGTTCTTATCCTTTCTGATCTGTCGCCTGTTCCTATTTGTGATCTTTTAGCAGTGGAAAGTTTATCGTTTTGTTCTTGCATTTTTAAATCATAAAGTTTAGTTTTTAAAATTTTCATAGCTTTTTCTTTATTTTTTAATTGAGATTTCTCATCTTGGCAAGATATTACGATTCCTGTAGGTATGTGAGTAAGTCTTACTGCAGAGTCTGTGGTGTTTACTGATTGTCCGCCGTTACCAGATGACCTAAATACATCAAATCTTATATCTCCAGGTTCAATATCGATTTCAACGTCTTCTGCCTCCGGTAGGACAGCGACAGTTGCTGTAGAAGTGTGAATTCTTCCGGAACTTTCTGTTTCAGGTACTCTTTGAACTCTATGAACTCCCGATTCATATTTAAGTCTTGAATAGGCCCCCTTGCCTATTATCATAAATATAACTTCCTTGTACCCGCCGATACCTATTTCATTAGTATTCATTATGTCTATTTTCCAGTTGTTTCTTTCTGCGTATCTTAAATATTGTCTAAATAAGACTCCGGCAAATAGAGCTGCTTCATCTCCTCCTGCTCCTGCTCTTATTTCCACAATTACATTTTTTCTGTCATTAGGGTCTTTTGGTATAAGCAGAACCTTAAGCTCCTCTTCAAGAGAATCTTTTTTATCTTCATCTGATTTAATTTCATCTTTAACCAGATTCTTAAAATCATCATCAAGTTTGTCTTCAAGTAATTTTTTATTTTCTTCTATATTTTCATTTACTTGCTTTAGTTCCCTATATTTTTGAACTATAGGCTCTATCTCTGCGTGCTCTATCGCAGTTTTTTGATATAGGTCAGAATTGTTTATTACATTTATATCAATTAAATTTTTTTCAAGCTCTTGATATTTTTTTTCAAATACATCTAAATTTTCGTACATCTATCTCTCCCTCGCTTGCAACTATTACTCTGTCATGTCCGGATATATCCTTTATACACAAAGTATTACAGTCCTTGAGTAATTTTTCTATAGCTTCTTTTTGATTATAGCCAATTTCTAATACTAAATATCCTCCTGGATTTAGATATCTTTTAACATCTTTTATAATTTTTTTATAGACACTAAGTCCATCGGGTCCTCCATCTAAAGCAAGTCTAGGTTCTTGTTTTACCTCAATCTGTAAATTTTCTATATCTTCACTTGCTATGTAGGGGGGATTCGAATAAATTATATCATATTTCCCTGTAACATTTGAGTATACGTTACTTTCTGCTACTTTTATATTATTAAGATTATATAGATCTATATTCTTTTTAGTATTTGCTATTGCATCTTTTGATATATCAACAGATAAAAAATTGGTTTCTTCATATTGAAGGGCAAGAATTACACTCACTATGCCTGTTCCTGATCCAATTTCAAGAAAATTCTTAATTTTTTTTTCTTTTAATATAAGCTTTAATACATCAACGCTATGCTCAGTTTCTTTTCTAGGCACTAAAACATTTTTATTTACAAGAAATTTTTTACCGTAAAATTCACATTCCCCAAATATATAGGCTAAGGGCTCTCCATTTTTTCTTCTTTTTAAAATTTCAAAATATTTTTTTTCTAGATCTTTGGGGACTTCTGTATCATCATGTGCAACTAGATATGATATATCCTTATTAAAAAGTCTTGATAAAATTAGTCGCAACTCAAAAAAAGGATTAGTATATTCTGAATCCTTTAAATATATTAACCCTTCCTTTAAAATATCTCTTATTTCCATAAATCGCTTTCTCCGTCTTCAGGTATAACAGCCTTTAAACTTTCAATGGCTACCTCAATCATAGAGTCGTCCGGTTCTCTTACTGTTGCCAATGATTGAATTTTCATTCCAGGTAAAGCTAAAATTTTACAAATTTTTGAATCGCTTCTTCCTATAATCCTATTTATCTCATATGCTACACCCGCAATTATAGGAAGTGCCACAAGTCTTGAGACTATTCTCATTAAAGGAGATGGCCAGCCGAAGAATGATAAAACAACTATACTTACCATCATAACCATAAATAGAAAACTTGTTCCGCATCTAGGATGTACTATAGGATATTTTCTTACATTTTCAACTGTGAGTTCATCTCCAGCTTCATAACAGGATATTGATTTATGCTCTGAGCCGTGATATTCAAATACTCTTCTTATATCTTCAAGCTTGGAAATATAATAAAGATATACTCCAAATATTATTAATCTTAATATACCCTCCATAAGATTTAAAAGAATAACTGAATTAATCTTACCCTTAAGTAAGCCTGCTGCCACACTTGGAATTATCATAAATAAAAGAGCTGCCACTAAAAATGATACAAGCACTGTAAGTCCAGTTTCAACCGTTTCAGCATTTTCACCAAAAATCTTACTTATAAAGCCTTCTTTTTTATCTTCATTCTCTTCCTCTTCCCAAAATGATGCTGAGTAAGTTAAGGCATTGACACCTATTACCATAGCCTCAACAAGCTTATAGGCTCCTCTTATAATAGGTAAAGAGAAAAATTTATTTTCCTTAGTTTTATCCTTTAAATTTTCGACCTTTAATTCAATTTCTTTATTAGGTTTTCTGACAGCTATGGCAATTTTTGAAGGTCCTCTCATCATAACTCCCTCAATAAGTGCCTGGCCACCTATCGTCGTTTTAAAAAGCTCTTTTTTTGCTTTATTTTCCATAGTTCTCCTTAAATTAAAATGGTTAGCTAATTTGCTAACCATTAATTACTTTTACTTCGCTCTATTATACTTTTTATTGAACTTTTCAACACGTCCGCCATGATCAGTAAATTTTTGTTTTCCTGTAAAGAATGGATGACATTCTGAGCAAACTTCAACTTTCAAGTTTTCCTTTACAGAGCCTGTTTTAAAAGTATTTCCACATGCACATACTACTGTTGCTTCTTTATATTCAGGATGAATACCTTTTTTCATATTAATACAACTCCTTACGGTCTTATTTATTAGACTTTCTAAATTCCTTTTTTATATATTCTTTAATATTTATTGTTTCACCATCGTCCATAACAAGGTAAAAGTCATAGTCTCCTTGAAGACCTGCACCTACACCAAGTATAGCTGCTAACGGCGCAATTATAATACCAAATGCAGATACTGTCAAAGATAGAGAAAGAATAGTTTCTTCGCCTCTTTTAACTACTAACCTGCTGGCATTACCTTTTTCCCACACATCTTTTATCGCATCTTTTATATCATCAAAACTAATAAACTCGTTCTTTTTTTTGCTTTCATCTTCATATCCACCTACATCAGAAGGTTCTAAGGAACTTCTAATGATTTCTATAGCCTTATCTACATCACCGTCAGCTTCTAATAATGCTGATCTAACTACCTTATAAGAAGTATCGGTAACGTCCATAACATAATCTATTTTTTCCATTGTAATCATTAATATCTCACCTCAATAAGAGTTTACCCTTAGAGTTTAGCAAAAAATCATAAATTTAATAATTTTACAATATTTTAATTATTCAGCCTTTGCCAACTTAACAAGTTCTGAAAATCCATTAGGATCATTAATTGCCATTTCTGATAGCATTTTTCTATTTATATTTATATCTGCTTTTTTCAAGCCGCTAATAAACTTTGAGTAACTCATACCATTTAGTCTTGCTGCAGCATTAATTCTTGCAATCCAAAGTTTTCTGAAATCTCTTTTTCTTTGCTTTCTACCTATATATGAATAGCTCAGTGATTTCATAACAGCTTCATTAGCAGGTCTAAATAATTTTGATTTAGCTCCGAAATAACCTTTAGCTTGCTTTAATACTTTTTTATGTTTTTTTCTGGCATTTACTGCCCTCTTAATTCTTGCCATCTAATATACCCCCTATTAAGGAATCATACGATCAATTCTTTTTTGATCGCCCTTACTAACCACAGCTGATTTTCTTAATTTTCTAAGTCTTTTTGCTGTCTTCTTACCTGTTAAGTGACCTTTAAAGGCAAAAAATCTTTTTAATTTTCCACTGGCAGTCCTTTTAAATCTCTTTGCAGACGCTCTGTGAGTCTTCATCTTACCCATAATTTCCTCCTATTTATCTGTATTTGGAGATAAAAACATAACCATGTTTCTACCTTCCATTTTAGCTTTTTTATCTACAACACCATGCTCAGAAACTAAATTGACAAACTCATCAAGTACAACTTTACCTATTTCAGTATGTCCCATTTCTCTACCTCTAAAACGTACAGAAACTTTAACTCTATCGCCGTTATCAAGAAAAGTTTTAGCTCTGTTTGCTTTTGTATTTAAATCATGTTCCTCAATGTTAGGAGTTAATCTAAGCTCTTTTACATTGATAACTTTTTGTTTTTTCTTTGCTTCCCTTTCTCTTTTCATCATGTCATATCTGTATTTACCATAATCCATGACACGACATACCGGTGGTTTTGAATTTGGAGCTATTTTTACAAGATCAAGTTTGCTCTCTATTGCAATATCAAGCGCCCTATTTCTTGATACAACTCCTACTTGATTACCTTCACTGTCAATTAATCTAACTTCTTTATCTCTTATTTCTTCATTGATTTGAAGCTCTTTAATCTCTAAGCACCTCCATAAAATAATCCTCACCTATTTAAAACAATTCACATTAGATGAGCGCTTAAGAACTTTATTGTTCCAAATAAAAAAAGCGGACAAAAAGTCCGCAAGAATACTGAATAAAAACTATTCTTAAACAACCTTATAACTAATAAGAATAAGGTGAGAAGCGGACTTCTACTTAAACACTGGTATAGTTTACTATACATAAGCTTTTATGTCAAGTCCTAATAATAATTTTTATATGCAATCACTTAATTTATAAAATTTTTAAATCATGTTAAATAAACTCAGCTGATTTGAATCGGGTAAATTATTTAATACACCGTTTCTTTTTAAAATGTCAACAACAGATTTTGTGGCCTTGGTCTTATTCATAAAGTCTTCTATAGATAAATATTCTTTTTCCTTAGAAGCTTCAACTATATTATTTGCTACTTGCTCTCCAATACCTACATAGGCCCTTATTGGAAAAAGTATTTTATCTCCATCTACCTTAAATCTAAAAGAATCAGACTTATATAAATCTGCATTTTTAAATTCAAAACCTCTCGAAAACATTTCAAGGACCAGCTCTAAAATATTTAACTGAGATTTTTCTTTTACACTTAACTTTTCATCTGAGTTTTTTAAGCTATCAACTTTTAGCTTTACAGCTTCTACTCCTTGTATAATAAGTTCCCCGTCAAAGTCCTGAAGTTTATTTGTAAAATAAGTAGCATAAAATGCCAAAGGATAATTAAGCTTATAGTAGGCTATTCTAAAAGACAGCATAACATAGGCTACAGCGTGGGCCTTAGGAAACATATATTTAATTTTTTGACAAGACTCTATATACCAATCAGGCAAATCAAGAGTTTTAATTACTTCTTTTTGCTCATCAGTTAGGCCTCTTCCCTTCCTAACTCTTTCCATGGTGTCAAACGCTATTTTATTTTCAGCTCCTGCCCTTATTAGATAAAGCATTATGTCTTCTCTTGTAGATATTACATTAGATAAAGTTGCCTTCCCTTCCTTTACTAAATCTTGAGCATTGTTCGTCCACACATCTGTACCATGAGAAAGTCCTGAGATTCTTACAAGTTCTGAAAAACTCTTTGGTTTTGTTTCAAGAAGCATTTGTTTAACAAATCCGGTACCAAACTCAGGTATCCCCAATGTTCCTGTAGGGGTGTTAAATATATTCTCATCTAGATTTAATGCTTCACTTGTAGAAAATAGAGACAAGGTATTTTTATCATTTAAAGGAATAGTTGTTGAGTCTAGGCCTGTTATGTCTTCAAGCATTCTAATTATAGTAGGACCATCATGTCCTAATATATCTAATTTTAAAATCTTTCCATGAATAAAATTATAATCAAAATGAGTCGTTATTACTCCGGATTTTGCATCATCGGCAGGGTATTGTATAGGCGTAAAATCAAATATATCTTTACTCTTAGGACAAATCATTACTCCTCCCGGGTGCTGTCCGGAGGTTCTTTTTACTCCGACGATTTTTTGGACTAGCCTTTCAATTTCCAAAGCTCTAATATCTTTATCTTCAAAATAATTTTTTACATAGCCATAGGCCGTTTTTTCCGCTATTGTTCCTATGGTACCAGCTCTAAACACGTAACCTTTGCCAAAAAGATCTTCTGTATATTTATGTGCTGACGGTTGATATTCTCCTGCAAAATTAAGGTCAATATCAGGCTCTTTGTCTCCTTTAAACCCTAAAAATACTTCAAATGGTATGTTATGTCCATCTTTTTTAAGTTCATGTCCGCAATTTGGACAATTGGCATCAGGTAAATCTACGCCGCTGTCGTAATCACTATGAGAAAAATCTGAATATTTGCACCTAGGACACACATAATGAGCCGGCAAAGGATTAACTTCAGTTATAGAGCTCATAGTAGCTGCAAAGGATGAACCTACAGATCCTCTTGACCCTACTAAATAACCATCTTTATTTGATTTTTCAACAAGCTTTTGAGCAATTATATAAAGAACTGAATAACCATTTGATATTATTGAATTAAGTTCCTTATCAAGTCGTTTTTCAACTATATCAGGCAGATTATCTCCATAAATTTCATGTGCTTTTTTATAACACATAGTTTTAAGGTCTTCATCGGCTCCTTCTATAACTGGTGGATACTTACCATCAGGAATAGGTTTTAAATCTTTTGTCATATTACTAATTTTATTTGAGTTTTCGATCACAACTTCATAGGCTTCTTTTTCTCCAAGATAACTAAACTCACTTAACATTTCATCTGTAGTTTTAAAATATAAAGATTTTGGTGTATTCCAATCATTATCAAATTTCAATCTTTGACCGCTTAACACAATTCTTCTTGCAAGATCATCTTCCTCTTCAAGGTAGAAAACATCTCCAGTTGCTACAACAGGTATATTAAGATCTTTTCCTATTCTATAAAGTTTTTTATTAATTCCTTTTAATTCATCTAAATCTCTTACTAGACCTTGAGCTAAAAAATTTAAATTATTTTCTACAGGTTGAATCTCTATATAATCATAATATGAAGCAATTTTTTTAATTTCTTCATCATCTAATCCGTTATATACAGCTCTAAACAACTGTGAATATGAGGTTCCGCTTCCTATAATCAGTCCTTCTCTGTAGGTGTCAAGTAGAGTCCTAGGAACCTTGGCAACTCTATTTACATAATTTAGATGGGATTTACTTACAAGTTTATATAAATTTTTAAGTCCTTCTTGAGTTTTTACAAGAATACTTACTGGTGATTCAAATAGACTTGCAGGTTCTATGTTTTTAATTAAAGAATTTATATCTGAAAGCTTGGAAACATTATATTCTTTATCTGCAAGTTCCATCATTTTAAGAAAAACTTCAGCTGTAGCTTCTGCATCATTTACAGCTCTATGAGCATTAACTAATGAAACTCCAAGTTTTTTTGATAAAGTCGAAAGGTTATATCTTTTAGTCCCTTTAACAACAGCCCTTGACAGCTGCAGGGTATCTAAAACTGCATAATCAAATTTATATCCATTATTAGTAAAATCTCTTCTTATAAATGAACTATCAAACCCTGCATTATGAGCCACTAATACAGACCCATTACAAAAATCATAAAAGTCTCCTATAATATCTTCTATTTTAGGTTCAGATTCAAGCAAAGCGTTGCTAAGCCCTGTAAGCTCTTCTACTTTTTTAGGAATAGATTTTTCTGGATTAACAAGTTGCGAATATCTGTCAACAATTTTTCCGTCTATAATTTTAACTGCACCTATTTCTGTTATTTTGTCAGTTCTTGGAGAAAAACCTGTGGTCTCTATGTCAAATACTACAAAAGAATTGCTATTTTCTTTATAATTAGTAACTATAGGTGTTAAATCGTCTACAAAATTTGCATCAAGTCCATATATTACTTTTATTCCATCTTGATTTGATGCTTCCATGGCTTCTGGAAATCCCTGAACGTCTGCATTATCAGTTATGGCAATAGCACTCATGCCCCAATTACTTGCCGTTTTAGTAAAATCTTTAAAAGAGGTTAAACCACTCATCGCAGACATTTTTGTATGTAGCCTAAGTTCTACCCTTTTCTCCTGAGATTTATCTTCTCTCATTATTTTTTCAGATTTTTCCAAGTATCTTATCATTATATTGTCATCTTTACTATAGCTGTCATACTGAACATTACCTGTAATTATATAGGTGTCTCCAACTTTTACATTATCACTAAATTCTTCAAGCTTTTCACTTGTTAAAAAGATCTTAGCAAGAATTGAAGAAGTAGAATCGGTAATACTTAAGGATACTAAAAACCTACCGCTTTTTATTTCTTTAGTTTCAATATTAAAAATTTCAGTCTTAACAGTAACCTTATTTGAATTTATAGATATATCCTTTATAGTGGTAAATCCTAATATCTCTTTTTTTCCATAGGAAAATCCTGATTTTGATTTTCTAGAAGGTTTTTTATCTTTAATTGAAGTAGTATTATTAATATTTTTTATAAGATCGGATTCCATAAGGCTCAAATCTTCCATATATCCTTTAATATTATCATCATTACATTTACAAACTTTATCCGATAGTTTCAAATTGATTTTATAATTTTTAAATAAAGACATATCATTTTTTAGGTCATCTTCAAAATTTTTGCTTGTTATGCTGTAATAAATTCCCTCGTTAGGAATTGTTATATCTATAGAATTTTCATTTTCTTCAATATCTATAGATATGTCCTCAAGACAAGATATACAAGACGGACTTAATTTCACTATATAATCCTTAATCAACTCTTTTTTATTTTTATAAATATCTTCTTTTATAAGGTAGGTAATTTTTAAATTTAAACCCTTTAACTCCTTAGATAAATTTTCATAAAACTTTTGTTTTAAAGATTCGTCAACTTCTTTTTTACTTTCAACAAAAATTTCCAAATCCAAAATATTCTCTTTGAAATTAATATCTTTAAAACTAATTTCATTAAAACTTATGTCCCTGAAATCTTCGGGTCTTATATTTAATTTTTTTAAAACATCAATAAATTCTATCATTTTTATATCTCTCACATAAATATAATAAAAGAAATCTAAACTTTCTTAAAATTAACTTCTATATAAAATAATACAGCTCAAAGATAATATAATTATATCAAAAGAGCTGTATAAAAAATCAAAAGATTATTTTATTTCATATTTTCAATTTCTTTGTAGAGTTCATCTAAAAGATTTTCTTCAGAAACTTTCTTTATAACTACCCCATTTTTAAATATGAGCCCTACCCCGTTTCCTCCGGTAATTCCTATATCGGCTTCTTTGGCTTCACCTGGCCCATTTACAGGACACCCCATTAGGGCAATTTTAATATTTTTATCTACAGTCGAAAGCTTTTCTTGTGCTTTTTCTACTAATTCAATTAAATTTATTTTGGTTCGAGCACAAGTCGGGCAGGATATTATTTCAATTCCCTTATTTAATAATCCTAAGGATTTTAATATCTCCTTGCCTGCTTTTACCTCTTCAATTGGGTCTGCCGTTAAGGAAACCCTTATTGTATCGCCAATTCCTTCTTCAAGTAAAATTCCTATTCCAACAGATGATTTAATGATACCTGAAAGTCCGGGACCCGCTTCGGTAATTCCTATGTGAAGTGGATAGTCGCTCATTTCAGAAAATTTTCTATAGGCCGCAAGGGATAAATTCACATTACTAGCCTTTAAAGAAACCTTTATATCAGTAAAATTTAAAGATTCCAAAACATTTATTTCTTCAAAAGCACTTTCTACTATAGAATTCTCATTTACTCCCTTATATTTATCCAATATATCTTTGCTAATAGATCCTGAATTTACTCCAATTCTAATTGGAATATTGTTACTTGCACAAATATCAACAACTTCTTTAACCTTCCATTTTTCTCCAATGTTTCCGGGATTAATCCTAACGCAATCGATGCCATTTTTTGCAGACTCAACCGCCAATTTATAGTTATATTGAATATCGGCTATAGTGGGTATAGAAATTCTTTTTTTTATCTCTTTTATTGCGGCTGCATCATCTAAGTCATTTACTGCAAATCTAATTAAATCACAACCCGCTTCTTCCAATCTTTTTATTTGCTTAACTGTGGCAACAATATTTTTAGTGTCAGTGTTAGTCATAGACTGAATACTTATAGGAGCATCTCCTCCAATTGGAAGATTTCCTACCATAATCTGTTTTGTTTTTCTTCTATTCAAAAATATCACCTAAAATCTTAGCCTTGTTAGGTCACCAAAAATTGTAACATAAATCATAATTCCAAATAAAAATACAAGCCCGGCAAAGCTTAAAGCACTTTCAATTTTTTCATTAACTTTTTTGCCCCTTATAGCTTCTATTATTAAAAATAAGAGTTTTCCTCCATCGAGGGCCGGTATAGGAAGTATATTAACAACAGCAAGATTTGCGCTTATAATTCCTAAAATAAAAATCAGATTCACAAATCCTGCAGATGTAGCTTGCCCTATAGCTGATATAACCCCAACAGGTCCTGCCAGCATGGAAACATCAACTCCACCTACTAAAAGACCTCCAAGTACTGAGAAAACATCTGCTACAACAGAAAAGGTTTTTGTAAAGCCAAATTTTACTACTGATCCAAAGGATTTTGAAAACCCTATCCCAATAACTGAATAGCCTTCATATTCTATTGGTTTTAAAGTCTTAGTTAAGCTTTCTCCACGCCTTTCTATAACAAGATTTATATCCTTATTTGGATCCTTTTTAGAAATATTTTTTATAATATCTTCCCAGGAATTTATAAGTTCATTATCTATTTTTATAACCTTATCTCCGGGTTTAATATCGGCAACCATAGCAGGCGAATCTTTTTTTACACTTCCAACAATATTGGAATTTGAAGGAACACCCATTATTGATGCTAATATAATAAAGGATAATATTGCCAGTACAAGGTTCATAAACACGCCTGCAACAACTACAGCCATTCTTTTTGGAACCGATACATTCGAAAAGCTTCTTGGATCATCGGAGCTTTCTTCCTCCCCTTCCATGGCCACATATCCTCCTATAGGTAAGGCTCTAAGAGAATACTTAGTTTCTCCCTTCTGTTTCTGAATAAGTTTAGGGCCCATGCCTACTGAAAATTCATTAACTTTAATTCCTACAAGTTTTGCAACACTATAGTGACCAAATTCGTGTAGAAGTATAACTAACATAAACACAAATATTGAACCTATCAAAGTATACATTCTTCCTCCTATAAAACGTAAAAATAGTAAATTAAATATACCATTGGTATTACCATAATCACACTGTCAAATCTATCCATTAAGCCTCCATGTCCAGGAAGCAAATTACTATAATCTTTAATTCCTGTAATTCTTTTTATTTTAGATGCAAATAAGTCTCCTAACTGAGCCATAATAGAACTTGCAACGATCAAAAACAATAGTTCCAAGTTAATGTTTAGTCCAACATAATAAGAATATATAAGGGTAATAATTAAACACCCCAATACTCCTCCCACTGCCCCCTCAATAGATTTTTTAGGGCTCACTTTTTCTATAAGCTTGTGCTTGCCGAAAGTAGATCCTATTAGATAGGCAAAGGTGTCTGTAATAAAGGCGATTAGAAACACCATTATAAAAAACTTTCTTGGAAGCTGACTAAATAAATTAAATATAAAAGGAACATAGATAAAAATAAATACTGTGTGTGTAAGATCTGATGTTGAATAATTACCAAATAAAAACATAATAAAAGACACAACAAGTACAGCTATAATAGCAAAGTATTCAGGAATTACTATTTTATCAAAAATTAAGAGTAAGACAATTCCTAAAACTATAGCATCTAAATTTACTCTAATCCTTATTTTTCTAAAGGCATTAGCCAACTCATAAGATGCAAAAGCAGAGACGATGGCAAGGGAAAATTTCAGATACAATCCTCCGAGATAAATAAGTATTCCCAAAAAGATTATGCCTATTGCTCCGGTTGTAAACCTTTTTGTAAAATCAGACATTTAATCCTCCAAATCTTCTGTTTCTATTTTGATAATCAACTATAGCTTCATATAAAACTTCTTCTGTAAAATCAGGCCATAATACATTAGAAAACCAAAACTCACTATAGGCAAGCTGATAAAGCATAAAATTGCTAACTCTAAGCTCACCACTTGGTCTTATTAGAAGATCAAGCTCTTCTTGGCCTTTGGTGTAAAGATATTCTTTAAAGGTTCCTTCATTCAAGTTTTCTATATTTAAAATGCCAGCTTCTATATCTTTGTAAATGAGTTTTGTTGCTCTAACAATCTCACTTCTACCACCATAATTTAATCCAATATTAAGTATCATTCTATCATTGTCCCTAGTTGATGACAATGCAATATCTATTTCTTTTTTAACTTTTTCAGGTAGTGGATTAATGTCTCCAAGTAGGTTTATCTTTATATTATTTTTTTTAATTATGCTAAGTTGGTTTCTTATATAAAAAACTAAAAGATCCATAAGCTTAGAAACCTCCTCCTTTGGTCTTTTCCAGTTTTCTGTGGAAAATGCATATAAGGATAGAGATTTAATACCTAACTTATAGGAAGCTTCTACAATTTCTACAACCCTTTTAGCGCCTTCACTATGTCCTAATGATCTAGGTAATCCCCTTTTTTTTGCCCAACGCCCATTTCCATCCATTATTATTCCTATATGTGCGGGCAATTTAGTTTTATCTATTTTTTCAATTAAACTCATATTTCACCTATTAAGTAAAAAGAGGCCTAGGGCCTCTTTATTAAATTTCCATTAACTCTTCTTCTTTAATTTTTGTTGCTTCATCTACTAAATTAATATGTTTATCTGTAATTTTTTGAATGTCATCTTCAGCAACTTTTCTGTCGTCTTCAGAAATTTCTTTTGCTTTCTCAAGCTTTTTAATTTCATCTATAGCTTCACGTCTTATGTTTCTTAAAGCTACCTTTGCATTCTCGCCATTTTTCTTAACAACTTTTGTAAGCTCTGTACGTCTTTCTTCTGTAAGCTGCGGAATTACAAGTCTAATTAATTTCCCGTCATTTGAGGGATTTAAGCCTAAATCCGATTTTAAAATGGATTTTTCTATTTGAGGAATTAAATTTACATCCCAAGGTTGAATAACAAGTAATCTCGGCTCAGGAGCAGATATTGAAGAGGCTTGATTAATAGGAGTTTGTTGCCCATAGTAGTCAATTGTTATTTTATCAAGTAAAGTCGGATTTGCCCTTCCTGCTCTAATGCTTTGAAGGTCTTCTTTATATACTGAAATAGTTTTAACCATTCTCTTTTCAGCATCTTTTTTTATATCAGCTATCATAGTGATCCTCCTTATTTTACTTTAGTACCTATATTTTTGCCACAAACTACATCTATCATTGAACTTGGTTTGTCTATTCCAAATACAATTAACGGAATTTTATTATCCATGCACAAGGATGTAGCTGTAGTATCCATGATTTTCAACTTTTTATTTATTATCTCTAAATAAGAAAGTTCTAAAAATTTCTTTGCATCGGGATTTAGTTTAGGGTCTGAGTCATATATTCCGTCTACTCCCTTTTTAGCAAGGAGTATAACTTCCGCTGAAATTTCTGCGGCTCTTAGAGCTGCTGTAGTATCTGTAGAAAAGTATGGATTACCTATACCTGCAGAGAATATAACAACTCTTCCCTTTTCTAAATGTCTTATGGCTCTTCTTCTAATGTAGGGCTCAGCTACTTCTTTCATTTCTATAGCTGTTTGGACCCTTGTTATTACCCCCATGTTTTCAAGTGAGTCTTGAAGTGCAAGGGCATTCATTACGGTACCCAACATTCCCATATAATCGGAGGTAGCTCTATCCATGTTTTCGGAGTCTCTGCCTCTCCAAAAGTTTCCTCCGCCTACAACTATACCTGTTTCAACCCTCATTTCGCTAATCGCTTTTACTTGAGAGGCTATGGTTTTTACAGTATCCATATCAATACCTATGCCTTTTTCTCCAGCCATAGCTTCTCCACTTAGCTTTAATATAATCCTTTTATATTTCGGATTCATATTGTCACCTTAATTGCCTAGTTGTTTTGCCACTTCTTCTGCAAAATCTTCTTCTCTCTTTTCAAGACCTTCACCAACTTCATATCTTACAAATCTTCTGATTTTAATATTTTCTCCGATTTTTGAAGCTATGTTATTTAATACATCTTGTACTTTAAGGTCAGGATCTTTAATGAATTTTTGATCTAAAAGAACAATTTCTTCGTAGAATTTTTCCAAACGACCTGCAACCATTTTTTCTACAATATGTTCAGGTTTTCCTTCGTTTAAAGCTTGCTCTCTTAGAATTGATCTCTCATGCTCAAGCTCTTCCTCAGGTACTTGGTCACGAGAAACATATTTAGGAGAAACAGCTGCCACTTGCATAGCTACATCTTTAACGAAAGCTTTAAATTCTTCATTTTTAGCAACAAAGTCAGTTTCAGTATTAACTTCAACTAAAACTCCAATTCTTCCGCCATGAATATAAGAATCAACTATACCCTCAGATGCAATTCTTGAAGATTTTTTAGCTATTGATGCAAGTCCTTTTTCCCTTAAAATATCTACTGCCTTATCTAAATCTCCTCCTGTTTCTACAAGAGCTTTTTTACAATCCATCATGCCTGCTGATGTTTTTTCTCTAAGTTCTTTAATTGCTGCAGTTGTAATTTCCATTTTTTATTCCTCCTTAAAAAAAAGAGAGTTTTAAAGGCATAGCTTTAGAACTCTCACAGAATCTTATTCTTCTTCTTTATCTATAACCGGTGCTTCTTCTTGAAGATCTTCTTGTGCGCTAGCACTAACCTCTTCAGAAATATTATCAGACTCTTCTGTTGATTCTGATTTTTCTTCTGTATAATCCTCAGTTTGAGTACCTTGCTTTCCTTCCAACACCGCATTTGCAATTGTTTCAGTAATTAATTTAACAGCTCTTATAGCATCGTCATTGCCAGGAATTGGATAGTCGATTTCGTCAGGATCACAGTTTGTATCAATAATACCTACCACTGGTATTCCTAAAATTTGAGCTTCTTTAACTGCAAGTCTTTCTTTTTTAGGATCAACTATAAATATGGCATCTGGAATTCCACCCATGTCCTTAATTCCGCCTAAGAATTTTTCAAGCTTTTCTTCTTCGTGTCTTAATTTTATAACTTCTTTTTTAGGCAGTACATCAAACATTCCGTTTGTTTCCATTTCCCCAAGCTCATGTAGCCTGTCGATTCTACCTTTAATAGTCTTGTAGTTAGTTAAAAGACCGCCAAGCCATCTTTGATTAATATATGGCATTTCACATCTTTTAGCTTCCTTTTCAATCGCATCTTGCGCTTGCTTTTTAGTGCCGACGAAAAGAATCTTTCCGCCTTCTGCAGTAACTTCTCTTACAAATTCGTAAGCTTCATTAATTTTTTTGACAGTTTTTTGAAGATCTATTATATAAATACCATTTCTTTGAGTAAATATATACCTAGCCATTTTAGGATTCCATCTTCTAGTTTGGTGACCAAAATGTACACCCGCCTCTAGTAGAGACTTCATTGATATAACTGACAAAATATTCACCTCCGTTTTTTTCCTCCATTTTCGTCATTTGCATCGGGGACTCATAAGCAACTCCCGATACATCTGAAAATGTGTGTATTGTCTTCTTTACCGAAGATTAGTATAACATAAGCCAATCTTACAAGCAAGAAATATTTAATAAAAAAACCTGTTTATACAGGTTCTTTTAAAAATCAAGGTCTTTTGAATTGTAAATTCCATAGCTTATAGCAATAAGAACAAAAAATATAATAAGATTTATGCCGGCCTTTATAAAATCTATTCCGCCCTTTAATAAAACTATAGGGTGAAAGGCTTCAAAAGGTATAGCATTAGCAATTCCAAGTAAACTTCCTCCATAAATCTTGCCAAATATTAAGAAAGCAACTATAAATATTACAAATAATACACTAGTTCCGTCACTAAAATGTGTTGACTTAGACAAAGAACTAAAAAGCAACCCTACAGCCATAAAGATTAAGCCGGTAATTAGCATTCCCAAAAATATTTTCCCAAGATCTAAAAGCAAACTTGCTGCAATTATATCTTTAGCAAGAGGCGGTATGGTAATTATGAAGAATGTTGCTACCATAAGTAAAATTAAGAAAATAATATATATTAATATATTTGCAAATATTTTTTGAGTGACTATTTCAGATCTGGAAACAGGATTTGAATATAGGTACTGTATTGATCCGTCATCTAAATCTCTTGAAAGTGAATTTGCGCCTATTTGCATAGCAAACATTGCAATAAGTATAATCATATATTGATTAATAAAGGAAACATATTCACTTAAATCTGCATAATCTATTTTTTTATCAAAGCCTAAAATCTTTTGTAGGCTCGGACTTAACTGACCTGAAAAACTATCAAATAAAGATTTCATATTTGCATCGAGCATCATTGGATATAAGGCCAGTAAAAGTCCCGTAAGAATAACTATTACAAGGAACCAGGCCATCATTTTACCAAAATTATGTTTAAATTCTCTAGTAAAAATCATGATTCAATATCCTCCTCATTATCGGAATTTTTATTATCTTCATAAGAAGCTGCTGTGGAGTCATCTTTAAAAGGTTTATTTTCAAAAACAATAGTGTCATCATCGCTTCCTGAATCGGAATCATCTAAAATATCTTTTTCAACAACCTCAGATAAATTTATTTTTTCCTCTGTCATGTCAGCACTTTCAATATTTTCAGTAGAAACAAAATTTTCAATTTCTTCAGTTTCGCCTTTTAATGAGTCATCATTAACATAATTTGCATCATTGCTGGTCACTATAGTATCTAAAAGATGGTCATCTGTCTGTCTGTTTTTTGAATTTGTATCATCAAAATCTCTTTCAAAGTAAACAGTATCTTCTTTATTTTCAAAAGATTCTTTTTCTTCTTTTGAAGAGTTTTCATTTATAGCTTCTACATTAATATTTTCAGTTTCTCTCCTATTGTTAAGCTGTCCCGCTAAGTCTTTGTTTTCATAGTAGGCATTGATTTTATCAGATAAAGATGAATCCTCTATGGAATAATTTGCTATATTTGAATTGGCTATAACTCTTGACAAAATAAGTAGATCCTTATCATAGTAAAATACTTTTTCAAAAGGTTCATTTTTTATAAGCCTTGCTCCAATATCTATAAAAGCATTGTAGTTATCAAAAGGACTATAGATTTTAACTATTTTATCATTAGCTAACTTATCCCTTAAATATTCCACTTCCATTATTTCGCCCTTATATAAATAGGCAGCTCTATCACAGTATCTTTGAGCCTCTACAAGAGAATCTGTAAGTAAAAGTACTGTAAGCCCTTCATTCTTTTTCAATTCATCTAGATAGCTGAAAAATTTTTCCTTTTGATTAAGGGTTAATTCCTTAGTAGCTTCATCAATTACTACTAACCTTGGCCTTATAATTAAAGCATTAATTATAGTAAATATCCTTTTTTCATTATCAGTCATTTCAGATATTTTCAATCTAATATTAAAATTAAAATAATCTGAAAGTCTATAAACCTCTTCGGTATTCTTTAAATTATGGAAATCTAAAGTATTTTTAAATATAGTAGATGCCCTTAAATTATCTTGATAAAGGATTTGTTGAGGAATAAGAGATACTGATTCTTTAATAGTTTTTGAATCTCTTAAACAGTCCATACCGTATATATATGCCTTTCCCTTTGCAGGCTTTAAATAATTAAAAAGTATTTTTGCAAGTGTAGTTTTTCCGGATTCTTCCAAACCAAGTAAAGCAAGGCTCTCCCCTTCTATAACTTCAAGATTAAGATTTGAAAAAATTTTTCTTTTACCTACTCTTTTAGTTAAATTATTAATAACTATGGCACTCATTATATCCACCTCTCTATTCTCATGGAATTATTTTTTATCTCTTTAGTATCTAAGTTTATCACATTTGCCGCTTATTTACTATAAAAATAGAAATCAATATTAACTATGCTTAATTGATATTTTAAATTTTTATCCTTATACTTAAATTATATATAATTTAAATATGGAGATTGAAAAATGAAATACAAACTTGAACATGATGCCATGGGTGAGATACAGGTTCCAGCAAATGTATATTGGGGCTCATCCACTCAAAGATCATTAAATAATTTTAAAATTGGAAAAGATAAAATGCCCTTGGAGCTTATTTATGCTATGTCTATACTAAAAGCAGCTTGTGCTATAGTCAATTTTAAAAATAAAGATTTGTCCGAAGAAAAATCTAATGTAATTGTAGATGTTGTAAATGAAATTATTTCAGGTGAACTTGATGATAATTTTCCTCTTAAAGTCTTTCAAACAGGTTCAGGCACTCAAACTAATATGAATATTAATGAGGTAATAGCAAATAGAGGAAATGAAATTTTAAAAAGAAAGCTTTTACATCCAAATGATGATGTTAATATGTCCCAAAGCTCTAACGACGTTTTTCCAAGCGCTATGCACATAGCAGCTGTAATTGAACTTGATAAGCACCTTATTCCACAGTTATCAAGTGTTATAGAAACCTTTAAAGGCCTTGAGGAACAATACGGTAATCTCGTTAAAATAGGAAGGACTCATTTACAAGACGCAACACCTATAAAATTTTCCCAAGAACTTAGCGGATACAGAACTATGCTTGAAAATTCAAAATCAATGATATCTTTGTCCATGGAAAATTTGCTAAAACTTGCTATAGGTGGAACTGCTGTAGGTACCGGTATAAATGCAAGAAAAAACTTTGGAAATGAGGTCTGCTCAGTTTTAAGAGATAAACTCAACTATGATTTTATTTCTTCTGAAAATAAATTTCACTCTCTTACATCAAAAGATGATTTAGTTTTCGCTCATGGTGCTCTAAAGGCACTTAGTGCAAACTTATTTAAAATAGCTAATGATATAAGGCTCCTTTCCAGTGGACCGAGATGCGGTATAGGAGAGTTGACCCTTCCTGAAAATGAACCCGGTTCTTCTATAATGCCTGGAAAAGTAAATCCAACTCAGGCTGAAGCTTTAACTATGGTATGTATACAGGTTATGGGTAATGATGCAGCAATAGGATTTGCAGCATCTCAAGGGCAATTTGAGCTTAATACTTTTATGCCGTTGATTATATATAACTTTTTAAATTCGGCAAGGCTTCTAACTGATGCATTAAATTCATTTAATATAAATTGTCTTAAAGGTATTAAACCTAGAGAAGATAAAATGAAGGCTTACCTTGACAAATCTTTAATGCTTGTAACCGCCCTTAATCCATATATAGGATATGAAAACTCTGTAAGAGTTGTAAATCTTGCATATAAGGAAAATCTATCTCTTAAAGAAGCCGTTATAAAATTAGATCTACTAAGCTCTGAAGATTTTGATAGATTTATGGATCTTGAAAAAATGCTGTAGTTAGTTCTTCAGTATGGTATAATACATTGATGAAATGAGGCGATATAATGAAACTTGGAATAGTCGGACTTCCCAACGTAGGAAAATCCACTCTTTTTAATGCCCTGACTGCCGCAGGTGCTGAAGCTGCGAACTATCCATTTGCAACTATAGATCCTAATGTAGGAATGGTTAAGGTTCCTGATGAAAGACTTGATAAGCTTAGCGAAATCAGCAATAGTCAAAGAATTGTAAATGCTTCCATTGAATTTTTTGATATTGCAGGTTTAGTTAAAGGTGCCAGTAAGGGAGAAGGACTTGGAAATCAATTTTTAGCAAATATTAGAGAAGTTGATGCAATAGTACATGTTGTAAGGTGCTTCGATGATGAAAATATAATACACGTTGACGGAAGTGTAAATCCTTTAAGAGATATTGAAAATATTAACTTGGAACTTATTTTCTCAGATCTTGAACAAATAGAAAAAAGACTTTCAAAGGTAGAGAAACAAATTAAAGGTGACAAGAAGCTTAAGCCTGAATTTGATCTTCTAAAAAAACTTCTGCAAATACTTGAATCAAATCAATCAGCAAGGAATCTAGAACTTAGCGAAGAAGAGGAAATTTTAATAAGAAATTATGCCCTTTTAAGCTTGAAACCTGTAATATATGTGGCAAATGTTTCTGAAGATGACATTTCAAATAATCCTTTAAGCAATAAATATGTTAAGGAGGTATCTGATTTTGCTAAATCTCATGGAGATGAGATGGTAGTAATAAGCGCTGAAATAGAATCACAAATTCAGTCTTTACCTGATGATGAAAAAGAGCTCTTCCTTGAAGAACTTGGCCTTGACAGTTCAGGCTTAGACAAACTTATTAAATCCAGTTATAAACTATTGGGCCTAATAAGCTATCTAACTACAGGCGAAATGGAATCAAGAGCCTGGACAATTAAAAAAGGTACAAAAGCTCCTCAAGCTGCAGGTAAAATTCATACAGATATAGAAAGAGGTTTTATAAAAGCAGATATTATTTCCTATGATGACCTTATAGTTTGCGGATCTATGGCAAAGGCTAGAGATAAGGGCCTAATAAGATCTGAGGGAAAAGAATATATAATGAAGGACGGAGACGTAGTTAACTTTAAATTTAATGTATAAAAATAACCACTTGGTTACTAAGAAACTTAAATCTTAAATTCCAAGTGGTTTTTTATTAATTTTAACTATTTATGAGGTTTTATATAGTTTATATAAAACTGGAGCACCCGGAGGGATTCGAACCCTCAATCTCTAGCTTCGGAAGCTATTGCTTTCTCCTTTAGGCTACGGGTGCAGACCTCTAGTAGTTTCGAGGATTTCTGGTAATCTTTGTTGTTTGAATTGTTTTGAATGTATTCTTCCTCAATAGTATTCAAATCTATTTTATAAAGAGGCTTTTGTAGACTGTCATAGAAATATAAACAGGATTTACCATCAGAAGATATCTCTTCTATTAAAAATATCTTCTTATCACTATCAGCCATAAATTTTAAATTTTTACCATCTTCATAAGGACTTGTAAAAATATCTATATCTGAAATATAATTTGCATTTTCTGAGTAAGTATCTATTAAAAATAAATAATTATCCAAAATTTTTTTATAAATATCTTTGTCTAATTTTAAATTTTCATCTAAAGAAAACTTTTTTATTTCCATGCCAAGAGTTGAAGAATTACTGCCCATAGAACCCTTGGTTAAAAGCTCTGTGTAATTACTTAATGAATATAGGCCCATGTAATATTTTTTTAATAATATAAGATCCTTGGAAAAATCCGATAGACTAAGGTCTATATTATTTTTCAATAGACCCTTTTGTTCAAGATTATTATAAAGCAAATATTTTATATAAAAATTTTCAGTTTTATCTAAATATTTAAAAGTACCTATATACTTATTAATTCTATTATTGTCCTCTACAATATTTTCAGATATATCTGTATAATAACTGTCAGCAAAAAGGAAAGAACCGATTATTAAATTTCCATAATAGCTTTCTTCTGGAGCTGGGTCACCATTATAGTAAATAGTTTTTATTGTCTTTTTATCTTTGGGCTCGTTTTCTAAATATTCTATCCTCATGTTGCTCATATTTACGTTTATATCAGATATTCTAGAATCATCATATAGCTTTATTAAGGAAGCTAAGTCGAGGTCATTGCTATTTGTAGATAATTTTTTTTCAAGATCTTTTACTTTACTTATTTTATCACTTAGAGACTTATTCTTTTCATTAAGGATTTCTATATTTGCATTTTTTTCTTCTATTTTACCTTTTATAATATTATTGTCATTCTTTAATAATTCTACATTATTTCCCTTCCCTTCCATATATGTATAGGAAAGGCTGATAATGCAAACGGATACTACTAAAGCAATGATTGTAACTATTAATAAAGATTTATTACTTAGCCTTTTCATAATTATCACTTATTTCTTTAAGGGTTTCTATAATTCCCTTATTTTCATAAAAATCTTTAAATAAATCTGAGTTGGTTTTCTTTAAATTATTAAGTCTATCTGATGAAAGCTTACCTGTTTTAAAACCTGATTTTTCAAAAAATCTGTAAAGATTATACATGGCATCTATTTGAGCTTGAGTGCTATTAAGATTAACATCATAGTCAGTAAGACCTTTACTTATTGAATATAGGTCCTGGCTATACGGTATAGTCATAAAAAGAAATATATTATTCTCCTTACTCCAAGAATTAATCGAGCTTAAATATTTAATAGTTCCTTCAGATTTTGCATAGTCTAAAAATGATACAATGTTCAATTCTTTATAAAGGTCAGGATTTAAGCTGTTTAGTTCGTTTTTATTTGAAAGGTCAGAAAATTTTGACAAAAGATCTTCAAGTTCTTCACTTTCATAATAGTCTCCTTTATAGAAATCAGAACAAGCTTTAATATTTTCTATAATCTGAGCTTTTATTTTTTCATTTTCATTACTATAATAAGCCAATTCTTCATCCAACAAATCTTTTTCGTCAATATCAGGATCAAAACCATAAGTTTTTGAAAAATCTACTTTTTTTTGTTCAAAATCAACAGAAAGTTTATTATAGGTATTTTTTAATTCTTTTTCTTGACTGTTTAAATTCTCAATTTCCGCCTTTAATTTTTGATTTTCCTTGGCAAGTTCTTCAGAAGAATTAGCTTTTAAAAGAGCAAAGCCCCCGAAAAAAAGTGAAAAAACCAATATAATTAAAGAAAGAATTGAAAGAATATATAAAAATTTGGAATTTTCTTTCATGCTTCATACCTTTTCAAAACTATTATTTCTTTAACATCCTTATAATTAGAATCTATTTTTTTTATTATCAAGTAAGAAATAACCATAGACGCTATTCCAAAGATAAAAGATATTAGCTGATAATTTTCTGTCTTTTCCTTTAGAAAAAAGTTTGAAGAAACAACTCCAACTATAAAAAATACCAAAGGTAAACCATAAATCAGTAAAATAAATCTCAAAAAGTTTTTACTATTTGTCTCTATTAAAACCTTATCTCCTACCTCAGCATTTATAGAATTATAAAGAGTTTGAGTATGAACCTTTGACTCAGCACACTTGGCTGCACAGGATTCACAGCTTGTACCGCAAGAGGCTTCTCTAATTGATGCAACCTCAATAGTATCGCCTTTAACTTTAGTTACTATTCCTAAGCTTTCCATATAATCACCTATTTTATAACTTTAATATGGACTTCCTCCAAAGCATTTGAGTCTAGTTCTGTAGGTGCTCCAGTTAATAGATCCGTAGCGGATTGAGTTTTTGGAAATGCTATTACATCTCTTATACTTTCCGCTCCTGTAAACAACATCATAAGTCTATCTAAACCGTAAGCAATTCCTCCGTGAGGTGGAGCTCCATACTTAAATGCTTCTATTAAAAATCCAAACTTCTCTTCAATTTCACTATCTTCAAAGCCCATAGCCTTAAACATTTTATTTTGTATATATGGGTTGTTGATTCTTATGGATCCTCCGCCCATTTCATCGCCGTTTATAACTAAGTCATAGGCCTTAGCTCTCATATTTTCTATGTTTGAATCAAAAAGGTCTACATCCTCGTCCATTGGAGATGTAAATGGATGATGCTTTGCTACAAATCTTTCTTCCTCCTCATCATACTCAAATAGAGGAAATTCAGTTATCCAAGTAATTTTATATTCATTTTTATCTATAAGATCCATATCTTGTGCAATTTTATTTCTAAGATTGCCTAAAGAATCATAAACTACCTTATCCCTATCAGCTACAAACAGCAAAAGGTCCCCATCTTCTGCTTGCATTTTTTTCACTATCTTCTTCTTTGAATCTTCATTTAAAAATTTAGATATTGGAGATGATATACCTTCTTTTTCAATTTTCATCCAAGCAAGCCCTTTTGCCCCAAAATCTTTTACAAAATCTTCAAGCTTTGATATATTCTTTCTTGAATAGTGTGAGGCACCGTCTTTTACGTTAATACCTCTTACACTTTTACCATTTTCTACAGAAGATTCAAAAACCTTAAATCCACAATTTTCTACACAATCAGATAAATTCACAAGTTCCAACCCAAATCTCAAATCAGGTTTGTCTATTCCAAATCTGTCCATGGCTTCTTGATATTTCATTCTATTAAAAGGAACTTCCAAATCTATATTAAGCATTTCTTTAAAGGCTTTTTGTATAAATCTTTCATTTACCTCTATAATATCATCTATATCTATGAAGGACATTTCCAAGTCTATTTGAGTAAACTCAGGTTGTCTGTTAGCTCTTAAGTCCTCGTCTCTAAAACATTTTGTTATTTGAATATACTTATCTATTCCTGATACCATTAAAAGCTGCTTCATAAGTTGAGGTGATTGAGGTAAAGCATAAAACTTACCTTCATTTACCCTACTAGGTACTAAATAATCCCTTGCTCCTTCAGGAGTTGGTTTTGACAGCATAGGAGTTTCTACTTCTATAAAACCTTCATTACTGAAAAAGTCCCTTGTAACCTTGTAGAACTTTGATCTCGCCTTTAAATTTTTTTGCATTGAAGGTTTTCTCAAATCAAGGAACCTATATTTAAGTCTCATGTTTTCAGCAACATTGTCATCGTCTTTAATATAAATAGGCGGAACCTCTGATTCATTCAAGATTCTAAGTTCTTCTGCAAGAACTTCAACATAACCTGTGTCTATATTCTTATTAATTGAAGATCTTTCTCTTATTTTCCCTTTTACGGCTATTATATATTCAGATCTTAGCCCTGAAGCTTTTTCAAATAAATTCTTATCTACAGTATCATCAAAAACTACTTGAGCTATACCCTCTCTATCTCTTAAATCTAAAAATATAATTGATCCTAAGTTTCTTTCCTTAGCGACCCAACCCATAAGGACCACTTCTTGTCCTATGTTATCTTTTCTTAATTCTCCACAGTAATGAGTTCTCTTTAAACCTTTTATATTATCTAGCATAAATCCTCCTAAAAAAACTCGTCCGAAAAGGGACGAGTCTAAACACCCTATCAGGTGATCTATCATAATTTAACAGCAATTTAATTATAATCTTGCATTAATATACTGTCAAGCTAACAAGTTCTTTGTTCAACTTTAAATTCAAACTCTCCATTATCTTTTATAAGATTTTTATCTTTCATATATGAATAAGCAAACTTTGCACCTTTATCCATTCCTTGGCAACCTGCAAATAAAACTATGTCACCATCTTCTACAAGAGTTAAAATTGATTCTATTGAGTCCTTTAAATTTTTATAAATTTTTACTTTAATTCCATTCTTGTCCATAACGCTCTTGAAAACTTCAAGTTCATCATCTGACACCTTATCTTTTGAAGAAACAGTGTCTTCACTCATGCTGGCATAAAAGGTTTTAACCTTTAGTTTTTTTAACCACTTTGCAGTTACTTCAGCACATTCTCTATTAAGATTAACTCCCCTATTACCTCTAATGGCATAAACCATTCTCATATTATTAAAGTCCATTTTAGATAGAGTTTTTAAAGTAACCTCAATATTTCTGACATTGGCATAGTGATCATCTATGATTTTAAAATCTTTGTCATAAATCATTTCAAATCTTCTTTCAACACCTTTAAAGCTGTTAATGGATTCTTGTATAATCTTAGTATCCACACCTTGAACAAGAGCCACTATAATCGCTACAAATGAATTCATAACAGACGAATATCCTGCTACCGAGAGTTCAATATTAAAAGCTCCCTTTTTAATAAGTCTGCCTTTTGCCTCTATGTCTTTTAATATATTAAATTTATATTTTCCAAATCCAGTAGATAAATCAAGATTTGAAATTGAAAAGTCATAATTATCGTTTTCTAAGGAGTAAGATAGTACCCTCGCCTTGGTTTTATCCTTAAGAGCTGCTATATGAGGAAAATCCATATTTAAAATTGCAATGCTATTTTCACTTGCTTCTTTAATGAGCTTGGATTTAACAGCATAGTAATTTTCAAAGCTACCATGCTGATCAATGTGTTCTCTGCTAAAATTATTAAAGGTTACTATGTCAAAATCTACATTTCTAACTCTATAAAGTTCTTCAGCGGAAGAAGATACTTCCATAGTTACCTTATCAATGTTTTTATTAACCATATCTGCAAAAAACTCCTGTAAGTTATAAGATTCAGGAGTTGTTAAAATTGAAGGTATATTTACATTATCATATTTAACATAAACCGTTCCGATAATACCTGTTTTATAACCTGCATCCTTGTAAATTTTATCTACCATAAAAGATGTTGTTGTTTTGCCATTAGTTGCTGTAATTCCTGTAATATCCAATTTTTTTGAAGGATCATTAAAAAAGTTCTTAGAAATATCCGCAAGAGTCTTTCTGGAATTTTCTACTTTTATTTGAGCTATATCAATATCCTTAAAGTCTTCAACTATTGCAAGACAAGATCCCTTAGCTAAAGCTTCGGCTATAAATTTATGTCCGTCTGTAATATAACCCTTTATAGCCACAAATAAAGAATTCTCCTTTGCCTCCTTGCTATTGTAACAAATAAAGTCAATATTTTTTTCAAAATCCACTTCAAATTTTGTATCTAAAATATTAACCCCTTTTAATATATCTTTAAGTAACATTTCTCACCTCATTATAAAATTCAAGTTTTTTATTAAAAATTTCACTATTTCTAGACAAGTAGTCTTTCATATTTTTAAAATTAATAATTTGATTTATTTTTCCATTTCTAACAAATTTTGTAGATGCTCCCATTCCAAAACCTATAATATCATGAAATTCTTCTATCATAACTATATTGTAGATAGACTCGTGTCCACATCTAGTATATCCTATATTCTCGCCGTTTCCAATTATGTGTTTCTGTCTATATAAATAATAGGGATAATAGTTTCTTTTTTCTAAATAGCTTTTTGAAAAGTTTACTGCATCATTTATTTTAATTCCAAAATTATATTCATTTTCATAAAGCTTAGAGCCTTTTTTCAAAGAAAGATTATGAATTGTAATATTTTCAGGTTTAAGACTTTCTATATATTTAATGCTTTTTTTCATATCTTCACAATCTTCACCTGGAAGTCCAAGTATTAAATCCATGTTAATACTTTCAAATCCTAATTTATTTGCAAGCTCATACTTATCTTCTATATCTTTAATATCTATAGGTCTATTAATTAAAGCTGAGCTTTTAATATTTATAGTTTGAGGATTTATACTTATTCTATTTACGCCATAGGATTTAAGCAAATTTAACTTCTCAAAATCTATGGAGTCTGATCTTCCACATTCAACTGTAAATTCTCTTGGTATATTAAAGTTTTTATTAAGAACTTTTAAAACTTTATCCAGCTCTTTAATTGGGATAGAGGTTGGTGTTCCTCCTCCTATATAAATTGAAGTGGGATTTCTTTTTAAATATTTTGACTCTTTTTCAATTTCACTAACAAGTTCATTCACATAGTTTTTAATTCTATCATTATCTATTAGCATGGAATTAAATGAGCAATAACTGCAGATGCTTGAACAAAATGGTATATGAACATATATACTGTAAGATTCATCATTTAAAGATTCTAAAATTTTGTTTTCTGTTTCTGCTATTTTAAGACTTAGTTCAGCTTTTTCTTTTGAAAGTAAATATTTGTTTATTAAAATATTTTCAGTATCTTTATAGGAATTTAAATTTAAAAGTTTTCTTGTAAGTTTTACAGGTCTTACTCCCGTAAGAATTCCCCATGAAGAGTAATCCATATATTCAGATAAAGTCTTATAAATAGAAACTTTTATATTATTAATTGAATTTTCACTTTCATCCTCAAGGTAAATGACTTTATTAAAATCGCATGAATTTATTTTTATCTTTCCAGCTTTTAAATCCACTTCTACATAAATAGAGTTTTCCCCTAAATAAGAAGGAAAACTCATACTTAAAAACTCATATATTTTGTGAACTACAAGTCCATCTTCACAAGTAATCTTTATCATAATATACCTTTAATAAAGGGATTTGTAGCTTTTTCGTCACCTATTGTTGTCTCAGGACCATGTCCCGGAAGAACTAAGGTATCTTCAGGTAACTCCATAAGATTTTTAAGGGTATTCAACATTGTTTTATAATCTCCGCCTTCAAAATCCGTTCTTCCAATAGATCCTCTAAAAAGAGTATCTCCGGAAAATAAAATATTATCAATTAATAAACACATTCCATCAGGAGTATGCCCCGGAGTTTTTATTACCTTAAAATAATTTTCTCCAAAAGAAATCTCTTCTCCATTTCTGACAAGAACATCTGCACTTACTTCTTTGCCAATTTCAGATGATCTCTTTTTTAGAATTTCATTTTCATGCTTCCCTATATATGTTTTAACTTTAAAATATTTACTTAACTCCTCCATGGCACCAAAATGATCCGGATGAGCATGAGTTACTATTATTTTGTCTACTTTTAGGTCCCTATGTTCAATAGTTTCTCTTATATAGTCACTTTGAGCACCTGGATCAATTATAATTGCTCTGTTTTCTTCATCAAATACCACATAACAATTTGCCTGATAGGAACCAACAATAAGCCTTATTATTTTAAAATTCATTAAAACTCCTTTCTGCTATCCAAAAGTATTGTTACCGGACCATGATTTATTAATTTAACATCCATATCTGCACCGTATTCTCCGGTTACAATATTTATTCTATCTTCTTTAGCTTTATCTATAAATTTTTGATACAAATTTATTCCTTCATTAAATTTAGCAGCTCTTACATAACTCGGCCTGTTGCCTTTTCTTGCATCTCCGTAAAGGGTAAATTGAGATACTAAAAGGATATCCTTGCCTTCATCAATTAGACTTTTATTCATAATCCCGTTTTCATCATCAAAGACTCTAAGATTGACAACCTTTCTATATATATAATCAAGATCCTTATCTTGATCCTCACCTTCAATCCCTAAAAGAACCATAAGGCCTTCTTTTATCTTTGATATTTCCTTTCCATCTACTGTTACGCCGGCTTCCTTAACCCTTTGTACTACGGCTCTCAATTTAACCTCCTAAGCTTTAATTCTATATGCATCTATTACATTATCTATCTTTCTTATTTTGTCGAGAATTTTGGTCAGTTCTTCCTTACTTTTTATTTCAACTATTAAATTAAGGTATAAATCCTTGTCCTTATTGACCCTTGCATTTAAGGAACGTAAAGCTATTTTTGAAGCGTTTATCTTACTTGCAACATCTGATATTACATTGCCTTTATTAAAGGCTCTTACTTCAATTTCTGTATTGTAACTTGCTCCTTCATCGCTATCCCAATAGACTTCAATGAGCCTATCTGTATCTTTTAAGCCTTTAATATTTGCGCAATCAACTCTGTGAACTGAAATTCCTCTACCTATGGTTATATAGCCTACTACCTCATCTCCCGGAACTGGATTACAGCACTTTGCGAACCTAACTTTAACATTATCTATATCCTTAACTATAATACCGTCTTGAGATATTTTATTTTGTTTAGCTGAAGGAGTTGGCTCAACTATAGGAGGTTCGCTTTTATTTTCTTTTTTATAAATATCTATAAGCTTTGAAAATACCTGATTAATAGTTATGCTTCCAAAGCCTAAACCGGCATATAAATCATCTAAGCTGTTTAGGCTCATCTTATCTTTAATTTCATTTAGCCAATCTTCTTTAACTATATCAGAAACTCTGTAGCCTAATCTTTTAGCTTCATGTTCAAGATTTTCTTTGCCTCTCTCAATATTTATATCTCTATCCTTTACCTTAAAGTATTGTTGAATTTTTTTCTTTGCCTGGTTGCTTTTTACTATCTTCAGCCAGTCCCTTGACGGTCCGGAATTTGAGTTAGTAATAATTTCTACTATATCTCCACTTTTTAAAATATAATCCAAGGCAACAATACGTCCATTAATCTTTGCACCGGTACAGGTATTTCCTATAGCAGAGTGAATCCTATAGGCAAAATCTATAGGAGTTGATCCTTCCGGAAGATTTATTACATCTCCCCCAGGAGTGAAAACAAACACTTCGTCAGCAAAGAAATCAATTTTTAAGGTTTCTATAAAATCATTAGGATCATTAAACTCCTTTTGCCATTCCAAAAGTTGCCTTAACCAAGTTAAATTCTCATCAAATGAAGTTGTTTTAGTAGTGCCGGATTTATATTTCCAGTGAGCGGCAATACCATACTCAGCAGTTTGATGCATTTTATAGGTTCTTATTTGCACCTCAAAAGTTTCTCCGTTGTCATCTATTACTGTAGTATGAAGAGATTGGTAATTATTAGGTTTAGGCATAGCTATATAATCTTTAAACCTACCTGGAATTGGTTTCCATAAGGTATGAACCACTCCCAAAACTCCATAACAATCTTTTATATCGTCTACCAAGACTCTAATGGCTGAAAGATCATATATTTCATCAAATGCCTTTCCTTTTATTTTCATTTTTTTATAAATCGAATAAAAATTTTTCGGTCTGCCGTGGATATCAGCCTTTATATTTACCTTATCAAGGTTCTCCTTTAAGATTGCAATTGTCCTGTTGATTATATCTTCTCTTTCATTTCTTCTCTTATTAACCATGTCCATTAACTGGTAATAGTTTTCCGGATCAAGGTATCTTAAAGATGAATCTTCAAGTTCCCACTTAATTCTACTCATACCAAGTCTATCAGCAATAGGAGCATATATTTCAAGAGTTTCCATTGCTTTCTCTTTTTTCTTGGCGTCTGTCATATACTCAAGAGTTCTCATGTTGTGAAGTCTATCAGCAAGCTTTACTATAATTACCCTGATATCCTTTGCCATGGCAAGAACCATTTTTCTAATGTTTTCAGCCTGTTTTTCCTGCTTTGTTTTATAATTAAGTTTTTTTAACTTTGTAACTCCATCAACTAAATCGGCTATTTCTTCTCTAAACTCATTTTTTATATCATCATAGGTTACATCTGTATCTTCAATAGTATCGTGAAGAAGCCCTGCAATTATTGTAGGAGTATCCATATTCATATCTGCTAAAATCATGGCAACATTTAAAGGGTGTACAATATAATCTTCTCCGGAATTCCTTTTTTGCCCTTTATGGTGCTCGTAAGCCATATTATAAGCCCGCTTTAGCATATCAACATCTAAATCAGGATTGTATTTTTGTATTTTTTTAATTAATTCATCAATCATAAAACAACACCACTTACCCTATAGTTACTAATATTAAGCTGGATAGTGTTAAGACCTTTATAAGTATTAATTACAGGTGTATAAATAATATCCAGACTGAAATCCGACTTTTTATAATAAAATAAAGATTCGACCCTATCTTCTCCTACATATAAAGCTAGATCTTTTTTTAATTCTTCAATGTCTTTAAAGAGCAAACCATAAAATTCTGCCTTTCCATCACTTAACAAGATTTTTATAACATTTCTATTTTTGCCAAGAACATTTATATCTAATATTGATAAGTTTTTACTGACAAAAAGAGGTCTGGGATTGCCATTACCAAAGGGCTTTAATTTTTCTATTTCAAAAATTAAATAATTGTCTATATCTTTAAAATCTATCGCCACGTCTATATAAATTTTTCTTACTAAATCATCTTTTTTTATTTGTGAACTATTATTTACCTTAACAACAAAATCTTTAAAATTATCCTCTCTTAAAGAAAGACCACAAGCCATTGCATGCCCTCCAAATCTCTCTAAAAGATCCTTGTGTTCAGAAACTTTTTCAAACATGTTGTAGGAGTCTATACTTCTTCCTGATCCTTTTAATAGGTCCCCGGATCTTGTTAAAACTATAGTAGGATGATTGTATTTTTCTTTAATTTTTCCTGCTATTATTCCCACCACAGATTCCTCAAGATTTTCCTTTCTAAGTATTAAAACAGGAAATTTTTCAGTTATCTTATACTTTTCAATAGTGTTTTCAATTTCTTTAAAGCCGTCATTAGTTAACTTTTGTCTTTGAGCATTTAGCTCTCTTAAATAGTTAGCAATTTCACAAGCTTTTGCATAGTCTTCCTCAAGTAAAAGTTTAATCGAAGTGTAAGCGGTTTCAAGCCTTCCACTTGAATTAATAGTAGGACCGATTATAAATCCTATATGGTAAGAATCAATCTCTCCTTTTCGAATACCTGCTTTTTCAATTAAAGCCCTTAGCCCCACATTGTCAGTTTCATTAAGATTTTTTAGACCAAAATAGAGAAGATCTCTGTTTTCAGACTTAAGAGGCATAACGTCACAAACTGTTGCTATAGCAGCAAATTCAAGATATTTTTTATAAAAGGAGTCAAGATCCATTCCCTGTATTCTAACAAGATATTCAATAAGTTTAAAGGCAACAAAGGCGCCACATATATCCTTAAATGGATATTTAGATCCAACTATTTTCGGATCTACAAGTGCATTTGCCCTCGGTAGTTTTTCTTTATTTTCGTATAAAGGAGGTTCATGGTGATCTGTAACTATTATTTTTATACCTTTATTAATACAGTAATCTACTTCTTCAATAGCTGCGATTCCGTTATCACAAGTTAATATTAAGTCTATATTGTCATTTGCGGCCTCATCTATCATAGACTTATTAATGCCATAGCCGTCTTTAACTCTAGATGGTATTCTGAAATCAATATCAGCTCCCATATCTAAAAGACCCTTATATAAAATATAGGTGCTCATAACCCCGTCTACGTCATAATCTCCCATGATTCTTATTTTTTCTTTTTTATTTATGGAGCTTAAAATTATGTTAGATGCTTTAATAAGGTCTGGCAAAAGAAGAGGCGTATTTAAATTATCAAGGCTAGGATTTAAAAATTTTACTATATCATCTTCACTGTTTATACCTCTATTAACCAATATTTTATATAAAAATTTACTTATTTTAAGTTTTTTATAGTCTGTTTGTAAACTGTCTTCAGCCTGTTTTAAAAACCACTTTTCCATTGAATCACCATCACCAATTATAGCTAAGTATAACACAAATATAGTACAATTAAAATAATCTACAAGTCATAAAAAAAGAACGGCTAACCCGTTCTTTAGTCTTGCTCATTTGCAACTATGGATATGGCACATTCTATCCTTTTCTTTTCCATCTCGCAACCTATCTTAAATGGTTTTGTTATGGTGCCGTTTGAGTAGTAGGCGTTGGCATGGCAACCCCCGCTACAATAATACCTTGCCCAACAGCTAGCACAATCCTCTTTAGTATATACGTTGCTGCACTTAAAATTATCTCTAAGTTCAGTGTTTACTATACCGCTATCCAAATCTCCAAGCTTAAAGTCCTTTTCCCCTACAAATTGATGGCATGGATATATATGACCTTCCGGTGTAACTGCAACATATTCTGATCCTGCTCCACAACCCACAGTCCTCTTTACTGCACAGGGACCTTGGTTTAAATCTATCATAAAATGGAAAAATAAAAAATCTTTATCCTTTTTCCTAATATTTATATAATCCTTACTCAAACTAACATATTCGTCTAAAATTTTTGCCAAGTGTTCTTCTCTTATGGCATAAGGTTCTTTTTCGTCAGTAACTACAGGTTCAATAGAGGTTTTTTTAAACCCTTCATCATAAAAAACTTTTAAATCCTCTGAGAAATCCAAGTTTTCATTAGTGAAGGTTCCTCTTATGTAGTAATCCTTGTCTCCTCTTTTATCAACTAGTTTTTTAAATTTAGGTACTATTATTTCATAAGAACCTTTGTTGTTAACTGTAGGCCGCATGTTATCATTTATAGATTTTCTTCCATCAAGGGATAGAACAACATTATCCATATTCTCATTTATAAAATCTATTTTTTCATCATCTAGTAAAACTCCATTGGTAGTTATGGTAAATCTAAAGTGTTTGTTATATTCTCTTTCCTTTTCTCTACCGAATTTAACAAGCTCCTTTACTAAATCAAAATTCATCAAAGGCTCTCCTCCGAAAAAATCCACTTCAAGATTTTTTCTATTTCCTGAATTTTCTATAAGAAACATTAAAGCCTTTTTACCAACTTCTTCAGACATTAAAAGCCTCTCGCCCTTAAAATTTCCTTGGGCTGCAAAGCAATACCTACACTTTAAATTACAATCGTGTGCTACATGTAGACACATTGCCTTAATTATATTCTCTGAATTATAGCTTGGTTTAAGATAGCTTTTGTCTTCTGTAAAAAGCATCTCTTCATCTTTTAAAAAACTTATTTCCTTAAGAGCTTCTCTTATTAAATCTTCTTTATATTCACTCTTATGCTTATTAAGTATCTCATTTTCAGATAAATTATTAAAATCTTCTATTAAGTCATACACTATTTTATCTACTAAATGAACCGATCCACTTGGTACATCTAATACTATATATTTATCATTTAAATAAAATTTATGTATATTCATACATTCTCCCATATCTATTTAAAAATAATAAAAGGGCGGTTGTTACCTACCCTTCTACTTGTCAGTATTTTCGCATTTTTGATTTCCAACGGTACAACTTGTTTTACATGCTGATTGACATGATGTTTGACATTCACCACATCCACCCTTTGCAAATGTATCTTTAAGTCTCTTACCGGTAAGTGTTTTTATAAGTTTCATATGTACCTCCATTATGCTTTTAAATCTTCCTTATCTGTAACTACGGAGTTAATTCCCCATTTCATAAGTTCAATATTTGTTTTGTTTGCTGAACTTTCAATTACAATATAATCTTCTTTAATTAAAACTATTTTTCCCTTTATACCTCCTATAGTTAGAATTTCATCTCCAACCTTAAGGTTTTCTCTCATATCTTTAATAGCTTTCTCTCTCTTCTTTTGTGGTCTTATAAATAAGAAATAGAAAGCCACCATTATTAGTACAAAAGGACCAAAGCTTCCTAGAAGTGTAGCTGTATCCATAATATTACCTCCTACCTACTAACATATATTAATTATAACCATAATTTTTATAAAAGTCATCTTTAAATAATTCAAAAGTATCATTTTTTATTGACTCTCTTATTTTTTCCATTAATTCAATTAGAAAGTGAAGGTTATGAATTGTTGCAAGTCTTAGAGCCAACACTTCATCTACATTAAATAAGTGTCTAATGTAAGCCCTTGAATAATTCTCACATGTATAGCAGGAACAATTTTCATCAAGCTTAGAAAAATCTTCTTTATACTTAGCATTTTTAATTACAAGTCTTCCCTTAGATGTCATAACTGTTCCATTTCTAGCAATTCTTGTAGGTAGAACGCAGTCTGCCATATCTATGCCTCTTTCAACAGCCTCAAATAAATAATCAGGAGATCCTACTCCCATTAAATATCTAGGCTTTTCTTTAGGCAGAAAATCAACAGTATAGTCAAGTATATCGTTCATAAGCTCAAGGGGTTCTCCTACACTTAGACCTCCTATAGCATATCCTGGAAAATCAATATCCACTAAACCTTTTGCACTTTCCTCTCTAAGGTCCTTGTACATTCCTCCTTGTACTATTCCAAATAGTGCTTGTTTATCTGTAAGATTATGATGTTCTTTACATCTTTTTGCCCATCTTAAAGTTCTTTTCATGGAGTTTTCAATATATTCATAGGAAGCAGGATAAGGTGCACATTCATCAAAGCTCATTATAATATCTGATCCTAAAATATTTTGTATATCTATTGATTTCTCAGGAGATAAAAATTGCTTAGATCCGTCAATATGGGATCTAAACTCAACACCTTCTTCTGAAATTTTTCTATTGTCGCTAAGACTAAAAACTTGAAATCCACCACTATCTGTAAGTATAGGCCTATCCCAATTCATAAACTTGTGCAGCCCTCCCGCTTTTTTTATTATTTCGGTACCCGGCTTTAAAAATAAATGATAAGTATTGGATAGTATAATCTGTGCTTTTAAATCTTTTAATTCCTCAGGTGTCATAGTTTTAACTGTTGCTCTTGTACCCACAGGCATAAATATAGGGGTCTCAATTTCACCATGATTAGTGGTAATTTTCCCAAGTCTTGCCTTACACTCTTTTGATTCTTTTAATAGTTCGAATTTAAACATACATCACCTAATATATAAACATTGCATCGCCAAAGCTGAAAAATCTATATTCTTTCTTTATTGCCTCACTATATGCTTTAAACATAAGCTCCTTACTGCTAAAAGCACTAACCAACATAAGTAAAGTTGATTCCGGCAAATGAAAATTAGTTATAAGAGCATCAATAGTTCTAAACTTAAACCCTGGATAAATAAAAATATCAGTCCATCCGGATTTTTCTTTGATACTACCGTCATCTTCAGCAACCGATTCTATAGTTCTTACAGAAGTAGTTCCTACAGCAATTACTCTATTTCCATTTTTCTTTGCCTTGTTGATTTTATCGGCAGCTTCCTTGTTAATTATATAGAACTCAGAATGCATTTTATGATTTTCAACATCTTCAACTTTCACAGGTCTAAAGGTCCCTAGCCCTATATGAAGAGTTATGTAGGCAAGCTCGACACCTTTAGCTTTTATCTCATTAAGAAGCTCTTTGGTAAAGTGTAGCCCTGCAGTTGGCGCAGCAGCAGAACCCTCCTCCTTTGAGTAAACAGTTTGATAACGATCTTTATCTTCAAGCTTTTCTTTTATATAAGGAGGCAAGGGCATTTCTCCGAGCTCATCTAGAATCTCATGGAAAATACCTTCATAATTAAATTTTATAAATCTGCTCCCGTCATCTGAAAGATCTACTACTTTCCCACTAAGCCTATCTGAAAAAATTATTTCTGAATCTATTTTAGTCTTCTTTCCAGGTTTAGTTAAACACTCCCAAATATCATCCTCATTTTGTTTTAATAAAAGAACTTCTATGCTCTCCTCTTTACCTTTTCTATGGCCGAAAATCCTTGCAGGCATTACCTTTGTATCATTTAATACCAGTACATCTCCTTTATTAAGATAATCTATAATGTCATAAAAATGCTTATCTTCCATGGATCCGTTTTTTTTATCTACCAATAATAATCTAGAACTTGATCTGTCCTTTAAGGGATGCTGTGCTATTAACCTCTCCGGCAAATCATAATAAAAGTCTTCGGTTTTCATAAAATCCTCTCTAAATATCTTCTACTACAGTATTTGGAAAATAGAAATTTAAAATTTCCTTATAATTAAAGCCTGATTTTGCCATTTCTACTGCACCTACCTGACTAAGTCCAACCCCGTGACCATAGCCTTTACCGTTTATTACAAAATCGCTGCCGTTATTTGTAATATTAAATAAAGTACTTTTAAACTTTGTATTTCCAAGAATAGATCTTAATTTAGCTCCTGTAATTTCTTTATTACCATCGCTCCCTATAAGTAAAATCTTCTTTGCTCGACCCGAACTGTCATATTCACTTATTTTAAAATCTAAAATACTTCCTATTTGTATATTATTCTTACTTAAAATGTCCTTTAATTTTTCCACATTAATTTTATATTCCCACTTATCTAAAACAGAATAAGGATCTTCTTTAGATACCATATAAGGACAAGATTCTCCTCCCCACACTTCGCTTATATCCGCTGTAATTCCACCTGAAGAACTCCCATAAACAGTATTTGCAACTTTGCCTTCATGTTTAACAACTATCCCCTTAGTTTCTAAAACCGCTTCATTTGAACTTTTTTCTTCAGCGCTTTTACCGCCATAAACTTGGCATGCTGTAGTATCGTCTAAGTTATAGCCTAATTTAGAATACTTATTTATATTAGATAAGGCAAAAGACCTTGCTACAACCGCTTGAGACTTCAATGCATCTTTAGGCGAACTGGCAGATATCTCTTTAGGCACTACACCCTTTAAATAGTCTTCAAGTTCTAAATAATTAATTATTGAAAGCTTTTTATCTTTTACAATAAAACCTATAGCTCCTCTATATTCATTTTTTATTTTTAAAAAATCATCACTTAAAAGCATTAAATTAGCCTTATTGTCAAAATCCTTTGAAAATATAGTTTTGTTTTTTAAAATTAACTTATCGTTTTCAAGAGAAACTTTTACCTTAGAACTATTTAGATCTAAGATTTTATTAAAATTTTCATCTACAACATAAATATTTGATTTTGATGTAATAGTTACCTCTTCTTTTTCACTATAATTTTTGCCTATTTTTACCTTTATGTAATTGCCCTCAAGAGCAAATGCTCTAGTTGGCAACAAGGTCAGAATAAATAATAATGCTACTAAAAAAATTCTTTTCATAAGAAGCTCTCCTGTTCCCTATACTCTATACCAAAATGATCATAGGCAGCTTTGCTTGCCACCCTGCCTCTGGGAGTACGATTTATAAATCCTATTTGCATAAGATATGGTTCATAAACATCTTCTATTGTTATTCTCTCCTCACCTACAGATGCTGCTATTGCATCCACTCCTACAGGTCTACCTGAGAAATTTTCAATCATAGTTAAAATAATTCTTCTGTCAAGATTATCTAAGCCGTAATTATCTATTCCAAGCATATTTAATCCTTTTATTGCTACAGATTCAGTAATAACTCCTTTTTCTTTAACTTCAGCAAAATCTCTTACTCTTTTTAAAATTCTATTTGCAATTCTTGGAGTACCTCTTGATCTTTTTGCAATTTCAACAGCTCCCCTATCCTCAATTTTTATATTAAGAATCTTTGCTGATCTCATAATTATTTCTCTTAGAGAATCCTCATCATAAAGTTCAAGATTCAGTAAAACCCCAAACCTATCCCTTAAAGGTGATGTCAACTGTCCCGGTCTTGTAGTGGCTCCTATTAGGGTAAATCTTTCAAGATCCAACCTTATTGACCTTGCAGATGGACCCTTGCCTATAATAATATCTAATGAATAATCCTCCATGGCAGGATACAATATCTCCTCTACAGATTTATGTATTCTATGAATTTCATCTATAAAAAGGACATCATTTTCATTTAAATTGGATAAAATACTAGCTAGATCTCCTGCTCTTTCTATTGCTGGGCCACTTGTTACCTTTATATTAACCCCCATTTCATTGGCTATTATATAGCTTAAGGTAGTTTTACCAAGTCCCGGAGGTCCACTTAACATAACATGATCTAAAGGCTCATTTCTTTTTTTTGCGGCCTCTATAAATATTTTTAATTTTTCAACAGCCTTGCTTTGACCTATGTACTCATCTAACCACCTAGGTCTTAGGTTGTTTTCAACTCCATTGTCCATGGGAGTAAAACTTGGTTCGACGATTCTATTATCTTCCAATTAAATTACCTCCCTAAATTTTTAAGCCCTTCTTTAATCATTTTTGATATTTCAAGATTCTCATCTACACTCTTTAGAGCTTTTTGGGCTTCATATTTATTGTAACCTAAGCTTATTAAGGCTTCAACAGCAGGACCCTTAGCATCTTCGTTAACTATTTCAGTTTCTTTTTCATCTTCAATGTGTATATCAAACTCAGAAACCTTATCCTTTAATTCAAGTATTATTCTTTGGGCAGTTTTCTTTCCTATGCCGGGAGCTTGAGTAAGAATGTCAATGTTAGAAGTTCTAATGGCCTTTATTATATCTGCAATACTTAAATTAGATAAAACACCTATTCCTACCTTAGGTCCTATGGAGCTTACAGTCGTCAATAAATCAAAAACCCTCCTTACATCCCTTGTTAAGAAGCCATAGAGTGTTAAAGAGTCCTCTCTTACAACAAGTCTCGTATAAATCTTCACATCGTCGTCAGGAGAAAGCTCTCTAATTTCTATTTCGGACATATTAATCATATAACCTATGAAATTAGTTTCAACTACTATATACTTATTGTTTATTTCAGTTACCGTTCCCCTTAAAAAATCTATCATTTTATTTCATCCTATATAAATTTTTATTTTTTAGGCAAAGAGCATGTATAAGTGCTACTGCAAGTGCATCTGCAGCATCGTCGGGCTTAGGTATTTCGTTTAGGTTAAGTATCATTTTAACCATTTCTTGAACCTGAAATTTTTCAGCTCTGCCATAGCCTACTACTGCTTGCTTTATTTGCAAGGGAGTATATTCATATAAATCTTGATTGTACATTTTTGATGTTAATATTAAAACTCCTCTCGCATGAGAAACAGTAATAGCTGTCTTAACATTTTTATTAAAAAATAACTCTTCAAAGGCTATATCATCAGGGTTATATTTTTTAATAATACCCTCTAAATCTCTATTTATTTTTAAAAGTCTATCGGGAAAATTCATTTTTGCCGGGGTCGTTATTACTCCATAGTCAAGTGTTTTATACTTATTCCCCTTTATCTCTATTAACCCATAGCCTATAGTTGCAAGACCCGGATCTATTCCTAAAATTATCATAATTTCAAAAAAACTAAGATTATTAATAACCTTAGTTTTTTATTTATACCTCTTCATTACTTTATCATTTACACCATTCCAAAAGGCATTTTCAAATACCCTCATGCCGTCTCTATACAAAAACTTCACTATTTTTCTATTAAGTCCTAAAAGTTCTTTCTTGCTTAGATACGAATTCACTTCTTTAAACTTTCGGGTATCATTATCATCTTTTGGTTCAAGATTCAAAATCAACTGTCTATCTAAACTATCATTAAGTTTCATAATCTTTCTCTTTAAAAACTTAAGATTAAATTTAAATACTGAATCATAAATATAGGATCTTGTAGTATTGCTTCTTCTAAGATCTTTGATAATGCTTTGCTTTAAGTTTAAAATTTCGCTGTTTTTTATTTCATAATTAAACAACTTTTGTCTTATATACAATTCTTCCAGGCTTATGTACTTAAATGTGAGGATTTCAAGTCTATTCGCAGCTTTTATGGAGTTTGCCCCAGCTCTATATCCTTCAAGATATAAAAAAAGTTCAAATCTATTAATATCTGGATATATTAGAGAAGATATGTTATAAGCTATAAGCTCCTTGCCTTCTTTATCCTTTAAAAATTTAAGTATATCTTTCTTTAAATGCTTTAAGGATATGTATGCAGGACTTATATTCTCTATCTTCCCTTCAAATTCATATATATTCAAAAGGATGTTAAGAGACTCTGTATCGCTATCATATAAAAATTTTTCAATTAGAAACCTCTTTATATTTTTTAACGAAAACTTTTCATCCTCATTATTTTTTAAACTTTTAGACATAGCTTCCATAAAAAATCCTCCGTTGCAATGTCTACATTATACTATAAATTCTTAAAAATGTGAAAGGATAATTAAAATATAAGACCGATTTGATATATACAGATCGGCCTTATATTTTTAAGCTGTTTAGTTGTCTTGCTTAATATTAATTTTAAATTTTTAAATTATAGATAATAATTTTTAATAGAAATATTATAAACTACAATAAAAATATATTTTCATCTTTTGCCAGTTCTAATGTAGCATTATCCCATATAGATGCTTGTACTTCTCCAATATGTTTTTTCTCAAGGAAAAACATACATAACCTTGATTGACCTATTCCTCCTCCTATAGTAAGAGGAAGTCTGTCCTCCATTATTGCCTTATGAAAATCCATAGACAGTTTTTCAGTTTGATTCATAGCCTCTAATTGAGATTTAAGAGAGTGCTTATCTACTCTAATTCCCATAGATGAAAGCTCAAAAGCGCAATCTAAAATTTCATTGTAAAATAAAATATCGCCATTAAGCTTCCAATCATCGTAATCTGCACTTCTCGCATCGTGAGGCTCACCATTGCTAAGCTTGTCTCCTATTCTCATTATAAAAACAGCCTTTTTCTCTCTACAAATTTCTCTTTCTCTTTCCTTAGCTGTAAGATTAGGATATTTATCTAGAAGATCTTGTGAATCTATAAAGAAAATTTCATCTACAAGCTTTTTCTTAAGTGCAAAGGGATAGACTTGATTTATATACTCTTCTGATCTTTTGAAAACTTCATATATTTGTCTAACGACAGTTTTTAAAAACTCCTCATTTCTATCTCCGGACTTAATAATTTTTTCCCAGTCCCATTGGTCAACATACAAAGAGTGAAGGGCATCGAGCTCCTCATTTGGTCTTATAGCATTCATATCCGTATATAGACCTTCGTAGCATCTGAAATTATATTTATGAAGAGCACTTCTTTTCCACTTTGCTAAAGATTGAACTATTTCAACATTAATTCCATAGTTGGTAATATTAAAATTAACAGCCTTTTCATTAGCCCCTAGATTATCATTTAAACCGGTTTCCGGTCTTACTACAATAGGTGCAGATACTCTTGCTAAATTTAAAGTATTCGCCAAATCTCTCTGAAAATAGTCCTTTAAAGATTTAATCGCCATTTGTGTTTCTTTTAAGTTTAAATAAGTTACCTCTGAATTGTTTCGCATTTTTCCTCCATATACAAAATAAAAAGACCTCTTGAGAGATCCTTTTATATAAATTGAAATTGTAATTCTACAGAATATTCTAGTATTGTTTCTATAATAAAATAAGCAATATCTCCGCTTAATTTAAGGGCATAATCTAAATCAGTTGAAAACCCTTTTGGTGCTTTCATATAACAGTCTACCGCATCATTAATATAGGTCTTTATCCTCGTTTGCAACGACTTTTTGCCGTTATTGTAAATATTAAGTTTTGCTATATCCCAGTTAATTTCTGCAAATTCATGGTTTTCAGCATAAATCCCCAGGTCTGACTCATATTTTATATGACTTTTCATACTATTAATAAAAGTCATTCTGTAGGCGTGGGGATAACAATTATAATCACACAAATAGTGAGAAATTATTCCTATTTTCTTGCTTAAATATTTAAGTAGCAAGGAATCCTTATCCCCATGTAAATCAGCATACCTGCAAAGATATATTAAAGAAACTATCTCCTTAGCTATATAATCTATACTTTCTTCTTTATAATGCCTTATAAGTTTATAATAAGGAAGCACATCAGGTGCAATTGCTCCCCATTGTAATTTATCGATATTTAAATCAACATCATATTTATTAAGTATATTATCATGAATATTCCTAGCAATAATCTTATGCGTTTGAGTTAAAATTTTCTACACCCCTTATAAACATCTAAGTTAATTCTATAACACCTTAGGAAGTTTTGCAATAATTATATAGCTAATAGTATTCAATAGCAGATAAAATTTCTTCTATTTTTATCCAAACATCAGGTGTCTCAAGACCTTTTTGCCAACTGGCAACCCCTGCCAAATTATACTTATTGATAAGAAGTGTTTTATACTCAAGGCTTTTGGCATCTTCTATCCAAAGTTTATATTTTTTACCATTCTCATTGTATTCAACATAACTTTGTTTAATTTCTTCATCCCACTTAGGGAAAAGATTTCTCTGACTTACTATACTGTTAACTTTATCCATTGATATTGAGTTTGATTTTAAGCTATTCCCCGACTCTTCCCATAGTCTTGAATAAAACGGTATGCAAAGCACAAGTTTTTCCTTCGGAATGGTTCTAAATAAGTTGTTTAAATTACCTTCAACCCAACTGTATTCAGCTACCGATCCCGCCTTGTCAGAGCTTGACCAGTGTTGGTCATATGCCATAACCATTACATAATCACAAATTTCCGCAAGTTTTTTTCTGTCATAAGGCTCCTTTGTAACATCACCAGATATTTGTGGAGTAACATCTACGCTTACTATTAAACCTTCAGTTTTAAAAACCCCTGTTATCTCTCTTACAAATTGAGTAATTAAATCTCTGTCTTCTATATTAGTATGTTCAAAATCTATATTTATTCCCTTTAAATTATATTTTTTTACCAAGGCAAAGGTATTTTCTATTGCTTTTTGTCTTTTACTGCTGCTTTTTAAAACTTCATGAGTTATATCAGAGTCAAAAGAGTTATCTAAGTAACCCCAAACATCTATGCCCATATCCTCATATCTTTTTACATACTCATATTTTCCTCTATCTGTAATATCTCCACTCTTGTTTTCTAAAGAAAACCAGGTAGGACAAATTACATTAAGTCCGGGAACTGCCTTTATATTTTCTATAGAGCTATCGCTTTGAGTTGAATATGTATAATCCCAAGTCAAATTAAGAGGCTTTTTAGCCTCTTTTTTTTGATCTTTATCAAGCTTAAATTTATTTTCAGGGAATTTTACATTTAAAAGATCTTTTCTGATGTAGCCTAAATAGCCGTCTTTTTGTCTAACCTTATAAAAATCTCCGACCTCACCATAAACATAAACTTCTTCATTGTCTTTAAGAATTGCTACTATCGGTGATTTTGTGCTATCGCTTTCTCTCACATTTAGTCCGTCGCCTGTAGACACACCTATAGCATATTCAACATCTTCAAAGTCAAGAAGTAAAAGCTTTTTTTGATCTACATACCTAAGACTTACAGGATAATCGTAAATAAATGACTCTATAGGCAAATAAATCTTGTCTCCCTCTTTATATGCTGCCTGTCTTAGATCTATGGTTTTCCCATTTAAATCTAAGCTTTTTTCATCAAGCTTTATTCTCTTTGTTCCAGCCTGATTTACAAGTACTATAGTTTCTTCTTTTTCATCATAATATGCTGTGTCGTCTAAATTTTCTTTTATGTAATCCAATGACAAATAGTACATACCGTCATTTCTTGTGAAATCATCTTTATCTATGTCCTTATCTTCAGATATAAAACTGAATTCACTGTACTTCTTTGAAGTTTCTCCGGAAGGTCTCCCTTTTAAGAAATACACTCCCCCAGCTCCTCCAATTAAAAGCAGCAGGAGTAATCCAACAAAAAATTTTTTCATATAATCTACCTCTGTTCTTATAAAATGAGTATTCTACTACATTATATAGGCTAAACCTACAAATTAAAAGCATTTTATAACTTTTACTTTAAATAAGGTTTATAAATTAAATTAAAAATTTTTTAAATAATAGTTTCAACTAAAAAGAGACCTTTTAGGTCTCTTAAATAATTAGTAATTTGTTCTTCCTTTAACTTTAGCAGACTTACCTTGTCTATCTCTAAGATAAAATAATTTTGCTCTTCTAACTTTACCTTTTCTTGTTATTTCAAGCTTTGATATTCTAGGTGAGTTAAGTAGGAAAGTTCTTTCTACGCCAACTCCATAGGAAAGTCTTCTAACTGTAAAAGTTTTTCTTGAACTTTCGCCTTGAATTTTAATTATGGTACCTTCAAAAACTTGAATTCTTTCTCTTGTGCCTTCTATTATTCTGTAGTAAACTTGCACAGTATCTCCTACTTCAATATTAGGCAAATCTTTTTTTATTTGTTCAGCTTCAATTGCTCTTATTATGTCCATTCTTTTACCTCCCCTCTTTGTATATCGGTTAGTATCTTTTTTTCATAATCATTTAATTTTTCTAAATTTATTAAATCCGACCTTTTTTCAAGAGTTAGCTTTATAGCCATGTAGGTTCTATAATCTTGAACTTTTCCATGATCTCCACTTGTAAGCACATCGGGAACCTTTAAAGAATTAAATTCTTTAGGTCTTGTATATTGAGGATATTCCAAAAGTCCCTTATTAAAGGACTCCATTAAATAAGATTCCTCACTGCTTAAAACACCTGGTAGTAATCTGACAATACCATCTATCAGTACTAAAGACGCTACCTCTGCTCCGGTGAGTATATAGTCTCCTATAGAAATTTCTTCATCTACATAATTTTCAACAACTCTGTAGTCAATTCCTTCATAATGTCCATTTAACAAGACTAGATGTTTTTCCTTAGACAGCTCAACAAGCTTACTTTGCCTAAGTCTTGCACCATGAGGTGACAAATATATAACCTTTGAGTCCTCATCACTTACAGACTTTATAGCTCTATATATAGGCCCTACCTGCATTAACATACCAGGACCTCCGCCATAAGGATAATCATCTACCTTATTGTGCTTATTATCGGAAAAATCTCTAATATTAACCGAATTTATTTCTACCTTTTCACCTTTAATGGCTCTTGAAATTATACTGTAATTATTCAAAATTTCGAAAAACTCCGGAAAAAGTGTAAGGATACTGAATTTCAATTTATCATTCCTTCTATAGGGTCAATAGTTATTAATTTGTTTTCTACATCAACGTTCTTTATAAAGACCGAAACTGCAGGTATATAAGACTTTTCTTTAGCTTCAGACTCAAGAACATATACATCATTGGCCGGATTATCAATAACATCGATTATCTTGCCAAGATGTTTTCCTTTTAAATCAACTGCTTCAGACCCAATAATATCACTTACAAAATACTCTCCGGCATTAAGCTTTATCCTTTCAGAGTCGGGAACATAAATGTAACTTTCTTTAAACCCAAGAACATCATTTATGTTTTCATATCCTTTAAAGGTGATAAAAACAAATTTATTATTATCCAATACTTTAAGTATTTCAAACTCTTTTAAGTCTTCTCCAAGGAAAACTCTATCTAAATTATAGAATCTTTCAATATCTCGAGTCATTGGCAAAACCTTAACTTCGCCTTTAATTCCTCTAGTATTTATTATTTTACCTATTATTGAAAATTCACTTAATTTCTTCAATTTCTAAATTTACCCTTATGTTTTCTTTAAGAGAAATAGCTTTTAAAATAGATCTTATAGCCTTTGCAATCCTGCCTTGCTTGCCTATTATTTTACCCATATCTTTTTGGTCAACTCTAAGGGTTATTCTAAGCTCGTCTTTATCTCTTACAGATGTGATTTCTACCTTTTGAGGTTCATCTACTAAATTTTTGGCTATATATTCAATTAGTTCAACCATTGTTACTCCTCCATAGAAATCAATTTACTTCTGACTCTTCCTCAGATTGTTTTTCTTCAACTTTAACATCGTATACGCTGTTTTCCTTGAATATTCTGTCTACTGTATCAGTGGGCTTAGCACCATTTTTAATCCACTTATTAACTTTCTCTGAATCAACCACCACTTTTTTAGGCTCAGTAAGAGGATCGTAATATCCAATTTCTTCAATAAATCTACCATCTCTAGGGCTACGTGAATCAGCTACTACTATTCTATAAAAAGGATTCTTTTTAGCTCCCATTCTTCTTAATCTAATTTTTACTGCCATTATATTCACCTCCAAATATAAAATAAATTTATATTAATATAAATTTTAACTACTTAAAAGGAAAAAGGCATTTTAAACCTACCCATTTTTGGAGATTTGCTCATTTTTCCAAACTGCTTCATCATTTTTCTCAAATCCTTAAATTGCTTTAAAAGTTTATTTACATCTACGGGACTTGTACCACTACCCTGTGCAATTCTCTTTCTTCGAGAAATATCAATTATTTCAGGCTTAATTCTTTCTTCTTTAGTCATTGATTTTATAATTGCTTCAACTTTTACAAATTCTTTTTCATCAATTTTAATGTTTTTAAGAGCTTTATTATTCATTCCCGGTATCATTGCAAGTATGTCTTCCAAAGGTCCCATGTTTTTCATCTGTTCCATTTGATCTAAAAAATCGTCAAAGGTAAAGGTTTGAGTCCTAAGCTTTTTCTCAAGTTCCATGGCCTTCTTTTCATCTACATGCTCTTGAGCCTTTTCAATTAAGCTTAATACATCTCCCATGCCAAGTATCCTACTTGACATTCTATCAGGGTGAAAGCTTTCAATTTGATCAAGTTTTTCTCCTGTTGTAATGAATTTTATAGGCACGTCAGTTACAGCTCTAATTGATAGCGCTGCTCCCCCTCTTGCATCTCCATCAAGCTTTGTAAGAATTACACCACTAAGCTTAAGCTCTTTATCAAATGCTTCTGCAACATTTACTGCATCCTGGCCTGTCATTGCATCAAGAACTAATAAAATTTCCGACGGATTTGTTTCATAAGCTATGGACTTTAACTCACTCATAAGATTCTCATCAATATGAAGTCTTCCCGCTGTATCTATTAAAACCACATCATTGCCATTTCTCTTTGCATGCTCCAAGGCAGCTTTAGATATATCTACAGGGCTTATCTTATCACCCATGGAAAACACCGGTACATCAACTTGTTCTCCGACAACCTGCAATTGTTTAATTGCTGCCGGTCTATATACGTCACAGGCAACCAGTAATGGCCTTTTTCCGGATTTTTTCATAAGCTGAGCAAGTTTTGCAGAGGTAGTTGTCTTACCTGCTCCCTGTAATCCACTCATTAGTATTACAGTGGGCTTTTTTGAATAGTCAATTTTTGCTTCCTTTTCACCCATTAGCTTAGTCAATTCATCATTTACTATCTTTATAACTTGTTGACCCGGGGTTAGAGATTCCATAACCTCAGCTCCAAGAGACCTTTCTTTAACCTTTTTCACAAAATCCTTTACGACTTTAAAGTTAACATCCGCCTCAAGTAGAGCAAGTCTTACTTCTCTCATTGCAAGATCCAAATCTTTTTCTGACAATCTTCCTTTACCTCTAAGCTTTGCAAGAGTATTTTGAAGTTTATCAGAAAGTGATTCAAAAACCATATTACACCTCCTCGGCATTAAAAATTATGGTATAAATCTCACTCAAAGTTTTATTATCAATTTCCTTTGAATTTTCCTCTAGCTTTTTAAAAAGTTCCTTGAGTTTTTTCTTATCTTCCATCTTTTTTAAGTGCTTGCTTACTAACTTAAGGCTCTTTTCATAAAATCTTAAGTTTTGCTCAGCTCTTTTAATATTATCTGACACAGCTTGTTTACTTATATTAAGCTCTTCAGCTATTTCAGTTAAAGAAAAATCATAAGCATAATACATACTAAGTGATTTTTCCTGTTTTTCAGATAAAAGATCTCTATAAAAATCCAAAAGCATATTAATTTCAAAAACATTGCTAATCAATATATCACCATAGTTCTTTCTGTCAAGTTTTATCATTGACCCTACTTATTATACAGATATACTTCTGCTTTTGTCAATAAAAATTTAAAATATATTTTAAATTTAAAAAGAGATGACACAAATTGTATCATCCCTTTTTAAAACTCTTTTCTGTATTCTATAATATCATCTATCAATCTAAATGGTTTATTATTTTTTAAGTATAATTTAGGCAACCTTGGAGAAAGATGTGTACAAAAGGAGGTTACTATTTCGTCCGCCATATTGGCAAGTTCATCTATTTCTATAAACTCTTTCCCTTGCTTTCCTACAATAACCGCCTCATCTCCCATTTTACAATCCACACCTGTTACATCTACCATAAACTGGTCCATACATATTCTACCTATTTGCCTGCACCTTTTACCGTCTATTAAAACATTTATTTTTCCACTTAGTTGTCTTATTATTCCATCTGAATATCCTATAGGCACAGTTGCAATTTTCATGTCTTCATTAGCAGTAAATGTTAATCCATAGCTAACTTTATCACCTTTTTTTATTTCTTTAACTAGGGCGATTTGTGCTTTGATTTCTCCTATAAACTCTAGTTCAAATCCCTCATACTTACTTTTAACACCCTCAGGTGAACCATATTGTATAATTCCGGGTCTTACCGCCTCAAGATTATACTCTTTATAATTAAGCACTCCCTGAGAATTACAAATATGCCTTATTGGGATTTCTATCCCTAGAGCTTTAAGACCTTTATCCATTTCCATAAATTTATTAAATTGTTTTTCTGTATAATCTCTATCTGTATCTGCAACTGCAAAGTGAGAAAAAATTCCTTCTATTTTCAAATTAGATAGATTATATATGTCTTTAATTTCTTCTTGAGATTTTTTATTTACCTTAAACCCGATTCTGTTCATACCCGTATCTACAGCTATATGTATTTTAGTAATGACTCCCTTTTTAATTGCAAGCTCATTTAAGGCTTTTGCTTGATTGTAATCATAAGTACTTAATATTATATCCTCAGTAATCGCTCTATCAAATAGATAATCCGGTGTATAGCTTAAGACTAAAATCTTTATATCTTTAAATTTAGATCTAAGTTTTATTGCTTCTGTTATTGTTGCAACTGCAAAAAACTTTATTCCTTCATCTATTAGACACTCAACTATTGTTTCTTCACCAAAGCCATAAGCATTTGATTTCACAACGGATATAATTTCCGTACCTTCATTTATATTTTCCTTTATTTTATTAATATTCCTAATTAACTTATCAAGATCAATTTCTATCCAAGCGGGTCTAGTTAATTCCATAGATTCTCCTTAGTCAAATATCGCATCAATAAATGAGTCCATATTAAAGTCCTGTAAGTCCTCTATCTTTTCTCCGACTCCTACAAGCTTAATAGGTATTTTAAGTTCACTTTGAAGGGCTATTACAACTCCTCCCTTAGCCGTTCCATCAAGTTTAGTAAGAGCTATTCCTGTAGGATTGCAAACTTCTTTAAAAGTTTTTGCCTGACTAATGGCGTTTTGTCCTGTTGTCGCATCAAGAACCAAAATATTTTCTCTTGCAGCTTCAGGATATTCCCTGTCTATTACTTTGTTTATTTTTTCAAGTTCCTTCATTAGATTGGCTTTATTATGAAGTCTACCTGCTGTATCGCATATTAAAACATCCGAGTTTCTAGATTTTGCTGCAGAAATTCCGTCAAATATTACAGCTGCAGGATCCGCACCTTCTGAATGAGCTATAACTTCAACTACAGCCCTATCTCCCCATGTCTTTAACTGATCTATGGCAGCTGCTCTAAAGGTGTCTGCTGCGGCTATAAGAACTTTTTTACCTTCTGCTTTTAATCTTGCAGAAAGCTTTCCTATAGTTGTTGTCTTTCCAACACCGTTTACTCCTATTACAAGTATGATAAGTGGACTTTTATTTGATAATTCTGAATTTATATTTTTATCCATTAGTTTTTTTACTTCTTCTTTTAGAAGTGTTTTAACTAAGGACGGATCGTTTATTTTATTTTTTATAATCGTATCTCTAAGATTATCTATTAAAGTCATAGTAGTTGTCATGCCTACATCTGCAGATATTAAAATATCTTCCAAATCTTCTAAAAGATCATCTTCTATTTTTACGTAAGATCCTAAAATGGTGTTTATCTTAACTCCCATTTCGTTTCTGGTTTTTAAAAGACCTCGCTTTAATCTTTCAAGTAAAGGTAACTCTTTTTCAACCTCTTCAGATTCTTCCTCGAACTTTTGATCTTCTCCTTGAGCTTTTTTATCCAAGGATTCATTTTCAATTATTTTCTCTTCTTCATTGCTTTCCTTGTTTTCAAAGAATTTTTTATCAAGATTAGGTTCTTCTGAAATAGCTTCATGATTTTGTGAAAGCTCTTCACTTACATTCTCTTCTTCAACAAGTACACTTTCTTCTATTTTTTCTTTAACTTCTTCTACTGAATTTTCCTTTGTATCGTTTGAAAATTTATCCTTTATCCACTTAAACATAGTTGCCTCCTAATTTTTAAGTTCTACTGAAATCAACTTACTTATCCCCTTCTCTTCCATTGTAACTCCATAAAGAACATTTGCTATTTCCATAGTGAGTTTTCTGTGGGTAATAATTATAAACTGTATATCCTTTAAATCCTTTATATAGTCTGCATATCTGATTATATTTGCATCATCAAGGGCTGCATCTATTTCATCAAGTATGCAAAAAGGCGCTGGTTTTACTTTTAATATTGCAAAGAGTAGTGATACTGCCGTAAGAGCTCTCTCTCCTCCTGATAGCAAGGATAGAGATTGAAATTTTTTACCTGGTGGTTGGACGCTAATATTTATTCCTCCACCTAGAATATCATCTCCTTCAATTTCAATAGCTGCTCTTCCTCCGTTAAAAAGAATTTTAAAGATTTCATCAAAATATTTAGATATTTTAAGAAAACTCTTCTTAAACATATCCCTCATTTCTATTTCCATCTCTTTTAAAACGTTTAAAATTTCCTTTCTCGATATTAAAAGGTCGTTTTTCTGTTCTAAATTAAACTTTAATCTATTTGAAGTTTCTTCATAATCTTCTATGGCAAAAAGATTTATACTTCCTAAATCTTCTATAGCCTTAGTTAATTCCTTAATTTTAATTCTTATTGACTCTTTACTTCCTTCAATCGGTTCCCTTGTTTTCTCATCAAGGTTTACTCCATATTTTTCCAAAACTGCATCTTTTAGAGAATTGATTTTTACTTCAGTATTTTCAAAATATGATTCCAACTTAAAAAATCTTTTTTCCCTCTCCATAAGTTCATCTTTTAAACCGTCTATTTCTTTTACTAATTTTTCAGATTTATTTTCCAAGTCTGATCTTTTATTTTTAGCATCAATTATAAGATTTTTTATAAGATCTAAATTTTTACTTATAGAATCTCTACTCTTTGCTGAAATCTGATATTCCACTAAAAGCTGACCACTTTCATTTTCATTTTCTTTTATCAAGTTTAATAAATTAGAAATTTTATTTCTATCAATTTCATTAAAGTTTAAATTATTCTCTAAAGATTTTTTCAAATTATCTATTCTTGATTTTAATTTTACTTCTTCTAAACTTAGGTTTGATGAATCGATTCTTAATTTCTCAACTTCTTCTTTTAATAGGTCTAAATCTTCTTTGTCTTTTAAATTATCTTTGTAAGCTTCAAGCTTATTTTCTATTTCTAGAACTTCTCCCTTGATTTGTATATAATCACTTGTTTCAGCCGCAATGTTTTCTTCTAACTTATTTATTTCTTCAGTATATCTTAAAAGATAAGCATCATTTGATTTTTTACTGTTATTTAGATTTGATAAATTTATTTCAAGATTAGTCAACTTATTTTCTACTTGTCCGTAAGAATTTTCGATTTGTGATTTTTTTTCAGATTCAATTTGTAAATTCTTTTCTAATACAGTCTTTTTAGATAAAAGATTTTCATAATCAAATCTTATTTTACTAATATGGTCTTTAATTTCATTGAGTTGATTCTTTCTACTTAATATTTCATTAGATTGCTTAGAAATGTAACCTCCCGTTAAAGAGCCACCTATATTAAAACTGTCTCCATTAAGGGTTACTACTCTGTATGCTTTTGAAAATGTATTAGAAATTCTTGAGCCGCTATCAAAATCCTTTGTTATAATGACTCTAGCCAAAAGATAACCTATAATATTTTTAATTTTCGCATCATATTCCACAAAATCTTCGGCAAATCCTAAAACCCCATCTGATTTATAAGGGGCAAGATTAACATTTGAAGCTTTGTACTTAATAGAATTAATAGGCAGAAAGGTAACTCTTCCAAGTTTTCTATCTACTAAAAATTTAATCATATCTTTAGCGGCCTTATCGTCATTAATAATAATATTCTGTAAACTCGATCCAAGTGCTACGGATATAGCTTTTTCAAATTTAGGAGATACCTTAATGTTTTCAGCAACTGGTCCAATTAAATCTTTAGAAAATAAGCTTTGAGATTTAGACAAGTTCATAAAGCTTTTCACACTTCTATTGTAGCCCTCATAATTTTCGCTTATATTTTTCAAAGCATTAAATCTTGCTTCTTCTCTGTCTAAGTCTTCTTTTTTATTTAAAACTTCTATTTCAATTTCCTTGAATTCCTTATAAAATTCACTTAATTTTACTTTTGATTCTTCCTCTGAAGCCTTTAATGAAGTCAATCTTTCTGTTAAATCTTTATAACTTTTTTCGTTTGTTTCTAAAGCAGAGGTGATTTCTTCGTTATTTGCCTTTAATATCTCTAAATTTTTGTTTACACTTTCATGTCTTTCTTTACGATCTTTAATTAAAGAATCCTTTAAAGATAATTTAGATTCAATATAGGCTTTTTTCTTATGTAAATCTAAAATTTCATTGTTTTTTTCCTGATATAAATTTTCTCTTTCTTCTAAGCTTAGAATTTTATCTTTAAATTCTTTTTCAAGTAGTTTTATATTTTCAGATAAATCCGAATAGTTTTTCTCTTCCTCTGATAAATTTGATTTTATTTCTTCATTGCTATTTATTCTGTCCTCTAATAGTTGCTCCAGGTCTTCAATTTCTTGCCTTTTGCTTTCTGTATCCTTAATAAGATTTTCTTTTTTTGTTAAAATAATATTTTCTTTTGAATTAGCTCTTTCTATATTATTATTTATCTCTAAAATCTTACTTTGATTATCCTCTAAACTTTTATTAACATCGGCAAGCTCTTTTTTTAATTCCTCGTACTTTTCCCTTGATTTTCTTATCTTACCATTAGACTCTTCTATTTCTATCTCTAGGCTTTCTTTTTCTTTGGAATATTTTTCATTCTTTTTATTTTCCTGATCTATTTGTAAAAAAGTATTTTCTATTTCATATTTTTTAAGTTCTTCGAAAAGTCTCTTGTATTTTTTAGCATTGTCGGATTCTACTTTAAGAGTCTTTTCCCTTGATTCTATTTCTGAAATTATGTCATTAAGCCTTATTATATTTTCTTCTGTTTTTTCCAGTTTTCTTTCAGTTTGAACTTTTCTTAACTTATACTTGGATATGCCTGCAGCCTCTTCAAAAATTGCCCTTCTCTCTTCAGGCTTACTGCTTAAGACTTTTTCAATTTTTCCTTGACCTATTAATGAATAGCCGTCTTTGCCTATGCCTGTATCCATAAAGAGTTCTTTAATATCTTTAAGTCTACATTTAATATTATTAATTAAATATTCAGTTTCACCGGACCTATACATTCTTCTGGTTACGGAAACCTCGCTGTACTTTATAGGAAGAGTTCCATCGGAATTATCAAGATTCATAGTAACCTCAGCTAAAGACAACGCCCTTTTATTATCTGATCCTGAAAATATTACATCTTCCATCTTAGATCCTCTAAGATTTTTAACACTGCTTTCTCCAAGTACCCACATAATTGCATCGGAGATATTGCTTTTCCCGCTTCCATTAGGACCTACAATTCCTGTAATATTATTATTAAATTCAATTTTAGTCTTATTAGCAAAGGATTTAAAACCTTGTATATACAAACTTTTTAAATACATTTTATCTCCGTTTTTAAATAATCCTTTATATTTATGGTTTCTTCCTTATCCAAGAAAAACATAAGCTTACTGTCTGGCAAATCTCTATAGCTTAGCTTTAAACTAGAAAGATTTAAATCTTTAATAATCTTATTTTTAACTATTTTTTTCTGTCCTGATAAATTGGATATATTTTTATTAGAACAAAATATAAAGAGATCTTTATTATTTGTGTTTCTATCTTTAAAATAATCTACAATTATATCTCTCATTATTTCTCCTTCTACCAATTGCCTAATAGAAGGATGAAAGGGACCTGCAACTACATCTTTTCCCAACTGAATGTTTTCCGTAGGCTGCAGACCTATTCTTATTACATCAATATCATTAATCCTATAAAATTTTAGAAGCTCCTTTGATATTTCAACAGCCTCATTTAAGGTTAAAGGATTGTATATGCCTTTAAGATAATCCTTTTCCATTTGGGTCTGAGTAATTACAAGACTTGGATAAATCCTTACTATATCAGGATCTATTTCTTTAAATTTGCAAGCTGTATAATAAATCTTTTCCTTATCATCTCCAGGTAAGCCTATCATTTGTTGAAGCCCTAAAGTAAATCCCCAAGACTTTATTAAATCTGATGACTTAAATACACAATCTGCATCATGACCTCTCTTGGATTTTAAAAGCACATCTTCATTAAGACTTTGCACCCCAAGCTCAATTATATCGACGCCATATTTTTTCAGCATAGAAAGTATATTTTCATCAATGCAATCAGGTCTTGTAGATAATCTTATTCTGTGAATCAAGCCAAGATTTTTATAGCTCTTAGCTATTTTTAAAAAAGATTCCTGCTTATCAAGATTTATGGCAGTAAAAGATCCTCCATAAAAAGCAATTTCAATATTTGACTTATCTCTGAAATAGCTTAAATATTCTTTTATTCTTGCATCCAGGTAACTTTCATCTACATCTGTAATTTCAGAAGCTATCTTTTTTTGATTACAAAAAACGCAATCGTTTGGACAACCTAAATGAGGTACGAAAATAGGAATAATATTAATTTTACTCATTAACTACACCCAGTTTCTTTAAAGCATCTTTAGCGGCATTTTGTTCGGACTTCTTCTTGCTTTTTCCCTCTCCCGAACCTATTGTTTTTTTGTTAACAACTACATGAGTATAAAAAGTTTTATTATTATCAGGCCCCTCTTCCTTTACAAGAATATAATCAGCCTGTGAATTTTGCTTCTGCAGATATTCCTGTAGCAAAGATTTATAGTTTTTGGAACCCTTATGATCTTTTATATCATCTAATCTAGTTGCAAATAAATATAAAACAACCTTTTTTGCATTTTCAAATCCTGAATCCATATAAATAGACCCTATTATTGCCTCAAGGCAATCAGAAAGTATAGAAGGCTTTAAATTTCCCTTGTTTTTAATCTCTCCATGACCCAATCTAATATATGCCCCAAGATTAATGGATTTAGCTACCTGAAAAAGACTGTCTTCACTTACAACTTGAGATCTTAACTTTGATAAATCTCCTTCTCTAAGGTTAATGTAATAGTTGAAAAAATACTCTCCTATAACTAAATCTAAAACTGCATCTCCGAGAAACTCCAGTCTTTCATTATCAATTATTAGTGAAGATTTTATTTCATTTGCATAGGAAGAGTGAGTAAGAGCTGTTTTAAGTAAAAATAAATCCTTATATTCATAATTTAATTTATTGATAAGCTCCTCTAAATTTCCCTTCAATTATTCCATCTCTTCCATATAGTCCAAAACATCACCTATAGTATGAATTCTTTCCAATACTTCATCTTCAATTTCGATGCCAAACTCATCCTCTATACTCATAACAAGCTCTACTATATCTATTGAATCCGCATTTAAATCATCTTCAAAGGATGTGTCTTCATTTATTTCATCTACATTCCTATTAAATTGATCAGCTATAAGTTCTAAAATTTTCTCTTTCATTTCTCTTCCTCCATAAAAGTATCCCTTAATTTTTCTATTATATTATTTTCTTGAGCAAAGACTCCGGATTTAGCTGCGTTTTTTATGGCTCTAGCATCAGAGCTTCCGTGAGCCTTAATTAAAATTTTGTTAAGACCAAGCAATAATACACCGCCTACATCTTTATAGTCAAGAGATTTAGAAAAGTTCTTTAAAATCATTGCTCTTTGCTCATCAGTAATGTCAGTTTCTAAAAGAGTTTTTTTAAGGGTTTTTACTAGAAAGCCTGCAACTCCTTCTGTAGTTTTTAATATGGTGTTACCAACAAATCCATCACATATAACCAAATCGCAAATTCCCATACTTATATCTCTTGCTTCGACATTTCCTATAAAGTTAAGATTTGAATCCTTAAGAAGGCTGAATGTTTTCTTTGTAACACTGTTACCCTTTCCTTCTTCAACTCCCACATTAAGAAGGCCTATTTTAGGATTTTCTATACCTAATGATTCCAAATAAACTTTACCGGTTTCAGCAAATTCAAAAAGTAAATTTTCATCACAATCCATATTTGCTCCTGAATCGATTAACAGGGTTTTCCCTTTTATATTCGGAATAAATGTAGGAAGAACGGCTCTTTTTATATTAGGTATCCTTCCTACTATAAAAAGTCCTCCTGCCAGTAGTGCCCCGGTACTGCCGCAAGACACAAAACAATCGTAGGTATTTTCTTTAAGCATGCCTAAACCCCTTACTATAGATGAGTCTTTTTTTCTTCTAATAGCTGTTGCAGGATTGTCGGAGTTTTCTATAACTTCTTGGACATTTATTATTTCAAAATCTAAGTTAAGGTCGTTTTCTTCCGCAGCCTTTCTTATTTCTTTTTCATTTCCAATTAGTGCTACTTCAACACCAAATTCATCCCTTGCTTCAATTGCTCCTTTAATAACTGATAAAGGCGCATTATCTCCTCCCTGGGCATCAAATAAAATTCTCATTTTACCTCCATTTTAAAAGTTATATTTTATATATTTAATAATCTAATATAGATATTGTCAAGCTATATAAATTTAATCACCTTATACAAAAGATACCAAAAAAACTGTGAAATGTTAAGATATATGAAATTAAATATTTCTTTATAAACAAAAATAAAAATTTCCATAAAAAAAGCAGATGTAAATTTCACACCTGCTTTTGATTATAAACCTTTAATAGTATCTGTTAAAGTCATAGTAATAATCTGAAACAAATCTTCCAGTATTATCTATTTTATCAATACTTACTGTTGATAAGCCTGATCCTGAAGAATCCTTTAGTCCTCTTACTCTTAAAATATCATACCAGGAAAACTCAGGATAATTTCCCTCTCTTGTAATTCTAAATTCATCATTTTTGCTGACATTACTATTATTTGAATTTATTGTCTTAATAGTGTAGGTATATCTAGTTGTTGAAAATGCGTAATCAGTTTCAATTTTTGTAACCTGTGCAATAATATCTATTTGAGATCCTTGATTTGTTTCTCTAATTTCTACTACTCTATCTCCGTTAATTTCTATCTCACATTTTAAACCCTTAAGCTGATATACTGATGGACTGGCTGTATATAGGCTTGAGTTTCCAAACTTATATTTAGTGTCTTTAGTTAGATAATAGGTGTTTGTTGAATATGCAGATTTAAATTTAATTTCACCTGTACGATCGTCATATCTTGAATAATTGTAGCTACTCAAATAGGCGTCAGTAATTTCTCCAACTAAAACATTTTGCGGTCTAGCTGATGTTGATGTTATAAATTTATAATTTGTACTAAAGGTCACTCTTTCTCCTGTTCTTATATCCTTAAACAAGCTTGTAGAATAGAAAGGATTTGAAACAGAGCTGTAGCTTCCGTAGAAAGTATAGTCTTTATTATTGTCAAGTCTAAGGGTTATAGACTCCCTATTATTAGTTTGAGTTGATGCTGAGGCAATGCTTACTACTGTTCCTGTAACTTGTCCGCTCTTTGGAAGTATATCTGCTTCACTTATATTACCGGAACTATCAGTTTTAAATTCGATTATATCATCGTAATATATATCATTTAATGATGCTTGTTTTCCTAATCTATAGATCTTAGCATTTGAAGCAAATTTAAAGGTTCCTGATGTAGTTGTTGAAATCTTTGTATCCTTTGATAAATCTACATCCTTGTCGTTATTTCTATAGCTTATTGATATACTGTCTGTTCCTTTACTTGTTACATATCCTATTAAATCTTTAGATGAGCTTGTAACCTCAACTGTTTTTGCAAGACCCTCAACTGTGGAATCGGAATCTTGAACATAGGTGATTTTTACTTCTTGGTCTTTTTTTAAGTCTTCAAATTTTACAGTTGAATTATTCATTTTGTAAGTAGTACTTGAATCAACTTTAAACTGATGGTTGCTTCCGTCTTTTTCTATAATTATTGTCTTTACATTATTAATATTAACAGGTAAAACAACTTTTCCTGTTATAGTTTTTGTTTCAGTGTTAAGAGCTGCAGATTTACTGTAGTCATAAGAAAGTTTAGTTATTTTAGCCATTTCTGATCTTCTAATGTGTCTAGTTCCTTCAAACTTTCCATCTGAACCTGTTGATGAAAAAATTCCTGCCTTAACAAGAGAAGCTAAATATCCTCTTGTAGTTGAAGGGATTTTATCCTTATCTTCATGTCTTAAATAGCTTTCATCTCCACTACTTGATAATCTTAAAGCTCTCGCATAGTATACTGCTATTGTATTTCTATCAGGATATATTATATTCTCAGAATCAATGAATCCCTTACTTTGAGCTTCCTTAACTGTATCAAGAGTAATAACGTCCTTTTCAATTGCTATTGCAGCAGCTTCCTTAGCCCAACCATCTATTCCATAGTAGCTTAAATCACTACCATATCTTTGAACAGCTTTTGTAACTTCACTTGAAGGTGCATTTATTACGCCCATTATAAGTTTAAGAACTTCTTGAAAACTTACAGCTCTATCGGGTTCATAGTTTCCATTAGGATAACCTTCAATAACACCTTTGTCACTCATTTCATCAATATATGAGTATGCCCATCCGTAAGGACCGCCTTTTTGCACATCCTTAAATTCTTTGGCAAATATCGTTGATGTTAGTAGCATGGTCGTACACAATGATGCTCCAATTATTTTTTTAAATTTATTTTTATACATTATAACCTCCTAATCATCAATTCTAAGTATACTTACTTGGACTTATTATATCATATCAGTACCTTACCTTTTATTACAAATTCATTGCAATAATTAATCTTTGCTTCATTAATTGTTTATTTAGTGAAATTTGATGTATAATTATTGAAAAAGGAGGGATATTATGAGGTACTTACCTATGGGTTTTGATACTGAAAATAAAAACGTTTTGGTCCTTGGAGGCGGGCTTCTTGCACTTTCAAAGATTAAAGACTTAATAGATACGAATTTTAAAATTTATGTTATTGCCGATTCCTTTGTTGATGAGGTGTTGGATCTTCAAAAAAAATATTCTGAAAGATTTTTCATTAAGGAAGAGGTACTAACTGAAGAGTTTATATTTTTTAACTATGATTATTTAATTATTGCAACTAATGACTTTGTTCTTAACTCGGCTTTTGAAAAAAGAGCAAAAAAATCAGGTATACTCTATGAAAGATGTGACATTCTTTCTGAATCAGACTTAATTATTAACAAGTCCATTTCTAAAAACGGAATAACTATAGGCCTTGATACTCATAAAATGAATCCTGCCATAAAAGATATTATAGTTAAGGATTTAGATGAGTTTTTAAATAGGTACAATCCCGAAAAATTGAATTTGCTTAATGATATAAGATCAGAGCTTGTAAGAAAAAATTCTCCGGATATTGATGAAACAATAAAAAAACTGTATACGGAAGAAAAAATCACAATAGATAGTTATCTTAAAGAAATTAAAAAATCAGAAGATAAAAAAGATAATTTTAAAAACCCAGAAGATGCAAAAAAAGAAATTAATATTATAGAAGATAATATAAAGAAAGACGATATAAATTTAAAAACTGATATAAAGGATGATTCGAACATTGAAAAGTAAAGATATTAAATTATATAATATGATACTTCCTATTTGGATGTTGATTATTTTCCCACCTGCTTGGATAGTTACTATACCGATGAATTTTATAATTGACTCTTTGGTTTTGATTGTTGCCATGAAAGTTTTAAGCCTTGACAATAGAAAGGATATTTATAAAAAAACTATCTTACCTATAGTTATATTCGGATATTTAAGTGACTTAATAGGAGGAGGTCTTTTAACCGCTCTATCTATCTTTAATGACTTTTACCATTTTTTTAAGTTCTCTAATGAATTAAGCTTCTCAATAGCCTACGCACCTACCGAAAGTCTGGCATCTTTTCTAATAGTTTCTTTCTTTGTTATAGTGTCAGGGATTTTTATTTATATCTTTAATTATAAATTGTCTTTTAAGAAGCTCTCACTATCCTGTGAAATAAAAAAGAAGCTGGCTCTTGCTCTTGCAATATTTACAGCTCCTTATACTTTCCTTATTAGTCTTGATTTTTTAAATAATTTTTTCAATCTATATTAAAGGACTGCCTAAGCAGTCCTTTTTTAATTCTTAATCTCTCTTTTCTCTAAGACCTCTAAGTATCATTTTTTGTTCAACTGATGCTATAAGTCTTCTTGTATATTCAACTGTGTCAGGGTTAACGCTCATTGAGGTAACTCCGCACTCAACTAAATACTCAGCAAGCTCCGGATACTGACTTGGTCCTTGGCCACAAATTGAGCATGTTTTTCCTTTTTTATTGCAAGCTTCAATTAGAATTTTAAGTGCTCTCTTAACAGGCTCGTTTCTTTCGTCAAAGTATCCCATATTATTAAGGATTCCTGAATCTCTGTCGGCTCCCATAACAAGCTGCGTAAGGTCATTTGAACCTATTGAGAATCCATCTACCAACTCAGCAAATTCTTCAGCTTGGAAAACTACTGAAGGTACTTCAGCCATAATCCATATTTTAAAGTTTTTATTTTGCTTTAGACCTTCACTTGCCATTATTTCTTTAACTTCTTTTAGTTCTTCAATGGTTCTTACAAATGGAAGCATAGCTATTACATTAGTTAGACCGTAATCCTCTCTTACCTTTTTCATAGCTCTACATTCAAGTCTAAAGCCTTCTTCATATTCAGGCGAAATATACCTTGATACGCCTCTCCAGCCTATCATAGGATTAGCCTCTATCGGTTCAACTTCATCTCCGCCCTTTAAGCCTCTAAACTCATTGGTTCTAAAGTCAGACATTCTAACTACAATGTTTCTTGGGTAAATAGCTTGAGCTACCTTTGATATACCCTCTGCAAGCTTTTCAATCATGAAATCCCCTTGATTATTTTTAGCAAGATACATTGGGTGAGCACCTATCATATTTGTAAATATAAACTCTGTTCTCATAAGTCCTATACCGTCAAAAGGTAAATCCTTGTATCTTTCAATTAAATCAGGTTCTCCAAGATTCATGTAGATCTTAGTAGCTGTTACAGGTGCAACAAGATTCCTAATTGATGCAGTTAAATCTTCACTAACTTGTAAGCTTGTTTTTGATCCTTCTTCGACTTTTTTCTTTTCTTCTTTTAAAACATCTCCCTCATAGACTATTCCTCTAGTTGCATCCACAGTTACAAACTTTCCGTTTTTAAGAACTTTTGTAGCATTTTTAGATCCAACTATACAAGGGATTTGCAGTTCACGTGATACTATGGCAGCATGACAGGTTCTTCCGCCTTCATCTGTAACTACTCCTGCAGCCTTTCTCATAGCAGGTACCATGTCAGGATTAGTCATTTCAGTTACAAGAATGTCTCCTTCTTCAACAAGGTTGATTTCTGAAACATCCTTTATAAGCTTAACCTTACCCCTTCCTATTCCCGGTGATGCAGGAAGTCCTTTTACCAGTGTAGTTAAAACTTCTTTCTTTTCTTCTTCGTCTTTTATTGTAGTTATCGGTCTTGATTGCAAGAAATAAAACTCCTTTGTATCTTTATCAAAAGCCCATTCAGTATCTTGAACGCTTCCATAAAGTTCTTCAACTTTTAATCCTCTTTCGATTAATGTTTCGATTTCTTTCTTTGTTAAACATTCTCCATCTACATATTCTTCGCCAAGATAATCTTTAACATTTACCTGTTCTGTTCCTATACCGTCAGCTTTTTTTATAACCATAAAGTTTTTTGTAGCTATATGCTTCTCTTTTATCTCTTTAGTCTTTTTATCTATAATGTACTCATCTGGAGTTACTATTCCTGAAACAACAGCTTCTCCAAGTCCCCAACTTGCATTAATCATCATTTCATCTTTATTGCCGTTAATAGGATTTGCAGTAAACATTACTCCGGACTTTTCTGAATTAACCATTTTTTGTACAACTACTGAAAGTGAAACTTCAAAGTGATCGAAGTTTTGTTTTTCTCTATAATAAATTGCTCTTGAAGTCCAAAGAGATGCAAAGCATTTTCTAACATATTCAAGAAGTTTTTCTTCTCCTCTAATATGTAAATAGGTATCTTGTTGACCTGCAAATGAGGCATCAGGAAGATCTTCCGCAGTCGCTGATGACCTTACCGCAACTTCAGGATCCTTCATACCAATACTATCTGAAAATTCCTTGTAAGCTCTTTTTATTTCATTTTCTAGCTTATCAAAAAATTTTCCTTGGATAATTTTGTCTTGAATTGCTTTTGATGCTTCAAATAAAGCATTTACATCTTCAACATCTAAAGATGACATTAAAAATTTTACAGTTTCATCCAATGAAGAATGTTCAATAAATTCATCATAGGCTGTAGATGTAACACAAAATCCTGGTGGCACAGGCAAACTCATTCTTGTTAGTTCGCCAAGATTAGCTCCCTTACCACCAACCATATTAATATCTTTCTTTGAAATCTCATTAAACCATTTGATATAAGTGTATTCTGACATAGTATCCTCCTTTTCACAAAACTATTATAACATATTATTAAACTATGATATGCTATTTTTATAAATTTTTTTAAGTTCTGCAATAGATTTTGTAGAAATTGCTCTCTTATCCACATTTAATTTATTTAATACATCATAAAGATCTTCTTTGCATCTAAATTCAACCTCTATATATGGAAAAGGGTAAGTTTCTTTATCCCAACTGTCAAATTCAAACTTCATATTTTTATAAATATAAGAGGTCCTTTCCTTATATCCAGTATCATATTTATCATATCCTAAAGCTTTTAAGGTCTGAATAAGGTCATCTTTTTTATTTACAATAGTGTTATATTCAATATTTTCTCTGACTTCTTTATCTGAAATATGTTTTTTAAATGTGAAAAAAATAGTTTTTTCTCCTGTCAAAAGATTTTTTGTAGTTCTTATTCTAAGGTAACCCTTTGCTTTAGGATCTATAGGATTTATAGATGAATCTATAATTATATTTTCCTGCTCTTCTTTGCCTATAAGTTCAGCACCAAGATTAACTAATTTTTCTTCAATATCCTTGTTGTCAAGGCCTAATAATTTTACTTCAACTTCCTTTTCCATTATATGTTTATCTCCTGTAACTTAAAATCAACATAATCTGATGCCACGCATTTATAATCTACCTTGTTAATCTTTCCTTCTATAATAAACTTGTGTCCTTCTCCGTGTAAATGCCCATAAAGGCACAAATTTACTCCTCTTTCCGAACAAAAAACAGAGAAATCATTAGGTTCCTTATTTTGCATAAAGGGAGGGTAGTGAATCATCGCAATCTTTTTTTTACAATTCTCCAAGCCTGAAAATGAATTTTTAAGTCTTAGAATTTCTCTATTGTATATTTTTTCGTCTTGATCATTAAAGCCCGGAGTGTCTGTAGAATACCAACCTCTACTTCCAAAAATACCTACATCCCTATATACATAGTTATTATTGTGCAAAAACTCTATGCTTTTAAAACCCGCCTCTCTCATTTTACTTAAAGAAGTCCACCAATAGTCATGATTTCCCTTGGATATTATTTTTTTTCCAGGTAAATTATCTATGATCCTAAGGTCTACAAAGCTATCTGTAAATTTTAAAGCCCAGCTTGTGTCTCCAACTAATAAAACAAGGTCCTCATCTGACACTTTTTCCTTCCAATCAGAAATTATTTTTTCGCTATGGTTTATCCAGTTGTCACCAAATATATCCATGGGCTTTTCTCCTCGAAAATCAAAGTGTAAATCTCCAATTGCCCAAATCATAATTACTCCATTTCAATTAAATTATAATCTTTGTCCAGATTATCAAGAATTTTTTCTTCTCTATCTGTAGCTGTAAATATAATTATCTGTCTATTAGAATCAGATAAGTATAATAAAGCATTCTTAAGTCTCTCATTATCATATTGCAAAAAATGATCATCTAGTATTAAAGGAACATCTTTAAAAAGGATATCTATAATTGCAAGTCTAAAGGATAAATATATTTGATCTATAGTTCCGTTACTTAAACTTTCAAAATCCACAAACATTTCATTATCTTCATCGTAGACTTTTATATTAAAATCCTTATCAGCTATTATACTTCTATATTTATCAGCTGTAATTTTAGAAAGAAATTCTCCTATTTTATCTACAAGTTTTGGAAAAATTTCTTTTCTATTTTCATTTAAAATCTCAGAAATAATATACATAGCTTCCTTTATAGCTTCAACCTCTCCTTCTTTAGCTTTAAGCTCATCTAGGAGGGCCCTTTCTTTTTCCTTTAAATACATATAATGTCTGAATTTTTTTTCTTCTAATGAGAGGCTTTGTCTTAACTTAGCTAAATTAATTTCTAAATCTTTAATATTTATAGATTCTATAGGCTCAATACTTTCCAAATTTATTCCATGATTTAAAGATTCAATTTCCCTCCCATTTGCAAGGTGTTTTATATCATTTTCCAGTATTTTTATATTTGCCTCAGCATCTTTTAAATCTAAACCTTCAGTAAATTTATTCTTTAAATCTTCAAGATCTTCTACATTCGCTTCTTTACAAATTTTGTCTATCTCTTTCTCTACATTTTCTAAAGCCTTTTCTATTTTTTCAAGTTCTACCCTGTTATTCTTAGTCTCCTTTAATATAAGGTCTTGTTTATACTTCTCTGCTGCCTTTTCATTAATAAGAGTCTCTATATGAGCTTGGAGTGTAATTTCATCACTTAAACCATACTTTTCAAAAAGATATTTGAATTCATCATCCATTTCTTTTTTTTCTATGGTCTTATCATAGGAAAGTTCTTGATACTCTCTTAGTTTTAAATTAAGCCTTGATACTACATCCTTTGAAATTCTGTATTTTTGATATTTCAAAATGGCATATAAAAATATAAAAGCTGATACAATAATCAGATAATATTTTTTTAATAGCAAGGATCCTATAAGTGCAAGTATAGATAAGCCTGTAGATATAATTGTAAAAACAAGATACTTATTTACATCCTTACTGCTTAAATTAATATCTCTTAAAACAAATTCCATTTCTTTAGAATAATTAATAGAGTTAAGCTCATTAAGCTTTTTATTCATAAATCTTAGATTATAAAGATCTTTAGACAATTCATCTGTTTCTGTATCTTTTGTTATTTCAAAATTTCTATTTACTTTCGATATAAGGTTTTCTTTTAGTGTCTTTAGGCTAAGAGAACTTTTTTCAAGCTCTATTGCTCTTTCATAAGTTGTAGATTCAATGGCTTGAAGGTTATTTTTACCTGATATAAGCTCCGAAATTTCTTCTTTCTTCTTTATTATCTCGTTATAATCCATCTGCTGGGATAACTTATCTTTAAATTTTGATTTTTCTTCCGCCAAGTGGATACTTTCTTTTGTATCTCTTATTTCATTTCTTATATTTTGGCAATTTTTTATAGAGTCTTCATATTTAGGCAGTTCTTTTCTAATTTCCTTAATTTTACTATTTAAAGAACCTATAATGGTTTTGCTTCTGCTCTCTTTACCTAAAACATCAAGTTGCTTCTCTAAACTATCAAGGGATTTTCTACCATCAAATTCTTCGTCCTTAGTTAATACAAAATTTTCAAATTTCTTTTTTATTAATTCGTAACTTTCAGATTCAAGTTTTGTTTTAAGCTGACCTATAAAAAATGTATTTTCAAATATTTCTCTACTTACATCAAAAAACAGAACTCCAGGTTGACCTATTTTAGTAAACTTAAATATTAACTCATTTTTAGAAATATCTTCATTATTTGTAAAGTCTATTAAAGAAAGCTCATTATTGTTAAAATCTCTCTCCAACCTATAGTCTTTTCCCTTATAGGATAAAGTTAAATAGCCTCTGTAATCTTCCTTAATCCAAGGTTTATATTTTTTGTATTCATCTGAATAAATTCTTTTTTTAATTGAACTTTTAGCAAATCCGTAAAACATTCCACTTAAAAAAGAAGAAACCGTACTTTTTCCACTTTCGTTATTTCCCTTTATGATATTTAATCCATCAGTAAGTTTTATAGATTTATTATTAAATTTCCCAAATGAAATCATATTAAGCTCTTTAATCTTCATTTTTTGCCTCCATTAAAGCTCTTAATCCATAATCTATTACTTTTTCATTTCCTCTTGCTTTTTCTATAAACTTTCCCAATAGATTATCTTTGTTTTTTTCATATAAATCATCTAAATCATAATCAGGTTTTAAATCATCTTCTATTTCAAGATAAAAATAATTTAAACTGTAGTTTAAATATTCAATTAAATAATCAGAATCTCCATAGCTTCCAATTAAAGTTATTTTATTGAAATCCTTCTCTAAACCCTCTAACATATCTTCGATTTTATCTTTTATCGTATAAATCGACATTGTCTTATTAATTTCAAGATCATGCTTATAATAATTTCTTAAGCTTTCCCCCTTATAGTCAATCTTTAAATCTTTTGTTTTTTCGTCTAAATCAATCTCAATGAACCCATGACTTCCTGTATCTTTAAAGCTTACAGGCTCAGGTGACCCGCTATAATAAATCCTATTAGATATTTTTTGTCTTATATGAATATGACCTAGAGCCACATAATCAAATCCTAAACCTTCTATTTCTTCCTTATTTAAGGCAAAATGTTCTTCATTGATTGTGCTTCCATGTAACATAAGTATATTGCTGAAATTTTTATCTAAATTGAAATTAAAATCAGCTTTAAAGTCATACTTCTTATTCCATGAAAATCCATAAACTCTAAGTTTTAAATTTTCTATTTCAAAATATTCTTCCTTTTCAAAAAAATGAATATTTTTATTAAACTCGACTGTATAAATAGGTGAATCGGAATCAAGATAGTCATGATTCCCGCTTATTATAAAAATTTCAGTTTCTTTAACTGAGTTTAAAAGCTCAGCAAGTCTATCCATATCGCTTGCTGTAAAATAGTCTCTTTCGTAAATATCTCCACACAAAAGCAAAACATCTATTTTGTTATCCTTTACATAGTTAATATTTTTCTCCATAGTTTGCCAGATTTCTTCTCTTCTCTTGGAGGATACTTCAGGACTTAGTCTGCCTTTATAAAATCTTCCCAAATGAGTATCTGCCATATGTACTATTTTCATACAATCACCTAGTCAATTATATCACAGTTTATTGCCTTATAAAGCAAGAGAAAAGCCCGAGGCTTTCCCTCGAGCTTATATAATTAATTTTTGTACTTTTTTAAATTCGTCAGTACCTGATACAGAATTTAAGTCAAACATTATAGACTCTGTATTTGTTACAACGCATCCCATTTCTGACATAAGAGCCAATGAATTTTTGTAGTTAAATTCAGTTCTTGAACTTATTGCATCAGATGCTATAAATACCTCATAACCTTTTTCAATTAAATCCCTTACAGTTAACAAAACACAAATATGACCCTCTATTCCAGAAACTACTACTTGCTTTTTTCCTGTGCTTTCTATTGCTCTTCTAAAATCTTTATTAAGCATACAGCTGAATTCTGTTTTTGCAATCTCCTCCTGATTTAATATATCCAAAAGATCTTTATTGGTATTGCCTAGTCCCTTTGGGTATTGTACTGTTATTAGGCTTTCTATTTTCATAATTTTTGACATTTCTGCTAAAACTTTATTATATTTTAGCACTCTTTCGTTTTGATAAATCGCCTTTAATAATTTATCCTGAAGGTCAATAAATAAAAATAAAGCCCTCTCTCTATCCAATCTGTAATTTTTCATCTGTCCTCCTATATTTCATATAATTTTATTTCTTTCATTAGTCCTTTAATATCAGCCATAGTTATATTTCTAAACTTAACATAATTTTCCACCAAATATGATGCCATAGATACCTTTATTGCAGTTTCAAAATCATAGCTTCTGTTTATTCCAAAGACTATACCTGCTAGCATTAAATTTAAGTTAAACTTTGTAATATAGTCTGAAAGTTTCGAAAAATCCGCTCTATATTTTCTATCCCCATTTAAAATTACAGTCCCTTTTTCAGAGTTTACTATAAGTATTCCGATTCCGTTACTTATTAAAACTCCTCCCGCTTTTACAACCTCATCTTGATTATTAATTACAAGACAAGTGTAATCCTCAAGGGATTCCTTGTTTATTATCATAATGTAAGGTTTAGATTCTTTTATAATATTCATATCATCAGTTGCAACAGCTACCTTTATACCTTTTTTATAGCAAGTATTTATAAAATCATTATAGCTTATACTTTCAAGTTTTTCATTAAATGTTGAAAGGGCAACTATATCCTTATTCTCAATCTCCCTTGAAAAAAGAGAGAAAAACCTTTCCTCTTCATCTAGAGTTTTCCTATTTAAGGGACTTTTTAAAGTTGTTTTCAGATTTATTGATTTAATAAGAACAACCTCTTCATTGTTGTCCTTAATATCTATAAAGTCAAAGTCAATTAAGTCTTCCCTTAGCTTCTCTTTAATTAATTCTCCGTTTTCTCCACCAAGATAAGTTATAAGTTTAGGATTTTCTCCTATGCTTTTTAAAAAATAACATATATCTAAACCATTTCCTGAGGTGTATACCCTGCTTTCACTAAAGCTATTGCTTATGTTTTTAGTAAAATTCACGGACCTATAGCCTCTTACAATTTTAGGATTAAAGTCGCACAAAAGTATCATATTACGCCTCCTTATTTTATCTTGTTTATAAGACTAACTATATCATTTTTCAAAAATTTTAGCTTATTTATGGCAAGATTTTCATTTTCATCAACAATATATATATATAATTTTATTTTAGGTTCAGTCCCTGAAGGTCTTAGAGCAAACCATGAGCCTTCTTCTAAATGGTAGATTAAAAGATTGGAACTTCCTATATCCTTATATCCATGTTCAAAATCGATTTTTTCTTTAACCTTTAAGTCTCCAAACTCCTTATAATCATTTTCCCTAAAAGCTTCCATGATTCTTAAAATTCTTTTTGAGCCTTCTATTCCTTTCAGATTCAAACTTACAAGCTCTTCTTTATAATAACCGTATTGACTGTAGATTTCTTCCATAAGTTCAACTAAATCTTTTCCCATTTTTTTATAATAAGCTGCCATTTCGCATATTATCATTGAAGAAACTACAGCATCCTTATCTCTTACATAATCTCCAAATACATATCCTATGGATTCTTCGTATCCGAATATAAATTTATATTCACCGGTTTCGTCCCACTTGTTTGGAAGAGAACAGATATTTTTAAATCCTGTTAGGGTTTCGAAACTTTTAACGCCTAAACTTTTAGCTATTTGAGCTCCTAGGTCCCCTGTTACCAATGATTTTACTATGGCAGCATTAGGGGCAAGCTCTCCCTTAGCCTTTAATGATTTAAGTATATAATATACCAACATTGCTCCTATTTGATTACCGTTAAAATTATAATATTCTCCCTTGTGCTTTGCCATAATAGATACTCTATCGCAATCAGGGTCTGTGGCAATTATTATGTCCCCTCCAAGGTCTTTTGCATAATTAAGAGCACGTTGAAATACTTTTTTCTCCTCAGGATTAGGATAATCAAGTCCCTTAAAGTCAGGATCCGGTTTTTCCTCTTCTTTTACTATAAACACATTTTTAAATCCTCTTCGCTTTAAAATTTCTCTTACAGGTTTATTTCCTGTTCCTTTTAGGGGAGTATAAACTATTTTTATATTCTTATCTATATCTTCATTTATAGCCATGCTCAAGGTTTTTTTATAAAAGTCCTCATCTAAGCTACTATCTAAAATTTCTATTAAACCTTTTTTTACTCCCTGTTCATAATCTATAAATTTTACATCTTCAAAGGATATATTTTTTCTCTCTTCCTGAATTTCATTTGCTATATCATCAAGTATTTGAGAACCCTTGTCCCAATAAACTTTATATCCGTTATAGTTCTTAGGGTTATGTGATGCCGTAACCATTATGCCGCTAATTGTGTTTAAATACCTTACAGCATAAGAAAGCATAGGCGTGGGTCTTATATCATCAAACATATATACCTTGATTCCGTTTGCTCCATATATTCTTGCGGATATTTCAGAAAACTCCTTGGATTTATGTCTTGTGTCTCTAGCTATTACTATGCCTCTTTTTGCACCATCAGGCCTTTTTAAAATAACATTTGCTATTGCCTGGCAGACGCAGGATAGTACAAATTCATTCATTCTATTGCTGCCTGCTCCTAATATTCCTCTAAGACCTGCTGTACCAAAATCAAGCTCCTTATAAAACCTATCTTTAATTTCCTCTTCATCTTTTATATTTAATATTTCATCTTTATAAGCTTTTGTTATTACAGGTGAGTTTAACCATTTTTCTCTTCTATTTTTGTAATCCATATAAACCTCCTGATTCTTTTTCTTTAATTTTATCATATTAAGCTTTATTTAATTAATAGCTATTAAATAAAAAATAACTTCCGTCAGCTATTAGCCTATTAACTAATACTTAAGCCTTTACAGAAGTTATTTTCTCTCTATTAATTTGCACTTTTAAGTCTTAAATCTATTAACTGAGCAGCTATACTTATTCCTATTTCTCTAGGAGTTTCGCAAGCTATATCTATTCCTATAGGAGATACTATCCTTTCAATATCCTTATCAGAAAAGCCCCTTTCCTTTAACCTCATATCCACTGATTTTTTCTTCCTTCTGCTACCTATTACTCCTATATAGGGAGCTTTGGTTTTTAGGGCTTGAGCCTGTATAACTTCGTCATACTTGTGACCCCTTGTTAAGACACAAAGGTAGTCATTAGCTCCTATGTCTATATAATCAGATACTTTACTGAAATCTATTAATATTCTTTCTGAAGCTGATGGAAATCTCTCTTTAGTGATAAATTCTTCTCTGTCATCACACACAAGTACATTAAAATCAAGATATGAAAGTATCGGTGCCAAGGCTTGAGATACATGGCCTGCCCCAAAAAGAATAACTCTTATTTTTCTTTTTATTTCTTCAACAAAGAATTTTGATTCTTCATAGTCTATAATAATTTTACTCTTGCTTCTTTCCTTTAAAGCCTCTTTTATTTTCTTTGTCAAGTCTTCAGGCAAGCTTCCCTTTACCTCGTCGCCTTCAATAAAGCTTATGCCCTTATTTGGACTTTCAACTATAATGAAGTTTTCATTATTGTTGGCCCAAGTATAAGCGGATTTAAATCCATCTATTAACTCCAAGTTTTTGTGACCTATATAATAAAAATTAATAACTACAGTTCCTCCGCAAACCATTCCTATGTCTTCAACTTCATTTTGTGTCAGCATAAAGGAATGTGTTCCAGATTCTTTATCTTTTAAAAAAGTTTTTCCATACTTAATTGAATTGTACTCGACGCTACCTCCACCTATTGTCCCATAGATAGTACCATCATCAAAAAGAAGCATTCTTGAACCGGCCTCTCTTGGAGTAGATCCGGAACTGGAAACTACTGACATTAATATTAAATCTTTTCCTTTATCTGTTTCCTCAATTATTCTTTTCAATAAATTTTTCATAGTTTTCACCTAACTCCCTGTAAATGCTTTCATAATCTAAATTTATTTTTAACTTAATAAATTCTTCCAACTCTTTTGCAAATTCATATCTTTGATTGTGAAAATAAATCGCCTCTTTAGTTTTACATTTTATAAGGCTTCTCCTAAATCTCTCATCTATACTTACAAGTCTATCTTCAAAGGAATATTTATCTGCAAGATATAAAATATCAGATTCAGTTATTTTATCGTCTTCTAGCTGCCTGTAATTATTATGGTTTTTAATAATATCTGATAGCTTTCTATATCCTAAATTTCTAATATAATCTGCAGCCTTTAGCTCGTGATTTTTTTCTTTTCTTTTTATATCATGTAAAAGTGCAGCGGACCTCAGTAAATTTTTATTTAATATGTATCCATTTTTCTCTAAGTGATTTGACAAAATGTTTGAAATGTTCATAACACTTACCATGTGTCTAATAATCTTTTGATCAAGGTCTAAGTCTTTATATATGTTCTTAATTTCTATATCACTTGGATAATCTACAGGCAAAAATCCGTAATAAATAAGATTAAGTTTTGAATCTACTAAGTCAAATCTCGTTATGCTTCCAGGTGGAATACTATAGTCCCATGCCTTTAATAGGTTGTTGTCCTTCTTATAGCCAAGTAAAAGTTGTATCAAGCCTTTATGAGTAAAAATCACAAGGTCACCTGCGGAAGATTTTATAATTTTTTCAATTGCTGAAGAAAACCTATCATAGGCCATGTATAAACTTTCCCCTCCCTTGGGGCAGAAGTTTATATTCTCTCCTCTTTCTATAAAATCTTCATTATAATTTTCCTTTATGTAAGAAAAACTTTTACCTTCCCAATCTCCCAGTTCTATTTCTCTTAAATCATTGCAAATATTGACATTATTTATTTTACTCACTTTACTAAAGTCAAAAGCTCCAATTTTGCAACGTGAAAGAGGCGATGTGTATATAGAAGATATTTCTTTATTTCTTAAATATTTAATCTGATTGTTTAATTTTATCCTGCCCACTTCATTTAATTTAAAATCAGCGCTGCTATAATAGATTTTTTCCTTATCTCTTTTCTCAATGTCCCCATGTCTTAAAAAATATATAGATCTGATATTTTTTTCTTTATTATAATAGTCAAGCATTTTTTCATAATCATCAAAATAATCCGCGTCAAAATCAATTCCAGGATCATCTACTATAGCGTATTTTTTGTATTCAACTTTTTCTAAAAATGATTTAAGCCCTTCTTCACCCTTAAAATTTAAAAGTTCAGTAAAGGCTTCTTTTTTTATAAAAATAGGGTGTCCTTGAGTTTTATTTATAGGAATTACTATCTTATCTTTGTAATCTAACAAGGTTTTTACAGTTGAAAGTTTAAAAAGTGGATTATCACAAGGTGTCATAAGTACTCCATCACATTTTTCTTGCAAAAATTCAATACCTAGTTTCAAGGAGTAAAACATATCTGTTTTTTCATAAAGGTCATTATTTAAAAATATTAAATCCTCGCCTTTAAGTTTTTCCTTTAGAAGCTCTAAATTATATCCTCCTACTATTACAATAGGTGATAAGCCCACTAATCTGAACTTGTTTATTATATGCTCTATAAAAGTTTTATCTCCGATTTTTAAAAGAGGTTTAAATACTCCCATTCTTGATGACAAACCTGCAGCAAGAATAAGTCCCGCGTTTTTATTCATACTTACTTTATAACCTTAATTACATCTGATCTTTTTACCTTGCCAGCTGATATAACTCTTGCAAATATACCTTCAGTTGGCATTATACAGTAATTAACTTTTTGCTTTATAGCACAGCCTTGATGACATTCCTTTCCTATTTGAGTAATTTCTATAAGGGCATCTCCTACTTGTAAAACATTTCCAACCTTAAGATTTTTTAAATCTATACCTTCAGTTGTAAAGTTTTCTGCAAAATCTCCATTATTAAGATTTAAGTCATAATCTTTTACCATTTTATCTATTGATTCCTTAGCCAGTAAACTTACCTGCCTGTGCCATTTGCCGGCGTGAGCGTCATTTTCAATACCGTAGTTTTCAATTAAGTTCACAAATTCAACAGGCTTTTTACTTGTTCCTTTTTCTTTTGAAATGTTAACGTCTATAATTCTACCTTCAACAACTTTATTGTTAATAAAGTGTCCAGATTTTCCACCTGTTTTTTCCTTTAAATAAATCTCTTCTATTACAATTTCTTTATCTACCGCTTTACACATATCATAAATAGTAAGAGCTGCTATACTAACAGCAGTTAATGCTTCCATTTCAACTCCGGTTTTACCCTTTGAATATACCTTAGCCAATATATCAATAGTGTCTTCATTTACTTTAAAATCTATATCCACTCCATTAATTAATATATTGTGGCACATAGGTATAAGTTCTGAAGTTTTTTTGCTTCCCATTATGGCGGCAATTTGTGCAGTTGAAAGAACATCTCCCTTTTTTGTTTTTCCTTCTCTAATTTTTTCTATCGTTTCTTTCTTTAGTCTTACTCTTCCAACAGCTGTTGCTACTCTATCAGTATCCTCTTTGTTAGCTACAGAAACCATTCTTGGTCTTCCTTTATCATCAAAGTGAGAAAATTCCATTTATCCTCCTATTGTATTCATACTTCTTTTTACAGTGTGTCCTTGTAAAATTTTGTGGTTTTTAGGCTTATCCCTAATGGCCTTGTCGATGATATTTCCAATTTCTTCATCGTCATTCAAAGCATCTTTTAAACTTATAAGTTTATCAGAGTGCAGGCAAGAAATTAAATTCGCCTCGTGATCCAATCTTATTCTGTTGCAGGAGCTACAGAAATTACATGAAAGGGGACTTATAAATCCGATTAAACCATTTTTGCCTTCCCTATAATAATAATCTGCAGGTCCTGTATTACTTTTGTAATTATATTTTTTCAAAGACTTACAATTATTTATAATATCTGAATTTTTTACAAGTTGATCCTTAAACTTAATTCCCTCTCCTATAGGCATCAGTTCAATAAATCTTACAATTAAGTCTTCCCTATCTGAAAATTCTAAAAAGTCTTCAAATTCATCAAGATTAAAATCCTTTAACAAAACAACATTAAGCTTTATTGGACTTATATCATATTCTTTGCAAGCCTTTATTCCTTCAAAAACTTTTGAAAGTTTGCCTCCCCTTGTTATATACTCGTATTTCTCTTCATTGAGAGTATCAAGGGATATATTTATTCTGTTAAGTCCTGCCGCCTTTAAATCCTTTACATACTCCGCAAGTAAAATTCCATTTGTTGTTATACTTATATCTTCTATACCCTGATCTCTAAAACCTTCTATAAGTTTAAATATATTCTTTTCAACAAGAGGCTCCCCTCCCGTTATTCTTATTTTTTTTATCCCCTTGTCTATCATAATTTCAGATATTTTTAAAAATTCCTCCAGGGACAAAGAATCCTCACTGAATTTCTGATCCTCAGCCATGCAATATCTACACCTTAAATTGCATTTGTCAGTTATGGATATTCTCAAGTAATCAATATTTCTATTATATAAATCTTTAACCATACTATCATCCTCGGATAAAATTTTATTTCAAGCTCTATTAAATTATATCAAAAAAAGTAAGTGTATATCTACCACTTACCTTTTTCTTACAATTGACTATTAAAATATCAAATGTACTATTAAAGCACATAGGGGAATAGAAATTATTGTCCTTTCAATAAAAGTAATAAGTAAATCTTTAAAGCTGATAGGCATTGAAGAACTTAACATAGCATTACCCGCCTCAGTCATAAATATAACTTGAGAACAAGATAAAAGAGCTATGAAAAATCCTGACATAGCCGGAAGCTTATAAGATGACACTAAAATTGAAGGCAAGGTTATTTCAATAAATCCTATAAGGGTTGACGGTGCAACCTTAGCCGCTTCAGGAATTCCTAAAAGTTCTATAATAGGCGTTAAAGGCTTGCCTATAATTTCAAAAATAGGCGTGAAGTAGACAAGGCTTAAAGCAACCATAACAACTGTAACATTTACCGCTATTATTTTTTGTGCAAATTTCATAGCATTAACTATGGACATTATAAGTTCCTTTAAGTTAAATTCTCTTGAAGCCAATGCCGCACCCTTAACTGATGTTATAACTCTTTGAGAATAAGGAATTTTTTCAACTTTTCTATCTTCGTCTGTTTGAATTTCTCCATCTATGTAAGCATTCTTTTTCCAAGACACTGGAGGAATTCTGCAGCATATAGCCGCCAAAATCAAAGTGTTAATAAAAGCGAAAAGAATAAGAGTTCCATAATATTCATCTATTCCATTTAAAGTACATAAAAGAGCCATAAATCCAAGGCTTACTACGCTATAGTGAAGAGATGTATTAACAGCCTCTCTGTCAGTGTAGAGCTTCTTGTTATAATATACATCTGTAAAATAAACCCCTACTGATGCAGATGATACAAAAGACGCAACTGCATTTACAGAAGCCTCTCCCGGTAGTTGAAACACAGGTCTCATTAAAGGCTCCAAAAGGCCTCCGAAAAATATAACTATTCCTGATTTTAAAATAAAAACTGTAGCTGAACCTGCAACAAATATTGTAATTACAACATTAGATGCTATGTTGAGAACATTTCCCCCAACTTTTTCGTGCTGAATAGGCGCTAGATTCACTTTAAAAAGTATCATTAGTATAATAATAAATGAAGTTACGAAGCAAATTTTTTGAAAAGGTTTGTCGTGTTCATGATATTTGACAAAAATCTTTACCTTAAATACCTTTCCAAGAAGTAAAGTCACATTTAATGCAGCTATTAAAACTATAACTATATGTGGCAAGGATTCACCGAAAAATCCTTTAACGGCATTTATAGCAACTACTATAGGCGTTGCAGGTCCGCTAATAGGTATAAAAAAGAGGAATATACCTATACAACTTAATACTACAAATCTTATATAGTCAATGGCTTTTAAATCTTCATATATGTTTTTTTCATTTTGTTTTTCCACGTTACTCTCCTATCTAATTAAATCTATAGGTCTGCCGCCGTTTTTTCAATAGCTTTTATTATTTGTTGGTAACCTGAACAACGACAAATGTTTCCTGCTATACTTACCTTTATCTCTTCTCTTGTAGGCTTGGGATTTTCCATTAGTAAAGCCTTGGCGCTTATAATCATTCCCGGAGAACAATAACCGCACTGAATTGCACCTTCTTCAACAAAGTTCTTTTGCAAACTGTCAAGTTCTCCATCTTTTTCCAAACCTTCAATTGTAATTATATTCTTTCCTTCAAGTTCCGCTGCCAGAGTCAGGCATGAATGCACCGCTTTGCCGTCCATTATAACTGAACAAGCACCACATTCGCCTTCGGCACAACTTTCTTTTGTCCCTGTAAGGTTAAGATCTTCTCTTAAAATATCAATTAGCCTTCTATCAGCAGGTACATCAATGCTTATTGGGCTGTTATTTACAGTAAAGTTGGTAATCATAATTATCTCTCCCTTTTTTGTTCAAGTTACTTAATACAAAGATGAAAGCAAGTCTAAAGTATCTTCTACTACTCCCCTAACGCTATAAGGTTTATAGTATCTATAGTGTCTCTTATAATACTGTTCGTCGTGTCTTTCATATCCCTTAGGTGTTATATCTTCAATAATATAAAAGAGTATGTCACTTATTTTATCCTTGACTTCCTGATTAACAACGCTACCATTTAAAATACTTTCAGCAGCCTTTACTCTCATTGGAGTTGGAGATATAGCTCCCATATAAACTCTTGCATTATATAAAGTTCTATCCTTATTAAAGTTTGCTGAAACTGCCATTCCTATTCTTGATATAGTTACTGAGCGTCTGCTTCCTAATTTATGAAAAGCACTTATAAAGTTATCCTCTTCGTGTTTAGGCAATATAAGTTTTGTTATAACTTCATTTTTAGCAAGGTTAATTTTTCCTTTTCCTTTTAGGACTTCATCTATTGGAGCTAAGGTCTTCTTACCTTGTGGTCCTGTAATTTCAACTCTTGCATCATAAAGAAACATTATTGGAACAATGTCCCCTGCGGGAGATGCCGTAGCTATATTTCCAACAAGAGTGCCCTTGTTTCTAATTTGCTTAGAGCCTACATCTTTTGCCCCATAATATAGGGCTGTAAATTTTTCCCTTACCAAGGGTGAATCTTCAGCATCTGTCATAGTTACTCCTGCACCTATTTCGATTGTAGACTCAGTTTCCTTTATTTCTTTCATTTCTGGAATGTTGCCTAGGTACAAAATAGCTTCAGGTTCAAGACCTCTATTTCTCATTTTTATAACAATGTCAGTTCCTCCACCTAAGATAATATTATTACTTGGTATAGTTGACAAAGCGGTATTTAATTCTTCCAAGGTTTTTGGTGCTATACTTATACAATTCACTTATTTTGCCTCCCTGGATTTTTCCATATTTTTTTCTGCCATAGTCCTAACTATAGTGTCTGTATTAATAGGTATCTCTCCTATTTCAGTTCCAAGAGCATTATTAACTGCTCCTGCTACTGTAGGTGCAACAGGGACATGAGAAACTTCCCCTATTGATTTGGCTCCAAAAGGTCCATCAGTTTGTCCGTCTTCTATAAACTCGACTTTGGTTTCAGGGGCGTCAAAAGCGTTTATTAAGTGATAATCCTTAAAACTTTTTGTTGCAACTCCGTTAGAACCTGTTATAACTTCTTCTATTAAAGCTGCTCCGCCTCCCATTAATACGGCTCCTTGAGTTTGAGCTATACATATTTGTCTATTTAAAGCCTTTCCTATGTCATGAATAGCTAGATAATCTAAAATTTTCACAAGACCTGTATAGGTATCAACTTCAACCTCTGCAAAATGGGTTCCTGTTACTCCTGGATTTGAGGTTTCTACAAATTGCTCTAATGATACAATTTCCTTTCTCAATATAGACATACTTTCACGAGCAGCTCTCTTATAAGAATAGTCCTCTCTTTTTCCATCTTTTATAAAATAAAAGCTGCCATTTTCAAATGTAATTTCAGAACTGCTTATATTATTTATCTGGGCTATATTCTCTTTTATTGTATTAAGCAAGTTTTCTGCACACTTTTGAGTTGTTCTTCCTATTACATAAACTGTTCTACTTGAATAACAACCAAAGTCTAAAGGTGTATTATCTGTGTCCGCTTCTGATACTTTTATTTTATCAAGATCCATATCAAGAGTTTCTGATATAATCATTTTCATAGCAGTTACACTGCCACAACCATGATCGTGTATACTTAAACTTCCTATTACAGATCCATCTTCTGCAATCCTAAGCTGAGCTGCTGCAAAATCTCCCATCCTAGGGTAGTATCCGTTAACGTGACCTCCACAGCCTACCGCCATACCTCTTTTATATCTATCATTGTTTTTATTAAACTCTTCTATATCAGCTTTCTTCTTATCCCATTGGAATTTCTCTCTTCCAAGCTCAAGAGCCTGATAAGTTCTGATAGGTCCCATGGGTTCATTTAATTTTGGATCAATATCGCCCTCTACAGCTACGTTTCTAAGCCTTATATCTATAGGATCCATTTTTAAAACCTTAGCTGCTTTATTCATATTATGCTCAACCATGGCAGCTATTTCAGGGGCAGTCCATCCCCTGTAGGCTCCGGAAACCGGAGAATTTGTTATTACAGCCCTTGCATTATATTTCATATGTGGATAATTGTAGGTTCTAAAAAATTTACTTCCTAAAGCTCCCGCATAGTCTCCCGAATTACCCATATAGGCTCCTGCATCTAAAGTATTATCTATTGTTATTGACAGTAATTTTCCATCTTTTGTAAAAATAGATTCAACTTTTGCGTCCATAGGACTCCTAGTTACCGTTGATATAATGGTCTCTTCTCTGTTATAAACAAGCTTTACAGGGCAACCCATTTTTAATGCTGCCGCAGCAACAACAGGTTCAAGCATCCATTCTTGTTTGGCTCCGAAAGATCCTCCCATAGTGGTCTTAACAACTCTTACATTGTTATAGCTTATATTAAAAAGATCTCCTATAACTGTACGAATTCCATGAACTGCTTGATTTGGTGACCATATTGTAAGTTGTCCGGAATACTTATCGTAGTCGGCTATTGCCGCATGGGTTTCCATACATGCATGAGTGATCCTTGCAAGTTTTGTATGTGTGCAAACCTTAATAGCATCTATAGGATAGTTTTTTTCACCTAGCTCCGCATCTATTTTAGCAACAACAGGTCCCTCCTCTAAAACATCATCTATAACACCATTTAAAGAATCTTCAGGAGTTACTGAATATGGCAGCTCTTTATAAGTTACCTTTACAAGTTTTGCAGCTTTTCTGGCAATTTCTTCGCTAGTTGCAATTACAGCCCCAACTCTGTCTCCTATAAATCTTACATGTCTATTAAAAATACACTCATGCTCTGGTAAATTCTGTATAGCTTGGGATCTGTATCTGTTAAAGGTTTTGTCAGTCGTATTAAAACAATGTATTATATCCTTAACGCCTTCTAGCTTCATAGCTTCACTAGTATCAATTTTTTCCACATAGCCATGGGGAATACTACTGAATATTACAGCTAAGTGTAGCATTCCAGTCATTTTTATATCTGAACAATATTTTGTATGACCTGTAGCTTTTCCAAGTGCATCGTGCACAGGTTGGTTTGTACCTATAACTCTCATATTTACACCTCATACCTTTTTACAATCAAACAATTAAATACACCCTACAAACCTAATTAAATAAGTATTGTATAACTCATATCTATATATTACCACAATTAAAGATATAAATCATATTAATTTACTAAATTTATGAATCCTTTGTCTTAAACTTATGGTCTTGAGATTTTTCCTTATCATCTCTAATTAGATCTATTGCATGAAAAAGGATGGGAACAACAACCTCTATATTCTCCTCAACAGCCTTTACGGATCCAGGTAAATTAATTATCAAAGTATTTTTACAAATTCCCGCTACCTGCCTTGACAGCATTGCATAGGGAGTTTTTTCCATGCTTTTTCTTCTCATTGCCTCGCTTATACCCGGACAATTTTTTTCAATCACCCTTAAGGTTGCTTCAGGAGTAACATCTCTTTTAGAAAAACCCGTTCCTCCTGTTGTTAAAATTAAATCACTTTTGTCCTCATTACACCACACGTTTAATGTGTTAAAAATATCATCTTCTTCATCAGGAACAACTTTATAGTTTATTAGCTTATAGTTTAATTTTTCCATAATTTCTATAATTTTCTTACCTGACAAATCTTCAGATTCATTTTTAGACCTTCTATCACTAACTGTCAACACTGAAAATCTATAATCCACGCTAACAAATCCCTTCTATAATAATCCATCTAAACCATAAAAAGCTATTTCTTCTTTTTTTATTTCATCTTTTGCAAATATTCTCGGCAAGAAAAAGTCAAGGCTTGTTATTTTAGAATGCATAGATGCTCCAGGCACTCCAATAATAGTTGTTTTATTTAACTTTGCTATTGTAAGCATGTTGCCAGGTTGCATAGGGACACCTTGACAAATTAAATCTGCTCCGCTGTTTTTAATTGCACTTGGAGTTACATCATCAGGATCTACTGACATACCGCCTGTAATCAATATTAGCTCCACACCTTCTTTTATAGCCTTATTTATTTCCCTTAAAATAAAATCTTCATCATCAGGACATACTACATAACCTAAATATTCAGAATCGTAGTATTCAAGTTTTTTCTTTAAAATTGGTTCAAAGGCATCTTTTATCCTTCCGTCATAAATCTCTTGCCCTGTTATTAAAATTTTGCTTTTAAGTTTGTAAAATGGTTTGACTTCAAATATTGGTTTATATTTCTCCGCTATCTTTACTGCTGCTTCAAAATTTTTCTTTTCCGTTACTAAGGGAACAATTCTTGCTCCACATAAGGGTTGGTCTTTTATTACTGAACTTTTATTTCTAATTGAAGCAAAGGTATAATCAGGTAATTTGTTTATCTCTACTAGTGCCTTCTCATTAAGACTGTACATTCCCTTACAACTTGCCTTAACTGAAATTTTCCCTTCTCTAGGTCCTTCAGTATATACATTTCTGCCAAGAGATGGCTCAACTACAAGACTAGATGCATCGTCCTCGTGAACTTCTTCCACATTGTCTTCCCAAACATAAACATGGTATTTCCCCATGTTTTTCATTTCTTCTATATCCTTTTCTTCAATTATATGCCCTCTTTTAAATTTAACTCCCTTAAATCCTCCGCTAATTATTGCAGTTAAATCGTGGCATAAACTTTTTCCTACTGCATCTTCCACTCTAATTTTTTTCATAAATTACCTCGTAACTATCATCAGTTTTTCCTTGGGGATGTAAATCTTAATAAGGTCCCCTATACTTGACTCAGCAAAAAAATTCTCATAGGTTTTACTGTTAATTGTTATATTAATTCTTGTAAAATTTTCAAGATCTGTACTTGTTTTAAGAGTTAGGTTAATTAAATCATATGAATTTTTTATTAATTTGATTAATTTGGCTTCTATAGCAAAACAATTATTTAAATTTTCGTATGTAAAATTATCACTTCTAAATGCTACTAAATAATTATTTATTTCATCTTTTGATATTTGAGGAAAATCAGCTAATAATCCAAGTTCTGAACCCCATTCCTTGGCAAATAACTTATCATTTTTTATTAATATGGAGCTGAAATTTTCAATTCCCGACAAAACCGCTGATGCTTTAGTTTTAGGACTTTCAAAAAGATTTTTAATACTTCTTACAGGTTCAGACTTTCCTTTAGATAAAACGCAGACTTCATCTGCAAGCCTTCTTACTTCTTGATCATCATGAGTGACAAGTATTGCTTCAAGGGAATAGTCAGCTAAAATCTCTTCAAGCTCGTAGGCAAGATCCCATTTCAGAAATCTATCCAGTGCTGAAAAAGGCTCGTCTAAAAGTAATATATCAGGCTTATTTACCAGTATTCTTGCAAGGGCAACCCTTTGCTTTTGCCCTCCGGAAAGTTGAGAAGGTTTTCTTTTCTCCAAACCCTTTAACTTCATTTTTCCAATAATATCTTCAATTATCTTATGGCTATTGGCCTTTTCATTTTCCTTAATACCGTATTTTATATTTTCATATACGGATTTAGTTGGAAATAAGGCATAGTCTTGAAACAAGTATGCCACTTTTCTATCTTGAGGTCTTAGATTTATATTTTTTTCAGAATCAAAAAGCACTCTATCATTTAAAATTATTTTGCCCTTGTCAGGAGTCTCTATACCTGCTATACATTTAAGAGTTAAACTTTTACCTGAACCTGATGATCCCAAAAGACCTATTATCGGTTTTTGAGATCTAAAACTTACTCTTAAATTAAAATCTGAAATATTTTTTTCTATATCTACTGTTAACACAATTACTCCTAATTTTTATTTAATCCTTTTGTTGATTTTTTTCAAAATAATTTATAGCAAATAGTACCACAAAGGATATAAAAACATTTATCAAAACCCATTTATAAGCTTCAGCATCTTTACCTATCCTCCACAATTGATAAACCGTTGTGGAAATTGTGGCCGTTTTACCCGGGGTATAGCCCGCCACCATACTTGTTGCTCCATATTCTCCCAAGGCTCTTGCAAATGATAAAATGGTTCCTGCAATTATTCCTTCCTTACAAGTAGGCAACATTATTGTCCAAAATATTCTAGCATTTGATACCCCCAAAGTTTTTGCCGCATAAGTTAATTTCTTATCGTAGCTTTCAAATGCACCTCTGGCAGTCCTATACATTAGGGGAAATGATACAATTGTTGTTGAAATTATGGCAGAATACCACTTCATAATTATTTTCTCTTGAAATACATTCATTATAAAAGAACCTATTGTTGAATTGGGACTTAATAATTTTAAAATAAAAAATCCTATTACAGTAGGAGGTAAAACTAAAGGCAAGGTCAAAACTACATCTAAAATCGCCTTTAAAAACTTAGGGGACTTAGATATGTAGTAAGCTGAAAGAACTCCAATAAAGAATATCAGTATAGTTGATATTATAGATATTCTAAGGGAGTTATATAATGGATATAGGTCCATTTTAATCACCTTTATGTTAGATTTTAGTATTAAACCCTACAGATTCAAATATTTCTGAAGACTTTTCATTTTGAAGATATTCTAAAAATTTCTTTGCTTCTTCTTTATTCTTAGAATTTTTAGTTACCGCTGCAGGATATACTACCGGTGTATTTAATTCATCCTTACCTGCTGTTATAAGAACCTTTAAATTTGCTGAAAAAGCATCTGTTTGATAAATTATTCCACAATCAACTGCACTTTCACTAATCCAATTTGTAACCTCTTTAACATTTGAACCGAAGGTTATTTTATCTTGAATCTCATCCCAAACGCCTATGTTTTTAAGAATTTCTTCTGAATATTTTCCTACAGGTACGTCCGAATTGCCTAAGCCTATGGATTTAACTTTATCTGATGCCAAATCCTTAAAGCTTTCTAAGGTTAAATCGCTGTCAGGTTTAACTGCAACTGTTACCTTGTTTTCAAGTAAATCTACTCTTGTATCTGAATCAATAAAATCCAACTTGTCTTCGTTTTTATCAGACTTAATATCAAGATTATTCATATGCTTTTGTGAGGCTGATATAAATAAGTCGCAATCTGCACCTTCTTCTATTTGAGTCTTTAAAGTTCCTGAAGAATCAAAGGTTGGGATTATCTTTACCTTGGGATTTTCTTCTTCATAGTTTTTAGCTATTTCTTCTATTGTTTCAGTCATACTTGCTGCTGCAAAAACTATAACTTCAGTTTTTTCTTCACTATCTGTTTGCTCCTTGTTGTTTCCTGAAGCTTCAGCTGCATTTTTGTTTCCCCCTCCGCAAGCTGTAGATACTACTACTAAGCTACACAACAAAGACAGTAAAATTAATTTTTTCATTATTTATCCTCCTTATTTTTTTACTTTTAACTATCTTAATGCTGACTTTACTGTTTATTTACAGTACAAGTCAATTTTAAGATATATCATATTAACAAGTCAACAGATAATTAATGTAAACTATTATACATTTACTTATAAAAAGTAAATACAATTGGATTTTTAAGGTTATAATAATTTATTTAATAGCTACTGAATATAAAAAAACCGAAGACTTTTAAATTGTCCTCGGCTTCTTATATTATTTCTTTCTAAAAGCTTTTATAGTTAAATAAATTACTGCCGGTATATAGAATAGTCCTGTTAGTAGGAGTTTAAAGGCAACTGACCTATTCCCTTCTAAATAATATCCAATCACTGCCCATATTAAAAGGCCGGCAACAATTATACTTACCACTACAAAAATTAATCTTAAAGCTTTAGAAATAATTATTAAATTTTTATTTGATGATTTGCTTATTAAATCATAAATTACCAATATAAATACAATTGCCAATACCTCAATCATATTAATCGCTTATGGTCCTATTGTTTATTTCTTCTTTTAAATCATTAATAAATGTGTTTACATCCACGTCTTGAACTTCTTCTCCGTTTCTCTTTCTAACTGAAAGTTTTCCGGATTCAATTTCTTTTTCACCTACTACCAGCATATAGTTAATCTTCTTAAGTTGGGCTTGTCTAATTTTGTATCCTACCTTTTCAGCTCTGTCATCTAAATGAACTCTTATGCCTTCCTTGTGAAGCTTTTCTTCTAATTTTTCTGAATATTCAATGTATTTTTCTGATACCGGGATAATTTCAACTTGAACAGGTGATAGCCATAGTGGAAACTTACCTGCAAAGTGTTCTATTAATATACCCATAAATCTTTCAACTGAACCAAGTAAAGCTCTGTGAAGCATAGCAGGTCTTGCCTTTTCTCCCTCTTCATTTACATAAGAAAGGTCAAAGTTTTCAGGCATTTGGAAATCAAGTTGTATAGTTCCACATTGCCATGTTCTGCCTATGGCATCTTCCAAATGGAAGTCTATTTTAGGTCCGTAAAAGGCTCCATCTCCTTCATTAATAGTATAAGGAAGGTCCTTTTTCTTTAAAGCATCTTCAAGGGATTTTTCTGCAAAGTTCCAAGTCTCCAAATCTCCCATATAATCATCAGGTCTTGTAGAAAGCTCTATAGTGTACTTAAATCCGAAGGTAGAATACAAATAGTCAGCTAAGTCTATCATTTTAAATACTTCCTCTTCAATTTGTGAAGGCAAGCAATAAACGTGTGCATCATCCTGAGTAAAGGTTCTTACTCTGAATAGTCCATGTAAAGCTCCTGAAAGCTCGTGTCTATGAACTTGACCGAATTCTGAAAGTCTTATAGGCAACTCCTTATATGAGTGTTTGTTTGAAGAATATACAAGAGTTGAGCCCGGACAATTCATAGGTTTTACTGCATAATCTTCATCATCTATTTTAGTAAAGTACATATTTTCCTTATAGTGATCCCAGTGTCCTGATCTATGCCATAAAGACTCATTTAATATAATAGGAGTCATAATTTCTCCATAGCCGTTTTCTTCAAGGACCCCTCTCCACCAGTTAAGTAGAGTATTTCTTACTATCATTCCTCTTGGATGAAAGAAAGGAAATCCGGGACCTTCTTCATGCATTGAAAATAGGTCAAGCTCCTTGCCAAGTTTCCTATGGTCTCTTTTCTCAGCTTCTTCAAGTCTTGTTAAATACTCATCAAGATCTTTTTTCTTAGGGAAGCTTATAGCATAAATCCTTTGAAGCATCTTGTTCTTTTCATCGCCTCTCCAATAAGCTCCTGCTATTGAAAGAAGTTCTACAGCTTTAATTGGCTTTATGTTCTCAAGATGAGGACCTTTGCATAAGTCGTAAAAATCGCCTATTTTATAAATTGATATTTCTTTATCTTCCAATTCATTTATAAGTTCAAGTTTGTAATCCTGGCCCTTTGACTTAAAAAATTCAATTGCCTCTTCTCTAGGCATATAAATATGCTCTACCTTGTAGCCCTCTTTAATTATATTTTTCATTTCTTCTTTGATTCTATCAAAGTCTTCTTGTGTAAGGGTATGTTCAAGATCCAAGTCATAATAGAATCCATTGTCTATAGCAGGTCCTATTGCAAATTTAGTTTGAGGATAAAGCTTTTGAATAGCATAGGCCATTACATGGGAACTTGTATGCCAAAATATTTTTTTCCCTTCCTTATCTTCAAATTTCAATACTTTAAATTCACTGTCTTCTTTGACTTCATCATACATACCTTTAGCTTCTCCATTTACTAAGGCTCCTAAAGCTACTCTTGCAAGTCCTTCAGATATATCTTCTGTAATTTGTCTTACAGTTTTAGGTTCATTATAATTTTTTTCTGATCCGTCAGGTAATTTTATAATCATTTTTTCCCTCCAAATAAAAAAGGCCTATCGCCAAAGGACGATAGACCGCGGTTCCACCTTAATTTTACTCTTATCTTTATCGCAGACCTACGCTTCGCATTACCGAAGTTCTCAAGGTTAGTCTTCAAATAGATCAATTAAAGGTTCTCTCAGCTCTAAACCTATCTCTGTATAATCTAACTATTCTACTCTTCCTATCCGAAATATTAATGCATTTATACTACCACAAGAATTTGAATTTTTCAACTTATATTTAATATACTTCCATAATCAACAAGTTTATTTTTGCTTAAAATTTTAAATTCTTCTCTATTTTCATTTAAAAAAGAATTAATTTCTTTCCCGCAAGGGTGGATAAGAAAATCACCGGTAAAGTAAAGTACATCATCTATAAGACCGCTTGCGCCTCCTATAAATCCATAATTAAAGCCTTTAAGATCTATGTTCTTGTGTTTAATCAATAGTACATTAAACTCCTCTTTAAGCTTTTCATATATATCTTTATCTGATGTAATAAGAGAATTTTTTCCAACTACTATATTACACTTTGTATAGCCTTGCTTAACATCTATAAACTTATAGTTTCTTTTTTTACAGTAGTCTATTACCTGCCTGTCGGTAAAGCTTAAATTATGAATAAGGTAACCCTTATAAAGGACAAAATTAAGTGCCACATCATAAGGATAAGATCTCTTTAGGGATTTCTCCGATGGTATAATGTTATAATTTTCTAAAAGTTTTTTATAGTAGCTAAGATTATCTCTATCAACTATTATATCTTTTCCCTCTAGGGGTCTTATAAGAATATCAGGATGAGTGTTTATTCCAGGCATAAGCGCTTTATTTTCTTCTGTAAAAATAATTTCCTTATTAAGTTTTTTTAACTCTTTTAAAATTTCTTTATCTATATTCTTATCTAAAATTATCATGATTCATTTCATATAAAAGTATAGAGCCTGCAACGTTTACGTTTAGGGAGTCAAGCTCCATAGACATAGGTATATATATTTTTTCATCACTTAAGTCTTCTATGTATTGAGACACACCTCTAGCTTCATTGCCTAATACTAAAACCATATTCTCAGAAAATTTATAGTTATAAGAAATATCCGCATCTTTTACTGATGTTGTAACTATAGTAAATCCATTTTTTTTCAAATCCTCAAGTTCTTTTACATCTAAAGACGTGTAGATATTGATTTTAAATATAGATGCCATTGTTGTTCTTATAAGTTTTGGATTATAAAGTTCAACGGAATTTTTAGACAAAATAACCCCGTCTATATTAAATGCCAAAGCTGATCTTATTAATCCTCCTACATTCCCCGGGTCTTGCAATTCATCAAGATAAAGATATCTTCCCTTTTTAATCTCTGACAAGCTCTTTTTATCCAAATGCTTATAATAAGCTACTATCCCCTGGGAGCTTTCTGTTTCTGCAAGAGAATTGAAAAGATTTTCTTTAAACACAAATATATTTTTGCAAACCTTTGAAATTTTTTCCATCAAACCTTCTTCATTAAAGCTTTCGGAAATTGCAATATAGGTGGGATTAACATAAGCTAAGGACTCTTTTATAACCTTAGTACCTTCAGCAAAAAACAAGGATTCTTTATCTCTATATTTTTTAATCTTTAAAGACTTTAAAAATTTAAAAATTTTATTGTCTTTACTTTCAATTAATTTATAATTCATATTTATCAAACTTATTAATCATAGCCTTTACAAATTCATTGTTACTTTTGTACCTGCTAATATTCTCAAGAAGCATTTCAGTAACCTCTGCAGTGGATTCTTGATTCATGGCTCTTCTTATTAACCATGCAAAATTAAGCTCTTCTTTGCTTAGTAGAAGCTCTTCCTTCCTTGTACCGCTTTTGTAAATATCTATTGCAGGAAATATTCTTCTTTCTGAAAGCTTTCTGTCAAGATGAACCTCCATGTTGCCTGTGCCTTTAAACTCTTCAAAAATTATATCATCCATTCTTGAGCCTGTCTCAACAAGAGCTGTAGCAAGTATAGTTAAAGACCCTCCGTCTTCAATATTTCTAGCTGCTCCGAAAAATCTCTTGGGCTTGTGTAGTGACAAGGGGTCAAGACCTCCTGAGAGAGTTTTTCCACTTGGAGGAGTAACAAGATTGTAAGCTCTGGCAAGTCTTGTTAGAGAGTCAAGAAGTATTACTACATCCTGCCCGCTTTCCACAAGTCTCTTTGCCCTTTCAATAGCATTTTCAGCAACTCTTGTATGATTTTTAGGCTGCTCGTCAAAGGTTGAATAAATCACTTCTCCCTTAACAGATCTTTGCATATCTGTAACCTCTTCAGGCCTTTCATCTATTAATAAAACTATTAACTTTACTTCCGGATAATTTAAAGAAATGGATTTTGCTATTTTTTTAAGAAGTGTTGTCTTTCCACTTTTAGGTTGTGAAACTATAAGGCCTCTTTGGCCCTTGCCTATTGGAGATATTAAATCTATAAGTCTTGTAGCAACATCATCAGCTGAAGATTCAAGTGCCAGCTTCTGCTTTGGATAAACAGGAATCATTTTGTCAAAATTTGGTCTTTTAGTTGACTTGTCCGGGCTAAGACCGTTAACTGATTTTATATAAATAAGAGCATTATAGCTTTCATTGGCTTTTGACGGTCTGATTATTCCTACTACTTCGTCTCCGTTTCTAAGTTTAAACCTTCTTATTTGAGATGGTGAAACGTATATATCCCCTTCTCCAGGAAGATAATTATGAATTCTTAAAAATCCATAACCATCCTGGTGCAGGTCTAAAATTCCTCCAACATAGTTTATATCTTCCATATCCTCTATAATTTCAGTTGCATTGTCTGAAAGCTCTTCTGTGTTTATTTCTTCTTTAATATCTATGCTTTCTTCTTTTTCAGTAAAGTCATCAAAATCTAAATCACTTTCCTGAGCTTCGAGGATTTTATTAATAAGATCATTTTTCTTGTATTTATACGCTTTTTCAATTCCAATACTATCTGCTATTTCTTTCAGTTTAGTAATGGTCATTTCCTTTAGTTTGTTTTCTAAATTTTCATCTTCAGTAATATCTTGTTTATCTTCTTTTAAAATAAGGTCTATAAGTTCTGTCTTTTTGTATTTATATGCCTGTTCTATTGACAAGTTTGCTGCTATTTTTCTTATATCTTTTAGGCTTAAATGCCTTAATTCATCTTCTGTATAGTTGTCTATTTTAGGCTCTTTCCCTTCTACGATATAGGTGTAATAATCTCCCCTTGTAAGTGAATCATGGTCTGTTAAACCCATAGAAACAGCTATTTCTTTTAATTCATCCTTGCTTTTCCCGGCAAGTATATCAGTATTAGCCTTATTATCACTATCTCTCAAGATGTCCTCCTTATTCTTATTTAGCATAGTCCGGTTTTTGCAACAATTTGTGAGTTGACTTAATTCTTCTTATAGTTCCGCTTGGAAGTCTAAGTACCAGAGATTCTGTTGTAGCTATATCTCCTTCATAGTACTTAACTCCATCAAGTATTTCTCCTGTTGTAACTCCTGTAGCAGAGAAAATTACTTCATTGCCCTTTACTAAATCGTCTATATAGTAAATTTTTTTAATATCTGAGTGAAGAGCCTTACATCTTTCCCTTTGAGCTTCATCTGTAGGGTGAAGTCTTCCTTGAAAATCTCCACCTAAGCATTTTAAAGCGGCGGCAGCTATTACACCCTCAGGTGCTCCTCCTATGCCTATAATCATATCTACACCTGATTCTTCAAAGCAAGCTTCAATAGCTGTTAATATATCTCCGTCAGATACTTTTTTAATCCTTGCTCCAAGATCTCTTATTTCCTTAATTATATTATCATGTCTTGGCCTATCAAGTACGGCAACTGTAACTTCGCTCACATTTTTTCCAAGTGCTTCAGCTACTCTTTTTACATTATCACTTACGCTGTCATCAAGATTTATACAGCCTTTAGCCCTGGGGCCGCAAGCTATTTTTTCCATATAAACATCAGGTGCATTTAGCATAGTTCCTCTTGGAGATACTGCAAGTACCGCTATTGCATTTGATTTACCTTCTGCAATTGAGGTTGTGCCATCAATTGGGTCAACAGATATATCAACTTTATCATAGCCTTTAGAGTCGCTTCCTATGTGTTCTCCTATATATAGCATAGGTGCTTCGTCAATTTCTCCTTCACCAATTACAACTACACCGTCAATTTCAATAGCATCAAACATCCTTCTCATTGCATCAACTGCGGCCTTATCCGCTCCATTTTTATCTCCCTTGCCTTGAAATTTTCCAGCTGATAAAGCTGCTGCTTCAGTTACTCTTGCAAGGTTTAGTGCCAAATTTCTATTCATGTTCATTATCTAAAACCCTCCCTTTGATTTTACTGTTTTAAAGTCATTTAAAAATTTTTCTATTCCTATGTTTGTTAAAGGATGCATAGCCATCTGTTTAAAAACTTTATAAGGTATTGTCGCTATATCGCAACCGCAAAGTAAAGATTGTCGAACATGTTCTGTATGTCTAACACTTGCGGCAATAATTTCAGTTTCAATTTTGTAGCTCTTAAATATTTCAGATAAATCCCTTATAAGCTCAATTCCATTTTGTCCTATATCATCAAGCCTTCCTATAAAGGGGCTTACATAATTTGCCCCGGCTTTTGCAGCAAGTATAGCCTGATTTACAGAAAAAATTAAAGTAACATTTGTCTTTATATTCTTTTGAGAAAGAATTTTAACAGCCTTAAGTCCCTCTATGGTCATAGGAATTTTCACAACTATGTTATCTGAAATTTCAACAAGCTTTTGAGCCTGTTTAACCATATTGGGGCAATCTTCAGCTGTTACTTCTGAAGATATAGGGCCGTCTACAATTTTCGAAATTTCCTTAATTACATCCTCAAAAACTTTATTTTCTTTTGCAATTAAACTTGGGTTTGTTGTTACTCCATCAAGTATCCCCCAGGAATTAATTTCTTTTATTTCTTCAATGTTAGCCGTATCAATAAAAAACTTCATTAATTGTCCTTTCTTTCTAAAATTACAACAGCATGAGCACTTATTCCTTCCTCCCTACCTTCAAAGCCTAATTTTTCAGTTGTTGTAGCTTTAACAGAAACATTATCTACGGAAGTGTTTAAAATTTCAGCAAGCTTTTCTCTCATGATATCTATATAATCTTTAAGCTTAGGTTCCTGTGCAACTACTATAGTATCAAGGTTAGAGATTCTATATCCCTTGTTAGACATTATTTCGTATACTTTTTTTAAAAGTATCTTGGAATCTATATCCTTGTATGTATTATCGGTATCAGGAAATAGCTTCCCTATATCACCTAGAGCTAAGGCTCCAAGAATAGCATCCATTATTGCATGGATTAAAACATCTGCATCAGAGTGCCCTAGAAGACCCATACTATGATTTATTTCAATGCCTCCTATGAAAAGCTTCCTTCCCTTAACCAGCTTGTGCACGTCATATCCAATACCTATTCTCATTTAATCATCCTCTACTAAAGCTTTCGCCAAAATTAAATCTTCCGGTGTTGTAATTTTTATATTTTTATAATCATTTAATATTAGTTTAACTTTCCTTCCGGTTTTTTCCACTAAAGAACAATCATCTGTTCCATAATAATTCTCCTCAAAGGCCTGTTTATAAGCTTTTAAAATAACATCTTTTAAAAATACCTGGGGAGTCTGTACAGCCCAAAGCTCTTCTCTTTTAGGTGTATATTCAACAGTATTTGAGTTGTATGAAACTTTTATTGTATCCTTAACAGGATTTGCCAAGGTACAAGCCCCGGTTTCAAAAACCGATTCAATGGCCTTGTCGATTTTTTCCACAGATACAAAAGGTCTTGCTCCGTCATGGGTTAAGACTACTTGGGTATCCTTGGGCAAATTCATCAATCCGTTATATATTGAATCTTGTCTCTCCTTGCCTCCATAAACTATTTTAAAGGGAAGAGATATTCCGTATTTGCTTATTATGTCTCCAACATAATGTATGTCACTTTGTTTAATTATAATCAGTATATAATCTATATATTTGGATTCTTCTATTTTTTTTATAGTATGAGATAAAATCGGTGCGCCGTCAATTTCTAAAAATTGTTTATTAACAAGCCTTTTCATTCTTTTCCCCATGCCTGCGGCAGCAATTATTGCACATACATACTTGTTATTAATCATTTCAATCTACCTACTTAGCTCTTCAAGAGAAAATTGCATAATCTCTTTTGCCATGGGAGCGGCTATTTCTCCGCCTAAATACTGAACATTTTCTATAACTACAGCTACTGCTATTTGAGGATCATCTGCAGGAGCAAAACCTACAAACCATGCGTTATTAATTACTTTTTCAGTTGATCTTTCAGCAGTTCCTGTCTTTCCTGCCACTTGAACTGACCTAAGCCTTGCTGATTTTCCTGTACCTCTGTTTACAGAGTCAATCATCATATCCTTTATCTCTGATGCAACTTCCGGTGATACTGATTGTACAAGTTCAGTTGGCTCTTTAGTTAAAATATCTGAACCGTCACTTGATACAACCTTAGATACTAAATATGGTTGCATCATTTTCCCATTATTGGCAATTGCAGATACTACCATACACATATGAAGAGGTGTTACGCTTACATCCGCCTGTCCTATTGATGCAGATGCCAGAGCTTGATTGTCCCAGGATTCATAGTTATATGTCGATTTATTTAATTTGGAATTAGAAGTATTTAAATCAAAGTCTATGGACTTATTATAGTAAAAATCTTCAGCGGTTTTTCCCATTTGTTCCTTGCCTATGGCAATGGACTTATTAGCAAAGTAAGTATTTACAGAATAAGTAAAGGCATCCTTTAAATCAATATTTCCATATTCTTTACCCCCTGCATTCTTAATGGGATATCCTCCTGCCGTTTCTTCTCCGGTATCCTTATAGCTCCTGTTTACACCGCTTTCAATTATAGCTGCGGCAGAAACTATTTTTTGAATTGAGCCTGGAGCAAATCCTCCTTGCATAGCAGAATTATAAAAAGAGCCTTCATTTCTCTCAACTATTGCGGCATAATCCCTTTCTATAGTTTCAAGGTTAAAGTCCGGATAAGATACCATGGAAAGAACCTCTCCCGTTTTAGGATTCATAACAACTATGGCTCCTTTTTCTCCTGTTTCACTTAAAAGCTCCCTTGCCTTTTCCTGAATAGAGGTGTTGGTAGTTAAGTAAAGACTGTCTCCAGCATCCTTATCATAATTTTTATCTAAAAATGCCCTTATACTTTTTAAAACATCTGATTGAGTCGCTCCTAAAAGATATTTGTTATAAGAAGCTTCTATACCACTATTGCCTATTACCTTACTTGAGTAGCCTACTAAATGTGAATAACTCTCAGGATAATTATAGTGTCTTGTATATTTATATTCTTCTCCTTCAGAATAGGCGATAAGCTCTCCTTTTCTGTCGTAGATATTACCTCTTTTAATCTTTGCTCTTTTTAAGGCCTCTCTTCTATTAGCCGGATGATTTATAACTTCAGCTGATTTGAAAACCGTAAAATAGCTTAGATAAATAATTAAAGACATAAAAAGAGCTATTAAAAAAACAAGGAGAATTAAAATTTTTCTATTTTCTTTAATATTCATCTTTTACCTCACTCATACTTGTAGGACATATCTTCACTTGTTACCTGTAATATTCCAAGAGCTATAAAGCTTGAAATCATTGATGAGCCTCCGTAAGAAATAAATGGAAGAGTAATACCTGTCATAGGTATAAATTTAGTAACTCCTCCAATATTTAAAAAGGCCTGTACCGTAAAAAGTATTCCAACCGCTATAGCAAGTATCCTATAAAATTTATATTCTTGACCCATAGCTATTTTTATTGCCCTATATGTTAAAAGCATAAAAAGCATTATTATTCCTATGCCGACAAAAATTCCCATTTCTTCACAAATTATTGAAAAAATCAAATCTGAATACCCTACAGGAACAAGATTTGGATATCCAAGGCCAAGACCTGTACCGAAAAATCCACCTTCTCCTATGGCAAAAAGAGATTGAACAATTTGCGAGCCTATGTTATAAACCCTGTCCTGTTTCCATGGATCAAGCCAAATGTCAACTCTCACCCTTACATGAGAAAAAAGCTTATAGCCAAGAAAAGCTCCTACAAGAATTAATCCTAAATTTATTAAAATTCCCTTGTAATTGTCATCATAAATAAATTGTATACCGGTAAAAATCGCCAAAAATATAGCCGCTGTACCTAAATCTTTTTGCTTAAATAACAGAGCAACTAAAAAGTAAATAGCCAATAATAAATTATAGTCCTTATACTTTTTATTAATGCTGGATGTGTACTGAAAAGATGAATAGTAAGATGCTACTAAAAAGATGACTAATATTTTAGTAATTTCTGAAGGCTGCATTGAAAAGTTTCCAATTACTATCCAGTTCTTAGCACCCATGTCCTTATCTGTTCCAAAAATTGCAGTAGCAAGAAATAAAAATACTGACCCTAAAAAATAAAGAACAGTATATTTTTCAAGTCTTCTAAAAGCTCTCATGGCAAAGTAGGTTATATAAAAAAGAGAAATTCCCAATAAAGACCAAACCAATTGCAAAATACCAAGATTGGGATTAATCCTGTAAATAACTATTATGCCTATTGTAAGAAGCATAGAAACTATTAAAAATATGTAATTATCACCTGAGGAAACTCTTCCGAGTATAAAATTAGATATGTATATAATTAAGATGAGCCCTAAAAAAAGTATGGCTATATATTTGTCTACATGAGTATTGTTAAAAAAGAAGAGTAATAAAATCGCTAACAATTCAAATAACAAAAGCAAGTCCCTGGGACGTCTTTTCTTTAATAAAAAATCTAACATTTTACCCCCTGTTGTCCACGAAAATAAATTGGATAAAACCTACTCCAATTTTATCTCCATCTCTTAACTCAACAATATCATCTATAGGCTCTCCATTTAAAAAAGTTCCATTTGCAGAATTAAGATCTTCAATAAAGTAAAGCCCATTATCCTCTGTAATCCTTATGTGAACTTTGCTAACAAACTTATCTTTTATAGGTATATCACATCTGGAGGATCTGCCAATAGTAGTTTTGGCTCCCAAAATATATGACTCCTGCATTTTAAAATTTAAGGAATCAAGTCTGTTAACTACCTTTAAATAGGCTGCATCAAGAGATGAACCTTTTTTGTCCATTGTCTTTATATCTAAATACATAAGTCTTATTATTCTGAAAATAAATAAATATATTATTAATATAAATACATATTTTAAAACTCTGGATATTAATTCAAACACAATTACACCTCTTAATTTTTATCAGTTTTATAATATCACAAAATACGATCAAATTAAATATAAATGATTTTAGCCTTATGTTAGAATATATTAAGGTGATTTAATGAAAATTAACAGGGTTTTTTACGATAAAAAAACAAAAGAATATTCAATTGAAATTGATGATGGAAATTTTATAAAGGTAATTGAGGATACTCTTGTTAAGTGTGATTTGCGTAAGAATAAGGAAATATCTGAAGAAGACCTTGAAAAAATTCTTTTCGAAGACAATAAATATAGATCTATAAATCTCTCCCTTAAATACCTAAGAAAACTTAGAAGCGAATTTGAAATGAGAAGCTATTTAAGAGACAAGGAAATTGATTCTGATACGATAGATATAACTATAGAATATCTTAAAGAATTTAATTATATTAATGATAAAAACTATGCTGAATCCTTTTCAAGAGATAAACTTTATATAAACAAATATGGTCCTGAAAAAATAAAAATTTACCTTTTGCAAAAAGGTATTTCTAAAAATCTAATAAGTGAAGCTCTTAATAAACTTGATGAGAATTTAATAAGGGAAAACTTAATTACTGAAGGCAAAAGAAAAGTCTTAAGCCTTGAAGATGATAAAAAGCTCTATGAAAAGACAATAAGATTTCTACTTAATAAGGGTTATTCCTATGATATGATAAAATCCAGCTTGGAAGAGGTAGGTCTATGAATTTTTATGTTTATATTATAGAGTGTAGCGATAAAACTTTATATACTGGTTATACAGTAGATATAGAAAAAAGACTGAAGATGCATAACGCAAAAAAAGCCTCAAAATACACCAGGGTAAGAACTCCCGTTACCCTAAAATACCTTGAGGTTTATTTAAACAAATCAGATGCCTTGAAAAGAGAAATCGCTATTAAAAAACTTACAAGATCTCAAAAACTTAAACTCATAGACTCCTATCCCAAATCATTCTGAACAATTCCCATAATAAGAGCAAATAATAAAGATATGATTCCACTGGCACAACTTATTATAAAAATTACCAAGGTTTCAATATTATCCGGGTTAAATAAATCGTCCACTACTGTGAAAAATGAAAACATACCTATACAAATAAGTATAAGGCCGGGAATGTACTTTGCAAATTTAAGCCTTCTTGCTGCAAAACCTACTATAAATGTAAAAAGAACTGAAGCCACAATTGCGTAAAGGGAAATTTTAATATACTCGTCATTTTTTAATACTGCTTCCATTATACTGGTCATAAACCACCTCTTAAGTCATTAAGACACTTTAATTCTTTATTCTTTCTAAAGCTTGATTATACTCTTCTTCTTCTACCTCATCGGATATTCTGTTGATTTGAATAAAAATATCTGAATCATCTATAAAAGCCCTGTCTTCATCAGTTTTTAATATTTCAAAAATTATATCATTATCCTTATAAATATCTACAATTGTAAGATATTTTGATGATATATTCAACTTCTTCTCATCCATCTCATATTTTCTTTGAAGATATTTCGAGCTTTCTAATTTTTTTGCCTTAAAGGTAGGATTATATAGAGACTTGTTTCCATAAATAAAACCTTTTTCTGTAATAAGCACATCCTTACCTATAAGCTCCTTATACTTAAAAGGATCTTCCTCATCCTCATTTTTAAAAATAATTTTAGTAACAGTCCATTTACCGTTAATGGGGGTCCTTGCCACTGAAGGTTCTTCAATTTTTGAAACATTTGCATCTATTAAAGCACAGGAGGAAAGAATGAAAATTAAAATTATTAAAAGTAAAGCTTTTCCAAATCTATTATTCATCTTCCTGCTCCTTGTCATTTGCTATTGGAATAGTAACTTTTACAGTTGTGCCTATTTTATACTCCGAAAAAATTTGTAAGCTTCCATCATGTAGTCTTGCTATTTCATCTGATATTGAAAGACCTATGCCACTGTGACTTTTAGAATGCTTACCCTTATAAAACTTTTCCTTAACATGAGCTAAATCTTCCTTTGCAATTCCCATTCCATTGTCTGAAATTAAAATTACAAAATCCTTATTATCGGTATAGGTTTTTAACTTTACCCAACCTTCATCTGAACTGAATTTTATAGCGTTGTCCAACAAATTTATAAGTAGCTGCCTTAATCTGTTTCTGTCTCCAATTACAATTACTTTCTTGTCTTCTATATCACTTATAAAATCAATATGTCCAGCACTTGCTCTTGGTTTCATTTGCTTAGCAACATCACCACAAATATCTGTAATATTAAAGGCTTCCTTCTCAAGCTGAATCCTTCCGGATATAAACCTGGAAAAATCAAGTAACTCTTCCACCATTTTAGCAAGTCTGTCCGACTCGCTTTCTATTATTCTAAGACCATCTTCAAAAATATCTTTATCTTGGGGATCTGTAGATTTAAGTACAACAGCCCAACCCTTTATAGATGTCAAAGGCGTCCTTAACTCATGGGAGATAGAAGAAATAAAATCATTTTTTATCTGCTCCTTATTAAGAATTTCTTCTGCCATCGTGTTAAGAGTTGCGGCCAATTGTCCCAGCTCATCCTTGGAGTTAAGAGAAGACCTTACCTTATATTCTCCATTTGCCATTCTTGCAGCTACCCCTGTAAGCTCTTTAATAGGTCTTACAATAGTCCCTGCAATAATAAGAGAAATAATAGTTGTAATAATTATAACTATAAGACCGAAAACTATAAGTAAAAGAATAGTATTGGAAATTGCCTTATCAACCTTTTCCAAAGAAGATATCATTCTTATATAGCCTAAAACTTCTCCTTGAGAATTTTTAAGAGGTCCTGTTATTGCCATAACCTTATCTTTAGTGTAACTGCTATTACCTATATAGGGCTGTGTCTTGTCTTCTCTTGCTGAAATTATGTCTTCAGTATTAATAGGATCTGAAGGCAAGGCTCCTATAGTATCTAAAAGTACAAATCCATTTCTTTCAATAACCTGAACTTCCAAATTCGATCTATGAACCCAATTAAGATCCATATCAGATAAAAGCATTTCATCTAAAGATTTATCTGAATAAAATCTTTTAAAGGAATCCTGAGTAACTACAAGTCTATTTTCTATTTCATTTTGTGTGCTTGAATAATAAAAATTTCTAAAACCTAAAATCAAAAATAAGTCAATAATAAAAACTGTAAAGAAAATAATTGTTAGGAAGCTCCTTACAAGCCTATTACCTAAACTTTTTCTCACAATTACACCCCGGTATACCATCTGTATCCTAAGCCCCAAACAGTTTCAATATATTTGGGCTTAGCAGGATTAGGTTCTATTTTTGCCCTTAACCTTCTCATATTTACATCTACAATTTTAGAGTCTACAATAAATTCCTCTCCCCAAACAAGAGAAAGAATCTCCTCTCTTTTTAAGGCCTTGCCCGGATTCTCCATAAAAAGTTTCATAATTTGATATTCTGTCGGAGTTAAAATCAGCTCCTTATCATTTTTATAAAATTTCCTGGCATAGGTGTCAAGTTTAAATGGATTTTGTACTATGGAATTTTTAGAGTCACTTTCTATTTCAAGTCTTCTTTCCAAAGACTTGATTCTAAGAGATAGTTCTGTGGGGTTAAAAGGCTTTGTCAAATAGTCATCAGTTCCATATTGCAAGCCCATAATTTTATCCAGGTCTTCAGATTTAGCACTAAGAATTATAATACCCAATTCAGGAAACTCGGATCTTAAAACCTTACAAACCTCAAAGCCATCTATTCCCGGAAGCATTATATCAAGTACCACTATTTCAGGCTTCTTCTCCCTCGCTATTTCAATTCCGTCCTCTCCTGTTGCTGCTTCATAGACTTCATAGTGCTCTCTTTCTAAATTTATCTTAACAAATTTTCTTATAGCATCTTCATCTTCAACTAAGAGTATTTTAGTCATTTAATCACCTTTCCATTGTACATATTATAATTAATAATCCCTTAAAAAACAACATTATCCGGCTTTTAAAGATCACTTAAAAAGAGTAAGGCAAACTGCACTTACTCTTTAAAGTTAAATATAATTAATATTTTCCTATATAGTTAGGTGACTCTCTGGTAATAGTAATATTATGAGGATGATTTTCCTGTAGGGTTGCAGGGCTGATTTTAATATACTTGGTCTTAGTTTTAAGCTCTTCTATATTCTTACATCCTGTATATCCCATACCTGATCTTAACCCACCAACAAGTTGATATATTACATCTGAAACCTTTCCTTTAATAGGTACACGTCCTTCAACGCCTTCAGGTACATACTTTTTAGTTTCATTTTGGAAGTATCTGTCACTTGAGCCGGAATTCATGGCTCCTAAAGATCCCATTCCTCTGTATGATTTAAATCTTCTTCCTTCAACATAAATTTCTTCTCCCGGAGACTCATCCGTTCCTGCGAGAAGTGATCCTATCATTATGCAGTCTGCTCCTGCTGCAAGGGCCTTAGTTATATCTCCGGAATATTTAATTCCTCCGTCTGCAATAATAGGAACTCCAAATTCCCTAGCAGCCTTTGCCGCTTCAAGTACAGCTGTAATTTGAGGAACACCAATACCTGTAACGACTCTTGTTGTACAAATTGATCCCGGTCCTATACCTATCTTTACGCAATCAGCACCGGCTTTAATAAGGTCTACGGTACCTTGATAGGTTGCAACATTACCGGCTATTAATTGTATATCAGGGAAATGATCCTTTATCTTTCTAATTGTATCAAGAACTCCCTTTGATTGACCATGAGCCGTATCTATTACTATTACATCGACTTTAGAATCAACAAGAGCTCTTACTCTTTCAAGAACGTCTGATGTAACCCCTACTGCTGCTCCTGCAAGAAGCCTGCCTCCTGAATCTCTGGCTGAATTAGGATATTCTATTTGCTTTTCAATGTCTTTTATAGTTATTAAGCCCTTAAGGTGATTTTCATCATCCACTAAAGGAAGCTTTTCAATTTTATATTTTTTTAGAATTTCCAAAGCTCCATCAAGAGATATATTTTCCTTACCGGTAATGAGATCTTCCTTAGTCATTACTTCTGATATAGGTCTTGAAAAGTCGCTTTCAAATCTTATATCTCTGTTAGTCAAAATCCCTTCAAGCTTGTGATCTTTATCAACTATGGGAACTCCACTAATTTTGTATCTACCCATTAAGGCATCAGCATCTGCAATGGTATGATCTTTGCCTAGAGAAAAAGGATCGGTAATAACACCGTGTTCAGATCTTTTTACCTTGTCCACCTCTATAGCTTGCTTCTCAATAGACATATTCTTGTGAATGATACCTATGCCGCCTTCTCTTGCCATTGCTATAGCCATGGCGGACTCAGTTACTGTATCCATCCCCGCACTCATTAAAGGAATATTAAGTTTTATTTTTTTAGTCAAGTTCGTAGTTAGATCCGTATTATTTGGCAAAATTTCCGAAACATCCGGAAGTAATAAAATATCGTCAAAAGTTAATCCTTCTCCAAAGTACTGCAAAAAAATCCCCTCCTAATTATTTCTCACCAATTTTCTTAAATGATAACATTTTAATCTAGCAATCCCTTTTCGTCAAGCTGTATTTCTATATAAGTCGGTTCCATTGAAAGTATTCTAAACCTATCAGGCACTTTTATATTAAGCTTTACATCATGCTTTCCCTTTTCAAGACCTGTAATATCCATACTGGCTCTTACATCAGATTTACTCATAAATTCATTTGATATAGGATCCTTAGGAGTAACTACAAGCTCTATTTCAGTATTCTCTGAAAATGTAAACTTATAATTTTCAGGAACATTTTTAACTTTAATATCACTTGTGTCTAAGGTTATTTTTTGTTTAAGTATTGTTATAGGTTGAGAGGATGCTACAAATTTTATATCTTTGTCTACAAGAGATACTCCATCAGGTAATATTACATCTACAGGTATTTGACCCTTTATCAATGAATTAACTGGTATAGGACTTGTGGATATTTCTTCTATTTTGTTAAGGACAGCTGAATTTCCTTTTATAGTTACAGAATTCGGCTCAACAGAAAAATCTTTTATATCCATCCCTTCAGGTATATCGCCAACTATATTAAGCTTTATAGGTAAAGTTTGAGTTTTTAAAATAGGCACGTCAAGATCTATACTCTCAGGAGTAAAGCTTAAATCTTCAATCTCGTTTCCATCTGCATCATATGCCTTAACCTTAGATGTTATAACAGTAGACTCCATTTTATTATTTACATCAAAAATAGCATTAATCTCTTTAATTTTATCTATGTAAGTTCTTGCTCCCTTAACCTGAACTTCTTCTGTCTGCTTCACATTTCCAAGAACATATCCTTTTACAAGAGTACCTGATGTAATTATATCCGCATCTAAATTTTTAGATATAACTTCATCTATTTTAAAGTCCAAAACTTCCGGGCTTTTGTCTTCCACTACCAGATTTGAACCGTTTACTTGAACTTTAACCGGAATCTTATAATCTCCCGAATAGTATCCGGACAGGTTTACAGAGGCTGATACCGAATCCCTGTTTACCTTTGATATATTAGACCTTTTACCAGTAATTCTAACATCTACACTCGCTGTCTGAGGAGATATTACCTCTAAATTATTGGCCTTTATTTCAGCAATATTTTCAAATCTTACTTCAACTCCCTTAATGGAAATACTAACCTCAGGATCAACTTCACTCCTTACATAAGACCACAGGAAAATTGAAAAGATAATGGAAATTACTAAAAGCATTTTATCTTTATTATTTTGGCTCTTCTTCTCCGTCTTTATTTTCTTTTCTCTTTTCATTTATGCCTAACCTCCATCTTCCTAGTATGTTTGTAGCATCATCAATATTAGGTGCATATATACCATTAAGTATTGATTCAAGTGTAGATAAATCTAAATATCTTGATATAACTCCATTTTCTGCTGTTGATATAGAGCCCGTTTCTTCAGAAACCATTATGCTTAAACAGTCTGATCTCTCAGATATTCCTATGCCGGCTCTATGTCTTGTACCGAGTTCTTTTGATATTGTTTGATTATCTGACAAAGGCAAAAAACAAGCTGCCGAAATTACTCTATCTCCCTTTATAATAACGGCTCCATCATGAAGAGGAGTGTTAGGTATAAAAATATTTATTAACAAACCGCTACTTACAAATCCATCAATGGTAGTACCTGTTTCAATAAACTCATTTAATCCTGTTTTTCTCCCTATAATTATAAGAGCTCCTATCTTTTGACGAGACAATGATGCAACTGCATCTATTATCTCTTTAACTGTAACCTGCTCATTAGAATTATAATAGGCACTGTTTCTAATGGAGCTGGACCTTCCAAGAAACTCCAGTCCCTTTCTCATTTCAGGTTGAAAAACTATAAATATTGCAACAACTCCCCATAGCATTATTTTATTTAAAACCCAATAGGTGGTATAAAACTTACCCAACTCACTTAATTTAGTTAAAACCAGTATAACTAAAATTCCTTTAGCAAGCTGTTCAGCCCTAGTTCCCATTAAAAGCTTTAAAACATTAAAGGTCACTATTGCAATAATACTTATATCAATAATGTCACTTATACTTATCAGATTTGTAATTCGACTTATAAAATCCATAATCTTACTCCTTCAAGTAGTATATGTATATTATTATTCCACAAGATATAATTATATCCCCTATACTTATAACTTTAGGCATAGGATAAGGTTTTTTTAAAGGAATAATATCAGAGAGAATCCAAGCTTTAGGTCTTTCAAAAATTCCATGACTAAGAGATTTGTTTGTTTCTATAATTTCAAGTTTTAAAGGATTGTTAATGCTAATCAAAGCACGTTTATCTACAGGCATCTTTCCATTTAAAAAAATCGGAATTAAATTCAACAAAAGGCCAAGTCCAACTATAAGTAGACCTAAATGCTTATAGTTTATTATAAGAGATAAGGCTATTATTAAAAGTGATAGCACATGTAAGTAGAAGTAATTTTTCACAAAAAAATATGTAAAATAACCTAAATCGTTTCTTGTGAAAATTATTAGAAATAAACTTAATAAAATACCAAAGGCTGCCAAAAACATACTAACTCTATTAAAATATACGCTATCTCTTAATTTATTTCCTCTTATTTTTACAATTAATAAACCTAAAAGTAAAGCTTCTATAATCATACTAACACCTGGTTCTATAATAGCATAAAAGTTTATATATTTTTTATTTTTATTACAAAAAAAGGACTTGTATCAGTCCTTAGATTTAATAATAAATCCGTCTCCGGAATGTATTTTTATATTTGCAAAACAATTAACTATTTCATTACTTACTCCTGTAGAGGAATTAAGACTAATCCTAAGGTGGTCTGTTTCATAATCAAGACCCTTTGAAGACATAATTATGTCCTCAGATAGGGGAACGATGCTTATATATTTATAATCTTCTTTCTCTATTAAGTAATCTCCCGGTTTAACATAAAAAACTTCATTATTGTTATCTATAATTTTTGCATCAACTTTCCCATACATTCCACGAAGCAGCATTAAATTGGCCAGTGAGTGATCCATTCTGCTACCTGTGGCAGAAAGCATAACAATTTCATCGACTCCCGACTCTAAAATAAGATTAAGGGCAACTTCAGTATCGGTATAGTCCTTTCTGCAATTAAGTTTTTTTACCTTCAACTTATTATCATAAATAAACTTTTTACAGTCTTCATCAATTGAATCAAGGTCTCCGACTACTAAATTAGGTATAAAATCCGTTCCTATAAAATTTTTAACCCCATAATCCGCACAAACTATATAAGCGCCATGAGCATACTTTTTTAAAATAGACTTATCTATTTGTTTTCCTCCAGATACCAACAAGCCTAGCATTTTTCTATCTCCTTAAACTTAATCATTTCTTTGTAAGGATCTCCTTTAGAAAAAATTGCCGAACCTGCAACTAAAATATCTGCTCCGGCTTGGTAAAGTTTTTTTGCATTTTGAAGATTTACTCCCCCATCAACTTCAATTAAACAATTTGATTTCTTTTCTTTTATAATATTTTTAGCTTCCATTATTTTTCTGAAAGTTGAATCTATAAATTTTTGCCCTCCAAATCCTGGATTAACAGACATTAGTAGTAAAATATCTATGTCTGATAAAACATAGTCTAATATATTTAAATTTTCATGGGGATTAAGCACGAGACCCGCTTTTATTCCATAAGACTTTATAAGGTTTAAGGTTCTGTTTAAATGTATAGTAGAGCTTGGATGTACTGAAATAATATTTGCCCCTGCATCCGCAAAATTTTTAATGTAATTTTCAGGATTGTTTATCATAAGATGGACATCAAAATCTATGTCAGTAAGAGCCCTAAGCTGTTTTACAATTCCCGGTCCAAAAGAAATATTGGGAACATAGTTCCCATCCATAATATCTACATGAATATAATCAACTTCAGCCTTATTCATAGCATCAAAATCTTTAGATATATTTGTAAAATCACAGGATAATATTGATGGTGATATCATTAATACTCCTCCTTATCCTTTAGTTCTTTATAGATACTTAGGTAGTTTTTATATCTTGAGTTTGAAATCTCTCCTTTAGAAACAAGCTCCTTCACTTTACAGTCAGGCTCATTTATGTGATTACAATCATTAAATCTACATTCCCGCGAAGGCAAGGTGAATTCTCTAAAACAGTCCTTAAGCTCATCTGATTTAATTTCTAAACTAATACTTGAAAATCCCGGTGTATCAAAAATATAAGTTTCATCATCACCACTAAAAATCTCAACATGCCTTGTAGTATGCTTCCCTCTTCCAGTTTTTTTTGAAACACCCCCGACAAGTATATCTTTTTTTAAAATATAAGAAGCTATTGTGGATTTACCTGCTGCAGATACGCCGCAAAGAGCGGTAGTTTTTCCTTTTAAATATTCCCTTAAAAGGTCTATGGTAAAGGTAAACTTATAAGAAATTAAAAAACTTTTAAATCCTGCCCTACTATAAATTTCAAAAAGCTTTTCAGCCTCTTTTTTATTCAAATCATACTTATTAATAGCAATTAAAATATCCACCTTATTTTCATAACTACATATAACCTTATCTATTAAATTTAAATTATAATCTGGGTCTTTTGTTGGGATTACTATTAAAACCTGATCAACATTGGCTACGTATGGCCTCATAAGTTCATTTTTTCTAGGATAAATCTTTTCTATGTAACCAAGAGAATTATTTTCTATTTTAAATTCTACATCATCCCCCGCTAAAGGTTTGATATTTTCATTTCTAAAGTTACCTCTTGCCCTGGTTTCATATATTTTAGGTCCGCTTTTAACATAATAAAAGCCACCTGTAAGCTTTACGATTTTACCCTTCATTTTATCTACCGCCTAATTAATTTTTTTGCTTTCCACCTTTTGAGAATCTATATATATTTCAAATACATCACCCTTGGATACATACTCCAAGGGCACATTAATATTACCTTCTGCCGAAGATTTATTCCAATCGTATATCTTGTGTTTATTTCCCTTAGCTGTATACCTCCATATGGTTACTTGATGGTTTTCTCCATCATTAGGCATATTTACACTAAGAGAGTCAGGAAGATTTTCATTTTCATTGCTTTCGGAAGATTCGTCGGGTTTTTCGTTTCTAGGCATTTCCTCCTCATCACTTTCCAAAGGTCCGGTACTTACATAAAGTGTAATTTCGCTACCTCTGGGAGCCTGGTCCTTAGGCTCGAAATTTACAACATCACCCTTTGAAACCTCATTTGATTTGACTTCCTCTACTTTAACTACAAAGCCTGTCTTTTCAAGACTCGCCTTAGCATCCTTGTAGTTAATTCCTCTCAAGTTAGGTATTACAATAGGTGCTTCTTCTCCCTTTGATACGTAAACAGTAATATTTTTATTATTTGCAACCTCAGTGCCTGCTGCAGGCTCTTGTCTTATAACCTGGTCCTCAGGATATTCCTTTGAGTATTCAAGCTCTATATTGCTTATGGTTATTCCTGCTTCTGCTGCAATCTTTTGTGACTCTTCCAAAGTTTTTCCTACTAGATCAGGTATTTCTACAACGTCTGCTATTACATTGACAACTACCTTTACTGAAGATCCTTCTTCAACTTGTGTTCCTTGAGCTGGATCTTGTTCAAGTATTTCCCTATTAGTCTTATCATAATTTTCCGTAAAATCAGCTTCCATTACAAGACCATATTTTTCAAGCTCCGACTTGGCTTCATCTTGAGTTTTACCTACTAAAGTCGGCACGCTAACAAGCTTAGTCGGTTCTTCTTTATCCTTATTTCCTATATTATTTAAAAGTTTAGGAACAACAAAGAAAAGCATCACAGCAAGTAGAATAGCTGTAACTATTCCAAGTAATACCGGAAGAGGTGATGATTTTTTCTTTTCGGGTCTATTTTTAATATACCTCGGTTCATCTTCTTTTTTCATATTTTTTCTGTCAAGCATTGGTGCAGTTCTAATTCCTGTAGTTGATATGGGACTATTATTTTGCATTTCACTTCTATAATTTATATTTGAAGTTCTTCCCATTTGTATGTTCTTTATATCTCTAATTAACAAATAAACATCTGCATATCTGTCAGACGGATCTTTCATTGTCATTTTACAAACAATTTGATCTGAGTATTGTGATACCTGTGGATTCTTAGATGAAGGTAGAGGCATATTGCTTTGAACCTGCATTAAGGCAACTGAAACAGGATTATCTGCATCAAAAGGAAGTTCTCCTGTAAGCATTTCATAGAGAACTATTCCAAGAGAATAAATATCCGATCTGTTATCTACCTTTGATCCTCTTGCCTGTTCCGGAGAAAAATAATGAACAGAGCCCATAATAGCATTTGTCGCTGTAACTGTAGAGTTATCAGCAACTCTGGCAATACCAAAATCAGTAACCTTTACCCTGTCATCTTTAGTTATCATTATATTCTGAGATTTAATATCTCTGTGGACTATACCTTTTGAGTGAGCAACTTTCAAGGCCTCAGCAATTTGAACAGTATAATTTAAAGCTGTTTTCTCACTTAGCTTACCCTCTTCTGTTATTTTTTCCTTAAGGGTTTTTCCATCTATATATTCCATTACTATATAATGAATTTTTTCATCGTTAATTTCTTCAGTTCCAACATCATAAATACTTACTATATTGGGATGAGAAATACTTGCAGCTGCCAGGGATTCTCTTTTAAACTTTCTGATGAAGTTGTTGTCGGTATTATATTCAGCCTTTAAAGTTTTTATCGCTACTATTCTGTCAAGTCTTCTGTCGTGGGATTTGTACACATCTCCCATTCCTCCGGTGCCTATCTTTTGTAGAATTTCATATCTATTAGCTAAAATTTTACTTATCATGGTTTCACCTACTCGTTATATATTAAAATCAATGTAATATTGTCTATACCACCATTCTCAAGTGCTTTATTTAAAAGTACCTTGGCGGATTTTTCCATATTAGCTTGATTGGTAACTTCAAAAATTTCTTTTTCTTCAACCATATTTGTGAGTCCATCTGAACAGACTAAGTATTTATGGTTTTTATCTATCTTTTCTTTTTCTACATGGACTTCAAGATTTTCTGATGTTCCTAAAGCCTTTGTAAGGACATTTTTCTTAGGGTGAGTCTTGGCTTCTTCCTCATTAATTTCCCCTATCTCAATTAAATAATTGACAAAAGAATCATCTCTTGTCAGTTTTTTTATTTCTTCAGAAGAAATCTCATATATTCTACTGTCCCCAATGTTTAAGTAATAAATATATTCATCAAATACATAAATAAGAGACAGGGTTGTACCCATACCCCTATATTCATTGTTTTCAACGGAAAGATTAAATATCTTTTCATTTGCTCTTTTTACAGATTTTATTAAAATTTCAATAAGGTCATCTTCTGTTGTTATAACTGAATTTTGCAAGTCTTCAGTAAGAGTTTCAACTGCAATTCTACTTGCTATTTCTCCAGCCTTGTGTCCTCCCATTCCATCCGCTAAAAGAAAAAACCTCTTTTCCTTGTCTACTCCGTAGGAATCTTCGTTGTTACCACGAACAAGACCTTTATCTGTTAGGGCTATAAAATTTAACATTTTAGCCTCCTTTGTAATTTCGTCTTAATTGACCGCAGGAAGCATTTATATCAGCTCCCAACTCTCTTCTAATTGTAACATTTAATCCCTTACTTTCAAGCTTTTTTCTAAAGGACACAATGCTCCTTCTATTAGGTCTTTGCCTCTTATACTCCTCAATAGGGTTTAGTGGAATCAAGTTTACATGAACTTTTAGCCCTTTTAAAATATTTACAAGCTCTTCGGCATTGTTTTGCCCGTCATTTTCCCCTTCGATTAAGGTATATTCAACTGTAAGTCTTGTCCCCGTCATTTCAGAATAATATCTACAAGCTTCTATTGCATCTTTGATTTTATATTTTTTATTTATTGGCATAATTAAATCCCTTTTTTCGTCATATGTACTATGAAGGGATAAAGCCAGAGTAATTGGAAGCTTTTCATGGGCAAATTTATATATTTTATCGACAAGTCCACAAGTTGATATTGTTATGTTCCTATAGCTTAGATTTTTACCCTCCTCACTATGAATAAGTTTTAAAAATCTAAGAAGGTTATCATAGTTATCTAAAGGCTCCCCGCTCCCCATTAAAATAATATTTGATATATTTATCTTATATTTATTTTCTACACTGTAAACTTGTCCAAGAATTTCATAAGGAGTCAGGTTTCTAACAAGACCGGCCTTTGTAGAGGCGCAAAAAACGCAGCCCATTCTACAGCCTACTTGTGTTGATAGGCAAAGGGAGTAACCATATTTATATTTCATAAGGCTTCCTTCTATAATATTTTTGTCATCCAATATGTATAGAAGTTTCTTTGTTTCATCAATTTTAGAATTGTATTCCTCCAAAATATCAACTGTTTTTATGTCTTCAGCTTTTAATTTTTCCTTTAAATCTTTAGGCAAATTGGAATTTTCTATATCATTTCTATTTTGTTTATGAAAAAAATTATAAATCTGCTTTGACCTATAAGGCTCATATCCATATTTTTCAACAAGTTTTTCCAATTCATCTATATATAAAGCATTTATTTCCATATTTTCCTCTTTAACCTACACATTGTAAAACCATCTGTATTGTCTATATTTGGATAAAATCTTTTAAATTCTTCTCCACATGTTCTTTCTATTTCAAAATCTTTATTTTCATTAAGAACTTCTCTTACCACTTCTTCATTCTCTTCTTTAGTTAAGGTACAAGTGGAGTAAGTAAGATTTCCATGGCTGTTTAGATACTTTAAGGCATTTGTTAATATCTTTTTTTGAATAATTTTTAGACTTTCTACATCACTCATATCGGTATTATATCTGATTTCAACCTTTCTTCTGTAAAGTCCAAGACCTGAGCAAGGTGCATCTACCAAAACGAAATCAAAATTGCCTATAAATTCTTTTTTTAGTCTACTTGCATCGTTAATTTTTATATCAATGTTTCTTATACCAAGTCTCTTTTTATTTTCTTCAATTAAATTCACTTTCTTTTTGGATATATCGCAGGAAATTATTTTAGAATCTGGATAAAGCATAGAAAAATTAAAAGACTTTCCTCCAGGCGATGCACATAAGTCCAAAATTTTAGAGCCTCCACCTATATCAGAAAGTTCCGCAACTAGTACAGAAGCTAGATCCTGAACATAAAAATAACCCCTTTTAAATAAATCTGTATCAAAAATTCCTTCCGGATTTAGGACTTCAAGAACCTTTTCTGAAAGTTTTGTAGGCCTTAGCTTGTAGCCCTTATTTTCTGCAGATTTTATAAATTCATTCAAATCTACTTTTAAATTATTAACCCTTATGAAAAACGGAGCCTTTTTATTGTTTGAAATTAAAAGATCTTCAACAAAATTCTTGTCATGATCTTTAAGTAAATAATCCACAAAAAATTTAGGATGAGAATATTTTTTTGATAAGTAGTCGCTATAATCCCTTGATTTTATAATGTCTAAATTATAGTCAGATGAAATTATCTCTTGACTGTTTCTTAAAATATTTCTTAAAATTCCATTGGTAAATCCAACAGATCCTCTATTTCCAAACTCTTTTGCCAAATCAACAGACTCATTAATGGCTGAATAAGCAGGTATCTTGTCCATAAAAAACATTTGATAGATACAAAGTTCAAGTATTATAAGTATAGCAGGATGGATCTTTTTAATTCTTATTTTAGAGTAGTTTCTTATAAGGTTATCTATAAGAAGTTTATTTTCCAAAACTCCCCTTACCAAGTTTACAATGAAATTATAATCTCTTTTGTTTATGTTCTTTAGTCTGATTAACTCTTCATTTAAAAAAGCATCCTTATTTAAGATGTTATTCAAAATTAAGAATGCTTCTTTTCTAGTCTTATCCATTTAATCTCTCCGTCTTGATAAACTTAAAAGTCTTAAAAGTTGTCCTATTGATGTAAGTGTTGCTGCAACATAGGTAAGAGCTGCTGCTTTTAAAACTTCCCTTGCTCCTTTAATCTTATCATCGGGAAGTATCCCTGAGGAAAGCTGTTGAAGAGCCCTCCTACTTGCATCAAATTCCACAGGTAAGGTAACCACTTGAAAAAGTACCGCAATGGCAAACATGGCTATACCTACTTGTAAAATAGTTTTTGATATAAATAAACCTAAAAGAATAAAGGTCATTGCCATATTTGATCCTATGCCAGCTGCAGGGACAAGCATAGTTCTAAGTTTAACAGGTTTATAATTTTGCATATGTTGAATAGCATGTCCAACCTCATGTGCAGCTATGCCTATTGATGCAATTGATGTCCCTTCATAAACTTCTTTTGATAAACTGAGAACCTTATTTGTAGGATTGTAGTTATCCGTAAGTTGTCCGCCTATCATTTTTATACTTACATCAGATAAATTATTTTTATCCATAATTATCTTTGCTGCCTGTGCTCCGCTAATTCCTGTACCTGAATCTATTTTACTGTACTTTGAATAAGCTGAGCTGATTTTTGCCTGTGCATACATTGCTAGAATAAGCCCCGGTAAAACATATATCCAACCTGATCCGTAATAAGCTCCATATCCGTACATATTAACCTCCTAATATAGTTCCCTTATCTAAACTGTTGCCAGCTAAATAAGACTTTATATCCATTTCCTTTTTTCCGGGAAATTGTAACTTCTTTACATAAATACTACCATCAAGTGTAGCAATTCTAAGTTTCTTTGTAGAATCTATTATCTCGCCTGGACTCCCTAAAGTTTTTTCATAGTCGGTTTCTAAATCCTTGATTTTAAATCTCTCGCCCTTATAGCTAGTGGAAATAGAGTATCTTTCTGGCATGGCCCTTAAAATTCTCTCAATATCTTTTGCTGTATCCTTATTAAAGTCTATATACCCGTCCTCCTTAGATATTTTTTCGGCGTAGGTTGCCTTACTGTCATCTTGCTTTGAAAATTCAAGTTTATTTTCCTTAAACCTTTCCACAAAATCCACTATCATATCAGCTCCAAGATTACTCAATTCTTGCGAGAGCTCATCTGCTGATTTATCTTCTATGGTAACCTCTTTAACCATGGCAACATCTCCTGTGTCAAGACCCTCTGCCATTTTCATAATACTTATTCCGCTTTTATCATAGCCTTCTAAAATTGCCCTATTAATAGGTGCAGCCCCTCTAAGCTTAGGCAAAAGAGAAGCATGTATATTAATAGAATATTTAGGTACTTCTAATGCCTTTTTACTTAAAATTTTGCCAAAAGCGACTACTATAAATAAATCAGGATCAAAGGATTTTAAATATCTAAGAGACTCTTCTGAATTAATGTCCTCCGGTTGATAAACCTCTATTCCAAGTTCAATGGCTCTAGCCTTTACAGGAGAGGGCTTAAGCTTTTTGCCTCTTCCTCTTCTTTTGTCAAGACCGGTTACAACAAGGCTCAGCCCGTAAGCCTCATTAAGTCTTTCCATAGGTCTAATTCCAAAATCCGGATTGGACATATAAACTATATTCACTCTTCACTTACCTCTTTATCTTTTATAGTGTACATTTCTATTGCTCTATCTGAATACAAAACTCCGTCAAGATGATCTATTTCATGTTGAAGTATCCTTGCGAAAAAGTCACTAGCCTCCATGGTCTTTTCTTCAAAGTTTTCATCTATATAGGAAAGTTCTATATGGGTTGCTCGCTCAACCGTTCCTTGCCTTTCAGGTATAGATAGGCAGGCTTCGTAGGCAACCTCCGAACCGTCTTTTTCGGTAATTTCAGGATTAATCAATGCCATCCTTATATCCTCTCTATTGTCTACAACTATTACTCTTTTAAGTATACCTACTTGAGGAGCTGCAAGGCCTACCCCTTCCGCCTTATCCATTGTTTCATACATATCTTCTATTAAAATTTTCAATCTGTCGTCAAATTTTGTTACTTGCCTTGACTTTTTTCTTAAAATCGGATCTTTGTCCGTTCTTATAGTTCTAAGTGCCATTATAATCACCTTCTAAATAAATTCTATATCAACATAAACATTGTCTTTTTGTAATTTAGCTTTTCTATTGATTGATACCCACTTTATCAAGTTTGTTAACCTTTCAAGTTTATCCTGGTGAACCTTAAGTGTAATTTTACTTTTGTATTCATTTTTTATTCTGGGCATCCTTATAATTCTCGTATGCTCAAAATACAAGTCATTTGCATTTTTACCTAGAGAAGTTAAAAAATCGTAAGCATTTTCTTCAATTTTATCTTCTTTATTTGAACTGAAGTATATGTTTATCATCTTTGTAAATGGAGGGTACAAAAATTCCTTTCGCAAGCTTATTTCTTTTTTATAAAAAGATTCATAATCAAAATCCTTAGCATATTCCACTGCATAATTATCAGGGTTATAGGTTTGAATAACTACATCTCCGCCCCTGTAACTTCTACCCGCTCGTCCCGAAACTTGAGTAAGAAGCTGAAAGGTTGTTTCATTAGCTCTATACTCTGATATAAAAAGAGAAAGATCCGCCGCTATTATTCCTACTAAAGTTACATTTTCAAAGTCAAGACCTTTAGAAAGCATTTGTGTACCTATAAGTATATCTATCTTTCCTTCTTTCATGTCCTTATAAACTCTATCGTAGGAGTCTTTTTCTCCCATAGTGTCCCTATCCATTCTAAAGATTTTTGCATTTTCAAAAAGTTTTTTTACTTCTTCTTCCACCTTCTGAGTTCCTATACCAAACTGTCTTATATATTTGCTACCGCAGCTGGGACATTTATCAACAGGCTTCTTAGTGCTGCCGCAATAGTGACATCTCAGAATATTATTCTTTCTATGGTAAGTCATAGATATGTCACAGTTTTCGCATTTTATTACGTATCCACAGGACCTGCAGGATACAAAGTTTGAAAATCCTCTTCTGTTTAAAAATAATATTACCTGCTCGCCCTTTTTTAATCTATCCTCTATTTTATCTCTAAGAGAGGCGCTGAATATAGATGTGTTGCCCTTAATAAGCTCATAACGCATATCAACTACTTCTGTCTTAGGCATAGTAGCCTTAGGCATTGCTCTTTTTTTTAACTTATATAACTTGTAATCTCCCTCTAAAGCCTTATAATAGCTTTCAACATCCGGAGTTGCCGATCCCAATACAAGCTTTCCTGATAAAATCTCCATTCTCTTTTCAGCAACCTCCAGGGTGTTATACCTTAAAGCATTATGAAATCTATAAGAACCATCATGCTCCTCATCTATTATTATCATTTTAAGATTCTTAAAGGGGGCAAAAACTGCAGATCTAGCTCCCACAACTACATCAACCTTGGAATTTTTTATCTGTTGCCAAGAGTCGTATCTCTCGCCGAGAGAAAGCCTTGAGTGCATTACTGATACTCTATCATTAAATCTGCCCTTAAATCTTTCTATCATTTGTGGAGTAAGACTTATCTCCGGTAAAAGGACTATAACCTGACCCCCGGATGCAACTACATCCTCTGCCAGTTTTAAATAAACTTCAGTTTTACCTGACCCGGTAAGTCCGTAAATTAAAGATGTCCCGGAATTATCTTCCTTAATTCCCTTAAAAGCCTTAAGTTGGTCTAAATTAAGTCTATGGATTACACTTTCATAGGACCCCTGATAAAAGGATCTTAAAATTTCCTTCTTATAGATTTCTAAAAGTCCCTTTACCTCAAGAGTTTTAACAGGTGAGTCTGAAATATTAAGATTTCTTAGAAGCTCTACCATAGATGATTCTTCAGCTTGCAGATATTTAATTACTTGTTCCTGTTTATTTGTAAGCTTTATGCTTTTTTCGGCTATTAAATTAAGATAATCTTCGTTAAGCCTTACAAAATTTTGGTATTTTTTCCCTACAATACTTTCTACTTCAAAGTCAAGCTTTGCTATTCCCCCGCTAATTAAGTCCTTTATTTTTTCTCTTGCTTCTGTATCGTTATCCAAGCCTTCAAGGGAGTAATCTCTCTTTTTTAATTCCTCTATAATAATAGAGTCATCCTTGCTTAGCTCCTCAGGCTTAATCAATTCGATTTTTCTCTTTATCTTTTTAATATCTCCCGGAGGCATAATAGGTGCAAAGCTTTTTGAAATACCGGTTAAATATTTTTCAGACATCCAAAAACCCAGTTCAATTAAATCACTTGTAATAATAGGTTCATAATCCACCAAATCTATTATAGATTTTACCTTATAATCCCCGTCAGGCTTTAAATCGACGCTTACTACAGTAGCAATTTCCTTTTTGTTCCCTCTGCCAAAGGGTACCACTACTCTCATTCCAGGTTCAATTTTTAAACTATCTTCACACTTATAGGTATAAAGACTATCAATTTGAGATATGCTGTTTTGAATAAAAACTTTTAAATACTTCATTTGCCACCTAAATCATAATTTACTTTATGAATACAATTTTAGTTTAAAGAAAGTCTAAAATCAATTAGCATATTTAGTTAAAAAATTTAAGTCAAAATAATGTCAAAAATAATTATATAAAAACTTTTAACTGTGATTAATTTATCAGGTTTATGTTATAATCGTAGTAACAAAATAAGGGAGTGATAAATTTGTTTGAGATTTTAAAAAAAACCTATATCGCGCCTGATACTATTCAAATGAGTATTATGGCACCTCGTGTTGCAGCCTCCGCTCAACCCGGACAATTTGTTATCATTATTGCAGATGAGTATTCTGAAAGAATTCCTTTAACTATATGCGATTATGATACTAAAAAAGGTACAGTAGATATAGTAATTAAAGTTGCAGGTTCATCTACACAAAAAATCTGTAACCTTAATGAAGGCGAATACTTTAGAGACTTTGTAGGTCCTCTTGGAAATCCAAGTGACCTTGTCCACGAAGATCCTGAAGCTCTTAAGAAGAAGAAGGTTCTTTTTGTAGGTGGCGGTGCCGGTATAGCTCCTATATACTGTCAAGTTAAATGGTGCCACGAAAACGGCCTTGATGCAGACGTGCTTATAGCCGCAAAAACTGAAGAATTTTTAATCTTAACAGAAGAGCTTAAGGCTACTTGCGGTAATTTATACATTGCAACTGATGATGGTTCTGTAGGATTTAAGGGACTTGTTACTGAAAAATTAGCTAAACTTATAGAAGAAGAGCATAAGGAATATGACCTTATAGTTGCTATAGGACCTATGATAATGATGAAGTTTGTGTGCGAGCTTACTAAAGAATATAAAATCCCAACTACAGTATCTCTTAACCCTATAATGGTTGACGGTACCGGTATGTGCGGTGCTTGTCGTTGTAACGTAGGCGGAAAAACAAAGTTTGCTTGTGTAGACGGTCCCGAATTTGATGGTCACCTGGTAGATTTTGATAATGCCATAGTTAGACAAAGACAATATAAGGATGCTAGAAATAAAAAATTCTCTTTAGATAATAAGCCGGATATTACCAAGGAAATAAAAGAAGAAAAGAAAAACATTAAGCTTGAAGAAGAATTAAGCCAAGCTGAAGCTCAAGATTCTTCTAAAAAATCCGACAGATTTATAAAAATTCCTGTAAAAAATCAAGACCCGGATGTGCGTATTAACAACTTTAATGAAGTTTGCCTAGGCTATACAAAAGGAGAAGCAGTTAAAGAAGCTAAAAGATGCCTTAACTGTAAAAAACCTCTTTGCGTAGGCGGCTGCCCTGTTGCTATAGACATACCCGGATTTATTAAAGAAATTGCAAATGAAAACTTTGAACAAGCTTTTAAGGTTTTATCAAACTATACAGCTCTACCTGCAGTTTGCGGAAGAGTATGCCCTCAAGAAACCCAATGTGAAGAAAGATGTATTTTAGGTAAAAGAGGCGATGCCGTATCTATAGGTAAGCTTGAAAGATTTGTTGCAGATTACGCTAGAGAAAATGAACTTCAAAAAATCAATAAGCCTGCTCAAAACTCTCACAAGGTTGCTGTTGTAGGGGCCGGTCCTGCAGGACTTACTTGTGCGGGAGAACTTGCTAAGTCAGGCTATGATGTTAATATATTTGAAGTACTTCATGTTCCCGGAGGAGTTTTAGTTTACGGTATTCCTGAATTCAGACTTCCTGATGAAATTGTTGCTCACGAAGTTAAAGGTCTTTTAGATTTAGGAGTAAAAATTAATACAGACGTTTTAGTTGGAAGAACCGTTACAGTGGATCAACTCCTTCAAGAGGGTTATGAAGCTGTATTTATAGGATCAGGCGCAGGACTTCCAAAGTTTATGAACATACCTGGAGAAGACTTAAACGGAGTTTCCTCAGCAAATGAATTTTTAACTAGAGTAAACCTTATGAGATCAGTTGTTGAAGGCTATGAAACCCCTGTTAAAATTGGTGATAAGGTAGCTGTCGTAGGTGGCGGGAACGTAGCAATGGACGCTGCAAGAGTTGCAAGAAGACTTGGTAGTGAGGTTACTATTTTATACAGAAGAACCGATGCCGAGCTTCCTGCAAGAAGAGAAGAAATCGAACATGCTAAAGAAGAAGGAATAAGATTTGAAATGCTTACAGCTCCTGTTGAAATTATAGGAGATGAATCAGGCAATGTTAAATCTGTTAAATGTATAAGAAATGAACTTGGAGAGCCTGACGATTCCGGCAGAAGAAGACCTGTTAAAATTGAAGGATCAGAGTTTGAAGAGGAGTTCCAAACAGTAATTATGGCTTTAGGTACATCACCTAATCCGCTTATATCTCGTACTACAAAGGGATTGGATATAACAAACTGGGGCGGAATTATTATAGATGACAGAGGTCAAACTTCAAGAGAAGAAATTTATGCAGGTGGAGATGCCGTAACAGGATCAGCTACAGTTATCCTTGCCATGGGTGCAGGAAAAACAGCAGCAGAAAAAATCCATGAATATATAAGTAATAAAAATAATTAATAAAAAAGAGAGCTTTCTTTCATGTTTATTCTCCCTACAGTTTTATCCTGTAAGGAGAGTAAACATATAACTAAGCTCTCTTTATTTCTTTTCCTGTTCCTATTTCCTCTATAATAATTAATTTTTCATCTTCTAACTCTTTTAACAGCTGATTTATTTTTTCCTCATCTTCAAAGAGCTCAACAAGCTCAGCAGGATAAACCTTTTTATATCTATCTATAAATTCAAGAAGGTTTTGTCTGTTAAGGAAAACTTCTCTTTTTTCTAAGTTGGAAAATCTATCTATAAAGTCAATAAGTTCTTTTTTATTTTTATAACCCTTTATTATATATTCCTTTCCTTTTTCATCTGTATACATAAAATTCGGAAATGCTTCCAATCTTCTATCGAAAGTTTTCATTCTGTCGGATAAAAACTCTTCAGAAGATTCACTTTCAAAAGTCTCTCTAAAATCTTCTCTGTCTATTCCAAGCTTAGAGGCTATATCTACAAGTACATTAATATCCATGGTATTTCGTCCATATAAGATTGTAGCAAGTCTTAATTCTCTTAAGTAGCTATTGGCCATTTTAGGGTCAAGGAGCCTTGCTGTAACAAAAGCTCTATTAATAAAATAGGTGCTTGGATTTTCCCTTGATAAAAGTTTTGGAGTCTTGTTCATAATAGGCATCTTATGAATATCTGAACCTGACTTCCATATAGTTAAAAGAATTTTATTTGCCATTTCATCTGAATCCTTGTCCTTCATGTTCATAGGCAATATATCCCTGTAGTCAGCTATAAGGCCTCCCATTGTATTTACAAATTCAATCTGTCCCTTATATATATAATCTATAGCTCTAAGAACTTTTTCCTCACCATAGGACCATGTACACACTGCATCTGAAAAAATATCTATTCTCATAAGAAACCTCCTTTATCTTACTATACCCATCTCATATAACAAACATTATTAATTTAAAAATTAAGTGAGATGCAAGACCTGCAACAAGCCCTCCTATAGTATGAGAAATTATAGCCTTCCCTGATAAATCGCTTTCTCCAATAGCAGACATCATAGCAATGTGTGTGGATAAATATCCACTCCAACACATAGATATGGAAGTAAAAACAGCCAAGTCTTGTGCACTTATAAGACCTTTCTTCATAAGATCCGGAATTAAACCTATGGCAGCGCCTGCACTACCTAATGATGTAATTGGTACCGCTATGGACTCAGGAGACTTAAAGCCAAATAGGGGCTGGATAATAAAGCTGAGCTTTTCACCTATATAAGGTAGAATAGGAACTCCTTGACCTGCAGATCCGTCATAAACCCCTCCTGCAGGAGCAGTGTTACTAATTAAAAGGACAAAACTGCATATTAAAAGAACTCCAGGTATAATTTGAAATCCAAGCTCGACTCCGGAGGCTCCTCCTTTAATTAAAGAGTTAATAAATCTGCTAAAGATGTTCTCCTTATTACAGTTATTATTAAAAGAATTATTAAAAGAAGATTTTTCCTCTGCTGCATTTTTATAAGCGTCCGGTCCATAATATTTCTTTGTAAATCCGAGCATTAATCTTACACTAACTATACTTCCTATAATAGCTCCAAGATTACCTATAATTGCAGCAAGTATAGCACCCTTCATAGGCAAGCTCATAATTGTCGCTGTTACTATAAGGCCCATTCCAAAGGATGTACCTAAATTAGTAAGGGCGGGAAACTGGTATTTTTTAAAATAAGATTTATATTCCTCATTTTCAGCTAAGCTAAGCATAGCCGGATTGTCTGATATGTAACAAGTTAAAACTCCCCAAGCTGAAGCACCAGGTAGAGAATAAAAAGGGTTCATTAATAAAGATAAAAAAGAATTTAAACATTTAATGACTTTAAATTCCATAAATAAAGCACCTATACCACCTGTTATTACACATATTGCCATTAAGTAAAAACAAATATCCATTAACAAAGAGTAAGAAGTATTCAAAATAGTTTTAATCATATTAATAGGTCCCATTTTATTCCCTATATAACCGAATATAAGAAAAAATATTAATAAGAAACTTACACTCTCTACCACATCTATTTTAGTTAAATTACTTTTTTTATGTGTATCCATAAATCCTCCGTTTTTAGTAAAGCTTTTCTAAACATTTAAAGTATACTCTAGAAAATCTCACAATTCAATTGTATATATCTTGTAAATTCATTTGTCTTATTTAGGTAAAATATTTTTAATTTTTTTTATTAATTTAATAAATAAAAGCAAAAATAGCTTAATTTAAAGCTTTTAGTGAATCACGATATATTGTTGTTTTAAATAATATATATTGCATTTTTATACTATATATGGTATTCTTGTCTCATCAATAAACGAGGTGTTAAAAATGATTGAAGTAATTAAAAGAAATGGAGTTAAGGTTCCCTTTGATGGGGATAAAATAAAAATAGCTATAGAAAAAGCTATGCACTCATCAAATGGAATTTTTGTAGAAAACCAAGCCGAGCAAATAGCAGAAGAAATTAAAAATTATGCTGAAAGCTTGGAAGACCCTATGTCAATATTTGACATTGAAGAGCAAGTTTATTATAAACTTATAAACTATAACAATCCGGCTACTGCAAGAGCCTATGAAAACTACAAGGCAGTACAAGCTTATAAGAGAGAGCAAAATACTACAGATAATGAAATTTTAGGACTTCTAAACAGAACTAATGTAGACGTTATGGATGAAAACTCAAATAAAAACGCTATTATAGCCTCTACTCAAAGAGACTTAATAGCAGGTGAAGTTTCAAAGGATATTGCCAAAAGAAAAATGCTTCCCCAAGATTTAGTTGCAGCTCATGAAAACGGAGTTATACATATCCATGACTTGGATTATATAATTCAACCTATTTTCAACTGTTGTCTTGTAAATATGAAGGATATGTTGGATAACGGAACAGTTGTTAACGGCAAAATGATAGAAACGCCTAAGTCTTTCCAAGTAGCTTGCAACGTAATGACCCAAATAATTGCACAAATAGCTTCAAACCAATATGGTGGACAATCTATTAATATAGCTTGCCTAGGCAAATATCTTAGAAAATCTTATGAAAAGAATTTGAATTTAGCTCTTGATACCCTTGGAGATCTTGAACTTGCCGAAAAAATGGCAGTAAAAATGACTAAAAAAGACCTTGAAAGCGGTATTCAAACTATTCAATACCAAATCAACACACTAATGACTTCAAATGGTCAAGCTCCTTTTGTAACTTTGTTTATGCACCTTGAAGACTCTGATCCCTACGTAAATGAGATTGCCCAAATTATTGAAGAAATATTGAAGCAAAGAATTAAGGGAATCAAAAACGATGCAGGTGTTTATGTAACTCCGGCATTTCCTAAGTTAATTTATGTTCTTGACGAAAACAATGTTAAAAAAGATTCAAAATACTATTACCTAACTTCCCTTGCTATTAGATGTACCGCAAAAAGAATGTATCCAGATTATATTTCAGCAAAGAAAATGAAGGCAAACTATGAAGGTAATGTATTTAGTCCAATGGGATGTAGAGCTTTCTTGCCTCCTTATAAGGACGATAAAGGTAGATACAAATTTGAAGGTAGATTTAACATAGGCGCTTGCTCAATTAACCTTCCTCAAATAGGAATTCTTGCAGGCGGAGATGAAAGTAAGTTTTTCAGTCTACTTGAAAAAAGACTTGAGCTTGTAAAACAAGTCGGTTTAATAAGATATGAACACCTGAAAAACGTCACCAGTGATTCTTCACCTATTCACTGGCAACACGGGGCAATTTCAAGACTTGGTAAACATGAATCAATTGCACCTCTATTAAGAAATGGTTACTCCACTGTTTCTTTAGGTTATATAGGAATCTATGAAGCAACTATTTTAACAAAAGGCGTATCTCACACAGATCCTAAAGGTTATGAATTTGCCATGAGAATTATGGACCATTTAAATGCTGCAGTTAAAAGATGGACTGAGGAAACAGGACTTAAGTTCACACTTTACGCTACACCTGCAGAAAGCTTAACTAACAGATTCTGTTCAATTGATAGGGATAGATTTGGAGTAATAGAAAATGTAACAGACAAAGGCTACTACACCAACTCCTTCCATGTAGATGTTAGAGAAAAAATTTCAGCATTTGAAAAATTCAGTTTCGAGTCCAAGTTCCAAGACAGATCTACGGGCGGTTGTATATCCTATGTAGAAATACCTAATATGTCTCAAAATCTTGAAGCCCTGGAAACAATAGTAAGATATATATATGACAACATCCAATATGCTGAATTTAATACGAAATCAGACTACTGCTCAGAATGTGGATTTGACGGAGAAATAAAGCTTAACGATGAAAACCAATGGGAATGCCCTCAATGTGGTAATAAAGATAAGTCTACCTTAACTGTTGTAAGAAGAACCTGCGGTTATCTTGGAGAAAATTTCTGGAACGAAGGTAGAACTAAGGAAATCCATGATAGGGTGCTACACATTTAATGAGATACGGTCAAATTAGAGAATACGACATAGCTAACGGTGTTGGCATAAGGACATCAATCTTTGTAATAGGTTGCACTCACAAGTGTCCTGAATGTTTTAACGAGGAATATCAAGACTTTTCTGCCGGAGACATTTGGACAGATAGAGAAACTGAGAAAGTTATAAAATATCTAAATGAAGATCAAGTTGAAGGGCTTACTATTTTAGGAGGCGAACCCTTTCAAAACACAAAAGATCTCATTGATATAGTTAAAGAAATTAAAAAACACTCAAATAAGAGCATTTGGATATATTCAGGCTATACCTATGAACAGCTTATTAAGGACCCTTTGAAAAAAGAGCTCCTTGGTTTATGCAATGTATTAGTCGACGGTTTGTTTATAAAAAATTTGAAGAATCTTAAGCTTAAATTTAGAGGTTCCTCCAATCAAAGAATTATTGATTTAGATAAAAGTAAAAATGACAAACCTGTTTTATACTATGCTGACAAAAATATATAAAACTTCTTACAAGTTAATCATGAAATTATAAGGGCGGGTCTTATAACCCGCTCTTTTTAATTGAAATTGTAATCAGTAAATATACTATCTCTATTTTTTCTTTTATTGTTAAAATATTCGTAGTAAGATAAAAACAAAATGGAACCTTGAATGTTATATACATCAAATCCATGGGAAAGTAAAATTTTTGTTGCATTGTAGGACCTTTTTGATGTTCTGCAATGTACATATATAGATCTATCCTTAGGTAGTTCTTCAAGTCTTTGTCTTAATTCCTCCAAGGGTATATTAACTGATCCTTTTATATGAGATAGTTGGTACTCTTTTCTTGATCTTACATCAAGAATATACTCACCCTTTTTTACCAAGTCTCTTAATTCATAGGCTCTTTTTTGTTTATAGGATCCATGTAGCAAATTAGACGCCACCATACCTGCTACATTTGCCACATCTCTTGCCGTTCCGTAAGGCGGCGCATAGGCGAGCTCAAGATCTTTAAGGTCATCAACCTTCCCATTCATTTGAATAAGAGTTGAGATTACATCTATTCTTTTTACCGATTCTCCTTTACTTATTGCCTGTGCTCCTAAAATTCTACCTGATTTATTTTCAAAAATTAATTTTAAGAAAACTGTCTCACTATTCGGCATAGTTCCTAAAATATCATTTTCCATTACAAGAGCTGTTTCATATTGGATTTTTTCTTTTTTTGCTTCCTTTTCATTAAGTCCTGTAAAGGCAATATTAAAATCAAAAACCTTAACTGCTCCACTTCCTATAACTCCTCTATTTTCATTGTATATGCCGCTTAAGTAATCAGCAAGGCTTCTTGCCTGTTTTTGAGTAGGTCCGGCAAGACCAAGTCTTGTTGCTTTATAGGTTATTTGATTATAGGTTTCTATTGCATCTCCTATTGCATATATATGGGCTACATTGGTTTCATAATGTTGATTTACAAGTATGCCGCCCTCTTCTCCTATTTTTATCCCTGTCTTTTCCGCAAGAATTGTATTTGCAGGTACACCTAAGGCAAAGACCACAAGTTCCGCCAAAAGCTTTCTTCCTGACGAAAGTTTTATTGAGTCTTTTGTAACTTCTTCTACTTTGTCTTCAAGAATAAGGTCTATTCCCTTATCATTTATAGTTTTATGAATAATTTGTACCATATCGTAGTCAAGGGGAGCCAGCACCTGATTTTCCATTTCAATTAGACTTATATTAAGTCCCCTGGATTTTAAATTTTCCATTACTTCAAGACCAATAAAACCCCCTCCTACTATGGCTACATTTTTAACTTTATTTTTTCTTAAATATAAATCAAGCTCCACCACATCTTTTACTTCTTTTATAGTAAAGACATGGTCCATATTACTTCCCTTTATAGTGTCAGGTCTTATGGCAAGGCTTCCGGGAGATAAAATTAACTCATCATAGGACTCTTTATAAAGCCCGCTCTCTCCTCTTACATCTATTGTTTTATCTTCAGGATTTATACTCACCACTTCGTTATTTACTCTTACCTCTATATTAAACCTGTCTTTAAGTACTTGGGGAGAAGTTATAAAAAGTTCTTCTTTTTCTACTATTTCTCCAAGATAATAGGGTAAGGAACAATTTGAAAAAGACGGATAGGGTCCTTTTTCAAGTACTATAATCCTTGCGTCTTCATTTAATCTCCTAAGTCTTGCAGCTACAGATGCTCCTCCTGCTACTCCTCCAACAATTACAAATTTTTTCATATTTCCTCCCTCGGTAACTAAGTTAACTATAGTATATATAATAAAGAATGTTTTTTCATGTTATAATAAATTTATGAAATATAAAAATATAGTTGAAGGAAAATTAATTAATAGAGAAAACAGGTTTATTGCAACGGTTGATATTAATGGAAACCTTGTGCGAGTTCACGTGCCTAATACAGGTAGATGCAAAGAAATATTCATACCTGGAGCAAGAGTTATTTTAGAAAAATCAAATAATCCTAAGAGAAAAACTCCCTATTCTTTAGTCAGCACCTATAAGGGAGATCTTTTAATAAATATAGACTCTCAAGCTCCTAATAAAATTGTCAAGGAAGCCCTAACCGGTAAAAAACTTTTTTCTGACATAAGCTACCTTAAACCTGAATATAGTTATGGGGATTCAAGATTTGATTTTTATTTTGAAAGGTCCGATAAAAAATGCTTTATGGAAGTTAAGGGAGTTACCCTTGAAAAGGATTCTATAGCCATGTTTCCCGATGCTCCGACTCTAAGGGGCAAAAAACATATAGAAGGCCTTATTGAAGCTTCCTCAAAGGGATATGTAGCCTATATACTCTTCCTAATACAAATGGAAACAATCTCATCTTTTATTCCCAACCTTAAAATGGATCCCAGCTTTTCAAATGCTTTAAAATTTGCAAAAGAAAGCGGGGTAAATATTCTTTGCTATGACTCTTTAGTCAGTAAAGATGAAGTTGTTTTTAACAAGTCAGTACCCTTACTTAATTGGTAAAAATCGAAATGTCTAATGTATGTATATATTTAATCCATTAAAGAGCCCCCAAAGTTCAGCCATGTAGACTACTTCGGTTTTACCATTTCTTCTTGGTACTGCATATCCAAATTTTGAGTGAGTCCATAGGTCCTCATCATTCATGGCAAATAAATCATTTATCATTTTTTCTTGCCAAGGAAAGGGACTTCTTCCAGTTTTCTTATAAAGCTCTACTGCCTCATTCCCTAGCGATTTCTTATAATCTAAAATTACCGACTTAGTGGGAGTTTGACTTCCATATTTTTTCAATGTTTCCAAACTCCTTTTATAAATTTAATCGTGTGAATTTACCTGTGATTTTTACACGATTAGCTCACGATTACTACCATTAAAAAAAGCACATCTAAGATTTCTAGTTAGTGTGCTTTTAATTCATCTCTGCTACTTTATCTGCAATATCAGCAAATCTATTAGCTTTATTTTCATTAATATCAACAAATGAAGTCTCTTGAAAATATAAATCTTCAAGAATTTTTAAAAATTCATCGTCTGTATAATTTTTTTCATAATCAATTTTAAAATTATTTTTCTCAAGGAATTTTATATCTTCATTATCAAGGATAATTTTCATTTTTTTCACCTTTTAATTTCTTAACTACTTTTGTATGTGTTTTATGAGCTGTTATTACATTTCCGTTTTTAGGATTTATAGAAATCGTAGATTTCTCACCAATAACACTAAAAGAAGGTCTATTTAAAGAATCGTATTTTACCTCCGCTATTTTTAAAGGATTGTCTATTGTATCAACAATATCTGATGCCTGTAAATCCCTTAACACTACTCTTTCTGCAGTATGTCTTGAAATAGTTTCTATTTTTACTCCGTTAATTTCTTTTTGCCAAAGAGAATTATTTAAAATCCTTTGCGTTTTGTTGACTTCTTTTTTATCTTTTAAAATTTTATTCTTTATAATGATATCGACTTGTTCTTCTCTAAATTTTCTTAATTCTTTATCAGTACCACCTTGAAAAAATTTCTTAGTGTGGACATTTTGTATTTTCCAATTTCTAGGTGCATAGTCAATTGTACACCTGCAATATCTATGTCTTCTAAAAACATCTTTTGGAACATCAGGATATTCATACACGCCAACTACTTCTTTACACCAGTCACAGCAATTACCAACTTCTTTTCTCACTATCTTAGGAGTTAACCCCGATTTATATTGAAAGTCTGCATTTGTTTTTATAGTATCATCTACAATGCTTTGAGTGAAGTTTTTTATTGGTTCATCTAATAACCATTTACCCTGGTTAAAGTCATCATATTCACTTATTTTATTAACTATATCGTCAATCTTATCTTGATTTATTTCTGGTTTATTCCAGCTCCTTATAGTCTAAAAAGGAGACTTCAAAAAGTTCTTTTCTTACCATTCTTTCTATTGCTTAAATTTCATATATTAAGTATTTAACTCCTGAAAGATTTTTTATTCTGCCTATAATGCCCTTATCTTCAAGGCGCACTGCTGTACTTTCGTCATAGCCAACCTTTGAGCTAAATCTTTACACGTTAAAAATATTTTCTCTATTTCATACACTTCCCAGCGTTATTTGTTTTTGCCTTTTTACTAACTCTTTAAATTTAGGTTTCTTCTTACATCTTCCACTACTTAATGCCTAAAATCTTTCCAATCTTCTTAGCTGCTTCAATAAGTATTTAAAATCAATAGGTCCTATACCTAAAACTGTCAAAACTTTGAAAATCACCTCCTAAGGCATTATTTTTTAATAAGCACTTTATACTACTGCTTTTTAGTTTCTTATTAAATAATACATTTAATTTATTTATTCTTTTTTTGTTGTTTTCTTAGTAAATTTTTACGTGGGAGGTATTTCTATGAATATAGGGTATAGAATAAAAGATAAAAAGATTAAATTAAACTGTTTATCATTGAATTAGTTTAAACTTTTGGGTTTTAAAATATAAAAATTTTAAGGAGGTTTTTGTAATGGCTAAAAAAATTAAAGGCGAAGATGGAAAAATTTATGTAGAAAAAAAGCCTTTCTACAAAAGGGTATGGTTTATAGCATTAGTAGTAATAGTTATTATTGTTGCATTAATGCCAAAGGGAGACAAAGATGGAAACTCAACGGTAAATGAAGCAGCTGAAACAAGTACAAAAGAAATTACCTACACACCAGTTGATGCAGGTCAAATGTTAGACGACTTGGAAAATAATGCACTTAATGCGGAAAAAACTTACAAAGATCAGGATTTAGAAATTACTGGAAAAATTTATGCAATTGATAGTTCCGGAAAATACATAGCAATTGATGGCTTAAATTCTGAATTTACTATATCCGGAGTAACTTGTTACTTAAAAAATGACGAGCAAAAAGATGTAGTTGCCTCTGTTTCAAAGGGAGCTACAGTTGTTGTAAGAGGTCATGTTACTGATGTTGGAGAAGTAATGGGATATTCTGTAAATATTGACGAAATAGAAGCTAAATAACTAATATTAATCAGATTCAATTTAAATTACTTAAATTGGATAAAAAAAACAGTTTTAATCGATAAATCTTTAGCATATACCCATATAGCCTATGTTAAAAAAAGGAGCTAAAAATAACAAGGGTAGAGAACTGGATTTAATAGACTTAGCAATGACTTTATTACAAGTTCACTATTAAAAAGAGAAAACTCGATGATCTAAAGATCTTTAATATGTAAAATGTAGTGTAAAAATTTCTGATTTCTATAGTTGTTTATGGTATTTTACTGAATATTAGTAAAAAAGTTAAATAAAAAATCCGCAAAGCACTGTATTTTAAGCTATTCTATAACTTTACAGTGTTTTGCAGATTTTAAAAAACTCTGGGGTGGATAGTGGGATTCGAACCCACGACCTCAAGAGCCACAATCTTGCGCCCTAACCAACTAGGCCATACCCACCACATCAGTGACTTTTTATATGTTATCAAAACTTTACATTTTAGTCAAGTCTTTTAGCTGTGTTTTTCCTCCAAAAACTTTCTGAATTCTTCTAGAGCTTTACTTCTGTGACTAATTTTATTCTTATCTTCTTCAGTCATTTCTGCAAAAGTCTTATTAAATCCTTTAGGCAAAAACAAAGAATCATAACCGAATCCGTTCTCTCCTCTTTCTTCTCTAATTATCTCTCCTTGGCATATACCTTGAAATAAATGTTCTTTGCCGCTTTTTTCTATGTAGGATATAACTGTCTTAAAGTATGCCTTTCTGTTTTCTTTTTCTTTCATGCTTTCTAAAAGTTTTCTTCTGTTTGCAGCATCGTCATGTTCTCCGGCATACCTTGCTGAATGTACTCCCGGCTCTCCATTTAAAGCTTCTACAAACAACCCGGTATCATCTGCTATTACTGATAAATCAACTCTTTTTTTTATTTCTTGTGCTTTAATTTGTGCATTTTCCTCTAAGCTTTCAAAGTTTTCTTCAACTTCCATATCTCCTAAACCTACTTGACTTTTTGAAAGTAAATCCACAGGCAGACCTCTTAAAATATCTTTTATCTCTAGAATTTTATTTTTATTATCGCTGGATAAAACTATTTTTTCTCTTTTAGTTAGGACTTCTTCCCGGTTTTTAAATATCTCTTTTATACCTTTTTCTGCCAAATCTATTAAATCGTAAAGGTCTCTTTTGTCCATAGGCTCATTTTCAGATGTGCCTTGTATTTCTATAATTTCAAGCTTATTATTCATAACTAAATTTAAGTCTACATCTGCTGAGAAATCTTCTTTGTAGTCTAAATCTAAAAGTTTTTTACCGTTAACTATCCCTACGCTTATAGCTGCTATTGATGATTTAATAGGGTTCTCTTCAATTATTCCTTCTTTTAAGGCTTTATCTATTGCCAGGTATAACGCTATATAGGCTCCGTTTATACTTGCGGTTCTTGTGCCTCCATCGGCTGATATAACATCGCAGTCAATCCAAATAGTTTTATCTGCTATTTTTTTTAAATCTAAACTTGCTCTTAAGCTTCTGCCTATAAGTCTTTGTATTTCTTGATTTCTTCCATCAATTTTGCCTCTGGATATATCTCTTACTTTTCTGGATTTTGTGGATCCCGGTATCATTGAATATTCACAGGACAACCAACCAGTTCCCTTACCCTTTAAGAAATATGGAACCTTATCTTCTATCATAGCGGTGCAAATAACTTTTGTATTTCCACATTGAATAAATACTGAACCTTGAGGGTTAACTAAATAATTAAGTTCATATTTAATAGGTCTTAGTTCGTCAAACGCTCTTTGATTTCTCATTTTATCCTCCAAAAATAAAAGAGGTTCAAACCTCTTCTATTCTTCCACATATTCATCTAAATATCTAATTAAGCCCTTATATATTCCATCGGCAAGCTTATCTAAATATTCATCATCCAACAAATTTTCATAGTCTTGCGGATTAGTCATAAATCCTAATTCCACTAAAGCTGAAACCGCCTTTGTTTTATTTAAAACTACAAGATCAGGTCTATTTTTTATTCCCCTACTATTTGACCCTGTCTCATTTATCAGTTCCTTTAGCAATGCATTTGCAAGATGCTTTTGTTCAACTGTTTTTATACTTACATCTTTTTCATGTGCATATAATACCTCAATTCCTTTTGCATTCCTATTGTCAGAGGCGTTAATATGTATTGAAAGAAAGATTTCAAAATCATTATTATTTGATTGATTTGCTCTATCTAAAAGCTTTACATACTCATCTCTTGATCTTGTCATTTCAATTTCATATCTATCATCTACAAATTTTGCTTCTAAACGTTTTGCAATCTCCAGGTTAAGATCCTTTTCCTTTAAGCCTGACTCTGTTACTGCTCCTGAGTCCTTACCTCCATGACCGGGATCTATCATTATAGATATTCTTCCTATAGGTTTTATTTTTTTACTTATAACTCTTTCTTCTTTATCTTGATTTTCATCTTCGTTTTCAAAGTCTATAGTAAGTCCTGCTGCCTTATAAACCTCTCCCTGGGATTTCTTATTTATTTCATTCATTTCTTTTTTTTCATAATTAGAAACAAAGGAATTTTTACGTGGCCCTGCACTTTTGGCTTTTGGCGCTGAATCCTTAATTAAGTCACCTGTTTCATCTTTATTGTCGGATATTTCACTTTCATTCTTAGGACTTTCTTTCTTCTCTTCCTGGGCACTTAAAAGAGCTTCCGCTTCAGCTTTTACTGTGGTAACTGATGCCGTCATAGTATCTTGATCCCAAGACACATCATAGCCTAAGGTTTCAGATAGAAATCTTAAAGGCACCATGGTCTTTGTTTCTTCTTCAGGTTCCTTATAATAGGTGAATTTAGCTAGAGAATCCTTCTCTAATTTTTTCTTTTCACCATTAATGTAAACAACATCAGAATTTATTTTTAAAATTATTTCTTTATCGGAATAATTTATACTTGCAGATTTTAATTTATTATCCCAATTAACAGTAGCCCCCAAGCTTTCAGTAAGCTCTCTTATAGGTACAAAGGTTCTTCCATTTAGTGTATATGGTCTAAACTTAGAAGACAGATCCTTGCCATCTACCTGAACATTTACCTGATTTACAGGTGTTTCCTTATCATCTATAACTACACTAAATTGGGACTGTCCATAGGATACCTTACTTGTTAATAGAATAATAAGTGTTAAAAATAAAATAGTCTTTTTCATAAATCCTCCTAACATGTATAGTTATACATTAAAGTGGAATTTATGTCAAACCGGTTACAAAGCTTTGTAAAGTTCATCTCTATTTACTTCCTTTAATGTTTCAACTTTATCTGATATAATTGTAAGATTTTCTCCGTCTTTTATATGGCCTATCTTAGTAATTTTTATCTTATTATCACAGCATTCTCTTTTAAATTTTTTAAAATTTTCTTCTGCCAGTATAAAAATCATGCTTCCTGATGAAATTAATCTGTAGGGATCAATTTTAAAATAGTCTACAATTTTTTTAGATGAAGTTTTTATAGGTATTAGATCTTTTTCTACTTCTATGTTCTTTCCTATAAACTTTGCAGTTTCAACTAAGGCACCATATATGCCTCCTTCTGTTACGTCGTGCATAAATTTTACTCCATGCTTCATAGCGATTTTTGATTCAGGTAAAACTGAAAGCAAGTCAATATAGCTTTCAAGTTCTTCTTTTTCCCTTAAACTAAGTAAATCCTCTAGTTCTTTTCTTTTTTCGGTATATAGGATTGAAGTCCCTTCTATAGCTATATCTTTTGATATGGCAATTATATCTGAAGAGTTTATTTTAGAGCAGTCCATTTTCAAATCCTTGTTAAGCTTTCCAAGAGCAGTTGTCGTAAGAACTATTTGCTTTACTACATCAGTTACCTCAGTATGTCCTCCCACTATATCTACATTAAGTTTTTTGCATTGGACCTGGGCATCCTGGATAATAACTTTTAAATCCTCTAAATCTGCACTTGGTGGTATAAGGGCACTTATTAAAACTCCTATAGGTTCCGCGCCTTGGCATGCTATGTCGTTACAAGCGATATTTATTGCTAGGCTCCCGATATTTTTACCTGTAGCTGTAATAGGATCTGTTGAGGCTACAACAAGGTTACCTTCAAAATCCATCACAGCTGTGTCTGCGCCTATACCTGCTCCATTAATGACTTCTTTTCTGCTTAAGTTTATATTGTCAAGAATATATTTTTTTAATTCATCATTTGACAGTTTACCAATCTTCATTGCCATTTTACTTATTGTCATCTCCCAGAATAATCTCTATTTTAAAATTTAAAAGTCCATTTTCTATATTGCTTTCTATATTTTTACCTTGATAGCCTGTAGCATCTATTGCATCCTCAATTGCCTTTTCACTTTTGGCAACTCCCTTTATATAGGCAAGACCTTCTTTTAGACTGTAATCCACAAAGAAAACATCATCGCTTTCAATAGATTCTAACTTTAAAAACAGGTCCTCAAGTTTTTTATTCTCATCTATTTTAGCCTTGCCGGCAAGATCTTCATCTCTTTCTGCTAAAAGTAAATCATTTTGCTTTTTAATATTTTCTATATTTAAGTCATTAATTTTATTATCAAGATCTTCTTCCTTAATTTTAAGTTCTTGAATTTCACTATAGTTTTTATCTGTCTTATTGCTAAGCTGGAAAAAAATCAAACTGTTTAAAATTAATATAATGGCAAAAAGAAAAATAGGTCTTTTATCTGATTTTTTCGGTTTATCTATAAAATTAAAATTTTCATTGAAATGAAAATTCTTATATTCAAATCCAAATTGTTTAGAAGTCGGACTAATAATCTCATTTATCATTTTCTTAGTCTCATTAAAAAGAGCACTTCCTGTAAAGTAGGCTTTAGAATTATTTATAGAGTTTCCTATATATATTACCTTCTCATAAATTAAAAACTTTACCTCATTTAAAATTTCCTTCTTTATGTCTTCTCCAAGATCATAAAACTTTCTGTTAATAATATTGCTTAAACCGTAATACTCCAAATCATACTTCTCAAGTATCTTATATATATCTCTATAGTATATAAGCTTTTGAGGTCTATTATTTATAATATTAATATTATTAAGACCGAAAAAAACAAAGTTTTCATCAAGTCCTATTTCGACTCCATCCTTTAAAGAATAAATACCTATAAGATTCTTGTTTAGTCTTTCAAAAATATATATATAGTCTGACAATATATTTTTATCTATAAGTCTTATATCTACTTTATAATTTTTATCATCATCTTTTGTTGCACTATATCTTATTTTATAAAGATCGACACTTACAGGTAAGATATTATCGCTTTCATATTTAACCATAGATTCCAAATCATCTTCATTTACCTTTGGCAAGTCCAAGTTTAAAGTTAAAAATTTTGAAGATGGACTTACTATAATAAAATTGTCTATGGTATTGTTAGTGAAAACTTTTTTAAAAAGATAGAAAAGATAATTTTTATCTAAAACTTCAAAATCAGATATTATACCCCTCGGCACTTCAAATTCTAAATCGGAATTTTCCCCTATAATTTTAATGGACAGATCTTCTATAATAATTATATTTATATCCTTATTTTTCCTTAAAAATTTCATAGTATCACTCCGAAAATACTAAGACATATATAGGGGCAAAAGGCTAACTCATCTTTTCTTGACTTTTTGCCTATCAAAATTAAAAAAACTCCTACTAAAGCTGCAAGAATAAAGGTGTTTCTAAAAATATAAAAAACTTCCAAATAAGACTTACAAAATAATCCCGATACAGCTCCCAGAAGAACATCAGCCTCTCCCATAGAACCTGATAGTTTATATATTAAATAATAAATTGACAAAAGAATTAGAGCTGAAAAAATATATTTTGATATATCACTTTTAAATATAAGTAAATACATAAGTTCAATTACCGCCAAAGCTAATATATCAACAGTGTAAACTTTCTTCTCTCTAAAATCTGTAAAGGAAATTAAAAGAAGTATAAGGGTTTGAACAGATCTTATAATAAATTCCAAGCTAAGTTTATATTTTAAATACAAAAGTAAAAATGCAAAAGCCGTAACTATTTCGTATAAAAATATAAATATGGAGATTCTGTCTCCACAGTTTTTGCACCTGCCCCTTAAAATCAAATAAGAAATCACCGGTACATTTAAGTAAAAAGGTATTACATAATTACAGGATTCGCACCTGGATCTGCCAACAAGAAAGTCTCTGATATTTTCTCTTTTATGAATAAAACAACCCATAAAAGATCCTAAAATAGACCCTAAAACAAATATTCCTATTTTCATTTTCCTTCTGTGTCCAAAACCAGTTTATTTCCCTCGACTTTTAAAGGTCCAGGTGTAACTTTTATTTCCTGATTTGAACCTACACTTATTTTAAAATCGTCACTTGTATATGATTTGGCAGGTTTTGGAACCTTTCCACCTTCAAAATATTCAGATAAATTACCAACAGGAATTTCTGATATATTTTCAGACTCATGTTCCATAAGATACAATATAGCAGCATTTTTTATTTCTTTTACGTTTACATTGTGAGCAGCTGCCTGAGCACTTAAATTAGACTTTGTAAATCTCGGAATTGCTATTGATACTAAAATTAAAATTATTGCAATAACTATTACCAACTCTACTAAGGTAAAGGCTTTTGACTTTTTCTTCATTTTTTTCACCTCAAATACTATTTACAAGATCAAACATAGGCATAGCCAAGGATATAACTATAAAACCTACAAAAATCGACAAAATTAAAATTACGACAGGTTCAAAAAGAGATATAAATTTTTCTTGCTTAATTTCTATTTCATATCTATAGTATTCATTTAAAGATTCAAGCACTTCTTTAAGATTTGACGATTCTTCCCCAACCCTTAACATGGATATGTCCATTTCTGAAAATATTTCAGATTTAGATAAAGAATTAGAAAGACTTTCTCCTTGATAAATATCGCTTGCAGCTTGATTTAGAATTTTTTTAATAAGAAGATTTTCACTTGACCTTGCAATAATATCTACAGATTGAGATACTGTAACATTAGACTCAATTAATAGCTTCATCATGCTTATAAAATTGCTTATATTTATTAATCTAAAAAGATCAAACTTAAGTTTAAACCTATCTATTTTAAATCTTCCTTGATCACTTCTTATATAAAAGGCTATAATTACTAAAATCAGTAAAAACACCAGTATAAATGCAAAAATATTATTATTAATAAAATGAGATAAATTAATGAGCATTTTAGTAATAAGTGGAAATTCAGCGTCTGAACCTTTAAAAACATCCTCAAAAGTAGGAAGTATATAAAGAATCAAAAAGTTTACAACTATAAATGTTACAATTAATAAAATAATAGGATAAATAAGGGCATTTTTTATCTTTTTCTCAAAAGATAATTTAGATCGATAAAATTCTGATAAATTTTTAAGGACATCGGGTAAATTTGAAGAATTTTCTCCTACAGCCACCATATTCGTAACAAGTTCCGGGAACTCTTTAGTATTTTTTAAGGCAAGGCTTAAAGGGTTTGCAGAAGCAAGATCCTTGTAAATCTCATTTAAAAGATCAGCTTTTTTACCTTTATATGTGTATTTTAAAATATCAAAGGCTTTTAAGCTTGTTATTTTTGAATTTAAAAGTATGTAAAGCTGATAAAGAAAAATATAAAGGCTTTCTCCGCTAAAATTTTTAAAAAATAAATTCAAATCCTTATTATAGCCGGATGAAGCTATTACTTTAATAGGCCTTAGATCCATCTGTCTAAGTTTATCTAAAGCTTCCTTTTCGCTAAAGACTTCAATTTCACCTGTGATTATTTTTTTATCCTTATTAAACGCCTTATACTTATAGTTCATATTTCACCTATAGTAACTATATTTTTATAAACCTCTTCCAAAGAAGTTATTCCGTTTTCTAAAAGCTCCTCCATGGAATATTTTAAAGATATCATTCCGGATTTAAGACACAGTTTTTTAAAGTCTGCCAAAGGCACTCCATTATTTATAGCTTCTCTTAATTCATCATTTATAATCAATACCTCATAGACAGCAACTCTTCCCCTATACCCATTATTGCATTTTTCACAAGACCCGGGTCTGTATATGTCCATGTTTTTTCCGAATACATCCACATATCTTCTTTCTTTTATTTTGCAATCACAAAGTTTTCTTACCAATCTTTGAGAAATAATTCCTATAACTCCTGCAGAAATTAAATAATTTTCAACTCCCATATCCCTAAGTCTGTATATAGCCGAGGGAGAATCATTTGTATGTAAAGTGCTTAGAACCAGGTGCCCTGTTATAGACGCCCTAAGGGCTGTTTCCGCCGTTTGAGCATCTCTTATTTCTCCAACCATTATTTTATCAGGATCGAGTCTTAAAATGCTTTTTAAGCCTAAATTAAAATCAAGTCCGCTTTTTTCATTTATTTCTATCTGATTGATACCCTCAACTCTATATTCCACAGGATCTTCTATAGTGACTATATTTATATCAGGATTTTTAATCTCCTTTAAAAGAGTAATTAAAGTTGTAGACTTACCACTCCCTGTAGGACCTACACTAAGTATTAAGCCGTTAGGTTGTCTTATAAGCTTATCTACAAGCCTACCCTGTTCTCCCTTAAGACCTATGCCCTCTCTGGTAAAATCTACAACTTCTCTATTTAATATTCTAAGAACAATTTTTTCAGAGTATATAGTGGGAGTTACAGCCACTCTTATATCTATTTTTCTATCTCCATAGTTATAAGTAAATCTGCCGTCCTGGGGAATGTTTTTAACTGTATAATCTAAATTGCAGAGAACCTTAATTCTATTTACAAGAAGTCTTGTTATAGGCTTATCAACTTTTATTAAATCATTTAAATTTCCATCAAGTCTAATTCTTACTAGAGAAAATTTTTCATGAGAATCAATGTGTATATCTGATGCGCCCTTTGAAACTGCATATTCTATTATTTTATTCAAAAGTCTTGCAATTTTAGAATCACTGTTATCCCTATGGTCTCCTTCAGATACTGATGAAATTTGTGACAATTCTCCTAAAATAGACTCAACTGATGAAATGTCAGGCTTTGAATAGACCCTTTGCCTAAAATCATTAAGCTGAGATTTTTCGCAAAGATCAAAGCTAACATCCCTTCCAAGTAAAAGTCTTAAGGCGGAATCTGTATTTTGATTGAATTCGTCAGTCCAAAATATTACTAAGTCGCCTTTTATTGCCTTAGGCACAACATTGTATTTTAGTGAAATATTTTTGTTAACTATTTTTAATAAATCATTTACTCTTGTATTCATTTTCTCTATAATCACAATTTGTATTGCTACATTTCAAGCCATTGCCCCTGTTAAATTCCGTCAGTATTTCTCCACACTTGGGGCACTTTTTATCTACAGGCTTATTCCAGCTCACAAAATCACATTTTGGATATTCATTGCAGCCAAAGAATTTTCTGCCCTTTTTACTTCTTTTAACTACAATGTCCCCTCCACATTTAGGACATTTAACTCCTATTTTTTCAACTAAGGGCTTTGTATTTCTACATTCAGGAAAGCCGGGACAAGCTAAAAACTTACCGAACCTTCCCATTTTTATTACCATGTTTCTGCCGCATTTTTCGCAAATAATATCTGTAGGTTCATCTCTAATTTCAACTTTTTCAATGTTTTTCTCGGCAACTTCAAGATCTTTTTTTAATTTTTCATAAAAATCTTCTATAAGCTTAGGCCACTCAAGTTTACCCTCTGCAACCTTATCTAAATCCCCTTCCATTTTTGCGGTAAAATCTTCGTTAATCAGGTCCTTAAAGTTTTTGTTAAGTAAATCGTTCACTGTTATTCCAAGCTCCGTAGGAACCAGTTTTTTCTCCTCTAAAACCACATAATACCTTGATAAAAGAGTACTTATAATAGGTGAATAGGTAGAAGGTCTTCCTATTCCTAGGCTTTCAAGTTCCTTAATAAGACTTGCTTCATTGTACCTTGGAGAGGGTTGAGTAAAATGTTGATTCTTATCTATTGTTTTAAGTTTTAAAATATCTTTTTCTTCAAGATCAGGTAAAATTTTATCCTTTTCGTTGTTATAATCATAAACTCTTAAAAAGCCATCGAAATCTATCTGAGAGCCGCTTGACTTAAAAACTTCATTGCCATTTAAAATATCAACAGCTACAACATTAAAAACTGCAGGCTTCATTTGAGATGCCACTAGCCTTTTCCAAATAAGTGAATATAATTTAAATTCATCATTAGAGAGGGAACCCTTAATACTTAATGGCGTTCTAAAAACATCAGTTGCCCTTATACATTCGTGAGCATCTTGGATATTAGCCTTAGATTTTTTTGAAGGGCCTCTATAGACATATTCCTTTCCATAGCTTCCTTCAATATATTTTGCAATATCTCTTTTAGCTTCATCGGAAATTCTTGTGGAGTCTGTTCTCATATAGGTTATAAGTCCCACTTGACCCTCTTTGGGAATAGATATTCCTTCATAAAGTCTTTGAGCTACCATCATTGTTTTCTTACTTGAAAAATTTAACTTTCTTGATGCTTCTTGTTGTAGAGTTGAAGTGGTAAAGGGTGGAGCTGCACTTCTATTCCTCTTGGTGTTTTTAATAGATGAAACAAAAAAACCTTCAGGATCTATTTTTTCAAGAATCTTATTTGCCTCATCTTCATTATCTATATCTTTTTTAGTTATTTTGCCTTCAGAAAGGGATCCATAGTACTGAGCTTCAAAGGATTTTCTTCCTTTTTTAAGTACAGCTTCAATAGTCCAATATTCCTTTGCTATAAAGCTTTCAATTTCCTGCTCCCTGTCACATATAATTTTTAAAGCAACAGATTGAACTCTACCTGCAGAAAGTCCGCTTTTAATTTTACTCCACAGCAGGGGGCTTATTTTATAGCCTGCAAGCCTATCTAAAACCCTTCTTGCCTGTTGAGCATCAACTAAATTTTTATCTATAGCTCTGGGCTTTTTTATTTGTTTTTGAACTGTATCCTTTGTTATCTCATTAAAGGTAACCCTGGACTTGCTATTTTCATCTATGCCTAAAAGATTGCTTAAATGCCAGGATATTGCCTCGCCTTCTCTATCAGGGTCTGTTGCCAGGTAAACCCTATCAGCTTCCTTAGCCTCTTTCTTTAATTCATTAATAAGCTTACCCTTACCCCTAATATTTATATATTCAGGTTCAAAGTTATTATCTATATCTATTGCAAGTCTGCTCTTGGGCAAATCTCTAACATGCCCTACTGAAGCAAGAACTTTATAATTTCTCCCAAGCATTTTCTTAATAGTTTTTGCCTTTGTGGGAGACTCTACTATAACCAAATTTTTAGCCAAATTTACACTTCCTCACTAATTATAAACACCTTTATAATATCAATTATATCTTGGCTCTTCAAGTAGATTATAATAAATCCGCTAATTTATGAACCTTCATATTGTTAATTATGACATTTTTATAAAAATCTTATTTTATTAATTGATATAAATAAAAAAATCGGCACAAGAAGATTCATCTTCCCATGCCGACAAATTTTAATTTAATTTATAAAATAAGCTAAATATGATTTAAATTCAATCTAAAACTCTAGTTGCATTTACAAATCTGCTACTATAATAATCTTCACTTAAGTTTGATACAACTACTTTACTTTGACCGCTTGATGCATGAACAAATTCTCCATTGCCCATGTAAATACCTACGTGTGAAACGCCCTTACCTGATGTGTTAAAGAATATTAAATCTCCAGCTTGTAATTCCGCCTTTGAAACTTGCTTGCCGTAGGTTGATTGATCTGATGATGATCTTGGAAGATTAATTCCAAGTTGATTCTTATAAACTGCATATACTAGTCCTGAACAATCATAACCTGCTTTGCCGGTATCTCCATACACATAGGTTGAGCCTAATTTATCAAGAGCTGAATCAACAGCAACCTTAGCCTTATCTGAAGTATAAACTACAGGAGAATCCTGCATTTTAAATTCTTCTTTTGAGATTGTTGTCATCTTGACATTTTGAATATTGGTATTTTTTATGTACTCCGCCTTTACAGGTTCAACATTAACCTTTACAGCGTTTGTCTTAACTTCAAAGTTTTCTTTCTTTTCAGATTCAAGTTTAAGTGATTCTACAGAAACATTACCCTTTGTTCCGTCTTTACACTCTACCTTTACAGTTTCATTATTTTTGGAGATTTCAACTAATTCTTCTCCTATAAACAAATTTCTTATAATTTCGTTTTTATCATTTCTAATTGAAGTATTCTTAATAACCTTATAAATCCTTGTGGTTTTTTCAGTTAACTGAATCTTTTCATAAGGTATCGTAACCTTAGCCTTGCCTTTTTCTACTATATATCCTCTTTCTGAAGAGTCTATAATATTGGCTTGCTCGCCGGCTTCAAAGCATACCTTGTTACCACTATATGTAGGTTGTTCATGGGCACTTACAAAAACACCTGTGTCCTTAAGTCCAAACACAGACACTAAACAAAGCACAAGTATAGATAAAGAACTCTTATATTTAATATCCAAGATATAACACTCCTATCCGTCTTTATTTTGATATTAAGAGTATAACAAAACGGTTACAAAAAAGCAAGAAAAGATTACAAATTTATTAAATATACTTTAACCAATTTGTAATCTTTTCATTTTTTATATGAGTAAATCTATAAGCTGCGTTCTGTTTAATCAATCATCTATCTAGGCTTATTGTCACCAATAAGCTCAAGCGACCTACCTACCGGCAAATACGAGCAGCATTTGTTATTCCTATTTTGGTCTTGCTCCGAGTGGGGTTTACATATCAATATTATCGCTAATATTATGGTGAGCTCTTACCTCGCCTTTCCACCCTTACCACAAATGTGGCGGTATATCTCTGTTGCACTTTCCTTAGGGTCGCCCCCACCAGCTTTTAACTGGCACCCTGCTCTGTGGAGCGCAGACTTTCCTCATCCTAAGATGCGATTGACCAATTTACTCTTAAACATACTAACATCTTGGATAAATTTTTTCAATATTTTTATAATTAATGAATTTCTATTTCGAAATCATTTTTTAAATATTCTAAAACTTCAATATCAAAATTATTTTTCAAGTTTTTCTTTATTTTGTTAAGAACCGGCCTTTCCCCATAGTAGTGGCTTATGTCTATTAAGCATATTCCATTCTCATAAGCTTTTTGGGAATCATGATGCTTTACGTCTCCCGTTATAAAAATATCTGCTTTGTTTTCTATAACATCATCTATAAGACTAAAGCCAGATCCACCGCATATAGCTATTCTTTCAATTTTTTTAGGTAGGACTCCATATATTTTTATCTTACTTGTCTCAAGTTTATCTTTTAAGCTTTTATATAAAGTTTCTAAATTATAATCATTGTTTTCTGATATTAAACCTAAGTAATAGCCCTTGTCGGTTTTTGATAAGCCTCTATAATCTTTTAATCCTAAAATTTCGCATAAGGTGTGATTGACGCCTTCCTCTGCTATATCAAGAGAGGTGTGTGCTGAATAAAGGCTAATTCTGTTTTCTATAAGCTTTATTATATTGTTGCCTATATAGGTGCCTTCTTCTATTGATTTAATCCCCTCAAAAAACATAGGATGATGGCTTATAATAAGTTTTGCTTTTTCCTCAATGGCCTCTTCCACTACCTTGTCGGTAAAATCTAATGCAAGGAGTACTTTTTTAGTCTTTTCTTCCTTAAAAAGCACTTGAGGACCGCTATTGTCCCAAGCTTCTTGGTATTCAGGTTTGGCCCAAGCTTCAATATAAGATATTAAATCTTTTATTTTATATTCCATAATAGCTCCTTATATTTTTTATTTAATATTTCAAGATTTCTTTTTCTATTTCTAATATTTTCTGAATCTCCCTCAAGCTTTTTTATAATTGATTTATTATAGTCTATTTCATTTAAAATAAATTTTTTAAGGATTTCTTCTTTCCTTCTGTAAGGTATTTGAGGAATCTTATAAAAAATTTCATTTACCTTATGAATCTTATTTCCAAATCTTACTACTATTATCTCAAAGTACCTTTTGTCTTCATAAACAATTGATTCGTCTAAAAACTCATAGCCTCTTGTATATAAATATTTTCTTAAATATTCTTGGCCCTGCATAGGTTGAAGAATTATCATATCCAGGCTTTTAACTAAATCTATATCTTTTTTTAGAATATCGACTATTAGATTTCCACCCATACCTGCTATTATTACAGTATCAACTTCATCTTTTTTTATTACGTCAAGTCCATTGCCTACTCTTGGGTATACAAAATCTTCAAGATTATAATCTCTAACTACATCCTCCGTCTTTTTAAGAGAACTTTTAGATATGTCTGAAGCAATAACAAAGTTTGAAATATTGTTCCTTATAAGAAAATATGGCACCAATCCATGATCCGTGCCAATATCTGCTACTCTTGCTCCCTTTTTTACATAGGAGGCTATTTTTTTTAACCTGTATGAAATATTAATCATTCCAAAAAATCCTTTAGCTTTTTACTTCTACTTGGATGTCTAAGTTTTCTAAGGGCTTTTGCCTCTATTTGTCTAATTCTTTCTCTTGTTACATCAAACTCTTTTCCTACCTCTTCAAGAGTTCTGGCTCTACCATCATACAATCCGAATCTTAATATTAAAACTTTTTTCTCCCTATCTGTAAGAGTGGTAAGTACATCATCAAGTTGTTCTTTTAAAAGAGTAAATGTAGCTGCATCTGATGGAGATAGTATTTCGTCATCAGGTATAAAGTCTCCAAGATGTGAATCTTCCTCTTCACCTATAGGAGTTTCTAATGAAACGGGTTCTTGAGCAATTTTTTGAATTTCTCTTACCCTATCTACATCAAGATTCATTTCTGCTGCAATTTCTTCAGGTAGCGGATCCCTTCCAAACTCTTGAACAAGCTGTCTCTGTACCCTTACAAGCTTGTTAATAGTTTCAACCATATGCACAGGTATTCTTATAGTCCTGGCCTGATCAGCAATAGCTCTTGTAATGGCTTGCCTTATCCACCAGGTTGCATAAGTGGAAAACTTAAATCCCTTAGTATAATCGAATTTTTCAACAGCCTTCATTAGACCAAGGTTGCCTTCTTGAATAAGGTCAAGAAAGCTCATTCCTCTACCTACATATCTCTTTGCAATGGAAACTACCAAACGAAGATTTGCTTCAGCAAGTTCTTTCTTAGCTAAATTATCTCCTGCTTCCATACGTTTTGCTATTTCAACTTCTTCATCACCGGTTAATAGAGGAATCTTACCTATTTCCTTTAAATACATTCTAACCGGATCATCTACGCTTATACCCTTAGGTACGCTTAAATCTTCCTTTGAAGGATCGTCTTCGTCTTTATTTTGATTTTCTTTTATTTTTTCATCTATTTTGTCGTCATCAAGAAGTTCTATACCCTCATTCTCAAAATCTTGATATAGATGATCTATTTCCTCTGTCTCCATTGGAATTTCTTCAAGGGCACTTATTATTTCTTCGTAGGTAAGATTACCTTTAATCCGACCTCTTCTTTTTAATTTTTCAATTATTTTATTCTTCGATACAGAATTATCTAATTCAGAATTTAGATCTTTCATAGCTGCATCCTCCTTAGTTAGAGAGATTGAATTTGTTTATTTATCTCTTCAAGTTCTTCTATTAAGTAGTTTAACTTATCACTTTTATCCGCAGATTTTAAATTTTCCAAAGATTCAATTTCTTTTAAAATTCTCATCCTTCTGTTTTCCAAATTATCTATCTTTATAGTATTTATCAATTCTTCTTTTACAAGATCGAAATCTGATGCCTTTAAATCTATATTTTTTATATCATTGATGTAATTTTCATCTACCAAATCCATTTGAATAAGATTTTTTAAAAACTTGTCGGGTTTAGTATTATTTATAAGATAATAGTGAGCCAGTTCTTCAAAAATAATTCTGGAATTAGTATTTAAAAATTCATAGGATTCTAAATTTTTACTTATATAATTAAAATTATATTCAGACTCCAAGGCAAATCCTATAAGATAATTCTCAACTTTTTTTCTTTTATCTACAGGTTTAAATATTTTAGGTTTAGGACTTCTTTTTATACTATCTATCCTTTTTTTCTTATTTATATCATTTCTATTTAATATATTTATATAGGATATAATAGCATTTCTGGAAACTCCGTATTCTTTTGATACTTTATCGGAATATATATCCCTTTCAATAGGATTTTTAACTCTGGATAAAATTTCCGCCACATCACTGGTAAATCCGCTTAGGCCTTCTGAGGATTCAAGATTGTAATTCTCTTTAATTTTTAAAATTTTATAATCCAAATAGGTCAAAGCGTTTTTTAGCTCAAGCTCAAAGCTTAATTTACCATATTTTTTAATATAATCATCGGGATCTAATCCATCAGTAAGAGTTACTATTTTAGGATATATATTTTCAGATATAAGTATGTCTATGGCCCTTACCGTTGCAGCTATCCCCGCCTTATCAGAGTCATAGCATATGTAAACCTGTTTTCCGTATCTTTTAATTAAATCAGCCTGGTCTATAGTTAGTGAAGTACCTAGGCTTGCTGCACTATAATTAATACCACTTTTATAGAGTGATATAACATCCATATAGCCTTCAACTAAGATAATTTTTTCTCTATCCGACTCTTTAGCAATAATATTTAGGTTGTATAAATGCTTCCCCTTGTTAAATATTATTGTGTCCTTTGTATTTATGTATTTGGGAAGGGACTTGTCAAGGTTTCTACCTCCAAAGCCTATAACCCTTTTGTTGGTATCTATAATAGGAAACATTATTCTGTTTCTGAACCTGTCTATGTAGCTTCCTCTTTTACTTTTAACAACAAGGTTAAATTCTTCAAGCTCTTCTTCCTTATAGCCCTTTTTTTTCATGTAATTTAAAAGATCATCCCAAGAGTCTTTTGCATAGCCTATACCGTATGCATTAATTGTTGCTGAATCAATCTGCCTATTTTTTAAATAGTCATAGGCAGATTTTGTGGAACTTAAATTTTTAAGATAATGAAGGGCGGCTTCTTTATTAGCTTCATATGCTCTTTTTTTCTTATCTATAATCTCTCTATCATAAGTATTTTTATTTTCTCTAAGTTCAATACCGTACTTGTCGGCTAGAAATTTCACCGCTTCTCTAAAGCCAAGGTTTTCTCTTTTCATTATAAAGGTGATTTGATCTCCACCTGCTCCACATCCGAAACATTTAAAGATGCCCTTGGATTTTGAAACAGAAAAAGAGGGAGTCTTTTCATTATGAAATGGGCACAGACCCAAATAGTTACTCCCACTTTTTTTCAAATTTACATAGCCGGATATTAAATCTACTATATCGGCTCTGTCCCTTATTTCATCTAACAAATTGTCATCGATAATATAGGACATATTATCACCTACTTACTCCAACCGACAGGTATAAATAAATCTTCGTATAGTTTCACTGCAAATATATCAGTCATACCTGCAATATAATCGCAAATTATATCCTCTTCAGTATGCTCAATCTTGTCATATATTTTTAAATTCTCTTTAGGAATTCTGCTAATATCTTTTTTATAGTAATTAAAAAGAGTAGTTATAAGATGTTCGATTTTTTCATTTTCTGATTTTACAACTTTATTTAAATAGACATTTTCAAACATAAATTTTCTAAGCTGCAAGGTGGCTTTTTCTATCTCAGGCTCCATTTTTATATAATCCTTGTGATAGCTTTTATTTACCAAGGATCTAATCATTGTATTTATTCTTTTTGAATGTGAGTCCCCAAGAATTTCCACCAAGTCACTAGGTAAATCTTCTTCTCTTATTATTCCTGCAGAGGTTGCATCGTCTATATCATGATTAATATAGGCTATTCTATCAGCATATTTTAATATCTTGCCTTCTAAGGTTGAAGCTTCATTGGAGCCGGAATGGTTTAAAATTCCATCTCTTACCTCATAGGTAAGATTTAATCCTACCTTATCCCCTCTACTTGATAAGAAGTCAACTACTCTTATAGACTGCTCATAGTGCTTAAATCCCTTAGGATTTAACTTATTAAGTATATACTCACCACTATGCCCAAAAGGGGTATGACCTAAGTCGTGTCCCAAGCTCATAGCTTCTATTAAATCTTCATTAAGCTCCAGGGCTCTTGCAATTGTTCTTGCAATTTGAGAAACCTCAAGGGTATGGGTTAACCTAGTCCTGAAATGATCCTTCCCTGGTGATATAAATACTTGAGTCTTATGCTTTAATCTTCTAAAGGCTTTCGAATGTAAGATTCTATCCCTGTCCCTTTGAAAGTCGGTTCTAAGCTCACACTTTTCTTCAGCTATTTGTCTGCCTTTTGTTTCATCTGCAAAACTTGCATTTTTATATAAGATAATATGCTCAAGCTCTTCTCTTTTTATCCTGGGATTCAATATTTCACCGCCTACTTAATGTTTTTTTCTATATAATCTATTATTATTCCAGCAGTTTCTTCCATGGCTCTGTCAGACACATCTATTACTATGCAACCTAGCTCTTCCATAATTTGTTTTGAATAGCTAAGCTCTTCTTTTATTCTGTCAAGATTTGCATATTTTGCATTTCCTGATAGGCCCAAAGATTTTAATCTTTCCTCTCTTATTGAAATAAGTTTTTCCGGATTACAAGTAAGTCCTATAATCCTATGAGAATCTTTTTCATAAACCTCTTTAGGCACCGGAACTTCCGGAACAAGAGGGATATTAGCTACCTTATAAAGCTTATTGGCAAGATACATTGAAAGGGGTGTTTTTGATGTTCTTGATATTCCTATTAAGCATATATCAGCTTTTTTTGCACCTCTAGGGTCCTTACCGTCATCATACTTTACTGCAAATTCTATTGCTTCAACCTTTTTAAAGTAGTTTTCATCAAGTCTTCTTATAAGTCCAGGCTCTCTTAAAGGAGGATATCCCAGTATTTCTTCAATACGCATCATAGGATCCCTCATTACATCAACTACTTTTAAATTTAATTTTTTAGACTCTTCTTTTATAAATTCGCTTGTTTCTAAAACTACATTTGTATATATAATTAAACTTTTTTCATATTTAGCTGCTTCTTTAAGTATAGGTTCTATATGATCAATAGTGTTGTGATAAGGGTATCTCTTTATTTCAAAATTGTCGGTTTCAAATTGCCTAACTGCAGCTTGTGCGATTAACTCTCCAGTTTCGCCTATGGAGTCTGATATAACATATATCTTTATTCCATTATCTGACATATTTCCTCCTTTAATCTTCCCTTGCAAGTTCAACAAACAAATTGTTTATATTGGTTTTAGTAAACCTTCCTACAACTTTTAACTTATCGCGATTTTCTTTAGCAACTCTAACTACAGGTAAAGAATCTACTTCCTTCTCCTCTATTAGCTTAGCTGCCTCTATAATGCTTGTTTCCTCAGTTACATATGCAATATTAGGCATTCTTGTCATTATTAAGCCAACAGGAGTATTTTGCAAATCCAATTTACCAAGGGCACTTCTAAGAAGATCCTTCCTTGAAACTACACCTGCCAAATACCCTTCAGAGGTTATAAATACCGAACCCATATTATCTAAAAAAAGTCCGACTATTACATCATAAATTGATATGTTTTCATCCATTACCACAGGAACACTCATAGTATCCCTCACAAGAATTTTTTTAACTTGTTTTGAAAAATTGTTAAACTCATTTTTGCCGGTGTAAAAATAACCTACCTTAGGTCTTGCACCAAGAATATTTAGCATGGTGAGTATAGTTAAATCCGGCCTTATTGTCGCTCTTGAAAGTCCTAATTTATTTGCTATTTCGTCTCCAGTAATGGGTGCTTCTTTTTTTACAATTTCAATTATTCTAAGCTGTCTGTTTGTAAGATCCAAGTTATCACCTACTTTTATTCAGTAACAATTTTTTCAATGTCTAAAATATCCTTCGCTGTTTCATCTATTTCGTTTAGCATACTTAGTCTGTTATTTTTTATTTCTTTATCATCTGTAAGGACCATAATATTTTCAAAGTATTTGTTAATAGGTCCTATAAGCTTTGAAAATTCATCAAGAGCAAGACTGTATTTTTTTTCCTTGTTCAGCTCAATAATATTTTCTATACTTATCTTTTGTAGTTTATAAAGCTCTATCTCCGCATCTTCTTTAAGAAGATCCTCTTTAAACTCTACATCCTCATCTTTATTTTTAACTAGATTGTGGACTCTTGTTAAAGCATCTACTAAATCTTTTCTGTCTTCCTTAAAATATTCATTAAGCTCGTCAGCTTTTTTAACTATTTCAGATACTGAATCCTCGCTATTAATTATTGAATCTATAATGTCATATCTAATATTTCTTTCTTGAAGTATATTTCTTAGTCTTGCTGCAAAAAATTCTAAGATTTGACCTTTAGTTTTTCCATAGTCAAAGGCAAGTGTCATGTCATTAGCATATAAATACAGGCTTGAATTAATTAAGTCATTAACTGATACCTTCCAGCCTCTTTTTATTATTATGTTTATTACTCCTATAGCCTGTCTTCTAAGACCGAAGGGATCTTGAGATCCTGTGGGAATAAGCCCTACTGCAAAAAGTCCGCAAATTGAATCAATTTTATCTGCCAAAGCTAAAATGGATCCCACTGTTGAATCAGGTAAGTTGTCCCCTGAAAATCTAGGCAAATAGTGTTCGTAAATTCCTTGAGAAACTATATCCTTTTCTCCTGAGTTCTTAGCATATATTGAGCCCATTATACCTTGAAGCTCTGTAAATTCTTGAACTGTTTTAGTAGTTAGGTCAGCTTTCATAAGCTTAGCTGCTCTTTTTACTGATTCAATTGTCTTTTCTGCAACTTCCAATTCCTCTCCGATTTTTACTGCAAGTTTTTGAGTTCTTAAACTTTTATCATACATTGTTCCCAATTTTTCCTGGAACATTACTCCCTTTAGTGCGTCTACATAATCTTCAAGATTTTTAGAAGTATCCTCTTCATAGAAGAACTTCGCATCCTCAAGCCTTGCATCAAGAACCTTCTCATTTCCTTCTATTACAGTATCATTGTGTTCACTATTTCCATTTCTAATAGTTATAAAATTTGGAAGAAGATCTCCCTTAGAATTTACAATAGGGATAAATCTTAAATGACCCTTCATAGGTGTAACAAGAACTTCCTTTGGGAGATTAAGATACTTTTCCTTTATATTTCCTATTATGGGATTAGGATACTCTACTATATAGGTAAGCTCCTCTAAAAGAGCATCATCTTTTTCTATTTCTCCTCCTAGAGTCTTTGCAAGTCTAATAGATCCATATTTTATTGTATCTCTTCTTTTTTCCTGGTCTAATATTACATAATTGTCTTCCAAAAGCTTCTCATAGTTATCAACTTCGTCAATAAATATTTTTGATGATCCTAAAAATCTATGTCCCCTTGTTATATTAGAAACAGGGATCCCTTCAAATTCAAAATCTACAATCTCACTGTTAAGTAAAGAAACCACCCACCTTATAGGTCTTGCAAATCTTATGTTTTTTCCGCCCCATCTCATATTCTTGGGAAAGTTTATAGATTTTATAAGATCAGATGCATTTTCTTTAATTATTGTTTTAGTATCGTCACCCTTTTTAAATATTTCAGCATAAACATATTCAACGCCCTTATATTCTTTAAAGACTATGCTATCTTTGTCTATGCCCTGTGACTTCATAAAACCTTGTAGTGGTTTTGTAGGCTTGCCCTCTTCATCAAATGATATTTTCTTGGCAGGTCCCTTAACCTCTTCATGTATATCTTGCTGTTTAAGTGCTATGTCATCAACTATTAAGCTAAGTCTCCTAGGAGTGGCATAAACCTTTATATTTCCGTATTTAATTTTGTTAGCTTCAAATAGCTGTGAAGCTTTTTCTGAAAAATCTTCTATTGCCCTTCCAATAAACCTTGAAGGCAGCTCTTCAACTCCTATTTCAAGTAGATATCTGTTCATTTATTCAACCTTCCCTTTCGATTTTCGGATATGTTTTATTTAATAACGGATAACCCATTTCTTCTCTTTCTTTCAGGTATTGTACTGCAACGGCTCTGGCAAGATTTCTGACTCTTGAAATATATCCTGTTCTTTCCGAAACAGATATTGCTCCTCTCGCATCTAAAACATTAAATACATGAGAGCATTTTAAACAGTAGTCGTAAGCCGGAAGCACTAGTCCCTCTTCTATTATTCTTAAAGATTCCTTTTCGTAAATATAAAAAAGTTCCTTTAACATATCTATATCCGCTTTTTCAAATGAATAAGTTGAATGCTCAAATTCAGCCATTTTAAATATATCTCCATAGCTTATGTTCTCATTCCACTTTATATCGTATACGGAATTTACATTTTGAAGATACATTGCTATTCTCTCAAGGCCATAGGTAAGCTCGGCAGATTCCAACTCGCAGTTAACACTACCTACTTGTTGAAAATAAGTAAACTGAGTTATTTCCATTCCATCAAGCCAAACCTCCCAACCAAGACCCCATGCTCCAAGGGTAGGAGACTCCCAATTGTCTTCTACAAATCTTATGTCATGAGCAAGTACGTCTATATTAAGAGCCTTTAAGCTTTCTAAATAAAGCTCTTGCACATTTTCAGGTGACGGCTTTAGAATTACCTGCATTTGATGATGTTGGTACAATCTATTGGGGTTCTCCCCATAACGTCCGTCTGCAGGTCTTCTTGACGGCTCAACATAACAGGTTCTCCAAGGCTCAGGTCCCAAGGATCTTAAAAATGTGGAGGGGTTCATTGTACCGGCACCCTTTTCCACATCATAGGGTTGCATTATTATACATCCCTTATCCATCCAATATTTTTGTAAATTTTTTATCAAATCTTGGAAATACATTTTTTCCCCCTTATTCAATAAGCAACAATGAATTAAATTCTTTTATATCCAAGTTATATTTTATGTACTTAATTAATATATCTTGTAGTACTTTAAACCTATTAGAATCAATTTTAAGATCTAATTTATCTAATGAAGTATATAATATTTTATTTAAATAGTAAATATCTTTTTGGTCCAGGCCATAAGTGCCTGTCCTCTCATGGTCCTTAATAATTCCTCCATCTTCTATAGAAAAAATAGCCGGATAGGAATCTGTTAGAAGATTAGGTCTATACCCCAAAAAAGAAATAAACTTTATCTCATAAGCCAGCAAAAATAATTCCGGATTTTTAAAAGTTGGCAAGAGATTAATTGCCTTTACAACAAGATCAAATACTTTTCTGTTAACCTCTCCCTCAAGAAAGGTCTTATCTAAAAGCTCCATTATAAATGAGGCATAGATAATAGTCTTAAAATTCTTTCTAAGTTCAAAGTTTGATTTTATTATCCTTGACCATTTGATATAGTAAAATGATTTTCCCTCTGAAAGACAAATGTCTGACCAAGCAAACTGGGAGGAAACACTGACAAGAGAAGATTTAGGCCTTAAAGCGCCTTTTGCCATTATTGAAACCTTACCTAAATCTCTAGAAAAAGCTCTTAGTATTTTACTTGAATCTCCATATTTTTGCTCATTCATTACAATTATTTGGGTTACATGAGATTTCATAGTTTGTATCCGAAACTTCCTAATCCACTTTCTTTTTCTCTCCACTTTTCCTTAACCTTAACCCAAAGTTTAAGGTTAACTTTAATATCCAAAAAGGCTTCAAGTTCTATCCTTGATTTTATGCCTATTTCTTTAATCATGGATCCTGATTTTCCTATTACAATTTTTTTATGGGAATCCCTTTCAACATAAATAGTTGCGTATATATCAACAAGATCCTTATCTGTCCTGTATTGCATTTTATCAACAGACACAGCTATTCCGTGAGGTACCTCCTCATCTAAAAGCCTTAAAGCTTTTTCCCTTATAAGCTCTGCCACAATAAATCTTTCAGGTTTATCAGTAACCATATCTTCCGGATAAAACTGAGGACCTTCTTTTAAATACTTGTAAAGAGTATCAAGATAATTGTCAATCCCGTCATTTTTTAAAGCTGATATGGGAATTATCTCCTTAAATATTCCATAATCACTATAAAGTTTAATAAGTTCAAAAAGTTCTTCTTTTTTAATTTCATCAATTTTATTTATAAGGAGTATTATGGGAACATTCTTAACTTCTTTAAGTTTATCTATTATATATCCATCAAGCCTACCTATAGACCTTGAACAGTCAACTATATAGGTAATTAAATCTACATCCTTTAAAGCTGACTCGGAAATTTTAAGCATATAGTCTCCAAGTTTATTTTTAGGCTTCTGGATACCAGGTGTATCTAAAAATACTACTTGCATATTGTCTGATGTATATATAAAATTTATTAAATTTCTTGTTGTTTGAGCTTTATTTGAGGTAGCTGATATTTTTTGACCTATTAAACTGTTAAGAAATGTGCTTTTACCAACATTAGGTCTACCTATTACACTTGCAAATCCTGATTTAAACATTATCACTGACTCCTAAATCTTTTTTATTAAAGCTATGAGGCAACAGCTCCTCAATTGTGTAGGTCTTGTAATCATTTTCTGAGTTTGCAATTATTATTTTTGTATTATCACCAAACTCTCTTATTACCTGTCTACATATACCGCAAGGAAAAACATCTTTAGAATCTGCCGCTATAGCAATTTTTACAATAGACCTCTTCCCTTCAGATACGGCTTTAAATATTGCAGTTCTTTCCGCACAGTTAGTAGCTGAGTAGGAAGCTATTTCTATATTCCCTCCGCTATAAACTGATCCGTCTTCCATTTCAACACATGCTCCCACTCTAAATTTTGAATAGGGTGCGTAGGTCATTTCTTCTTTTGCTTTTATGGCAAGTTTTATTAAATCTTGTGTATTCATACTGACTTATCCCACCACCTTAAAGATAAATATAGCCACAGCTATGCCTAAAAAAGCTCCCGAAATCGCCTCACTTAGCTTATGAACTCCTGTTTCAACTCTACTCTCAGCTACTAAAAAAGCTAAGCCGTAAGCAGCAAGGGTTATTAAACTTTTTTCGCTTACAAGAGATATAATTGTCGCTACACAAAAAGCAAGAGATGAATGCCCTGATATAGCACCTCCTTGAAAATAAGTGCCTCCGTTTTTCCTAGCTCTTAGATATTTGCCTCCAAGAGTTAATATTAAAATAAGAATTATTGCTATGAAGCTTAGGTGGGGATCTGAATTTTGTATTTTTGTAAGCATTAAATCTCCCAAATTTGATATTCTGTCGAAAAAAAGCAAATAGGCTACAAGTAAGGCATTTATTGATGATATTAAAACGGCACCTGCAGAAACATCCTTTATATATTTAGCTATAGGATTATAATCTTGAACAATTAAATCAACTGTCCTCTCAACTGCCGTATTAAACATTTCACTAGCAACAACAAAGGTTATGGCAAATATCATAAGCAAAAACTCAAGTCTGTTAAAGTCCATAAACAAGCTTAATATAACTACAGCTAAAGCCGCTAAATAATGAAACTTCATATTTTTTTCAGTTTTAAGAGCAGATATAATCCCCTGAACTGCATAATTAAAAGAAGATATAAATCCACCTTTTTTCATAAAATCACCTGTTTATATTAAGGCTTTCCATAATTATCTTTTCCTTAGCCCTCATTATATTTTTATCCTCTTCATCTTCATGATCATAGCCGAGTAAATGGAGAGTTGAATGAACCGTAAGGTAAGAAAATTCTCTTTCTTCTGAATGTCCATACTCTTTAGCCTGAGATATAACTCTTGCAGTATTTATAACTATATCTCCAAGAATTCTGTTTTCAATTCTAAACTCATCGTCTATGGGAAAGGACAATACATCTGTAACCCTATCTACATTTCTGAAATCTCTGTTTAAGCTTTGTATTTCTGAGGAATTTACAAAAGAAACACTAACCATAATTCTATCTGATAGGTTTTCCTCATCTAAGACAGCTTTAATCGATTTTTTTATAAGATCAGTTAAGCTATCATCAATATATATTTCATCTTGTCTGTTATCAAAAAATATTTCCATTTTTATTTCTTTCTGTTTTTCTCATATAAATCATAGGCTGATATTATTCTTTGCACCAAGGGATGACGTACTATGTCGTGATTACCTAAATAAACCATACCTATACCTTTTACATTCTTCAAAATATGAAGCACCGTCCTAAGTCCTGAAGATTTTGACTTTGGAAGGTCGGTTTGAGTAATATCTCCGGTAATAATAGCCTTTGATCCGTAACCTAATCTGGTCAAAAACATTTTCATTTGTTCATTGGTTGTGTTTTGAGCCTCATCGAGAATTACAAAGGATGAATCCAATGTTCTTCCTCTCATATAGGCTAAGGGGGCCACCTCTATTTGGTTCTTTTCAACATATTTATTGTAATTTTCATGTCCCAACATCTCAAAAAGAGCATCATATAAAGGTCTTAGATAGGGATCCACCTTCATTTGTAAATCCCCCGGCAAAAAGCCCAAGCTTTCTCCGGCTTCAACGGCAGGTCTTGTTAAAACTATTCTGTTTACTTCCTTGTTTTTAAATGCTCTAACTGCCATAGCCATAGCAAGGTAGGTTTTACCCGTTCCTGCCGGTCCTATTCCGAAAACAACATCATTGTCCTTTATAGTATCTATATATTTCTTTTGTCCCAGTGTCTTTGCTCTAATGGGCTTGCCCATAGAAGTATATAGGATAATTTCCTTTAAAAGCTCAACAAGAGAGTCTGTTTTTCCATTTTTTATTAAAGATGCTGAATACTCTACATCTTTTATACTTAAATTGTTTTGTACCTTTAGAAGCTTTATAAGATTATCAAATAAAAGATCCGCCCTTATTACATTTTCCTCTTCAGACCCTATTACAATTAACTTGCCATTACTTATTCTGCTTCTTATATTAAATTCTTTTTCAATATAATTTATATTCTCATCAAGTTTTCCTGAAAGAATACCATACATATTTGAGTCAAGAAATGATATATCAATTGTTCTTTCGTACATTATTACCTCCAATTATCCCTAATATGATACCATATAATGACCTATTTTTCCACTCCACTAAAAAAGGAAGCTTGCAAGCTTCCTACCTTAGTGACACGGGTTTGTCCAATATTTCTTTCATAATTATTCCTTTAACTAAATCGTCATAATCAAAATATTTTTCATCAAATGTGTTGTCTTCATTTAAGTTGTTTAAATTGTTTGGATTATCTGAAAAATTCTTGTTTTTTTCTTCTTTAGTAAAGTAAGGATTGGGATCTTTTTCTATTTGCTTTTCTTCAGATGAAGAGTTTGAAGAAATATTATTTCCCTTGGATGTATTTTTTTGTTCCTTTATTCTTTTTTCTTCCAATAAATCATCTATATCCTTCTTGGTGAAATATTGCTTTTGACCCTTGGTTATTCTTTCATCAGAATTAATTAAATCTTTAAATTCTTTAAATTTTTCCTTATCTATAGGAGAAAGAGATTCAAAAAGAGTATTGAAAAATCCCGGGTTTTTTTTAGAACTAATAGACCTTTCAGCTTTATTTTCATTAAAGGCTTCATGGTTCATATTCTTCTTATTGGGTTTTTTATTATTTCTTTCAAGAAATTTTTTAAAGCTATAAATTAGCAATATAATTAATAAATTTCTCATTTAATCACTGCTCTTTATTTTTCTTGTTTTTATTTGTAGCCTTTGATATAGAATCTCTCATATCAGTATCTGAATTTATATTTTTAAGCTTGTAGTAGTCCATAACTCCAAGGTTTCCATTTTTTAAAGCTTCTGCCATAGCAAGAGGTACTTCTGATTCAGCCTCTACAACCTTAGCTCTCATAGCCTCTACTTCAGCCTTCATTTCTTGTTCTCTTGCAAGTGCCATAGCTCGTCTTTCAGATGCCTTAGCTTCAGCTATTCTCTTATCAGCCTCAGCTTGGTCAGTTTGAAGTCTTGCACCTATATTTCTTGCAACATCCACATCTGCTATATCTATTGATAAAATTTCAAAGGCCGTTCCTGAGTCAAGGCCCTTTTCAAGTACAACCCTTGATATTGAATCCGGATTTTCCAAAACAGCCTTATAGGTAGTTGAGGAACCTACTGTTGTTACTATACCTTCACCAACTCTGGCTATAATAGTTTCTTCTCCCGCTCCACCTACAAGTCTGTCTATATTAGCTCTAACAGTTACCTTTGCCTTTACTACAACTTCTATTCCATCTTGAGCTACTGCAGATATATTGGGGGTTTCTATTACCTTTGGGTTAACTGAAACCTGAACCGCCTCAAGAACGTTACGTCCTGCAAGGTCTATTGCCGCACCTCTTTCAAACTGCAAAGGTATATTGGCCCTTTCAGCTGCAATTAAAGCATCTACCAAGGTATTTACATTACCTCCTGCAAGATAATGACCTTCCAAACTTTCAATGTCTAAATTTAATCCTGCCTTAGTTGCCTTAATCATTGGGTTGACAATTCTGCCCGGTCTTACTCTTCTTAGCCTCATACCTATAAGGGTAGAAACTTTAACCTTTACTCCTGAAAAAAATGCAGTTATCCATAATCCCACAGGTACAAAGGTAAAAAACAATATAATAAGTAATACTATTATTACTATAAAACTACTTCCAAAAATAGTGCTGGCCGACATTTAATTTACCCTCCTTACATAAACTTCGCCTGAATCAATTCGGCAAACTTCAACATTAACTCCACTTTCTATATAGCCTTCATAAGCTATAGCTTCGTATTTCTTACCATTAAACTCTATATATCCTACAGGTCTTAAAATAGACCTGGTTACAGCAAAATCTCCTATTTTAAGGTCGGGGTTTTCCTTGCCTATATATCCTCTTTCAGAGGTATGAGATTTTTCAAGTCTTAAGCGATTAAATAATCTTGACTTCATGCCTGATTTTACCAAAGCCATCCCAAATATAAAAGCTATAACAAAGGCTATTGACAAGGACCTTACAGCTACATCTATTGATCCAAGAGCCATTACGAGCCCACAGACAACAGCAATAATTCCGGATATGCCTGCAAGACCGAAGCCCGGTATAAACATTTCTATAATTAAAAGCAAAAGACCGAGCAAAAATATCATTACTGAATACCAATTTGAGTTCCCGGAAAATATACTACCTAAAAAGAAGAAAAAGAATGACAGTATTGATATTACTCCTCCAAGACCAAAGCCCGGAGTAAATATTTCAAATATAAATCCAGTTAAGCCCAATACCAGTAAAAGCGTAGATACACCTGATGAGGAAATAATATTTATAAATTTATAACTGGAGTCCATTTCAAGATTTATAATCTCATCATCATTTAGATTAAGATCTTCTGCTATATCTTTATAAGACCTTACAGTTCCATCTGAAATTTTATACTTTAAAGATTCCTCTGATGTTAAGTTAACCAGCTTACCCTTTGAAGAAAGGTTTGGAATTTTTATATCACTGTCCGCCATAGCTTCTATTATCTCACTGTTTCTATTTCTATATTGGGCAGTATCCCTTAGTATAGACCTCCAAAATGAAATGTTTTTCTCAGTTTTTGGAATAGTCTCTGCAGATCCTATTGTAGCTGTTGGAGCCATATAAACCTTCTCACAGGCAATTGTAATTAAAACTCCTGCTGATTCCGCCTTTGTATTTACAAAAGCCGCAGTTTTTACCTTAGAGTCAACTATGTAATTTTTAATTTTTTCAGCTGCTAAAACAGATCCTCCATAGGTGTCAATTTCAAAGATAATAAGGTCGGCCTTGTTTTCCTCAGCTTTAGCTATACTCTTTTTAATAAATCCGCTACTTGCATTTGTTATCTCGCTATTAACAGGAATAACGTATACCTTTCCTTCTTCGGCAAATACAAGGGGTGAAATTATTAAAAATAACAAGATGGTAAGAACAAAAATTTTTCTTTTCATAGAATTCTCCCGAAAAATAAAACCCAGGTTATTCCCCAGGTTTACTTAATAATGTTTGAGCGATTTTACTTACCATTTTACCGTCAGCTTTTCCCTTTATTTTAGGCATTACATTTTTCATAAGAATACCCATTTGTTTAGGTGAATCAATATTGTTTTCTTTAATTACGTCTTTTATAATCTCAGTCAACTCACCTTCAGAAAGCTGCTTAGGCAAATAGTTAAGCAGTATATCAATCTCAGAATTGGTTTGTTCTATTAAATCTTGACGATTTCCTTTTTCAAATTCTTCTATTGAAGATTTTTTTTCCTTTAGCTGTTTAGAAAGAATATTTAATATATCCTCATCGCTAAGCTCAACTCTATCGTCAATTTCCTTTTGCTTAATGGCTGCACGTACCATGGTGATAGTGTCTTTTTTCAACTTGTCTTTGTTTTTCATGGCAGTTTTTAAATCTTCCATAAGCTGTTCTTTTAAAGACATATTGCACCTCTTTTAATATCTGGCATTTCTCTTTCTACGTGCTTCTTCGGATTTCTTTTTTCTTCTAACACTTGGTTTTTCATAATGTTCTCTTTTTCTTGCTTCTTTAAGTATTCCACTGGTAGCGCATTGTCTCTTAAATCTTTTAAGAGCATTATCAAGAGATTCATTTTCTCCAACTCTAACTTCTGACATGATTTCCCTCCTCTCACTGAAAAGAGTAGTCCTTAAGACTATTTCCAAATAATTATATCTTATAATAGGCTTGATTTCAATATTTTTTTATCAACCCGGTGGCCATGCCATACTTCTGCCGCCAAGGAGGTGGTAGTGTAAGTGATTTACGCTTTGTCCTCCATCTTCCTTGCAATTGTTTACAAGTCTATAGCCTTTTGTTAAACCAAATTTTGCTGCTAATTCCTTTGCCTTTAGACTTATATGGAAAATAAGATCCTTATGGGACTCGTTTATATCGTCTAATGATTCTATGTGCTCCTTTGGTACTATAAGTATATGTACCGGTGCTTGTGGATCTATATCTTTAAATGCATAGATTAAATCATCTTCATAAACTTTATCTGATGGTATTTCTCCTGCAATTATTTTACAAAATAAGCAATCCATAATCTTACCTCCTTACACTAATTTTGCCCTTAAAATATCCTTGTCGAATTCCTTAAGCTCAACATCAACAATTTTATTTTTCAGTGGTTCATCAGAATTTACTAAACACCTGATGTAATTTGTAGTATATCCTAAAAACTTTCCCTTTTCAATTTCTTCTTCAACTAAAAGGGATTTTTTTAAATTAGCATTTTTCTCAGCAAATTCCTTCATAAGTCTTTCATTTAATTCAGACATTACATCAGATCTTTCTATTTTTATATTTCCGTCTACTTGATTAGGCATAGATGCCGCAACTGTTCCCTGTCTCTTTGAATATTTGAAAATATGAATTCTTGAAAATCCAACTTTTTCTACAAAATCATAGCTTTCTTTAAAGTCTTGATCAGATTCTCCTGGAAAGCCTGTTATTATATCTGTCGTAAGTCCTGCAAGAGGCATGTAGCTTCTTATAAGTTCAGTCTTTTCAAAAAATTCTTCTTTTGTATATTTTCTATTCATGTTTTTTAGGGTTCTATTTGATCCGCTTTGGAGGGACAAATGAAAATGATCACAGACCTTTCCGGTATTAAGGGCTCTTTTCATAAAGTCCTCTGTTATTATTCCCTGCTCTATTGATGAAAGTCTTATTCTCCTTATATTTTCTATCTCGGCAATTTTTTCTATAAGATCTATTAATCTTGTATTACCTAAATCGTATCCATATGAACCGACATGAATTCCCGTTAAAATTATTTCCTTATATCCTGCCTCTGATAAAGCTTTTGCTTCAGCTACAGAGTCTTCCAGCGTCCTTGATCTTATAGGTCCTCTGGCATAGGGGATTATACAGTAGCTGCAAAACCTGTTGCATCCGTCTTGCACCTTCATGTAAGCTCTTGTCATTCCCGGGGTGCTTTTAGTGCTTATATCCTGAAAACAGTGATCTCCTTTTAATGATCTTACTGTATTAAGTTGCTTCTTTTCTTTTTCAAAGGTCTCACAAAGATCTACTATTTCATTTCTTTCACTGGTTCCTATTATTATATCCACTCCTTCTATTTTAGCTACATTTTCCGGAGCGACTTGTGAATAGCAACCCATTACTGCAACTATTGCATCTGGATTATTTCTTTTTACTCTTCTTATAACCTGTCTTGATTTTCTGTCTGAAAGATTTGTTACAGTGCAGGTGTTTATTATATATATATCAGCATTTTCTTCATTGTCTTCTACATTTATATATCCCTTTTTGCTGAAAAGTTCTGAAACTGCTTCTGATTCATATTGATTTACTTTACAACCTAAGGTCATTATTGAATATGTTTTTGAAATGACTGATCCCTCCTTTCTAAGCTTTGTATTATATAAAAACTGGCACATATAGCTGCGGTTTGTGCTCTTAAAATCCTTCTACCTAAAGATATTACATCTGCTCCCATAATTTTTAAAGCTTCGGCTTCATCTTTTGTAAATCCACCCTCTGGACCTACTACTAAAAGTATTTTATTATATTTTTTGCCCTCGTCGAATCTTAAATCTTTTTCTTCTTCATAAGCCATAATAATTTTTCTATTTTGTCTTTTAGAAATTTCTTCTAAATCTTTAATTTTAACAGGTGAATTAAGTTTTGGAATTATTTCTCTTTTTGATTGCTTGGCAGCTGACTCAATAATTTTTTCCCATCTGGCTATTTTTAAATCTTCTTTTTTCTCTATCTTAGATACAACTCTATCTGTATACAAGGGATAAAATTCGCTGACTCCAACTTCCGTGCAATATTTTAATATTTCTTCAGTATTGTTGTTTTTTAAAATTCCAAAGGCAAGAGCCAAGTCTATTGGGCTTTCATTCTCCCTTTTTAACTCTTTAAGCTTTTCCAAAACCACAGTCTTACCTTCAAGGTGGTGAAATCTTGCAGAAAAATTCCCGTTTTCAGCAACTATCTCCACAAGCTCGTTTTCCTTTATTCTAAGGACCTTTAAATAGTGATGAGAGTCTTCTTCACTAAGCATAAGGACTTTATCAAAGGCTTCATCTACAAAAAATCTAAACATTTTATTTCCTACCTATAATCCTTACCCACTCATTTTTTTCTTTGATTTCTACAAGCTCAAGTCCTTCTCTCTCCAAGGCTGATTTTATAAGGCCTATCTTATCATGAATTATTCCGGATAGGATAAATCTTCCTCCCTTATTTAAGTGAGAGTTAAGCTTTGGGATCATCTCAGCTATTATCTCTGCAATTATATTGGATATAATTACGTCCGCTTTTCCTTCTACCTTATCTAGGAGATTACCTTTATAAATAGTTATTCTATCATCAACCTTGTTAAGCTTTGCATTGTTTTTACTTGCCTTTATGCAATTTTCATCTATATCTACACAAAGGGCGGACTCAGCTCCAAGCTTTATAGCAGCTATGGCAAGTATACCGCTTCCACAACCTATGTCAAATACCTTGTCTTGAGGTTCTATATATTTTTCTAAAGCTTCTAAGCATAAATAGGTGGTTTCATGACTACCTGTTCCAAAAGCCATTCCGGGGTCTATCTCTACTATTACTCTATTATCTTTATTTTCATAGACTTCCCAGCAAGGTTTAATGGCAATCTTTTTTCCTATTTCAAGAGTGTGATAATATTTCTTCCAATTATTGGACCAGTCTACATCATCTTCCTCTCTTATTAAAAGATCTGTAAATCCTTTTTCTTTTAAAACCCTTTCAAGCTCCAGATATTTGTCCTTTTCTTCAGGGGAGAAATAAACTTTTATTATAAGCTCATTAGGGTCAAGTTTAAAAACATCCTTATCTATAAAGTCCCAGCTTTTTTCATCTTGGTTAAGCTCTTGTAAAATGTGTTCCCCGTACTCTTCAAATACATAAATATCCATTGAGTATAAAATATTTAATATATTTTCTCTGTTTTCTATTTTTGACTTTATCGAAAAATCAATGTACTTCATAATTTCTCCTTTATAAAAAAATAGACAAGATCATAAGATATTGTCTATTCAAAAAAATCTTTGACTCTGCTGAAGAAACCCTTCTCTTCATTTTCAGCACTATCGCTTTTATTTCTAAGCTCCTCCAAAAGTTTTTCCTGCTCTTCATTTATCTTTTTAGGTACTATTATATCAACTGTAAAGTATAAATCTCCCTTACCTGATCCTCTTACCTTTTTTATACCCTCATCCTTGAGTCTGAAGGTTGTGCCACCTTGAGTTCCCTTTGGTATTTCAAAGTCCTTTAACTTAGTAAGAGTGGGAACCTTTATTGTGCCTCCTAAAACTGCATCCATATAAGTTATTGGCATATTTATATGAAGGTCATAGCCGTTTCTTTTAAATACGGAATCATCGGCTACTCTTATATAGATATAAAGATCTCCGTTGGGTCCTCCGTTTTCCCCTGCATTGCCTTCTCCGGACATGGATATTACAGTTCCATTATCTACACCTGCAGGTATTTTGGTCTTGATTTTTTTAGTTACTGTTTCCTTACCCTGACCGTTACATTTTTTACAAGGGTGCTCTATTATAACTCCGCTTCCGCCGCATTTATCACAGGTGGCAACTCTTATAAATCTCCCAAATCCTGATGACGTTTCTATTTGAACTTGTCCACTTCCACCACACTTATCACAGGTGTGTTTTTCTGTTCCCGGTTCTTTACCATCTCCATGACACTCAGAACAGGTTTCCCTTCTTCTTACATTTATTTCTTTTTCTGTTCCAAAAACAGCTTCCCTAAAGTCTAGTGAAATGTCATACCTTATATCGCTACCCTGTCTGGGCATATCCTTTGCCCTTGATCTTGACGAATCTCTATAGCTTGCTCCTCCGAACATATCGAAAATATCTCCGAATATGTCTGAAAATCCTCCAAAACCTGAGTCCTGATAATTTCCGCCTACCCCTTCTTCTCCGTATAAGTCGTAGTTTCTTCTCTTGCCTTCATCTGAAAGAACTTCATAGGCCACATTTATCTCTTTAAATTTCATCTCAGACTCTTTATCTCCCTGATTAAGGTCAGGGTGATATTTCTTTGCCAATCTTTTGTAGGATTTTTTTATATCTTTTAAGCTTGCACTTCTTTCGACTTCAAGGATTTCATAAAAATCCCTCAAAATTTCACCTCATTTTAGTTTTATATTGTACCTTGTTTATGTAAAAAAATAAAGCTAAATCTATAGAAGATTTAGCTCTATTTTAAATATTATTCTTCGTCTTCATCTACAACTTCGTAGTCGGCATCTACTACATCTTCTTCAGGTTTCTTGTTTGCTTCTTGTCCTGCTTGTTCTTGTGTGTGTTTATATAATTCTTCTGAAACTGCATAAAATGCCTTGGTTAATTCTTCTGTCTTGGCCTTAATTTCATCTACGTTATCAGAATCCTTAACTGCCTTTAGATCTTCAATAGCTTTTTGTATTTTTTCCTTGTCTTCAGCTTTTATCTTGTCTTTTACTTCTTCAAGAGTAGATTCTGATTGATAAATCATTGAATCTGCATTGTTTCTGCTTTCAATAAGATCTTTTTTCTTAGAGTCCTCTTGTGCATACATTTCAGCTTCCTTTACCTTCTTTTCGATTTCATCGTCAGAAAGGTTAGTTGAAGATGTTATAGTGATTTTTTGTTCCTTACCTGTTCCAAGATCCTTTGCTGAAACATTTACTATACCGTTGGCATCAATGTCAAAGGTAACTTCTATTTGAGGTATTCCTCTTCTGGCAGGAGCTATACCTTCAAGTTGGAATCTTCCTAAAGTTACGTTGTCTGAAGCCATTTGTCTTTCACCTTGAAGTACGTGAATATCTACAGATGTTTGATTATCTGTTGCTGTTGTAAATATTTGTGATTTCTTAGTAGGTATTGTAGTGTTTCTTTCAATCAATCTTGTAGTAACTCCACCCATAGTTTCAATACCTAGGGACAAAGGTGTAACATCAAGAAGTAATAAGTCTTTAACATCGCCTGAAAGAACTCCACCTTGAATTGCAGCTCCAAGAGCAACACATTCGTCAGGATTTATATCCTTTTGTGCTTCTTTGCCTATTAACTTCTTTATGCAATTTTGTACTGCAGGGATTCTTGTTGAACCTCCTACTAAAAGTACCTTATCTATATCTGATGCTGAAAGTCCCGCATCTTTTAAAGCATCCTTCACAGGTCCTTCTGTCATTTTTACAAGATCAGCTGTCAATTCGTCAAATTTAGCTCTTGTAAGGTCCATATTAAGGTGTAAAGGTCCTTGAGCTGTAGCTGTAATAAAAGGTAAGTTGATATTTGTTGACATTGTTGAAGAAAGTTCCTTCTTAGCTTTTTCTGCTGCTTCCTTAAGTCTTTGAAGACTCATTTTGTCAGCCTTTAAATCAACTCCATTTTCCTTCTTAAATTCAGCTGCAATATAATCAATTAGCTTATTGTCAAAGTCATCTCCACCAAGTCTGTTGTTACCTCTTGTAGAATGTACTTCAAATACTCCATCTGACATTTCAAGAATTGATACGTCAAAGGTACCTCCTCCAAGGTCATATACCATAATGGTTTGAGCGTCTTTGTCTTTGTCTTCGCCATAAGCAAGTGCTGCTGCTGTAGGCTCGTTTACTATTCTTTTTACATCAAGACCTGCAATCTTTCCTGCGTCCTTTGTAGCTTGTCTTTGTGCATCTGTAAAATAAGCAGGTACTGTAATTACAGCTTCAGTAATTTTTTCTCCCAAGTAGCTTTCAGCGTCTGATTTTAACTTTTGAAGTATCATAGCTGAAATTTCTTGAGGAGTGTAAGTTTTTCCGTCAATTTTTATAGTGTGGTCTGAGCCCATTTCCCTTTTAATTGATTGAACGGTTCTATCAGGGTTTGTTATAGCTTGTCTTTTTGCCGTTTCTCCTACTAATCTTTCTCCATCCTTTGTAAATGCAACAACTGATGGTGTCGTTCTATTACCTTCTATATTGGGGATTATTATTGAGTCCCCACCTTCCATAACTGCTACTGCAGAGTTTGTAGTTCCTAAATCAATTCCTATTATTTTTCCCATTTATAAATCCTCCTTAAGAGATTATTTAGATACCTTAACCATTGCCGGTCTAAGTACTTTTTTACCAATCATATATCCTTTTTGTAAAACTTCTAATACTATTCCCTCTTTTACACCATCTTTTTCCTCCACCATAACGGCGTGATGTAAATTGGGATCAAAGTCCTTGTTTTCAGCTTCCATTTCAACTACATCAAACTTTCCTAAAAGATCAATTATTTGCTTATAGATAAGTTCAATTCCATTTTTATAATTTTCATCCTGAGTTTGTGATTCAAGTGCTCTTTCAAAATTATCAACTACTAAAAGAATATTATTTAAAACCTTTATGGAACCAAGTTCTATATAATCACTTCTTTCCTGTTCAGTTCTTCTTTTAAAGTTTATAAAATCCGCCTGTAGTCTAACGAAGTTATCCTTAAGGTCTTCAAAGTCCTTGTCTGTTTTATCTTGAGGATTTTCATCACAAGACTCATTTAAATCATTATCCACAAGCTCTTCTTTTATTTCTTCAGAATCCAAATTATCATCTATAATTTCTTCATTTATCTTATTCGTATCAGTCATTTAATCACCTCACAATACTGTTAATTGTCTTTGTTAAATTATAACTAACTGCCCAAACGGCCCTTACGTGCTTTTTATAATTCATTCTTATCGGTCCTATAACTCCTAAAACTCCTCTGGCCTTATTTTTAAACCCAAAGCTTGACTTTATTATGGAGTTATTCCTAAGCAGACTATTTGAATTTTCATTTCCAATTATTACACTAAATCCCGTATCGTCTTTTGGGTCGCTAATTATACTGAGTAAGGAATCCTCATTTTGAATAAAGCTCATAAATTCTTGAGCTCTTTTTACATCAAAATACTCCTTGTAGTTTAGTATGTTGGTAAGCCCATCATAATAGAAATCAGAAGCGGTTATTTTATCATTAAATTTTGATATTTCAGCCACTATATCTAAAATAAACTTACTGTACCTTACTAAGTCTCCCTTTAAGACTATTTTTATTTTTGAAATTTTTTCAAAATCAACACCTACAAGATATTCATTAAGCTGGTCGGATATCTTAGAAAGAACAAAGTCATCAATGGGTTCTTCAAGGTCTATTCTTTGATGATCAACAACTCCCTTGTCCCCTACTATTATTAAAAGAACTGTATTTTCGTCAATATTAACCAGTTGTATAAGCTTGATTTTAGTGTCGGATTTTTCCAATGATACAAGATAGGATGTAGAGTTTGTCATATCAGCCAATACCTTTACGGCATTTTTATAAATATCACTCATTCCCCTTACATCATCAAGAAGTTTATCTTCTATATGGGAAAAATCTTCATTGTCATATTCAAATATAGAGTCGTTCCTTATTAACTCATCTACAAAAAATCTATAAGCTTTATCGGAAGGCACTCTGCCTGCCGAAGTGTGAGGCTTATTCAGATAACCTAAATCCTCCAAGTCAGCCATTTCATTTCTGATTGTTGCAGAACTGACTCCCAAATTAAAATCTTTGGATAGGGTTCTTGAGCCTACAGGACTTGAAGAATCAATATAGGAATTTATTATCGCATTTAAAATTTCTATCTTTCTCTTATCCATAATATCACCTTATTGTTAGCACTCTTTTATGCTGAGTGCTAAAGCTTATGTTTACATAATACACGCTTGGTCAAAGATTGTCAATACTTTTATTGAAAGTATTTTTGATTTTATTAAAATCCCTTTAAGTTTTAATTATTTTCAAACTGTGTTAAAATGTAATAGCTTGTTTTAGATATTTAAGACTATATTTTATAAATTTATTAGGAGTAATTATAGATTATGGAAGAAGAAAAGAAAGAAAGTTTTTTCAGCTACATTATTATGTTTGTCCTTGCAATAGCCTTGGCTTTACTTATAAGGACCTTTGTTTTTTCATCTAATGCTGTAAGCGGAGTATCTATGAATCCCAGCTTCAAAGACGGAGATAGACTTATCTCTTTAGTCTTTCCCCTTTACTACAGGGATCCTGATTATGGTGATGTCGTTATAATTGACTCCCCTATTGAAGAAAATAAGGAGTATATTAAGAGAATTTTAGGAAAACCCGGTGACTCAATTAAAATACATGATGGTAATGTTTATCGTAACGATGAAAAACTCACTGAAAATTATATTGAGGATGGTCTTGAAACGGGAATTTATAATTTAGACAGTTGGACTCTGGATAAGGATGAGTATTTTGTCATGGGAGACAACAGACTTCCAGGCAAATCCGCAGACTCAAGAGCCTTCGGTCCCATTACAAGAAAAAGTATAAGAGGTATAGTAAGGTTTCGTTACTGGCCCCTTTCTCAATTTGGAATTATAGGAGGTACTGATGACTAATAGACAAAATTATATTAGAAACTTTTCAATAATTGCACATATTGATCACGGCAAATCAACTCTTGCCGACAGACTTATAGAAGACACCGGTACCCTTACTAAAAGAGAAATGGACGAACAGGTTTTAGACTCAATGGACCTTGAAAGGGAAAGAGGTATCACCATTAAGTTAAAAGCTGTCCGTTTAGTCTATAAGGCTAAAGATGGTCATGAATATATATTTAACCTTATAGATACTCCCGGACATGTCGACTTTAATTATGAGGTTTCAAGATCCCTTGCAGCCTGTGAAGGCGCCCTTGTAGTTGTGGACTCCTCTCAAGGCGTTGAAGCTCAAACCCTTGCCAATGTTTACCTTGCAATTGATCAAGATTTGGAGCTTATTCCCATACTTAACAAAATAGATCTTCCCAGTGCCAGACCTGATGAAGTAAAAAAAGAAATTGAAGATATTATAGGACTTGACTGTGAAGATGCTCCTTTAGTATCAGCAAAAAACGGAATCGGTATAGACAAGGTGCTAGAAAAAATAATAAGTGACATTCCCGCCCCCTCAGGCGACGAAAATGCCCCCTTTAAGGCATTAATATTCGACTCCTATTATGACAGCTATAAAGGCGTAATATGTTATGTAAGAGTGGGAGATGGGTCTATAAAGCAAGGTGATATGATTCAAATGTACTCAACTAAAAAAACTTTTGAAGTTGTTGAAGTTGGAGTAACAACATCAGGTCATATGCCTCTTGATAAATTAAGTGCCGGTGATGTGGGTTACATAGCCGCAAGTATTAAAAATGTAAAGGAAGCCACTGTTGGTGATACTATAATTTCCGCCGGCAACAAGGATGTTAAACCTTACCCTGGATATAAAAAAGTTCTGCCTATGGTTTATTGCGGAATTTACCCGGGAGAAGGAGAAGAGTACACGGCAGTTAGAGATGCTCTTGAAAAGCTTCAGGTTAATGATGCCGCCCTTGATTTTGAGGCGGAAACATCTGTTGCCCTTGGCTTTGGTTTTAGATGCGGATTTTTAGGCTTACTTCACATGGAAATTATTCAGGAAAGACTTGAAAGGGAATTTGATCTTAATTTAGTTACAACTGCTCCATCAGTTATATACAGAATCACAAAGGTTGACGGAAGCGTCCTTAAAATTCAAAACCCTTCAAATTTACCTGATCCAAGTGAAATAGCCTTAATGGAAGAGCCTATAGTAAGGGCTGAAATTATGACTCCTACAAGCTATGTAGGTTCTGTAATGGAACTTTGCCAAAACAGAAGAGGCACCTACATTGATATGCAATACCTGGAAGAAACAAGAGCCCTTATAAGATATGATCTTCCCCTTAATGAGGTTATATATGACTTCTTTGATGCTCTTAAATCGAAGACGAGAGGTTATGCTTCCTACGACTATGAATTTAAAGGTTATCAGGAATCAGATCTTGTTAAGCTTGACATACTTATTAACTCAAATTTGGTAGATGCCTTTTCTATTATAGTTCATGAATCCACAGCCTACTCAAAGGGAAGAAAAATTTGTGAAAAGCTAAAAGACGTAATTCCAAGACATCAATTTGCAGTTCCCATTCAGGCTGCAATAGGCAACAAAATAATAGCAAGAGAAACTATAAGAGCCCTTAGAAAGGACGTACTTGCCAAGTGTTACGGAGGAGACATTTCAAGAAAGAGAAAGCTTCTTGAAAAACAAAAGGAAGGAAAAAAACGTATGAGAATGGTTGGAGATGTGGAAGTGCCACAAGAAGCCTTTCTTACAGTGCTTAAGTTTGATGAAGAAAATTAATTTTTTAAAAGAAATAAAATCTTCTAAGGATTTGTCCTTGTACTTTCACATACCCTTTTGCCAAAGCAGATGTTACTATTGCGACTTTTGTTCATCTGTTTTAAATGAGGACCTTGCCGATAAATACTTTCATGCCCTTTATAAGGAAATAGATCTATATGGAAGTTTTATTAAGGACAAGGAAATAGAAAGTATATTTATAGGTGGAGGAACCCCCTCCTGTGTAAAAAAAGAATATATAGAAGAAATTTTAAAAAGAGTCAAGGTCTACAATGATTTAAAAAATACCGGAGAAATAACTATTGAAATAAATCCCAACTCCTTAACTAAAGATAAGCTTCTTAGCTACAAGGCTGCCGGAGTTAACAGATTTTCTCTAGGTGCACAATCCTTTAATGATAGGCTTTTATCCCTTATAGGGAGAATTCATAAAAAGGATGATATTTTAAAAGCTGTTGACCTCTTTGAAAGGTGCAAGATAAAAAATTTCAGTTTAGATCTTATGTCCGCCCTTCCCTATCAAAAGCTTTCAGATGTAAAAGAATGTATAGATTATATTAAAGATATTAAACCTAAGCATATATCCTACTATTCTCTTATACTGGAAAAGGGAACCCCTCTTTATAATAATAGGGATAAATATCTATTCCCTGATGAAACAGAGGATAGAAATATGTATCACTATATTGTAAATGAGCTTGAGCATTTAGGTCTTAAGCAATATGAAATATCAAATTTTGCCCTGCCTGGATATGAATCAAGACACAATCTTAGATATTGGAAGCTTAAAAACTATTTGGGACTTGGACTTAGTGCCTATTCAAATATAGAAAACTTCAGATTTAACAACAGCTATTCCTTTAAAACCTATATAGAAAATTTAAATAACCAAGAATCCGCCGTTGATGAAGTGGAAGCTTTATCAAAAGAAGACAGAATTAACGAATATATTATTATGACCCTTAGAATTAATGACGGTCTTAATATAAAAGATTTTAACAAAGCTTTTAACCTGGACTTTGAATCAGAATATAAAAAAGAAATCGAAAAAAATATAAATGCAAAACTTATAGAATCTTCAAAAGAAGGCATAAGACTTACAAAAAAAGGTCTTGATCTTAGCAATCAGGTAGAGCTTGACTTTTTCAGAATAAGATAAATCTTGCAAAGCTCTATTTATCGTGGTAGAATACAAAGAGCTTAAAAATTGTGGAGGTGAATTACATGGCAAATATTAAATCAGCTATTAAAAGAATTGATGTTGCAAAAAGAAACGCTGAACGTAATAAATCAGTTAAAACTGAAGTAAAAACAGCTATCAAAAAATTTGAACAAGCTTTAGAATTAGAAAACATTTCAGAAGCAAGAGAACTATTAAAAACTGTTGATAAAAAACTTAAAAAAGCAGCTCATAAAAATGTTATTCATAAAAATACAGCTTCAAGAAAGTTGTCAAGACTTGCTAAAAAACTTAACAAATAAGCTGAAAATGTAACATCTTTGCATTTATATATAAAACAAAACCTGAGAGAGACTCAGGTTTATTTTATTTATCCTGTAATTTGAACTATAAGCATTTCTATTAAAACCTTGTGAGATAAGGAAGTAGTTTTTAAAGAATTGTCCGTCCTTAAAAGCTCACTATGTATTTTATAAAGCTCATTAAGCTTAAAATTTTTGGAAAAATTTGCAATTTTATTAAATTCAAAGCTACTAATAGATAGCTTTTTTAAAATTTCAGAGCTTTTATAACCAAGCTCATTTAAATTTTTATAAAGCATCATAAGGCGAATTTGTCTTATAATCATATATAAAATTCTTTGAGATGGTTCATTTAATTTTCTAAGGAAAGCATACTCCCTTATTGCCCTCGATGTATCTTTTGAGGATAAGGCATCTAAAAAGTTAAATATATTTGAATCAGTATTTTCGCTTATAGATTTGTCTATATCCTCTCTTGTTATAATTTTGCCTTTAGCCAGAGAAAAAATCTTATCCATTTCATTTTTTAAATCATAAAGATTCAAGTCAAGATTTCTGGACTTATAACCAGACTTCTCCACCAGATAAATAAGATCGGTATTTGCTATTTCCCGATTCTTTAAAATAAAATATTCTCTAACAAATCTATTTACATCTTGCCCCTTTAACTTCTCAAACTCAACAGTTAAATTATTTTTCTTAAAGTACTTGTAAAACTTTCTTTTTTTGTCAATTTTATCATCATCATCTAAAAAAATAAGTATCACATAATCCGCCAAGTTATCTAAAAAATTAAAAAGTTTATCTCCTACTTCAAGACTGAAATTAAAAGAATTTTTAACTATAATAAGCTTTTTATTATCAAAAACAGGCAGAGTCTCGCAGGCGCCTATAAGCCCCTCTAAATTAAGCTCCTCCCCATTTAGATAGATTAAATTAAAGCTTCTAAAGTCCGATTTTGTATACTTTTTTATTAAATATTCCAAGGTATTGTTTAATAAAAGTTTTTCATAGCCGAAGAAAAAAAAAGCTCCCTTAATTTCTCTTCTGTAAATTTCCCTGTACTGCAAAATATTCACCATACTTAATTATAAATATTAAAAGAATAATCCAAGCTATAAGAAATGTTAAATCTAAAGGTTCTTTATCTAAATAACCCTTAAATGTAATCCTGTCTCCTGTGATTTTAAGTTTTATTCCCCCGTTAAAATTAGTGGATTTCCAAATTATTCCCTGGGCATTAAGCCTATCTATCAGCTCATTTCCGGGGTGGTTATAAATATTATCAAGGCCTGCACTTATAGTGGCAAACTTTGGATTAACTCTTTCTAAAAATTCCTGTGACCCTGATGTATTCGACCCGTGATGAGGGACCTTTAAAAGGTCGGCATTTACATTTATAAACTTCTCCCTATCTTCACTTATGTCTCCTGTAAAAAGTGATTTAAAGCCCTTATAGTCCGTTAAAAACACCATAGATTTATCATTGGACTTAAACTTTTCCAAAGACGCCGATATAACTTTAATATTAAGATCTTTTAACTTAAACCTATCTCCGGTTTTTAAAAGATAAACCTTGTCCGCCTTTTTCTTTAACAAGTCAACATATTCATTGTCCTCATAATAGGGCAAATATACATTTTTTATCTTTACATAGTCTATTATATCAAAAAGTCCGTCAGAATGATCCAAATCAAAGTGGCTGATAAATAAATTATCTATTTTCTTTATTCCCTTACTTCTTAAAGCTTTAAGGGTATAAATCTCTCCACTTCTATAGTCCCTATTAAAGGACCCTGCCAAGTCCACCATTGTATAACTATTGCCATCTCTTATTAAAGTCGACTCACCTTGTGCAACATATAAAAAATCCATTTCATAGCTTCTGCAATAATTATAATAATAAATAGAAAAGCTTAAAATAAAGACTCCTACCATTGACACAAAAACAGCCTTATTAAATTTATAATATCCTTTAAATTTTTCCCTTACTAAATATAAAGCTATTGCTGAATAATAAACTACAAGAGATGCCGGGCTTAGAGTAAAGAGGTTTAAATTTATAAAGTTTAATTTATTAATAAAGCTTAAAATAAAATTTGACAAGTCCAAAGCTAAGTTAACAGACGGTGCAAGGATAAAAGAGGCAAAGTTAAAAATCACCATTAAATAAGACAAAACTATTGCAAAGGTATAAAAGGGTAAAACTATTAAATTGGAAATAAATCCTAAAATAGAAAATTCATTAAAATAATAAAGACAAGCGGGCAAAATCATTAAACTTACAGAAGAAGTTAAGGCTAAAGAAGAAGAGAATTTCCTCCTCTTAAATAAAATATTAAACCTCCTATAAAATAAAATTATTCCCAAAACACTTAAATAACTAAGAAGAAAGGAGAGAGAATAAAAGGCATAAGGATTTATTAAAAGTGTAAGTGTCCCACTTAAAGCAAGCGCATCGATAGATCTGTACTTCTTTTTAAAAATAAAAGATAAAAACAAAAAGAGATACATTAAATATGCCCTTAATGCACCAAGGGGCATAAAGACCAAATATATGTAGCTAAAGGCTATAAAAAGAGAAAAGAGTCTTCTTTTAATCTTTGAAAATTTTAAAAGCTCCAGAAGCTTTTCACTTATTAGAAGAATTAATCCTATATGTAGTCCTGACATTGCAAGTATATGAGAAAGCCCCGCCTGTCTGAAATCTAACTTCCTCCCATCATCTATATAGTCGGAATCGGCTAAGAGTACAGCTAAAATTATTTTTTTATTATCTTCACTTAAGGGCCTTAAGGAAGCTTTTACATAGTCTCTGAAGCCTGACTTTAAATTATTCAAATAAGACTTTCCCAAAAAATCAACTTTGTTTACATAGATAATATAATTTATCCCCTTGGACTTTAAATATCCCCTGTAATTAAAATCAAAGTCATTCATTTTGCCTAAAGGTTTTTTAGATTTACCTTCTATTTTTACCTTGTCACCCAAATTTAAAGGCTCTTCTGAATAAATTAAATACCTGTTAAAAAATTTATCTCTTAAAACATACCTTCTATTATTTTTTAAACTGTCTTCTACTATCGTTCCTATTATAGTTACATTTTCATCAAGAATAATGGAGTTTTTAAAGTTTAGAGAAATAACATTTATTAAAAATACAAGTGCCAGTACTATTAAAAATCTGTTTTTTCTACTAAAGTCTTTATATAAAAAACCTAAAAGTCCGATAAAAGCAAGTGCTAATAAAGAGCTTATATTAAATTTATCGGCACAAATTATTCCAAGTAAAGAAAAAACAAAGACTAATATAAACATGGTCCACCTCATGTTGATTATAATATCTGCCTTATTATTTAACAAGGCGTGTCAATGTGATAAAATATAGAGAAGAATATAAAGGAGCTATTATGAAAAAAAGATACATTGATTACCCTTATGAAAAAGAATACCAATCAGATATTTTAAAAAGTATTTCTCCGGACTATAAAAGTCCCGCAGAATCAATAATATTTTTCGGAACTGAAAAATTGGAGGGAGATATTTATACAATAAATTCAAAAAGACCAGAACTTAGAGAAATTGCAGGCACCATTTACTTTAAAACCGATGGCGATAAAATTATCCAGGCTATAGACTACCCTCACAGACTTGACCTTATGCAACAAAATCTCGTTAATGCCCTAGTAAGACTTTGTATAGAAAAGTCCACGGATTTAAAAATAAATGACTACAAAATCTCCTCTTCAGAAAATCTTTTAAGCCTTAATGCCAAAGATATATCTTATAAAAATGTAGATAGAATTGAAGAGCTTGCTAACCATTTAAGCTTGGCAAATCTTAAAATCTCAAAGGACCCACTGGATAAAGAAATATCCATTGAAGGCTACGGGAAGGTGTCCTATGAAGGCCCCTGCCTTGAAAGAACCGGCGAGGTAGGCATTATAAAAATAAAAAAGATTTCAAGGGATAAGGACAAAATTATTCTTCACCTTGTAGGAGGAGAAAGAGCCTTAAAAGACTATAGAGATAAAGCTTATATAATTTCAAACCTTAAAAGCCTTTTGTTTTTAAATAATGAAGAGGATATTTTAAAAGAGGTAAAGGCTTTAAAATCAAATTTTAAACCTATGGATCAGGATAAAATAAAAAATCTTGCCAAAGAAGATAAGCCTGCAAAAGAAGCTGATGAAAAAAAGCCTTGTGAAAAAGTTGAAGAAAAAGGCAAAACCGAAGAAGCTTATTCTGATAATATAGAAAAACCAAAGTCTGAAGAATATGACAAAAATGAAATTAAAAAAGATTTTTTCGAAAAGCCTGTCCCGACTAAAAAACCCTTGCAAAATGAAAGGCCCAAAGTAAACTTAGCTTCCAAATCTCAATCTATAGAAGGCCTAAAGAGTCTTGCCACAAGGGTTGGAGATGTTAACTATATTTATAAGATTATTAAGAATATAAGTCTTGAAGATTTAAAGGAAATATCTTCAACTATTATGAAAGAAAAAAATTACATTCAAATCTATGGTCTTGAAGGTCTTGACGGTGCACAAATTATAGTTACCAGATCCCAAAACTTAAATATAGATTTAAAGAGTATTATGGAAGAAATACCAAAGGGCTTTACGTTTAACGGTTATGGCAATATCTACCAGGTCGTTTTAAATCTGCCTTTAGATAAACTTTCAAGAGTTATGGAGCTCTTCCTTATTAAAATTAAAAACGCAAAATAAAAAAGAGGGCTCAACCCTCTTTTTTTTTTGCATTTTTAACTATTTAACTAAATTTATCCAACATTCTTCAAGTTTTCCTTCTTCAAATAATCTGTAGATGTGATTGTTTGAAGCTTCCATTATTTCATAATATGCCCAGTGATTACTGTCAAGATCAGCAAAGCCATGCAAGCTGTATTTAACATCTTCAAGTCCTCTTTGGCTAACCATACGGTCCATTAATCTGTTAAGCATGGTAACTACTTCCGCTCTTGTGATTTTTCCTTCAGGTTTAAAGGTGCCGTCAGGGTAGCCTAATATCCTTCCATTGCCATAAGCCTGGTTAATGGCATCTTCAAATTCATGGCCCTTTACATCGGCAAAAGGTGCTGTTTTGTCGTTTTTCTTGTCTATAAATTGAAGAGCTCTTGCCATTTCTCCTCTTGTAATGGCCTCATTAGGTCTAAAGTTTCCATCCTTATCAGGAATCATTAAGTTTTTCTTTACAACTGCATTAATTGCTGCGTTGTACCATCCGCTTTCTACGTCTTTAAAATCAGGCTTTGTGTCATCTGACATGTCAAGTTTTACAAGACGTGCAATCATGGTTGCCGCTTCTGCTCTTGTTAAGTTTGATTCCGGCTTAAAGCTTCCATCAGGATATCCTTTTATATAGGCCGTGTGTTCGTGAGTCTCGTAGGCTTTTTCTTGATAGATTGGAGTGCTGAAAGAGTAGTAATCAGGGAACCAATCAAAGTTATAAAATCTGTCATGCTCATGGTTATGTTCAGGTGTATAGTCTTTTATGCCTACAACTATAACTGTTGAGCCTCCGGGTAGATCCGGATCTGTAACTGTTATAACAATAGGTCCGTCAACATTTGATCCCGGGGTTACTATTATTTCTCCTGTGGAAGGATCAATTTTTGTAGGAATATCATTTCCATTTCCATCTTTTCCATTTACTTTTGTATCTTCATCAGGATTTTTTACAATAATGCCGGTACCTTGGTCACTATTATCGGGATCAACAGGGTGCTTACCGCTATCATCAACAGTAGTTCCATTTTCGGGAGTCTGAGGATTGCTACCACTGTCTATAACCTTTATAGTAACTGTAACTTCTTCTGTTGAATTATCGGGATATGTTACTACTACTGTTCCGGTTTTATCCCCTGTTGTACTTGTGTCAGGTGGAGTATTGTCTTTCCAGGTGTATGTTGTTCCATCGGGAAGTTCATTTTTATTTGCAATTCCGTCTTCCGCCTTAGGTGTTTCATTTTTTTCTACAATAAGGTCTTTTCCCTTTGGATTATACTTATCTGCATCAGATTGTCCGCCTGGTGTTTTAGCTGTTGCACTTGCAGGGTTTGATTTATTACCTGTTTTATCTTTAGCTGTTGCTGTTACTTCACTTCCGTCTTTTACCTTGTCTTCAGGAATTGTTATTTCTCCTGTATTTTCATCTACTGTTACTTCACTTCCGTCAGGTACAGTCCACTTGTTGTCGTCACCTTTTGTTGCTGTTACTTCTTTGTCGTTTCCGTCGTTGTCCTTATATTTTACAGTTACTGTTTTTGTATCTTCGTCTGCCGGTGGTGTTATATTCACACTACCGTCATCATTTGCTACAATATTCGGTGCAGCAGGTGCTGTTGTGTCAACTGGTGTTTTAGCTGTTGCACTTGCAGGGTCTGATTCATTACCTGTTTTATCTTTAGCTGTTGCTGTTACTTCACTTCCGTCTTTTACCTTGTCTTCAGGAATTGTTATTTTTCCTGTGTTTTCGTCTACTGTTACTTCACTTCCGTCAGGTACAGTCCACTTGTTGTCGTCACCTTTTGTTGCTGTTACTTCTTTGTCGTTTCCGTCATTGTCCTTATATTTTACAGTTACTGTTTTTGTGTCTTCGTCTGCCGGTGGTGTTATGTCTACGCTCCCGTCATCATTTGCTACAAGGTTAGGGAAAGCAGGTGGTGTTGTATCCGTAATAAATTCTACATTTAATGTAACATCGAACGTCTTATTATTAGGATTGCCACCTCGAGGTGCATAATTAAATTTCACTTCACTTGTATTTTCTTTTATTGTAAAAGAATCCCCATCTTTGTCCGCTCCAACTAAATCTGACACTCTACTTCCATCAAAATTTCCCGGAAAATCTGAAAACATAAATTTCCTTGTAAGACTGTCTACTTTTATAGTGTATTTTTGATTAGCCCCATAAAAAATGAATACATTATCAGGAAGGTCTAAAGAAGTTATTTGGTTGTTATTACAAACAAAACGTTCAAGAGCTTTATTTTGGCTTAAATCCAAACTCGTTATTTGGTTTACTCCGCAATTAAGGGTTTTAAGAGCCTTATTTTGGTTTAAATCTAAGCTTGTTATTTTGTTTTTACTACAATTAACAATTTTAAGATTTGCATTATTGCTTAAATCCAAATTTGTAAGTTGATTATCATTACAATAAAGTTCTTCAAGATTTATGTTGGCTTTTAAATCCAGATTTGTTATTTTGTTATTATTACACAAAAGTTTTTTAAGAGATGTGCATTCTTTCAGATTCAGATTTGTAAGTTGACAAGTATGGCAACAAAGTTCTTCAAGAGCTGTATTTAATTTAAGATTTGTAAGTTTTTTATTCTCAGCACAATCAAGAGTGATAAGCTTAGTATTTTTACTTACATCTAAATAGCTATATTGATTGCTTCTACATTGAAGATAAGTAAGTTCCGGGTTTCTGCTTAAATCCAAACTTTTCATATTATTGTGACCACAATTAAGCATAGTAAGATTCGGAACATTACCAAAGTCAAAATTAAGCTCATTATAATCAAAGTTTTCTATCCAAAGTTCTTTAAGTTTCGAATTTTCACATAATTTTAAAGTTTTTAGTGGATTTGAGCTACAATTAAGAGAAATGAGTTCAGTATTTTTACTTAAATCTAAGTCTGTAATACCATTAATAAACACATTAAGTTTTTTAAGCTTTGTAAAGTACTCCACTCCTTTTAGCGATTTTATATAAAGGCGCCAGCTTTTCCAACCTCCACGGTTAATTTCTGTAACGGCATCACACTCCGCCTGACTTAGTATGTCGTCTCCATTTTTATCAAAATTATACTTCACATAACCTCTAAAAAACTCGTCAGGGAAATTAGTTTCATTTATTGGAACATCTCCCGGCGCTGCATAGACTGAAGATCCATTTAGAGAAAGACAGGTTAAAACCATTAGAAGGGCAAATATAAACTGCCATTTTCTTTTTAATAGATCTTTAATTTTTCCGTATATCCTATCGGACTTTGCTTTCATTTTTTTCCTCCTTAGTTATCTTCTCTTTAATACTCTCTTGTTTTTATTAAATCTTTAATCCTATTAATAGTTTATTTTTACCTTAGCCTCATCTCTTTTTATTTAAAAAGTTCAAATGTTAGCCTTATTCTACCCCCCCCCCCCATGCTGTTTTGTCAATCTGATAGGGTCTACTTGCCTGGTTTATTGGGCCTTATATATTTATGCTAATTAAAAAACTTGCCTTTAACCTAAGGCTTATAAGGCAAAATAAAAAACCGCCACAGGGGCGGCTGCTTTTATAATTAAATATTACATTAGATTGGAGTTATTTCAGCTTTAGCTATGAAAAAACCTTCATGTTAAAAAAGCTTTGCGGTTTATGTAAGTAAAAATAACAGAAGGTTTTTTATAAGTTTAATTGAATCATAGGCCTATATTATTAGAGATAGCTGTAGATTTAGGAGTATTAAGTTTTATAATTTTACTCCTTTATATAGGTGCCTCTGTTGTCTATTTTAAGATTTAATATTTTCCAATGGGCCTGTGTTTCTATTGACCTTAGAGAGCTTTCGACTCCTTCATTGGCTTCTTCGGTTATTGCCATTAGAGAAGGTCCCGCTCCTGATATAAATAAAACTCCATTGCTTCTTGTTACTTCTTCTTTTATAAGATTATAGTCCTTTATAAGTTTCTTTCTGTAAGGTTCATGAAGTCTATCCTCAGCTACTCCCTTTAAAAGTGCAAAGTCACCTGTTCTTAAAGCCTGTGTAATAAGACTTGCAGCAGCAATATTTAACACGGCATCTTCAAGTGCAACTTCTTTCTTAACGACCTTTCTTGCCTCCTTGGTTTCAAGTTTAAAGTCAGGCACAAGAAGAATAAACTTTAATTTTTCTGATAGTAAAGATTTATAATAAAAAACCTCCTTATCTCTTACAAGTGAAGTTACATGGCCTCCTAAAAGTGCAGGTGCCACATTATCGGGATGGCCCTCAATTTCCGTCGCCATTTTTAAAAGAGCCTTCTTATTAAGATTAAGACCGCTATATTCATTTGCAAAAACAAGACTTGCAACTATACAAGAGGCGGAGCTGCCAAGACCCCTTGACATGGGTATATCCCCCTTAACCCTTATATTAAGCTCAGGCACTTTAAACTTATAGCTTTTAAAAAAATAATCAACAGATTTATACATTAAGGATTTTTTAGTGGCCTCATCTGTTTTATCCGCTAATGAAAAATAAAAATCGTTATATAAATTAAAAGCAAGACCCATGGAATCATATCCCGGTCCTATATTGGCACTTGTTGCCGGAACTCTAATTATCACTTTAATATCTCCCTTATTACTTCTTTTATATCAGATTTTTCAATCTGCCTTTTTTGTTTTATCTCACTGTTTAAAAGTTTTTTAAAATTTTTTGCCCTTATTCCTGTTAAGTCTTCTACAAGATCTATGGCGGAAATTTCATCAGAACAAGTTTCTCCGAGAGCCGATACTATTGAACCTGCAAACTTAAAAGGAGAAGCTGTAGATGCTACTAGGACTTTTGTATCCTTATTTTTTAAATAATCCCTTGCCCCTGCAGTAGCTATAGCTGTGTGAGGATCTATTAAGTAGTTATAATTATCAAATACTCTTTTAATTTCCTCCAAGGTCTCTTGATCATTATAGCTATAACCGTAAATATTATTTAATAAAGCGGGATCTATACTGTAAGCTCCTGAAGATTTTAATTTATTCATAAGGTTATTAATTTTATCCGGATCCTCTTCCAACTCATAGTACAAGAACCTCTCAAGATTAGAAGAAATAAGTATGTCCATAGAGGGAGAATTAGTTGTATAAAATTCTCTATTTGCATTGTAGCTGCCTGTATTAATAAAATCCGTAAGAACCTTATTTTTATTTGATCCGCAAATTAAGTCTTCAATTGGAAGTCCCATTTTCTTTGCCATGTAGGCTGCTAAAATATTGCCGAAGTTTCCTGTAGGCACTGATACTGAAACCTTATCTCCATTAGAAATTTCTCCTCTTTTTACCAAGGTGAAATAGCTATAGAAATAATAAACTATTTGTGGGACCAATCTACCTATATTAATGGAGTTGGCTGATGATAAAAGATAATTTTTGTCTCTAAGATAGTCCTTAAATTCTTTATCATTAAAAATTTCCTTTAAAGCCGACTGGGCGTCATCAAAGTTTCCTCTTACTCCTACTGCATAGGTATTATCTCCATCTACAGATACCATTTGTTTTTTTTGAATTTCACTGATTCCCTTGGTTGGATAAAAAACTATAATCTTTGTATTTTTAACATTTTTAAAACCATAGAGGGCTGCTGAGCCTGTATCCCCTGATGTAGCTGTAAGAATTAAAATCTTTTTGTCGGGGTTTTCTTTTTCCAAGGCTCTTGATATAAGCTTTGGCAAAAGACTTAAGGCGAAATCCTTAAAGGCAAAAGTCTCTCCATGATAAAGCTCCATTAAATAAAGACTGTCAAGTTTTTTTATAGGCAAAACTTCCCTATCAAAGCTTTTGTAGGCCAGCTTAATTTCCTCCGACAAGACCTCTTTATCTATATCATTAAAAATTTCTCCTATAATTTTTTCTGCATAATCTGTGTAAGTGAAGTTTTTTATATCATTATCTTTTATATCTATCTTAGGAAGATCTAAAGGCAAGTAAAGTCCACCATCCTCACTTAGACCTTCCAAAAGAGTTTTATAGGTTGAGTCCTGAAAGGATCTTCCCCTGGTACTTTTATATTTCATTCTTCCTCCTAATTTCTAACCTGACCTGTTCCCAATATTACATATTTTTCACTGGTAAGTTCCTTTAATCCTACAGGTCCTCTGGCATGAAGCTTTTGAGTGGAGATTCCTATCTCGGCTCCCATACCCATTTGACCCCCGTCAGTAAACCTTGAGCTTGCATTTACATAGACACAGGCGGAATCGACTTCATCTAAAAATCTAAGAGCATTTTCATAGTTTTCTGTAACTATTACTTCTGAATGACCGCTGGAATACTTTCCTATATGAGCTATAGCCTCATCAATTCCCTTAACTATTTTTATTGCCATTTTGTAATCTAAAAACTCTTCAAAATATTCCTTTTCCCCTGCAGCTATAACATTCTTTAATTTCTCTGCCGACTTTTCACAGCCGTAAACTGTAATTTTATATTCATCAATTATTTTTTGTATTTTTTGATAAAATTCATCTGAAACTTTTTCACTTACTAAAAGTGTTTCCATGGCGTTACATACTCCAACTCTTGTGGTTTTTGCATTTTTAAATATATTAACAGCCATGTCTATTTTTGCACTGTCATCTACATACAAATGGCAGTTGCCGACTCCTGTTTCAAGGACAGGTACCTGTGCATTTTCAACTACTGATTTTATAAGGCCGGCGGAACCTCTTGGGATTAATAGATCTACATAGCCCTTAAGCTTCATAAGCTCAACTGAAGACTCTCTACTTGTATTTTCAATAAGATTAACTATATTTTCATTATAGCCTGAGTCTTTAATTGCCTCTTTAATAGTTTTTGCTATGGCTTTATTGGAGTTAAAGGCTTCCTTTCCCCCTCTTAAAATAATGGAATTTGAAGACTTAATTGCAAGAATTGAAGCATCTAAGGTAACATTAGGTCTTGCTTCATAAATCATTGCAATAACTCCTATAGGCACTCGTCTTTTTGAAATTAAAAGCCCGTTTTCAAGCTCCTTTACTTCCCCTGAGCCTATAGGGTCTTCAAGATCCACAACTACATCTATAGAGTCCGCCATATCTTTAATTCTGTCCTTGTTAAGGGAAAGTCTATCTAACATGGCTTCAGTAAGTCCGGACCTTTTTCCTTCCTCCATGTCTTTTTTATTTTCTTCAATAATTTTATCCCTATCTCTTAAAAGATAGGTTTTTATTTGTAAAAGTATTTGATTCTTTTGCCTTGTATTAAGCTTGGAAAGTTCTCTTGCCGCTTTTTTTGATTTTTCTGCCAAGTTTTCAAGCTCTTGTCTTAAAGATTGTTCCAACCCTTTCACCTCCGATTATTCTTCTAATGACTTTAAAGTCCTTAGAGTTTGCTACAACTACATCTATGCCCTTCTCCATACACATTTGTGCCGCATTTATCTTAGTTGACATACCTCCTGTGCCTACTGAACTTTTAGAATCCTTAGCCATAGATTTAAGTTTATCGTCAATTTCATAGACTTCTGATATAAGCTCGGCCTTAGGATTTATTCTCGGGTCATCATTGTAAAGTCCGTCTATATCTGAAAGTAATATTAAAAGATCTGCATTAATTAGTCTTGCTACCACCGCAGACAAGGTGTCGTTGTCTCCAAATTCTATTTCAAAAGTGGATATAGTGTCATTTTCGTTAACTATTGGTATTACATTCATTTTAAATAATTCATTAAGAGTGTTATAAGCATTGTCCCTCATTTGCTTATCCACCTCTATTTGCTTAGTTAAAAGAATCTGTGCGGTTTGATAGTTAAAAAAATTAAAGGCTCGGTTATAGGTGTTCATTAAAGCGACCTGTCCTACTGATGATGCTGCCTGTTTGCCTATGATATCTCTTGGTCTTGAAGGCAAATTAAGTCTTTTTGCCCCTGCAGCAATGGCAGCTGATGATACTAAAGCCACATCTATATTATTGTTTTTGATGTTGGCAAGTTCGCATGCCAATTCATCTATTCTTGCCAGATTTATAATTCCGTTTTCATGAGTTATTGAAGATGTCCCTACCTTAACAACAACTCTTTTTAATTTTTTTAATGTACTCAAAATTTTTTGCCCTCCGGATTTTATGTTAATAGTTATTTTATATTCTTAAAAAGAAAAAGCAAGATTAATATCTTGCTTAAAATAGATTTTTAACCCTATTCAAGATGATATTCGCCAAATCCTTTTTATCCATCTTTTTCAAGTAATCTATGTTTCCCTCTCTGTCAATTATGCTGGCTATATTGGTATCAGATTTAAACCCGGCTCCCTGTGCCTTAATGTTGTTTACAACTATCATGTCGAGGTTTTTCTTTTTCAGTTTGGCCATGCCATATTTAATCTCGTCTATACTTTCAGCTGCAAAGCCCACCATAATTTGCTTATCTTTAATCTCGCCAAAGTATTTTGCTATATCTATGTTTCCTTCAAGCTCAATAGAATTAGGAGCGTCTTTGTCTTTTTTTATTTTCTCTTCAGCCCTTACCTTAGGCCTAAAGTCCGCCGGAGCAGCGGCCTTTATTAAAACATCACAATCTGAAAAATTATTTTTAACCGCCTCAAACATATCCTGAGTGCTGGTTACTGAAACAAATTTATCAGTCTTAGGCGGCTTTATATTAGTGGGACCTGATATTAAGGTAACCTCAGCTCCTCTATACTTTGCCATTTTAGCAAGGGCATATCCCATTTTCCCGCTGGAGTGGTTGGAAATATATCTAACGGGATCAATGGATTCTACAGTTGGTCCTGCTGTTATTAAAAATCTCTTGCCTGACAAATCCTTTTGAGTAAGTGCCTCATCTATTTCCTCCAGTATCTCAAGAGGTTCAAGCATTTTCCCTTCTCCAATGTCATTGCAGGCTAAAATATCTGATGCAGTGGCTAAAATTTTTACTCCTCTTTCTTTAAGAGTCTCCATGTTTTTTATATTGGCATCACTTTTAAGCATATATGTATTCATAGCGGGAGCAAATATTATTTTGGATCTGCTTGCCATTAACACTGTAGTTAAAAGGTTGTCGCATATGCCGTTTGCAAACTTGGCTATAGTGTTAGCTGTAGCAGGTGCTACAACTATTATATCCGCCCACTTTGCCAGGGATATGTGTTCTACATCCATATTGGAAAGCTGATTAAACGTTTCAACATGAACGGGATTGTTTGACATGGTCTGCATAGTTAAAGGCGTTATAAATTCACAAGCTGACGGTGTCATTACAACCTTTACATTAGCTCCTTCTTTTCTTAAAGCACTGACAAGAGCAGGTGATTTATAGGCAGCTATTCCCCCTGTAACGCCAAGTAGAATATTTTTATCCTTAAGCATTATCAGAATCCTCTTTTTCTAATTGGGAATTAGCTTCCTGTCTTCTTCTTAAAATTGTTTCAAGCTTTTCCTGTTTTTCTTTTTCTATTCTTTCTCTATAGGCCTTATCACTCATGTCGGGTCCATATACAATTGCACCCTTTACAGCTTCTTCAATGGCCACTGATACAGGCTTGGTGTTTTCCGTTTCAATTAATGGTCCTGAACCCTCAACTATTTTTCTTGCTCTTTTTGATATTAAAACTACCAGTGAATATCTGGAGTCGGTTATTTCTTTTAATTCTTCAAATGATGGAATTATCATTAAATTTCGCTCCTTTCGGAAAGCATTTGTTCCTTAATATTTTTGTGTCTTTTTACTCTAAGTCTTTCAGCGGCAATTATATTTTCTATATCCTCTACCGCCTTCTTTACTTCGTTATTTACTACAAAGTAATCATATTCTCCTACAAAATCCAATTCTCTAAAAGCATTTCTGTATCTGGTGTTAATCTCTTCTTCTGTTTCAGTATCTCTCTTTTTAAGTCTGTTTTTAAGCTCACTCATAGTAGGAGGAAGTAAAAATATAAAGACGGCTTCCTTATATCTTTTTTTTATTTGGAGGGCTCCCTGAACATCTATTTCCAAAAGGACTATTTCTCCTTTTTTTATTTCATCAAATACAAATTTTTTAGGAGTGCCGTAATAGTTGGTGTGAACAAAGGCATATTCCAATAGTTCATCTTTTTTTACCATTTCCTCAAACTCTTCAATTGTAGTGAAAAAATAATTATCTCCGTTTACCTCACCCGGTCTTGGAGTTCTTGTAGTTACAGAAGTGGAAAATACTATTTTATCATTTTCTTTCATAAGTCCTTGGCTTACTGTTCCTTTACCGCTTCCGGAAGGTCCTGATAGGACTAATAAAAAACCTGCTGACAAATAAACCCCTCCTTAATAAAATTTACTATTCAATATTTTGAATTTGCTCTCTAATTTTTTCTATTTCAGATTTAAGTTCAACAACTAAATTTAAAATTTCTATATCGCTTGTCTTGGATCCTATTGTGTTAACCTCTCTATTAAGCTCTTGAACTAAAAAATCCAATTTTCTTCCAATAGCACCGTTACGGTTAATTATATCATTAAATTGTTCCAAGTGAATAAAAACTCTGGTGATTTCTTCATCTATAGATAACTTATCACACATAAGAGCAACCTCTGTTGAAAGCCTTGCTAAATCAAGTTTATCCGCATCTACGCTTAATCTTATAGTTTCCTTTAATCTGTCGGTATTTTCTTTAATAACTAAAGGTGCTCTTCTCTTTATTTCTTCTGCATGAGATTTAATTACCTCTAAATTTTTTTCAAAGGAAATTTTTATATTCTCTCCCTCTATATTTCTCATTTTTACAAACTTTGTAACCGCTTCATTTAAAGCAACCCTTAAAATATCCATATAAATATTTTCGTCAAGGTCCTCAGACTCGTTTACAATAACTCCCTGCATGGAATATATATCACTTAAGCTTATATCTGATTTTAAGTTAAGATCATTCTTTAAACCTTCCAAGGCAGTATAATATTCCTTAGCTAGAGGCGTATTTATAGAAACTTTATAATCTGCAATGCTTAAAAAGTCAAGGTTAATAAAAATATCAATTTTTCCCCTATAAACATATTTCTTTACAAAGTTTTTAATTTTATCCTCAACATAAAATAAACTTTTAGGTAATCTGATATTTATATCACAATATCTGTTATTTACAGATTTCATTTCAACCTTTATGCTTATACTTTCATTAGATGCGTAACCTAAACCATATCCAGTCATACTGTTCATTTATTATGCCTCACTTCCTAAAGATGTTTTAAAATACCCCGCTTGTTTTAAGTTGCGGGGTATTTTAAAGTTCTATTTAACTACTATATTGTATATTCTTCCCGGTACGTATATTTCCTTAACTATAGTTTTACCTTCAGTATATTGATTATAAATGTCATTTTTCTTTGCAAGCTCACTAACAGTTTCTTTGTCTGCATCTTTAGGTGCCTCAATGGAAAATCTAACTTTGCCGTTAAACTGTACCGGTATCTCTATTACATCATCTATTGTTTTAGACTCATCGTATTCAGGCCAGCTAACTTGATTTAAATAACCTCCCAAATCTTGAGCTTCCCAAATTTCTTCAGTTATATGAGGTGCAACAGGATTTAATAAAATAAGATAGGTTCTTAAATCTTCTTTAGTTATTTCTCCCTTATCATTAAAATCATTTAACAAACTCATAAGTGCAGCTATAGCTGTATTGGCCTTTAAATTTTCATAGTCATAGGAAACTTTTTTAATAGTTTTATGAATTGTTGATTCAAATTCCGGAGAATATTCATTTCCTTCTTTGACTATTGTTTGAAGATTCCAAACTCTTTCTAGAAACCTTCTACAACCTCTAACTCCATTATCTGACCAGGGAGCGTTCTTTTCAAAGTCTCCTATAAACATTTCATAGGTTCTTAAGGTATCTGCCCCATATTCACTTACTATTTCATCAGGATTAATTACATTGCCACGGGACTTGGACATTTTTTCTCCATTATCTCCAAGTATCATACCGTGTGAAGTTCTTTTAATGTAGGGTTCTTTGGTAGGAACTTGTCCTATATCATAAAGGAATTTATGCCAGAATCTTGAGTAAAGCAGGTGTAGAGTAGTATGCTCCATACCTCCGTTATACCAATCCACAGGAGTCCAATAATCAAGAGCTTCTTTTGATGCAAAGGCATTATCATTTTTATTGTCGGTATATCTTAAAAAGTACCACGATGATCCTGCCCATTGGGGCATGGTATCTGTCTCTCTTTTAGCATCTCTTCCACATTTAGGGCACTTGGTATTAACCCAGGAATCTATTTTAGAAAGAGGGCTTTCTCCGTCATCTGTAGGCTCATAATTTTCAACATCAGGAAGAACTAAAGGCAAATCTTTTTCATCAATAGGTACCCAACCACAATGATCACAGTGAACCAAAGGTATAGGTTCTCCCCAGTATCTTTGTCTTGAAAATACCCAGTCTCTTAGCTTAAAGTTTATTTGTTTGTGTGCAAGACCCATTTTTTCAAGTTCTTCAACGGATTTTTTTATTGCCTCTTTTACTGTAAGACCGTTTAAAAATCCTGAATTTATCATTATGCCCTTATCTATATCTACAACTGCTTCTTTTGAAACATCTGCTCCTTCTATTACAGGAATTATTTGCTGATTAAATTTTTTGGCAAAGGCATAGTCCCTTTCATCGTGAGCAGGTACAGCCATAATAGCTCCCTTGCCGTAGCTCATTAAAACATAATCTGAAATCCAAATTGGAATTTCCTTTTTAGTTAAAGGATTTATAGCTCTTAAACCTTTTAACTCAATTCCTGTTTTTTCTTTTGAAAGCTCAGTCCTTTCAAAGTCGGATTTTTTATTTACTTCTTCTTTATAATTGTTAACCTCATCAATATTTTCAATTCTATCGGAATACTTTTCAATTATTGGATGTTCCGGAGCAACTACCATATAGGTTGCACCGAAAATAGTGTCAGGTCTTGTTGTAAATACATCTAAATTTTCATCTGTATCCTTTATACTGAACTTAATTTCAGCTCCTTCACTTCGACCTATCCAGTTCCTTTGTTGAGTCTTTACCCTTTCAATATAATCTACATCATCAAGATCATCTAAAAGTCTTTGAGCATATTTAGTAATAGCAAGCATCCACTGACTTTTTACCTTATGAACCACACTGTGTCCGCATCTCTCACAGTTGCCTGCTATAACCTCTTCATTTGCAAGACCTATTTTACAGGAGGGGCACCAGTTAATTGGCATTTCACTTTTATAGGCAAGGCCATGCTTAAACATTTGTAGAAAGATCCACTGAGTCCATTTGTAATAATCAGGATCTGTTGTGTTTACCTCTCTTGACCAGTCAAAGGAAAAACCTATTGATTTTAATTGCTTTTTAAATCTAGCCACATTTTCTTCTGTTACAACTCTCGGGTGTATTTTATTTTTTATAGCAAAGTTTTCCGTAGGCAAACCGAAAGCATCCCATCCCATTGGAAAAAGCACATTATAACCTTGATATCTTCTCTTTCTTGCCACTATATCAAGGGCTGTATAAGGTCTTGGATGTCCTACGTGAAGTCCTTGTCCTGAAGGGTAGGGAAATTCTACAAGAGCATAAAATTTTTCTTTATTACTGTCATTTTCTGCCCGATAAGTTTCATTTTTATCCCAAAAATCTTGCCATTTTTTTTCTATTTTATTCGGATTATAAGTTGTCATTTTACCTCCTAAAACTCAGCTTGTCCTACTGTCCTTGGAAAAGGAATAACATCTCTAATATTTTTCATTCCGGTAATATACATTACAGCTCTTTCAAAACCCAGGCCGTATCCTGAGTGCTCAACGCTTCCATAACGTCTAAGATCTAAATACCAGCTATAGTTTTCCATATTCATGGAATTTCCTTTCATTTTAGCTTCAAGCTTTTCAAGGTTGTCCTCTCTTTGAGATCCCCCTATTATTTCTCCTACACCCGGTACTAAAAGGTCCATAGCGGCGACGGTTTTCTTATCCTCATTTTCCTTCATGTAAAAAGCCTTTATTCCCTTAGGATAATCAGTTACAAAAAGAGGCTTTTTATAAACCTGTTCAGTTAAGTATCTTTCGTGTTCCGTTTGTAAATCAATGCCCCACTTAACAGGATACTTAAATTCAACTCCTGATTCTTCAAGGATTTTAACAGCTTCAGTATAAGTAATTCTTCCAAAGTCAGAGTTTACTATATTATTAAGTCTGTCAAGAAGTCCCTTATCTATAAATTTATTAAAAAATTCCATTTCTGATTTTGCGTTTTCCAATACATAGTTAATAATATATTTAAGCATTTCCTCTGCAACTTCCATGTTTTTGTTATTGTCCGCAAATGCCATTTCTGGCTCTATCATCCAAAATTCCGCAGCATGTCTTTGAGTATTTGAATTTTCAGCTCTAAAGGTAGGCCCGAAAGTATAGACATTTTTAAAGGCGAGGGCAAAGGCTTCGGCTTCAAGTTGACCTGAAACTGTAAGATTGGTTTCTTTTCCGAAAAAGTCTTCGCTATAGTCAACCTTGCCTTCCTTCTTCGGAAGGTTATCTAAGTCAAGAGTTGTTACCTGAAACATTTCCCCTGCACCCTCTGCATCAGATGCCGTTATTATAGGTGCATGAACATAAACAAACCCTTTTTCTTGGAAAAATTTATGAATTGCAAAGGCTATAAGTGAACGCACTCTAAAAACTGCATTAAAAGTATTTGAACGAGGTCTTAAATGGGATATGGTTCTTAAATATTCCATAGTATGACGCTTTTTTTGAAGAGGATAGTCCTTTTCTGAAACGCAATAAGGACTGATTTTAGTTGCGTGAACTTCAACTTCCTGCTTTGCTCCAGGGCTTTTTACTAATTTTCCTTCCACTTTAAGTGAGGAGCTTATAGGATATTTATCAATCTCTTGAAAGTTTTCCAAATCATTATTATAAACTATCTGAATTGAATCAAAACAAGTCCCGTCACTAAGCTCTATAAAACCGAAGTTCTTAGAAGCTCTGCTTGTTTTAATCCAACCCTCAAGCTCTATCTTCTTGTCAATGTAATCTCCACTACCTTTTAATATATCGTTAATAGTCATCCTATTCCTCCTAATTCCTAATCAATAACGCTATTATAGACATTTTTACAAATATTGTCAATTAAGCTTTAGCTTATTAGGCTATATATAGACATTTGTTATTAGTTCATAAGTATAAGTTTTTTAATTTTAGCTTATAAATTAAAAAACAACTCCGAAAAATTTCTAGAGTTGTTTATTCTTTAAGCTATTTAAAAATTCTTTTATTTTTTTCTCATATCCATTGTCAGTAGGTTCATAGTAAATTTTACCCTTTAGTTCATCAGGTAAGTACTGCTGATCTACATAATGGTTTTTATAATTGTGAGGGTACTTATAAGTTTCCTTGTTATCCTTATCTTGGTTGTTTTTATCTCTAAGATACATGGGAATGTTGCCGAACCTGCCATGCTTAACATCATCAGTTGCAGCATTTAACCCTAAATAAGACGCATTTGACTTTGGAGCACTTGCAAGATAGGTAACAGCTTGAGCAAGATTTATTGAAGCTTCAGGTAAACCTACAACCTCAACGGCCTTAAAGGCATTTACCGCTACATTTAAAGCCATAGGATCAGCATTGGACACATCCTCAGAAGCAAAAATAATGAGTCTTCTGCCTATAAATTTAGGATCCTCTCCGGATTCTATCATCTTTGCCAAATAATAAAGAGCAGCATCAGGATCAGTGCCCCTCATAGATTTTATAAAAGCGCTAATGGTATTATAGTGTTCCGTTGAACCCTTATCATAATTTAGGTTTCTTTTCTGCAGACAGTCTTCTAAAACTTTTCTATCTATATTAATTTTCCCATTTACAGGGTCTGTGGAAAGTACCGCCAGCTCCAAAGAGTTTAAAAGATTCCTCCCGTCTCCGGAAGAATTTATTATTAAAAAATCTATAGCATCATCTGTCATACTTATATTTAAGTTTTTAAAAACTATGTCTTCATTTAAAGCTCTATCAATCAGTTTTTTTAAATCCTCTTCATTAAGAGGTTTGAGATTTAAAATTTGAGTTCTTGACACGAGAGCTCTGTTTACTTCAAAATAGGGATTTTCTGTAGTGGCTCCTATTAAAGTCACCACTCCTTTTTCCACATAGGGAAGAAGTGCATCTTGCTGAGACTTATTAAACCTATGTATTTCATCTATAAATAAAATGCTTCCAAGCCCTCTAAATTTTAAATTGTCTTCAGCCTGTTTAAGCACCTCTCTAAGCTCTTTTATATTTGAACTTACAGCTGAAATTTCTATAAATTCTTTTTCAGTTATGTTGGCTATTATCTTGGCCAAGGTAGTTTTACCGACTCCCGGAGGACCATAGAGAATCATGGACCCCACCTTGTCAGCCTTTATAAGTCTGTTTAGATACCTTCCCCTTCCTACAAGATGGGATTGGCCCACAAACTCATCTAAATTTTCAGGCCTTATTCTGTAAGAAAGTGGTGCTGAAGATTTAAGCTCTCTATTCATATTTAAGGTAAATAAATCCATATAATCACTTCTTGGTTTTCATTATGCTTTCCAACTCATTAAAAAAGCTTTGGACATCTTTAAACTGTCTATAGACAGATGCAAATCTTACATAGGCAACCTCATCTAAGTCCTTTAAGGCTTCCATTACGAACTCTCCAATTTCCTCTGAGCTTATTTCTTTTTTCATCAGATTTTGTACTTGCTTTTCTACATCATCTGCGGCCTTCTCAATGCTCTCTATTGATACCGGCCTTTTCTCACAGGATTTGATTATGCCGTTGATTATTTTGTTTTTATCAAAAATTTGTCTGTTTCCATCACGTTTTACAACTATAATTGGAGTCTCTTCAACTCTTTCATAGGTTGTAAACCTTGATTTGCAATTAATACATTCTCTTCTTCTTCTAATAGTTGACCCTTCATCTGTAGGTCTTGAGTCAATAACTTTAGAATCCAAATAGTTACAATAAGGACATTTCATATTTACACCTCAAAAAAACCTCATCCGAAGATGAGGCTTTAAAATTACTTTCTGTTATTTCTTAAAAAAGACGGTATATTTAACTCTCCGGTACTATAGTCGCTTTTTTTATCCTTATCAGACTTAAATCTTTCCGGATCATAAACCTTAGAAGGCTTATCGTCTTCATTGTATTGATCAAATTCAGTAGCTATAACTGTAATCTTAACCTGATCCTTTAAGCTGTCGTCAATTCCGGCACCGAAAATAATATTTGCATCTTCATCTACACAATCTCTAATAAGATCTGCAGCTTCATTTACTTCAAAAATACCAAGATCATTTCCTGCTGTAATATTAAGAAGGACTGATTTTGCTCCTTCAATTGATGTTTCAAGTAGAGGAGAATTAATTGCAAGTTTTGCAGCTTCAGTTGCTCTGTCATCTCCTGAAGCAACTCCGATACCCATATGAGCAATACCTTTGTTATACATAATAGCTTTAACATCGGCAAAGTCAAGATTAATCAAGTTAGGTACGGAAATTAAATCTGATATACCTTGGATACCTTGTTTTAATACATCATCTGCAATTTCAAAAGCTTTTGAGAAACTTGTTTTCTTATCTGAAATTGTAAGTAATCTATCGTTAGGAATAATTACAAGGGTATCAACCTTATCTTTTAATTCACTAATTCCTTTTTCAGCAGATTTTTTTCTCTTTAATCCTTCAAAGGTGAAAGGTTTTGTTACAACACCTACAGTAAGAAGTCCAAGCTCTTTTGCAACTTCGGCTATTACAGGAGCTGCTCCGGTACCTGTTCCTCCGCCCATACCTGCGGTAATAAATACCATGTCGGCGCCTTCTAAAACTTCTCTAATTTCATCTTTGGATTCTTCCGCTGACTTTTCTCCTATCTCAGGGTCAGCTCCTGCTCCCAATCCCTTGGTGATTTTTTCTCCAATTTGAATTTTATTTTCTGCAAGAGAAGCTCTTAGAGCTTGTTTGTCAGTATTAAAAGCTACAAACTCAACTCCCTTTACACCTGCACTTATCATTCTATTAACAGCATTATTTCCGCCGCCGCCTACGCCCACAACTTTTATCTTTGCAAATTCGTCGTGATCCATATCGAATTCTAACATAAATATCCTCCTCATATCATAAATTACATTACATTTCTCATTTAAAAGCATATATTAATATTTTATAAACAAATAGCCAAATAGTCAACATCTAAAGGTCTTTTAATGAATTAAACTTAAAATTATAGATAATTATTATGTTATTTATTAAAATTTAATTTCCTTCATAGGTGCTTTCCAATTCTACTATGGGACTGCTTCCCTTTTCCATTTCTATTTTAAGCGCTTTTTTACCTGTTGTATCTATATCCTTTAAAATCTCATTAAGCATTTTAAACTTATAATCAACATTATCGATTTTACCAAAATCTATTTCTATTCCATGACTCTCTATAAAAACCACACTATCTGATTCCATTTGTATTTCGTCAAGTCGACTAAATATATCTTCCTTAAAAAGTTTTTTTAAAAATTCTCTTTTAACCTTTTCTTTGGGAAAGATATCATCTCCCAAATCTAAATTAGTTAAGCTTGCTCCTGTTAAATATTTAAGATTTTGCACAGGGCTGTTAAGTATATCTATAATTCTAAGATCCTTATCTATAATATAATAGTTGGTATAATCTCCCACTTGTATTATTCCCTTTCTCTCATCTACATTTATTGTTGCTTTTCTTGAGAGGGAGAACTTTATATCAGAGGATTTAATTTTTGCTATACTGTTAATCGCTTTTATTCTTTCTTTTTTAGGTATTGAAAAATAATTTTCTCCAACTTTTAAACCTGATCTTTTAATTATTTCTTCTTTAGAAACTTCTTCCGATCCTGTAACGGTAATGGAATTTACATTTAAGGACCCGGTCCTCACTAAAATAAATATGCCTATAATTAAAAGCAGAGCAAATAAAACTATCTTTCTGACAAATAGTTTTCTCCTTGCCCTTTTTCTATATTTTTCTCTTCGACTCTGTCCTTTCATTTATCAACAACTCTATTCCATCTACAAGGTTTTTAACGGCATTCTTATTTCCAAGTTTCAAAACGTTATTAGCCATTTCTTCTCTTTTCTTATTATCTTTTAAAATATCCTCTATATTATTATATAACATATCACTATTCAAGTCTTCTTCAAGTATAACATAGGAAGCTTTTTTATCCTTGTAGCTGTTTGCATTATATACCTGGTGGTTGCCTGCAGTATAAGCTTTAGGAATAAGAATATTAGCCACCCCTACTGCAGATATTTCAGCAAGAGTCATAGCTGATGAGCTTGCTATTACAAGATCACTAGCCATAATAAGTTCAGGTACATTGTTTGAGTAGTCTACTATATTTACATTTTCAAGATCAATACCATCTATCGCTTTCATAAAGCCTTGATAGTGATCCTTACCCGTTACATGGTAAAGCTTAAAGTCCCTTTTGTATTCTCCCTTTAAAATTCCTATAATAGCTTCATTTGTGGACTCTTGACCTCCACTGCCTCCAAAAGACAAAACAAACTTCTCTTTATCCTTTATACCCAGACTCTTTCTGGCCTTTTCTCTGTCTACATGGTTAAAGTCATCTCTTATGGGGTTACCTGTTACTATCATTTTTTTATACTTTAAATATTTTTTAGCTTCTTCAAAGTTAACCGCCACAAGATCGGCTTTTTTAGACAATATTCTATTAGTCTTTCCGGGATAGGCATTTTGCTCCTGAATAACTGTAAGTATTTTCTTTTGTTGGGCTTTTAAAAGTATGGGAGCACAAACATACCCCCCCGTTCCTATTACTACATCGGGTTTAAATTCTTTTATTATCTTTTCACACTGTCTTAATCCTTTTAAAAGTGCCATAAGGGTAACAACAGTATCTTTATTTATTTTTTTCCTAGGAAGGCCCTTTACCTCTATTGGAGAAAATTTTATTCCCTCTTTTGTAACAAGCTCCTCTTCAAGGCTTCCTTTTTTGCCTACATAAAGTATTTCTGCATCCTTATTTCTTTTTTTTATTTCTGAAATAATAGCAAGAGCAGGGTAAATGTGTCCCCCTGTACCTCCGCCGGACAATATATATCTCATTTTACACTCTCCTTGATACTCCAAGTAGTAGTCCTATTGATGCCATAGTTACCAACAAAGATGTTCCACCGTAGGATATTAAGGGAAGGGTTATCCCTGTAACAGGAAAAAGACCACAACCTACGCCTAAATTAAATACGGTTTGAATCCCTATGTAAGATGTAATACCTACAGCGACATATTTATCATAGTAATTTTGAGATTTATATGCAACAACAAGCCCTCTATAAATTAAAATAAAATACATAATTATTAAAAATACTGCACCTAAAAGACCAAGCTCTTCACATATAATCGAAAATATAAAATCATTATGGGCAGCAGGTAAATTTGAGTATTTTTGCCTTGAATGAAAAAAACCAACTCCTCCAAGTCCACCCATGGCAATAGCATAAAGAGATTGAGTAATATGATAGTTTTCATCTAATACTGCAAGATCAGGATTAAGATAACCGAATATTCTTTTAACCCTATACCAAAACATAACAACCATGGGAATCATTACCGCAACTCCTATACCCACAAGACTTACAAATTGGTGAGGTCTTATTCCTCCTACAATATACATTACTAAAAGAGTAAAAGCTATTACAGCCCCTGTTGATAAGTCCTTAATCATTATAGGTATTACGGCTAAAGCAATTATCACTATTATTGTTATAAATGTTTCTCTTTTTTCCATTCTATTTTTATTTACATCAAGTACCCTTGCCAAAAATAATATTGAAGATACTTTTAGCAGGTCTGAAGGTTGAAATTTAAAACCTGTATATGGTATTTTTAACCATCTGGCTTGACCTCCTTGAGAGTCCTTTAAAGGAGACCAAAGTGCAAGAACCAGAATTAAAGTAAATAAAAAGAAATGTGGTGAATATTTTTTTATAAAATCCCTGGGAAGTCTTGAAGCTATAAATGCTGTAATTATACCTAAAAACGAAAATACAAGTTGCCTTTTCCCATAGTGAAATCCGTCATTATAATACTTGAGACCTAAGGGATAGGCTGCACTTGTTACCATTATAAGTCCAAAACCCACCAAAATAATAAATGCAAGTAAAAGTCCAAGGTCAACGGATTTTGTTTGCCTTTTTAATCTATTCATTAAACCAACTCATTTACTAATTTCTTAAAATCTTCTCCTCTAACTTCATAGGAAGGATACATATCCCAAGATGCACAGGCAGGTGAAAGAAGTACAGTATCCCCTACTTGAGCCAAGGTGTAGGACAATTTGACAGCCTTTTCCAAATTATTTACCAAATAAATATCATAATTTAGTTTTTTTGCGGATTTTTGCAATTTCTCAGCAGTTTGACCGAAAAGCACTAAATGTTTAATTTTGCCTTCTCCAACCTTTAACATCTCATCGAAATCGGCATTTTTATCATAACCGCCTGCTATTAAAACAATGTTTTTATCTATTGCCTTAATTGCCATAATAGTCGAGTCGGGATTGGTGCCTTTAGAGTCATTATAATACTTTACTCCCTTAATTTCTCTTACATACTCAATTCTATGCTCAACTCCCATAAAATTGGAAACTGATTTTTTAATTATTTCACTGTCCACATTTAAAAGCTTAGCTGCTGAAATTGCGCAAAGTATATTTTCTAAATTGTGATCTCCGGGAATTTTAATATCCTTAACAGACATTATTTTTTCCTTTTGTGAATCCTTAAAGTAAATATCTCCCTTACTTACATAAGCTCCTCTATCTACTTCACCCTTAGTTGAAAATTTATATTTTTTTGCCCTTATTTTCTTGCTCTTAAGCTCATTGTTTGATTCGTTAAAAATTATAAAATCATTTTCGTCTTGATTTGCAAAGATTTTATACTTTGCCAGCTTATAATTTTCAGTTGTTCCATGCCAATCCAAGTGATCGCTTGTAATATTTGTCACTATTGAAATATGAGGTTTGAAGTTTAAAGTATCTTCAAGTTGAAAGGAGGATGCTTCTATTACTACATAATCATCTTTGCCAGTTTCACTTGCAGCATCTAAAACAGACTTACCTATGTTGCCTACGCAGTAAGTTTTTCTTATCTCCTTTAAAATATTTGCTAAAAGAGATGTAGTTGTAGTTTTTCCATTAGTACCTGTAATGGCAATGGTATTTTTGCACTTGGAAATTTCATAAAAAAGCTCAAGATCCGATTTAATGGGAATTCCTTTTTCCCTTGCTAACTTTAAAAGCTTGTGATTAGGGTTAATCCCCGGACTTTTTACTATAAAGTCTATTATTCCTAGGTTCTCTTCTTTAAATATTTTAAAGATTTCGCCACTATAATCTTTTAAAAGGTCTTCTTTTTCATCGTAAATATATATATTTGTGTTCCACTTGCTTAAACACTTTAAAGCTGACTTCCCAGTAACACCAAATCCTAATATTAATATATTTTTATTTTCGTACATAACTTTCTCCTAAAAAACTACAAAATATGAAATTACACACAAAACAAATTGCACTATATAAAATACAATTACTACTTTTGATTCCTTCCAACCTGACTCCTCGAAATGGTGGTGTAATGGAGCCATTAAAAAAACTCTCTTGCCCCTTAGTTTAAAGGATGCAACTTGAATTATTACAGACAAGGTTTCAATAAAAAATATCCCACCTGCTATAGGTAATATTAGAGGAAGATTCAATAAAACTGCAACTGCTGAAATTGCCCCTCCTAAAGATAAGGACCCTGTGTCTCCCATAAATACCTTAGCGGGATTTCTATTAAAATATAAAAAGCCAAATAAACTTCCCATTAAAGCTATACAAAAAAATTCAATGTGATAGTTCTGAAGCTTATTTGCAGCTATGGCAAAAAATCCCAAGGTAATAATTGAAGTACCGGCAGCCAGTCCGTCAAGACCGTCTGTAAGATTTACTGAATTTACCGTTCCAACTATTACAAATATAATAAATGGTATATACATAAGTCCTATATTTACGCTTGTTTTTATAAAAGGAATAAATAAATCTGAAGATAGAGATTTTGATTTGTATTGATAAATAAGGATAATTAAAGCTCCAACTATTTGTAAAAAAAGCTTTTGCTTAGCTGTAAGCCCAAGATTTCTCTCCTTAGTTACCTTTATATAGTCATCTATAAAGCCCGTTAGAGCAAATAGTGATGTAGATAAAATAAGTATCCAAACTTGAGGGCTTAAATTACCTGAAAGCAAGGTTATAATTACAAGAGCGGATAGAAATATTAAACCACCTATTGTGGGAGTTCCATTTTTTTTCAAATGGGATTTAGGTCCGTCTTCTCTAATGCTTTGACCCGCCTTTAATTTTGTTAAAATAGGAATTAAAATTTTTCCCATTAATAATGCTACCGCTATTGAAATTATAAACCATACTTTGAGGTTGTCTGTCATATCTTCACCTATCTAATCTGTTTCATCTAAATTATTTTCTTCTAATTTTTCTTTCTTTCCCTTTTTTTTATTATTGGAATTTTTATCTGTTTTTGATTTTTTATCTTTACTTGAATTTTCAGATTCATTGGAATTATCTGAATCTTTTTTGTCAACTTTTGCAGGAACTGACATCATAAATTCAACTAAACTTGATTTTTCAATTTTACTTCCTGGCTTTACTGATTGAGAAAGAACTTCTCCGCTTCCAAGAACCTTATATTCCAAGTCTAAAGCGTTTAATATGCTATCCAGGTCTTTATCTTTCTTTCCTACAAGATTAGGCATAACCTTAGTGTCTTTATCATTGTCTTCCACATAAAGATCCACTATACTACCTTCAGTTACAACTATTCCCGGTGAAGGATTTTGCCTTATTACTGTTGAGACATCTGTTATATTATCAGAATTTGTATTAAATGTTAAACCTAAATCTACTAGAGATTTTCCGGCATCTGAAAGTAAAAGATTTCTTACATTAGGTACTGTTATTTGATTTTTTTCAGTCTTTTCATCTACTTGTTCGGTTGGCGGTACATTTAGATACTTCAAAGTTTTTGACATTACCTCTCTTGCAGCAGGAACTGCTACAGTTGATGCAAAAAAGTCTCCTTTAGGCTCCTCTACTATAACTAAAACTGTAAGCTTAGGATCATTTAATGGAGCTACTCCTATAAAAGAAGATATGTATTTATTTTCTTCATATCCTCTGCCGTTTTTCTTTGGAATATTTGCAGTACCGGTTTTTCCTCCCACCTGATAACCATCAATCTTGGCAAGTTTACCTGTACCTTCATCAACTACCTTCTTCATTAATTCCTTCATAGTGTCTGATGTAGATTCTGAAATGACCTGTCTCATGGTCTGAGTCTTTGTTTTGGTAATTACATTTCCGTTTTTATCTTCCAATCTATCCACGACTCTTGGAACATTTAATTTTCCTCCGTTGGCTATTGCAGATACGGCATTTATAAGTTGAATAGGTGTTACTGCAACTCCGTGACCATAAGACATGGTTCCAAGTCTTACTGATGAAATTTCATCTGCTGACTCAGGAACTATACCTATAGCTTCAGCTGGAAGGTCTATTCCTGTTTTAGACCCGAAGCCAAAGGCTTTTAAATATTTATAAAACCTTTCTTTGCCAAGCTCCTGTCCTATTTTCACAAAGGATACGTTACAGGATTCTGCTAAGGCTTGAGCCATGGACTTTGAACCTAAATTCTTTGCTGTACAGGTTATTTTTATTCCTATATCTATACTTCCGTTACAGGTGTACTCTTTATTCGGATTGGTGGTGTTTTCTTCAAGGGCTGCCGCAGCTGTAATAAGCTTAAAGGTTGATCCGGGTTCATATTGAGAAGATACACAAATATTATTCCAATTGCTAAACCACTTTTCTTTTTTTTCTTCATCTGTCATTTCTTCCCAAGATTCAACTTGATCTTCTTCAACAGGTTCTTTAGGATTGTTAAGGTCAAAGGAATCACTGTTTGCCATGGCAAGTATTTCCCCTGTTATAGTATCCTGTACTATTATTGATACTTTTTTTGCATTTTGATTTACCTTGGCATTTTCAGCCGCTTCTTCTGCAAATTGTTGTATAGTTGTATCAAGAGTCAGCACAGGATAAAGTCCTTCTTTAGGTGCAAAGTTTTGTTCGTCAGTTAGTGGAATCTGAGCCATGTTGTTATTTTTAATGGATATATTTTTGCCCGGAATTCCCGAAAGTTCCTCGTCATACTTAGACTCAATTCCATATTGCCCGTTGCCTTCATCGTCTGTAAATCCGATTAAATTTGATGCCATATTTCCATATGGGTAAAACCTTTTAACTACATCTTCTATTGAAAGCTTAGCTATTCCCAAAGACCTAAGTTCCAAGGTTTGTTCCCTGGATAAATTTCCGGCTATTTTTACTGTTTTATCACCTTTTAAATGTTTTAAAATTTCTTCGGGATTAACTTCAAGTACAGCAGCTATTTTTTTCGCATCTTCCTCAGTTGTCTTTTTGACATAACTGTTAAATTGAGCTGTATTTTTAAATTTTTCCCTGTCGAAATTCATATTGTAATAGGCGTTACCTCTAGTAACATTTATAGCCATTTCCTTTTTATTTTTGTCGTATATTATACCTCTGTCAGCTTTTACAGTTTCGGTTCTTGTTAACTGATTTAAAGCTCTTCTTGTAAGTTCTTCTCCCTGTACTACATTTATATATAAAAGTTTTACTATTATCGCAATAAATAAAAGAGCCATAAAGAGTAGTAGCAATAATATTTTTGAATTTGCTAGTTCGGACTTCTTATTAAAAAAAGTTCCACTCTTTGGCTCTTTCCTTTTACCTCTTATATTCATAACTACCCCCTCATTTCTTAGTGAAGGATTTTAAAACAGAATAAATAGGGCTAAGAAATACGTTTCTGTTAACGTCTTTTTCTTCCTTATTTTTCTTTATATCTATGTAAACTATTTGATCTTCCTTTGGATATACCATTCCGAGTTTATACATCGCTTCCTTTTCAATTTCGGAAGAACTTTTTATTCCCCTTACTTCAGCTCTAAGTGACATATCGGTTTTTTCAAGCTCGGCGATTTCCGTATCCAAACTGCTTATCTTTTTATCTAAAGCAGATAGCCTGGCATAGGAAATAGTTGCTCCAAGTGAAATTATCATAACAATAACCAGAGTTATAAACAAGGGCTTTTTACTATTTTTATTTAACTTTATTCTTTTTTTTACAGGTTTTCTTGTCTTTTTATTTAATGAAGTACCGAAACCTTTATTCCTTGTAGCCATTGCACACCTCTATATTTTTTCAGCTACTCTAAGCTTAGCACTGTGAGATCTGTTATTGTTTTTTAATTCTTCTTCAGATGGAGTTATGGGCTTTCTCGTTATAATATTAATTTCTCTTTCTTTATCGCAAACACAAACCGGTGCTTCTTTTGGACAAATACAATCTAAAAACTTATACCTGAAAGTGTCTTTGACAATTCTGTCTTCTAAGGAATGAAAAGATATTACACATATCCTGCCTTGTGGTCTAAGCCTGTCAATCATTCTATCGAGGGTGTTTCTAAGAATATTTATCTCATTATTTGTTTCAATTCTAAGGGCCTGAAAGGTTTTTTTCGCTGGATGCCCTTTTTTTCTTCTTGCTGATGCGGGTATTGCATTTTTAATAATTTCAACAAGTTCAAAGGTTGTGGTAATTTTCTTTGTCTTTCTAGCATTAACTATAAATTCCGCTATTCTATTTGCCCATTTTTCGTCTGCATAATCCCAAAGTATTTTTGAAATTTCTTCCTTTGAATAGCCGTTTACTATATCATAGGCACTAAAGGACGAGTCCTGATTCATTCTCATGTCAAGCTTTGCATCAACCTTATAAGAAAATCCTCTATCACCCTTATCAAATTGAAAAGAGCTTACTCCAAGATCCAATAAAAATCCGTCTATTTTTTCAATATTAAGAGAGTCTAATACCTCTTCAAAGTTCTCATAATTAGTTTTAAATAATTTATAGTTGTCAGATATTTGAGACAAGGTTTCCTGTGATTTATTAATTGCGGCAATATCTTGATCTAGTCCTATAAGTAAGCCTTTTTGTCCAAGCTTTTTAAGTATTTCGGAAGAATGTCCTCCTCCACCTACAGTTCCGTCAAGGTATATCCCGTCTTCCTTTATATTTAAAGATTCAATTGTTTCTTTTAATAGTACAGATTCGTGATAAAAATCCATTATATCCCAAGCTCCGCCAACTGTTCAGCCATTTCTTCATAGGACAAGGCTTTCTTATCTTGATAATCTTGCCATTTTTCAAGGCTCCAAACCTCAATCCTTGTACTTAATCCTATAATGACAGCTTCCTTATCAATTTGTGCATGCTCTCTTAAGTTTTGTGGAATTATTACCCTTCCCTGCTTGTCTAAAGACTGGTCAATGGCGCCGGAAAAAAAAGTCCTTACAAAGGATCTTACAGGACCACTTGTCATAGGCAATTCTTTTATTTTGTTTGTTATTTTTTCCCACTCTTCAATTGGATATACAAACAGGCAATTATCTAATCCCTTTGTCATTACAAATTGATCTTTAAGTTCTTCTCTAAACTTTGAAGGTATTATAATTCTGCCCTTGCTATCAATGGAATGTCTAAATTCACCTATTAGCATTTTAACACCATTTTAAACCACATCTAACCACTTCGCTCCACTTAATTACATTTTACAACAAATCTATTAGATTATCCACCTTCTTTTAAAAAATAAATAAAAAAAACAGTTCTTTTCTCTAAAGAATTTAATCTTTAAAGATAAAGAACTGTAATCCTACAATTTTTAAACAGCCTTAGCTCTAAAATAAAATCTGGATCCTTTGTTAAGCTCCGATTCTACTCCATATTCAAATTTATGCATTTCAAAAATATTTTTTACTATATAAAGGCCCAAACCTGTGCCTACTGTTGGCCTGCTGTGATTTGCCCTTGCAGTATAAAATCTATCCCATATATTATTTATGTCGCTTTTATCTATGCCTATTCCCTTATCTATACAGGAAAATTCCACCATACCATTTTTTCCAATTACCTCAAGTCTTATAGTTTTTTCCTTGCCTGAATAGTTAACGGCATTATTAATTAAGTTATATATTGCCTGTTCCAATCTTTTTTTGTCAGCAATAATATGAGTCCTTCCTTCTTTTTTTAATATAAATTCATAGCTTTCCTTAGGTAGACTTTTTTGAAATCTTTCCATAACCTCTTTAGTAATCTCACTTAAATCCACCTCTTCAAGCTTAACCTCTTCAAGGCTTGACTCTATTTTTGAAAGATCCAAAAGATCATTTACAAAATCTGTAAGTCTATCGGCTTCATCAATAATTGTATTTATATGCTTGTCTCTAAGGCTTTTATTATCCCCTGATATGTCCCTTATCATTTCTCCATAGGATTTAATTACAGTTAAGGGAGTTTTCAAATCGTGACTTACATTAGCTACTAAATCCTTTCTTAACTCTATTGTTTTTGTCAACTCATCTGTTGCATAGTTAAGAGTTTTGGACAGGTCATCAATTTCCGTATAGTTAACGTGTTTAAAATGTACCGAATAGTCTCCGCTACCTAATTGCTTTGCAGTCCTTGACATTTCAACAAGGGGCTTGGATAATCTTTTTGAAAAGTAATAGGATAATAATAATCCAAGTAAAAATGCCAAAACAGATACAATCATAAGCATTTTCTTTAATATATCCGTAGTTGAATCTAAAGGCTCAAGTGCAGTTTTAATAGTTATATAATAAGTTGAGGCTCCGGTTTTCCCTAAATAGCCTGCGTAAACTATGGAAGGATTCTCTAGATTCTCAAATCTTGTAATAAATACTCTTGATGGCTTTTTGCCATCCTTTACTCCCTTAAAAAATTCATTAAATGTTTCTTGGTCTATTACCTTAGGGTTTATAATTACATCTATTAAGGTAAGAGGATAGATTAAATGACCTTCCTCATCTATTACCTCAATATTCATTCCCTTCCTTTGGGAGTAGTTAAGAATCTGAGTTTCAAAGTTATCTTTTTCAAACTGTCCCCTTAAATAATCTCCTATTTTAGTTACCTCGTTAATTTTCATAGATTCATAAAATCTATTTAAAAAAACTATTTGCAAGAGCCATAAAAGCAAAAGAATAGCTACTGCAAAAATTGAAAAGTACTTCCAAAAGGTAAACATTATGCTGTTTTTATCAAGTTTTATTTTTTTATTCTCCGGCATCAAATTTATATCCCGTACCTCTAACAGTAACTATAAATCTTCTATAGTCCTTAATTGAATTTCTAAGCATTTTTATATGTGTATCAACAGTTCTGTCGTCTCCATAAAAGTCATATCCCCATACCTTGCTTAAAAGCTTATCTCTGGATAAGGCTATATTTTCATTACTTGCCAAAAAAACAAGTAAATCGTACTCCTTAGGTGTAAGATCGACCTTTTCTCCATCTACATATACAACTCTTCCGTCAAGATCTATTTTAAGTCCTTCAAATTCCAAAACTTCATTTTTGTTTGCCCTTTGATATCTTTTGACAATTACATTTAACCTTGCCATTAATTCCTTGGGAGAAAAGGGCTTTACAACATAATCGTCAATTCCTATTTCAAATCCGAAAAGTTTATCGTACTCTTCCCCTCTCGCTGAAAGCATTAAGACGGGAACATCTTCTATTTTTTTTATCTCCTTGTATGATGAAAATCCGTCAAGTCTTGGCATCATAATATCCATTACTATAACGTCAAACTTGTTTTCCTTACATTTTTCTATTGCATCTATACCGTCTGAAGCTTCCATTACTTCATAGCCTTCAAACTCGGCATAAGTTCTTATAACTTCTCTTATTTTTTCCTCATCATCTACAACTAAAAGTTTATACAATATACATCACCTCAAGCGAATAAATTATATTATATTTTTGTGAAATGAATATGAAATTATAAATTTCCTTTTAGTCCACATATTTCGGCTCTTTCTTGAAGACCTTTAATAGTTTCTTCAAAAATGAAATTCTTTTCAAGACCCAGCATATTTATTCCCTTTAGAATAATATCCCTATCGCAACCTGCGGCAAATTTTTTATCCTTGAATTTTTTATTTAGACTTTTTAGATTAAGATCTAATACGGACTTGCTTGGGCGAAGCAGACAACAAGCATTAATAATTCCTGTTAGTTCATCTATAGTATATAGGGTCTTCTCCATTTTGCTTTCAGGCTTTTCGTCGCTGCAAAGGCCCCAACCATGAGATACTATAGCCCTTGTAATTTCCTCGTCCCATCCTTCAGCTTCTAAGATTTCACGAGTCTTCTTGCAATGTTCATCGGGATACTTTTCGTAATCTAAATCATGACACAAACCAACTATAGAGTACTTGTCAACATCTTCGTCAAAAACCTTGGCAAAATGTATCATAGCAGCTTCCACCTGTAGGGCATGCTTTATTAAGGCTTCAGACTCATTGTATTTTAATAAAAGCTCCATAGCTTCTTCTCTTGTAGGTATCATACTATCACTCCTTATTATTAGTATAATACATCAAAATAATGTTTTTTTAAACAAGCCTTTTTATTTTAACCCCTTGTCTGTGCTATAATTTAACCGAGGTGAAAACATGCAAATAAAAAAAGCCGTAATTCCTGCAGCAGGTTTAGGAACAAGATTTCTTCCCTTCACTAAATCCCTTCCTAAGGAAATGCTGCCTATTATAGATAGACCCTGTATTGATTTTCTTGTTAGAGAAATTGTTGACTGTGGCATAGAGGATATCCTTATTATTTTAAGTAGGGGTAAAGAGTCAATTGTCGACTATTTCGACTCCAACTATGAGCTTGAAGAAAAGCTTGCCCTTAACAATAAAACCGAAGACTTAAAAAAAATTAAAGACTTAAAGGAAATGGCAAATATCCATTTTATAAGACAACATGAGGCGTTAGGCCTGGGTCATGCTGTAAACTGTGCCGCTTCCTTTGTAGGAAATGAGAGTTTTCTTCTGCTTCTTGGAGATGAATTAATTGTAAATGAAAAAAACGCCTCTCAGCAATTAATAGAAAAATATAATCAAGTAGGCGGTTCTATAATTGGACTCTATGAAGTTGATAAAAAGGATGTAAATAAATATGGAATCGTTAAAATGAAGGGAGATAAGATTATCTCCATGGTAGAAAAGCCCGAAATAGAAGAAGCTCCATCAAATCTTGCCATTATTGGAAGATATATTATAGGTCCTGAAATTTTTAAAATCCTGCCGAATTTAAAAAAAGGTGCTAAAAATGAAATTCAGCTTACAGATGGTCTCATTAAGCTTATGGAAAGTGATAGCATTTACGGCCTGCCCATTAAGGGAGAAAGATACGATTTAGGTTCAAAGCTTGGCTACTTAAAGGCAAATTTCGACTTCGCCCTTAAGGATGAAGGTTTAAAGGATGATTTTTTTAACTATGTAAAAGGCAAAATATTTTAATACTAACTATAAGATTGTTTTAGCTTTATCATTTAAAGATCTTCACAGACCATATTTTAAATAGTAAACTCAAAAGTTCTATAAACCCCGTACAATATATTTAAAATGCTTATTACTATAGCCTATTACTTGCATTTAAAAAAACTGTTATTATTCATCAAATCAAATTTCCTTTGCTTTAATTATCATTTTATTTACTATTCATAAAATAATAATTAAATTTTACATTTATATAAGCCTAATAAACAAAAACACCTTGTTTGTAAACAAGGTGTTTCTGTTACTAAGAAGGGTTATAGCGCTTTTACAAGTCCTCCGTCAAGTAGTATTGCTTGTCCTGTTATATAAGTATTTGATGGTGCAAGTAAAAACGCTGCAAGCTTGCCATATTCATCAGGCTTTCCATATCTGCCTAAAGGTATTGTCTTAAAAGTGTTTTTTTGAAGCTCTTCAACACTTATACCTTGCTTGTCTGCTCTCATTTTATCCAAATAATCTATTCTTGCTGTTCCTATTCTTCCGGGTCCTATTACATTACACAAAATGCCGTTTCCGCCTTCTTCTTGGGATACTGTTTTTGAAAGTCCCATTACGCCACTTCTCATGGTGTTGGAAAGTCCCAAGTTAAAAAGTACAGACTTAATTGATGATGATGTGGAGTTTACTATTCTTCCTCCACCGTTTTCTCTCATTTGAGGTACTACTTCTCTCATAACTCTAACATAAGATAAAAGTGTTAAGTCAAAAGCCTTGTACCATATTTCATCGTCAAAGGAAAGAACAGGTCCTGCTGGAGGTCCTCCTGCATTGTTAAAAAGTGAGTAAATTGGTCCAAAGGTATTTACTGTTTCTTTTACCATTGCTTTTATAGCTTCCGGATCTGTCATATCAGCTACAACTGAGCTTACATTATTGTTTCCTGTTTCCTTCTTTATCCAATTTACCTTTTCGTCAAGATTTTCCTTTGAATAGTCACTAAGCATTACCTTAGCGCCTTCTTTGGCAAGCTCCATAGCCACTCCTGATCCAAGTCCGCCACCTGCTGCCAACACTAATGCTACCTTATCTTTTAAACCGTAATCCATGTTTTCCTCCTTATTTCTTAAGTTTCAAATCTACTACAGGATTTTCTAAAGTTCTAAATTCCATTCCTTCTCCTGAAATTCTACATTCAACTGTATCTGAGTCATTTATTGCCACGGCTCTCGGTGTTCCTGTTGATAAAATATCTCCTGGATACCAACCTTGTATGTGAGATATTAAAGAAACTAATTCATCAGGTTGGTGCATCATATTTGATACTACATTTTCAGCATGAACTTCACCATTGTGAACTGTTTGTACCTTAAGCTTAAGAACATCCTCAACTTCATCAGGTGTTACAAGTTCCGGTCCAAAGCTGAAAAAGGTGTCAAAGCCTTTTGCTATAGTTAAAAATCTCGGGTTCTGTCTTAAAATTGACTCTTCTGTCATATCTAGAATAGTTGTATAGCCTGCTACATAATCTTTCCAGTCTTTTTTATCTATAAATTTACACTTTTTACTTATAATTATTCCAAGCTCAGCCTCTGCTGTTGTCTTTTTTGCCTCAGCAAGCTTGGGGATGTGAATTTCATCCTTGTGGCCTACAATAGTTGATGCAGGTTTATAGAAGCTTCCGGGGAAACCTGTAGGAGCTTTTTCTCCAAGGTCTCCTGCATGATCCACATAGTTAAGACCTATACCGAATATTCTTTTTGGATTTCTGTATAAAGGTGCATACACGGCATCTTCAAATTTAATCACTTCTCCTATAGATTCAAGCTTTTCCTTACCTCCATTTTTATACCAATGGTTAAGATCTTCAAGCTCTTCTGTTTCTATTAGAGAAAATATATCAGTCTTCCAATTTTTACTTTCTTTTTTGTTTAAGGTCTCTATAGTTATAAGACCCTTTTCAGTTACTACTGCAGCAACCTCTTTATCTTGAATTTTAATAGTTGATAACCTCATTACCCTTCTCCTTTACTTCTATATCTTTACTCTTATTCTAGCATTAGAAAATTTTTCTGTCTAAGTTTAATATACTTAATATAATATAAGCTTTTTGTTATAATGTTTTATAAGGAGGTCCTTATGAATAAAAAACCTGAATATTTTATAACTATTGTTAAGGAAAAAAGCATAACTAAAGCTGCTGAAAAGCTTTTCGTATCACAACCATATCTTAGTCAATATGTAAGCAGACTTGAAAGTGAGCTTGATACCAAACTTCTTGACAGAAGTAAAAGCCCTATAGAATTAACTGAGGCAGGTAGAATTTATTATAACTATTTGACGGATTCTTCACTTTTAGATAAAAAGCTTTTAATTGAACTTGACAACATTAACAAAAAAAGAAGCTACACTATAAATATAGGCTTCAGCCCTTGGAGAGGGTCTACTCTTTTGCCGGATATCTTCCCTGAATTTTCCCGCAGACACCCTAATATTCAAATAGTCCTTCATGAGCATCCCGTTAATGAAATGGAAGGGCTTATTTCCGATAACAAAATAGACTTTGCAATTATTAACTCTACCTTAAACATCCCCAAGGATATGAATCTTGAAGTAATTTCTTACGAGGATATAAAACTTGCAGCTAACTTGAAAAATCCCCTCACTCAAAAAATCTTAAATCAAAGTGAAAAAGGCAGTCTAAATCCTCTTGATCTTATTGAAGATGAAAGGTTTATCCTACTTAAGCCCGGACTTATTATCTCCAACAAGGTCCATGATTACTTTGAAAAGATAAAATTTGTTCCTAATGAAGTTATCTATACGACAAACAACACTACAGCCCTTAATTTAGTAGCAGCCAACATGGGCTTTTCATTTATAGTTTCTGCTAAAAAAGGAACCCATAAAAACGGGGGTTTAGTTTTTATAGACTTAAAATCCAAGGACCTATTAGTTCCCCTTGTAGTTCTTTATAAGAAAAATTCCTATATTTCTCCTGCTGCAAGAGATTTTATAGATATAGCCAAGCACTACTACAATTCATAACTATATTATTATAATATGATTAGTTATTTAGACTTAGACTTAAATCCTACTTATTGATAGACTTTAGCTTAAGAGGTGACTTATGAAAGGAAAAGTTTTAATTACAGAACAAGTAAGCCAAAAAGGCATTGATTTTTTAATAGATAAAGGTTATGAAATTGTTTTTCCAAAAGGGAAAGATGAAGACTCTTTAATTGAAGCGGCAAAGGACTGTGAAGCTATTTTAGTAAGAATACTTCCTATAAGTAAAAAACTTATAGACTCCTGTCCTAATTTAAAGGTTATTGCTAAACACGGAGTGGGAGTTGACAATATTGACCTTGAGGCTTGCAGAGCAAAGGGAATAAAGGTGGTAAACACTCCTGGTGCAAATTCAAGGTCAGTTGCTGAATACACTATGGCTTTAATTTTATCTTGCGCCAAGCAAATACCTAAAATGGCATCAGCCTATAAAAATGGAAATTTAAAAGCTAAAGACTCTACATCCTTTGTAGAAATTTCAGGAAAGACCTTGGGCGTTTTAGGTCTGGGTAAAATTGGAAGAGAAGTTGCTAATATGGCATCAAAGGGTTTTGGCATGAAGGTCCTTGTTTATGATCCCTTTATTAAAAGTCTGGACTTAGATTTTACCCTTGTAGAGGATAAAGATGAGATATTTAAAGAGGCGGACTATATAAGCATTCACTCCCCCCTTACCGAAGATACAAGACACAGTGTTGGCAAAAGAGAGTTTGACCTTATGAAGGAAACAGCCTACTTAGTTAACTGTTCAAGGGGACCTATTATTAATGAAGACGAGCTTATTGAGGCTTTGAAAAATAAAAAGATTGCCGGAGCAGGTCTTGATGTAACGGAGAAAGAACCTCTTGACCCCTCAAGCGAACTTTTTAAACTTGAAAATGTAATTGTAACTAACCATATAGCTGCTACCACTAAGGAAGCTATGGATGAAATGGTCCTTAGAGCTGCTCGTGGTCTTGATGATGTTTTAGAATCAAGGGAACCCGAATACCTTATTAAGTAAATAAATAAATAAAAAAGATAGATTCTCTTTTGAGTCTATCTTTTTTATTTTATGGTCTATAAATTTTTATATTTCAGTCTACAAGTTTTTTTAATTTTTTTAAATCTCCTTCGGTGATTTCTATTTGCTTTTTGACAGCTTCAGGCGCAGGACCTCCAAATATCTTTCTACCGGCAAGTATATAATTTAAATCTATATATTTATATACATCCTCTTCAAATAAAGGACTAAAGGTTTTAAGCTCACTAAGATCAAGTTCATTTAGACTTTTAGACTTGTCTATACAATACCTTACCAGCTCTCCTGTTATCTTATATGCATCTCTAAAGGCAAGTCCCTTTTTAACTAAATAGTCAGCCATGTCCGTTGCGTTGATAAAGCCTTTATGTGCCATCTCATTCATTCTTTCTATATTAGGCTTCATGGTTTTTACCATTCCCATAAAAACTTTAGTAGCCAAGATACAGGTGTCTACACTGTCAAATAGATAAACCTTATCCTCCTGCATATCCTTGTTGTAGCAAAGAGGTATGCCCTTTAACATAGTCATGGCACCGTTTAAATTGCCGTAAACCCTGGCACATTTTCCCCTAATTAACTCAGCCATATCGGGATTTTTCTTTTGAGGCATTATAGATGATCCTGTAGAATAAGCCTCATCAAGGGATATAAAAGCAAATTCCTGTGATGCGAAAAGAATTATCTCTTCGCTAAATCTTGAAAGGTGCATCATAAAGGTTGAAATATTAAATAGAATTTCCAATACATGGTCCCTGTCAGACACTGAATCCATACTGTTTAAAGTTGGAGAATCAAAGCCCAGGTTTTTTGCTGTAAAGTCCCTGTCTATATTATAGGTTGTAGTGGCAAGGGCCCCTGCTCCCAAAGGACAGGTTGACATTCTCAAGTAGGCGTCTTTAAATCTTTCAATATCTCTTTTAATCATTTGCACATATGCCATAAGATGATGGGCTAAAGTGACAGGCTGTGCTATTTGAAGATGAGTATATCCGGGCATTATTGTATCTAAATTATCCTTTGCCAAGTCTATTAAAACATCTTCAAGATTAAAAAGAAGTTTTATAATTTCCTTACACTTTTCTCTAGTGTAAAGTTTAACATCAAGGGCCACCTGGTCATTTCTTGATCTTGATGTGTGAAGCCTTTTACCTGCATCGCCAACTCTTTTAGTCAGCTCCTCCTCCACAAACATGTGAATATCTTCAGCTCCATAATCTATAGTAAGAGCCCCTTCTTTTATATCCTTAAGTATTGTTAAAAGACCCTTTGTAATTTTTTCAAAGTCTTCTTTGCTGATTATTCCCTGTCTAAACAGCATTTCACTGTGCACTAAAGACCCTTTTATATCCACCTCATAAAGTCTGAAATCCACGCCTATAGAACTGTTAAAGGCATGAGCTTCTAAATCTGTTTCCTTTTCAAATCTTCCCTTTAATACTTTCATTTAGTTTTTTCCTCCATAATAGTTTGTATCTTACTAGGCAGTGAAAATAGGTTTACAAAGCCTTGTGAATCTTCCTGATTATATACACTGTCTTCACCGAAGGTGGCAAAATCTTTATTAAATAGTGAATAGTCTGAACTTACTCCGGCAGGAATAATATTGCCCTTATAAAGTTTAAGTCTTACCTTCCCATTTACATTCTTTTGAGTAAAATCTACAAAAGCTCCTAAAGCTTGTCTTAACTTTGAATGCCATAGACCTTCATAAATAAGATTTGCATACTTAATTGCTACTGTCGCCTTATAGTTTATCATATCTCTGTCCATAGTTAAGGACTCTAAAATTTCGTGGCCCTTATATAATATAGCTCCACCACTGTTTTCATAAATGCCCCTTACTTTAATCCCGACTATACGATCTTCTATAATGTCATCTATACCTATGGCATGATTTGCACCTATTTCATTTAGCTTGGCAAGCATATCCACAGGCTTTAATTCCTCTCCGTTTAATTTAACGGCAATGCCCTCTTTAAATTCTAATTCAATATATTCAGCCTCATTGGAAGCTTCCTCATAGGTTTTGCAAATAGACAGTACCTTTGAATAATCAGGTTCATTTATAGGATCTTCCAAATCCAAACCCTCATGAGATATGTGGAAAAGATTTCTATCCTCAGAATATACTCTACCCTTGTTGGAATTGATTTTTATATTATGAGAGGCGGCATAAGCTTCCTCATCTTCTCTTGACTTAAGCTCCCAATATCTCCAGGGTGCTAAAATTTTTATATAGGGATCAAAATGTCTAATGGCGGTTTCAAAACGTATCTGGTCGTTTCCCTTACCTGTACAACCGTGAACTATGGCATCTGCTCCTTCCTTATGAGCTATTCTAACCATTTCTTCAGCTATAATAGGCCTTGCAAAGGCGGTTCCCAGCAAGTAATTGTTTTCATATTTTGCCCCTGACTTTATAGTTTCAAATACAAAGTCTTCTACAAACTTATTTTTTAAATCAGATATATAAACCTTACTTGCTCCCGTCTTTTTTGCCTTTTCCTCTAAACCGCAAAGCTCACTACCTTGACCTAAATCTGCAGCTACTGCTATTACCTCACAACCGTAATTCTCAATTAGCCATGAAATCATAACTGAGGTATCAAGTCCTCCTGAATATGCCAGCACTACCTTCTTAACTTCCGTCATTTTTTCCTCCTAATTAAAAAATCTCCTTTTCTTACGAAAAAGAGACGAACAAATCGCGGTACCACTCTACTTGAAAATTTCCAAAAAGCTTACCGCAATTATAAAGGTAGATAATAAAAAAATCTCTTTCTCACAAGGAGAAAGAGACGAATAAATCGCGGTACCACTCTTTTTTGGAAAATACTTCCCACTCATAGTTTAACGAAAACTTTACGCATCCTGCTTGCTCAAGCTCACAAGATGATCTCCATGGCCCTCTTGATTGGGATTAGGCTGTTGAATTTCACCAAACATCAACTCTCTTAAAATACCTTGATCCTTCTCATCCACTTCATTGATTTTAAATAATTTCATCCATGATACTAAATTAAAGTTAAACTGTCAATGCTTTTTTAAATTAAAATGATATTCCTTTAATTAAAGCTATTAAACATAAAATTGTTGCTAGAGGCACATACACATATTTACCCATAGCATGCCAAAAATCTCCACGTTTCTTCTTTGAACCGTCGTTTATCTCATCAAGAAGTTCTTCTTTTCTTAGAATCCAAAACCAGGATACAGATCCGATAACCGCACCGATAGGAATAATATAAATAGAAACAAGGTCCATCCAAGGTCCCCAAGTTGATATGGCGTGCATATTTACACTAATTGCAAAAAGCAGAAGTGTAAGTATTGCAAGGACAGTATTTCTTTTAAGCTTTGGAAATTTATGAAGAATAGATTCAACCACAACTTCAAGCATATTTTGAAGTGAGCTTATTCCACCAAATACAACAGCTAGAAATAAAATTACTGCAAAGAGCCTTCCAAATGCCATGTCCTGAAGAATCTTAGGAAGAGTTTCAAATAAAAGACCCGGTCCGGATTTAAGATCCATATTATAGGCAAAACAAGCTGGAATAATTACAAGAGCTGATACAATAGCAGCTATTGTATCAAAAAACGCCGTGTTTTCAGATGATCTTACTATATCCTCTCCTTTTTCCAAATATGATCCGTAAACTATCATACCGCTACCTGTAACAGACAGGGAGAAAAAGGCTTGACCCATGGCAAATATCCATACCTCAGGATTTAAAAGCTCCTCAAATCTGGGCTTAAACATAAACTCATAGCCTTGAATAGAATTATCTAAAAATAAAACTCTAACTGCTAAAATCAAAAACAATATGAAAAACAAGGGCATCATAATTTTATTTGTCTTTTCAATGCTTTGTGCTCCTACTAAAAGAGTTGCAGCTACAGAAAGTATTATTGCAATGTGATAGGGTACAACTGAATAAGCCCTACTTGAAAAATCAGCAAACCAAGTGGAAGTATCAACAGTCATAAGGCTTCCTGTTAAGGCTTCAACTAAAGCTTTAAGAACATAGGCTACAATAACTGAATATCCAAGAGCTATACAAAATGAGCCTATTAAAGGTATCCAGCCTATAAATTTTGCAGCCTTATTAAATCCCCTTTTCTTCCAAACATATTCATAGGAGCCCAGGGTGCCTGTACCGGTTCTTCTGCCTATAGCATACTCCGCACTAAGACCTACATAAGAAAATAAAATTACAAATATAATATATGGTATTAAAAATGCTGAACCTCCAAGAGATCCCATTCTAAATGGAAAGCCCCATACATTGGCCATACCCACTGCACTACCTACACAAGCAAGGACGAATCCCCACCTACTTGAAAAATTTTTATCTTTCACTTTACTATTCCTTTCATAATATTTCCTTACGAGAATATCACATTTTACCCTAAAAGTAAATCGCTAATTTAAAGGACTAAAATAAAGTATTATTACTTATAGTTAAAAAATTAAAATTTTTAAATTCTCTATAAATTTACAAAAAAATATTGCAGACTAAGCTGCAATATTTAATAAGATTTTTAATTGTATAATATTTAATCTTCCTTTTGTTTTGCCTTTTCTATTATTTTTTCAGCAATTGCTGTAGGAACTTCTTCATATCTTACAAATTCCATACTAAAAGTACCCCTACCTTGAGTCATGGCTCTTAGGTCTATTGAGTATTCAAACATTTCAGCTTGAGGAGCTTCTGCAATTAAAACCTGTGAACCGTCGCTTTGTTGATCCATTCCTAATATTCTTCCACGACGTTTATTCATATCACCCATTACATCTCCAAGATATGAATCAGGTATTGTTACCTCAACCTTCATTATAGGTTCAAGAAGAACTGGTTTTGCTTCTTCCATACCTTTTTTAAAGGCAAGAGATGCAGCTATTTTAAAGGACATTTCATTAGAGTCTACATCATGGTAGGATCCATCATATAAAACCGCTTTAAAGTTTGTTACAGGATAGCCTGCAAGAACTCCCTTTTCCTTGGACTCGATTATACCCTTTTCAACTGCAGGGAAATAATTCTTAGGTACTGAACCGCCAAATACTTCTTCATCAAAAACAAATTCTTCTTCTGAAGGTTCAAATCTTATCCATACATCTCCATATTGTCCTGCTCCTCCTGATTGCTTTTTGTGCTTACCTTGAACGGAGGCTGTGCCCTTTATTGTCTCTCTATAAGGAATTATAAATGGAATAATATTTACCTCTACTCCGAAAATATTTTTTAACTTTTCAAGAATTACATCAAGCTGAACTTGTCCTTGTCCACCTATAGTAAGTTGTTTAGTTTCAGCATTTCTTTCTATAACAAAGCTTGGATCTTCTTCCTTTAACTTTCTAAGAGAAGTTGAAAGTTTTTCTTCATCTCCCTTTGTCTTAGGTTCAATTGCATAATACAAAACAGCTGCGGGATATTTTATTTTCTTATAAACTATCTTACTTGCCTTATCACATAGAGTATCTCCTGTTTCAGTAGCAGAGAGCTTTGTAGTTGCTCCAATATCTCCGGCTTGTATTTCTTCTACTTCAATTTGCTTTTTACCTCTTATTACATATAATCCTCCAAGCTTTTCAGTAGTGTCCTTAGTTGAATTATATAAAACTGTATCCTTGTCAAGCTTACCGGATATTACCTTAAATATTGAAATTTTTCCTACAAATGGGTCAGTTATAGTTTTAAATACAGCAGCTGAGAAAGGTTCATTTACAGATACTTTCTTTTTATCTCCGCTTTCAACTCTAAATCCCATATGGGCTCTTTCATCATCAGGTGAAGGCATATAGTTTACAATTGTATTTAAAAGTATATCTATACCTATTCCCTTTTCTCCTGAGCCTACAAGTAAAGGTACAGCATCTCCTGATATAAGAGCTGAAGTAACTCCTCTTAATAGGTCTTCACGAGTAAACTTTTCCCCTGAAAAATATTTTTCCATTAGAACTTCATCAGAGCCTGCAACGACTTCTGCGATTTCTTCATACATTCTTTCAGTTGCCTTTACTTGATCGTGAGTAAGCTCAACTTCTTCAGGTGCTCCATTTTTATATTTAAAACCCTTTTGGTAAATTACATCAGTTACCCCTTCAAAGCTTTCCCCTTCTCCTATAGGCACTGAGAAAGGTATAACCTTCTTTCCGAAGTAGGATTCAAGTTCTTCCATAAGCTTTCTGAAGTTTACATTTTCACCATCTATTTTGTTTATAAATATGATTCTTGGAAGACCTATGTTTTCAGTATATTTCCACATTCTTTCAGTGCCTACTTCAACACCTGATGCAGCGTCTATGACCATTAGTACCGCTTCAGATGCACGTAAAGCTCCATAAGCCTCTCCCACAAAGTCAAGATAACCCGGAGTATCAATTATGTTTACCTTATAATTTCTCCACTCTACAGGTATAACGCTTGTACCTATTGATGTTCCTCTTTCCATTTCCTCTTTGCTGAAATCGCTAAGAGTATTTTTATCAGAAACATTTCCGAGTTTTTTAGTTGCTCCGGTTTGAAACAGCATAGCTTCAGTAAGATTGGTTTTTCCACTTCCACTATGCCCTACCAAAGCCAAGTTTCTAACCATTTCCGTTGTGTAAACTTTCATTCAATAACCTCCTCTATATAATTTTTCTTGAAATCGTTTTACCTTTCAATTATATCATATATTTATGATTTTTATATATCTTAATTTTTATACTTTTCTTCAAGGAAGCTCTTGCCCACTTCAGGGAAAAGTATATAGGTTAATAGGTCTTCATCAGTTTTTGCCAGGTCTCCTATTTGAGCCTTGGACTTTTCAAGAACAGGCTCCAAATAATCGGCAGGCCTTTTAGTTATAACCTCAGCATCGCCTATTATTGATTTTCTAAAATCCTCATCAATTTTTATAGGACTTAAACCATATAATCCTTTTAAATAGTCCTTAATTTCTGTAGGTACCATTTTATATCTTTCTCCGGTAATTACATTAAAAGCTGCCTGAGTACCTACCATTTGACTCATAGGAGTTACTAAAGGAGGATATCCTAAGTCCCTTCTTACTCTTGGTATCTCTTCAAGAACCCTGTTAAATTTATCAATTTGTTTTAAATTTACCATTTGATTGTATAGATTTGAAAGCATACCTCCGGGAACTTGATATATCAACCCTCTTGGATCAACTGAAAGCATTTTAACAGGCAAAAGTTTTTCATCTATATATTTACTCCTAAGATCTTGGAAATATTCGGCCAAGTCCTCAAGAACAGATATATTAAGACCTGATTCAAAGCCTCTTTCCCTTACAAGCATATGCATGGATTCAGTGGCAGGTTGAGATGTTCCGCCTGAAAAAGATGAAATCGCCGTATCCATTATGTCAATTCCCGCTTCCATAGATTTAAGATAAGTCATTTGTGCCATGCCTGTAGTACAGTGACTGTGTATTTCAATAGGCTTGCAGGTTAATTTTTTTAATCTTTCCACAAGGCTATAGGCCTCATAAGGCATAAGGATACCTGACATATCCTTAATAGCAATAGAGTCCGCTCCCATTTCAAGAACATCTTTGCAGAACTTTTCATAGTACTCTATAGTGTGTACTCTTGATATAGTATATGAAATAGCTACTTGAGCATGCGCTCCATATTTCTTTATTGACTTAATTGAAGTCTCAAGATTTCTCACATCATTTAAAGCATCAAATACCCTTATAATATCAATTCCGTTTTTTATAGATAGCTCTATAAATTTTTCAACTACATCATCAGGATAGTTTCTATAACCTAATAGATTTTGTCCCCTAAGAAGCATTTGAGTCTTAGTGTTTTTTAGCTTTGACTTTATATTTCTAAGTCTTTGCCAGGGATCCTCATTTAAAAATCTTATACAGGTATCAAAAGTTGCACCACCCCAACACTCTACAGCCTTGTACCCGGCCTTATCTATAAGATTAAGTACATCTTTAAAGTCATCATATTTGAGCCTTGTAGCCATTAAGCTTTGATGAGCATCTCTCAAGGTAGTGTCTACAAATTCTATTTCTCTAGTCATTGCGCACCTCTTTCTTTATTCTCTTCTATAAGGATATCACAAATCCATCTAATATAGAATTATTATAATTAATTGAAGGCTCTATAATTATTTATCTGTTGAAAGGGGTAAATCTATGGTATAATTTTTTTCATTAGGAGGTTATTATGAACAAGAAAAAATTATTTTTAGTTTCAGGTTTCGCTTTGTTTTCCATGTTTTTTGGAGCCGGCAACCTGATTTTCCCACCGACTTTAGGATCCTGGGTAGGAGACAACTATGTTTCTTCCACTATAGGATTCTCACTTACAGGAGTAGGTCTTGTAATGCTTGGAGTTATTGCAACTACTAAAGCAGGTGGACAACTTGAAGACGTATCAAGTAAACTTGGTTCTAAATTTGCACTTTTATTCGGAACTCTTATATTATTGTCTATAGGACCCGGACTTGCTATTCCAAGAACCGCAGCTACTACCCACGAACTTATACAAGCAAGCCTAATTGAAAATCTAAGCCCGCTTCTATCAGCGGTAATCTTTTTTGGAATTGTTTTATTTTTTGTACTTAGGCCTGCAAATATTATTGATGATCTTGGAAAGATTTTAACTCCGGCATTGCTTTTGCTATTATTGGTTTTAATTTTTAAAGGAATTGCAGCTCCAATTGCCCTGCCTGTTGCAACCGACTTTGAAAATACCTTCAGCAAAAGCTTTGAAGAGGGTTATCAGACTATGGACGCCCTGGCATCTCTTGCCTTTACAGCAATAATTATAAAAGGATTTGAACTTAAGGGCCTTACAGATAGAAAAGAAATTTTCAGTCTTACCGTTAAATCCGGTGCAATTGCAGCCATTGGCTTATGTATAGTTTATGGAGGTTTATTGTACCTTGGAGCCAGCATTTCAGGCATAGACCTTGGAGAAATATCAAGAGTAGAGCGTTTAATTTATATAGCTGACAATCTTCTAGGCTATACCGGAGCTCTTATTATGGCGGGGATTATGATTCTTGCTTGCTTAACTACAGCAATAGGACTTACATCAGCCTTTAGTGACTTTTTCAGCAGAATGACAAATAACAAAATCCCTTACAATGTTTGGGCAATTATATCAGCAGTTTTCAGCGGTTATATGGCTCTTGGCGGAGTTGAATCAATAGTAAAAATTTCAGTTCCTGTTTTACTTGCTATGTATCCGGTTACAATAGTTTTGATATTCTTAAATCTTTTCTCAGATACCTTTAAGAAAAGAGCAACCTATATGGGCGGAGTCCTTGGAGCGCTTCTTCCTACAATATTTAAAATACTTGGGGCATTAGGTCTACCTGTAGGCTTTGTAGATTCCTTTAATGAACTCTTCCCGGAAGCAATAAGATCCTTTGTATGGGTTATACCTACAGTTGTTTTAGCAGTTATCTTTACAATGACTTTAGGAAGAAACGAAAAGGTAACAGAATAAAAATTATATATTATTAAAAGAGAGACTTTTAGCGAAAGATCTCTCTTTTTTTATGAGATCTCTACATGCAGTCGTCAGGGCTCCTTTAGTCGAGATGACTTGACTAAATATCTTACACTTTCTTTGTGGTGGGCTAAACAAACTATGACCTTTTCATCAACTTACTCTTTCCCCAATAATTTTAACCTAGTATGTGCTCCGTTTAGTCATTTCGACCGAGCTCAGCGAATGTAGAAATCTCCGTCTCAGTCATTTCGACCAAGTATACGTTCCTATTCAGTCATTTCGACTGAGTGCAGCGAATGGAGAAATCTTCCCTTCAGTCATTTCGACTGAGCGCCAGCGAATGGAGAAATCTCTTTTTTATGAAATCTTTAAACAAATACAAAAAACCTATCTACTATTAAATAGATAGGTTTCTTATTTTTCTATGTTTTTATGATGCCATTCTTAAATCCTTAAGAATATTTTCGTTATAAAGTTTATTTAATTCCTCTTCTGTTATATCCTCTGCCCTTACATCTAAAACAACTTCTCCCTTACTTAGCATAATAATCCTCTTTGAGTACTCAATGGCATTTCTCAAATTATGGGTAATCATAAGGGTAGTGATTTTTTCTTTGTTTATAAGATTTCTTGTCTTCTCCATTACAATTTTTGAAGTTTTAGGGTCAAGGGCTGCAGTGTGTTCATCTAATAAAAGAAGATCAGGTCTTTTTATTGTAGCCATTAGTAGAGAAAGGGATTGTCTTTGACCTCCTGAAAGGAATTTTACCTGAGTGGTAAGTTTATCTTCAAGTCCCAGGTCCAGTTCTTTAAGTTTTTTTACTATAAGGTCCACATCGGTATTTTTTATAAGGTTTTTAAAGGTGAACTTCTCTCCCTTTTTTAGAGCTATAGACATATTTTCAAGAATATTAAGGTTTGGAGAAACTCCCATTGATGGATCTTGATTTACCTTGCCTATATATTTAGCTCTTTTTTCTTCCACTATATTCATAAGCTCTGCTCCATTAAGTTCTATGGAGCCTGAATCTCCTATAATGCTTCCACTAATAAGATTAAAAAGAGTGGATTTTCCACAACCGTTAGGACCTAAAATTGTAGTACATACATTTTCTTCTACATCCAATGAAAAATCTTTAAAAACTATTTGTTCTTCAGGTGTTGACGGGTAAAAAGTTTTACTTAAATTTTTTATTTTTAACATTTCTTCTCCTACTCTTTCTTAATTAGTGGCTTCTTTTTACCTAAGATGCCTATATTGTTATAAACTATAAATACTATTACTATAAGGGCTGTAATCAGCTTTAAATCATTTGGATTTAGACCTGCATAGATAGCAAGCCCTGATATTATCCTGTAGGCTATTGCTCCTATAATAGCTCTTGTTGAAAGCTTAAGTCTTCTGTTATTTCTCATAAAGGTATCGCCTATTATTATTGATGCCAAAGCTGTAACTATCATTGTGGTTCCCATTTGAGAATCTACAAAGCCCTGATGCTGCGCCATTAATGATCCGCTAAGGGACACCAGGCCATTAGAAAGCATAAAGCCTATCATAATATATAAATCTGGGTTTTTGCCTAGAGACCTTACTAGGGATTCATTATCTCCTGTTACTATAAGAAGGTAACCTTGCTCAGTTTTAAAGAAGTAGTCAATAAGAAATTTGACTATCAGTACAATAATTATTAATACCAGCATTTTTGGTAAATAGCTAAAGTTTGAAAATATGTTTTCGTAGTCAAAAAGAGGTACGTTGCTTTTACCTGTAATTCTTAAATTTATAGAATACAGCATAGTCATAGTAAGGATACCGGCAAGTAAGGCTGCAATTTTTAATCTTTTGTAAAGAAAATAAGTTACAAAACCTGCAGCAAGTCCTCCTGCGAAGCTTAAAAGCATAGCAAGAATGGGATTCACTCCTTTTAAGGTAAAGGCTGCAAAGATAAAGGCTCCTAAAGGAAAGGTTCCTTCTACCGATAAATCTGCAAGATCCAATACCTTATATGTTAATACTACTCCTATAGCAAGTAATGAAAATATCAATCCGACTTCTAGTGATGATTGTAATACTGATATTAACCCTTCCAGCATTTTTCCCTCCTAATTTACTTCTTCTGCGCCTTCAAATACTTTTGAGTTTTCATCAAGTCCCAAGGCATCTGCAGTAGTTTTATTAACTATTCTTTTAGTGTCTGTAGAAAATACTACAGGTATATCAGCAGGAGATTTGCCCTTAATAATTTCATCGGCAATTTCCGCTGCACTTCTTCCAAGCTTTACATAATCTATTCCATCTGATAATAAAAGTCCATTTTCAACAGGACCGGACTCTCCTGCAAAGGAAGGTATTTTTGCTTCCTTTAGCCTTTGAGCTATAATACTTGTTGCAGATGATGCAAGGTTGTCCTGAATCCCTACATAACAATCTATTTTAGTAACAAGAGAGCTCATGGCAAGTGATACGTCATTTACATTTGCAACTCCGGCTTTAACAAGCTCAAGACCATGTTTATTTGCAACCTCTTCCAATTCCTTAACCTGTACTTCCGAATTTGCTTCCCCTGTTGAATAAAGTACTCCAAGCTTTTTACAATCAGGAAAGATTTCAAGAAAGTTTTCAAGCTGAGTTTCAATGGAAAAGTAGTCGGAAACCCCTGTAACATTTCTTCCCGGGTGCTCATTTGATTCCACAAGATTTGCTGATACAGGATCTGTTACAGCATTAAATATTACCGGAATATTTTCAACTGAATTTCTAGCTTCTTGAGCTGCAGGTGTTGCTATAGCATAAATTAAATCGACTCCACTACCTTCAAGCTTTTTAACTGCAGTTCCTATAAGAGTTATATCTCCATTTACATTTACAGTTTCCTCTTCAACCTCATATCCCATATCCTTAAGTCCTTCTATAAATCCTTCCCTTGATCTGTCAAGGGCTATGTGTTGTGCAAACTGTACTATACCGACTTTAATTTTTTTGCCTTCTTGTGAACTTTTTTCACCCTCATTTGTTTCCTGCACTGTCTCTTTTGTATTATTTACCTTTGAGTCAGCTGTTTCTTCAGCTTTTTTGCAACCCACAACTAACAGGCTCATTGCTAAAATTAATAATATTATCTTTTTCATATTTCCTCCTTTAACTTAAAAAGTCTCTCACTCCTTGGAATCCCAAGGGGCGAAAGACTTAACTTGCACGGTACCACCCTAATTAACATCTAAAGATGCTCTCATAAATTTAACGCATTTAACGTATCTATCTACTGTTAATTCAACAGATATGGCCCAAAAGTGTATTAAAAAATAATATTTATGGCATCTCACCCTCAGCCACTCTCTGTGAAAAATCTTATTTTTCCTTCTCTTTTGTATAACCAATATTAAATTAATCAGTATTATATTATGGTATCGGTTTAAAGTCAAGTAGAAACATTGAAATTTTTATTATTTAATTATATCGGCATCCTTAAACATTTCATTGTTTAAATCTACACCTAAAGCTTCAGCTGTTTTACCATTTACAAGCTTGTCATTTACCTCATTATATTCAACAGGAATAGTTTTTACGTCTTCTCCGTTTAAAATTTTTAAGGCAAGTCTTGCCGCTTGTGCTCCCTGTTCCTTATAGTTAACTCCCTCACTCATTAAAAGTCCTTCCTTTACCTGTCCTTCTTCTGAAGATAGGGAAGGTATTTTATTCTTTAATAAATTTTCTGAAACTATAGGAGCCGCATTTGCCACCATATTATCCGTTATGGCAAAAAGTGCATCTATCTTTCCTGAAAGAACCGCTATAGCTTGAGGAATATCGTTAACATTGGTTATACCGGTTTTTTCAAGTTTTAAACCTCTTTCTTCAAGAGCCTTTCCAAGTTCTTCAACCTGTACCTGAGAGTTTTGTTCTGATGTGCTATATAAAACTCCAAAAGTTTTTACATCCGGATAAACTTTTAAAAATTCATCTATTTGTTGTCCCGGATCTATATAGTCTGATACTCCTGTAATATTTCCCCCTGGATTTTCAAATGATTCAACTAAACCTGCTCCAACAGGATCTGTTACTGCTGAAAAGACTACAGGTATGTCGTGAATTACATTTTTTGCTCCCTGAGCTGATGGTGTAGAAATTGCATATACCAAATCAACGTGATCTCCCTCAAGTTTTTGAGCAAGGGTTGTTATAAGATTCATATCCCCGTTAGCTGAAACTTCTTCAATTTCAACGTCAAGTCCTTGTTTTTCAAGTTCTTCCACAAAACCTTCCTTAGCAGCATCAAGCGAAACGTGGTCAATGTATTTTATTATACCTATTTTTTTCTTTTCTCCCTGATCCTTTGATTCCTCTGACACTTGAGTATTTGCTGAGTCGGCGTTTTCTTTAGTATTCTCACTTACTTCCTTGCTGTTTTTACCGCAAGCTGTTAACAAACCAATCATAACTAACAAGACTAATATTTTTTTCATTTCTTCCTCCATAAAATTATTTGTTAGAAATAGGGTTATCTTTATAAAAGACATTAGGTAAAAGTTTTTTATAATAAAAAAACCTCCGTCACATAGGACGAAGGATATTCGCGGTACCACCTAATTTTATAATCAAAGATTACCTCATCAGAGTCTAACAACTCATAGCCTATGATAACGGAGACTTCCGAGACAACCTACTATTATTCAGCCGTCCTACTGTAGAGTGAATATTACATATTTCTCTTAGTGCCGGTTTTCACCAAGCCCGACTCTCTGTAAAAAAGATCCATATCTTTCTCTCTGTCTTAGCATTTCCTACATTCTAATTCTTTAAAATAACAATGTCAAGTCTTTTTTTTATTTTTTTAACCACCAAGCATTAAATTCCATATGAGGAGGGTCCTTATAGGTCTTAAAATAATAGCCGGGAGTAAGTCCCACTTCCAAAGCTATGTCGGCACATTTCCTGAAAAATTCCATATCACCGTAAGGATCACTGCCTGCCTTTGCTATATCAAAGGCATGCCTTTTTGTGTGATTGCTGTTTCTAGTCCAGGTTACTTTATTTCCCTCTTCAGTTCTACCCTGAGCGTATAATTTTTCCTGCCTTTCTTGTGTTCTGTAGGTTTCCGTTACAATAACACTAAGACCTTCCTCTTCACACCTTTCTAAAAATTTATAGGCAAGCTTTTTAGTATTGGGGCTTAACTCCTCAAGATCAGATATAATTTCTCCTTGAAAGTAATTGTCTCTATAACTTCCCCTGTCAAAAATAAAAGAATAAACACCTATTCTTGGAAAAATAATAAAAACTATAAAAAGAGTTAAGATAAGCCTTACAAGTTTAAAAATAAAAGTTCTTTTTTTCTTAAAGCCTCTATTTGCACCTTTCATAATATCACCATTTTTATTATACTTTGCAAATCTTAAAAGGCATTTAAAATATTATTAAAATAAAGTTAAAATTATCTATAAAATTTTTATGCTTATAAAAAGAGTGAGCATAGCAAAGTAGAAGCAGAATAAATGAGCTGCTAATGCAGGAACCTTTAATTCTACTAATGCAGGAGCGGCAATAGTTGCTGTAATCAAGTATGAAGGAATAGATGGAAGTCCCATTCCAAGAATTATACAAGTAACCATTGTAAATAACAAGGTTAAGAAAATACTTTGTTGACCAGTTCTAATAATAGTAGATGCAACATTAAGTGCAAAACCCGTTTGAGCAGCTACTCCTACTATAATGCCTACACAGGCAAAGGCAATTGCAACACTGATAGTGGACTTGGCACCTGCTGCAAAAGCTTCAGCCAAATCTTTTAAGCTCATACGACTGAAACGAAACCTTTTCACAGCTTTCTTTTTATATATGGTAATAGAGTTAATAAATTGCAATATTTTATTGTCCAATTTTTATATCAGTTTATTTTTCTCATATAATAATATGCTCCTTAATATCTCTTTAATTTACTTCTTTCATTAAATTTTCAAATCAGCTCCCGCTTTTATTTTTTATTCCTTTAGATTATATACTTTTAGGGTATCAATTTATTATAGATGGAGGTTATTATGGACTCAAAATTAATTAAAGAAAAAATTAAATCTTATATTAAAAATGGAGAAACTCCCAGATCTGATTTTACAGTAGGCGGAGAATTTGAAAACTTTATTATAAGTAATAATACTTTTAAAACAATTTCCTATTATGGAGAAAATGGAGTTGAAGAAAGTATTAGAGAGCTTTGTAGCTTGTATAAGGCACAGCCTTTAATGGATGATGATTATATGCTTGGCTTTTTTGCAGAAAATTTTTCAATTTCAACTGAACCCGGTGCACAATTTGAAATAAGTATTAAATCTCAAGGCACTATAGCTGAACTTGAAAGAATTTATGTAGATTTTATGAAAAATGCTGTGGAAATTTTTAAAAAGAAAAATCAAAGTATAATTTCACTTGGCTATCATCCTGTGACTAAAATTGATGAAATTACCCTTTTGCCTAAAAAAAGATACTCTTATATGTTTGAGCACTTTAAGAAAAGAGGATCTATGGCACATAACATGATGAAGGGCAGCGGATCTGTACAAGTTGCCATAGACTTTGAAAATGAAAGGGATTTTATCAGAAAGTTCCATTTAGGCTCAGCTCTGTCTCCTATTTTTTACTCTATGTTTGACAATGCACCTATTTTTGAAGGCGAGGTTTATAATAAACATAACCTTAGACAAAAAATCTGGGAGAACACTGATAGCGAAAGGTCAGGACTTTTGAAAATCGGCTTTGACAAGGACTTTTCCTATGATAAATATGCGAACTTTATTTTAAATACTACTCCGATATTTATAGAAAGAGATGGAAAACTGTCCGATGCTCAAGGTAAAAAATTTTATGAAATATTTAATGAAGATGATAGCGATGAGCTCATTTTCCATGCTCTTTCCATTGTCTTTCCGGATCTTAGAGTCAAGACTTACTTGGAATTCAGAATGTTTGATGCAGTACCCTACAAATTAAATTTTGCAGCTGTCGCATTAATTAAAGGGCTTTTCTACAGTGAGGAAAATCTTCTTAAATTGGAAAGTTTATATAAGGACAGTAGCTACGAATTAGCTATGAGAGCTAAGGCTGATAGTGAAGAAACCGGGCTTTATGCCAACTACTTAGGAAGGTCTATTTTAGATCATGGAAAAGAATTAATAAATCTTGCATCATCAGGTCTTGATTCAAAAGAAAAATCATATCTTGATCCTATTAAAGAGCTTATGGATGAAGGACTTACTCCTAAAGATATATTTTACAAAAATAAGGACAAAAAAGATTTAAAAGAACTTTTAAAGGCTGACATATTGGAGATGAAAAATGTATAACGATAAATACGTTAAAGATTACTTTGAAATTGTTAATAAAAATCCTAAAAAATATTATAATGACTACGAGAATATACAAAAAAGAGTGGAAAAATCCTTTAAAGATAATCAGGGGCACTTAGTTAAATATCCTTATCAAGGACTTTTCTATAGCAAAGAGGAGGTTGAAAACTTTAAATCTATTTCAAAGACTCTTATGACTATATCGGAAAAAGTCGTAAAGGAATATATTAGAAATCCGGAATATAGAAAGCTTTTTAATTTTGATAAGAAGCTTGAAGAGCTTATTTTAATAGATCCCGGATACAAAACCCCTATACCTATTTGCCGATATGATATGTTTTATAAGAACCCTAAGGATTTTATGTTTGTGGAATTTAATACAGACGGTACTTCCGCCATGAATGAAGAGCTCCTTGTAGGTAAAGAAATTGAAAGCTCCCTTGCAATGGAGACCTTTAAAAATAATTATAAGGTTAAAAATATAAATACTTTTCTTCCATGGGTAGATGAGTCGCTTAATATCTATAGGACTGTTTCAGATAAAAAGCCTAATATCGCCATAGTTGATATTTTAAATGTGGGTACTACTGCGGACTTTTTAATTTTTAGGGACTATTATAGAGAAAAAGGTTATAACTGTGAAATTTGCGATCCTAGAGATTTAACCTATAAAAATGGAAAACTTATGTGGAAGGATTACTCTATAGATTTAGTTTATAGAAGATTTGTTGCCTTGGAATTTATGAAATACTATGATGAGGCCAAGGACTTTATAGCTGCCTATAAAGATAAAGCTTTTGTTATGTTAGGCTCTTTTAGAACTCACCTTCTTCACACAAAGCTTACCTTTTATATTTTAAGGCACAGGGATACCCTTGCCTTTCTAAATGAAGAAGAAAGGACCTTTATAGAAAAGCATATACCCTTTACCGACTACCTTAGTGAGGATGCACTTAAAGAGTTAAAAAATAATAAGGACGATTATATTATAAAGCCCTTTGACGGATATCAAACAAGTGGAGTTTATACAGGTGTCTCTCTAAGTCAAAATGAATGGGAGAAAGTTTTAGATAAAGCTGTTAAGGAAGAATATATTTACCAAAAGTTTTATAAGGCTTCCCCACTTAAGTTTATAAATTTCTCCAGTCCTAATAAGGTGAGTCTGGAGGATTATCAGGGAGTTGTAGGACTTTATATCTATAATGGAAACTTTGTAGCTCCTTATACAAGAATAGGTCAAGACTCAATTATTGGCGGCAAACATAATTATCTTGTTGCTCCAAATATTTTTGTTGAAGAAAAATCCAAATAATCGGTGATTATATGGATACTTTTTTAAATGATATAGGTGATGTTTTTCCACCTGCTTTGGCAGTTGTTTTTATATCCATGCTACCTTTTTTTGAACTTAGATTGGCAATACCTTTAGGGATTTCCTTAGACTTAAAGGTTTATGAAGCCTTTATCTATGCCTATATAGGTTCAATGATTCCCGCCTTCTTTATAATCTACTTTATAAGGAAGGTATTTAATTATCTGAAGGGCTTTAAAGTTCTTAAAAGCACAATTAAAAGATTAATAATAAAATCAAATTTAAAATATGAAAATCTAATGAAGTACAAAATGCTTGGACTATATTTCTTTGTTGCCATACCTCTTCCCGGGACAGGAGTTTGGTCAGCATCTCTTATATCAGATGTGGCTAACCTGGATAAAAAATTATCTCTGCTTGCTATAGCTCTTGGTAATTTAACCTCAGGTCTAATAGTATTAAGTCTAAGTCATCTTGCTTTTAACTAAACAAGCCCCAATTATTCGGGCTTGCCCTTTATGAAAGAATATAAAAATTTTATAAACTGGTGTTATTTATACGGGCTAAGTAACATCAGCTTTTATATTAAATATTTATAGATTCATTAAGATCTAATTAAGCTAAAAGTAGGTCTTAATATAAAAACTGACCTTAAGACTTAAAATCAGTCTAAGGTCAGTTTATTTAATAATTTTAAAAGAATTAAAGAGTGAGATTATTTATTTAATTTTTCCTTTAATTCCTTTATATTTTTCATTGATTCAAGAATGGAATCAACAAGGCTGTTCATATCGTTGGCATTAGCCTTGTTAAGAGAGGTATTAATTGTTACTCTGTCATTTAGCACGTCGCAAAGCTTAAGCTCGTCATCAATAATTTCTTCCATCTTGTCGCCTACTGTACAAGCCCAAGTTCCATTTTCTATAATTGCTATGGTTCTGTTTTGTACATTAAGAGCTGCCATATCCATTATAAAGTTCTTCATAACAGGATATATATTAAGGTTATAGGTTACAGATGCAAGAACTAAGTGTGAATACTTAAATACATCTGAAATCAGCTCAGATACATCTGTTCTTGACACGTCATGTACTACTACATTTGTCATGCCCTTATCACAAAGTCTTGATGCAAGAGTTTGTGCAGCATGCTCAGTGTTGCCGTACATGGAAGCATAAGCAATTACAACACCTGTTTCTTCCGGTTCATACTTTGACCACTTATCATATTTATCAAGTAAGTAAGCAAAATCGTTTCTCCAAACCGGTCCATGAAGAGGACAGATATATTTAATATCCAAGGTTGCTGCTTTCTTTAGTACATCTTGTACAAAAGGACCGTATTTTCCTACTATATTCGAATAATATCTTCTTGCGTCATCAAGCCAATCTCTATCAAAGTTAACTTCGTCATTAAACAGCTTTCCGTCTAAAGCTCCGAAGCTACCGAAAGCATCGGCTGTGAAAAGAACTCCGTTTGTAACATCAAAACTCATTAAAACTTCAGGCCAGTGAACCATAGGTGCTTCTACAAAAGCAAAGGTATGTTTACCAAAGCTTATTGTGTCTCCTTCTTTAACTATTATTTGCTTATGTTCATCTACCTTTGAAAATCCGATTTGTCTCATAATTTCAAAGCCTTGTTCACTTGAAACTATTGTTACATTAGGATATCTTATGCAAATTTCTTCCAATGATCCGCCGTGATCCGGTTCCATATGGTGTACTACTACATAATCAAGGTCCTTATCTCCGATAACGTCTTTTATATTTTTTATAAGATCACGTGCTGCTGACCAATCTACTGTATCAAATAAAACTGTTTTTTCATCTTCAAGTAGATATGAATTGTAGGATACTCCTCTTGAAATTGGAAATATATTTTCAAAAAGTGCTAATCTGTGATCATTTGCCCCAACCCAATAGAGGTCTTCAGTAACTTTTCTAACAGTATACATAATTTGCCCCCCTGTTATTTTCTATCAGCAGGAAAATCTGCTTTAATAAAGTTTTTCTTTTCTTCTTGACATTCAGGACATGCCCAATCATCCGGTAATTTTTCAAATGTTGTTCCCGGATCAATTTCACCTTCAGGATCTCCGTAGTTAGGATCATATTCGTAACCACAACCCGGACATACATATACTCCATAATTAGGTGCAAGTTTTCTAGGCTTAGATCTTCTAACCTTCTTCATTGGAGGTGCAGGTTTCTTTTCACCTTTTCCTAAAGCTTCTGTCAATAAAGGCATAATTTCATGTATGTCGCCTACTATACCATAGTCGGCATTTTTAAATATATGTGCTCCTGCATTAGTATTAATTGCAACTATAGTTGATGCGTCTTTTATACCCTTTAAGTGTTGAGATGCGCCGGAAATTCCAAGGGCGATATATAAATTGCCTTTAAATTTTTGTCCTGACATACCTACATATCTTTCAAGAGGAACTAATTTCATATTTTCAGCTACAGGTCTTGAAGAGCCAAGTGCTGCTCCTGCTGCATGGGCAAGTGCCTTTGCAGCCTTCATATTTTCAGCTGATCCTATACCCTTTCCAACTGATACTACTCTTTCAGCTTCTGATATAGGTGTATCAATAGGAATACCTACAGAAAAGTCATATCCGTCCTTTTTTAGATTTTCTACCAATTCATTTACAGCTTCTTGAGGGCTGTCGGCTTTTATAATATGTCTTTTTCTAACGCCTGTAATGGGGCCTTCCTTTTTGCCAGGTGCTGCTCCTCTTTTCTTTTCTTTAGGCATCTTTCCGATAATGTTTGCTGCTATAACTACGTTTTGAATTTCGTTGGTTCCTTCATAAATAGTAGTAATTTTTGCATCACGATAGAATCTTTCTACTTCCATGCCCTTTAGGTATCCGTTACCACCGTGAATTTGAAGTGCTTCATTTACAACTTCAAGGGCAACTTGTGATGCGTACTTTTTAGCCATGGCAGATTCCATACCATAGTTTTCATGGTTTTGTTTCATTTCAGCTGCTGAATATACTAAAAATCTTGCAGCTCTGATTTTAGTAGCCATGTCAGCAAGTTTAAAAGCTACCGCTTGTTGTTGTGCTATAGGTTTTCCGAATTGTACTCTTTCTTTAGCATATTTTAAAGCTACTTCATAAGCTCCTTGAGCTATACCAAGCGCTTGTGAAGCTATACCTATACGACCTCCGTCAAGAGTTTGAAGTGCGATTCTAAATCCTTGACCTTCTTGTCCAAGTAGGTTCTCCTTTGGAACCTTTACATTGTTAAAAATAAGTTCAGCAGTGCTTGAAGATCTTATACCTAGTTTGTCATAGGGATCTCCAAAGGTAAATCCCTCCCAGCCTCTTTCAACTATAAATGCTGAAATACCGTGGCTTCCTATTCCGGGAGTTGTTACTGCAAATACTACATAAAAATCAGCTTTAGGAGCATTGGTAATAAAAATTTTATTTCCGTTTAATATATAGTAATCTCCGTCTAGTTCAGCTACTGTCTTTGTACCGCTGGCATCACTACCTGCATCAGGTTCCGTTAAACCGAAAGCACCTATTGCCTTACCTTGAGCTAGGGGAACTAGATATTTTTTCTTTTGTTCTTCTGTTCCGAAGGCTTCAATAGGGTATGAACCTAAAGATGTATGAGCTGATAGAATTACTCCTGTACCGCCATCTACTCTTGAAAGTTCTTCTACGGCAATTGCATATGAAAGTACATCTTTTCCTGCTCCACCATATTCTTTAGGATAGGGTAATCCCATCCAACCGTTTTCTCCCATTTTTTTAACTATTTCATCTGGAAACTCACTGTTTTGATCTAACTGAAAAGCAATTGGCTTTACTTCTGTTTCAGCAAAGTCTCTGACAGCCTTACGTAGATCTTCATGTTCTTGACTTGTTTTGAATAACATACACTACCTCCTCTTAGCTTATGCTAAATTAAAAAGAATCTCACACCGTTAAAGGAAATAAAATCTTTTCCTGCAATTAAATTCATTTTATTTTAAAATTGCCGGGGATAAATCTCTATCTCTTTAAAGTATACCCTTTTCCTCTAAAATTATATACCCTTAAAGTTAAATTATATAAAATTTTTATTTAACTAAATGACAGGCAACAAAATGTCCTTGAGTAACTTCCTTAAATTCCGGTTTTGACTGCCTGCACATATCTTCAGCCCTAGGGCATCTGTCTGCAAATGGGCACCTGTCAGGAGGATCAATAGGGCTTGGGACTTCTCCCTTTAAAATTATTCTCTTCTTTTCTTTTTGTACTTTAGGATCTGCTATAGGAATAGCTGAAAGCAGGGCTATTGTATAAGGGTGTAGAGGATTTGAATAAAGTTCTTCTGATTTTGCAACCTCCATCATGTTTCCAAGATACATTACACCTACTCTATCTGATATATATTTCACCATTGATAAGTCATGGGCTATAAATAAATAGGTTAAATTCATTTTATCTTGAAGGTCTATTAATATATTTATTACTTGGGCTTGTATAGAAACGTCAAGAGCTGATATAGGTTCGTCACAAACTATAAACTTCGGTCTTAAAGCAAGGGCTCTTGCCACCCCAACACGTTGTCTTTGTCCTCCTGAAAACTCATGAGGAAATCTTGAACCATGTTCTTCTGAAAGACCTACTAGGTTTAAAAGTTCAATTACTTCTTCACGTCTTTGGTCGGCATCCTTATATACCCCATAAATTTCTAAGGGCTCCGCAACTATTTCTTCAATTGTCATACGAGGGTCTAAAGAAGCATACGGGTCCTGGAAGATAAATTGAAAATCCCTTCTTCTTTTTCTAAGTTCAGATTCTGAAATTTCAAATATGTTTTCGCCTTCAAAATACATTTCTCCCTCTGTAGGCTCAATAAGTCTTGTTATGGTCCTTCCTGTAGTGGATTTACCACAACCTGACTCTCCTACCAATCCGAAGGTCTCTCCGGGATAAATGTCGAAACTTATACCGTCTACAGCCTTTAATATACCTTCTTTAACTTTAAAATATTTCTTTATATTTCTTGCACTTATTAAAGGTTCCATGTTCCCTCCTTCGGCATATTTTCATCATATAGCCAGCATCTGCATAAATGACCCTTGCCATGTTCACTAATAGGCGCCGGATGATCCTTGCAAACTACCATAGCCTCATCGCATCTTTCGTAAAAAGGACATCCCTTAGGAGGAATATATAGATCCGGAGGTGTTCCATGAATTGCTTGAAGCTTATTGTTTCTGTCCATATCAAGTCTTGGTAGTGATGCTAAGAGCTTTCTAGTGTAGGGATGCTTGGTATTATAGAAAATATCATCTGTAGTTCCCTCTTCCATAATTTGTCCTGCATACATTACTTCTACCATATTACTCATATCCGCTACTACTCCCAAATCGTGAGTAATAAGTATGATACTCATTCCGAATTCATTTTGAAGTTTTTTCATAAGGTCAAGTATCTGAGCCTGTACAGTCACGTCAAGAGCAGTAGTAGGCTCGTCAGCTATCATAAGCTTAGGATTCATAACCATTGCTATAGCTATCATTACACGTTGACGCATACCCCCTGAAAACTCGTGAGGATACTGATCAATTCTCGTTTCCGCCTTAGGAACGCTTACCATTTTAAGAATTTCGATAGCTCTTTTTTTTGCCTCTTCCTTACTTATGTTTTCATGTTTAAGAAGACCTTCCATAATTTGTTTTCCAACCTTCATAGTCGGATTCAAAGAGGTCATAGGGTCCTGAAATACCATTGAGATACTTTTACCTCTAATGTTTCTCATTTCCTTATCTGTTTTCTTTACTATATCTTCTCCCTCAAAAAGAATTGAACCACCCTTATAGAAAGCCGGCGGATCCGGCAAAAGTTTCATAATGGAATTGGCAGTAACACTTTTACCGCAACCTGATTCTCCAACTATTGCCACAGTTTTTGATCTAGGCACATTAAATGATACGCCTCTAACTGCTTCAACCTCTCCGAAGAAGGTTTTAAATGATACTCTTAAATCTTTAACTTCTAGTATATTATCCATAGCCGCCTCACTTTCTAAGTCTAGGGTCAAGTGCATCTCTAAGTCCATCTCCCAAAACATTAAATCCAAACATAATTAGGGAAATCATAAGTCCAGGCATAAGAATTTGATATCCCATTCCTATTGCCAAAACTTCGATACCGCTATTTGCTAGATTACCCAGTGAAGGGAGCGGATCTTGCAATCCTAAAGATACAAATGATAGGGTAGCTTCAGAAAATATTGCTCTTGGTATAATTAAGGTTAAATTAACTAAAATGGGACCTAAGGTGTTGGGAAGTATATGTTTAAATAAAATCCAATTGCTTTTAGCACCCATAGATCTTGCAGCCATTACATACTCTGATTCTTTAAGGGAGAGTACCTGGCCTCTTACCAATATAGCAGTAGGTATCCAACCCGAAAGGGTCAAAGCGAAAATTATTACCCCAAAAGAGGTTCCTGATCCTTTTTTTGAAAATACTACTGAAAGTAAAATTACTATTAACAGGTAAGGTATAGAGTAAATAATCTCAGCAATACGCATCATTACAGTGTCTATTTTACCGCTATTCATTCCTGCTATGCCGCCATATAAAACTCCAACTGTTATATTAATAAAAGCTGCAACAAAACCTATTGAAAGTGAATATCTGGCACCGTAGGTTACTCTGGTAAATAAATCTCTGCCTAGGGAATCTGTACCAAACCAATTTTCTGCATTAGGCCTTTGGTTTGTATTTAACATATCCATTTGCTCGTAAGTACGTCCGCTTATCATGGGCCCTACAATGGCAAATATAACCATTAAAATAATTATTACAAGTCCTGCCATGGCAAGCTTATTGTTTTTAAGTCTTCTCCAAACATCAGCCCAATATTTTATAGTGGGTCTTCTAATAGTTTCAGCATCTAATTTATCGTGATCCACCTTTTTAAACATTTCAGGAGATGGTACAAAATTTATATTATTTTCTTTCATCAATTTTTACCTCCTGATAATTTAATTCTAGGATCTACAAAAACATAAAGTATATCAACTAATAAAATCATCAATACCAAAACTAAACCGTAAAATACAGTAGTCCCCATAATAAGAGTGTAATCTCTGTCAGTTATACTTTTTATAAAAAATCTTCCAAGTCCGGGGATACCGAAAATTTTTTCAACTACAAAAGATCCTACAAGTAAATCTGTAGAAATTGTACCTAAGGCTGAAATTATCGGCAAAATTGAATTTCTAATAGCATGCTTAATTATTACTGCTGACTTAGATATTCCTTTACTCTTTGCAGTTTTCATATAATCTTGATTTAGAACTTCAAGCATAGATGAACGCATTAACCTTGCAATTTGTGCCGTTGGCATTAAGCATAGGGCAATTGAAGGTAAAATGGTGTGTTTAAAGGTTCCCCATCCGCTAATGGGGATTGATGTATTTTTAGCTACGAATTGAATAAGTAAGGTTCCCATAATAAATGAAGGTACGGAAATCCCTATTAAGGCGAAAACCATACTGGCATAATCCGGGAACCGGTTTTGATACATGGCAGCTAGGGATCCAAGGATTATTCCTATTATTATAGCATATATAAGAGCTTGTATTCCCAGTCTTACAGACACCGGAAATCCTCTGGCAATCATTTCATTTACTGTTTCTGTTTTTGATTTCATACTTTCACCGAAATCAAATTTTATAATGTTTTTCAAATATATTATGTATTGTTCTCCCGTTGATTTATCAAGTCCATATTTCACTCTTAAGTTGTTATAAACTGTGGGAGGAATTTTACCTTCCTGTTGCAGAGGGTTGCCGGGAACTGCATGCATTAGGAAAAATGTTAGAGTGATTATGAAGAATATCGTCAAAACTGACATACCCAATCTTTTTGTTATATACTTTAGCATGTTGTATCCTTTCTATTTTTAAAATAAAGGAACCCCTACAAGGGGCTCCTTTAGTTAATCAGTTTATTCTGACATTTCAGCATAAGTCAGTACAGGATATTGAAGCATTGGCTTGTAGATGCCTTTTACATTTTCTTTAACAAAATAAGGTTGTGTGTAGAAATATACAGGAATAATAGGCATATCTTCCATTAATATTTTTTCAGCTTCCTTCATTGAATCCATACGAACTTTTTGGTCAGCACTTTGTACAGCTGTCTTAATTAATTCGTCATATTTAGGATTACTGTAACCTGAATCGTTGAAAGATCCTCCTGTTACAAATAAATCCATCATAGTCATAGGATCTGAATAGTCTCCTACCCAACCTGCACGGCTTATATCAAAATCGTGTGCTTTTTCACGAGCAAGTTTTACGTTAAAGTCAACATTTTCAAGTTGAATTTCAACACCTAGGTTTTCTTTCCACATTTGTTGTACTGCTTGAGCTATTTTCTTGTGGTTTTCATCAGTATTATAAAGTAAAACTTTTCCGTTCATATCTGCAACAGTAAGTCCCATTTCTCCAAGGCCTTTTTCCAATAAAGCTTTTGCACCTTCAGGATCATATTTAATTAGATTTCCGTTGCCTTCTCTAAATTCTTTTCCTGTATCGTCCATTAGTCCGAAAGGAACCATACCTTCTGCAGGAATTTGTCCTCCCTTTGTAATGTTTGTTACAAGACCTTCTCTATCAATTGACATTGATAATGCTTTTCTTATATTTGCATTTGTGAAAGGATTCTTTCCGTCTGCTGTTTGAATATTGTTAAGGTTATAATAGTAAGTTCCTACTTGTTTTCCTATAATAAGTTCAGGACTCTTTTCAGCAAACTTTTGTGCAACTACTTCTTGAGGTGGATCTACTTCCATCCAATATTTACCACTGTCATAGTTTTGATATGCAGTATTTGCATCTTCAAGAATGTCCCAGGTTATTCCAGCAAACTTTACCTTGTCTGCATTAAACCAGTTTTCATTTTTAACTATTTCTATAAGTGAATCATGTTCCCAAGTCTTTAGCTTAAATGCTCCGTTTGAAACGTGAGTGTCAGCATTTAATGCCCAATCAGGATTTTCAGAAACGACTTTTTCATTTACAGGATATAGAGTATAAAAAGCGGTTAAGTCTTTAAAGTAAGGTGTAGGATTTGCAAGTGTAACTTCAAGAGTCTTGTCGTCTACAGCCTTAACTCCTACAGCTGCTCTTTTATCTGCTAACCATTTTTCATAAACTGCTTGAGCCTTTTCTTCATCGCTTTTACCTTCAAGGTCAAGACCTTGTGTATCTGCATCAGTGTAAGTTACTTCGTGGTCAACTTCTGCAGTGTCTTTTCCATCATCATCCTTTACATAATATACGCCCGGTTTTTCAACTGCGTTATATTCTTCTCCGCCTGCCAAGTAATAAAGTTGGTAAGCATAAACTGAAGCTGTTTCAGGATCAAGAACTCTTAACCATGCAAATTCAAAATCTTTTGCAGTTACAGGGTCCCCGTTGGACCATTTCATACCATCTCTAATTTTAAAGGTATAATGTAATCCGTCTTCAGATACCTCAGGCATATCTGCCATACCTGGTACAATTTCTCCACTTTCATCATAGGCTAAAAGACCTGTAAAAAGGTGATTAAGTATCCATGACTCATGAGTACCTTGTGCCAATGCAGGGTCAAGTGTTCCGGGTTCAGATCTGTTTGCAGTATAAAGAATTTCTCCTTCTGCTGCTGTTTCTGTTCCGGTATCTCCTGAGTTTGATGTATCATTACTATCTTTCTTTCCGCCACATGCAGTTAGAACTAATGTCATAACTACAAGCAGCCCTATGAGATTTCTAAGTTTTTTACTCATTACAATTCCTCCTATTTACGATTTTACGTAATTTTATCATAATTTTTACCTGTTCGCAAGGTATATGTAACATACAATTATTAATCATAACGTGTCATTTTCCCACTTATCGGAATATAAATTGTATAATATTTAACTATATATCCTGAATAATATAGTTATTCTCAAAAAGTATAAATTTTTGAATTGACATATCTTGCTTTTAAATCAACTAAAATAAAATATTTTATAAATTTCAGGTAAAATTACAATCACATATTTCTGCCGCAGCAATTTTTATATTTTTTCCCGCTGCCGCAAGGACAAGGATCATTCCTGCCTATCTTCTTGCTCTTTCTAACAAAGGGCTTTTTCTTTCCTTCATCAGGATTTACTGTTTCTATTTCCTTTGCAACTCTAACTCTTTGTACTTTTTCTGCATTAACTACATGGAAAAGCATTTTTACTGTATCTTCTTTAATATATTCGTTCATTTCTTCAAACATATCAAAGCCTTCTTGAGTGTAGGCACGTACCGGATCTACCTGGCCTACCGCCCTAAGTCCTATACCTTTTCTAAGTTGATCCATGGCATCTATATGATCCATCCACTTTTGATCAACTACTTGAAGAAGAACAACTCTTTCAACTTCTCTGAACTTTTCTGATCCGAAATCTTCTTCTTTTAAGGCGTATTTTTCTTTTGCTTTTTCCTCGAAAAATTCTTTAATTTTTGAAGGATCGGTTTCACTGTAGCCTTCAAGAAAGTCCTCATCAAAACCGAAGACTCTTATTCCAAATTCCTTTAGGCCCTCATAATCTATAAAGTTTTTATTTTCGTGGTCTATTTTATTGTAAAAGTCCACATTCTTATCTATAACATCCTTAATCATTACTAGAATGTCGTCTTTTACATCTTCACCTTCAAGGACTTTTCTTCTTTCTCCATAAATTACTTCCCTTTGCTTATTCATAACGTCGTCATATTGTAAAACGTGTTTACGAATTGAGAAGTTATTACCTTCGACCTTTCTTTGGGCTGATTCTATAAGCCTTGTAAGTATTCCCGCTTCTATAGGCTCGTCATCAGGTGCATCGATTTTTTCCATGGTGTTTTTAAATCTGTCTCCTGCAAACAATCTTATAAGATCGTCGTCTCCTGAAATATAAAACCTTGTTGAACCTGGGTCTCCCTGTCTACCTGAACGACCTCTTAATTGGTTGTCAATACGTCTTGACTCATGTCTTTCAGTTCCAATTATATGAAGGCCTCCAACAGCTACTACTTCTTTTGCTTCTTTATCAGTTTCAGCTTTAAATTTATCTACTAATTCTCTATATCTTGCTCTTGCTTCTATTATTTCCTTATTGTCTGTTTCGTTAAAAGAGTCAACCTGTTCCAAAATTTCTTCTTCAAGTCCCTCTTTTTTAAGTTCAACCTTAGCCATATAGTCAGGATTTCCTCCAAGAACTATATCAGTACCACGTCCTGCCATGTTTGTAGCTATAGTTACCGCTCCGTAGCGTCCTGCTTGAGCTACTATTTCAGACTCTTGGGCATGTTTTTTTGCATTAAGTACATTATGTTTAATTCCGGTTCTTTTAAGAAGTTTGGAAAGTTCTTCGGACTTTTCAATGGATATTGTACCTACAAGGACCGGTTGTCCCTTTGCGTGGGATTCTTTAATATCTTCAACTACAGCATTAAATTTAGCAGCTTCATTTTTGTAAATAGAATCATTAAAGTCATCTCTTATAACAGGCTTGTTTGTAGGAATTTCTATAACGTCAATATTATAAATATCTCTAAATTCCTCTTCTTCAGTCATAGCAGTACCTGTCATACCGGCAAGCTTCTTGTACATCCTGAAGTAATTTTGAAAGGTAATTGTCGCTAGGGTCTTAGACTCAGCCTTAACTTCAAGACCTTCTTTAGCTTCTATAGCTTGGTGAAGTCCTTCAGAGTATCTTCTTCCGTACATAAGTCTACCTGTAAATTCGTCTACTATTATAATTTCTCCGTCATTTACAACGTAGTCTATATCCCTTTTCATGTTTCCCTTAGCCTTTAAAGCCTGGTTAATATGGTGAGATATTTCCATGTTTTCAAGATCTGACAAGTTGTCAATATTAAAATACTTTTCAGCCTTGTCTATACCGTTAGAAGTAAGAACTGATGTCTTTTCTTTTTCATTAACAACAAAATCTACGGTTTCCTCTTCAAATTCACGATTAAATCTCTCAAAGTTAGACTCTTCTTCGGTTTTTATTCTGAAAGTTAAGCTGTCTACAAAGTTTTTCGCCCTTACATAAAGATCTGTAGACTCATCGCCCTGACCTGAAATAATTAGAGGGGTTCTTGCCTCATCTATAAGAATTGAGTCCACTTCGTCAACTATACAGTAGTTAAGCTTCCTCTGAACCATTTCATTTTTATAGATAACCATGTTGTCACGAAGATAGTCAAATCCGAATTCATTATTGGTACCGTAGGTTATGTCGCAACTATATGCTTCTTTTCTCTCTTCTGGTTTCATATCATGGAGAATGCAGCCTACACTAAGTCCTAAAAATTCATAGGCTTTGCCCATCCAAAGCCTATCACGCTCAGCCAAGTAGTCGTTTACCGTTACTACGTGGACTCCGTCTCCTGTAATCGCATTAAGATAAGCAGGTAAAGTAGCAACTAATGTTTTACCTTCACCTGTTTTCATTTCAGCAATTCTTCCTTGGTGTAAAATAATTCCACCAATAACTTGCACCCTAAAATGCTTCATTCCTAAAACTCTTGAAGAGGCTTCTCTCATTACTGCAAAAGCTTCAACTAACAAGTCGTCAAGTTTTTCTCCATTTTTATATCTATTTCTAAACTCGTCAGTTTTAGCCTTAAGCTCACTATCACTAAGCTTTTGCATATCCTGATCAAGTTCCATTATCTTATCAACTAATGGATTGATTTTTTTAATTTCTCTATCGCTATAAGATCCAAAAATCTTATCAAATAAACCCATTTTACACATCCTTCCTTAATATGTATATTTTACCATTAATGAGCCTTCACTTCAATTTAAAAGCTTTAAAACAATAAGGATTAAAAGCTTTAAAACAATAAGGAATAAAATCCTAGAAAAGCAAGCAGGCCCTCTAAAATTATAATATAAATGGAAAATATTAAAAGCTCTAAAAATAATTTTCTTTGAGGATATTTGTCTGCCAAGCTCTTGTTTGAAGCAACTGCAGCAAGTATTAAGGCTCCTGCTGTAGTAACCGGGCTAAATCCTGTAAATGTTCCACCTACTATTACCATTGAAATAAGCTGATTTGTTAAACTGACAGATCCGAAGCTGTTACCTATGGCTATTGATGTAGGTATAAGGGTTGGAAATACAACTCCTATACCTGAACAGAAGAAGCTTATTATTGAAGCTCCTATTATCATAAATCCTGGGGCTGTTCTTTCATTCATTATACCTGTAAGTCTTTTCGCAATAAGATCTGTTCCTCCGGATATTACAACTATATTCATAAGAACTCCCACTCCAAGTACAAGAAGGATAACATTCCAAGGGATATTTTGTATTCCAGCCTGTTCATCTCCTACATTTAAAAGGCAAAGTATTGAACCTACTGCAAAAGATGTCAAGCCCACATTTAAGTGAAAAAGTATAACCCCTGTAACCATAAACAAAAGTCCCCCAAGAGAAATTATTTGCTTTTTGTTGAAATCCACCCTTTCAAGTTCAGTCGTATCTAAACTCTTATCAATTTTCCAACCCTTATAGTAAATAAAAACAGAAAGGGCTATAAAAAATCCAGTTAAAATACTTGAAAGATAAAAATTAATTGAGGCGTCTGTATGATGTGATGGTATAAGGCTCATTACTACAGCATAGTCCGGTGTAAGGGGACTCATTCTTCCTCCCATGGCTCCCGCCTGTCCAACCATACAAAGCATAATAGGATTAAGTCCTGTAGACAGGGCTACAGGAACTACAAGAGCCGGTATAACTGCAAGAATGGGAACTGGCCCCGGGCCTAAGCCTGAAAGCAAGGCTCCAAGGAGAAAAATAAGTACAGGTATTATCATTCTATGATTTCCGAAAAGGCTTACTATTCTTCTTGATAAGGTTTCTAAAGTTTTATTGTCGCTTAAAATTCCAAATAAATAAGATACACCTGTCATAGTTAAAAATAAATTGGAAGAAAATCCCGATATTATTTCTTTGCTATCTATCCCATATAATTCTGCTAAAATTATTGTAGAACCTATAGCTAAAATCCCTATATTGGTCTTTCTTATAAGGCCTAGAACTATTACTCCAAAAAGAATTAACAAAGAGACTATTCCAACTTTAACCATTAGTGCACCTTCTCATTTTATAAGTTTTATTATTTATTTACAGTATACCATTAAATTTATATTTATTTAAGAAAAGGTTTCCAAAAAAACGTGGTGATTTTATAAAAATATTATTCTTAAAAGAAAAATCAGATGAATTTAAATTCATCTGATTCCTTTAAATTTTATAAGTTTATAACCCATAAGTAAAAGATATTAAACTAAAAAGTTTGATATTCCTATGTACTGACAAACCGCAGCAGCTAAAACAAAAACATGCCAAATAAGATGGTTATACAAAGGGGTCCTTTTCTTGTAAAAATAAGTACCTACAGTATACAAAAGGCCACCTGTAACTATAAAGATAATAAAAAGTCTACTGGTATTTTCAATAATAGGTTTAATTAAAAATATAGCTAGCCAACCCATAGCTATATATATTATTACTGATAGTTTAATAAATCTATCATATTTCTTATAAGTAAGAATTTTAAAAATCGTACCGAAAACTGCAATTATCCATATACCTGCTAAAAATAAAATTCTCATCCTCCCGCTAAGAACATAAAGAACTATAGGTGTATAGGATCCAGCTATAAATAAAAATATACTTGAGTGATCAAAAATTCTTAATATGGATTTTACCTTAGGATTCTGAATTCCATGGTAAAGGGTGCTGGCAAGAAACATAAGTATAAAGCAAATCCCATACACTATAAATCCTAAAAGCATACCGCCGGTTACTCTGTTTGCATATTTAGCTATCATAAGTACCAAAAAAATTATTCCGAGAACTACACCTAGTCCGTGACTTGCGGAGTTAAAGATTTCATAAATAATATTCTTCTTACTTTTTTCCATAATCCCACCTCTTTTTGTATCTTCCATAATGCTATTATATAGCAGTTTTAAAAAATCTTTTATTTAATAATTATTAAACACAATTTTCTTTAAATTACTTAAAGTGCCATTTTTGACATTTACTTAAATTTATGATACCCTTTTATGGTAAATTTATTTAGGTGGTTACCTTGAAAATTATCAAGGTAGTTTTTATCTGATGCCTATATGCCGATCTAGAGCTTACTCGGTGCCTGATGTGGTACCGAAAAAGCGAAAAAGGTATTAAGCTGCTCAGAGTTTTTATAAGAAAAAATCTACAAACAACAAAGCATCAACACCATCATAAGATTGCAGTGGGACTATGACCGCAGTCTTTTTTTGGTCATGTCCTTATTAAAACAATAGGGGTGTATATTTTGTTAGACTCGATTTTGAGTAGATTTTCTCTTAAAAGAGACAGTTTTTTTCGTATACTGCTAGGTTGCAGTATTATGTCATTTACGGTGGTAAACATTCACTTGCAGGCAGGAATTACAGAAGGCGGCGTCCTTGGACTTACAGTTCTTTTATATAAACTTTTGGACTTTGATCCTTCTATAGCAAGTGGAGCTTTGGATTTTATTTGCTTCCTTTTAGCTTTTTCCCGCTTTGGGAAGAATTTTTTAAAAAAGACAGCTGTAGCTTCCTTAGCCTTTGCAGTTTTTTATAAGATTTTCATGGGGATAGGAGCTTTCTTACCTAGCTTTTATAATATGCCTATAATCGCTTCTGTTCTAGGAGGTATAGGTATAGGTATAGGTTGCGGTCTAGTTATAGAACAAGGCGGTGCAGCAGGAGGAGATGATGCTCTTGCTCTTGTTATAGCAGATAAACTTAAAGTGCATATTTCAAAAGCCTATCTTATTAGCGACCTTGTAGTGCTTTTTATGTCCCTTGCTTATATACCTTTTAATAGAATATTCTTTTCAATTATAACTACTGTTGTATCCTCTATTTTAGTGGGACAATTTGAAGTTAATCTTGAAGGTAAAAAGCAAGAACAAAGCGCTTAACTTAATAAGTAAAATTTTAATATATGTAAATAAAAATCCGTCCTTTTTAGTGGACGGTTTTTTTATTTTCAATTATATAAAATTCTTAATATTTTAGGTTTTTCATACTAAAGTCCAGGTTCTTTGCGGAATGAGTTATGGAACCGCTGGATATAATGTCTATATCAAGGCCTCTGTAGTTTTCTATATTGTTAAGATCAATGTTGCCTGAACACTCTACAAGAGCTTTTTTATTTATTATTTTAAGGGCTTCTTTTATAAGATCTATAGACATATTGTCAAGCATAATAATATCCGCTCCTGCATCTAAGGCTTCTTTCAACATATTAAGGTCTTCAACTTCAACTTCTATCTTTTTAACAAAAGGAGCATATTCCTTTGCCATTTTTATCGCCTTTTTAACTGAACCTGCAGCAGCAATGTGATTGTCCTTTATAAGCACTCCGTCTGACAAGTTGTATCTGTGATTTACTGCTCCTCCTACCCTTGCCGCATACTTTTCAAATACCCTCATGTTAGGAATGGTCTTTCTTGTATCTGCTATTTTTATTCTATCGTCTCCAAGCTTATCAACCATCCTCCTTGCGTATGTAGCTATCCCAGACATTCTTTGAAGATAGTTTAATGCCACTCTTTCAGAAGTTAAAAGAGTTTTTACATTTCCCTTAATGCTACCTATTAGTTCCATGTTCTCAACAGAATCTGAATCTTTTTTTCTAAATTCAAACTCCACATCAGGATCCATTATTGTAAAGGCTCTTTTAAAAGCATCAAGTCCCGCTATTATCCCTTGATCTTTTGATATAAGCTCTACTGATGCTTTTATTTCATCTCTATAAATAGCGTTGGTAGTTATATCTTCAGAGCTTATATCCTCTCTTAAAGCACTTAAAATAAATTCATCAATTTGAAAATTATAAAGTTTAAAATCCATACTGTCTCCTTTCTGAAATTAAGTTAATTATAACACGAAAATTCTTTAATCTCGGGACTAGTTCAAATACTAATTATATTTTAATATAAGTTTGTTATTTTCCTGTAAAGAATATATAAAAATACCCTACTTCACCTTTAGGTTAAATAGGGTACTGACCTTTATTCTATTGTAAGTTTTCTCCAAGCTGTTTTATTGTTATTCTCTTACAAATTGTAATTATAATAAACAAAACTACAATTCCAACAGGTAAGACTAAATAGTCGTTTCCTATAAATCCTGCAACTAGAAATCCTACTATTGATGATGTGGCACAAATCACTGCGTAAGGTATCTGACTGGATACGTGCATAATATGATCTGAACCTGCTCCAGCAGATGAAAGTATAGTAGTATCTGATATAGGTGAGCAGTGATCTCCAAAAACAGAACCCGAAAAAATCGCAGCAAGAATTATTTCCAAGTAGCCCATTTGATTTGTGTGTACCAAAATAGGAACCATAATAGGTACTAAAATACCGAAGGTGCCCCAGGCTGTTCCTGTAGAAAAGGATAGAAAACAAGCTATAACAAATATTATTGCCGGAAGAATAGCCATAGGCATAGTTGATTCTTGAATAACTCCTGCTATATAACCACCTGTATTAAGATAAGCATCACTTGTTATTCCTCCAATGGTCCATGCAAGGGTAAGTATTACTATTGCTGAAACCATTGACTTGATTCCATTAGTAAATCCATTCATAAAATCTCTAAAGCTTACAAGCTTTCTAGGTATATACATAATAAAGGCAATTACAAGAGCTGCTACTGATCCTATTACCAAGGAAAGATTTACATTGGCATCCCCAAAGGCTGCTGCCATTTCAGCATCTCCACTGAAATATCCACCGGTTCTAAGCATCATAAGTATAGTTACTGATATTAAAACTACTATAGGTACTACAAGATCCGCTACCTTAGCATTGTCTGAATGAACATAACCTACATCTTCAGCTGTTTCAAGCTTTGATGTATCATTTCTTTCATACTTTTCCATAGAGAAAAGTTCAGTTTTTGAAATTGAAAAGTATATTATAGTTATAATTGTAAGTATAGCATAGGCATTAAGAGGTATAGTTCCCAAAAATGCGTGCATAGGTTTTTCTACACCTGTATCTCCTATTATTGCAATAACAGAAGCTGCCCAACTTGATACAGGAGCAAGGATACATACAGGTGCTGCCGTGGAGTCTATAATGTGTGCAAGCTTTGCCCTTGATATCTTGTTTTCATCTGTAATAGGCCTCATTACGGCTCCAACTGTCAAGCAATTAAAATAGTCATCTATAAAAATTAAAATTCCCAAAGCAGCAGTCGCAAGCTTTGCAGCCGGCTTACTTTTTATCTTTTTGCTTGCCCATTGCCCATAGGCAAAGGAACCTCCAGCCATATTCATTACCATTACAAGAGCTCCTAAAAGCCCAAGAAACATAAGCATTAACGAATTGTCTCCAAGTTTAGTTCCCATAAGGTCAAAAACCGCTTCAACAGCAACAAGAATATCTCCTCCGGTAAAAATTAAACCTCCGGCTAAAATGCCGAACATTAAGGAAGTAATTACTTCCTTAGTTATAAGGGAAAGCACAATTGCAACTATTGGAGGAACTATTGATAAAATTCCAAAATTCATATTACCACCTTTTAATCTCTATTAGATAGCTGGCTACCTAATGTATTTTAAAACATAGTATAATACAAATCAGTCCATATGTTAAGTGTTTATTGCTTTAAAGTTCTTAAAATTAATTTTTTATTTTCATCAATCCTTCTACTTTCAAGAGCCTTTTGTATAGATTTGTTGTGAAGATCCTTATCTAGGGTCTTTTTTCTTAAAAACTCCTCTGCAAAATCATAATGGTATATAAGTACATAGCTCATATACCAGGCTATTGCCATGTTTACGTAATAAGCATCAGACTTTATAGAAACTACCTTGTAAAAAGACTCCTCTGTAAATTCTTCCTTAACAAAAAACTCCAAAAAAGAAACTATAGCGAATCTTTTTACGAAGTCATCTTCTCTATCTATTAAATCCATAAGGTAGTTGTAAGCTCTTTTTCTATTTTTCTTAAAGGCGAGGGGAGATAAAAGATCGCAAGTTGACCAGTTGTCTATATAGGGCAAAAACCTTTCAAGGTCTTCCTTAAAAAGATCAAAATCTTTTTCCGCACCTATAATATATCCGTGAAGATTGTTTTCTTCAAAGTACTTATGAGGAAGATCTTTTATAAAGTCCCTAGGATTTTCAAGGTCCTTGGCAAGCTTTCTAAGTATAGGCATCCTTACTCCTATTATAGTTTCAGGATCAATATTAGGTACAAGCTTTTCTGTAAAGCTTTTATATTTAAGGTCCCTGTTCTCAAAGAGAAATTTTCTTATATCCTCAGTCTTCATCTTGCTCCCTCAATTTGTAGGTATCTCCTAAAAATGTACTTTCCTTCACAAGGATTCCGGCCTTTAACAATTCTTCAAATTTTAACTCTATTTGATCTATAGAATAGTTTTTTTGAAATCTTTTACTTATTTCCCTGGACAGATTTAAATAGTCTGTGGAAGTATTTAGAGGTAAAGAGTCCTTAATATAAGTTAAAAATTCTTCATTTTCCCTATATTTTACCTCTTTAAGTTCATCAAAGGGGTTTTCCTTGTGGGGAGATTTGGTATGGGCCGCTCTTATTCTTACATAGGAGGTCCTGCCCAGTCTTGCAGATGATATAAATACATCTCCTGTAGAAAGATAGGGTAGCCTTTTGGCCTCGTCAGGTGTAATGTCCGTTTCTTCTTTTATTGTATCTATATCCGATGCCCTTACAGTTCTGAAAATAAATTTGCTGTTTAACTGAGCCGTCGTTGTTTCATCAAGAAGGGTGGGTCTTTGAGTCGCAAGGATTAAAAAAACTCCGTACTTTCTTCCTTCTTGGGCAATTTCTCTTATTATGGACTTGGAAGGTGTTTCATAACCCTTAGGTGCAAAGTTGTGGGCTTCATCAGTTACTATTACAAAGGGTGGGAAAAACTCTCCTTCTACATCTCCTATCATTTTGGATTCTCTATACTGTCTTCTTTTAGAATATAGCTTGCTTAAAAGATAGGTGGAAAAAACTTGTATCATTCTCGTTGATCCCTGAATTACAATTAGCTTTCCCGCTCTTAGCCCATCTACAATGGAACTTATGTCCTTACCGAAAATCCCTTCTCCGAAAAGTCTTCTAAGTCTCCAGAAGACTCCCCTTACTGATGCGTTGGGGCAAGATTTGTCGTATTTTTCATAAATTTTCTTTCTTTCAATCCATTGATTTTTTTCTTCATTTTCTGAATATAAAATCTTTTCATCAATTTTGTCTATTCCACCCAGGTCCTGTGCTTGTAAAAGACCTTCAAGCTTTTGATCAAACATAAAATAACTCATATTTGTGTCAAACATTATGCTAATTACATTTACCATGGACTCAGTTAAGGGCGATGATGTATTTAAAAGTTTAATAAGATCATTTCTATTAAGATCTTCAAATCTTATGCCTATTTCCTTACCTATTTGAAGCTCCATACTCATTTCTGAATATTCCCTTGCAAAATTTGAGTCGGACTTATCCTTAAAGCTCATTTCATAGTGGGGGTCCATTACAACTGTAGGTATGTTTTTTTCCATTAGCTCTTCTAAAATTACTCTTAAGCCGAAACTTTTACCTGAACCTGATCCACCGAAAACTCCTATATGAGGGTACTGGTGCATGGACTTATAATCAAATACAAAGGGTACATCATCCTGCTTAAGGTATTTGTCATCTTCATATATATCTAAAAGATTTTTGTAATTATCAGCCATATCTCCTGTAAGGGAATCGGTATTTCTAATTACTCCAAGTACCAAACCATCCTCCGGCTCTATAGGCAATATAAGTTTTTTTACTTCACTAAACTTAGGTATTCTTATATCCGACCCTGTAATTACAGGATATTGAGCTTCTTTTAACAGCCTGAGCTTGCCTATATAAATAGTTTCCTCATTTATGTCATAGCCCATAGCTCTTAGGGACTCAAGAACTGAAGAGTCTACAAAATCTCCTCCTACACTTAAGGGAATAAATCTGTTAAAGGTTCTTGCCTCAACAATTTCTCCGGGCAAGTCTCCCTGAACTTTGTCTTCAACTATTAAAAATTCATTTATTCTGAAGTTCCTACTTCTGGAGCCTATATAAACTTCTTGAGGGGTGGTTATTCCAACTACTTTCATCTTATCTCCTGTCCCTTTCAGTTATAAAAAATCTTTCATAAATATCTCTGTCTAAATATTCTTCCAACATGGACTTAATTAAAAGGTCCGTTATTTTTACCTCTTTATCCACTATATCAAGCCATAAAGGTACTCCCCTTGAGTTGTAGGGGGTTAGGGTATAAACAAGCTCAGCTGCATCTTTAATATAGGACCTTTGAGATGCAAGTATATCTATACCTATTGCCAGTGCAGAGTTTGATGCCCTTAAAAAGCCTGACACAAGTTCCTTATCATTTTCCTTGAACTTTTTGTTAAGCTCGTCATAAATCTCTACAAAATCTCCCATATTTAACTTGCCGTAAAGAAGCTCTCTGTCAAAAATAGATGTATCTTCTCCAAGGGCCCTTGAAATTACATTTGTTTTTAATTCCTTAAGAACTCCTATTAAAATTACTCCATTTTCCTCGCAAGTGTCTATAAGCTCCAAGTACCTGTCCTTGTCATTTATCTTATATCTAATAAGACCCCCGTCCATCATAAGGATTCCGGGCTTATGTTTTTTTACCGACTCTATTGCAGCATCAAGTTCAATTTGTGCAAGGAGCTTTTCCCTTTTGGAGCCTTCATTCTCCTCATCTGCATCAATTAAGGGAGTGTAGCATTCATTAAGGTAAAGATCTTCTCCCCTTGTCGGCTTAGCTAAGGCCTGATAAATTTCAACATAGTGAGGAAAATCTCCCCCTACTCTGTTGACAGAGCCGTCCACCCCAACTACAGGGCCAAGATTTTTAAGCTCTTCCGCCTCTAATTTTTTCAAGGTTGAAAATTTGCCTATTTTATTTAAAATATTTTCTCTGAAATTATCTTTATCCATGGAGAAAAAATTATTGTACTTGCTTTTTAGTTTAGAATTTAATTGCCTTATTTCATTCTCCATAACATTAAGGTTGTTCATTATCCACCTCTAAGCTTATTTTATAAAGCTCATTTTTAGAAACTTTATATTCCTTGGCAAGCTCCTTTACTGCTTGAGATTTTTTTATACCTAAGTCCAGCTTTTCTCTTAAAAGCTCTTCTAAATCAAGAACTTCCTCCTGACTGTTGCCTTCAACTACTATTACAAACTCTCCCTTTAAGGTAAGATCCATATCTAAAAGATCTTTTAAGTTACCTCTTAGAGTTTCCTCAAAAAGCTTTGTAATCTCTCTTGATATTGAGGCTGATCTGTTTCCCAAAACTTCATAAATGTCAATTAAGCTATCCTTTAATCTGTGGGGTGCCTCATAAAAAATCAAGGTATATTTTATATTCTTAAGACCCTCCAATTCCTTTTTTCTGGCTGAGGACTTAGCCTTTAAAAATCCGTAAAAAAGAAAATGTTCACTACTAAGCCCTGAAAGGACCAAACCGGTTAAAGCAGCATTTGCTCCCGGCACAACTCTAAAGTCTATTTTTTCATTAATAAGTCTCTTAACTAAAACCTCCCCGGGATCGCTTATACCCGGAAGTCCGGCATCTGTTATAAGTGCTATATCTTTTTCTCTTGAAAGCTCTATAAGCTCTTCAGCCTTTGAAGATTCATTAAACTTGTGATAGGAAATAAGAGGTTTTTTTATATTATATTCATTTAAAAGCTTTAAGCTTGTCCTTGTGTCCTCACAGGCTATAAGGTCAACGGATCTTAATATCTCTAAAGTTCTTATACCTATATCCTTTAAATTGCCTATAGGTGTGGCACAAAAATAAATCATACTTCTTCATATACCTTTCTAAGATCCTCGCCTATAAGGTCCTTATCCTTAAGAATAAAATCCCTTTCAAAAAAATATCCCCTTTTGGCAAACTTTACAGCCTCAATTAAAATTAATTTAGGTGGAGAGTAAGGATCCTTTCTTATAAATCTAAGCCTTTTAGGCTCTATTCTTTGGCTAATTAACATTTCAAATACATCTATCATTCTCGTGGCAGGTAAAACACAATAGAACCTTCCCAAATCATTTAGCAAATATCCGGAAGCTTCTATAAAGTCGTTAAGTCTGTCACTATATCTTGCCTTATCAATGGACTCACCCTTTGACCTTAGTCCCTTGTTATAGTAGGGCGGATTGACAACTACCGTATCTATAGAGCTTTTCTCCAAGATTTTATCTATATCTTTTATATCAGAAAAGTAATTTTTAATCTTGCCCTCCAGTCCGTTAAAGGCTACAGACTTATCTAAAAGCTCTATAGCCTCTTTATTAAGGTCTATATTAATAAAGCTATTAACCTTATCAATAAGCCTTAAAGATAAAATTCCCGTTCCGCAACCAAGGTCCACACAATTACCCCTAGGCCTTGCAAAGGAAGAAAGAATTAAAGAATCCGTGGTATATTTAAAATGCTTGTCATCTTGATATATTTTATATTTTTTTGCAGGTACATCATCTATTTTTATCATAAGTACATTATATCATCTCATTGATTAGAATAAAGTTATATAAAAATACCCTCCCGGAGTCTACTACCGAGAGGGTAAAATATAATAGTTTTAATTTTTGCCTTTAGTTTCTGCCTTCTTTAAATGATTAAATCTTACAACCTTTTGAATTTCACCTATAACTAAAGGTATAAAGGCTGCAACAACAACTATTATCCAGTCTATTACCTTAAGGTCAGTTAAATGGAAAAGATCTTCCAAAAACGGCACATACATTACAACTGCCATTAGGAAAAATGAAAAAGCCGTAGCCTGAACCAATCTCTTGTTGGAGAAAGGTCCGATTTCCCATAGAGTATGAGTCATGCTTCTTGAACTGTATGATCTTAAAAGCTCTGCAAGAATCAGGGTTGAAAACGCCATAGTCCTTGCATAAACTATGCCTTCCGCATGTCTTCCCAGGTCATTAAGAGAGTAGATATAAACTCCCAAGGTTGCAGCAGTAATTGCTAGTGATTGAATAATAAGAGTAATGGTAAGATCCCTATCTATTATTCCCTCATTAGGATCTCTTGGAGGCTCTTTCATTACATCAGCATCGCCTCTTTCAACACCCAACGCTAAAGCCGGAAAGGCATCTGTTACAAGGTTAAGCCATAAAAGCTGAATAGGCAAAAAGGGTGAAGGAAGGTTAAATATTATAGATAGGAAAATTACAAGTATCTCTCCTATATTACAGCTTAGCAAAAAGGCAACGAATTTCTTAATGTTTTCGTAAATTATTCTTCCCTCTTCAACTGCATTTACTATTGTTGCAAAGTTGTCATCAGTAAGTATTACCTCTGCAGTGTTTTTAGATACATCTGTTCCTGTAATACCCATTGCTATACCTATATCAGCCTTTTTAATGGCAGGAGCATCGTTTACTCCGTCTCCTGTCATGGCTGCTATTTCTCCATTTTCCTTTAAAGCAGTTACTATTTGAACCTTGTTTTCAGGAGAAACTCTGGCAAATACCCTAGTCTTTTTTACAATCTCCCTAATTTCTTCAGGGCTCTTATCATTTAATTCACTACCTATTATAGCTTCTTCTCCTTCTGAAAGAATGCCCAGGTCTTTAGCTATGGCCTTTGCAGTTTCAAGAAAGTCCCCTGTTATCATTACAGGTACTATGCCTGCCTCTTTACACTCCTTAATAGCCGCCTTAACCTCTTCTCTAGGCGGGTCAATCATACCTGTTATGCCGACAAAAATCATATCATTTTCTATCTTCTCAGAGCTTCTGTCCTCAGGTAGAGAATCATGAATATCATAGGCATAGGCAAGTCCTCTTAGGGCAAGTCTTGCAAATTCCGAATTCTTATCTAAAATTTCCTTTCTTAAATCTTCAGTTAGATTTTTTATTTCTCCATTAATTAATATTCTGTTACACTTGGATAAAACTATATCAGGTGCCCCTTTAGTAAAACTTACAATTTTATCCTTCAGATAATTTTCATGGAAGGTTGTCATCATCTTTCTGTCTGAATCAAAGGGTATTTCTTCAATTCTTTTATGATTTTTATTAAGGTCTTCCTTAGCCATATTATACTTTTCGCTAAGAACTACCAAGGCCCCCTCAGTAGGGTCCCCTATTATTTTATATCCTTCAGCTTCTTTTTTTAATTGTGAGTCGTTGGTTAAGGCTCCTATGGCAAGCATGGTTCTAAGAGAAGGAAAGTCCTCTTCCCTAACCTCTTCACCATTATATTTAAAATCTCCCTTAGGTTCGTAACCGGTCCCCTCTACATCTATTACCTTATCGTCTACAAAAATCTTTGTAACGGTCATTTGATTTTGAGTAAGAGTACCTGTTTTATCTGAACAAATATAGGTAGTTGTGCCTAGAGTTTCCACTGCCAAAAGCTTCTTTACTATTGCATTTCTTTCTGCCATGTTGCCCATACCTATAGACAAAACTATAGTAACAATTGCCGGAAGTCCTTCAGGTATTGCAGCAACTGCAAGGGAAACTGAAGTCATAAACATATTTAATATTTCATGACCGTAAAGCAAGCCTACAAGGAAAATAACTGCACAAATCACAACTGTTAAAATTCCAAGAATTTTGGAAAGCTTTGCAAGTCTCTTTTGAAGTGGCGTCTCCTCATCTTCCATGGTGCTTATTGATGTAGCTATTTTTCCAATCTCTGTTTTAAGTCCCGTATCGGTAACTATACCCTTGCCTCTACCATAGGTTACAATTGAAGCGCTGTAGGCATAGTTTTCTCTATCTCCCAAGGAAACATCGGAATCGAAATTTTTTTGTGCATCCTTTTCAACTGCTACTGACTCTCCCGTTAATGAAGACTCGTCAATTTTTAAATTTGAACTTTCAAAAAGTCTCATGTCTGCCGGAACTATATCCCCTGTTTCAAGGACTACCAAGTCCCCAGGCACCAACTTTGAGCTTTCAATTTCCAATGTGGAGCCCTGACGAATTACCTTAACTGTGGGAGAACTCATTTTTTTAAGAGCGGCTATGGCCTCCTCAGCTCTGCCCTCCTGTACTATTGAAATAATGGTATTTACAACTACTATTGCCAAAATTACAATTGTGTCTACAGGAGATCCCATAAATCCCGAAATAGCCGCAGCTATTAGAAGGATAATAATCATAGGGTCAAGAAGTTGTTCCAAAATCTTTTTTATAAAAGGTTTTCCCGCTTCCTCCTGCAATTCATTAGGTCCGTACTTCTCCAACCTATTATTTACTTCGTCTTCAGATAAACCTTCTGTAAGATTAGCAGAAAGCTTGTCTTTTAATTCCTCAACAGATAATTTATACCATTCCAAATAGGTCCCTCCCCTTAAAAAAAGATCTTGCCCTCAGACAAGATCTTCATTGAGCATAATAATTATTAATTTAAGTCTATCAAATAAATAATTATTCTGTCAATATTTATACCTATTCAAGTTTTGTTGCCAACAGATAGAATTCAATATCGTAATCTATTGCTCCCTCGTTGGGTCCGTATCCATACACTTCAGTAAATATTATTTTATATTTTATCTGATTTGATTCTCCCTCTATTGAAAGATCCTCAAGGTCAATTGTTCCCTTTGACTGCTTTAGGGCAACCATTTTTTTATAAACATCCTTTAAGGCGAAGCTTGCGAAATTAATTTCACCATTTCCATTCTTATAGTATATGTCTACATTGTTAGAGTCCTCATTTTTAATTACGTAGTTGCCGAAGGATTGTTCCTGGGTAAACAGACCGACATTTACCTTTATAATCCTATCATAGCCCTTTATATCAATTGGGGAAGAATAGTCAAAGGAATAGTTATAATCATTTTCAAGACCATAGGTTTCTTCCCCTTGAGGTAGACCGAATCCCAAAAGCTTTTCCAAATTCTCACTGTTAAAGGTAAACTCTCCCGGCAGATATTTGCTTTCCCTTGGTCTGTGATCCTCACTTAAATAGTTTATAATTTTTATAATCTCTTTTTTATCCGAATAAGGCAGATCTGTTTTTGCTACTATTGCTCCATTTGAGATCATACCATTCCTTGATAAAATCTTAGTAAGTCTTGCTGTTTGACTTGAAGCTGAGAGATTATAGGCACTTATAGGTCCCACTGCCGAAATTAAAACCATTACCGAAAATAAAATCGGAATAAATATATTTGAATTCTTTCTATAGCCTATATAGTAGACCATTGATAGAGTTGAGAAAATTCCTCCCATAATTACAAAAAATCTGTTTTCAGTTATACCATATTCCTTTACTCTTATAAAAATGGACAGAAACATCATTCCTAAAACAGGCAGCATAACCACAGGAAAAATTTTTCTGAAGATTCTTACTAAAGGCACATCTTTAATCAAGGTGCATATAAATAGCAAGCCAACAGATAAAAGAGCAAACCATAAAACTAAATTAGTAATAACGCCCTTAGGTAGAACTCCTGTAATTAAAATTTTTGCGAAATATTCCAAAAGAATAAACAAATAAACTATAAAAACCGGAATTATTATATAAGAAGCGAGAATTTTAAAAACTTTTGATACTTGATAGTCTTCAAAAGATGTTGCAAATCTAGGGAAATTAGACAAGAAAACTCCAACATTAAAGGGTAAAAATATAACTATCCACATGGACACATATAATTTAAAGTCTATAACCTTGTCAAAGAGGTGAGTTATAGCACTAAATATAGCTACAATTCCAAGATACAGAACAAGGGAGTAGCATAGAGATATAAAAGCCGCTCTTAATATTTTCAAAAAATATATGGGATAATCCTCGTGATGAAGTATTTTGCCTATATACATACAGGCAAATATAAGAGCAACAAGCACTCCGAAATAAACATACTTTGCATCATAAGAAAACAAGCTTTCACCTGGGTTGATTACTTTATTGTAAACTCCATAAAAGGTAATGGCTAAAAAGAAAAAGGCTCCTAAATGTATGTATTTAAATCTTTTAAGTTCTTCCTTATCCTTTGCTGATCCCCTTAAGGCTTCTGCGAAAAGATTAAGAAAAAGAGCCATTACTGTAAGCATAAAGGTCATGTATCCATAGCCCATATAATCTATGGATGAGTCTGCTACTGGTGTCATTACAGGAGTTTTATTACTATTAATAACATCAATAATAAAAAAAACAGCACTTATACATATAAAAACCATAGAGAAAGGAAATCTCTTATATACAGACTTGGTTTTATTAATCATATTGGATATTCTAGTAAATATTTTCATATTAACCTCCACTTACTTAAGTGTAATTCAAGTCTTTAAATTATACAATACAAAACCGCTATTTTTACCATATTGTAACCTTTTAATCATAATAAATTTCCATTAGATAAAGCCCCTTACTGGGAGCTGTAGGTCCTGCTTTCTTTCTATTTTTACTTTTTAGAACCTTTTCCATATGATCCTTATTAAATTTACCTGATCCTATTTGAATACTTGTTCCTATAATTATTCTAATCATATTTTTTAAAAAGCTTTTGCCAAAAAAGTCAACATAAACAATATCTCCATTGTCTGTAATGGAGATATTATAAATTTCTCTTATTGTATCTTTTACTATGGCGTGCCTTCCCATAAAACTTTTGAAATCATGCTCTCCTATTAGGCACTTAAAGGATTCCTCCATTTTATTTATATCCAAGGGATAGGGGTAGTGCATCATATTTTCATAGAGGGCATTTCTATACTTGCCCCTATAGATATAATACCTATAGTGTTTGCCTTTAGCTGAAAATCTTGAGTGAAAGTCATCATTGACATACTCCGCCCCGATAACGGATATATCATCAGGTAGATGAAAATTAATTACCTTAGGCAAATTTCCTATATCGATACTTGTATTTGAAAAAAAGTTTACCACCTGGCCTGCAGCGTGAACACCTGTATCGGTTCTACCTGCACTCATTAACTTTACCTTATGCTTTACAGTTTTTTCTATAGCTGCCTTCAGGCAACCTTCCACGGTTTTAACATTAGGTTGAATCTGATAGCCGTAATAGTTTGTTCCTTTGTAGCTTATAATAAGTTTTATATTCATATTAAATTTCCTAGATATTTTGAAAAAATTATACAGGCAAAAAATATGCTATTAAAGGCCAGAGCACCGTAATCTGTCTTTTCAAGCTTTAATTGTTTAAACTTGGTCCTTCCTTCTCCACCTCTATAGCACCTTGATTCCATAGCTATAGCAAGCTCATCGGCTCTTCTAAAGGAGGTTATAAACAAGGGAACCAATAAAGGTACTAAGTTTTTTGCTCTTTTAATCATATTTCCTGATTCAAAATCTGCTCCCCTTGACATTTGCGCTTTCATAATCTTATCTGTTTCTTCTATAAGTGTTGGAATAAATCTTAGGGCTATTGTCATCATCATAGCAATTTCATGAGAAGGAACTCCGATTTTTTTAAAGGGCTTTAAAAGCTCTTCTATTCCGTCAGTCATTTCTATAGGTGATGTAGTAAGGGTTAAAAGGCTTGTACCCATTACTAAAAGTGAAAGTCTTATCGCCATTAACAAAGCTGTATTAAGTCCCTCTTTTGTTACTGAAATTATTCCATATCTAAAAATTTCCTCTCCCGGTATAAACAAAACGTTAATAACAAAGGTTAAAATGATTATCCATTTTAACGGCTTTAATCCTTTTACAACATAGCCTACAGGCACATTTGAAAGCTTTATTATAAAAATTAGATACAGAAGTACAAATAAATAGGGTAGATAAGAGCTTATAAAAAATAAACTTATTATAAAAATAAATGCCACTATTATTTTTACTCTAGGATCCAAGCTGTGAACCTTGGAGTCGGAGGGATAGTATTGTCCTATGGTAATATCTTTAAACATCTTTTTTACCTCTTAAAATTTCCTCTAATTGTGCTTTCGCTTCCTCAACTGTTATACATATCCCATCTACCGGAAGACCCTTATCCTTTAATCTTTTCATAAATCTTGTTACTTGGGGAACTCCCAAGCCTATTTCTAAAAGCTCCTCTTCTCTGGCAAAAATATTTTTAGGTTTATCGTCCATAAAAATTTCGCCTTTTTTCATTACTATAATTCTCTCGGCAATTTTAGCCATATCCTCCATTGAGTGAGATACTATTACTATAGTGATATCTCCCTTTTTATAGATTTCCTTTATCTCTCCAAGAATTTCTTCCCTACCCTCAGGGTCAAGTCCTGCTGTAGGCTCATCAAGTATAAGTACCTCAGGCTTCATGGCTAGTACTCCGGCTATGGCAACTCTTCTTTTTTGTCCTCCTGATAAATTAAAGGGAGATTTATCCTTATACTTTTCATAGCTAAGGCCTACAGATTCCATAGCCTCTTTTACCCTTTCATTTATATCTTCTTCATTTAGGCCCTGGTTTCTTGGTCCGAAGGCTATGTCTTTTGATATAGTTTCTTCAAAAAGCTGGTACTCCGGATATTGGAAAACAAGTCCTATTTTTTGTCTTACCTTTCTTAATTCAGAGCCCATTTTAGAAATATCCTTACCTTTAATTAAAACGCTACCTGTATGTGGACTTAAAAGTCCGTTAAGTTGCTGAACCAAAGTGGACTTTCCAGATCCTGTATGGCCTATAAGTCCTATAAATTCTCCCTTTTCTATAGTTAAATTTATATCCTTTAAAGCGGTTTTTTCGAAAGCTGTGCCTTTTCCGTAAACATAACTTACATCTTTTAGTTCAATAAGGGCCATATTTCACCAACCAATTCATCTATATTAAGTACCTTGTGATTAAGATTATAACCTGACTTAGATAATTCCCATGCAAGCTCTGTAACTTGAGGAACATCAAGACCGATTTCCTTTATTTTATCAACTTGAGAAAAAACCTCTCTAGGATTGTCATCTATGGCAATCTCTCCCTTTTCCATAACTATTATGCGATCGGCCTCAGCTGCTTCATCCATATAATGAGTAATTAAAATAATGGTTTTGTTTTCTTTTTTATTTAAGTCTTTTATAGTGCTTATAACCTCTTTACGTCCTTCAGGGTCAAGCATGGCTGTAGGTTCATCTAAAATAATATACTCAGGCTTCATAGCAAGGATTCCGGCTATGGCAATTCTTTGCTTTTGACCTCCTGATAGCATATGGGGAGCGGATTTTGAAAATTCCCCCATTTCTACAGCATCAAGGGCCTGTTTTACTCTTTGCTTTATTTCATCAGACGGAACTCCTAAGTTTTCAGGACCGAAGGCTACATCCTCCTCAACTATTGTGGCTACTATTTGGTTGTCAGGGTTTTGGAAAACCATTCCTGTATTAGACCTAAGCTCCCAAATAGTCTCTTCATCTGCAGTGTCCATTCCATCTACAAGAACTTTGCCTGAGTTTGGAAGTAAAAGTCCATTTAAAAGCCTTGCAAGTGTAGACTTTCCGCTTCCGTTATGACCTAAAATTGCAACAAACTCTCCCTTATTAATTTTAAGATTCAAATCCTTTATAATATAGTTTTCCGATTCACTGTTATATTTAAAATTTACTTTTTCTAATTCTATCATAGACCTTTTCCTCTATTGATTATAAACTCATATTCCAAATCTATAGTTTAGTACAGGTTAAATTTCTTTTCAACAAAAATCTAAAGTCTATTTCATCCAGTCTTCATTATAGGGGTCAAGCTTCCATTTTTTTATCTTTTCTATTTCAGATACCTCTATATAATTATGCTCTGCTGCAACTTCTGCAAGCTCATCAAAGTTTGCCAATGAATAGTGGTCTATATTATTAGATTTAAAATTTTCTTCAGCTTTTTTCAAATTATAGGTAAAAATTGAAACTATTCCCATAACCTTATAACCTGCTTCCATCAGTGCTTTGGCAACATCAATGGAAGACCCTCCTGTAGAAAATAAATCCTCTATTACAACCACCTTAGCTCCCTTAATTAACTTGCCTTCTATTTGATTATTCTTTCCATGATCCTTTTTAGATGTCCTTACAAATCCCATAGGCAGATTCATTTTTTGAGCTATAATAGCACCATGAGGTATGCCGGCGGTAGCAGTTGCCATTATATATTCAACCTCAGGAAATTTTTCTCTAATAAGTTTAACCATGGCATCTTCAACTATCTCCCTTTGCTCAGGATAAGAAAGGATTAGTCTGTTGTCGCAATATATGGGAGATTTTATTCCTGATGCCCAGGTAAAAGGCTTCTTAGGTGATAGGCTTACAGCTTCAATATCAAGTAATATTTTTGCAATTTCTTTCATTTTATTCTTCTCCTAAAAACATTTTTCTTATTTTTTCGTAGGCTTTAAGGGGATCTTCAGCTTGGGTAATGGGCCTTCCTACAACTATGTAGTCACTGCCAAGCTCCCTTGCACCGCCGGGACTTACTACCCTTGTCTGATCATCCTTTTTTGATGAAGGAAGTCTTATACCCGGAGTAACACAAATAAAATCTTCTCCAAGCTCCTTTTTTATTCCCCTTACTTCAAGAGCTGAACAAACAACTCCACTAAGGCCGCTTTCTTTTGCAAGTTTAGCATAGGATATTACAGTTTCTTCAAGGCTGTGATTCTCATCTATTAAAATTTCCTTATGAATCATTTCCTCAGAACTTGATGTAAGCATAGTTATACCCAAGGTAAGGATATCCTTTCCGGATTTTTTTACCTGGTCTGATGCTTCCTTAAGCATCTTTGAACCCCCAGCAATGTGATAATTAATTATATCCACATCTAAATCTAAAAGGGATTTAGTTGCCCTTATAACTGTATTGGGTATGTCGTGAAGCTTCAAATCCAAAAATATTTTATGCCCTCTTTTTTTAAGCTCTTTTATAATTTCAGGGCCTTCCTTATAAAAAAGTTCCATACCTACCTTCACAAAAAGTTTTCTATTAAACTTATCTATAAATTCTATCATCTTTTCCCCTGATTCAAAGTCCAGGGCTATAATTACATCTCTATCCATAATTACCTCCTTGGGGTATTTATTAAGATTATACAGCAAAAAAGGTGCATCTGAACAAATGCACCTTTAAATATTTTATTTCAATTTAACAGCAGTTCCTGACACATTTAAAAGCAACATATTGCCCTGACCTAAGGATTGAAAGTCGAAATGTATGCCTATTACGGCGTCTGCTCCCATGTTTTTTGCTCTTGTAATCATTTCATTAATACAGTCATTTCTGGATTCAATCATTTCATTCTCATATCCAGAGCTTCTGCCACCTACTATGTTTCTAAAGCCTGCTCCTATATCTTTAATTATGTTAATTCCGTTTACTGCTTCTCCGAAAACTAAGCCTAAATATTCGGAAACCTCTCTACCTTCAATTACATTTGTTGTAGCAAGTATCATTTTACTCTCCTTATGATGTCGCCTTCATTTGCAAATAGTCATTTACAAAGTCATCTAAATCTCCATCCATTACCCTGTTTACATCCCCTACCTCAGTGTCAGTTCTGTGATCTTTAACCATGGTATAGGGTTGAAATACATAGGATCTGATTTGTGAACCCCAAGCAATTTGTGAATAATTTCCTTGTAAATCTTCTATTTTTTCCTTCTTTTCTTCTTCAGCCAAGGCTACAAGCTTTGATTTAAGCATATTCATTGCCTTTTCCCTGTTTTGAATTTGACTTCTTTCATTTTGGCATTGCACCACTATCCCTGTAGGTATATGAGTAATTCTTACAGCGGAGTCTGTGGTGTTTACGTGCTGACCTCCGGCTCCTGAGGATCTGTATGTATCAATTCTTATATCCTCTTCCTTAATTTCAACATCAGAATCGTCATCAAATTCAGGGTAAACATCTACTGATGAAAAAGAGGTGTGCCTTCTTTTATTGGAATCAAAGGGCGATATTCTTACAAGTCTATGTACTCCCTTTTCTCCTTTTAAATAGCCATAGGCATTATCTCCCTCTATTAAAAGAGTTACAGACTTGATACCTGCTTCCTCTTCCTTTTGAAAATCAAGGGTTTCAACCTTAAATCCGTGCTTTTCAGCATATCTTGTATACATTCTTAAAAGCATACTCGCCCAGTCCTGAGCCTCTGTGCCTCCTGCCCCTGCATGAATTGAAAGGACGGCATTATTGTTATCATATTCTCCATTTAATAGGATCTCAAGTTTAAATTCTGAAGATAATTTTTCAATTTTTTCCAATTCTTTCTTAAAGTCTTCATAAAAACTAAAATCATCTTCAAGTTCCATAAGATCTATTAAATCTTGTGCCTCATCTATTTTTTTTGTTAAGGCATCATATTTTTCAAGTTTTCTTTGATAAAAATTCTGCTCTCTAATTACGCCTTGAGCCTTATCGCTGTCTTCCCAAAAATTCGGATCCAACTGCTTTTTGTTAAGCTCCTCTACCTTACTCCTTAAAGCAGGTAAGTCAAAGAGATTCACCAAGGCTTTTTACTAAGGATTTCGCTTCGTTAATGCGTTCCTTGTCAAGATAAATGTTTTGCTCCATTATTTCCCCCTTAATTAAGTCTAGCGAATATCATTTTTCCGGCTGATGTTTGTAAAACTGATGTTACAGTTACATCTACTGTTTGACCAAGATAATTCTTGCCCTGCTCAACTACAATCATAGTGCCGTCATCCAGGTAGCCAAGACCTTGATTGTGCTCCTTGCCCTGTTTTACTATGTCAACCTTCATTTCTTCTCCCGGTAAATACACGGGTTTTACTGAATTTGCAAGTTCATTAATATTAAGTACACTAATATTTTGTACCTTGGCAACCTTATTTAAATTATAATCATTTGTTACAATCTTTCCATTTAAATCTTTTGTAAGGGCTAAAAGTTTTGAATCCACCTCTTTAATACTGTCATATTTGGCATCATAAAGTATTACCTCAGTATCATTATCATCCTGCATCTCCTTGATAATATCCAGTCCCCTTCTACCTCTGTTTCTTTTTAAGGCATCTGAGGAATCTGCAATGTGTTGGAGCTCTTCCAAGACGAAAATAGGAAGTATTAAAGGACCCTCTAAAAATCCTGAGGCGCATATTTCTTTAATTCTTCCGTCAATTATAACTGAAGTATCAAGAACTTTCGCAACTCCGGGACTCTTTATGGGCTTTAGCTTTTCCTTTGTAACCTGACCCTTTCCTGCAACTATTTCTCTAAATTTTCCGCTAATATCCTCTCTGTTTTTTATTGCGATTTTAACTCCCAAGTACCCGAACATACCATACAGAATTGCGGACAAGGCCGCACCTACATACGGGATGGGTATTGCAAGTAGTGGTTGAGATATTAAGAAAGCTATTATAAGACCTATTACCAGTCCTATAGAGCCCATTAAAACCTCAGTAAAAGACCTGGTTTTAAGTTCTTCCTCCCACCTTTTTAACAAAGATTCAAGTGAGCTGAAAGCTTTTGGAGATATAATATAAAATATAAGTGCAAATAGGGCAATTACAAAAAGTGAAATCGCCATTAATACATTTTGCGTAAATTTATTCGCAAAACTCAAGCTTCTAAAAAAAGTAACAAATACTACTCCCAGCCCTGCTCCTATAATAGTAAATAAAAATCTGAAAATTAAATTTACTATTTTTTTATCCTTATCAATAACTATAACCTCCTTTTTTAAATTTATACGTTAAATACGGCGTCTTCTACCATCTTTGTGATTTCATCGACGTCCTTATCGTATACAAGTGACATTTCAGATATAATTATCTGCTTTGCTCCTGTAAGCATTTTTCTTTCCCCTGTTGAAAGGGATTTTTCCTGATCAATTCTTTCAAGAAATCTTACAACTCTAGCTATTTCTTTAATATTTCCCGTTTTTATTCTGTCCATATTAAATCTGTATCTTCTATTCCAGTTTGTAGGCATCTTAACATTATCTTCCCCTGACAATATTTTAAGAACCTCGTCCATATCTTCTGTTCCTAAAATGTCTCTTAATCCGATTTCAGCAACATTATCAACCGGGACCATTACTTTCATTTCCTTAATAGGCATTTTCATTATGTAATACTTTTTTATTTTTCCTAAAATTTTTTTGTCTTCAATGCCTACTATAACCCCTGCCCCGTGCATGGGGTATACTACTCTATCCCCTATTTTATACATTTTATCCCTCCTGATAGCCCACATATATAGTATAACAAAATAGGAAATAAAAGTAAATGTATAACTATATCATAGTTTTTTCTATTATGCAATATTTAATTCATCTCTTTATTTTTCTTTCCCTTCTATAAATTAAGTAGCCGGCAAGAAGAAAAGATAAAAATTCCGTTACGGGATAAGATGCCCAGGTGCCGTCAATACCGAACTTGCTGCTTAAAAATATTACTGCTGGTATTATAAGTACCACTCCCCTTAAAAGGGAAACAATAAAGGCGGATCTGGATTCTTCCATTGATACTAAAAGCTCGGTTATTCCTATGTTAAGTCCAGCAAAGAAAAATCCTATAAAATAAATTCTTATTCCCCTTGCGGCAAGAAGAGTTATGTCCTTATTACCCTCTTCATTAAAAAATCCAACTATATATTCAGCCTTAAGGTATGAGAAGGTATATATGCAAATTGTAACTACAAGAGATGAAATAAGAGCATAGCTTATAAGTTTATTTAAATTTTTTCTGTTGCCTAGGGCGTACTCCCTTCCCGATAAGGGCTGAACTCCTCTACCGAGTCCCGTATAAATACAGGTTACAACCATGGCCAGGTTGGCTATTACAGCATAGGAAGCAACTCCTATATTACCTGCAAGACCCAAGGTTACATAGTTAAATACTATTAAACTAATTGCTGAAGCAAGGTCTGTTACAAAGGTAGGAAAGCCCATACTTATAATTGATCTGTCATAATATTTTTTGTAGCTTCTTATATAGGACAGTTGCCTTTCCTGGTTAAAGGCGTGAAAGACAAGTATAGCTAAAGATATTAAAGGAGCCAGGCAGGTTGCTATTACGGCACCGAAAATTCCCCAATGGAAAATAAACATAAAGACATAGTCCAAAACTACATTGGAAATTGATGAAACCACCATGGCAATCATGGCAAGTCTTGGACTGTTATCACTTCTTACAAAGGAGTGAACAATATGATTTAAGCTATAGGCAGGTGCAAAAATCATCATGTATTTAATGTAGATAGCTGCCATTTCAAGTATGTGTCCTGATGCTCCAAGGCCTGATGCAATTTGTCTTGAAAATACCGCCCCAATAAATGCTATTATAAAGGCGAAAATCATTCCCATTCTTATAGCGGATGTGAAAGCCCTGTTGGCCTTTTCTATATTACCTCTGGAGAGATTTATAACATAAATTGAGCTTCCTCCTATTCCAAGCATAAGACTTACTGCCGATATAAAAGGAAAAACCGATATTGAAAAGTTAAGAGCTGCAAGTCCGTCGCTTCCAAGAGCCTTTGCTACAAAAAAAGTATCTGCAAAAATATAAAGGGCTATACTTACCATGCCTAATATATTAAGACCTGCATACTTTATAAATTCTCTAAATAATTTCATTAACTACTCCTCATAAGGATTAATTGATTTAATAATACTCTATGAGAAATAATAGCTTTAGCTACAATTCTCAAGCATAAGTATACCATAGCTTATAGGCAACAAAAAAGAGGAGGTTAAACCTCCCCTTAAGCTCTTTTTTATTCTCTTTTTCCAAGCTCTGCATCAAAGATATACAAGCCGTTCCAAGATTCGTTAATTCTTTCAAATCTTGTAACAATTCCTCTAAAGTTATCTTCTTCTTCAACTTGCTCGTCGATAAACCAGCCTAAAAATTCAAGAGCTTCATAATTCTTTTCTTCTTCAGCTAATTTATAAAGCTCTCTAATGCTTTTTGAAATAAATTTTTCGTGCTCAAGAGCTTGTTTAAATACATCTGTAAAGCTTTCAGCCTTAAACTCAGGCTTTTTAATTCCTGTATATTCAACTTTTTCGTCAACTTCAAAAAGGAAGTTATAGAACTTCATAGCATGTTCAAACTCTTCATGAGCTTGCTTAAACATAAAGTGTGCAAATCCTTCCATATCTCTTTCTTTTAAATGCGCTGACATAGCAAGATACAAATATCCACTTTCCAATTCAAGATTAAATTGTTCGTTCATTTTTTTCATTAAATTTCCCATTTTAAATCTCTCCTTTACTTAGGTTCATAAAGCTCATATATCCCATAGATATCCAACCCTAACTCTACTAATTTTTTTACAACCTCCGGTATTTCATCTGTTGAAATATTTAAGCTCATGCCATTATATATTAAAGTGCTTTTACCGTAATATTTCGACTTAACAGTATTAAAGTTGTCAAGTAAAATATCCGCTACTTTATCCATACTTCCAATAAGGAAGAAGATATTTCGATTGTCTCCTGAATCAAGAGTATTAAGTTGATTGATCAGTAATGTTTTAACCATAACATCTTCTCCTTAAATTTCTATCCTTAGTATTATTACCCGTAAATTTATTTAATAAACTTAATCGCTATAACCTATATTGTCGATAACTACTTTGTTGTTACCGGACTTAAAGATAAAATCAAGATATTTAATTTCAGATTTATTTATTTCCTTACCGAAGTCTTCTAAGGGTATTCTTATTGTTTCGAAGGAAGACTTATAATCGTATTCATCTGTAAATTTTTGAAGCTTTGAATGTTCAACCTTAACAGGAGCTTTAAGGGTTTTATAATCAGAAAGCTTAACCCTTGAAGCTATGCCGTAGGAATCCCTTAGTTCCACATCCATATCTATATTGTCAAAGTTCTCATTTTTAACCATTAAATCAAATTGAAGATAATCTTTTGTAGGTAAAAAGTCATCAAAAACAAGTTCGTAGTCAGCTTCATTGTAATAGGACAAATGTAAGGCGGTATTATATAGTTCCTTTGAACCTATATTTACTGTATCTTCCTTTACCTTGTTAAATCCCTGGTAGCTACAGGACCCGTAGTTAAAGGTTAAAAGGTCAAAATCATCTTCATAGTCTACCAGGGGAACAAAGCTCCCGTCTGAATATCTTGTGAAGTAAACTGTATCAGGTAAGGCATATTTGTCAGTGTCCTTGAAAAAGTCTCTGCTGTTTCTTATATTAAAACTGTCTTCTAAAAAGGCGTATAAAATTTTTGAAAGTGCCTCTTCCTGATCTTCTTCTGCCATTAAGGCGGAAGTATTTATAAAGAAGGATTCCGGTGGATCTGAGTCCCATTTACCCCAAAGCTCGTTAAATTGCCCATGATTGGCAAAGCCCATATAAATAGCTGCTTTAAACTTATCAGGACTTGTAAGTTCAGTATTGTCATAGATCTTCATGCCGGAAAAACCTTGAACGTCTTTATCGTGACTGCCATGAACAGTTAAAAAATTAATATCCTTTAGCTTGATATCCTTGCCTGAGGGATTATATTGATCTACTGTCGGAGCAATAGATACTATTCCCTTAATATTAAAATTATAGTTCATTTCCTTTCCCGTATCAGGATTAAGTTTAAGCTTATTTAACACTCCGGCAATTGCTACAGCCTCTCCTCCTCTTGAATGACCTGCAAGAACAATGTTGTCTTTATCAAAAAGCTTGTAGTATTGTGAGTTTTTATTTGAACTTTCTTCCAACAGGGCTTTTATATTTTCAAGTAAAAGAATGGCCCTTGCATCATTTTCGTTCCCTAAGCCGAATTTTGAAAATCCGTTTAACATATTTTCATCAACTGATACAAAAGCTATTCCTCTTCTGGCAAGATATTTGCCCAAGTAGTCATAGCCTAAATAGTTTTCTGTAGTGAATCTGTGATTGCCATGAATCATAAAAACTACAGGAGAGTTTTCTTCTCCCTTTGGATACCAAATTCTTCCCCTTAAAGGCACTTTGTTAAGACCTCTTTTAAAGTAAAAATCCCTAACCTTTTTAGTCCTTCCGGAATAATTTACATAAGATAAAAGGGATACACTCTTATCAAGCTCATAGTCCAAGCTTCCTGAAGAGAAATTTATTTTTGAATCCATGGATATTTTATCTGAATTATCTATTTTTAAATTTTTAAGCTCTTCATTATCTCCGGCGGTAATTAAAAAAAATACTGCAAAGGCTATAAGGGCTCCTGATGGAATTAAAAATAAAATAGAAAGTTTTTTCTTATTTCTAAAGAGTCCCAAAAGACTTTTTACAAATATAATTAAAATTAAATCTGCTACAAGGGCAAATAAGTATATGTATAAATCATCTAAAAAAGCATCTTCAGCTAAATCTTCCAACAGTTTATAAAAAATATAATATAAGCTTAAAAACATTATAAGATTTTTTCTGTCCATTCGAGATAAAATTAAAATAAGCTTATCAAGAATGCCAAAGGCTATAGTTAGAAGTAAAAAGGTTATAAAGGCCGATCCCAATAGAGCCAAAGGAGAATAGATTCCTCTATCGGCAATATAGTAATAGTAATTTAAGCTTATAAAAATTGCCATAATGCTTGTAAGAAGAACCTTACCCCTTGAGGGCCTTCCAAAAATTTTCCCTGCTAAAAGCTTAATCTTAGCTTGAATTTTTATTAAAATATTATTTATTTTCATAATTAAAGGTGAAAGCAAAAACTTTCACCATCACTCCCCTTCAAGATCTTTAAGGTCTTCAATTCCAACCTCTTCATCTTTTAATTCAGATTTCATTTCCTCATAGTTTTTATTAAACTTATGAGTTCTCTTTATTTCTTCAAGATTGTAAGTAGCATACTCTGAATCATCTTCATTAGTATAAATTACCTTTACCAGCTCTTGAATAGTATAAGTTGATACTACTGTTGCCTTTCCTCTTTCCGTTTCAACTATTTCACCAATTCGGGGCATTCTTTTAAGGACACACTCATATCCGTCCTGCTCATACTTTAAGCAGCACATAAGTCTTCCGCAAATACCGGATATTTTAGAAGGATTTAGGGAAAGTCCCTGATCCTTTGCCATTTTTATTGAAACAGGAGTAAAAGAGTTTAAAAATGTAGAGCAGCAGGTCGCCCTTCCGCAACAGCCTAAACCTCCTATTATTTTAGCTTCATCTCTTATGCCTATTTGACGAAGCTCTATTCTTGTTTTAAATATTGAGGCTAAGTCCCTTACCAGTTCTCTAAAGTCAATTCTTCCCTCTGCCGTAAAATAAAAGAGAAGTTTTGAATTGTCAAAGGTATACTCGCAATCTATAAGTTTCATGTCAAGATTATACTTTTCACATTCTTTTTCACAAATTATAAGGGCCTCTCTTGCCTTGTTTCTGTTATCTATGTTTTTTATTTCATCTTCTTGAGTAGCAAGCCTTAAGACAGGTTTAAGTTCATTTAAAATACCTTCCTCTTCAACCTGTTTTTTTAAAACTACTGTACCGAATTCCTGACCTCTTACGGTTTCTACTATTACGTTATTTCCTATCTCTATATTTAATGAATTGGGATCAAAATAATAAGTCTTTTTAGATTTTTTGAATCTAACCCCAACTATATCTATCATACAACGCCTCCAATATATATAAGTAAGTCCTCTATAGCAAGATCGAAATTAGTGTTTTCTTTTAATAATCTTTGAGTTTGGAGGATTTTTTCCGAAATTTCTATAGCTCTTTTTACAGAAATAGTCTGTTTTTTTAAAAATTCAACCTTGTCTGTGTTAATTATCTCATCTTCCAAACCTTTTTTATAAAAGGCAAGGTCTCTTAAAAAAACTATAAAAAATTCAAAAATATCATCTAGGGATTCACTATCCTTAAAAAAATCCATATCTCTAAAGGGATAGCCTCCCATATTTAAAAGCCTATCCAAAACCTCTATACTCCTATCTCTAAGAAGAAGATAACTTGGATCCTTTGCAAACCTCATGGCTTTTTTCATAGAACCTGTAGCAAGTCTTGCAAAAAGCGCTCCATTATTTCGACTAAGCCCTTCTCTGTTAATTAAAAAATTTTCAATCTCTTTATCTGTTATATCTTTAAATTTAATAAGTCTGGATCTAGAAATAACAGTAGGTAAAATATTTTCCAAGGATGAACTTATAAGTATAATCTTTAAATAATCTTCAGGCTCTTCAAACATTTTAAGCATGGCATTTTGACCGCTTACAGTTACCTTGTCAAATCCGTCAATTATATAAATCTTGTAGTTTCCGCTATAGGGTTTAAGCTTTGAGTCTCTTACAAGATCTTCAATTTGCTCCTTCTTTATTAAATTTTCACTTCTTATTATTCTTAAATTCTGATTTTCGTAATTATCTCTTGGAATAAAGTCATCCCTGTCCGGTTCAAGGAGTCTTGCAGCAAAGGCCTTTGCCGCAGTAAACTTTCCAAGTCCCTCGCTTCCTATAAAAAGATAGCCATGGGAAAGCTCCCCGGAACTTATATTTGCTTCAAGTTGATCTAAAACAGGCTTATTGCCTATAAAATCAATTAACATTAAACTCTAAGACTCTTTTCCACATCAAGGACAAATACCGTAGCCCCTGAAATATGAAATTCGCCCTTGTCGTTTTTAAATTTTTCAGTTTTGGTAATTTCCTTGAATATTTTGTCTATATCTTCAAGCTTATTATCTTCACAGCCTAGAAGTAAGGTTGTATTGCCGCCTTTTAAAAATCCTCCTGTAGTTGAAATTTTAGTAACATAAATTTCTTCATCTAAAAATCTATCCATAAGCTCGTCAATAAACTTGTCCTGCACTATGGCAATTATCATTTTCATTTTATTCACCTAATATCTTTTAAAATCTTCAACATTCATTACAAAAGCATTGGCTCCCCCAACCTTAACTTGAATAGGCATGGGGATCATAGCTTGTCCCGGAATGTTTATAGTCTGAATAGTTTTTGTAACCTCACGTGTCTTGCAATTATTTTTGATAATACTTAGATATTTATCAACCTGGTCATCTTCAACTCCTGATACAAGAGTTGAGTTGCCGCTTTTTAAAAATCCTCCTGTGCTGCTGATTTTAGTGACTCTATAGCCCTTGGAAGTTATTTCTTCAACAAGGTTTTCAGTGTCTACATCTTGTACGATGGCTATTATAAGCTTCATCTTACTACCTCCAGCCTCTTATATAAAATTTCCAAACATTCTAAAAAAACTTCTTTCTCACTACGACTTGCATCAATTACAGTATACTTAGGATTTTCCGCAAGTTTTTTATAGGCTTGTCTAACCTTTAAATGGAAATCTTCACCTGAGTTTTCAAGTCTGTCAGGATTGTCCAAAAGCTTTCTCTCAAGAGTGGACTTACCCTTAGTATCAAAAAGAAAGGTAATGTCAGGCTCAAATCCTCCCGTTGCAAAATTATTTATAATTTCTATATCCTTAACACCAATTCCTCTGCCATAGCCTTGATAGGCAATTGATGAAAGGACAAACCTTTCACATAAAACGATTTTGCCTGAATTTACTGCAGGTATTATCTTTTCCTCTAAGTGTTGAGCACGAGACGCTGCATATAACAAGGCTTCTGTTCTGTAAGACATATTTGAGTTTGCATTATCCAAAATAAGGGACCTGATTTTTTCCGAAATGGCAGTTCCTCCCGGTTCCCTTGTCCTTATTATATCATATTCATTTTTCAGTTTTTCATAAATGGCCTCTGCAGTAGTGGACTTGCCACAACCGTCCGGACCCTCAAAGGTAATGAATAAACCTCTCATTTTAAAACCTCAACATATCCCTTGTCTACTCCTATTATTTCAATACCTGCCTTGTGGTAATCATAAAGCCGACTTATAATCTGTCCTGTAATTTCCTCTCCCGGGGTTATTAATGGAACTCCAGGCGGATAGGCTGATACAAAGTTTGCACAAACCCTGCCTTCAGCTTCCTTAATATCTATGCTTTCCCTTTGTCTGTAAAAAGCCTCTCTAGGGTTTAGAATAATCTTAGGGCGACTCATTTCAACTTCAGTCATAGGAACATAGTCATCTTCCCTTAAAGAAAGATCCTTTAAAGCATCTCTAAGCTTAAGAAAATCAGACTCCTTATTGCATACGGAGCTTAGTGCCAAAGCGTAATTAAGATCTCCCATTTCTAGTCTTATATTATAACTTAAAAACATATTTTTAACAATATTATAGCCTTTCATGCCCTTTAGAGAAAAAAGTATTTTAGTTTTGTCAACCTCTCCTATAGTTAAGTCCTTATCGTCTTTTTTGAAAAAGTTAACCTCAGGAAGAGAAGCTTCCATTTTTTCTATTAAAGCTACTTGTTTACTTAAAATATCTCTGCCATTTTTATCCATAAAATCCACACCGTACTCTGAAGAGAGCATTAAAATATAGGAAGGTGATGTTGACAAAAACATCTTCATTGATCTTAGAACTTGTCTTTGATCTATATCACAATTTATGTGCATAAGGGCCGTTTGTGTCAGACTTGGCAAGGTCTTGTGGGTGGAATGTACAATAATATCTGCAAAATTAACAGCAGAATAAGCCTCATAGGGTGAAAATTTAAGATGGGCCCCGTGAGCCTCATCTACAATTAAATAAGCCTTATACTTATGGACAAGCTCAGAAATTTCCTTTAACCTTAAACAAATTCCAAAATAGTTGGGACTTGATAAAACTACAGCCTTAATCCTATTATTTTTAAGAAGTTTTTCAAGTTCATCTATATTGATTCCTGTAAGAAGATTTGATTCTTTATTGTAGTTAGGATAAATGTAGTGGGGTTTAAGACTATTTAAAATCATGGAATTATAAACCGAAACATGGGAGTTTCTTTGCAAAATTATTTCATCTCCCGGTTTTGTTAAAATACTTAGGGCTACATGTAAAGCTCCTGTTGAACCGTTAGGTATATAATAGGAGCTTTTTACTCCATATACACGGGCTATTTCTTCCTGGGATTTTAATATTGCATCCATGGGATTAAGTAAGTTATCTGTACCTATAGTTTCAGTAACATCATACTTAAAGTCAAAATCAAAACTAGTATTTGACTTGTTGCCGGGCATGGAAAAACTCACTTGATCCTTCACTTTTTTTACAGCATTAAAAATATATCTATTCATCTACTTACCTCCAAGCTAATTATAGCATGTATATTTTTTATAAAGTTATTTAAACAAATTAAAAAGCTGCCTGTGCAGCTTCTAATTTTTAAAATTTCCCCTTATGCTTTTGTATTCTTTCATTAAATTATCTAAAATTTCCTTTACACCTTCAATCCTATTCAAGTAGAAAAGACCTTGACCGCAAAAAATAGAACCGCCTTCAATATCTCCTTCTACCGCTCTTTTACCTGAACCCTCTGCAAGATTAAAAAATTCTTCCATATCCCCTTGACTTGTTTCTATTTCATTTAATCTTTGGGCAAGTTTGTTTTTAAAAACTCTAGAAGGCATCTTTGTAGTTATCCCTGTTACTATTGAATCGGTATCATCTGCATTAATTAAAGCTTTCTTATAAGCTTCTACTGTAGGAGTTTCTTTTGCTACAAGAAGTCTCGTGCCTATTTGTACACCACTTGCTCCAAGAACCTCTGCAGCAAAGATATGCCTTCCTGTATAAACTCCCCCGGCAGCTATTACAGGGATATTTACAGAATCAACTATTGCAGGAAGTTCAGGAAAGGTATTTAAATATCCTATGTGTCCACCCGCTTCTGCCCCTTCAAATGCACAGGCCTTTGCACCTAAGGCCTCAACCTTTTTAGCCATTTTTACACTAGCAATTATAGGAATCACAATTAAGTCCGCCTCAAGCCATTTTTTAAAATAAGGGGCGGGGTTGCCTGCTCCACAAGTTATTATCTTTACTCCCTCATCTATTACTATATCTATTATTTCATCTACATCAGGATGCATAAGAACTACATTTACTCCAAAGGGTTTATCTGTGAGCTCTTTTGTCTTTCTAATTTCCCTTCTGATTTCATCAGGAGAAAAGCCTCCTGTGGCAACCTGTCCAAGTCCTCCTGCATTTGATACAGCAGCTGCTAAAGCAGAGGTGGAGATATAAGCCATGCCACCTTGAATAATAGGGTATTTAATATTTAATAATTTATCTATTTTCACTTTTTCACCTCTTAATTCTTTAATTACTTACCCATCTTTATATTTTTAATTCAGGCAAAAAAGATATGATATAATCTAGTTGGTGATTTTATGATTTTTTATTTTTCAGGAACAAATAACAGTAAATATATAGCAAAAAGACTTTCGGAGATATTAAAGGAAGAAACCTTTTCTATAAACGAATTTTTAAAATCAGGATCCTCTAAACAAATTCCCGATTTTGATAAATTAATTCTCGTAAGTCCAACCTACAGTTGGAGAATACCCAACATAGTTAAAGACTTTATAGAAAAGCTCCCTAATTCAAAAAAAGATGCTTACTTTATTATGAACTGTGGCGATGATATAGGAAACGCTTCCGGATACAACAAGAGTATTTGTAAAAGCAAGAGCTTCAACTATAAAGGCACAGGAAAAATAATTATGCCGGAAAACTACATAGCCCTTTTTAAAACCCCATCTAAAGAAGAATCCCTTAGTATAATCGACTCCTCTGAAAAAACCATTGACCTTATGGCAGACTATATAGAGAAGGGTGAGATGATTCCGGAAAACAAAGCCGGTTCTTTTGGTAAATTTAAAAGTAGTCTTGTTCACGATCTTTTCTATGCCTTTATTGTTAAAGATAAAAAATTCTATGCTAAAGACTCCTGTATAGCCTGTGGCAAATGCGAAAAAATCTGTCCTCTTAATAATATTAAACTAGAAGATGATAAACCCCTATGGCAAGGATTCTGTACCCATTGTATGGCATGTATATCATCCTGCCCGGTTAAGGCAATTGAATATGGTAAGGCTTCTATTAAAAGATACAGATACCTTTGCCCTAAAATTTAATATAAATAGCGAATATAAAAAATCATAAACCGGAATAAGGTAATTAGTTTATTCCAATTTATGATTTTTTAAATTATAAATTAATATCAATACAATTCATTTTAAATTTTCTTAGACATTCTCTTTTTTAAATTTTCTATGCCTATAATATTGCTTTAAGAAAATAGCAAATATTACCGGAAGACCTACTATATCTCCCTTCCAATTAAAAATCAATAGTCCAAATACACAAGCAGCCAATACAACTCTTTCAACCTTACTTAACTTTCCTTTAAAATAACCTTCATTAGCAACTGAAACGGTATACATCCCAATTAATGCTATAACGCAACTATAAAATATTTTAGTTCCCTCAAAACCATGAACTAAAAGTTCAGGTTTATATATAAACATAAATGGTAAAATAAATCCTCCTATTGCTAACCTAAAGGCTTTTATTCCAGTTTTAAAAGGATCTGAATTTGCCAATCCTGCGGCTACATAAGCAGATAAAGCAACAGGTGGTGTGATAGTTGAAATTATAGAAAAATAAAACACAAAGAAGTGTGCTGATAAAGTTTCAACCCCCATATTAATAAGCGCTGGTGCTAAAGTTAGAGACGTTACTATGTAACAAGCTGTTGTAGGTAATCCCATTCCTAAAACTATAGATGCAAACATAGATAGCAACAAAGCAACTATCAGGACACCCATAGATAGCTTGAAAATATTCATAGAAAATACTAAACCGAATCCGGTCAAAGATATCATTCCTATTACTATTCCCGCACAAGCACAGGCTGTAGCAACTGATAAAGCCGACTTAACTCCATTTTCCATTGCATGTATAAATCTTAATATATTAAGCCTACTTGACTTCCTAAAAAAGCTTATAATAACAGCAATAAGAATACCTAACCATCCTGAAAAAATTGGACTGTACTTCTTTATGGCCAAAAAATATATTAATGCAATTAACGGAATAGCCATATGTCCATAATTTTTTATAGTATCTTTCAAATCAGGTAATTCATCTTTTGACAGAGTTCTTAATCCCTCTTTTTCTGCCCTAAGACCTACAGATATCCAAACTCCAAAATAATATAATAAAGCAGGCATTATAGCAGATATAACAATGTCGCCATATTCTACACCTATAAATTGTGCCATTAAAAATGCTGCGGCGCCCATTATAGGTGGCATTATTTGTCCTCCTGCTGAAGATACGCATTCTACCGCTCCTGCATACTCAGGATCATAACCTACTGACTTCATAAGTGGTATTGTCATTACTCCTGTAGTTGCTACATTACCTGATGTTGATCCACTTATTGTTCCCATAAGACCACTTGATATTACTGATACTTTAGCTGGTCCCCCTATACTTCTTCCTGCCACTGACAATGCTAAATTATTTAAAAATTTAGACATCCCAATTTCTGACATTATAGCGCCAAAAAATATAAACAATATAACATATGTAGCAGATGTATTTAAAGCCGTACCAAATATACCCTCATCAGTTAAAAATATTAATTTTATTATCTGTTTTAAGCTAAATCCGGCATTTTTAAATACACCTGGAACATAATTTCCAAAATACCCGAAGGCTATGAATGCTAGTGCAACTATTGGCAGAGCATTTCCTAAAGCCCTTCTGGAAACCTCTAGCACCGCCAATATTGCAACTGCACCAACAATTAAGTCCGCCTGAGTGGGTATTCCCATTTGCAATTGGATCTTTTTAGCAAAAACGGCAGGGTACATAGCAGAGCAAAATCCGAGAATGCCTAATATTAAATCTAATTTAGTCGGCTTTACCCTACTGCTATTCTTAGTAGCAGGAAATAGCATGAAAACTATAAAAATTACAAACCCAAGGTGTACAGACATAACAACTGAATCATCTACAAGTCCTGATCCGGCAGCATAAAGTTGAAACGCAGCTAATATCAGACAGACGCTTGTAAGTATTTTTTTATATATCCCTGTTAAATCTCTACGTGATTGGACGTTTTCAGAATCATCATCTGGGAGTTTTTTCTTATTTATGCTATTGTTTTTTAAAAATATATTCATTTTATTTCCCATTTTTTGCCTCCCATTAATAAATTTATAAACCTACTTTAAAATTCCAACTTCTTTATAATATCTTTCAGCTCCGGGATGTAATTTTATGCCTGATGTATTTGTAGCTGTCTCTAAAGAAATTTCTTCAGCTATTTTTTGATTTTTTGCTAAAGATTCTAAGTTTTCAAAAAGTGTTTTTGTAAACTCATATACTAACTCTTCATCTAGGTTTTCATTAGCTATTAAAAGTGTTCCTGTCGCAACTGTTTCAACATCATAATCTTGATTTGGATATGTACCTGATTTTATTGTATATGGTTCATAGTAAGGGTAATCTTTCATAAGTTTGTCCATTTTTTCCTGAGGCCCAAATGAAGCTAAGTAGCATTTACCACTTGACATAGCTGTCATTTGATGTGATTGACCTAAACTTCCTGAAATAATATATCCATCTATCTTATCATTGGTTAGTGCTTCTACAGCATTAGCATGTGACAAATGTTGAGGTTGAAAGCTATCTAATGATATTTCATAACTCTTTAGCAAATTAATTGCTTGAGATTCTGAACCGCTTCCACTTTGTCCTATGTTAATTTTTTTGCCTTCTATATCATCCATGTTTTTTATTCCTGAACTTTTTGATACAGGAAATTGCATAATAGCAGGGTATAAGTTTGCAACTGCTGTTATACCTTCTACTTTTTTACCGTCAAAAGCTCCAACTCCATTTGTAGCTTCATATACTGATGATGCCGCAGCAAAGGCTATTTGTATTTCGTTGGCTCCAACTCTTATACAGTTTTCACTTGAACCTCCAGTAACTTCTGCTGAAAATTGGGTGCTTAAATTGTCATTAAAAAGTTGACACATTGCAACTCCTAAAGTATTAAAAGTACCTCCTGATGAGGACGTTCCCATAGAAACGAACTCCGTTGTTGCAGACTTAGATTCCGTATCACTAGAATTATTTGAACTTTCTTTACCATTTCCAACATTTGATGCTTTACTACATCCAAATAATACTAAAAATAATGTCATTATTAAGATCGATTTTTTCATTTTATACCTCCTAATTGTTCATTAATTAAATTTTGTATTTTATCCTCACTTAAGCCAAGTTTCTCTTTCATTACATAAAACGTATCCTCTCCCAAGACAGGTGCAGGATAATACAAATCTGATTTTTTTCTTAAAAATTTTATAGGATTTGCAGCCATTTTATACTTTCCCGCAACTTTATGATCTACTTCAACAATCATATTTCTTGCTTCAATCTGTGGATCTTCGCATATATCCATCATTGTGTTTATTACTCCATTAGGAACTTCAAAGTCATTTAAAATTTTCTCACACTCTTTTGTAGTAAGTTTCTCAGTAAATTCTGTTATGACTTTTTCAAGTTGATACCTATTCTCCCTCCTGCTTTCTGCTTTTGAAAATTTTTCATCTTTTTTCAATTCTGGCTTGTTCATTGCATCACATAGTCTATAAAAGGCAGGATCTCTAGAACATGTTATTATTATTTCACCATCTTTTGTTTTAAAACTTTGAAACGGGACACTTGTTGAATGCATGTTTCCAACTCTTTTAGGATTTTTGTTAAACACACAAGTGTTAATAACAGCATTTTCTAAACAAGCAAATGTGCAATCCAGCATAGCTATATCTATAAAATCTCCTTCTCCACTTAATTCTCTGTTATATAGAGATGAAGTTATTGCTCCGAATGCAAACAAACCGGAAAATATATCGCTTACTGATGTTCCAGCTTTAACAGGTCTTCCTTCAGGTTCACCTGTTAGACTCATTAGCCCACTCATTCCTTGTATCACCATATCTAATGCTCCCCTTTTTTTATAGGGACCTGTGTAGCCAAACCCGGATATAGCACAATATATAAGGTTTGAATTTATTTCTTTTAAACTTTCATATCCTAAACCTAATTTATTCATGGTGCCGGGTTTAAAATTTTCAACTAATATATCCGCCTTTGATACAAGTTCTTTAAATATCTCCTTTCCTACCTCTGTTTTTAAATTTAAATTCATGCTTTTTTTGCTTCTATTTACAGAAAGATCATATACTCTTTCTCCATTTAAAAATGGTCCACTTGCTTTTGGTTTATCAAATCTTTCAATTTTTATTACCTCTGCGCCCAAATCTGCCAACATCATTGTACAAAAAGGTCCGGAAAGGTAATTAGTTAAATCCAAAACTAAAATTCCCTCCAAAGGTCCTTTCGTTTTGATATTATTCATAACAACTCTCCTTTATAGTGGTATATTGCCGTGTTTTTTTCTTATTGTCATCACTTTTTTATTCTTAAATGTATCTAAGGCATCTATTATTACTTTTCTAGATTCTGCCGGTATGATTATATCCTCTATCTTTCCCGTTTCTGCCGCCTTGTATGGATTCATATATTCTTCTTTGTATTCATCTATGTATTTACTTCTAAGAACCTCGGGGTCATCAGATAGTGATAGTTCTTTCTTTCTACATACATCAACGGCACTCTCTGCACCAACTACATACATTTGTGCTGTAGGCCAAGAAAATATAAAGTCAGGGTGTAACTCCCATGAACACATAGCAGGTCTAGCTCCTCCAACTACCTTGCCAACTATCATAACTATCTTAGGAACAGTGGCTTCACTCCAAGCATAAAGCATCTTTGCTCCATGTCTAATTATTCCCCCATGCTCTTGATTCACTCCTGGTAAATATCCTGGAACATCAACTATCGATAATAGAGGAATATTAAAACAATCACAGGTTCTAATGAATCTAGCAGCTTTATTTGATGCATTTATATCTATACATCCGGCAAGTACCTTAGGTTGACTTGCTACAACTCCTACACTTTTTCCGTCCATTCTGATAAAGCCTGTAATTATATTTTGTGCAAACATTTCTTGCGTTTCAAAAAATATATTATTATCCGCAATTTCTTTAATAATATATTTCATATCATATGCTTTTTTTAGACTCTCATCTATAAACGTATTTAAGGAATCACAATATCTATTAGGATTATCATTACAGGCATATACAGGAGGTTTCTCATCATTATTTGAGGGAAGATAACTTAGCAAAATCTTTATTTTTTCAATGCAATCATAATCATCTCTGCAAAAAAAATGTGAAACTCCAGACTTTGTATTATGTGTTCTGGCTCCTCCTAATGTTTCTGAATCTATTTCTTCTCCTATAACATTTTTAATTACCTTAGGTCCTGTTATAAAGGACATACTTGTTTTATCTACAGACAAAATAAAATCTGTTAGTGCCGGAGAATATACTGCACCTCCTGCACAGGGCCCCATAATTGCTGATATTTGCGGAATAACACCTGATGCTTGAACGTTATTGTAAAAAATATTTCCATAAGATGTGCTTGGACCTTCTTGTATTCTGGCTCCTCCGGAATCGTTCAGCCCTATTATCGGAGCTCGTGCATCTAATGCAAGTTCCTGAAGCCTTTTAACTTTCATTCCCTGCATTTCTCCCATTGCTCCTCCCAAAACTGTAAAGTCATGGGCGTATGCAAACGCTCGCCTATTGTTTATAAGGCCATACCCTGTAACAATACCTTCTGATGGTGCATCTACTTCGTCCATACCAAAGTCATGACACCTATGTTTCATAAAAATGTTATATTCTTGAAACGTACCCTCATCAAAAAGAATATTTAATCTTTCTCTAGCTGTTAATTTTCCTTTACTATGTTGTTTTTCAATTCTTTTATATCCTCCGCCAAGTTTAATTTCTTCTTTGCGTTTAAGCATATTCTCTAAACTACTAATATTATCACCTCTCTGTCGTATTATCTTGTTTATACTTCAAATTTAGCATATAATATAATTGTTGTTAAATAGCTATAATTTATACACATATAACATATTCTTTATATGTGTATTACATTTAAAGGTGATAGTTTTGGAATTTTTACAGTTAAAATATTTCCAATCAGTTGCTTACTGCAACAGCTTTTCCATAGCTGCAAATAAATTATACATAAGCCAGCCAGCTATAAGTTTAGCCATATCCAGGCTTGAAAAAGAACTTGGTGTAAATTTATTTATACGAAAAGGAAAATCAATAGAGTTGTCGGATTTCGGAAAAATATTTCTAAATCGTGTGAATGTAATTTTAAATGAACTTGAAAATGCAAAAAAAGAGCTATCTGATTTACAAGCTATTAAACAAAATAACATCAATTTAGCCACTACAAGTCCACAGTTTCTTCATGGAATTAATTCTTTTTTAGCTAATAATGACGTGAAATTACGAGCAACTGTAAGAAAATTACCGGAAATAATAGATTTAATGAATTACAACCTAATAGATGCAAGTATAACCTCTCCAGGTTATGAAAATTGTAATGTCGAGTCAATAACCCTATTTAACGATAGATTTATGGTTGCTGTTCATAAAAATAATCCTTTGTCTAAACTTAATAATGTATCTTTGGATCAATTAATTCATGAAGATTTTATATTGCTTGATAAAGGATTTCCTTTTAGACAACAAACGGATGAGTTATTTGAAAGTGCAGGTTTCTCTCCTAATATTATTATGGAGTGCGATCACAGTCTAAGAAGTGTTTTATTAGAACAAAATTTAGGTATTACAATCTCATCTAACTCTGCAAAGCTAAGGAAAGTATATGGAGATAATATAGTTTTTATACCTATAAATGGTATTAACAATAAAAGAGATATTGTCTTATCTTGGAATAAAAATTTAAATATTACTAAAGGATTTAAAAGCTTTTGTTATTACCTGATAAATTATTATAATAATTTACAAGTTCTTTCAAAATAAAAATAATAGACTTTAACTATTATATTAAATTTCTTATAGATAAATTTACTTACTTTTTAATAAATTCACTAATGGACTTCTGCAATTAAATACTATTATATAGAAAAAAGCAATCTCCATTTTTAAATTCAAGTGATACTTCAATATTAATTAACCTTTATAAGCTATAATTTTTCCTAATAGATAATCTTTTAATAAAAAATCGACATAAAAAGCATAAACTTTCTATGTCGATATAAACTATTTTTTTAAAAAATTTTATTTTATTTTTTCTATAATTCTGTATTTAGTTTCGAAGCCTTCTCCTTTTCCTGTAAAGGATGATTCTTCTTTTGCAAGATCTGACATTGTGTCCATAACCTCTTTAAATTCAGGTAAATCTTTTGTTTTGTTGTCCAACTCGTCAATTCCCTTTTGTTTAAATTCTGCAAGTTTTTCAGCAAAGGTCCTCATGTTTTCATTTATTAAGATTCCACCGTCTTTTAATTCCAAGGCTCCTTCTCCTAAATCTATGATTCCGTCATTTAGCTTTTTAATACCATCTCTCATGGGGCTTATGCCTTCATCTTTAATTCTTGGGAAATCATTAAACATTATAGATTTATTTTTAAATTCTTCCAAGCCTTCAGACAGCTTACTTGCTCCTGAGTTTAGCTTTTCTGAATTGGAATCAAGCTCTTCTATTGCATCAGCTAACTTATCAACCCCTTCTTCACTTTCTTCTGTTCCTTCCTTAAGCTTTGAGGATCCGTCCTTTAATTCTCCGGCTGCATCATCTAGCTTTACAAGGGCTTCAGATAGTTTTATAAGTTGTGATGTGTCTATGTTAGAAGTCATTTGGTCCATGCTTTTTTCCAGAGAGCTATAAATTTGATTTGTACCGCTGTATAATTCTTCTGTTCCCTTTTCTAATTCTTCAAGGCCTGTGGAAAGCTTTGTCATTGCCCCGTTTATTTGATTTGATGATTCTGCAAGTTGCCCCATGCCTGCTTTTAAAACTTCTATTTCCCCTAATTGAGAGGATATGCTTCCTGTAGCTCCGCTTATTTTCTGCAGCTTTGTGGCTATTGATTGGGTAGAGTTTCCTATGTTTGAGGCTTCAGCTCCAAGACCTGTAGCTGTTTGGGAAAGCATTGAAATTGCTTGTGCAACTTGTCCTGTAGGGTCTTCAACCTGACCTAGAATTCCTATTGCCGCCTGAATTTGTCCTGCTGACCCTCCTACTGATTGTGCACTTCCCTTAAGGCTTATTAAATCCTCTTCAACATTAATGGATCCCAAGGCTGAAAGATCCGGAACAGTTATTTCTTGAACCTTACTGTTTAATTTTTGAAAGTTTGTATTAAACTCTTCTTCTCCTGTAGCCAGTTGCTTTGAACCTTGTGCACTTTGTGATGCGCCATCTCTAACCTTTTGTGCTCCTAATGAAAGCTTTTCCATTCCGTTTTTTAATTCTGTAAGCTTTGAAATAAGTTCTCCTTTTAACTCATCAACCTTGCTTAATTTTGATGAGCCTTCTCTAAGCTCTCCTGTCGCCTTCTTTAGCTTGCCGATTCCGTCATCCAATTCTTTTGAGCCTTTGGCAAGCTCCCTTGCCCCATCTCTCATTTTACCTGTATTATCACTCATTTGACCTACAGCATCGGTATATTTGCTTATTCCTGATGTAAGTTCACTTCCTCCATCAGCCATTTCTTTGGCATATCCCGGTACGGGTTTTACTTTTTCTATAACTTCATCAATTTTATCTTCCAACTCTCCTGATTTGTCATATAGTTCTTTAGAACCGTCACCAAGTTTTTTAACTCCGTCGTCTAATTCATCGATGCCTCCATTTAATTCATTTTGTGCATCTGAAAGCTTTTCTGAAGCATCTACTAATTTTTGAGAGTTATCTTCAAGCTCTCTTACTCCGTCACGCAACTTGTCAATGGATTCTATATTAACTTCATTTTGGAAAAGCTCATTTGATATTACAGCATAACCTTCAATTGGCTCATAGTCTTTTACATCCATTTCAATTACAACCTTATTCTTAAAATCTTCCATTTGTTTATCATCTAAAATTGTTTCAAAGTTTTCTCTAAGTCCCGGGGTTAAAACTGTAGTTATAACTTGGTTTTTCCCATCCTTTAAAACCTTTGAATCATAGGCTGATATATTTGATGCTACGTCTTCATTAAAGGACATGGCAGTTATAACTGTATAGGGTGCATATACTTTTGTCTTTTTCCCTGCAATTTCTTTTACCACATATTTTTTGTTTTCTGCTGAAAGATTTATCTCTAAATGTCCTGATTTTCCTTTTAGCTCTTTATTGCTGGTTTTCTTTCCGTCAAGATAAAATTCAATATTTACATCAACAGGTAACTCCTCTTCGCTTTTACCTTGATAATATATATCTTTTTTGTCCTCTTTCCAGTCAATATATCCCTTGTCATTTTTAAGCTTTTCGTCTGTTTTTAAGTTTTTAAGATCCTTTAAATTTGTCTTATCTTTTCCTTCAATGTTTCTATCTGAATTTAACCAGACTGATACAGTTTTATCTACTATTTTTTCATCCTCTTTAATTACATATACTGTTTCACTTTTATTTATTACATTTGATGAAGCAAAAATTGTATTAGGTAGAATCATAGATGATAAAACAATTAAAGATACAGTTTTTTGAAATTTTTTATTCATTTTATACTCCTTTTAATTTAAACCTTTAGTGGTTTTCTTAATAAATGGAAATGTTACAGATATAATGGCAGGTAACAAAAATATAATAACTGCCATACTTACAATTGCCCCTCTTGCAAGAAAGTTGCAAATTGTAGATACTATTTCCATTTTAGAATATATTCCAACACCTATTGTAGCCGCCATAAAAGACAGAGCTGATGTAACAATTGACTTTGAGGTTTCCTTAACAGATATATTTAAAGATTTGTTTACGTCTCCCGTTTTTTTGTATTCTGCTAAAAATCTGTCTGTCATAAGTATTGAATAATCAATAGTTGAGCCTAGCTGTATAACTCCAATAATTATTGATGTTATAAAAGGTATGGTCTGCCCTAAATAAAACGGTATACCCATGTTTATCTGAATCGCCAGTTCAATTGCTGAAATCAAAACAAGTGGGATTCCTATTGATTTAAAAACTATTGCTATTATTAGAAAAACAATTACTACTGACGCCGCATTTACAATTTTAAAATCTCGATTTGAAATTACCGTCAAATCGTCTGTTAAAACGGCTTCTCCTGTTAAATAACCTTCCTTATCATATTTATTTATAACGCTGCGCATTTCCCTAATCTGATTTCTTACCTCGTTAGAAGCGGTTTGATATTCTGAGTTTGCCATTATCATTTGATAACCGTCTTTAGAAAAGTTATCCCCGACTTTATCAGGTAAAATATCTCCGGGTAAAATTACCCCTGTTACGGAATTGGTGCTTAAAACGGAGCTTATTCCATCAATATTATTTATTCCGTCAATTAAATCATTTAAGGAAGAATTTGATAAGTCATCTCTTACTACTATAAAGTGTGTACTTGCCATGTTATAATCTTTTTTCATTTTATTAAGGGCAACTATTGAATCCAGGTCTTGAGGAAGGGACCTGTCCAAATTATAATAGAGTTTTGTGTTTACGGAGCCGAAAATCGCCGGAATAAATAAAGCAATAAAGACTGTAAAAAGTGTTTTGCTATGCTTAATATTAAATTCTGAAAGCCTGTCAAAGGATGGAAGAAATATTTTATGATTATACTTGTTTACAAGTTTTTCTACAATTAACAGCATAGAGGGAAGTACAATTACTGTTGACAAAAGTCCTGTTAAAACTCCCTTGCTCATTACAAGTCCTATATCCTTACCAAGACCAAGCTCCATAAGTAAAAGAACCATAAATCCTGCAAAGGTTGTTAGGGAAGATGCAAACAAAGATGATATAGTTTCCTGAATGGCAATATCCATAGCTTTATTTTTGTTATCTTCGTAAGATTTTTCTTCAACATACCTGTGATACAAAAATATTGAATAATCCATTGTAACTGCAAGCTGTAAAACAGCTGCAATTGCTTTTGTCAAATAGGATATCTCTCCAAGAAATATATTAGTCCCGAAGTTATAAATAACTGCATAGCCTATTGTAAGCATAAATACAAAGGGGATAACAGTAGACTCATTAGTAAGAGATAAAACTATTAATCCTAAAGCTATAGCAAGCCCTACATAAATAGGGGTCTCTTTATCAATAATATCCTTAGTATCCTTTACAAGAGATGAAATACCGCTTAAATATTTAGGCTTAGATTCAATATCTCTAATCTGTTCAATAGCAGACATAGTTGTAAAAGAAGATGAGGATTCACTAAACTTAACTATCATTAAGGTAGAATTTTCAGCATAAAAAATATCCTTTATATCATCAGGTAAAAATTCCTCCGGTATCATATCTCCTACTGTAGAAGATTTTGATATAACATCCTCAACACCATCAATCTTAAGAATCTTATCTCTAAGTACCTGTGCATCGTGATCCGTACCTTCCAATATAAGCATTCCTGTTGCAGCATTTTTAAAATTTTTATCCAGTATATCCTGCCCCTGTGTTGACTTTAAATCCTGAGGTAAATAAGTTAAAATATCATAATTTACTCCTGTCCTTTTATATCCTATAAATGAAGGTATAAGAAGCAATGTCATCACCAAAAGAACTAATCTCGGATGATGAGATATAAATTTTGTAAATCTTTTCATAAAATCACTCTATCCAAATATTTTTCTTACTATTTTAAAAAGTACAGACTTCATTTCCTCTATGTCTAAAACTGAATTTTGCATTAAAGAGGATTTACAAGTCGATAAGACTATGTGCATAGTTAAGGATAAAATAAACAACTGCTCTGATTCAGAATACCTAATTGGAAATAAAGCAGAATATTTTTCCAAAACAAAGCTTAAAGTGCTGTCAGCTTTTTTAAATCTTTCATCATTTTCAATTTTGGCATATAAAGCCCAATTTACATTTTTTAAAATAAGATCCAACTCAACAGGATCCTTTACTAAATAATCAATTATATAGGCTATAAAGGAAATATATCTTTCAGTGGGGTCCGTTCCGCTGCAATTTTCTTCAGCCTCATAAAACAAATCAATCATTATGTCCAAAACTATTTCTTCCTCAAGATCTCTTTTGTCTTTAAAGTAAAGATAAAAGGTTCCTAAGCCCAAATCAGTTTTTTTCATAATATCTCTAATGGAAGTTCCTTCAATTCCTTTCTCTCTAAAAGATTTAAGAGCAGCTTGAGTTATTTTTATTTCCTTATCTTTTTTCCCCTTATCTGTCCTTTGCATAAGTTCCTCCCAACATACTGAACAGTGTTCATTCTTAACGGGTAATATATTACCACGTTTCTGAACAATGTTCAATATGTTTTTTTAGAATTTTTTATTTTAAATTAAAAATTTTCTGCAACAAAAAAACCACCGGATTTCTCCGATGGTTTAATGATTTTACTTATAAATAATTAGTCTAATTCTACAGTTGCTCCTACTTCTTCAAGCTTAGCTTTCATTTCTTCAGCTTCTTCCTTAGGTGCATTTTCCTTAACTGCCTTAGGTGCTCCGTCAACTAGTGCCTTAGCATCCTTTAGTCCAAGACCTGTAAGATCTTTAACTACTTTAATAACTTTAATCTTTTCTTGTCCTGCTTCTTTAAGAATTACGTTAAATTCAGTTTTTTCTTCAGCTGCTGCAGCAGGTGCTGCTCCTCCTGCTGCAGGTGCTACTGCTACTGCTGCAGGTGCTGCTGCAGATACTCCGAATTCTTCTTCAAGAGCCTTTACAACTTCTGATAATTCTAATACTGTTAAACCTTTAATTTCTTCAATAAGAGCTTGTACTTTTTCTGACATTATAATACCTCCAAATTTTTTTAATTTTTATTAAGCTGTCGCTTCTTGTTCTTTCTTTTCAGCAATAGCATTTAATACTACTGCAAGTCCTCTTAAGTTTCCTGTTAACACATTTGCAAGTCCTTGAATAGGAGCATTCAATCCTCCAAGTACTTGAGCAATTAGAACTTCCTTAGATGGAAGTTTAGCTAGATTTTCAATTTCTTCCAAAGAAATAACTCTTCCGTCAACTATACCTGATTTGATTTCGATCTCTTCGTGATCTTTAGCAAATTCTGAAGTTATTTTAGCTGCTGAAGCCGGGTCTTCCATTGAGAAAGCAGCTGCACTTGGTCCTTTTAGGTGATCTAAAAGTTCTTCATTGTATCCAAGCTCAGCAAAGGCACGTTTCATCATGGTATTTTTGTAAACCTTATATTGAACTCCTGCTTCTCTGTATTTAGCTCTAAGCTCTGTAGCATCCTCTACGCTTAGTCCTCTATAATTTACAAATATAATTGATTGAGCGCCTTCAACTTTTTCTTTAATTTCTTCAACTAGTTGGGCTTTTTCTTGAAGCTTTTCTTCTCTCATTATTTCACCCCCGAATATAAAAAAATCCCATCGCAGACAGGATGAGATATAGGAAACGAATTTATTTTTTCCGTACTTACCTCGGTAGGATTATTAAGGCTTTACCCCCTACTGTCTGCGGTTACAACAATGTGTATAATAACATAATAGAAAACTATTGTCAACATAGCTTTCTATTATTTTTATTTTTTGTTTTATAAAAAATTTTAATAGCTTTAATAGAAAATTTTACTTTAAAATCAATCCCTTGCCCAACCCTTTGCATAATCTACCGCCTTATGCCATCTGTCTATTTTGCTTTTTCTTTCTTCTTGACTTATTTCAGGCTTAAAGATCTTATCTCCCTCTTTTAGGTTGAACTCTTTTATATCCTTCCAAAATCCTACTGTAAGTCCTGCCAGCCTTGCTGATCCTAAGGCTGTCGCCTCAACTTGTTTAGGTCTTATTACGTCTGCATTTATTATATCTGATTGAAATTGCATCAAAAAATCATTATTGCTGGCTCCTCCATCTACCTTTAGGGATTTTAGTTTAAAGCCGCAGTCCTCTTCCATAGCTTTTAAAATATCTGATGACAAAAGTGCTATAGATTCCAAGGTTGCTCTTATTATATGGTACTTGCTGGTCCCTCTTGTTAGACCAACTATAGTTCCCCTTGCATATTGATCCCAGTAAGGTGCCCCAAGTCCTGTAAAGGCAGGCACTACATAACAGTCATTTGTGTCTTTAACCTTTAAAGCCATGTATTCACTGTCTTCTGATGAATCTATTATCCTAAGCTCATCTCTTAACCATTGTATAGCCGAACCTGCTACGAAAATCGATCCTTCAAGGGCATAGTTCACCTTTCCGTCAAGACCCCAAGCTATAGTTGTTACCAGTCCATTTTTACTCTTAACAGGTTTATCCCCTATGTTCATTAATAAAAATGCTCCCGTGCCATAAGTATTTTTAGTTTCCGCTTCACTAAAACATCCCTGTCCGAAAAGAGCCGCCTGTTGATCTCCTATTGCAGCTGCAATAGGTATATTCCCACCAAGATACTTGTCTGAACTATAACCGTAAATTTCACCATTTGACCTTACATCAGGTAGAATTTCTTTAGGTATATCTAATAGATTTAAAATTTCTTCATCCCATTTAAGAGTGTTAATATTAAAAAGCATGGTCCTTGAAGCATTGGAATAGTCAGTTACATGTACTTTTTTATCTGTAAGTTTCCAAATTAGCCAGGAGTCTACCGTCCCAAAAAGAATTTCTCCCTTTTTTGCTTTCTCCATAGCTCCATCAACATGGTCAAGAATCCATTTTATTTTAGTAGCTGAAAAATAAGCATCAATAACAAGACCTGTCTTTTCTCTAAACATTTCGCCATAGCCCTTGTTAATCAGCTCATCACAATAAGAAGATGTTCTCCTGCACTGCCAAACAATTGCATTATAAATAGGCTCTCCGGTCTCCTTATCCCAAAGAATTGTAGTTTCCCTTTGGTTTGTTATACCAATAGCAGCAATGTCCTCCGGAACAGCTCCGATTTTAGTCATTGCCTCTACAGCTGTACCTATTTGAGTAGACCAAATTTCCTTAGGATCGTGCTCAACATAACCTGGCTTAGGAAAATATTGTATAAATTCTTTTTGAGCAGAGGAAACAATGTCTCCATTTTTATTAAATAATATAGTTCTGCTGCTGGTCGTTCCTGCATCAAATGCCATTATATATTTTTTCATTCCCTACCCCTTATATAAAGTAAAATTTTATTATAGATTTATTATTTATCAAATAATTAATAAACTCATCCTTTTGCTCTTCAGTATCAATGGAACACTTAACTACAATTTTAAGTTCATTTCTATTATGACTTACTATAAACCCTTCTCTATAAATTTTTAAACTATCCATATAGGCCTTTAAATCAGGAACAAATTTATAGTCGTTACTGAAAATTAAAATTTTATAAAGTTCATGGTCCTTACTTTCAAAAAATTTATACACATAGGTTTGTATTAATAATATAAGTATTGTAGCAAAAATTCCTAAAAAAATTAACCCTGCTCCAATGGCCATAGCAACTATTGATGTCGTCCAAACACCTGCTGCAGTAGTAAGACCTTGAATATCAATGTTTCTTACAAATATAAGACCTGCACCTAAAAATCCTATACCGGAAACAACTTGAGCCGCTATTCTTCCCGGATCATGACCCAGTGAGTCAAAAAAACCGTACTTTGAAATAATCATTGCCAAACAGGAGCCCATTGCAACTATCATATGAGTCCTTATACCGGCATTTTTATGTCTTATTTTTCTTTCAGAGCCTATAGCAAAGCCACATACACAAGCTAAAATTATCCTTATGGTTAAATTTAAAGTAAAAGAGTTTAAATTTAAAAAATCTTTCATAATATCACCTTGTAAAAAATACTATACCTTTACTTTGATTATATCACAGAAAATTTACCTTGTTTTCCTCAATCCTTTATAATCCGGCTTTTTATATTTATCTTAAATATCTTTTGTTAAATCTTACTTTTAAGCAATAAAAAAGAGACCTTAAAAGTCTCTTACGTTAAAAAATATATTGCTTTTATAAACTTAATTTTAATAAATTTTCTAACTTTTTTACATACTCCAGCGAGTTTTCTTCGCTTTCTAGTGCAATTAATGTCACCAATGTATCTATCAATGAAATAGTTGCTACTTGACAGTTCTTATGGGAAAGGGATTTAATGCTACTTATAATTCTATAATCGACCATTTTTTCTATACTTGGGTCATTAATGCTACTAAATAATAAAATTTTAATACTTTCTAATTTATTTAATTCTTCAATTAGACTAATTGACAATTTAGTATATCTTGGAAAAAGGAAAAAAATTATCATTGAATTTTCTTCAATACTATTTAGATTTTCTGGAAATAATAGGCTTCCTTCCCCATTTAATATTTGAACTTTAGGAAAAATAGTTATTAGTCTAGTATACATATAATGAGCTAGGGCATAAGACTCTCTTAATCCAAAAACATAAATTTTTTTAGACAATATTATCTCTTTAACTACTTTATTTATTATTCCAGAATCTAAGTTTTCATACGTTTCTACAATGTTATTTATAGAGTTATTCATTGTATTTAATACTACGCTGTTATCACTTTTTTTATATTTGTTCTTGATAATATTCTTTTCAAATTTTATTGGCAAACTTAATTTTGAAACTATTATTTTATTAATAAACTCCTGTAAATCTTTATATCCATTGAAGTTAATTTTTTGACAAAATCTAACTATTGATGCTGTACTAACTCCTATATCTCCAGCAACATCTAATACTGTGCTATAAGCAACAATTTCAGGATTATTAGTTATGTAAAAATAAATATCTTTTTGTATAACTGTAAAGCTCTCAATTTGCTCCTTACTTAAATTTAAATCAATTTTCACTGTTTCACATCCTTATTATCTAAGTTTTTTCTTTATCTGTAGAAATATCAAACATCAATATAATTATAGCAGAGATAATAATCAAAGTTACTCCAAAAAAACTCTTTAATCTCATAATTTGTCCCAAAAATACCGTCCCTACAAGTATACTTGTCACGGGCTCTAGTGTACTTAATATAGCAGTATTCTTTGATCCTATATATTTAATGCTTTTTTGATAAAATAAAACTCCAAAAAATAGAATAAGAAGCGAATAAAACATTGAAAAAAATATAAAATTTTTATTCAAAATAAGGACAAATTCTTTTCTAATCAATGATAAAACTAACGCAACTATAGAAGAGGCACTTGCAGTAAAAAAGGACAATTTATAGGAATTCATTCTTATCAACCCGCTAACCTCAAAATATATAGAATAAATTGAATAAGTTATAGCTGACAAAATAGCTAAAATTACTCCATACATATTAACTCCGCAACTTAAATCAACTAATAACAGTATACCAAATGAAGCTAAAATCAAAGATACAACTCCAGGAAATGAAACTTTACTATAAGATAATAATATATGGGCACCCGCTATGATGACAGGATATAAAAAATGTAAAGTTGTTGATACTCCTGAATCTATATATTCATAAGAAGCAAATAATAGTATCGGCGTTAATATAAAATTTGACGATAAAAATAAAAGTTTTCTCAATTCTTCTTTTGTGTAAGTTAGTGTACTATCATTATTTTTTTTTGCAATTACATACAAAACTATTGATGCATAAAAAAATCTGTAAAATACTGCTGATACACTAGTACAACCAAATTCATACATTTTTAATGTCATCCATGGCATAATACCAAAGACTGTTGCAGAAATAATTGCATAAATAAATTTCTTGTTCTTCATAATAACTCCTTATAAATTTTAAACTAGAATAAATAATGTAACAAGCGGGCGGTTAACCGCCCACTTGTTACATTATTTATTCTATATACCTAAAGGATTATCCCATAAAAGCAATTTTTGTCCTATCGATTTTTCTTTTGCACGTTTATATATCTCGTATGACCACCCTAAGTCAAAAACTGCTTGCCCCCCAGAAATAAAGTGAGTTGTTTTTTTCCCATCTCTAGAATATAAATCATCTTTTAATGCAATTTCTCCTAAAGTCTTAAAATTTTCCAGATTTGGAAGCTTTCTTTTATCTATTAATGAATATATATTTCCGCCCATCATTTCTTTATAGACACTTTCAGGATCCATAGTTTTTTTAGCGTCTTCCATATATGTTGTATGCATTAATGGGTTATCAAGAACTATATCTGCATTTAGCCAATATTCATCATCAGAGGTCATGCCTCCTGTTTGCAATATTAAAGCGCCATCTTTTAGCCATTCTGATTTAATATTTACAGGTTTGAGCCTAGACGCTGCAACACTTATAAGATCCGAATCACTTATAGCTTCTTCGGTTGACTCTGCAACAACGCCTTTTACTCCGAACTTTTCTTCCATTTCTTCAGCTAATTTCTTCGATTTTTCCTCAAATAAGTCAAAAACTACAAACTCCCTAATAGATTTAGCTTCCGTTAAGATACTACTTATGCATGCCCTACTAATTGGGCCTGCTCCAATAGCAGCCAATCTTTTTACATTTTTATCTCCTAAATGTCTAACGGCTACTGCAGGTGAGGCACCTGTTCTCATGGAACTTATTAGATTGGCTGACATTATTGCAATTGGAGCTCCAGTCATAGGGTCATTTAATATAACCATCAATATAGACCTAGGTAGTCCTTTTTTTGTGTTTTCAATATTGGATCCATACCATTTTTCTCCACAGATACCAAATCTTCCACCTAAATACGCAACCATAGCCATAAATCTTCTATCCGGACCGTCTAAAGGCATATTCTTAAACTTACTTTCCTTGGGAAAATGTAACTTCTCTCCATGAGAATTACCGTTTATTCCCCCCATAAGGTAATCCCCTTGACCTATTAGCTTATAAACTTCATCAATAACATCTATGCATCCTGATATATCTTGTACTCCCGCCTTAACCATATCTTCTTCAGATAAATATAAAAATTCTACTTTTGCTGACATTTTCATTCCTCCTTAATAGAATACGTATGAGGTCTCCCCCAAACTCCTGTTACCTTACACAAAATCATACAAAAAATTATACCTGATAAATAAGCTAAGCCTATTTTTAAAGCCCCAAATTTAATTATTAACCCAGGCGTTATAGATGTTAATAATCCCCCTCCTATAAATGGACTTGTGAATGGTGCTCTACCTGCATATACTTCCGTTGCTCCAGATTTTAGCTCAGGATCGCAGGCTCTCAAAAGAAGCAATCCCGTTGCCGCAACCCCACAAAAAGTCCCAAACAAAACTATGGTATTCTCAAACCAATTGTGAGCAAACGATTTTCTTCCAATATATCCAACCCAAAACAGCATGAACAACGCCATTGTTACCTGCTGAATAGTAAGCGGGATAGCATATTCAACTACTACGGGAACGTTTACAGAAGCGATAGCGCCAACTACTAAAAAATCCATTGAGGTTCCCTGTATTCTACTTAAAGTGTTCTTATCAATATAATCACCAAACCCAAGTTTATGTACAATAAAATTAACTATAATGCCACCAAACAAAGATGTAACAAACCAAGCAACTGAAAAATTAATTAATGATTTTATTAATTTGTTCAATATCCAACCTATTAAAACTGCTAATCCCAACATTGAAAAATGAAAAGCCAATGAATCTACTACAGAGGAACTTACAGTATTTTTCATGCCAACTGGGGCTTCGTTGCAGCTAAACAACTCCCTTTCATTTTCTGAAAAAGTTCCAGAGTAATTACTAATTAGCTTGGCTTCTCCCTTCCTTACTGCAATATTGATTAAAATAGTACCCATAACTATTCCAAAAGCAAGCCCAATCGTAGCCGATGTGAGAGATAATGAGGCTCCGTCAATATAGCCTAAATCTTCAAAAACTTGGCCCATTCCTCCAGCAGTCCCATGTCCTCCAGCCCATCCTTGTTCAACTATCGTTGCAAACAATGGGCTTACATTGAAGATAGGTGTTAAGAAGAAAACAGATAATAAAATCGGTACAGCGTATTGCAAAAAAGAAGCAGAAAATGACCACAAAATCGAACCTGTTACATCTTTCATTATACCTTTTTCAGGTTTAGTCACTTTCCCCATCATCATAGGAGCAAAAACTAAAACTATTAATCTACCAGACAAAGCTGACCAAAAAGAAGTCATTTCTTTAGGTATTATTCCAATAAAATACGGTCCTAAAATTAATCCAATAAGGCCAGCTATTAATGAAGCTGGAATATGCCATCTTTTTAAAGAAACAATTTTTGACCTTATTATTGTTCCAACTAGCAATAATATTCCCAAAATTGACAAATAAATAAAAATCGAATCTAGATGCACACCTGAAAATTCATTAATTGGAATCATATAATCCCTCCTTTATCATTGTAACGTTTTTTTCATATGTAATATTTATTACATTTATACTCATATCATATTTTTTAAATTATGTCAATGCTTATTCGTAACTTTATCTAATAAATCAAAAAATTATTTTACGTTCAAACATTTTAATTAGTAACTATAGATACATAAATTTTACAGACCATATGAATTAGTATAATAAAACTATATAATAATACTTATTCCGCCCTTAAGTTCAATAATTTCTTCTTTTAAGCTAAAAATATAAAAAATAGCGTAAATAAAAAATATTCTTCTTTCACTATTTATAGTACTAATTAAACATCCTCCAACATAACCCACTGGATAGTTAATTACAATAATAATAAACCACTGGCGTAGCCAGTGGTTTTGCTTTTGTGGTCCAAGGAACCTTTTTTACTAACTGCGCCTCAAGAACGCTTGCGGTTTACCACTTGCATTTTCTACTCGCTAACTCATAAAGGGATCTGTGTTATCCATGGTTATCTAATCACTCAATTCATCTTCTTTAATTTGGTTATGAATATACTCTTTTATTGCTTTCGTATTCTTTGCCTGCTGTATCTACATAGTATCCTCGGCACCAAAATTGTCTTCCTCTGTATTTGTATTTTAAACTACCTAATTTATCGTATATCATTATACTGCTTTTACTTTTTAAGAATTCCTTAAAACTAGATACGCTCAATTTTGGTGTTGTCTCTAGTAACATGTGCACGTGATCTGGACAAACTTCTGCTTCTATTAGATTAATTCCTTTCCAATTGCACAGCTCTCTTAATATTGTGCCTATTTCCAATCTTTTACTTCCGTAAAATACTTTTCTTCTATATTTCGGAACAAACACCACATGGTATTTACAATTCCATTTTATGTGTGATAGACTATGTGTATGATTTAAATTCATAAAAAACCTCCTGTTATTTTTGTGTTCTGGTAAACCACAAATTTATTTTAACATGGAGGTCTTTTTATTATTTGTTTTTCATCGCTAAAGCTAAATTGAACCCCCGGTCCAACCGGAGGTATTCTAATTACAAAAAAAGACCGTGTCTCCACGGTCTAAAGGTGTTTTATTTTATTTCCATTAATTTTTGTCCATTAAGTCTAATTCCGGGGCCCATAGTTGTAGATAGGGTGACTGATCTTAAATACCTACCTTTAGCTGCTGCCGGCTTAGCTTTAATGATAGCTGACATAATAGTCATAAAGTTATCTTTTAATTTTTCAGTTCCGAAAGAAACCTTTCCTATAGGTACATTGATAATAGAAGCCTTGTCTACTCTATACTCAATCTTACCTGCCTTAGTTTCCTTAACTGCATTTGCAACTTCAAAGGTTACTGTTCCTGATTTAGGGTTAGGCATAAGTCCTTTAGGTCCTAAAAGTCTACCGATTTTTCCTACAACTCCCATCATATCAGGAGTCGCAATTAAAACATCAAAATCTAACCAATTTTCCTTTTGGATCTTTTCTATATATTCTTCTCCACCTGCATAATCGGCTCCAGCTTCTAAAGCTTCTTTAACCTTATCAGCCTTTGCAACTACAAGAACTTTTTTGCTCTTTCCTGTTCCGTGAGGAAGAACTGTAGTACCTCTAACTTGTTGGTCGGCATGTCTTGAATCTACTCCAAGTCTAATTGCAAGTTCAACTGTTGAATCAAATTTTGTCTTAGAAGTTTTTTGAACCAACTCAATAGCTTCATCTACATCATATAATTTAGCTCTGTCAATCAGCTTAGCACTTTCTAAATAATTTTTACCTCTTTTTGGCATTAAAATTCCCTCCTTGTGGTATTAGCGGATTAATTCCTCCCACTTAATCTACTACTTCTACACCCATACTTCTTGCTGTTCCGGCAATCATACTCATTGCAGATTCAACATTTGCTGCATTTAAGTCCTTCATTTTTAACTCTGCAATTTCCTTAATTTGTGCCGAACTTATTTTACCAACCTTTTTCTTATTAGGTTCTCCTGAAGCAGTGTTTAAATTAAGAGCCTTCTTAATTAAAACAGCCGCAGGGGGAGTTTTAGTAATAAATGTAAAAGATCTGTCTTGGTATACTGTTAAAACAACAGGAATAATTAAACCGGCTTGATCTTGTGTCTTTGCATTAAATTCCTTAGTAAATTGCATAATATTTACACCATGAGGTCCTAATGCGGTACCTACCGGTGGTGCCGGAGTTGCCTTTCCGGCCGGAATTTGTAATTTTACAATTGCTACTACTTTCTTTGCCATTTCTATTTCCTCCTTGTGGTACTCGGGATAACCCTCCCACTAAACTAAACTCACTAACTTTGCTTAATAATCTGATTAAAATCCAATTCAACCAAGGTATCTCTACCAAACATAGAAATCATAACTTTAACCTTGCCCTTTTCATAATTAAATGAATCAATAACCCCAAGAAAGTCATTAAAAGGTCCATTAATTACCTTAACGGAATCTCCAATCTCATAATCTCCGAATAATTCCTTATCACTTGCAACTCCAAGATTTCTAACTTCCTCATCTGTTAAAGGCACAGGCTTAGATCCAGGTCCTACAAACCCTGTAACTCCTCTGGTATTTCTGACAATATACCAAGATTCGTCATTCATAATCATTTTAACAAGTACATAGCTTGGAAAAATCTTTCTTTCTTTAACCTTTTTAGATCCTTCCTTATTCTCAACATACTCTTCCATAGGGACCTGAATATCAAAAATATAATTTTGCATATTGCTATTAATAACTAAGGCTTCCATAGTTGCCTTTACCTTATTCTCATGACCGGAATAAGTGTGGACTACATACCACTTAGCATTCTCTTCAGTATTATTATCATTAACTTTTACATCCTCGCTCATGATATCACCTTATCTATAAATAAAGTTACTTAACAAGAACGCAATAATTTTATCGTATACCGCAAACAATAATGTAAAAGCAATAACAGCAGATATAACAATTAAGCTATAATTAATCAGTTCTTTTTTGGTTGGCCAGACAACTTTTTTAAATTCAGATCTAACTCCTCTGAAATACTTAGATAGACTTTTAGTATTTTCAGCCTTCTTAACTCCAGTTTCTTTCGCCAATTCATATCCTCCTAAAAAAGATTACTTTGTTTCCTTATGAGCCGTATGTTTCTTACAAAACTTACAATACTTTTTTAGCTCAAGCCTCTCTGTAGTATTCTTTTTGTTTTTGTAAGTTACATAATTTCTTTGCTTACACTCAGTACATTCTAACACTACTCTATCAGCCACAAAAACACCTCCTACAAAAGAACATCAAGTTCTTATGTTTAAATTTCACCAAAACAGTTTATCATAAAACCTGCATTTTGTAAAGATTTTTAAATGCCGCTATTAGGAATACTTAGCCAATATAAGAGCTTAAAGCAAGACATAAAACTTTACAATCAATTAAAAAAGACTGCTAAACTAATAAGTTAGCAATCTTTCTTTTGGCGGAGAAGGTGGGATTCGAACCCACGTGGGCTTGCACCCTAACGGTTTTCAAGACCGCCCCGTTATGACCGCTTCGGTACCTCTCCAAAAAATGGTGACCCATGCGCGATTCGAACGCGCGACACCTTGATTAAAAGTCAAGTGCTCTGCCGACTGAGCTAATGGGTCCTATTGGCTGGGGTGGCAGGACTCGAACCTACGAAATGCCAGAGTCAAAGTCTGGTGCCTTACCGACTTGGCTACACCCCAATTATTGGTGCACCTAGGAGGATTCGAACCCCCGGCACACGGATTAGAAGTCCGTTGCTCTATCCAACTGAGCTATAGGTGCATAAATCAATTGTTTTAGGGTATTCTTATACCCTTTTCCCAAATTCACATATTTTCCTAGTAGTACGTTGCTAATGCTGTACTCTCATTATTCACTCTTACTGACTACCTTTAGAATTATACCACAAATTTATTTGGAGCGGGTGAAGGGAATCGGACCCTCGCAACCAGCTTGGAAGGCTGGGGCTCTACCACTGAGCTACACCCGCATAGAATTTTTGGTGGAGGAGAGTGGATTTGAACCACTGAAAGCTTAGCTAACGGATTTACAGTCCGTCCCCTTTGGCCAACTCGGGAACTCCTCCTTATTTATAGGAACTCTTATCCTTGCTCCTCTTTCGTAGTTTTTGGAGCTGGTGAGAGGACTTGAACCCCCAACCTACTGATTACAAGTCAGTTGCTCTACCAATTGAGCTACACCAGCATGGCGACCTGGATCGGGATCGAACCGACGACCTCCAGCGTGACAGGCTGGCATTCTAACCATCTGAACTACCAGGCCAAGAACTACTTAGTTTTTTGTGGTGGGCACAATAGGGCTCGAACCTATGACCCCCTGCTTGTAAGGCAGATGCTCTCCCAACTGAGCTATGCGCCCACACTTTGGTGACCCTGCCGGGAATCGAACCCGGGATACCACCGTGAAAGGGTGGTGTCTTAAACCGCTTGACCACAGGGCCTTATTAAATTTATGGTAGCGGCGAACAGATTTGAACTGCTGACACTGCGGGTATGAACCACATGCTCTAGCCAACTGAGCTACGCCGCCACAATCATTAAAATAACTTATGGTAGCGGGAGCAGGATTTGAACCTACGACCTTCGGGTTATGAGCCCGACGAGCTACCAAACTGCTCCATCCCGCGTCACTTCTTACCTACCTTTTTATGGTGCCGAGGACCGGAATCGAACCGGTACGATGTTTTACCATCGCAGGATTTTAAGTCCTGTGCGTCTGCCAGTTCCGCCACCCCGGCATCCTGGCTCTCAGGGTGGGACTCGAACCCACAACCTACCGGTTAACAGCCGGTTGCTCCACCATTGAGCTACCTAAGATCATTTATCCTTTCGGATAATCCGGCCTTACCTACTCTCCCGGGTCGTCTCCAACCGAGTACCATCGGCGCTCTGAGGCTTAACTTCTGTGTTCGGTATGGGTACAGGTGTCTCCCTCATGCTATCTTTACCGGATCCAACTACAA
>NZ_LR588414.1:0-329319 GCF_901447155.2 Peptoniphilus catoniae
TTAGAACCACAGACGTAACAGGAGACATACAACTAGCAGAAGGAGTAGAAATGGTAATGCCCGGAGACAACGCAACCTTCACAGTAGAACTAATCACACCAATAGCAATGGACGAAGGACTAAGATTCGCAATAAGAGAAGGCGGAAGAACCGTAGCATCAGGAGTAGTAACAAAACTACTATCATAAGAACAAAAAAATACAAAAGACAAAGAAGACACCTAAACAGGTGTCTTTTTTTTAATAATAAAAAACATTGCCCAGTTATTTCGACTGAGAGAAGCGAGCGGAGAAATCTCCACCACCCAGTTATTTCGATTGAGCTTTAGCGAGTGGAGAAACCTCCACCACCCAGTCATTTCGACTGGAGCGAATGCAATGAGCGAAACGGAGAAATCTCTTTTTATAAAAGTAAATACAGTTTTCTTTTGATAAATAATTACTAAAATATCTATAGAAAGTAAAAAATAATATTACAATTATATTAAATTTATTAAAATATAAGGGCAAATTCCTGTAAAAAATAGATTTATAAACTTTAGCCAGTGGCTTAAACTAGGGGTTTATAGGAATAAGTTTTAAAAGATTGAGCTTATTATGGCTTTTATTTTAAATGTTTTATTTTTAAGGGATTTAGGGTAGACTATTAGTACATAGAGTTATTAAAATCTTTTGTATAATAGCGTTGGGAGGAGTGATAGATAAGTAAATTTATTAATCACAAGTTTATAAATAAGATTTAATAAAAAAATTTAATAAAGGAGAGTTTTTATGAAAAAGAAAACAGTATCATTGCTTTTAACTCTAGTAATGATGGTTTCAGTTTTTACAGTCGGAGTTTTTGCAGAAGAAAACGAAGCAACTGTTGCTGAGCCTGAAACTACAGTAGCTGAAAGCAATACAGAAAAAGAAGTTGTAGAAACAACATCAGAAGAAGAACCTGCTCTTGAAATGTCAGAAGAATCAGTTGGTCCGGTTTTGAGATCTCCTCAAACACCTCCTACAAAACTTGAGGTTACACCTCCAAGTCTTAGCATGAAAGTTGGAGGAACAGGACAAATTAATGTGACGATAGAACCAGCAGGAACTCCTGTAGCTTATGCAAGTTCAGATACTTCAGTTGCAACAGTTGGCGATAAAGGACTTGTAAAAGGGGTAAAAGCCGGAACTGCAACTATTACAGTTTCATCAGGTGGAGTATCAAAAGCAGTATCTGTTACTGTAACGGATGATACAGTAGTGCCTGTAACAAGTGTTACCGTTACTCCCCTTGGTACAGAAGTTAAAGTAGGACTAACAGTAACTTTAACAGCAAGTGTAAAACCTGACAATGCAACTGATAAAACAGTAGCTTGGTCATCAAGTGATGAGTCTATAGCAAAGGTAAGTAGCAGCGGAGTTGTAACAGGAGTAAAGGAAGGTACAGCTGATATTACAGCTAAAGTTGGAGACAAAACAGCAACAGTTAAAGTAACTGTAAAGCCTGCAGAACCTACACCTCTTGGAAAGATCAACAATGTTAAGGTTTACTATAATTCAGTAACAGGGTATGCACCTGCAAACTCAAAAGTTACTCTTTATAGAAACGGAAGCTATATAGGATCTACAACAGCAGATTCCAAGGGATACTTTTCAATAAGCCATAGTTTCGGTTATTATAACGGATACTATAAGGATTATTATTGGAAGGACTATTGGAAAGATTATGGATATCACTGGTACTATAATTTAAGTGACTATACTCTAAAGGCAACAGATTCATCAAATAATCTACTTGACACTTACTATTTAAGCAATGCAAATGGATATTATGATGATTATTACTGGTGGGGAAATGGATATTATTGGAATAACGACTACTGGTACAATGGCTACAACGGATACAATGGAAGAGTATATCCTACATCACTAAGCCTAAATTCATCAGGTAGATATGTAGAAGGATACCTAAGCTCATATCCAAACACCTATGTTGCAGTTTATAGAAACGGTAGCTATTTAGGATCAGGATACACAAACTCAAGCGGATATTTCAGTATCTCACTTAATGAGTATGTATCAAGTGCATCAAGCCTTGACTTCTACCTAAACAGAGGAACAGGCTACTATTATGACGAACCAAGCAACAGAATTTATCCATGGTCACTTACAGTTAATTCATATTCAGTAAGTGGTTACTATAATGCTAATACACTTGTAAAAGTATACTATGACGGAAAATACATCGGATCAGACACAACAGATTCAAATGGATACTTCAATGTAGCATCAAGCATTAGATTATACAATGATTCATTATTAAAATTCTATGGTGAAAAGACAACTGTTAAAGAAACTAAACCTACTAGCACTACCAGCACCTACAAAACAACAATAACTATTGGAAGTGCGGCTATTTCTAAGACAGTTGACGGTATAACAACAACTACCTATATGGATGTAGCACCTTATATTAAAGAGGGAAGAACAATGCTTCCAATAAGATTTGTTGCAGAATCATTAGGATATGCCGTAACCTTTAACGACACTACTAGAAATGCAACATTCTCAGATGGAAACAAGCTTGTAATTCTTAACATAGATTCATCAGAATTCTATGTAGACGGAGTAAAATACACCTTTACTGTTAAACCTGAAATTAAAGACGGAAGAACAATGCTTCCAATTTCAGAAATAGGTAGAGCACTTGGACTTACTCACGGCAATAAGGGTGAAGGCAAGAACATTGAGTGGGATAGCGTTAATAGAGTAGTTACTATAGAAACTACAAAAACTAAATAAAATTTGTAAAACAAATTAGGTAAGATAGAAAGGACTGTCGAGGAATCGGCAGTCCTTTTTTTATTAATATGAAATATATAGGTGTAATTTTTTATTTAAGACAGGAATATTTTTAATTACAATATTATTTGGGCATATTAAGGCGTTAACATTTCGCCTTAAATCCTTTAAGCTGAACTTATAATAATGCTTATAGCTAAATAGGCAGATGAAAAAAGTCCTTTCCTTGAAAAGATATCCTCAAGAAAAGGGTTGTAACTAAAAATCACTCGTCTTCTATAACAAATCCTGTAATACGGGACTGAATGGCAAGCTGAGTTCTACTTGTAAATCCTGTTTTATCTAGTAGATGTTTAATATGAGTCTTAACTGTATTTTGTGATATTCCAAGAGTTTCTGCAATTTCCTCATTTCCCACCCCTGTAGTAAGAAGACGAAGGACTTGAATTTCCCTAGGTGTCAATTCTTTGGAATTAGTTAAGCCAAGCTGAACTTGTGGAGTTTCATCAGGATATATAGATTCACCGGCTAGAGTCCTTTCAATAATTTCAAGAATTGTTTTTTCAGAAACCTCTTTATACCAAAAACTTTCAACACCTATTTTTTTAGCTCGATCCATCCATGACACCTCAGGCATACTCGTTACGGCAATTATTTTAACATTTGGATTTAATTTTTTAATTTTTTCTGCGGCATCCAGTCCGTTGGAACCATCCTGCATAAGGATATCCATAATAACCAGATCAATATTGCTATTTAACACATAGGTATCCGCAAACATAGCACTATCAATGCAATATAAAACCTCATAATTTTTAGATTGATCAATATAAAGTTTAAAGAGCTCCCTAGATACAAATTGGTCATCTACAATCATTATTTTATAAGTCATAATTTTCTCCTTTAAGCCAAGATAGGTCCAACTGAAAATTCTGATTCATACTTACTTTAATTGTACCATTAAAAGGCTCTAAACGCTGGCGAATATTTTTAAGTCCGCCTTTTTCAATTATGGGACCTTTAGGTGTTAGACTATCGTTTTTTATTCGGCAATAATTTTTAATGCCGTCTTCTCTCAAAGAGATCCAAATGTTTTTGGCATGTCCGTGGCGAATAGCATTGTTTAAGGCCTCGTGTACAATATCCACTAAAAGAACCCAATCGACCTTGTTTTTTGGAAGCTTGCCTTCAACATAGACTTGAACTCCTATATCATTTGCTGCAGCTATTAGCTTTTCAAGTAGGGATCTGTCTTTAGGCGAATCATTGTTTTCATCTAATATTAAAAGGCTTTCCATCCAAAGCTTTATTAAATTGTCTCGATCTTCCTTTGTCTTATTAGTTTTTTCCAGATAGCGTTTAAAGTATATTAAGGATTGTCCGATTTTGTCATGGATTTTTATTTTTGCTTTTAAAATTTCCTTTTGTCTTGTGTATTCACCTACATTTTTTTGGTAATCTTTTAAGTTGGTATTAATTTTTTGAATTTGTTTGTTTTTTCTTTCTATTGCTTGATACATTGCCCATTCCAAAGTAATATTATAGGCTAAAGTTTCCCTAACATTTTTGTGATTTATAACCTTTATTTGCCAAATGTCACCTATACTTTCAATAACTAGGGGATCTCTTTGTAAAATTTTTGCATTTTCTTTGATTTTATTATTTTTTACGGCTTCTGCACAGGCAACATCATTTACCAGCATTTTTCCAAAGACTTCATAACTGATTTCTTGCATTTTACTATTGATTAATAAGGGTGTTCCGTCAAGCTTGGAAAAACAAATACCATCGGGAAGGCTGTCCATACTTTCTTTAATGGAGTTTTTTCCGATATTTTTATTTTCAATTTTAAAAAAGCTTTTAATAAAAATAATTTCTAAAGCAAAAATAAAAATATCATAGATGATTAAAAGGTGTAAGGGCATATCTAAAAATAAGGCGGATATAAAAATTTTTTTACTCCCGATTTCTGCCAAAACTTGAAATGGAAGAAAGCTTAAAAAGAAAATTAAAACACTTATTATAAAAAAATAAGAATGAAATTTATTATCCGCCACTTCTACTATAAATTTTATGCTGATAACTAAAATTATAATGCTAAAAATAAAAAATAGTGTTATGAGGTAGATATTCAAATTTGATAGATTCATAAAACCCCCCTTTCAGGACAAATAATAAATTTGACTTCTTTTTCTTTTAAATCTTCATAAATATAAAGTCCTATGTCCTTATTAAGGTTTTCTAAGTAATTTTTTAAAGAAAAAGTTTTAGAGGAAAGGAGCCTAATTTTCATTTCTAAATTCTTGTCCCTGTTTTCTAATCCCAGATCTATATAAGAGATGTAGGGTAGATAAAGCTCCAGTATTTGTTGGAAAAGTTCATATAAGTTAAGGCAAGCTGTAGAATCAAAATTTCCTTTTATTTGCCAATATAAATTTGTTTTGATTTCACTTAACTTTAAATAATCCAAGGATTCAGCAAAAGCGAGCCTAAGCTCTGAAAGATCTAAAGTATTTTTATTTTTTGTAAGCAAAAATAAATTTGAATATCTTTTTATATATACGCCTAAAATACAGGCATATTTTAGAGCTTTTTCAAAGTCTTTCTCATCCTCCGGCAAATTAATCATAATTGATTTAAGCTTGTCAAATTGTGGTTTAAGCTTCAGTTGAATATACTCTCTTATTTCTTTTTGATCTTCTATCTTAACCATGTTTTTCCTTATTTTATTATTAGCTCTTAAAAGTTCATTTTCGCTAAGCATGTCTTCACTTAAGGCTAAAAGTTTCGATTTAAGCTTATTAAAATCTGTTAAATCGACAAACCAAAAAGACTTTCCACCTTTAATATTTGCACTTTCAAGGATAATATTTTCATCAAGGACCACAGGATTTACAAGGGCTTTGTTAATAAGCTTAGGATCTATATGGGGATAATTTTTGGGACTGAAAATTATTTGATCATTTGAATCCATTATTCCAATATTTAAAGAAGATATTTTTAAAAAAGATTCGTATCCTCTATTGGAGGGAAGGAGCCTTTTAAAAGCCAAGGATTCAATAAATAAAATAACCATTAAAATATTAAACTCAGCGCTTTTAAAAATAATTTTAAAGTAAGAGAAGGGCTTCCAGTCAATCATATAAAGGAAAGTATAAAGTCCCCAAATCAATAAAATGGAAATAGGTAAGATAACTTGAGTGATTTGTCTATTTGCCAGTGATGGAATCATTGTAAAAATTAGTGTTAAAAGTGATAATGTGCCTATATAAAAAATTCCGAAATAAAAAATCGGACCATACTGATTTAAGCCTGTGGAATTTTCATCTAAGGAAAAAAACCAAACCGTGAAAATCATTGCTTAGGATAAAAATAAAGAGGAAACAAGTTGGAATCTATAATAGCTTCCAAAATTTGCTTACATTTTCTCTTTCTGATTTTCCGACAAATAAAGAAGTCAAAAAAACAAGTTGTATAAGAAGAATTGGAAAAACATAATAAAAATATCTAATATATCTGACAGCCGAGGCATTTTCAATTAAAATTTCGTACTTTAGAGTTCTTACTGCCAAATAGGAAATTAAAAGTACACCTATAATTTGAAATCTTTTTACTACAGAGGCTCTTAAAACTCTATTTTTCATGTTGCGTATCCATAAAAAGACAACAAAAGTATATAGGCATAAAACAATTGTATGCGTGGGGAAATTAATAAAATTATAATAATCTAATAGATGAAATGCACAGGCAAGAAAAACTAAAAAAATTGAAACCAAATAACTGATAATTTCTTTGCGATACATTTTCTCATCTCCTGAAAATTTAACAGACTATAAAATCAACTAGCTAAAGTGACTTTTCTTAATTATATCAAAAATTTTCTCTATATCCTATTTCTATTAGAGTTAGCAAATATTCAGAAATATAAAAGATTTACCAAAAAATTATTAAATATCATACTTTAGGGGATGTTTAATTTTTAAAAGCTTGTTATTATAAATACAGGGTAACCTTTTAAAGCTTAGAAGATTAAATATACCTTGTAATTGCATAAGGTATAACTACCTTGATAAAATTTGATTGAAGATATAAAACATTACCTTATCAATAAAACAGGTATTTTACTTCTAGAGTATTAAGTATTAAGTGAGGATTTTAACCGATAATAGCAGTTAATTAGAGCAAATTTTAAAAATTTATGAAAATACAAAAAGGAGGAAAAAAATATGGGATTTATTAGAGCGTTTATAGGAGCCTTAGGCGGAACCTTTGCAGATCAATGGGTGGATTTTTACGGTCCGGGACCTTTAGAATCAGGAACATTGGGAATTTTTCCTGCCAAATCTCAGGGAGCAAATAATGGACGTGGTGAAAATGTAAAGGGCAATCAAAATATAATCAGCAACGGAAGTAAAATTATTGTTCCGGAAGGAACAGCTCTTATTACCATGCAAGACGGTATGATTACAGGTGTAATTGCTGAAGCCGGCGGTTATATATTTTCTTCAGATGATGTGAATTCACAAAGTATTTTTGCCGGAGATGGTCCCACAGGATCACTTATTAAATCCACATGGGAAAAAATAAAATTCGGTGGACAAGTTGGATCGCAACAACTTGCCTTTTATGTAAATTTAAAAGAAATACCAAACAATAGATTCGGCACACAAAGTGAAATTTATTGGGATGATGCCTTTTTTGGCACACAGGTAGGTGCAGTTACCAGGGGTACCTACACCCTTAGAATTGTAGATCCCCTTTTATTTGTTAAAAACTTTGTGCCGCAAAAATATTTAATTGCCGATGCACCTGCCTTTGATTTTTCTGATATGGACAACGATGCAGGGGAACAACTTTTTAACGAAGTTGTGGGTTCTTTATCTGCAGCCTTTTCAAATTATACAAATGATCCAACAAGGGGCAACCGTATGAGTAGAATTCAAGGCGACCAAATTGGATTTGCACAATCTCTTTCCCTTGCAGTAGAGGAAGGCTACCAATGGAAGACCTTAAGAGGTCTTGAAATTATAAAAACTGCCATACTTGCCATAGAATATGATGAAGATACAAAGGCACTTATGTCAGATGTAAAGAAAGCCGATGCACTGTCAGGTAATCGCGGTAATGCATTCTTCCAACAAGCAGCAGCAAGAGGTATGCAATCTGCAGGTGAAAATGGTGGAGGAGCAAATATGGCATTTATGGGTATGGGAATGAATGCAGCGGGAAATATGATGAACCAAACTCAACAAGCACAAACTGAAAGCTCTTACCAACCTAATTTCGGTGCAGCACAACAGGCTAACCAGGGTCAACAAGCTACTAATCAAGGTCAACAAGAAGCCCAAAGCCAAGATCAACAGCAAAGTCAAAATCAAGAAGATCCTGTAGAAAAATTAATTAAAATGAAAAAACTTCTTGATGCAGGAGTTATATCTGAAGAGGAATTTTCTAAAATAAAAGCTGATTTATTAGGTATTTAAAGGTGATTTTATGAGTGAAGATAAACCGAGGGAAAATTTCAAAGTAGTTGAAGAGGAAGAAGGTTTAAAAGACGGTCAGGTAAAATGCCCTAAATGCGGGTCAACAGATATACAGACAAATACAAAGACAGGCAAGCTTAGATGTAATTTTTGCCGACATGAATTTGAATTGGACCTTGCAGAGGAAGATCAGGATATAAGCACATTAGAGGGAAGGACAATAAGGGGCGGAGCCAAAGATATAGATGAGGACAGCAAAGATTTAATTACCCTAAAATGTGAAAGCTGTGGAGCAGAAGTTGTTATAGATACTAAAACCACGACGCAGGCAAGATGCCACTGGTGCCGCAACACCTTATCTATTAACAATAAAATCCCAAATGGTGCTGTACCTGATGTGATTTTACCCTTTAAGGTTTCAAAGGAAGATGCAAAAAAAGAAATCGAAGGTTTTGTAAAAGCAAGAAAGTTTTTTGCACATCCAAAATTTACAGCAGAATTTTCTACAGAAAATATTTGTGGAGTTTATATTCCCTATATGTTAGTTGATGTTAATGCGCACATGAGGCTTGAAGGCGAAGGAGAAATCGAAACGGATTGTCGTGAAATAGAAGAAGATGGTAAAACTCATTACGAATACGATGCAGATGTATATAATATCGTGAGAGATTTTGACATATTTATAGACGATTTATCCATTGAATCATCAAGTGATAAATTAGATTACTCATCAAAAAATAAAACCAACAATATAATAAATTCCATTATGCCCTTTGATACAGAAAATTGTGTAAAATTCAACTCAAATTATTTGACAGGCTACACATCAGAAAAGCGTGACACAAATATAGACAATCTTCAAGAAGTAGTCTATGCACAAAGTTCCGACGTAGCAAGGCTTGAAGCAAAGGAAACAATAACAGAATACGATAGAGGAGTCAGGTGGAAGCAAGAGGATTTTGAAGTAAAGGGTGACTCATGGAAGTCAGCCTACTTGCCGGTTTGGCTTTACAGCTATATGCAGACAAAGGGCAAGAAAAATTTGCTTCACTATGTAGCAGTAAATGCAAGAACACTGGAGACAATGGGAAGCGTGCCGATTAATTTTACAAAACTTTATTTCATTTCAATTTTAATTGAAATTTTTGGAGGATTGGCGGCATTTATACTCACGACCTATGCCGCACTGGAAAAATTTAGCGGCACAGACTTCCAAGAATATAGAGATTATTTTTGGTTGCTACTGCTTTCAGGATTTGTATTTTATATAACTATGTACCTGCGATATAGAAATTCCAATGCGAGACATCATTATGAACTTGAGACAAGGCACGAGATTTCAAATTTAGTTTGTGAGGACGACTTTGTAACAAGTATTTACTCAGTGAAAAACAGTCAAATCTGGGGTGACAATACAGATGAACTAAAGGGAAATAAGCTCGACCTTAGAAAAGATAAGGTCCTAAAAAAAGCTATGGACAAGGGAGTGCTGGATGAAGCTATTGAAAACCAAAAGAAGTTAGAGGAAAAAGATAAGGAATAAAATAAGCTTAACAATTAATAAATAGGAGATAAAATTATGGAAAATTCAAAAACTAAAATCATAAGCTTACTACTGGTATTAGTTTTAATCTCAACAACTTTAGTTGCTTGCAGTAAAAAAGGCTCCAGCACAGAAGAGGCTTCTAATAATCAAGAAACAAAGACAGAAGTAAGTGAAAACACTGAAAAAGAAAAAGAAAGTCAAGAAGGAACTGTTTTTGATATTGCAGGCAACCAATTTGAATTAGTTGCAAGCGATCTTATGGAAGATTGCGATGGAGATATAAACATTGTAAATACATGGAAGTTTACAAATAATACACAAGATGCCACTTCTCCTGCACTTAATGTCTATATGCTACTTACGCAAAAGGGTGAAGAGTTAGATACACCCGGATCAATTTTTATTAAAGAAGGGTCAACAGACCAACTTAGTGATTACGGATTTGAAAATGTTGAACCGGGAGAAAGCGGAATGTTTTTTACTTCATATAAGTTAAAAGACAAAGAAAGTCCGGTTAAAATTCAAATCTCCGACATAGATGGCACAGATGCAATTGAAGTTGAACTGAATATTGCAGAAATGGAAACAGTAACGGTAGATTCATTGCAATTACCTGAATAACAAAGGAATATTGCAGTATAAGTTACTTATTAAAGAGAAAATTTGCCTAGCTAAAGATTGCCCCTTTAGAAAAATAACCCTTTATTGGAAATATTTCAGTAAAGGGTTATTTTAATTGTTAAATTGCCCACTCATCAGTCATTTTCACCGAGCATTTTTCCTTTCGTCATTTCTACCTAGGATCAGCACCACACCCCAGTCATTTCCATTGAGCGAGCGCCCACACTACACACAGTCATTTCCATCGAGCGAGTGCCCCACACTACCTAGTCATCTTGAGCGAGCGTTAGCGAGTCGAAAGATCTCTCTTTTCCCACTGTAGCAAATGCGAATTTCCACCCAGTCATTTCGACCGAGCGAAGCGAGCGGAGAAATCTTTCTCTTTTACCTGAGATCTCTCCATGCGTTCACTCCGTTCACTTAGTCGAGATGACAGGTTAAAAAAGTCCACTCCTTTAGTCGAGATGACTGAATTTATAATATCCTAAATTAATATGACTAATATGACGAATTTTTTCAAACCTTTACATAGAAACAACCCAAAAGCGTTTTAAGGGGTAAGAAGGGGGAGTGCGAGGGGGACGTTAGGGAGAATCGCAACTCCCTTAGTCCCCCTCGTATAAAAAACAATTATATATAATAAAAAACAGAGATCTCTCCACTCGGAATAAATTCCTCGGTCGAGATGACTAACACCACCCAGTCATTTCGACCGAGCGGAGCGAGCGGAGAAATCTCACTTTTTAACCCCGAGATCTCTCCATGGGTTCACTCCGTTCACTTAGTCGAGATGACAGGTTAAAAAAGTCCACTCCTTTAGTCGAGATGACTGAATTTATAATATCCTCTCAGTTGAGATGAAAGACTTTTTAAATTTTCCAATTTTAAAATAATTTTAAAATTTATTTGACTTTAAAGACCCATTAGAGTATTATTAGTCGAGAAGAAAATTACTTTTAATTTAGTGCGGGACGCTAAAAAGGTAATAGATGAGGATCTAATACCGGGTCCCTCCTGCACATACTATAGGAGGAAATTATGTTAAGACACTTAATTGAACCTGGAGACTTTAGTAAAGAAGATTATGAAATATTGTTTGGACTTGCTGATAAGATTGTTGACAATCCTGAAAAATTTGGAAATGTCTGCAACGGTAAATTATTGGCGAGTCTTTTTTTTGAACCTTCAACCAGAACAAGACTATCCTTTGAGTCAGCTATGTATAGACTTGGAGGCAATGTAGTAGGCTTTGCCGATGCAAAGGTATCATCAACTGCCAAGGGAGAATCTCTAACAGATACCCTAAGAACTGTAGAAAACTATTGCGACATAGCAGCCATGAGACATCCTAAGGAAGGTGCGGCACTTCTTTGCTCAAAGAAAATGACAAAAATGCCAATTATCAACGCCGGAGACGGAGGTCACCAACATCCTACCCAAACACTTACAGACCTTATGACTATTCGCCACTACAAGGGTAGATTTGAAAACCTTACAATAGGACTTTGCGGCGACTTAATGTTTGGCAGAACCATCCATTCACTAATGAGACAAATGGCAAGATACGACGGAGTAAACTTTATCTTTATATCACCGGAAGAACTTAAAATGCCAAGACAATTTAAGGAAGAAATAGACAGCTCACGCTACAGCGAAACCAGCGACTTAAAAGGAGCAATAGGGGATCTTGATATACTATATATGTCAAGAGTACAAAGAGAAAGATTCGTTTCAGAAGAAGAATATTTAAGATTAAAAGACTACTTCATCTTAGACAACGAAAAAATGAAATATGCAAGAGACGATATGATAGTTTTGCACCCGCTTCCAAGAGTAAATGAAATCGCTCCTGAAGTGGACTACGACAAAAGAGCCGTATACTTTCAACAAGCAAGATTCGGAATGTATATAAGAATGGCACTTATAATGTTTTTATTAGGTTTGGAGGGTTAAAAAATGATAAACGTATCAAAAATTAAAAAAGGTATAGTACTTGACCATATAGAACACGGTACAGGACATTTACTTTACAAGGCACTTAAACTTGACGAGGTAGATGATCCAATAGTACTAATGCAAAATATAAATTCATCATCAATGGGTAAAAAGGACCTGATAAAAATTGAAACGGATTTTGACCTTGATTTTACAGTTTTAGGACTTATAGCACCACATACAACAGTAAACTTTATAGAAGACGGAGTAAGGGTTAAAAAACTTAGAATGGAACTACCTGAAAAGGTGGAAGGGATTATGAAGTGCAAAAACCCGAGATGTATTTCTAATATAGAAAAGGTTGAAACTCACTCATTTACCTTGGCAAATCCCGATACCAAAGAATATAAATGCGAGTATTGTGATTCACTTACCACCTATATGGAGTAACCATGGCAAAAGTAATATTTAACAAACAAATTGACGACAGCTACTTCCTTATAAAAACAGATACCAAAGAGGAAGCCTTGCCGGGTCAATTTTACATGCTAAGGGCCTGGGACAAATACCCCACTCTTTCAAGGCCTATAAGTATTTATGACAAGGACCCTGAAGGCACAAGCTTTTTAATAGAAAAAATAGGACCAGGCACACAAATTCTGTCAAAATTAAAAGCAGGGAACGAGATAAAAGTTTACGGACCCTATGGAAACAGTTTTAATTATGAAAATATAAAATCAGTTGCCCTAATAGGAGGAGGAGTGGGAACAGCCCCCTTCTATTATCTGGCAAAAACTATTAGAAAACACAACCCTCAGGCACAAATCGATTTTTATATAGGAGAAAGAGAAAACCAAAACCTGGAGGATGCCTTTCAAGATTTAAGGATACTTAAGGTGAACCTTAAAATAAAAAAAGGCGGTCTTATAACAGACATAATACAATACGATAAAGACTTAATCTACGCTTGTGGTCCAGATCCCATGATGAAGGCAGTAAAGGAACAAGCTCTTAAAAACAAAAAAGAAATTTATCTATCCTTAGACAAAAGAATGGGCTGCGGACTGGGAGCCTGCCTTTCATGTACCTGTAAAACCAAAGAAGGCAACAAAAGATCCTGTAAAGAAGGCCCCATATTTAAGGGAAGTGATTTAATTGAATAGACTGAAAACCGAAGTTCTGGGAGTAGAATTTAAAAATCCGGTTATACCTGCATCAGGCACCTACGGATTTGGAGAAGAATATAAAAAGTACTATGACCCGGCTATCCTAGGAGGCATAGCAACAAAAGGTTTAACCCTTAATCCCAAGCCCGGCAATGAAGGCATAAGAATATGGGAAACCCCATCAGGTATACTAAACTCAATAGGCTTGGAAAACCCTGGAGTTGATTACTTCTGTGGCAACATTTTAGACAAAATGACAAAACTCGGTACCAACATACTGGTAAACCTTGGAGGGAACACCATAGAAGATTACCAAAGAGCAGTGGAAAAACTAAACAACTACGACTTCTATGCTATAGAACTTAATATTTCATGCCCCAACGTAAAAGAAGGAGGTATGGCCTTCGGTATAGAAGCAGAAACATCAGCCTTAGTAACAGAAAAAATAAGACAAATCACAGACAAAAGGCTCTTTGTAAAGCTTTCCCCCAATGCAAGAAATATAACGGAAAACGCCCTTGCCGTAGAAGAGGCAGGAGCAGACGGTATAAGCCTGGTAAACACCTTTTTAGGTATGGCAATAGACCTTGACAAAAAGACTGCCGTATTTCAAAACACCTATGCAGGACTTTCAGGACCGGCCATAAAACCCCTGGCATTGAGAATGGTCCACCAAGTGGCAAAAACAGTAAAAATCCCCGTAATAGGCATGGGAGGAATAAGTAGCGGAAAAGACGCCCTTGAATTTATTATGGCAGGAGCAAGCCTTGTAGAAGTAGGGACAGCAAACTTTATGAACCCAACAGCAGCGGCAGACATAATAGAAGAAATGAATCAATATTTAGAAGAAAACAATCTTACAATAGACCAAATAAGAGGAATAATATAATCCTCTTATTTTTATATTAAGAATAAATTATTAATTCAAAAATCCTTATGGGTGTTTTTTATTATTATGGGTAAGAATTAATCGGTGATATAGTGATTAAAAACGACAAGATTTCAAATATAGACAGGTATATGGATAAAAATTATCCCCATGCCCGACTTATAGAAAAAAACAGTTTAATTCTTCCGAATTTTTTGCAAGAAGATGTATCAAAGGATCTTAATAATTGTTCTCTTACTTCCATATTAAGAGTAACGAATTTTTATATACCGGATCTGGATAAGAAGGTTGCCTACAATAAGCTTTATAGGATTGCAAAAACAAGGGGATACATAGCAGCCATAGGGACCTTACCGGGAGTAATAAGTCTAATAGCAAACAGCTTTTTCAAAAATAATGATATTCCGCTAAAAAGTAGCAGTGTTTATTTTTTTAGGTATTTTTATAAAATAAAAAATGAAATAGACAATAAAAGACCTTTTCTTATGAATCTAGCTGTAGGCTACTATAGAAACCATACAGTTACAGTAGTTGGCTATAGGGAGTACCTTTATAAGGACTTAAAGGTAAAAATTCTTGAAGTAATTGATGGATGGACACAGGAGGTAAGGTATATAGACTATTCTGTTTTAAATGGACTCTTTTCCTTGCCTCTGTATTCTTTTAATTTATTCAGATATAAGGAAAGAGGTGTAAGATGAAATTTTTTACTAAGAAAATTTTAAAGGAAGAAAACTATAAAAAGGGTCTTGAGCTTTTAAAAGAGCTTAGGGATAAGTCAAGGTTGGAGGAAGGTTGTATCTACTATGATCTTTATCAGGATGCAGATGAAAGATATACTATAATAATTAATGAAGAGTGGGAAAGCGAAGAAGCACAAATAAATCATACAAAAACTGAGCATTTTAAAAGGATAGTTCCTGCTGTGGCTGATTTATGTGAAAAACCTTTTAAGCTGGTAAGATTTGTAGATTTAAAGGATTAATTTTAATAAAAACACTAAAAAAACCGGTAAACTTTAAAAATTTAACCGGTTTTTATAAAGAAATAATTTTATCAAAAGACAAACTGTAGAAGAATCATATAAGAAAGGGTACCCACAGCTATACTTAAAAGGGTATTCTTTTTTATTAAGGTAAAGGCTACAACCACAGCTACTGAAATAAGCTCGGGGATATTATAGTAAGGCGGCGCAAAGTCAATATTTCTTAAACAGTGGACAACAATAAGAGATATGGCAGCAGGTGGCAGAACTTTTCCTAAATAATTTATATATTGATTATTAGAGCTTGATTTTCCGAAAATTAAAAATGGAGCAAATCTAGTTATAACAGTTGCAAGAATTGTTAATAAAAGAATAATTAAAGCTTCTTTATTAGTTAGCATTTTGTTTAACCTCCAGGTTCTTTCTAAAAATTGTAAGCAAGATTAAAATAAGGCCCATAGCAGGTAAAATAAAGTTGTCAGGGCCAAAGACCAGCAGAGAAAAAATAGAAGCCACAAGGCCTATAACGGATGGTAAGATATTTGATTTAACCTCAAGCTGATTTAAAAATATTACTAAAAAAAGTGCAGTAAGTACAAAATCCAAACCAGCTATATTAAAGCTTACCATATAACCTAAGCTTGCTCCTATAAGAGAACCTATAACCCAGTAGGATTGATTTAAAAGGGATATGAAAAAAATAAAAAGATTTTCATCAACACCCTTAGGAGTCTTAGTGGAGTATGTAATGGAAAAAGTTTCATCACAAAGACTGAAAATACAATAGGGTTTAAGAACTCCAAGATTTTTATATTTATCTATTAAAGAAATTCCATAAAAAATGTGTCTGGCATTAATCATAAGAGCCATAACAAAGGCAGAAATAGGACTAAAAGCTGAGGTAAGATATGGTATTGCCGCATATTGAGATGCTCCGGCAAAGACAAAAAGGCTGAAGGCCAAGGTCCAAGGTACTCCATAACCTTTAGAGTTCATTAAAATTCCATAGGCTATTCCTAAAAATAAAAATCCTGTAAGGACTGGAATTGTGTGAGGGAAGGCTGCTTTTAAAGCCTTAGTTTTTTCTTTCATAAAATCACCTTTATGCTAAGTTAGCATAAAACAATTTATAAATCAATTCAAAGTAAAGTGATAAATTTGAATGTTTTTATAATAAAATAGAGATGATATAATTAATTAGGTGATTTTATGTTATGTAAAAAGAATTTATTAAAAAGATACATAAGGGAAATGACCAAGTACATGACCTATGAAAATTCTCAAAAAGCCTCTAAGGATCTTTATGAAATTATAGAGGAGGATCTTGGAAGCAATTATAGCTTGGAGGATCTGGAAAAATTTTTATTAAAGCTTGGCAGTCCCTATAACCTGTCTCAAAAATATCAATCTAAATCTAATATACTTATTTCAGGCAAAAATTATCTTATATTAAATAGACTTTTAAAATATTTTCTCTTAATTTTATTTGGAAGTATTCTTATTTATTATTTAGCCTTTAACAGCAATCTGAAAGACCTTTTAGAAAGCTCCAAGGATTTATTATTGACAATATTCTTTTCTCTTCTAATTTCTCTATGGATAGCTGAGAAGGTAAAAAACACCAAAATACTATCTTCTCTTTTAAAACCTTTTGAAATAAAAGATTTATATGGCAATAGGGAAAAATATATTTTTAGAAAGAATAAGCTTATTAATCTGATTTTATATTCTATGATAATATTTTTGAATGTTCACTACCTTGTTGGAAAAGGCATGGAAGTAGAAAAAAATATTCTTCAGGCGGCTTTTTTCTTTTTAGTTCTTAGAGATTCCAATAGAATATCTGAAGGAGAGTATGGAAAATATGTAACAATTTTATCTATAGTCTGTAACACCTTTGTGGCTTTAGCAGTTTTATATTTAATGAGAGGGAATTTTAATTATGTTCCAATAAAGCTAAGTTACTTTTTCCTAATAATAGGCGCAATATTTGATCTTTTATTTGTTACAAAAAAATTAAGAACTATAAATTAAGTTTTATAAACTTGATTTTAAAGGTTGAGGCTGTATAATGTATCTTAGTAATTATTATATTTTAGGAGGATATTATGAGAAAATTAACATCATTATCACTTGCAACAGTGCTTTTACTATCAATGGCTACACCTGTAAAGGCTGAAGAGGCAAAGGAATCAAAAGCTGAAGAAGCTAAGGTTAAAGTAGAAGAAGTATTAGAAAAGACAGAAGAAAAGGCTAAAGAAGCTGGCAAAAAAGTAGAAGAAAAAGCTGAAGAAGCTGGCAAAAAAGTAGAAGAAAAGGTTGAAGAAGTAAAAGGAAAAGTAGAAGAAAAAGCTACAGAAGTTAAGAGCGAATCAAGAAAAGTTAAAGTTTCTGTTCAAAAAGTTACTCTTAATGGAGCGCCTGTAACTATTTATGGATATAATATAGATGGAGAAAACTACTTTAAACTTAGAGATTTAGCAGCTGTACTTAAAGATACAGAAGCAAAATTTGGAGTTGAATACAAAGACGGAGTTGTAACTCTTAAAGACAAAGAAGATTATAAAGTTCTTGATACAGACCAAAAAGAAGTAGAAGCTGAAGCTGAAGCTATGCCTACAAATGATAAGGTTCTAGTAGGAGATAAGGCTCTTGAAGCAAAAGCATTTAAGATCAACGGAAATAACTACTACAGACTAAGAGATCTTGGCAAAGCTTTAGAATTTGGTGTAGATTATGACGAAGCAACAAACACAGTTCTTCTAACTGACAAAATGGAAAAAGCTGAAGTAAAAGACGAAAAAGCAGAAGATAAAAAAGTAGAAGAAAAGAAAGCAGAAGAAAAGAAAGCAGAAGAAAAGAAAGAAGATAAAAAGGTAGAAGAAAAAGCTGAAAAAAAGGCTGAATAATCTTAAATAAGAATCTTTTTTAAAAGGAGGGGAATTTCCCCTTCTTTTTTTTATAATAAAGGTCAAAAAAAGTCAAAAATATATTTGACATTCTTTGACCTTCCATATATAATATAAATAGGTTAGCAGTTAAGCACTGAGAGTGCTAATATTAAAGGAGATGTTATTATGATTAGACCATATGGAAGAAATGATTTAGGATTAGCGGATAAAGGATTTGAAGATTTTTACAATATGATTGATAATTTCTTTAATGATGAATTTACACCTCAAAGAGCAATTAACAGTGCATCCTTTAAGGTGGACATAGCTGAGGACGACAAGGGTTACACCGTTGAAGCTGAATTGCCCGGATTTGATAAGGAAGATATTTCAATAAGCTTAGAAGAAGGAAAGCTTACACTTGTAGCTGAGAAGAAAGAAGAAACAGATAAATCAGATAAGAGCAAAAACTATATTCATAAGGAAAGAAAGATGTCACACATGCAAAGAACCATGTTTTTTAAGAATATAGACGAAGACGGTTTAACTGCAAGGCTTGAAAATGGAGTTTTAGAAATTAAGGTTCCTAAAAAAGAAATTCAAAGCAAAACTAAAAATATAGCAATTGAATAATAATCTTTAAAGAAGAAAACCTATAGAATGGCAAAACTTGCTACTCTATAGGTTTTCTTTACTTTTAGACTCTTCTATTAATAGATTTATCCCATCCTTTAATTTACTATAAGACATATTCCCAAAGCCTAGAATTATCCTGGGCCTTTTATAGGGGGGTTTACCTTCGTAAAATTTTGAAAGAGGTATAATATTTACACTTTTTTTCCTTAAATTTTCGGCCAATTGATCTTCACTTAGATTTGTAGAAATTTCTAAAATAAAGTGAAGTCCAGCTTTTTTATCAATAATTTTAAAATTTTCTTCCTCCTTAAAAAGGCAAAGAGCAAATTTTCTTCTGTCATCATATAATTTTCTCATTTTATTCAGATGCCTTTCAAAGTATCCATTATCTATAAATCTTGATAAGGCTCCCTGAATGAGATTAGGCACCGGACAGTTTAAGAAGGGTTTTAAAATCTCATATTTCTTTAAAAGATCCTTAGGCAAAACCATAAAACTTACACGAAGAGTAGGAGATATGGATTTGGAAAAGTTGGATATATAAATAACCCGATCCCACTTGTCAAGGCTTTTTAGGGCCGGAACAGGTCTACCATAGTACTTAAATTCACTATCATAGTCATCTTCTATTAGGTAGCCTGATCTTTTTGTTACCTCATTTAAAATTTCAACTCTTCTTGTAACTGGCATAAGAGAACCTGTTGGAAATTGATGAGAGGGAGTTATTAAAAGAATTTGCTCCTTTTTAATTTTTTTGGGATTCATTCCTTCTTCATCTATATCTATAAAATTGTATTTTCTTTTATTTAAATCAAGAAGTGTTTTTAAGTCCTTGTAGCCGGGATTCTCTAAACCGAAAATTGCATCTTCCGGTAAAAGATATAGGAGAGTTTGAAAAAGATATTCAAGGCCTGAACTTACTATAATAGATGAGGGGTCAACCTCTATTGCTCTTGATGATTTTAAATAGCTTGCAATAGATTTTCTAAGGGGATAAAGTCCCTTGGAGGACCTGATGTTAAGTAGGTTTTCATCTTTCATAAAATCATTTATTATTTTTTTAAAGTTGGTGTTGGGGAAATTAAATTCCGAATTTTTATTAAGGTCAAAATCGTAAGTATATGATTTTTTAACAGGTGGAGAAATATTTATATCTTCTTTTTTTAGGCTTAAAAGGTTATCTATCTTAGATACAAAAAAGCCGACTCTTTCCTTAGAATAAATATAGCCTTCATCAACTAGACTTTCATAAGCGGAGCTAACGGTATTAGTTGATACGCCAAGGTGATTTGCCAGGTTTCTCTTTGATGGCAAGGGGCTGTCAGGTTTAAGGTTTCCTTTTATAATTTCTTCCTTTATTGAAAGATATATTTGCAAAAAAAGAGGAGAATTTTTATTAAAGTCAATAGTAATCATCTGGTACCTCCAAATTTGTCTGTTTTGATACTTTTAATAATATCAGATTAAAAATATAATATCATCAAAGAAAGAGGGATGGAAGATGAATAAAAAATTTATAGAAATAACTGAGTCTTTAAAGGGTGGAGTAATAATGGACGTTACCACACCTGAGCAGGCACTTATAGCACAAAAAGCAGGAGCAGTTGCCGTAATGGCACTTGAAAGAATACCGGCGGATATTCGTGCTGCAGGTGGAGTATCAAGAATGAGTGATCCTAAAATGATTAAAGAGATACAAAAAGCTGTAGATATACCTGTTATGGCTAAGGTAAGAATAGGGCACTTTGTTGAAGCTTCTATTTTAGAGGCTATAAAAATAGATTATATAGACGAATCCGAAGTTCTTACTCCGGCGGACAATCAATTTCACATAGACAAGACGAAATTTAACACTCCTTTTGTTTGTGGTGCAAGAAACTTGCCTGAAGCACTTAGAAGAATAGAAGAGGGTGCAGCTATGATAAGGACTAAGGGAGAAGCCGGCACAGGAGATGTGTCTCAAGCAGTTAATCACCTTAGACAAATACTTGGAGAAATAGCCTTGGTAGTAAGTAAAAAGGAAGACGAGCTTTATAATCTTGCCAAGGAAATGGGAGTAAGCTTTGACCTTATTAAATATGTTCATGACAATGGCAAGCTTCCTGTTGCAAACTTCAGTGCAGGGGGAGTTGCAACACCTGCTGATGCCGCCCTTATGAGAAGACTTGGAGCAGAAGGAGTTTTTGTAGGCTCAGGAATATTTAAGTCTGATAACCCTGAAAAAAGAGCCAAGGCAATAGTTGCCGCAGTACAAAATTATATGGATGATAAAATTATTGCAGAAGTTTCTGAAGACTTGGGAGAAGCCATGGTAGGCATTAATGAAGAGGAAATTAAAACAATAATGGCAAACAGATAAGCTAATCTATAAATAATTAAATCCACTCTTAGGGGTGGATTTTTTTATTTAAAATCATAAAGCTTTTAAATATGGGTACTTAATAATAAGGTGATACTATGAAAAAATTATATTTTTTATTTATTGTAAGCTTGATTTTAAACTTGTCACTTAGTGGAAATGTCCTTGGAAGAGATCTATATGTTGAAGGTGAATTAAAGTCCGGCGATTATAGAATCAAAGCCTCAACAGATATACCCTATACTGAAGTTACATTAAAGGATCAAAACGATAAACTTATAGGAGAGGCTGTGGCCGATAAGGAAGGCAGCTTTTATATGGATTTAACAAGACAATTAGTAGCGGGAGAGGACTTATACTTTCATCTGTTATATAATGATTTTGAAGAAATTTTCACCTATAAGGTTAAACTTAGTGAAATAGGAAATCTTACAAGGCCCGCCTATATAAAAGGTTATGAAGACGGATCATTTAAGCCTGACAAGGAAGTTACAAGGGCAGAGGTTTGTGCCATGTTCTCAAAGCTTATTAATGGATCTGAAGATTTTGGGACATCTGATATTACAAAATTCATAGATGCCAATGAAGAGTGGTACAGTCCCTATATAAACTATATGGTATCCAAAGACCTTATAAAAGGCTACCCTGACGGAAGGTTTAAAGCTGAAAATTTTATAAGTAGAGGAGAATTTGCACAAGTAGCGGCAAATTATCTAAATGAAGATAAAAAATTTTCAAGTGGATTTAAAGATGTAGAGGATTATTGGGCAAAGGATGCTATAGATTTATTAGTTGCGAATAATATAGTAAAGGGTTACCCTGACGGATCCTTTAAACCTGAAAATAAAATTACAAGAGCAGAGGCGGTAAAAATTTTAAATGCTGTTTTCAGCAGATATTCAACTGAGGACTCCTTTAAGAATTTTTCCGGAAGGATAAAACTTAATAGGTTTAATGATATAGATGAAAAAGCTTGGTATTATGCAGATATAATAGACGCATCGGTGGCACATAACTCTTATAGAATATCAGAGGAAGATAAAAGAGAAATTTGGACAGATATATTAGATAATTAGGAGGTTATATGGAAAAGAAAATATTTATTCACGGCTTTAAGGATAAGGAAAGGTTAAGCAAAGTTAAGTCTTTAGCAAAAGACTTAGGACTTGATCTTTATGAAATAAAAGAAGAGGATCTTAAAAAGACTCCCGGGGATCTTTTAGGAGAAGACCACAGTTTAACACAAGCCTATAAGGGTGGAGATGTAGATACGGAATTTATGCTTTTTTCAGATTTTGACAGAAGTATTTTACAAAAGTATATTTTAGACCTTAGACAAGAGGGGATAAAGGTAGATCATAAGTGCGTAGTTACTAAATACACCATGTCATGGGAAATAGGTTATATAATTGAGCATATTATGGAAGAGCATGAAGTAATGGAAGAATTTAAAAGATTAAAGGATCTTGTAGAAGAAGGAAGAGATAAGCTTTCAGTAAATCCTGATGAAAATCTAAAAAATGCCTTGGACTATGCTTTAAGTTTAAGTGAGCTGGAAGAGGTTAGCCTAAAGGATGTAAAAGACAGATATGAGAAGCTAAAGGAGGCCATATCAAATTGAGCTTAAATAAGGAATTGATAGATTTTATAGATAGAAGTCCCTGTTCATATTTTACAGTGAAAAACACCAAAAATCTTTTAGATAAAGTGGGCTTTAAAGAATATAAATTTTCTGAAAAATTTTCTTTTAAGGGTGGAGAAAAGGGATACTTTATAGTAAATGATTCATCTATTATTGCCTTTAATATAGGTAATGAGAATATAGAAGAAGGAGGATTTAAGGTAATTGCTTCCCACAGCGATTCTCCCGGATTTAGAATTAAATCAAAGTCGCCTATAGTGGATAAGGGGATAATAAAGCTTAACACTGAAGTTTATGGAGGTCCTATTTATTCAACTTGGTTGGACAGGGTACTTTCTATAGCCGGAAGAGTTATAGTTAGAGAAAATAATCCCTTTAAGCCTAAGACTTTGCTAATTAATATAGACAGGGATCTTCTTACCATACCAAATCTTGCCATTCACATGAACAGAGAAGTAAATAAGGGCTTTGCCTATGATCCTCAAAAGCATCTTCTTCCCATAATATCCTTGGATAAAAAGGGAAATGAAAAATTTCTTTTAGATTTATTGGCAGAAGAGCTTGAAATTAACAAGGAAGAGATTTTAGATTGCGATCTCTACTTATATGACAGACAAAAAAGCAGCCTTATAGGTAAAAATGAAGAAATGATATCAGCAGGTAGGCAGGACAATCTTTCCATGGTTTATACAAGTCTTAGAGCCTTTATAGATACTGAGCCTATGGGAGTAAATGTTCTTTTAATTACAGATAATGAAGAAGTAGGGTCAAATTCAATTCAAGGGGCTGATTCTCAAATTGCGGAAAATTCTTTTGAAAGAATAGCTCTGGCTCTTGGAAAAAATAAGGAAGACTATCTAAGGGCCGTTGAAAACTCTTTTGTTATTTCCGCTGACATGGCTCATGGATTACATCCTAACTTTAAGGAAACAACAGATCCGACAAATATACCTTTGTTGGGAGAGGGCCCTGTAATTAAATACTCATCCAACAAGGCATATACATCAGATGCTTATTCAGCTTCTGTATTTATGGAGCTTTGTAAAGAAGCTGGGGTTAAGTTTCAGACCTTCTATAATCTTTCAGGAAAAACCGGCGGAACTACAATAGGTCCCATAACGGCAAAGTATTTTAGAGCAAGGTCAGTTGATGTGGGCAATCCTCTTTTAGCCATGCATTCAGTAAGAGAACTTGGATCAGTTAAGGACAATTTATCTATTTATAAAGTGTTTAAAGAATTTTACAAAGGTTGATAAAATATAAAAGAGTAGTCGGAAACATATCCGGTTACTCTTTATTTTTATCTTATCAGCATATTCTCCATAATCATCTTCCTTAATTTTGTACGTAGGGATAAATCTTAGAGAGTATCTTTTAAAACAACAGATAGACAGCGATAAAATTAAAAACTTTTGTAACTTCGTTGAATAAATCCATAAGCTGGAGTAGTATTACATATAAGTAGATTTTGCTTATATCTTGTATAATGGCTAAGTTCACCAACAAATAAGACAAACTCACAAATATCTATAGTCAACTAATTCGCCACTTAAGCTTTAACAAGTTCTCAAGTGGAGGACTTTTGAAGGCTATGCAAAAGAAAAGGAGGGCTTAATGGAATTAACAAAATATCAATCTCAGATGTTAAATGGCGACCTTGGAAAGGGTAAAGCCATGGCTATGAAAATACTAGTTTCTATTGGAGGAAGCTTTGGTGCAAAAAGGCTGGTACCAATTGAAAGAGCTCATATATCCTTAAGTGCTCAGGGGGCTGATAGGTGGTTTTCAGAAAAAATGTATAAAGCAGGTGCTAGCTTTGCGGTAAAGCCTACAGTAAATCCAGGATACTCCCTATGTTATTTTGATAATAAAAATATACTGACAGAAGATGATATAGATAATATGCAAAGAGTTCATAATGCTTATAAGAATATGGGAGCAATAATGACCTATTCCTGCACCCCCTATCTATTTGTCAATGTTCCAAAATATAAAGATATAGTTTCTTTTTCAGAGACCAGTGTAACAATTTATGCCAATTCAGTGGTAGGCGCCAGAACAAATAGAGAAAGTTCTTTTAGCTCTATGTGTTCAGCCATTACCGGTTTTACTCCGGAATATGGATTTTTGCTAGATGAAAATAGGTATGGAGATACCTTAGTAAGAGTAGAAGCGGACTTAGAAAATGATTTTGATTATTCAATACTTGGTTTAATTTGTGGTGAGAAGGTTAACGGTATTCCAATTTTTGACGGAATAAATAAAAATCCCAGTACAGAAGCTTATATAAACCTAGGTACTAATTTAAATGTAACGGGTTCACATACTATCTATCACATTCTAGGCTATACACCTGAAGCTAAAACTCTTGAAATGGCTATGGGAAATAAAAAAATCAAGGAAGAGATAGTAATAACCAATAAAGATATTAAAGACTTTAAGGAGAAAATAAAGCCTCAAGAAAAAATTGACTTTATTATGTTTGGCTGTCCCCATTATACATTTGATCAAATCAATAATGTTTTAGAAATGGCTAGGAGTAAAAAGCCTAAAGTGCCTATCTGGATTCTAACCTCCCAGGCTTTAATAAAGTTATTGGAGGATATGGATCTGAAGAAAGAATTAGAGGATTATAATATCAGTCTTGTTCCTAATACATGTATAGATGAAGAACGAGTGTGGAAAGATTTAAAGGGGAAAAACGGATTATCGGATTCGCCAAAATGCTCATATTATATGTCAAGCTTTAATGTTAAGATAAATGTTCTTGATGCAAAATCATGTATGGAATTAGCTTCTAAGGGCGGTGAGCTTTAAAATGAATAAATTTAAATGCAAAGTGATTTCCGGTGGAAGAGTTGAGGGAGAATTAATTTTTTCAAAAGAAGCTATTTTGTTTTACCACACAGACCCTAAAACCGGTAACATAATTGAAAAAGGTCATGCACTTGAAGGAAAGAGCGTCAAAGATAAAATTATAGTTTTTCCAAAGGGCAAAGGGAGCTCAGTAGTCCAAGCCGACGGATTGTATAAGCTTGATGAGTGCGGGACAGGACCCAAGGCTTTAATTGTTGAAGAGCTTGACACAGTTCTTGTATCTTGTGCAATTGTTATGGAAATTCCTATGGTAACAGAGGTAGATAAAGAATTCTACAAGCAAGTCCATGATGGACAAAAAATAATTCTAGACGCTGACAAAGGAGAAATTATAGTATTATAAACAATACTTGCGCCCTAGAAAGTGCTATTGAGTAAGGAAAAAGTTGATAAAATATAAAAGAGTAGCCGGAAATAAATCCGGTTACTCTTTATTTTACCTTGTCAATGTATTCTCCATAGCCCTCTTCCTCCATTTTATCAAGAGGGATAAACCTTAAAGAGGCTCCGTTAATACAATATCTGGCTCCTCCCTTATCCTTAGGACCATCATAGAAAACATGACCTAAATGAGAGCCTGCCGATTTACTTTTAACTTCAACTCTTTTCATATTAAAAGACTTATCAGCACTGTAATCAATAGTTGAATCTATAGGTCTGGTAAATGAAGGCCATCCACATCCTGCATCATATTTGTCTGAAGAGGAAAAAAGCGGCTCTCCTGATACTATATCAACATATATTCCCTTTTCATAAAAATCGTCATAATTTGAAGTAAAAGGCCTTTCTGTAGCTTTTTCTTGAGTTACCTTATATTCAATATCACTAAGCTTGTCTCTAAGAGTATTGTCGTCAGGCTTCTTATAAGGGGACTCCTCCTTAGATAAAGGCTTTTTGGCTAAGGAAAGGTTTATATGGCAGTAGCCGCCGGGATTTTTATCTAAATAATCCTGGTGGTATTCCTCCGCTTCTATAAAGTTATTTAAAGGCTGTACCTCCACAGCTATTTTTTTATCATAGTCGGCTTGCTTTTGTTTAATGATTTCGTTAATTACAAGCTTGTCATATTCGTCATTGTAATAGATGCCGGTTCTGTATTGCCTTCCTATGTCGTTGCCCTGCTTATTAATTGAAGTCGGATCAATTATTCTAAAATAATATTCTATTAAATCCTGTAAAGTTATTTCATCTTCATTATAAATTATCTTAACAGTTTCACTGTGGTCAGTTTCTTTAACTCTATTATAGTCGGTGTCTTGGGTTTTACCATTGGCATATCCGACTGTAGTGGAAATTACTCCGGGAATTTCTTTAAAATATCCTTCAACTCCCCAAAAGCAACCTCCTGCAAAATATATTTCATTTCTGTTTTTTATATTCATAAGATTTGTATCCTCCTTGGCTTTTTCTCCTTGAATAGAATCTTTTCTTTGCAAAAAATTAATCCCCACAAAGATAAAGATTAAAAATAAGCTTAACAAGATTAGGCCTTTGTATTTTTTCATAATTACCACCAAACCTATTTAGTATTAGTAATATATAAATTTTTATACCTTAAATTCTAAAATTTAATCTCTATAAATAAAAAACCTTGATTAATTTAAAAGCAAAATGAAATAAAGATTAGACACACATGCCTCCTGAAGGAGAAATAATTTGTCCCGTCATGTAGGAGTTTTTGTCTGAAATTAAAAAGCTTACTAGATTTGCGATTTCATAAGGTTCAGCCATACGCATCATAGGAATATTGTCGCAGATGCACTTTAAATCTTCTGATGAGTAAAATTTCATCATATCAGTATTTACAGTTCCGGGAGCTATGGCATTAACTCTTATATTTGAAGGGGCAAGCTCCAGGGCAAGGGATCTGGTAAGAGCCTCTATGGCACCTTTACTTGCAGCATAGGACACTTCACAGGAGGCACCGTGCGAACCCCAAATAGATGAAAAATTTAAAATCACTCCCTTTTTATTAAAAAGCATATAGGGAAGAGCACAGTGAATTGTATTAAAGCAGCCTTTTACATTTACATTAAAAATCTCATCCCAGTTATCAGGACTAAGATCCTGAAACAGACCTGAATAAGAAATACCCGCATTGTTTATTAAAACATCTACGCCCTTGTAAAGATTTTTTATCCTATTAAACATTTCCTCAACTTCACTTAGCTTTGATATATCGGCCTTTATAGCAAGAGCATTTATCCCTTGGTCTTTAAGCTCCTTTTCAAGCTCAAGGGCTGAATTTTCAGATTTGTTGTAATTAATAATTATATTATATTTTTTTTCAGATGCCAGAGTCCTTGCAACAGATTTTCCAATTCCTCTTGCAGCACCTGTAATAAGTACAGTTTTCATATTATCACCGACATGATTATAACTTAAAAAGAATTTTAAAGGAAGTAAGTAACTGTTTATGAATAAGTATTTAATGGGTAAGTATCTACTAAGGAGTGATTAAATGAACTCAAAAGCTTTGGAAGTTATTAAGGCAAGAAGATCCTTTTATGATTTAGATAAAAATGTAGACATAGCTAAGGAAGATATAGGAGATTATATTAAGGAAGTTGTCCACAACTGCCCAAGTTCATATAACGGACAATCACAAAGAGCGGTGGTTCTTTTCGGAGATGATCATGATTACCTGTGGGGTAAAATAGTTATGGAAACTCTAAGGAAAAAAGTAAATGACGAAGAGGATTTTAAAAAGACAGAAAAAAAGATTAATGGATTTAAAAATGCCTTCGGAACTGTTTTAATTTTTGAAGATCAAGCTAGCAATAGGGAGCTTAAAGAGAAGTATCCTAATTATGCTGATAATGTTGACCCTTGGTCTGAACAAAATTCAGGAATTGTTACTCTCGCCCTTTGGATTTCTTTAAGAGACATAGGACTTGGAGCAAACCTGCAACACTATAATCCTATAATTGATAAAGAGGTTAAGGAAAAGTGGAATATTAATGATAGTTGGACTTTAAAATCCCAAATGGTATTCGGCAATATCCTTTCTCATCCGGCTGAAAAGAAGAAAAAGCCCATAGATGAAAGGGTTATAATAAAGTAAAACTCCCTTTATAAGTTAATATAGAAAGCAAGGAAGAGAATCGCTTTTAGAAGGCGGTTCCTTTTCTTTTTATAAATAAGTCTCTCCTTAGCATTTTAGGATTTAAAGATTTCTTGAGGCCTATAAAGGCTTAAGCTATAATAATTATATTAATTTAAGGCAAAGAGCATTAAGGATTATTTATAAAATTATTTAGAAAGATAAAAGGAGTCAGTAGGATGAAAGAAATAGATGGGGATTTTTTAAAGGGACCTATTTTTAAAAACTTGGTGAAATTTTCCATTCCTGTTTTATTGGCATTGATTTTACAAGCCTTATATGGAGCGGTAGATCTTTGGGCTGTAGGTAAATTTGCCACAAGGGCCGATGTATCAGCAGTTGCTACGGGAAGTCAGGCAATGCAAATTATAATAGGACTTGTAAGTGGTCTTTCCATGGGTTCAACTGTCCTTATGGCTCTATATGTAGGAGGAGAAAACAGAGAGGGAATTTTAAAAATAATAATTAACAGTTTTTTTCTTATGGGAATTTTAGCTTTGCTATTAACTCTTTTAACACCTATATCTGCAGGACTTATAGCTAAGGCTACCAAGGCACCTGAAGAAGCCTTTATACAAACTGTAAGCTATATAAGAATTTGCGGTTTGGGAAGTATATTTATAGTTGCCTATAACCTTATAAGTGCGATTTTTAGAGGCTTTGGAGATTCAAGATCTCCTCTATACTTTGTTATAATAGCCTGTTTTGTCAACATTTTAGGAGATATTATCTTAATTAAATTTTTCAACATGGGAGCTTCCGGAGCTGCTTATGCAACGGTATTTGCTCAAGGGGTAAGTGTTGTAATGTCTCTTGTTTTAATGTGGAAAAATAAAAATTTATTTGATTTTGAAAAAGCTTCCCTTCAAATAGATTCTAAGATTATAAAAAGAATTTTAAAATTAGGCAGTCCTTTAGCTCTACAAAGCATGTGCAATGAAATGTCCTATTTAATTATACTTGGAATTGTAAATTCCTTGGGAGAAATTGCATCTGCAGGAGTAGGCATAGCGGAAAAACTGGTTATGTTTATTTTACTTATACCTATATCCTACACTCAATCAATTTCAGCCTTTGTGGGACAAAACTATGGAGCCGGGAATTTAGCAAGGGCTAAAAAGTCGATGTGGATAGGTATGGCTACTGCAGCTGTACTGGGAGGTATTATTTCCATTTTCGCATTTTTTTATGGGAAAGAACTTTCAACTCTTTTTATTAAAATCGAAGATTATGATGTTATTAAGGCATCAGCAGAATTTTTAAAAGCAACAAGTATAGAGTGCTTTATACTATCTCTGGCTTACTGCTTTACAGGCTACTTTAATGGTATAGGTGAAACAAATTTTGTTATGATTCAGGGGCTTATTTCCATTTTTCTTGTAAAGATACCCTATGCCTATTATGCCGGAACAAGACCGGAGCCTTCTCTTTTTCAAATAGGCATGTCAACGGTATGGGCTGCGGCCTTTAGTTTTGCATTTTGTGCTTTCTATTACTTTTACAAAGACATACCTGCAAAATCCTATAAATCTTAAAATTTATAAGAGGCCTTTGGAAGTAGGTTTGTGAAAGAGTATAAAAGACCTTTTTATCTTAAAAGAAAATTTGTCTGATGAAAATAATTCACCATCAACATTTGCCGGGATTTTTTTGTCTGCTTTAATTTCTCCGGAAAGGACCTTGTATTCCTTAACATACCTTGAACTTAAGTGGCGTCCCTTCTTGTATTTTAAAATCAATGATGGCAGCTCAACAAGAGGGATTTTAGGTAAAACAATCAGGTTCAAATAGCCGTCATCTATTTTTGCATCAGGGGCGGGATTATACCCTGATCCATAGTAGGATCCGTTACATATAGCACAAATAAGATAGTCGCCATTTAACTCCACCTTTTTCTTATTAAGGAGGGTAAGGTTAAAAGAAAGCCTATAATATTTTATCTTTAATAAAGATTTAATGACTCCTAAAGTGAAGGCAAGACTTTTAATAGAAGGATATTTTTCTAAAAGTTTGTAGGTATTAATAAGAACATAGGAGTCAAAACCTAAACTTGCAACATTTATAGAAAATCTTTCGTTAATTTCAATTAAGTCCACAGGGCTTAGGATAGGGTCAAAGGTATCCTCAAGTTTAAAATTCTTATAGTCGAAATTTTTAGAAAAGTCATTCCCGGTTCCCATTGGTATAAGACCAAGACCTGTATCACTATTTGCCAAAACATTAGCAAGCTCATTAAGAGTTCCGTCTCCTCCACAGGCATAAACAACTTTTTTATCATAGTTACTTTTTGAAAATTCAAGAGCTGCCTTGGCACCGTGGCCTGGATAGCTTGTTTTTATTATTTCCAACTCATTTAATCTGCCGGCCTTTTTATAGCAGCTTATAATTTTTCTTTCCAAATCCGATGACTTGTAGCCACCGGCCTTGGCATTTATAATAAACAACTTCTTAATCATTTTATCTCCATTTAATAATATAGATACTTTAAACTATTATACTTTAATTTAAAACTTTTAAAGGAAAAATTTATAAAATTCAGCGGATTAAGAAAAAAACGTTGAATATAATTGTAAAAACAAGTATAATAGTAAAAATTATAAATGGAGGCGGCATTTTGAAAGGAAAAATTGTTTATATCTTTCAGATAAAAAAAGTATTTTCTCTAAAAAATTTAAAATTGCGGCAAGGATGACATAAGTAAGTTTGCTTTGAAATTAAATTATAGGAGGAAATTATGAAAAAATTTTTAGTATTAACCTTGTTAGTAGGATTGTTACTTACGGCTTGTGGAGATAAGGCTCAGCAGGAAGAAAGCACAGGAACAAATTCCAAAGAAAATCAAACAGCTCAAACAAGTGAGACTGAGGAATCAACTGACGGCTCCCTTGACGGAATTAAGGAAAGAGGATTTATAACTCTTGGAACATCTGCAGAGTACCCTCCTTATGAATGGCATAATATTGACGGAAGTAAGGACGAAATTATAGGCGTTGATATAGAAATTGCAAAGGCAATTGCAGAGGATCTTGGAGTTGAACTTAAAATTAAGGACATGCAGTTTGACGGACTTCTTCCAGCTTTAAATGCAAATGAAATGGATTTTGTAATAGCTGGCATGGCTGCTAAGCCGGAAAGAATGGAAGCGGTGGATTTTTCACATCCTTATACCTCACAGGAGCAGCTTTTGCTTGTAAGGTCTGAAGATGCGGACAAGTATAAAAGCCCTTCAGATTTAAAGGGTAAAAACATAGGAACTCAACTCGGTTCAACTCAGGAAATGTATGCTAAGGAAAACTTTGAAAAAGAAGGAGCAACTGTAACGGCTTTACCCGATAACAACAATATAGTTATGGAACTAAAAAATCAAACCTTTGATGCAGTATTTATGTCAGGTATACCTGCCAACAAATTTGCCAGTATGCAAGAAGGTCTTAAAGTTGTTGATATAGGAGCACCACCTGAGGATGCCTATGCAATAGCTGTTAAAAAGGGAAATAAGTCTTTAGTTGATGCTATTAATAAGGTAGTTGATAAACTTAATGAAGACGGCAGCGTTAAAAATTGGGAAAAAGAATATATAGAACTTACTGAAAAGTAAAGCAGATAAATAATAGGAGAAAAAATGTTTATTACACAGGAATTGGAATTTATAAGAAAGTATTACTATGCTTATTTATCCGGTGTAGGAATTACTGTCCTTTTGTCTATAATAGGTGTTGTATTCGGAAGTGTATTGGGACTTTTAATAGCTGTTATGAGACTTGGCGATAATAAGCTTCTAAATAAAATTGCCAAGATCTATATAGGTGTAATAAGAGGAACTCCTCTTATGGTGCAGCTTTTAATTATATTCTTCGGACTTAAGGTTGTAATACCGGCAGAAATGGTTTTTTTGAGAAATTCGATTCTTCTTTGTTCTATAGCTATAGTAGTTAACAGTGGAGCCTATATAGCCGAAATTTTTAGAGGCGGAATAAACTCCGTAGACAAGGGACAAAAAGAGGCGGCACGTTCTCTAGGACTAAATAAGTCCCAAACCATGAAGGAGGTAATTTTACCTCAAGCCATTAAAATAATTCTTCCGTCACTAGGCAATGAATTTATAGCCCTTATAAAAGAAACGGCAATAGTTATTATGGTAGGGGTGCCTGATATAATTTATAAGGCAACAGCTATTAAGGCACAAACCTATAAACCGATTAAGCCACTTGTATATGCGGCGATATGCTATTTAATATTAACTGTTGGATTATCTAAACTTATGGGCCTTTGGGAAAGGAGTTTGGAAAATGATTAGAACTGTAAATTTGCAAAAATCCTTCGGCCACCTAAAGGTCTTAAAAGGAATAAATGAAAATGTAGAAAAGGGAGAAGTTTTAACGGTAATAGGACCAAGCGGATCTGGAAAATCAACATTTTTAAGATGTTTAAATCTTTTGGAGAAGCCAACTGAAGGGGAAATATATTTTAACGATATTAAAATTAATGATGAGAAGGTTGATATAGATAAGTTACGTCAAAAAATGGGCATGGTCTTCCAATCTTTTAATCTTTTTCCTCATAAAAGTGTTTTGGAAAACATAATACTTGCTCCTGTAATAACAGGTAAGTCAACAAGAGAAGAAGCTATTGAAAAGGCAATTACCCTGCTTAAAAGAGTAGGCCTTGAGGATAAGAAGGATGAGTATCCTAAAAAGCTTTCAGGCGGGCAACAACAAAGAATTGCAATAGTAAGAGCCCTTGCCATGGAGCCTGATGTAATGCTTTTTGACGAGCCTACATCAGCCCTTGATCCTGAAATGGTAGGAGAGGTTTTAGACGTTATAAAAGGCCTCGCCAATGATGGCATGACTATGGTAATAGTTACTCATGAAATGGGATTTGCAAGGGAAGTCTCCGACAGAATTATCTTTATGGATTCAGGACTGGTAGTTGAAGAAAATACTCCGGAAAAACTTTTAAACAATCCTCAAAATGAAAGGACCAGAAGCTTTTTAAGCAAGGTTTTATAATTATTTTTTCTTTCTACTCTTTTGTTTATTATTCTTATAGCCAGCATTACTTCTTCTTTTGTTAAGGTGATTAACAGAGAAATAAGCAACAGCCATAGTTGATAGGATACCTACAAAAAATTCTATGTCTAATTTAACATAGCCGTTTCTTAAATAATAAACCATAGCATAAACAATCGCGGATATAATAAATAAAGGCATAAGGGACAGTATGTAAAATAATAATTTCTTCACCTTTAACTCCTTTCAAAATAAAAATAATTGAATTTTTTATATATTTAACTAAGCTTCAAAAAAGAAGTCGGTAGTTAAATTTAATTATACATGAAAATTTTAAATTGTATAATTTTATAAGGAAAATTTTATTTCCAAGTTAGTTAAAAATTTAATATTAAAAGAGAAAAGGGAGCCTGTATTATAATAGGGGCTCCCTTTTAATGAACCTTTATTTAATTGATTTAGCTTTATAGCCTGCTTCTTCAATAGCCTTCTTTAACTGCTCATCATTAAGATTATCTCCATTAACCTTTGCAGAGTTTTTAAAGAGTGAAACCTTTACACTTTCAACACCGCTAAGGGCTTCAAGAGCCTCTTTAACATGAGCGGCACAATGCTCACAGGTCATGCCTTCTATATTAATAGTTTTATCCATAACAGCCTCCTATAAATTTAATTTAAAAGCAATTTATCAATGTTTGAAAAATATCTATCAAATAATATTATACTTTTATAATGTGTTATAATCAAGAAAGAATAAGGAGAGATAGGTATGGCATTTATAGAAATAAGAAACCTGTATAAAAAATATTTTATGGGAGAAAATGTTATAGTTGCTAATGAAGACATAAGCTTTGATGTTAACAAGAAAGAATTTGCTCTTATAGTAGGTCCCAGCGGTGCAGGCAAGTCAACTTTATTAAATATACTTGGAGGCATGGACAGTCCAAGCTCCGGTGAAATAATAGTAGACGGGAAAAATATATCCTCTATGAATAAAAGGGAACTTACATCTTATAGAAGATACGACATGGGTTTTGTTTTTCAATTTTATAATCTTATACCGAATCTTACTGCCCTTGAAAATGTGGAGCTTGCCGCTCAAATAGTGAAAGACGCCAAGGATTCAAAGGAAGTTTTAGAGTCTGTAGGCCTTAAGGACAGAATGAATAATTTTCCCTCTCAGCTTTCAGGAGGGGAGCAACAAAGAGTTGCTATAGCAAGGGCAATTGCCAAAAACCCAAAGCTTCTTCTATGTGATGAACCTACAGGAGCCCTTGATTATAAAACAGGTAAACAGGTTCTTAAAATTCTTAAAGATTTAACAAGAACTTATGATACTACTGTAATAGTTATAACTCACAATAAGGCAGTATCACCTGCTGCAGATAGGGTAATAGAAATAGCAGATGCTAAGGTAAGAAGCATTAAATTCAATGAGAATTCTGAGGAAATTGATAATATAGAATGGTAGGTGGGAGTATTGAGTTTATTAAATAAAGATACTCTAAGGGAGATAAAAAGAAGTATTTCCAGATTTATTTCTATACTTGTTATAGTTGGGCTGGGAGTTTTTATCTTTACAGGACTTATTTCTACAGGAACTATAATGAGAGATACTGTAGAAAAAAATATAATTTCACAAAACTATGAGGATATATCAGTTTCCGCAACGGCAGGTTTTGAGGGAGAAGATATTTTTATTATAGAGTCTCAAAAAAATATTAAAGAGTTGGAATATGGTTACGATATGGACCTGTCAGTTAAGGATTCCATTCTTCTTTTAAATGTTATGAATATGCCCTATAAAATCAGCAAACCTACAATTATAGAGGGTAGGGAGCCGGAAAGAGGAGAAATAATTCTTGACTGGGTTTTAAAGGACAGAGGCTATAAGCTTGGGGATACTGTTGAATTTAATAAGGAAGTTAATAAATTTTCCACATTAGACGAAGAAGAAGAGGATAAACTCACAAATTATAGGTACAAGGTTGTAGGATTTTTCAAGTCTGTTCAAGACCCTATGAGGGATTTAAGAGGACAGTCTTTAAGAGGACTTGGAGAGATTAAGGGCAGAGCCTATATAGATGAATCAAACTTTAATATGGACCCCACAATTGCAAGGATTATATATAAGGATACTCAAGGATTAAGGACTTATACCGATGAGTACAAAGATCTTATAGAAGAGCATAGGAAGTCTTTGGACCTTGATTTTAAACACAGACCAGAAAGAAGATTTATAAGTCTTAAAAGTGAAATTGAAGACGAAATAAAATCAGGAGAAGACAAAATATCCGACGCAAAGGATGAACTTAGTGAAGGAGAAGAAAAACTTTCTGATGCAAGAGATGAACTTGCTAAGGGAAAAAAAGATTATAATAAGGGCCTTTCAGATTTTAACAGTGAAAAAGCAAAGAGCAGGTCAAAGCTTGACGAAGCCAAAGACAAGCTGTATAAATCGGAAAAAGATATTGATGATGCACAAAAGGAGCTCTCAGAAGGCTATGACAAGTTAAAAGACGGCAGAGATGAGCTTGATAAGTCAAAGGCAAAGCTTGAAACAGGCCAAGCTGAATACGATCAGGGCAAGTCAGAATACGACAAGGGTAAGGCCAAGCTTGATGCCAGCAAAACGCAACTTGAAGAAGGAGAAAAGCAGCTTGCCCAAGGCAGGGAAGAACTGGATAAAGGATACAAGACTCTGGAAGAATCAAAGAAGAAAATAGAAGATGGGAAAGCTGAAATTGCTGAAAATGAAAGGAAGCTTGAAAAAGGACAGGAGGAAATAAAATCCGCCACAGAAAAAATTGCATCAGGACTTGGAATGCCCGGCTCATCTATAGATGACTTAGAGGCAAAGGTTTATGAGCTTTTAGGCCAAGTTAATCAGGCTGAAGAGCTTCTATCCAAATACAAACTTCTTGAAGATACAATAACAAAACTTGAAAGTGGAATAAGCGAAATTGAGGGGGCGAAGGCACAACTTGAAGGAGCAATAGCCTTAAAGCAAGCTGAGCTCTCAAATCCCAACTTAAGCCCTGAAGAAAAAGCGGCAATAGAAGCTGAAATAGAAGCATATAAGTCACAGCTTACAGGTCTTGAGGCAAAGCTTGAAGAAGCACAGGCAGGTTTAAAAGAGGCTCAAAGTCAAAAGCAAAGTATGGATCTTATACTTTCAAATTTACCGGATGAAATGAAAGATCCATCTACAATTAAAGGCTATAAGGCAAAGCTTGAAGAAGCACAGGCAGGGATAAAGGAAATAAAAAAATCTTCAAGTGAATTAGAAGTAGGTAAGGCTAAACTTGATTCAGCTAAAGAACAAATGTCTGAGGGAGAAAAGCAGCTGGAAGAAGGCATAAAGAAAGCCCAAGAGGGGGAAGAAAAGTACAGAGAAAATGAGAAAAAACTCCTTGAAGGTAGGCAGGAATATGAAGATGGAAAGATAAAGCTTGAAGATACAAAAAAACAACTTGCAGATGCCGATTCAAAACTTGCAAAAGGCAAAGAGGACTATGAAGAAGGAGAAAAAAAGTATCAAGAATCCTACAAGGAATATCTTGAAGGAAGAAGTAAACTAGATACAGGCAAGGCAAAGTACACCATGGGCAAGGAAACCCTTGAAGAATCTGAAAAAACCTTTAATGAAGAAATAGAAAAGGGAGAAAAAAAGCTCGCAGATGCAAAAAAAGATCTTTACAAGGGCGAGAAAGAGCTTGCAGATGCCGAAGTTGAGTATGCTGATAAAAGTAAGGAAGCAGAAGAAAAAATAAAAGATGCTGAAGAAAAGCTTTCAGATGGCAGAAGAATTATGAGAATCTTAAAGCAACCTGTTTATTCTATAACTCCAAGGCACTTGAATTTCGGTATAAATAATTACTTTGATTTTGCAGGAAGAATGGATATGTTATCCTTTATTTTCCCATTGTTTTTCTTTATGATAGCACTTTTAGTAAGCTTTACAACTATGACCAGAATGGTTGATGAGCAAAGAATACTAATAGGAACCTATAAGGCTTTAGGATATGGCAATAAGGAAATAGCAGGTAAGTTTTTTATCTATGGAGCCCTTGCTTCTATAGTAGGGGGAATTTTGGGAGCCTTTGCTGGTTCCTATGTATTGCCTAAAATAATAGGAAATGCTTACTTTATAGGATCTGTATTTGAGTCCAACCTTGCTTTTAGATTCTTTCCATTAAGGATGATACTTGCTATAATTACAGGTTTAATCTTTACGGCAGTTGCAGCTTGGCTTTCAGTTAATAAACTTTTAAAAGAAAATACTGCAAATCTTTTAAGAGTTAAACCTCCTAAGTCAGGAAACAGAATTTTTCTTGAAAGGATAAGTCCTCTATGGAATAAAATGACTTTTCTTCATAAGGTTACAGCAAGGAATCTTTTTAGATACAAGGGCAGAATGATTATGACCATTATAGGAGTAATGGGCTGTATGGCTCTTTTAGTTCTGGGCTTTGGAATAAAAAATTCAGTAAACGGTATAGAGCTTATTCAATTTAAAGACATTCAAAAATATGATTTAGCTGTATCCTATGACAGAGAAATTGATGAGGATTCCTATAAGGCTTACAAGGAGAAATTAAAAGACTTATCTATAGATTACAAAGAGTATTATCAGGAAAACTTTAAAGTCGACTATAAGGAATTAGACCAGGATATAGGACTTATAGTCCCGGCAGATAAACAAGATTCTGATGAATACTTTAGACTGAGGGATAGAAGAAGCAAAAAAGATCTTGACCTTCCTGAAAGAGGAGCTATAATTTCTGAAAAAATCGCCAAGATAAAAGGATTGAAAAAAGGAGATAGTCTTGAGGTAAGGGATATAGAAAATCAAATTTATAAAATAGAAATAGCAGGCATTGCTGAAATGTACAGCGGCCACTATATGTTTATGGATAGAGATTATTATACCAAGCTTTTTGGTAGAGAATTTAAGGCAAACACTGATTTTATGAAAATAAAGGATATGAATCCACAAGAGAGAGAAAGACTTTCATCAAAATTCACCGGCTATAAGGCGGTGCTTTCTGCAGTAGATGTAAGCTCCCTTGAAAGCATTATGGATAAATTCATGTACTCCATATCCAAGGTTGAATTTATAATAATAGTTGCATCAAGTATTCTTGCCATGGTGGTTCTTTACAATTTGACTAATATAAACATAGAAGAAAGAATAAGAGAAATTTCAACTATAAAGGTTTTGGGCTTTTATTCCAAAGAAACTACCAAGTATGTTTATAGAGAAAGTTTCATACTGACCCTTTTAGGAATAATAATAGGAGTCTTTGTAGGAAAAATTCTCCATTACAGTGTAATAAAAATTGTAGAGCCTATATCAATGATGTTTAACCCGACTCTTAAAATATCAAGCTATTTAATTGCAGGATTTATAACCTTTATATTAAGTATAATCGTAATGTTGATTTTCCATATTAAGCTTAAAAATATAGACATGATAGAATCCTTAAAGTCCAATGAATAAGTTTACTTTTTTACAGACTTTAATATATGATATAATAGTCATATTAAAAAGTACGGAGGAATGTTTTGGAAAAGATAATCGTAAAAAAAAGCCCTGCTCTTAGAGGCTCTGTTAGAATTAGCGGTTCAAAAAATGCCGCACTTCCTATTCTTGCCGCATCTATCCTCGGAACAGAGGACATAATATTAGAAGATGTACCTGATCTTAAAGATATTGAAATAATGATAGAAGTTCTTGAAAGTCTAGGCTCTAAAGTAGAAAAACTTGAAAAGAATAAGGTTTTAGTCAACTCTAAAAATCTGACTTCCTATGAGACAAACTATGAGCTTATGAATAAAATGCGAGCATCATTTTTAGTAATGGGTCCCCTTTTAGCAAGAATGGGTAAGACCGTCAACTCCTTGCCGGGAGGCTGCAATATAGGCTCAAGACCTATAGACCTTCATTTAAAGGGATTTGAAGCTCTTGGAGCAAAGGTTGTATGTTATGATGATGGAGTAAGTGCAAGCTGTAATGAGCTTGTTGGAAATGTAGTTTATCTTGATTTTCCATCAGTAGGAGCAACTGAAAATATAATTATGGCAGCGACTCTTGCAAAGGGTGAAACTGTAATAGAAAATGCCGCAAAAGAACCTGAAATAGTCGACCTTGCGAATTTTTTAAGAAAAATGGGAGCAATTGTAACGGGAGCGGGAACATCAACTATAGTAATAAAGGGAGTTAAGGAGCTTAAGGGATGCACTCACCAAATTATACCTGACAGAATTGAAGCGGGAACCTTCATGGTTTCAGCTGCTATAAGCGGTGGAGATGTAAGTGTTGAAAATATAATTCCTTCACACATGAAGCCTATTACAGCAAAGCTCATAGAAGCAGGAAATAAAGTAATAGAAAGTGACGATAAAATAAGAGTTATAGGAAATCCTGAAGGGATTCCCATAAATATAAAGACCTTACCCTATCCGGGATTTCCTACAGATATGCAAGCACAGTTTTTGGCCCTTATGACAAGCTTAAAGGGAAAAAGCACTGTAATTGAAACTGTCTTTGAAAATAGGTTTATGCATGTTGCTCAGCTTACTAAAATGGGAGCAGATATAGAGGTAAACGATAGAAAAGCTTTAGTTACAGGAGGCAGACCCCTTAGGGGTGAAGAGGTTATAGCCACAGATTTAAGAGCTGGAGCTGCACTTATACTTGCAGGCCTTGTAGCTGAAGGCAAAACAACTATATCGGACATCTATCACATAGATAGGGGATATGAAGATATTGAAGAAAAGTTCAGAGGTCTTGGAGCTAATATAGAAAGAATAGATGAATAAAAAAATGCTACCAACAGGTAGCGTTTTTTTATAAGATTAAAACTATTCTTCTACAGGTTCAAAGTCTTCCTTAGGGGATCCGCAAAGAGGGCATTCCCAATCGTCGGGAAGATCATTAAAAGATGTTCCGGGAGCTATACCGGTATCTTCATCTCCAACTTCAGGATCGTAAATATAACCACATACTGTACATTCATATTTTTCCATTGTCATATTCTCCTTTCATATAAACTTTCTAAAACATAGATACCCTTGAATTAAAATTTAAACAATTTATTTTTGAATGAAATAATATTAGTAAAATAGAGCTTAGATTAAGGAATAGACTTACAAAATAATTACAAAAAGTTACAAAAAAGTTTTAATTTATTTCCCTAGGGTAAAAGTTTAATGGAGAGTGGCTTTATGGATACTATATATAAATACAAGGGGACTGTCCGCGGTGACTTGGGAGAATTAAGACCATTTCTTGACAGTGCAATGATAAATTTAAAAAAATACATATACAATGAAGAAACGATTTTTGACCTTAAGCTTATACTTCAAGAACTTATGGTTAATGGCCTTATTCATGGAAATTTAAGAGATATTCATAAACAAATAAAGCTAACTATTTATTTAAGACAGAGTTCTATAACCATAAAGGTTGAAGATGAGGGGGAGGGAGTCGATTTTGACTTCAACAGCTATGACTATAAAAAAAGATCTTCAGGTGGTAGAGGACTTATTCTCGTAAAAGCCTTAACAGATACCTTGGTTTTTAATAAAAATAAGGTAATTGTTATGAAAAGAATTTAAGCTTAATACTGTCCAAAATTTGTTTCTTTATATTGACAGGTTTTCAGTTCCTTTAAAAGAGTCTAAGGACTTAATTTAAGCGACCTTTAAAAGACTGAGGGGAGGTTATGACTAAATAGGCTCATAACCTTTTTATTTTAAATTTAAATATTATTTTAATAATTAAAGAGCTTTGTATAGCTCTTATAGTTTTTAAAATTTAATAATACTGTTTTCTGAGAGGTGATGAAAATGGCAAAGTATACTCAAAAAGCTATTATTGAATCTTTTATGGAGCTTTTGAAAAAGAAATCTTTAGATAAAATTACTGTAAAAGAGATTATAGAGTTAGCTGAAATAAATAGGAATACTTTTTATTATTATTTTCAAGATATATACGATTTACTTGACAGTGCTTTTAAGGAAGAGTCTGTAAAATTCAGAAAGGAAACCGATCTTAATAATGATTTTTATCAAGAATACCTACGCACAGTAAATTTTTTATTGGATCATAATGATGCCATTATTCATATTTATAATTCTAGGAGTAGGGATGTAATTAAAACCTATCTTGAATCTGCCGCCGGATATTTTATAGGGAGGTTTGTTAATGAGTCTGCAGAAGGTAGCGGAATTTCTCAAAAGGGCAAGGATTACATTGTCTACTTCTATACAGATGCGATTATAGGCGTTACCTTGCGTTGGATTGAGGGAAGGATGAAGGAATCTAAAAAGGTCCTTATGAAAACTGTTTCTGATTCATTTAATGCTACTGTCAATGAAATGATTAAGACTTATATAAATGGACACCCTGAAGAATTAAGAGAAATTTAAATAAAATACAGACAAAAGAGCTAAAGTGTTGGAATTTCCGACATTTTAGCTCTTTTGTCTGTAGTAAAGTATAAGAATTGCTTATAAACTAAATATAGATAAGATCTTCAGGCAAGTAAAATGATGAAATAATAAGGCTCATATTAAGAAAATTTATATTTTCTCTTCATTTATTTTAGTCTGAGGGTCTTTCTAGAAATTTTTTAAGTAAGAGATTTATAGCTTATAGTTCTATGCCATTGAAATTTCACATGAATACAAAAAGTAAATATTTAAAAATTAAATAGGCCGAACAGATTAAAATTTATAATAAAGCTTAAAAACCTATTTAAATTTGGAATTAATAAAGAACTGTCAGTATAAACCATGAAAACATATGAAAGCTTAACTTCTTATTAGAGGTGTAAAAATTATAGAAAATAAAAGGAAAGCAGAAGGGCTATGCTTGTAATAAAAGTTAAGGGAAATACTTATGGATATGAGGTGAAGCAATGGAGAGATTAAAGAAAGTAAAGGAAATATACAGTGTTTTTTCAATGAGCCTTATTGTTTTAGGTGCAGCCATTTTTATAAAACCGGATATGGCGGCAGAGGTATTTTGCAGAATATGCGGGATACTGTTACTTCTTTTTGGAATAGTAAAGTTATTGGGATATTTCTCAAGAGATATATTGCAACTCGCCTTTCAATTTGATTTTGCCATGGGAGTCATTTCAAGTTTAATTGGATTTGTTATGTTTTTCTGGACAACCAAATTTATAGAGGTTTTGGTTATAGGAATAGGAGTTTTTATGCTTTGTGACGCACTTTTAAGAATACAAACTGCTCTAGATGCAAGAAAAATCGGAGTAGATAGGTGGTGGGTCATTTTAGTAATATCATTAATAAATGCGGTTATAGGAACAATGCTATTTCTAAGACCATATAGAGGAAGCACCGCTATTGTTATGCTCATAGGATTAAATTTAATAATTGACGGAATATTGAATCTATTTGTTGTACAAAGTACTGTAACTACGATTAGGAGGAAGAAAGAATGGGAAATTTAAATCACTTTTCAGCAAGAACTGCAGCAAGTCTTGGCATTGATATTATTTTAAAAAAGGTAAACAAAGAAAATCGTGAAGAGGAAATGGCAAAACTTGTCGATTTAATGCAAAAGTATATGGAAGATGATGATTTGGGAATCGACTATGATGATGTTAGAAGTATGGTCCGCGACAAGGACGGAGCCTTAAACAAGTATCTTAACCGCGCCATTAATGAATTGGATCCTAATGTAATTAAAACAACTGTATTAAATTTAGGCTTTGAAGCAATGCTTACAGGTACTAAAATAATGCATAAAATGAGAGAAATTCACCAGTGTAATATACCTTGGTTGATTTTAATGGATCCTACAAGCGCCTGCAATCTCCATTGTACAGGGTGCTGGGCTGCTGAATATGGAAACAAATTAAATCTTAGTTATGAAGAAATGTCCAATGTTGTAAAGCAAGGTAAGGAATTGGGAGTCTTTTTCTACATGTTTACAGGAGGAGAACCTTTAGTTAGAAAAGATGACCTTATTAAACTTTGTGAAGAGCATAGGGACTGCCAATTTTTAGCATTTACAAATGGAACTCTTGTGGATGAAGCCTTCTGTAAGGAGATGAAAAGAGTAGGCAATATGATGCTTGCCATAAGCCTTGAAGGATCTCCTGAAGTAAATGACCTTCGTCGTGGCGATGGTGTATATGGTAAAGTTATGAAGGCTATGGATCTTTTAAAAGAAAATGGGCTTATATTCGGAACTTCAATTTGTTATACTTCTAAAAATTGCGAGTCTGTAACAGAAAAGGAATTTATAGATCTTATGGTGGACAAGGGATGCCGTTATGCTTTGTATTTCCACTATATGCCTGTTGGTAATGACGCTTCTGTAGAGCTTTTACCAACACCTGAACAAAGAGTAGCAACTAAAAATAGAATAAGAAAAATTAGAAATCTTAGAAGTGGAGAGGGTTTATTTACAATGGACTTTCAAAATGACGGAGAATATATGGGTGGTTGCATTGCCGGAGGTAGAAATTATTTTCATATCAATGCTAACGGAGATGCTGAACCTTGTGTATTTATCCACTACTCAGATGCAAATATCCGCACTCACACTTTACTTGAGATTTTAAAGAGCCCTTTGTTTATGGCATACCATAACAATCAACCCTTTAACGAAAATCATTTAAGACCTTGTCCTATGTTGGAAAACCCGGAAATTTTGCAAAGATTAGTAAAAGAGACAGGTGTAAAATCAACAGATCTTCAGTCTCCCGAAAGTGCTGAACACTTATGTGGAAAATGTGAGAAATATGCACAAAATTGGAAACCTTACGCCGATAAAATTTGGTATGAGAACTAAATACAATAGATTTTAAAAAATTCCCTATTAGTGAAAAAGCAATAAGGAAGTTGTAAAAAAACCTTATTGCTTCTTTGCTGTTAAAGGAAAATATATATAAGAGAGGGATTAAAATGGAAATTGAAGATATATATAGTAAATTAACTGCAAATTTTCTTGAACAACTTAAGAATCAGAAAATTTCCGCAATAGTTAAAAAATCCATTCAACCCTACAAGGAGCTTATGAGCTACTATAAGTGCGCTATGATGGAGGTTGAAACTAAATTTACTGTTCTAAGCGAAGAACTGTCAATGCAGTATGACCGTAATCCTATTGAATCTATAAGGACCCGCTTAAAGTCTCCTGAGAGCATAAGAGAAAAGATGGTTCGAAAAGGATATCCTTTAACAGTAGACAGCATTGAAAAAAACCTACATGATATAGCAGGAGTTAGGGTAATATGTTCCTTCCCTTCAGATATATATGCTTTAGCAGACTCTATTTTAGACCAGGATGATATTAAGCTAATTGAAAAAAAAGATTATATTAAAAATCCAAAGGCTAACGGATACAGAAGTCTGCATCTTATAATTGAAATACCTATTTTTTTACATGATCATAAAAAACTTATGAAGGTGGAGGTTCAGCTTAGGACCATATCAATGGACTGGTGGGCAAGCTTGGAGCATAAAATCAGATATAAAAAGGGACTACCTAATTCCGATTTTATAGAAAAAGAGCTTATAGAGTGTGCGGAAATGGGTTCTGCCATGGATGCCAGAATGGAAAGACTTCATAATATTGCAACTGAACTTATAGAAGAAAATCCTTAATAATAGGAGCAAAAGATATGTCAAAAAAATTCAAAAAAATGCAAACAGTCGCCCTTATATCTTTTACCATGATTCTAGTGGTAATTTTTGTTGTCTTAGAGGGAAACATAACCATTAAAAACCTTACCGAAAGTGTTTCAGGAAAGCCAATTGCTTCTGTTTTGCTTCTTCTTTTGCTGTTTGCAGTTAAAAGCTTATCTATTATAATTCCTTTACCTTCCCTATACCTTGCAAGTGGTATGCTGTTTCCTCCCTTAACAGCTGTTTTTGCCAGTTATTTAGGTCTTGCAGTTACCCTTAGTATTCCATATTTTTTGGGACTATGGTCAGGCGGTGAAGGAATTGAGTATATTAAAAGTAAATACCCTAAAATAGAGAAAATTATAAAAATTCAAAAGAAAAATGAGTTTTTTGCAAGCTTTATTGTTAGAATCATAGGTTGGTTCCCTTGCGACATTATAAGCTTTTATTTTGGAGCCTGTAAAACTCCATATTACATATATATAACCTCATCTCTTATAGGATCTTCTATAGGAGTTATAACAAATACACTATTGGGGGATGTAATTTTAAATCCTTTATCATGGAAATTTGCTATTTTAACCTTAATAAAAATAGTAGTATCCATATCCGCCTTTGGCGTGGCATATTTTTTAAATAAGGAAGATAAAATATAAAATTTTTAGAACCTATAGGAAAAGGGTTTTTAGGATTAATAAATTTATATATCAATGAAATAAAGTCTAATTATCTGTATAATAAAAGTCTAGACATAAATAAATAACTGAAAGGATGAGAGAATGAAGGTTGCAATATTAACAGATACAAATAGTGGAATCAATGAGGATCAAGGGAAAGAACTGGGTGCCTACGTCCTCAATATGCCTATTTTTATTGATGGTGTCAGCTACTATCAGGATGCTGATCTTACAGATTTTAAAATTTGCAAAATATTGGAAGAAGGAAGAAAAGTTACAACCTCTCAACCTTCCATGGGTCAGTTAATTGACAAGCTGGAATTTATTTTTAAAGAAGGATTTGAGGAGATTGTATATATTCCCATGTCAAGCAGTTTAAGCGGATCCTGTAATTCAGCAGCTATTATTGCAAATGATTATGACGGCAGAGTCCATGTTGTTGATAATCACAGAATATCTGTCACTCAAAAAGCTTCTGTTATAAAAGCACTGAAGATGGCGAAGAAAAAAATAAGAGGAAAAGAAATAGCTTCATACCTGGAAAAAGATGCCTGTAATTCTTCAATATATCTTACAGTAAGTGATCTGGACTTTCTTGAAAGAGGGGGAAGGATCACATCGTCGGCAGCTAAGGTTGCCAGTGTACTTAATATTAGACCGCTTCTTACAATTCAAGGAAAGAAAATAGATTCTTTTAGGAAGGTTAGAGGAAGTATTTATCGCACTCAAATAAAAATGATAGATGCAATTAAAACGGATATAGAAAAAAGATTTAATAGGGATGGTCTAAAGTCACTTAATATTGGTGTTGTAGGATTTGGAATTTCTAAAGATCAAGAAAAAGATTGGCTTAAAATAGCCAGAGAAGAATTTCCTGAGGTTGAGGTTTATTATGACCCTCTACCTATAAGTATAGGCATACATACAGGACCGGGGGCCTTTGGTATTGGAGTGTCTGCAGATTATGAAGACTGAAAAATTTTTAAGGATTTTTATAAATGCTAATAGAAAACTTTTAATAGGAGACAGTGAAAAGTCATTGTTCTGTATAGGTTAATTTATGTTTAAAAGACTTGCAATTATTCAAATAATACTTTTAACTTTTCAAGTTGTTTTATATTTCGGCTGTGAAAAATTTCAGCATAATCCTCATAATGTAGAAAGACCAATTGATAGGTATATTCCATTTATCCCGGCAACAGCTATAATTTATTCACTATGGTTTCCGCTAATAGCTGTCTATCCTATAGCTCTTTATTATTCAAGCCCTCTTCTTTATGAGAAGTATATGGTAATTATGGTAGTTGAGATTATTTTAAGTGTGCTGTGTTATTTAGTATATCCTACTACGTTTACAAGACCTGTGCCTCCTAATAGCCTTTGGGGAAAATCTATGAAGCTAATTTATAAGGCAAGCTACAAAGGGTTAAACTGTGCACCGAGTTTACACTGCTCTTCCTGCTTTTTAATAATATTTATTACCCTTACATGTCCTAATATGTCCCTTGCTCTTAGCCTTACTTTTGGTATAATAGCTTTTTTAGTTGTAGTTTCTACACTTACTACAAAGCAGCATACTGTAATAGACCTTGTAAGTGCCTTGTTTTTGTTTATAGTTTGTCTTATTCTTTATAAATTTATTCCGGAAGGATGGTTTATACCGGTAATGAATTTTATAAAAGGCTAATAATAAAAATTTTAAGGATATGGATTGATGAAAATTATAACTTTATAAAATTTATTATTTGTGAGATTTAATCTCACTTTTTCTTTGCCCTAAAGGTCAAAAATTTTGAGGAAAAGTTTAGCACACAGGCAAACATATGTTTACAAAACGTATGTTTGTTGTTATACTTAAGTCGGTGATAGTATGGATATAATAGAGAAGCTTCAAATACTAACAGATGCGGCAAAGTATGATGTGTCATGTTCTTCCAGCAATTCTTCAAGAAAAAACAAGGGAGGCTTGGGAAGTGCCGACCCTGCCGGAATTTGTCATTCCTGGAGTGAAGATGGAAGGTGTATATCTCTTTTAAAGATTCTCTTTACAAATAAGTGCATATATAACTGCGATTATTGCATAAACAGAAGGGAAAATTTACAAAAAAGAGCCGAGTTCAGTCCTGAGGAGGTAGCCTACCTTACAATAAATTTTTACAAGAGAAATTACATAGAAGGTCTTTTTTTATCCAGTGGAGTTATAAGGTCTCCTGATTACACTATGGAAAGGCTTATAGAGGTAGCGAAGATTTTAAGATTTAAGGAAAATTTCAACGGCTATATACATATGAAGTCCATACCGGGATGCTCCGAGGAACTTATAAAGGAATTGGGAAATTTAGTGGACAGAATGAGTATTAATATAGAGCTTCCTACAAGTAGATCCTTGGCTTTACTTGCACCGGACAAGTCCTATAATAAAATCTTAAGTCCCATGAAATATATATCAGAGGAATCGGAAAAAAATATTAGCGACAGAAGGAAGTATAAAAACGCTCCTAAGTTTGTAAGAGCCGGACAGACAACTCAAATGATAGTAGGGGCTGCAGATGAAAGTGATCTTACTATAATAGACAGGGCGGAGAAATTATACAATGCTTTTAAAATGAAGAGAGTTTATTATTCAGCCTTTATACCTGTAAGCACTTCTACTTTAACAGCTAAAATAAAAACACCTCCCTTACTTAGGGAACATAGGATTTATCAGGCGGACTTTCTAATGAGGTTTTACGGATTTCATTCAAACGACCTACTGGACCTGTCAAATCCTTATTTTGATTTGAAGCTGGATCCTAAAATCAACTGGGCTATAGAGCATATAGAAAGATTTCCCATAGAAATAAACAGAGCAACCTATGAAGAACTTTTAAAGGTACCCGGCTTTGGTAGAACCTATGCTAAAAGAATTATTAATTCAAGAAAATTTGCAGCCTTGTCCTACGATGATCTTAGACTATTAAAAATTTCGACAAAAAGAGCAGCAAATTTTATAACTGTTGGAGGCGTTTATAGGGGAATAAACTTCAGTTCCAAGGAAGGATTGAAATTTCATTTAAAGGACAATAACGGATTTGTTCAAATGGATTTTTTAGGTGGCAGAGATGAATTATATATATGATGGCAGCTTTGAAGGGTTTTTAACGGCAATATTTGATTCTTATCCCTATATAGAAAAGGCATCTATTGCAAGGCAGAGGGATCAGTTAAATTTTTTTAAAGATTCTATATTTATAGCAACTGACGAGGAAAAGGCAAAAAGAGTTGCCGAAGCAATTTCACAAAAATTGTCTAATACCTTCTATAGGGACTTGAAATTATCATTTTTATCCAAGGAAGAGGACAAGGAAACAGTTGCAGCGAGAGTTGTAAAAAATACCTTTAAATTCGGTTTGACCTATCTTTTAAGTTCAGAAAAAAATGCAGTTGATTTTAGATCTATGGTTAAAAATATCAGGTCTGAAAATCATAGTTACAAGGGTCTTTTAAGGTTTTCTAAATTAAAAAATGGATTTTTATTTGCTAAAATAAGACCTGAAAATGATCTTATAGAAATTTTACTTCCACATTTTATTGATAGGCTTGTTAATGAAAAATTTATAATTTATGACGAGGGAAGAAAAAAGTGTGTAATTTATTATAAAGGTGAGTATAGAATTTTTGAAATTGATAATATAAATATAGATTATGATAGTAGCGAAGAATTAATAACTCAAGCATGGATAAATTTTTATAATAGTGTTACTATTATAGATAGACGCAATTTAAATTTAATGAAGGCTAATATGCCCATTAGGTATTGGGAATATTTGCCTGAAAGGAGAAGTACTAATGAAAGAATTAAAAGGAACAAAGACAGCTGAAAACCTTATGAAGTCTTTTGCCGGAGAATGTCAAGCAGCAACAAGATATACTTACTATGCAAACCAAGCAAAAAAAGATAAGTATATCCAAATTTCAAAAATATTTGAAGAAACTTCAAGAAACGAAGTTGCTCACGCAAAGAGATTTTTCAAGTTTTTAAACAAGGACCTTGACGGAGAAGCAATAGAAATAACTGCAGGTTTTCCTGTACATCTAGGTGATACACTTTCAAATCTTAAAGCTGCAGCTGCAGGTGAAAATGAAGAACATTCATCAATGTATCCTGAATTTGAAAAGGTAGCAAGAGAAGAAGGCTTTGAAGAAATAGCTAAGGTATTCCATGAAGTAGCTGAAGTTGAAGAAGCTCACGAAAAAAGATATTTAAAGCTTGCTAAAAACATTGAAGAAGGAAAGGTTTGGAAGAAGGACGAAGTTGTTCTTTGGAAATGTAACAACTGCGGTTATATACATGAAGGTAAAGAAGCACCTGAAATATGTCCTGCTTGTGCTCATGGTAGAGAACACTTTGAATTATTTAAGGAAACTTATTAATAGTAAAATAAATTTAAATAAAGGCATAAGAAAACCTCGGTTAGCTTTAAGGCTGCCGAGGTTTTTTATATACTTTATTGTTCAAGAGTTGCTACGAGTTGACCGCTTTCCACCATGTCATTTACATTGACAAGTACTTGAGCGATTTTTCCGTCTGCATTGGTAATTATATTTGTTTCCATTTTCATGGCTTCTATTACCATAAGAGTATCCCCCGCTTTAACCTCTGAACCCTCTTTAACATTAATACTTACAATTTTTCCCGGAATAGATGAACCTATTTCTCCCGGCTCATTAGGGTCTGCAAATCTTACTTGAATCTTATTTACGTTTTTATTACTTGAGGATTTATCTTCTATTTTTACAATTCTTCTGTTGCCGTTTATTTCAAAGGTAACATTTCTAAATCCTTCATCGTCGATTTTACCTATTTCAATTAGGGAAACAATTAAATTTTTACCCTCGTCTATAGGAATTACTATGGATTCATTTTCCATAAGTCCATGGAAAAATACACTTGATGGCATTCTCCAAAGGTCTCCGTTTTCTTTTCTAAACTTCAAATAGTCTTCAAAGACTTTGGGATAAAGAGCATAGCCTAAAAGGTCATCTTCTTTTGCATCTATATGGTATTTATCATCAAGATATTTTTTATCTTTTTCAAAGTCTTCATCTTCCAGTAAAAGTCCTGCACGAACTGTAATGGGTTTTTCATTTTTAAGAACTATTTTTTGAAGTTCCTTGGGGAATCCGCCAAGAGGTTGACCCATCATACCTCTAAAATAACTTTTTACTGAATCGGGATAGTCGAGATTTTTACCCTCTTCAAGAATATTTTCAGGAGTAAGGTTATTTTGAACCATAAATATGGCGAAGTCACCGACCATCTTTGATGAAGGTGTAACCTTTACTATATCTCCAACCATATCGTTTACGCCCTTATACATTTCAAGAACTTTTTTAAATTTATATCCTAAGCCAAAGCTTTCAACTTGTGGTTTAAAGTTTGAATACTGGCCTCCCGGGATTTCGTATTTGTATATTTCAGTAGTACCTGATTTTAAGTCTGATTCAAAATCTGAATAAACAGGTCTTACTGTATTCCAATACTTATTAATATCCTCGATTTTATCAAGGTCCATACCTGTATCTCTGTCGGTATTTTGTAAAGCCGCAACAACTGAATTAAGGGCCGGTTGTGATGTAAGTCCGCTCATGGCGTTAATTGCCACATCCACTATATCAACGCCTGCTTCTGCAGCCATTAAAACTGATGCTACGCCGTTTCCTGTAGTGTCGTGAGTGTGAAGGTGTATAGGGATAGAAATTTCATTTTTAAGAGCCTTAATGAGTTTCCTTGCAGCATAGGGTTTTAAAAGACCTGACATATCTTTTATAGCAAGAATATGGCAGCCTGTTTTTTCTATCTCTTTTGCAAGGTCAACATAGTATTTTAAGTTATACTTATCTCTATTTTCGTTTAAAATATCTCCTGTATAACAAATGGTGCCTTCTGCAATTTTACCGTTATTTAAGACTTCGTCAATGGACAGTCTCATATTTTCCAGCCAGTTAAGAGAGTCGAATACCCTAAAGACATCTACGCCTTCTTCTGCTGAGTGTTTAATAAATCTTTTAACTACATTGTCCGGATAATTTGTGTATCCTACTGTGTTATTGCCTCTAAGAAGCATTTGAGTTAAAATATTAGGCATTTTTTCTCTAAGGAGTCTTAATCTTTCCCAAGGGTCCTCGTGTAAAAATCTGTAAGCCACATCAAAGGTAGCTCCACCCCACATTTCACTTGAAAAAAGCTCCTTCATGTTGTTGTTGGTAGCCTCTGCGATTTTTAACATATCTGTAGTTCTGACTCTTGTTGCCATAAGGGATTGGTGAGCATCTCTCATGGTAGTATCTGTGATTAAAATTCTCTTTTGATCAAGAATCCATTTAGAGAATTTGTCAGCACCCATTTCATCAAAAAGCTGTTTAGTTCCCTTAAAGCCCTCTAGGTTCTTTTCATTTACCTGGGGAATTACCGGAACATCATAAATTCTGTCCTTTTTATTGGGACCGTTTACTACTATTTCTCCAATATAGTTCATAAGTCTAAGCTCGGCATCGGGCTTTGTAACTATTTCAAAAAGCTCCGGATGGGCTTCCAAAAATCCTGTATCACATTCTCCTAATCTGAATTCTTTTGAGTTTAATACATTAAGGATAAAGCCTGTATTGGTTTTTACTCCTGAAACCTTTATTTCCCTTACAGCTCTTAGAGCCTTACTTATAGTATCTTTCCAAGTTCTGCCGTAGGCTATAACCTTTACTAAAAGTGAATCATAATAGGGAGTAATAATAGAGCCAGCAAAGGCATTTCCTCCGTCAAGTCTTACTCCAAAGCCTGAGCTTGATTGATATTTTGTAATTCTTCCTGTGTCAGGAGCAAAGTTGTTTAAAGGATCCTCAGTAGTTACACGACATTGGATAGCATAACCTGAAAGTTGTATTGATTCTTGAGATTTAATTCCTATTTCATCACTGTCAAGCCTATATCCTTCAGCCACCCTTATCATTGATTGAATAAGGTCAATTCCCGTTACCATTTCAGTAACTGTATGTTCAACCTGGATTCTGGCATTTACTTCTATAAAGTAGTGGTTGCCATGTTTATCCACAAGAAACTCAACTGTGCCGGCGGACTTGTACTTTAAGGACCTGGCAATTTTTAATGCGTCTTTTAAAATTTCATCTACAACCTTAGGATCTACTGAAAAGGCCGGAGTAAATTCTATAACTTTTTGGTGTCTTCTTTGAATGGAGCAGTCCCTTTCATAAAGGTGGACTACATTTCCGTAGGCATCTCCTAAAATTTGTACCTCAATATGCTTAGGACTTTCTAAGTATTTTTCTACAAATATAGCGTCATTGCCGAAGGCCTTGGCAGCTTCATTTTTAGCTGAATGAAATTTTTCCAGAAGTTCATTTTCATTTCTTACTATTCTCATTCCTCTTCCGCCGCCGCCTGCTGCAGCCTTTAGCATAATAGGATATCCTGCTTTTTCAGCAAATTCAAGAGCCTGCTTGTCTGATCTTATAGGCTTATCAATTCCAGGTATTGTTTTTACTCCAGCATCGTGAGCAACGATTTTTGATTCGATTTTATCGCCAAGTTTTGCCATAACATCAGCCTGAGGTCCTATAAAAATTAAGCCCGCCTCTTCACACTTTCTTGCAAATTCAGAATTTTCCGCTAAAAATCCGTAACCGGGATGAATTGCATCAACCTGTTTGCTAAGGGCCAAGGCAATAATTTCATCCATATCAAGATAAGCATCAAGAGGGGTTTTCCCCTTGCCTATTAAATAAGACTCGTCCGCCTTTGTCCTAAACATAGCCAGAGAGTCTTCCGCTGAATATATTGCAACACTTCTTATGCCTAATTCTCTACATGCTCTAAAAATACGAATCGCAATCTCGCCACGATTTGCTACCAGTATCTTTTTGATTTTTTTGATATTAGTCATTTTTCTCCCCCACACAAATAATACATACTTATATTTAATTATATAAGCTTTAAGTAAAATAATATATTTTAAATATTATACCACTAATGTAAAATATTGCTCTAATAATTTGATTTTTATAATTTATTTCCACACTTCGGACAAAATTCAAAGCCCTGGTAAACTTCACTGCCACAGTTGGGGCAGGTGAAAATACCTGTGCTATATTCTCCAATATAGTCTTTATCCGTAATTTCCGGATTAAAACCCCTCTCTATTTCTCTTCCTAAGTCCTTGCTTATTTCATAAACCTTGTTGCAACAAGTATAACTTGCAAAGTATCTTTTATTAAATTTAAAAACAGGTATAAAAAACAGAGACATATAGCTATAGGTTACACTTATCTTTACTCTTGCATATTTACCGCAGTCATGAATAGATAAACCGGGGCTGTAATTAAGTTCTTCTTCTTTTTGATTTATTCCCATTACAAAAAACATAGCAACCTCCTGTCATGATTCTACAACATTTATCAGCTGGAGACTATAGACTATTTTAAATAGAAAAGCTTTTTAAATAAAATTTATAGTTTTTATTGACAAAAAATAAGAGGGAGCATATACTGTACATATACATCATATACACTAAGGTGATTAAATGAATATAATTATATCCAACACAAGTGAAGTTCCCATTTATGAACAAATAAAAAATCAGCTTAAAAACATGATAATTTCAGGAGAACTTGCAGAAAATAAACTTCTTCCGGGAATGAGGTCCCTGGCCAAGGATCTCAAGGTTTCGGTTATTACCACAAAGCGCGCCTATAATGACCTGGAAACTGAGGGGTTTATATACACCGTACCCGGTAAGGGTTCTTTTGTAAAAAGCTTAAACTCCGATTTAATAAAGGAGAAAAGCCTGTCTAAAATTGAGGAGCTTTTAAGTGATGCCATTGTTGTAGCAGAGGGAGGCGGCATTGACTTAGATGAACTTATAGAAATACTTGAGACTTTGTGGAGGTAGAAATGGAAGCTATTGAAATTAAAAATTTATCCAAGTCCTATGGAGATTTCGCCTTAAAAGACATTTCCTTTACTGTACCAAAAGGTGCGGTTACAGGACTTATAGGTGCCAACGGTGCCGGAAAAACTACAATTATAAAATGCATATTAGGAATGATAAATTATAAAGGAGATATAAGAGTACTTGGAGAGGATTTAAAGGATTCGGTAAAAGACAGAATAGGGTTTCTTTTAGAAGATGTTTTTATAAGCAATTATTTAAATTTAAATGAAACAGATAAAATTTTCTCAAAAATATATAGTAATTGGGACAGCGCCTATTTTAAATATTTAACAAGTAAGTTTGATTTGCCTAATGACAAAATAAATCAAAAATTTTCTAAAGGTATGAAAATGGAATATAAAATTGCCATAGCCTTATCCTCAAAACCGGAGCTTTTAATATTTGATGAGCCTACAGGGGGACTTGATCCTGTAGTGAGAAGTGACATTTTAGATATTTTTTTAGAGTTTATGGAGGATGAAAACCACAGTATTCTTCTTTCATCTCATATAACAGAGGATTTGGAAAAAATTGCGGACTATATTACCTATATAGACAAGGGTAGCCTTATACTCTCAGAGGAAAAATACAACCTTCTTGAAAGCTATGGGATATTAAAATGTTCTAAGGATGATTTGCTTAAGGTACCTAAGGAATACATTTTAAAGTATAGAGAGGAAAAATATTATTTAGAGGCCTTGATAAAAGATAAAAAGCTTTTGAAATCTAAGTTTCCAGACCTAGTTATAGACAATATAGGCATAGATGATATTATGGTTTTTTATTCTAAAGGTGAGAATCTATGAAAGCGGTTAACCTAGTGGACTTATGTAATATAAAAGCCCTTATGAAGAATTTAATTTTCAATATAGTTTTAATGTTTATGTATCCTTTAATAAAAGCTTTCAGGGGAGACTTTGACAATTTTGCCTTTATTGTTACCGTGGTTATAATCAACTATCTGGGGACTATAATATCATCTAACAGCTATTATATTGATGGAAGCAATAAATATCTTCAGTATATGAAGGCTTTGCCCTTAGAGGTTAAGGATTATGTAGGCTCTAAATTTAAAATTATCGGAATTTTTTCCCTAATAGATATAGTAATTTTAAGCCTTATTGCCTTTATCTCTTATGGAAATTTAAAAATTATGCCATTTGTTCTAGCTCTTTCTTGTTTTTTAAATATCCTGGGTCTCTTTAACTTTACTATGATGTTAAAATACAATGAAAATAAATTAGCTATAGCACCTATATCAATAGACTTTCTTATAGTTGCTGCTATTATTAAGCTACAAAATAATATTGGGCCTGCTGAATTTTTTGAAATCCTTAAAAATTTTGGCATACTTATGCCTATAGCTATGATTATTTTAAATATTTTTGCTTATTTATTTTTAAGAAGATGTTCTGTGAAAATATTGGAGGAAAGATCCTATGATTAAAGCTTTAATTTATAAGGACTGTGTAAATTTAAAAAAGATGTTTTTTGAGAAAAAAGGTATTTCTCTTTTCCTTATGATTTATTTAATACTTATTTATATCCAGGGAAGTGTTTCGGCATCTACTTATCTAGGCATAATTTCCTATATTGCATTTATTAACACCTTTAACTTCGATAGCGAGGCTAAAAGTACCAACTACCTTTTTGGTACGCCGGCAAGGGATAAGTACGTAATATTGGCAAAATATCTCCTGGCATTTATTTTAGGGATAAGTTTTTATTTAATAAGTCTTGGGCTTACCTTTTTAATAAATTTTATATTTCAGGAAATTTTCAGTTACTCTATAGTTGAAAAACATAAGTTTATGGAGAATATTTTGGCTATAGGACTTTCTCAGCTTGGAATATTTACAATGTATCTTTTATTTATACCTTTACTTTTTAAGTTCGGTGTGAAATATTTTTTGGTTTTTGTATTTGGATTTTTTGCAGCTATAAGTATAATTACTTATTTTTTAAAAGATAAGTTTTTATATATTATAGAGCCGATAAAAAATTTAGATGGAATTGTAATTTTTGCAATTGCAGCCGGTATTTGGCTATTGGCTCTTTTTGTGTCTTACTTGATTTGTAAAAAAATCCTTTCTTCAAGAAAGGTAAGTTAGTAAGAAATACAAAAAATTTAATAATCTATGGGACGGCTACTATAGGCTGTCGACTTGACGGATACATTTTCTTAAAGGATAATAAGTGTATCCGTTATTTTAAAGGTGATATTATGACTGAAAAACTTATAAATAATAAAGACTATACAGACTTTCCCTTTGAAGATCTTCCAGGATCTAAATGGATTATTTCAATGATTCTTCTTTTCGGGGGATTTTTAGTAAGCAGTTTTAACTTTATAAATCCATTTTTATCCTTTGCAATTTTTATAGGATCAAGCTTCGGTTCTCTTTTTGTCCTTAATAGGAGATGGTACAGATACCTTATTAAGTCAATAGAAGCAAGGGATATCCTGGTAATAATTTTTGTTTTAATACTTACTTATGCTTTCGCCTTTTTATCTTCAAGCTTTATAGACGGAGCCAATATGGAAGAAAATCCTATTGTCGACCTCTTGGAAAAGGATACAATAAAGCTTCTTGCCCTTATAGTTATAATTCAACTTTTTACGGAAGAGATTCTTTTTGTTGTGCCATTTTTGTTTTGTTATCATAAGCTTAAGGGCTTAAATAAGGGTGTTGCTTTAATAATTGCCTGGCTGGTAAGCTCGATAATTTTTGGAGCCTTGCATCTTCCGACCTATAATTATAATTTAGAGCAAAGTCTTATAGTAATATCTTCCATAAGGTTTGCTTTAAGTCTTGCCTATATTTTAAGGAAAAATCTTTTAGTATCCTATATAATTCATCTTTTATATGACGGTATAATTTTTGTCTTTGTATTTTTGGCTAAGCTTTATGGGTACTATTAGTTTTAAAAATCTAAGATTTATGTTATAATAACTTTTGCCCAGTAATTCCGAGTAATCGGGACTTGTTTGAGAGCTCCAAGGATAAAAAAATTAGGGCTTTTTTATTTGAGTTCTCCTAAATTAATAGGAGGTTTTTTTATGCAAAAAATTAGAACGAAAGACTTAGTTATAATTGGCATTCTTATGACAGTTAACGTAGCAGGATCATTTATTGCGGTGGCGACAAAGGTGCCTTTGCTTCTTGACCACATAGGTACTATGATGATTTGTTTAATCTTCGGTTGGAAGCTGGCTGTTATTTCAGCCTTTGCTTCTTCCTGTATAATGACTATTTTATTTGACCCCTATGCCTTGCCCTTTGCACCTACAGGTATGCTTATGATATTTATGGTCGGACTTTTTCTGGAATTTAATATTTTTAATAAGCTTACTACACCTTTTGCTATGGCCCTTGCGGTTTTGCCAGGTGCCATTTTGGGAGCCATAATAGCAGGCTATATATTTGGAGGTGTTACTTCCAGCGGATCATCAATAATAGTCAGGTTTCTTATTAATATGAAACTTAACCCTGCAGTGGCTGTTTTTATAGTTCAGTATTTTATGGAATACCTTGACAGGCTTATGTCTTTTTATTTAGTGAATAATATTTATAAGAGGTTAAATCTTGATACGCTATAGTGAAATTAAAAATAAGAGAAAAAGAGAAATAGTTTTATTAATAGGTAAACCCTGTTTTTGGAGCAAGTGTACTTTTTGTGATTATATAGACGATAATTGTCTTGACGAAGATTATATAGTAAGGGAAAATTCTAAAATTTTAAAAAACGTTACAGGCAAGTACAAATCTTTGGAATGTATTAATTCAGGTTCTGTATTTGAACTTCCAAAAGCGACTTTAGAAGAAATAAAAAACCTTGTAGCGGAAAAGGGAATTTCAAAATTAATATTTGAAGCACACTTCGCCTATAGAAAAAGGCTAAATGAAATAAGGGAATTTTTTGAAGGAACTCAGGTACTTTTTAAGGTAGGAATTGAAAGCTTTGACAACAATTTTCGACAAGAGGTTCTCAATAAAAATGCAGATTTTAAATCCTACAAGGAGGTAGAAAAATATTTTGATTCTCCCTGTATAATGGTTGGCATTAAAGGTCAAACAAAGGAAATGATAGATAGGGATATAGAAATAATAGAGAATCATTTTAAATGGGCGACTGTTAATGTTTTTGTTGAGAACACCACAGATATTAAAAGAGATAATGAACTTGTAAGCTGGTTTATGAATAAGTACGTCTATTTAAAGGATGATGATAGAATAGATTTTCTATATGAAAACACTGATTTCGGTGTTGGAGGAGCTGACTGATGTCAGCTTTTTTCTTTGCAAAAAAATTTAAGGTAAAATGTTAAAAACAGTTGATTTTTTAAAGCATCTAACGTATAATTATTATTAAGGTCAAAGAAGGTCAAAAAAAGAATTTTCCATAAGGAAGTGATTACTTGAAGTATAGAGATTATTATAAAATTCTTGGAGTGGATAAAAATGCAAGTGATAAGCAGATAAAATCCGCTTACAGAAAACTTGCAAAAAAATATCATCCGGATCTTAATCCGGATAACGATGAAGCTCAGGAAAAATTAAAAGAAATTAACGAGGCTTACGAAGTTTTATCAGATAAGGACAAAAGACAAAAATATGATACCTTCGGCTCAAATTACGATTTTGCCAACGGAGCCAACTTTGACCCGTCACAATATGGATATTCTTACTCAAAAGGAACAAACAACGGAAATTTTTCTGATTTCTTTAATATGTTTTTCGGAGATTCAAAAACCACCGGAGGATTCAGTTTTTCAGATATATTTTCAGATATGAATACCGGAAAATCAAGAAGGACAAAGGAAACCAGACAAAGGTACAATACCGATATAAGCATTTCCCTTAAGGAAGCTTATAAGGGAGCTAAAAAGGGCATAAGTCTTTACTTAAACGATAAGCCTATAGATGTTGAATTAAAAATTCCCGCCGGTATAACACCGGGTAAAAAAATAAAGGTAAATGGAGAGAAGTATGGAGTCCCTGGAGATATTTACTTTAAAGTAGGTGTTTACACATCAGACAATGAAAAGCTTGAAGGCCTGGATATATATAAGGACAGAGAAATTTATCCTTGGCAAGCGGCCCTTGGGGATTCATTACTTGTTGAAACCTTAAGCGGCAAAATAAGAATAAAGCTGCCTAAAAACACTAAGGGAGGTTCTAAAATGAGAATCCCCGGCAAAGGTTTCAAAGATTTAAAAGGCAAGACAGGGGATTTATTTATAAGATTTAATATAATAAACCCTGCTAATTTAAGTGAAAAACAAATAAAACTTTATGAAGAGTTAAAAAACATTTCATAGGGGGAGAGTGGTATTATGAATTTTGAAAAATTTACACAAAAATCATTACAGGCTTTACAGGATGCACAGAGCCTAGCAAGTTCTTATGGAAATGCACAGCTTGAAGAGATACATTTAAACTATGCACTTTTGCAAGATAAAGAAGGCCTGGTTCCAAGAGTTCTAAAATATATGGGAGTAAGTGTTGAAGCCTTTAGGTCTGAAGTAAAGGATGCTATAGAAAAACTTCCTAAACAAAGTGGGGGTAGCGTCTATGCCTCACCTGACTTTAACAAGGTTCTTGAAGGGGCAAGAAAGTATGCTTTAGATTTTAAAGATGACTATGTATCAGTTGAGCATCTCTATCTTGCAATTATATCCTTAAAAAATTCAAAGTCTTCCGGAATTTTTACAAGGTATGGAATAAATACCGACACATTTTTAACAGCACTACAAAAAATAAGGGGAAATCAAAAGGTAACCAGCGATAACCCTGAATCAACCTATGACGTTTTAGAAAAGTACGGCAGAGATTTGACTAAGGATGCCAGATCAGGCAAGGTGGACCCTGTAATAGGACGAGATGAAGAAATAAGAAATGTTATAAGAATTCTATCAAGAAGAACAAAAAACAATCCTGTTTTAATAGGTGAGGCAGGGGTTGGTAAAACAGCCATAGTTGAAGGCCTTGCTCAAAGAATAATTAATGGAGATGTGCCGGAAGGCCTAAAGGATAAAAAGGTATTTTCTCTTGATATGGGTGCCCTAATAGCAGGTGCCAAGTATAGAGGAGAGTTTGAAGAAAGACTTAAGGCTGTTCTTTCAGAAATTAAAAAATCTGAAGGGGAGATTCTTTTATTTATAGATGAAATCCACAATATTGTAGGCGCCGGTAAAAGTGAAGGTGCCATGGATGCATCAAACTTGTTAAAGCCTATGCTTGCAAGAGGTGAGCTTCATACTATAGGAGCTACTACCTTAGATGAATATAGAAAGTATATAGAAAAAGATCCTGCCCTTGAAAGAAGATTCCAAAAAGTTTTAGTTCAGGAGCCTACAGTAGAGGATACAATTTCTATTTTAAGAGGGCTTAAGGAAAAGTATGAAATCTTTCATGGAATTAGAATTTCAGACTCCGCAGTAATAGCCGCTGCGACCTTATCGGACAGATATATTTCAGACAGGTTTTTGCCTGACAAGGCAATTGATTTAATGGATGAGTCTTGTGCTATGCTTAGGACGGAAATAGATTCCATGCCTACAGAAATAGATGATGTAAGAAGAAAAATTCTTCAGCTTGAAATAGAAAGACAGGCACTAAAAAAAGAAGATGACAGCGGATCAAAGAGAAGACTTGAAGAACTTGAATCTGAACTTTCAGAAGAAAAATCAAAGTTTGATGAGTTAAAGGCAAAATGGGAAAGTGAAAAAAGTGAGCTTGAAAAGGTAAAGGAAATTAAAAAGCAAATCGATGATGTTAAGCATAAAATCGAAGAGGCTGAAAGAGTTTATAATTTGGAAGAACTTTCTCAGCTTAAATATGGAAGCTTGCCTAAGCTTGAAGAAGAATTAAAAAAAGCTGAAGCTGTAACTAAGGAAGAAGACTCTATGGTTAAGGAAGAGGTTACAGAGGATGAAATCGCCCATGTGGTAAGCAGATGGACAGGAATACCTATAGAGAAATTAAATAAAACTCAAAGAGATAAGCTTATAAATCTTGAAGCGGATTTACACAAAAGGGTAATAGGACAGGAAGAAGCAATTAAGGTTGTAAGCGATGCGGTTTTAAGAGCAAGAGCAGGTCTTAAAGACGAAAACAGGCCTATAGGTTCCTTTATATTCTTGGGACCTACAGGAGTCGGTAAAACCGAAACTGCAAAGGCACTTACTGAAAATCTTTTTGATGATGACAGAAACATGATAAGAATAGATATGTCTGAGTATATGGAAAAGCATTCAGTTTCAAGACTTGTAGGTTCACCTCCGGGATATGTAGGTTATGATGAGGGAGGCCAACTAACTGAAGCAGTTAGAAGAAAACCCTACTCTGTAATACTTTTTGATGAGATAGAAAAGGCTCATCCGGATGTTTTTAATATTTTGCTTCAGGTCTTAGATGACGGAAGACTTACAGACAATCAAGGCAGAACTGTTGACTTTAAAAATACTGTTATAATCATGACATCAAATATAGGATCTCAATATCTTCTTGAAGGCATTGGCGAAGATGGAGAGATAACACAGGAAGCAAGAGACTTGGTAAATTCTGAAATGAAGCTTAGATTTAGACCTGAGTTTTTAAACAGGGTTGATGAAATAGTAATGTTTAAGCCTTTGCTTAGAGAGCAAATTTTTGAAATTATTAAGTTCACTATTAGGGATATTGAAAATAGACTTGCTGACAGAAATATTAAAATTAATATTACAGATCAGGCATTAAGTTTTATATTAGACAGATCCTTTGATGTTCAATATGGAGCAAGACCTGTTAAGAGGTATATCCAATCAAAGCTTGAAACGGAAATTTCAAAAATGATTATTAAAGATCAGTTAATGGAGAATAATACCTTAACTGTAGATGTAGAGAATGATGATTTAAAATTTGAAGTAAAATAAAAAGAAAATGCGTTAGAGAAAAATCTAACGCATTTTTTATATCTTTACCTTTAGTACATAACATCAGGTTCAGGAATTTTTGATTTAGGACCTGCATATAAATCCGCTGCCCAAGGAGTTATTCCATAGGAAGGATCACTTTTTAAAATTTCTCTAAAGGCTTCATCAGTAAGTCTTTCTGAATTTATAAATTCTCTATAGGATAAAACTCCTCCACGGCCAAGATAAAGCTTGCCGTTAATAGGAAATACCGTATAGATTTCATAGGCATCGCCAAGACCTGCATGAAGGTATTCTCCTTCAGGTAGTCCAAGGCTGTTTGGAGCAATGGACATAAGGTCTGCAGTTATGGACATATGTCTGTCATTTTCATCAAGAAGCTCCCAATAAGGAGAATCTCCTGTAACGAATTTTAAAGATACACTTTCCAAGGTTCCGCCAATATACATTAAGTTTATATATTCATCCTCTGTAAGTTCTTCCCCTGAAAGTTCCTTTATACTTGCAGATGCAAGGTCATCACAAAGAGTTTTAAGATACATAATGTTATCATAGGTAAACTCATCAAGCATATCCCTAGCCCTTAAGTTTTCAGCTGAGAATTCTATTAACCAGGCTAATTTTTTATAGAGATTTACGTTAGGTTCAACATAGGACTTAGGCACAGTATCATAACCTCCGCCTCCACATTCAGCTATAGGTTGTTTGCCATAAAGAACCGTATCGTGTTTAAGCTCAGCCCAGGATCCAAGTAGAGTGTTAGTGTCCTTTGCCTTCCAGGAATCTTTTTTCATAAACTCAGGATAGCCTTCACCAAAGTCTTTAGTCAATTCCTCCAAGGACCACAACCAACCTCTGTATAAGTTCTTTTTCCAAGTTTCATCCTTAATTGAAGCTACTTCTTCAGTAGTTTTCTTAAGATTCTTTTCATAGTCCGGCCATTTTTTGTTGTCGGGGTTATTAAGCTGAAGATTTGTAGCATAATCGCTTCCCATTACTGCCGCTACATCAAGACCGCTGTAGATAGGTCTTCTTGACGGAGTGTTAGGACCGGCGATTTCAACAAGGTTTTGCATCCATACTGAATCAAATACAGCCCTTTGAGGTAGAAATCTGAAGGATTGTCCCAAAAATCCGCCTATTTTAGGTTTTCTCATTATTTCTATGTTGCCGTAAACATCTTTTAATTTTTTCTTGTTAAGAAGATCATTAAGGTCAGGTTCTTTTCCGTAGATACCGTAAAGAATTGATGAATATTCTTTAACTGTCAGGTCATCTGCGCTATCAACAAGAAAGCTCAAAGGATCAAAAATATCACTCCACAGGTTATAGGAAGCTTTATTGCTGAAAACATTGTCGGTTATTAAAAGAGCCATACCTGTAAGGTCTTCTCTATAATTGCCATCATCTTTTACAAAGAAACCGGCTTGTCCGTAGTACATGGAGGTTATAAAATACTTTTTCAAAATCTCGCTTTTAGTATAATGACCCCTTGGAGTAAATTGGCTATAGTCCATTTTAATACCAAGAATATCTGAAGCTTCACCTTGCTTTGAGCTTATTTTTTTATATTCTTCCCTTGCAAGGGATTTTGCCTTATCAGGTATATTATCAGGAAGCTTTTCTCCCAGGCAAAGTTCCGCAGTTGCAAAGTAGGCTATATTTCTAAGGGCAAGGTCTTTAACCTTTTCATTGTTAATGGATTCGTATTGAGTTATAGAGTCCTTAAACATATTATCAGTAAGTTCAAATAACTTGTCATATAGGGTTTCCTCTTCCAATCTTTTAAGGAAGTTGTCATAGAAGATGTGATAGGTATGTAAAACTGAGTCCGTTGTAATAAAGGAAGGTATAAGTTTATATTCGTTGTCTTCATAAATATAGAAAAGTTGTTCCTTAATAGAAGAAGCATAAGTGTCATTAGGGTCAGTTACCAAAGGTGCTATAAAAAATCCTGAATTAACAAGGGCTTCTTTTTGAACATCGGTAAAGTCTCCAAACTGATCCAAATTTTCTATATTTGATAAATCGTTTCTAACCTTATAGGAGGGGATGCTTGCATTTACTTCAGTAAGATCAATAGGTACATCTATTATTTTATTGTAGCCTTCAGGAAGATCAATAGTTTCAACCTTAGATACATTTGTTGTATCAATTTCTTCCTGACTCGGTTGCTTTGCTTCTTTAACTTCCTTTTTGTCCTTAGGGGCAAAGAAGTTACAAGAAGTAAGTAAACAAAGTGTTGCCATAAATAAAATTATTTTTTTCATTTAATCACCTGCTTTATTTTATTATTTTCAATAGTTAACATCTTTCCATCAACCTTTAAATCTTTGGACTCATCAAAGGATTTAAAGGTCCCCGGGTCACCTTCATAAACAAGCTCAAAGCCGAAGTCCCTCCACCTGTATGCGGCAATTCTTTGGCTTTTGTCTTTATTTTCTTCTATGCTTATAAGTTCCCATATTCCATCGGCGTCTATGTCATAAGGTCTAAAGTCAATCATGGGTCTTGAGAATTTAGATATTCTTATTCTTGGAACCAGCTTCTTTTCTTCCTTGTTAAGGTTGTAGATAAAGCACCTTTTAGCCTTAATATTATGTAGGGGAGTTTTTTTAAAAACACCCAGGGCAATTTCAGGCTCAGACCTACTTACCAAATTGCCGAATTTTATTTTCCAGGGCTTTATTTCCGATAGGTCCATGGAATAGAGAATTTCTCCAGAATCCTCGTCAATAATTTCCACTATCCTTTTAAGAGATAAAGGTTTTCTGTAAATAAGACCTACTCTTTTAATTTCACCTGACCGGTAATAATCACAAGATATAATTTTAATTTTATCTTTTAAAACTTTTCCGTCCTCAGATACCAGGATGTCATAAAAGACAGATGGACTCTTGCAATATATACCCCCTATAAGGGCAAAGAATATAATTAGAGCTCCAAGGCTAATAATAAATTTTCTCATAATTATATTCTAACACATGTGGAGATATTTTAATTTTTAAATTTATAGTATAATAGCCTTGAGGTGGGAAATGATAAATTTTAGAGATTACGGTAGGTTATTAGTAGACGAACCTTTAAATAAACATACGACTTTTAAAATAGGTGGAAAGGCAAAATATGTTTTGTTTCCCAATAGCGAAGAGGATTTAATAAAGGCATTAAAACTTGCTCGAGGGGAAAATATAAAATATTTGGTCCTAGGAAGGGCAAGTAATGTTCTTGTAGATGATAAAGGATTCAATGGTCTGGTTCTTATTTTAAAATCATTAGATAGATTAACTATAAAAGACAATAAAATTACTGCAGCCTGTGGAGCTGGTCTAAGGGAGTTGGCTAACTTCGCCCTTGAAAACAGTTTAAGCGGTCTGGAGTTTGCTCATGGTATTCCCGGATCTGTAGGAGGAGGCGTTATAATGAATGCCGGAGCCTATGATTCTGAAATGAAAAATTTTGTTAAAAGGGTAAGACTTTTAGATAAGGATCTAAATATTTTGGACCTATCCAATGAGGAAATGGATTTCGGTTACAGACATAGTCTTGCACAAGATAAGGGCTATATAGTTTTGTCCGCTGTATTTGAGCTTAAAAGAGGAGTAGACTACAGTGGGATAAAAGAGAAAATGGATGACTTTTTTAAAAGAAGAAGCTCCAAGCAACCTCTTGAGCTTCCCTCTGCAGGTTCAACATTCAGAAGACCTGAGGGCTATTTTGCAGGAAAGCTTATAGATGATTGCGGTCTTAGAGGTTTAAGACATGGTGGGGCTATGGTTAGTGAAAAGCACTGCGGATTTATAGTTAATTATAATAAGGCCTCTTCAAAGGATGTAAAAGAACTTATTGAAATGGTGCAAAAAGTAGTTTATGACAGGTATAAGGTAAAGCTTGTACCTGAGGTGAAATTTATCGGAGGAGACAATGGAGATTCTTGTAATAACGGGAATGAGTGGAGCAGGTAAATCCAAGGCCCTAAATCAATTGGAGGATTTAGGATATTTTGCCATGGATAATCTTCCTCCTCAGCTTATTCCAAAATTTGCTGAAATTGCATCTGCATCAAACTATATGAATAAGGTTTGTGTAGTAGTAGATGTAAGAAGTGGAGAATTTTTTCAAGACTTCTCCAAATCATTAAAGGAGCTTAGAAAGCTCAACTTTAAATACAGACTTTTATTTTTAGATGCTGCTGAAGATGTAATAATAAACAGGTATAAGGAGCTTAGGAGACCTCACCCCTTAAGTAAATCCATAGTAAGTGGTTATAAAAAAGAGCTTGAACTTATGGAGGATATAAAAAAAAGTGCCGACTATATTATAGACACTTCGGATCTTACTGATAAGCAGCTTAGGGAAAAACTTATTACCATGTTGGGAATAGAAAGCGACGGAGAAATAAAGGTATCTATATGCTCCTTCGGTTTTAAAAAGGGGATTCTCCTTGATGGGGATTTAATATTTGATGTAAGGTTCCTTCCAAATCCTTATTATATAGAAGAACTTAAGCATTTAAACGGAGAGAACAAAAAAACCAAGGACTATGTAATTAATAAAGAGGTAACTCAAAAATTTTTAGAAAAATCTGTAGATATCCTTAATTTTCTAATACCTAATTATGCCAAAGAAGGAAAAAGTATATTAGTTGTAGGTATAGGCTGCACAGGAGGCTTTCATAGATCCGTTGCAATAGCAAATGAGCTTGGTAAAAGATTAAAGGAAATGGGCTATAATATTTCCGTTAGCCATAGAGATGTGAATAGAAATTGAAAAAAGTTGTTGTAATAGGCGGAGGCACAGGTATAAGTGCCATATTAAAAGGAATAAAGAAGTACAGCTCCAACATTACAGCTGTAGTAACTATGGCCGATGATGGAGGAGGGTCAGGTATACTTAGACAAGATATGGGTATATTACCTCCCGGAGATGTAAGAAACTGTATAGTTGCCTTGTCAGAAACTGAAGGAGTTATGGAAAATCTTCTTCAATACAGGTTTGAAACCGGAGGACTTAAGGGACAAAATTTCGGCAATATTTTAATAGCAGCCCTTTGCGATATATATGGAAGTTTTAATAATGCTCTTAACCAGGTGGAAAATATTTTCAGTATGTCAGGAAGAGTTGTTCCCGTAACCTATGAGAATGTACATTTAGTTGCGGAATTTGAAAACGGTGATAAGTGTATAGGAGAGTCCATAATCCCTAAAATGGCATATAAGTTAGACACAAGGATAAAAAACATAAGTCTTTTTCCTCAGATACCTAAGGCAAGTTCCGACGCTCTTTTAGCTATAAAGGAAGCTGATTTAATAATTATAGGACCGGGTAGTTTATATACATCAATAATTCCAAACTTGGTAGTGGATGGGATAAACGACGCTTTAAGAAAAAGTTCAGGTCAAAAAGTTTATATTTTAAATGTAATGACTGAGCTTGGAGAAACCTTGGGCTTTAATATAAGAGATCATGTGGAGGCCATTGTTAAACATTCCTATGAAGGGATTATAGATAAAATTATAATTAACAATAAAAAGCCGTCAGAAGAAATGATTAAAAACTATTTAAAAATTTCAAGATCAACTGAAGTAAAAATTGATGAAGATGGTCTTAACTATCTTAAATCCAAAGGTATAGGTTATATCCTTGGAGATTTTATAGAAGAGAAGGATACAATTAGACACAGCGGAGAAAAAATTGCAAAGGGACTTTTAGATGCCGGCTTATTATAGATTGGAGAATAACTATGAGAAAGTATAGAAAAAGAGAGCACTTGGAGAACTGCCTACGCACAAGCTATGTAGGGGATACTCTTTTTGAAGATGTTTTTTTATATCACAATTCCTTACCGGATTTGGATTTTAACAATTTAGATACATCGGTGGAATTCTTAGGCAAGAAGCTGGACTTTCCGCTTATAATAAATGCCATGACCGGCGGAACTGACTTTTCAAAAAAAATTAACGTGGATTTAGCACAAATAGCTGATAAATTTAACATAGCCATGGCAGTAGGATCTGAAACCATAGCTCTTGAAGATGAAGATGCCAAGGAATCTTTTAAATGTGTAAGAGAAGAGCTTAAAAATGGAGTTGTACTTGCAAATCTTAATGGCTATGCAAGTGTAGATAATGCAAAAGTTGCCATTGACCTAATTGAAGCTGACGGCTTGCAAATTCATTTAAACCCTGCTCACGAACTTGCCATGGAAGAAGGAGACAGGGACTTTAGAGGAATACTTAAAAATATAGAAAAAATTGTAAATTCCCTTGATAAACCTATAATAGTAAAGGAAGTGGGCTTTGGACTTTCCAAGTTTGCAGTTAAAGAGCTTTATGACATAGGTGTAAGATATGTTGACTTGTCGGGATCAGGGGGAACAAACTTTATTGAAGTTGAAAACCTAAGGACTCCCTATAAGGACTTATCAGACCTTTACTCCTGGGGCAACCCTACGGCTATGATCCTCATAGAAGCAAAGGCTCTTAATTTAACTGATCTTACTATAATAGGTTCAGGTGGAATTAAAAGCTCCCTTGATATAGTAAAGGCTCTTGTACTGGGAGCGGACCTTACAGCTATAAGCGGGGAGATCCTTCACTATTTGGTACATGGTGGTCTTGACTATGCAGAAAAGTATGTGGAGAATTTAATTTATAAAACAAAAATGCTTATGGTGCTGACTGGTTCAAAAAATATTAAAGAATTAAAAGAAGCCAAGTATAAGCTGACTGGAAAGTTAAAAGATTTGACTCAGGCTTAATTAAAATATAAATAAAGGCTGCAAATTTATTTTATAAATTAATAGCTTTGCCGCTAGATTAAAATCCTGATTGATTCAGGATTTTTTATTTATAAGAGATAAAAGGGGTATAAGCTAAAGGAGGAGGGAGTAATATGTACGATATAATAGTTTTAGGTGGAGGTCCTGCAGGACTTACAGCAGGTCTTTACGGGGCAAGGGCAAAGCTTAAAACCTTAGTAATAGAAAAAGGAATAGAGGGCGGACAGATTAGTAACACTACAGAGGTTGACAACTATCCGGGCATAGAAAAAATAAATGGGACTGATTTGGCAGTTACTATGAGAAAGCAGTGTGAAAATTTCGGAGCCGAGTTCTCCTATGATGAAGTAGTTGAGGTTGACCTTAAGGGCGATATTAAAAAAATAAGGACGGCAAATGAAAGCTACGAGTCAAAGACAGTTATTATAGCCAGCGGACAGGAGCCGAGAAAAATCGGTTGCCCGGGAGAGGAAGAGTTTGTCGGCAAGGGTATCTCCTATTGTGCAACTTGTGATGCAGCCTTTTATGAAGGACTTGACGTATATGTAATAGGTGGAGGAGACGCAGCCATAGACGAAGCACTTTTTATTTCAAAGTTTGCCAAAAATATATATGTAGTCCACAGAAGGGATGAGCTTCGTGCAAGTAAGTCTTTACAGGAAAGGGCACTTGCCAATAAAAAGTTTCATTTTATATGGGACAGCGTAGTTGAAGAAATAAGAGGAGATAAAACTGCTAAAGAATTAGTTTTAAGGAATATAAAAACAAATGAAGTCACAGAAATAAAAAAAGATGAGCCTTTCGGTATTTTCGTATTTATAGGTTATTTACCTGAAACGGAAATCTTTAAGGGTCAGGTTGAAATGCAAAAAGGCTATATACCTACAGATGAGGAAATGAGAACTAACCTTAAAGGTGTCTTTGCAGCAGGAGACCTTAGAGTTAAAAGTGTAAGGCAGGTTGTAACTGCGGCATCAGACGGAGCAATAGCTGCAGTTACTGCAGAAAAATATATTGCAGAAAAAGAGGGTCATTTATATCAGGGATTTAAAGAAGAAAGTGAAGCTTAGACTTCACTTTTTTTATAGAAGATTTTAAGAAAGCTCTTTGTCAAAAACAAGTTTTATATTTAAGCTAACAAAGATTTGAGTTATTTAAAATTATTTGCTATACTCTATATATTAAAAGTGAATTTATATAAAACTATGAAGAGAAGTAGTAGGCAAGCTAGATTTTAAGAGAGTCCGTGGCAGGTGAAAACGGATATTCGACCTTGTTGAATCCGTCTTGGAGTTTTTATTTGCTAAGTGAATCGAAAGATTAATTAGGGTGGCAACGCGGGTTCTCTCGTCCCTTGGGGATGGGGAGCTTTTTTTATTGTGGAGGTAAAAATGTTAGATATTAAATTTGTAAGGGAGAATCCCGAAAAGGTAAAAGAAAATATTAAAAAGAAGTTTCAGGATGAAAAGCTTCCTTTAGTTGATGAAGTTATTAAAATTGATGAAAGATTAAGAGAAGTAAAAACTAAAGGCGACGATTTAAGAGCAAAGAGAAATAAAACCTCTAAGGAAATTGGAGCCTATATGCAGAAAAAAGAAAAAGAAAAGGCTGAAGAAGCAAAGGCTGAGGTTAAAGAAATAAATGACGAAATTCTTGCTCTTGAAACAGAAGAAAGAGAGCTTGCAGAAGATTTAAAGCAGAAAATGATGGTTATTCCTCAAATGATGGATTCTACAGTTCCTCTAGGTAAGGATGACAGTGAAAATGTCGAGCTTGAAAAGTTCGGAGAACCTATAGTGCCTGACTATGAAATCCCCTACCATGTGGATATTATGGAAAAATTTGACGGAATAGATCTCGATGCTGCAAGAAAAACTTCAGGATCAGGCTTTTATTATTTAAAGGGAGATATAGCAAGGCTTCATTCATCAATTTTGTCCTATGCAAGGGACTTTATGATAGATAGAGGCTTCACCTATTATATTCCTCCTTTTATGATTCGCTCAAATGTTGTTACAGGAGTAATGAGCTTTAGCGAAATGGAAAATATGATGTATAAAATCGAAGGAGAAGACCTTTACTTAATAGGTACCAGTGAACATTCTATGATAGGTAAATTTATTGATACCATAACAGATGAAGCAAATCTTCCTCAAACCCTTACCTCTTATTCACCTTGCTTTAGAAAAGAAGTGGGAGCTCACGGTATAGAAGAAAGAGGAGTTTACAGAATTCACCAATTTGAAAAGCAGGAAATGGTTGTAATATGTAAACCTGAAGACTCACCTTACTGGTATGATCAGTTATGGAACAACACAGTGGACTTTTTCAGATCTCTTGAGATTCCTGTAAGAACCCTTGAGTGCTGCAGCGGTGATCTTGCTGACTTAAAGGTTAAGTCCCTTGATGTTGAAGCTTGGAGTCCAAGACAAAAGAAGTATTTTGAAGTAGGTTCATGTTCAAATCTTGGAGATGCACAGGCAAGAAGACTTAATATAAGAATTAGAGGAGAAAACGGCAATTATTTGGCTCACACCCTTAACAATACTGTTGTGGCTCCTCCAAGAATGCTTATAGCCTTTTTAGAAAACCTTCTTCAAGAAGATGGTTCAATAAAAATACCTGAGCCTTTACAACCTTACATGGGAGGAAAGACTAAGCTTGTAGCAAATAAATAAAAAGATTTAAAAATATGGTCTCCTTATGGAGATCATATTTATTGATTTTAGATAGGAGATTGTATGGAATACTTCGGCTTGGGAATAAGTGCTATTTTTCCAATATTTTTAGTATTGTTCCTAGGATATTTTTTAAAGGTTTTAGGATTTATAGATGAGAACTTTACAGCTAAGGGCACTAAAATAATTTTTTATTTTATTTTGCCCTGTACTCTCTTTTTCGATATAAGGGATTCGGAATTAAAGTCCTTTGATAGGGCATATATAGTCTATATTTTGCTTGGAGTCTGTGCTATTTATGGCATTACCTGGTTTGTAGCTAAGCACTTTATAAAGGACAGAAGGAAGCTTTCCGCCTTTGTTCACTGTGCCTACAGGTCCAACTTTATCTTTATAGGAGTGCCTATTCTTGATGCTATAACAGACAGTTATGATATGGATCCGGTTATAGCGGTTTTTATGTTCGGCATAGTACTTTACAACTTTCTTGCCATTGTTCTTCTTACTTATTATGGTGAAGATGAGATAAACTTTAAGGAGTTTTTCTATAAGGTTGTTAAAAATCCCATGATAATTACTATTATAGTAGGGATGCTTGCAAGAAAATACAATATTTATATTTATCAGGGAGTGGAAGACGCTATGCACATGATAGGCAAAATTGCCAGCCCTTTTTCCCTTATACTGGTGGGATCATCTCTTAATTTTTCAAAAGATACAAAGGACATGGGTCTTGCTATAGGCTCAGCTTTTATAAAAGACGTTTTAGGAGCTCTTATACTTGTTCCTATAGCATATTTTTTAGGCTTCAGTAATGATCAGATACTTGTTGCCTATGTATATTTTGCAACACCCTGTGCAGTAAACTGTTTTGTAATGGGAAGAAGTATGGGATCAGACGGCGAACTTACATCAAAGATAATCACAGCCTCTTTTGTTATGTCAATATTTTCCTATGCAGTTGGAATTGCGCTTCTTCAATATTTCGGCATAGTAGCGGTCTAGACCTTTACAAAAGATATTTAAACTGTTATAATCAAGTCAACTTAATATGAGCCTTATTAAGAGTGGTGGAGTGAATGGGCACGATGAAACCCGGCAACCTTTTAAAGGTGCCAAATCCCACAGAGAGCTTCTCTGAAAGATGAGGTTATTGTCTTCTCCAAGCTCCCTTGGAGATTTTTTTATTGGAGAATCAAGTAGTTTTATATAGGAGGAAGAATGAAAAATAAAATATTTACTTCAGAATCTGTAACTGAAGGACATCCTGATAAGGTATGCGACCAAATTTCAGATGCAATATTAGATGCTATACTTAAAGAAGATGACAATGCAAGAGTTGCCTGCGAAACCTTAGCAACGACAGGACTTGTTTTAATTTCAGGTGAAATAAGCACAAATACTTATGTGGATTTTACAAGTATTGTTAGAGACACTATAAGGGAAATCGGATATGACAGGGCAAAAATAGGTTTTGATGCTGATACCTGTAGCGTACTTTCAGCAATAAAGGAGCAATCTCCAGATATCGCTATGGGAGTAAACAGATATAAGGAAGGCAATGTAGACGAATTTGACAGTTTCGGAGCAGGAGATCAGGGAATGATGTTCGGCTATGCAACAGATGAAACAAAGTCCCTTATGCCTATGCCAATTGATCTTGCTCACAAACTTGCAAGGCAGCTTGCCAAGGTTAGAAAGGAAAATGTACTTGAATATTTAAGACCTGATGGCAAAACTCAAATAAGTATTGAGTACGAAAATGATAAGCCTAAGAGAATTGAAAATGTTGTAGTATCCACTCAGCATAGGGCGGATGTTCCTATAGAACAGCTTAGAGAAGAAGTTAAAAGGGAAGTAATAGATAAAATAATTCCTCAAAACATGGTGGATAAGGATACAAAATATTGGATAAACCCTACAGGAAGATTTGTTATGGGAGGCCCTATGGCTGATACAGGTCTTACAGGAAGAAAAATAATTGTAGACAGCTACGGAGGATTTAGCAGACACGGTGGCGGAGCTTTTTCAGGCAAGGATCCTACAAAGGTTGACAGATCAGCCTCTTACTATGCAAGGTACATTGCAAAAAATATAGTTGCAGCAGGTCTTGCTAAAAAATGCGAATTGGGACTTGCCTATGCCATAGGAGTTACAAGACCTATCTCTATTTATGTAAACACTTTCGGCACGGGACTTTTAAAAGATGAAGACCTTGCAAATATTATTAATGAAAACTTTGATGCGAGACCGGGAGCCATCATTAAAAATCTTAAACTTTTTAGACCTATTTACAAACAAGTAGCAAGCTATGGGCACTTTGGAAGAGATGACTTGGATCTTCCTTGGGAAAAAACCGACAAGGTGGAAAAGCTAAAGACCTACCTTAAATAATAAAAGCTTTTAGTCGGTAGATTTTATTAATAATAATGTAATACAATATACAGGGGACATTTGTTTCCTGTATATTTTTTTGGCGGTGGACTATGATTGAAATAAAAGCTGTTATTGAAAGAATTATATATAGAAACGAAGACAACGGCTACACTATAGCAAGAGTAAACTCTGAGGATGAAGATCTTGTTGTAGTGGGAAACTGTATGGAGATTAAAACCTCCATGGAGTATATCTTTAGGGGAGATTTCGTTTTTCATAAAAAATACGGAGAGCAATTTAAATTTGAAGACCTTGAAGAGATTCTACCTAAGTCTCAAACAGGAATAATAAATTATCTTTCATCAGGGGTCATTCCTTTTATAGGGGAAAAAACCGCCAAGGCTATAGTGGATAAGTTTAAGGAAGAAAGTTTAACTATTATTGAAAATAATCCTGATAGGCTTCTTGAAATTGAAGGAATAGGAGAATTTAAGCTTGAAAAGATAAAATCAAGTCTTGAGAAAAATAAGGGACTTAGAAAACTTATTATATTTTTAACTTCCTACGGTTTATCCTCCTCCTATGCGATAAAAATTTATAAAAGCTATGGAGAAGATTCAATTAGCCTTATCAAAGAAAATCCTTATAAGCTTGCTGAAGATATAAGGGGAATAGGTTTTAAAAAGGCTGATGAAATTGCTATAAGGCTTGGAAATGTAGATCCTTCCTTTAGGGCTAAGGCAGCACTTAAATATACTCTTTTTCTTGCAGCTCTTGAAGGTCACAGCTACCTTCCCCAAGAAGAACTTTTAAAAAGGACTGAGAAGCTTTTAAATATAGATGAGAAGAGTTTAAGGGAGGAAGTGATTAAACTCACCTTTGATGATAGATTCTTTATAGAAAGAAATGAAGAAGGAGATTTTGATTGTTACTATGCTCCCTACCTACAGGCCGAAAACTATATTAGCGGCAAAATAAAGTCCATGCTTAAATATCCCTATGAAAAGGTAAAGAATCTTGATCAATTAATAGATAAGGTTGAGGGAAGACAAAATTTAAAATTTGCGGCAAATCAAATTAAGGCGGTAAAGGAGTCTGTGGAAAACGGGATTTTAATTATTACAGGAGGACCCGGAACAGGTAAGACCACAACTTTAAAGGCCATTATAGAAGTTTTTGAGCTACTTGAAAAATCAGTTAAGTTGGCAGCGCCTACAGGAAGAGCGGCAAAAAGAATGAAAGAAGCTACTATGAGAGAGGCTATGACTATCCACAGACTTTTGGAAATAGGCTTCAGCTCCGATGACAGATTAAATTACGGCTATGAGGAAGAAACAACTTTAGATTGTGACGTTTTAATAGTAGATGAGGTTTCCATGGTAGATCTTATTCTTATGAATACTCTTTTAAAATCAGTAAAGGAAGGGACAAGACTTATATTGGTAGGAGATAGAGATCAATTACCTTCAGTTGGTGCGGGAAATGTTTTAAAGGACCTTATTGAATCAGATAAGGTTCCCTTGGTCAATTTAGATGAAATTTTCAGACAATCTGAGGAATCTATGATTATAAAAAACGCCCATCTTATTAACAAGGGTAAAATGCCTGAAATTACAAATTCCAAAGATTTCTTTATGATAAATGAGCCTGATCAGTTAAAAACAAGTGAAATAATAGCAGACTTAGTTAACAGGCGGCTACCGGACTATTACGGTATTGATAAAAAAGACATTCAGGTTCTTTGTCCTATGAAAAAAGGACCTGTGGGAGTTAAAAATTTAAATGATAAATTACAGACCCTTTTAAATCCCAAGGGTGATGAAGTAAAATACGGAGATAATATTTTCAGGGTAGGGGACAAGGTAATGCACACTAAAAACAACTACAACCTTGAGTATAAAATAGAATCCGACTTTTATTTAGAAGAAGGAGAGGGAGTTTTTAACGGAGATATAGGCTACATCGAAAAGATAGACAAGGAAGAAAAGGAAGTCTATGTAAGGTATGATGATGTAAAGCTTGTAAAGTATGAGTATGAGGACTTAGATGAGCTTATGCTTGCCTACGCCTCCACAATTCACAAATCTCAAGGGTCAGAGTTTGACGTTGTTATTATTCCCCTTCACTTCGCTCCTCCCATTCTTTTAACAAGAAATTTAATTTATACCGCCATTACAAGAGCTAAAAAGCTGGTGGTGTTAGTTGGGGAATACAAATATTTAAAAATAATGGTGGATAACAATACAATATCTAAAAGATATTCAAGGTTAAAGGAAAGATTACAGGATGAAAGCAATTAAAGAGAGATGCCTTTTTTGCGATGATATAAATGTTTATAGCTATGGACTCTGTAGGTCATGTTTTGAAAACTTAAATTTTGATTCTCACTTTCCCTTTAAGCTTTCAAATCTTGATAGGATTGTGGTGGGAGTTGAATATGTAGGTATGATTAGAAAAATAATATCCGATTTTAAGTTTAGAGATAAGGTCTACTACTATAAGCTTTTTTCGGAAATTTTAACTGAAAAATTATTTGCTGAATCCTTATCCAAGGACTACAAGCAAATAACCTATGTTCCTATGCACATTAAGGATTTAAAAAAACGGGGTTACAATCAGTCTAAGCTTATAGCTCAGGGAATATGTGACAACACCTTAATGGATCTTATAGAGCCTGCAAGAAAAATTAAGCTTACTAAGGAGCAGGTTAAGACTGAAAGTACAGAGGAAAGGCTGACAAATATTAAAGGAGCCTTTAAAGGGACGGAGCCTCTTAGCGGCGGGATAATTATAGTTGATGATGTTATTACCACCGGGGCAACGGTAAATGAACTTGCCGGTGTTTTAAAGTCTATGGGGGCAAAAAAAGTAGCTGCTTTAGTAGCAGCTAGTCCTCAAAATCTTTAAGAAGGTTTTTAAAAAAGGATTCATGCCTTGGCCATTTATTAGTTGTCTTAAAGTTTTTCATGGAGAATATAACTCCATTAACTTCAGCACCTAGAAGAAGAATTATGGACATAAGCCACATCCACACCAGTAAAATAATAATACCGGCAAGGGATCCATAGGTAATGGAATAGTTGGCGAAATTGTTTACATAATTTCCGAAAATTTGAGACACGAATATGGAAACAAAAGTTGTAAAAATGGCACCGGGTAAGGCGGTTTTGTAGGATATAAGTTTTCTTGCACTTTTATTGGGGGCGAGCCCGTAAAGAAGAGCCAAGGTAATTATCATGTAAGCTACAGTTATAAGTATTGCCAAGGTGTGGATTAATTGCCTTGTTTCGCTTTCTATTTTAAAATATTTAGACAGGCTTTCTACAATAACCTTGCCGAAAACTTGAGTTGTCATAAGCATAATAACCATAATTAAAATAGCTAGGGTAAAAATTAGCGACAAGAACCTCTCCTTAATAAAACCTCTGTCATCTTTAAAGCCATAGGCAAGACTTATGTTTTTCATTATCTTATGGAGAATGTTTGATGCGGTAAAAAGCACCATAATAATTGAAAAGGACAAAAGGCTTGAAGAAGAGTAGGTGTTTATTTCGTTTATAAAGCTATCAACTATTATTGCAATATTTCCAGGTAGATAGCTTATCAGCCCTTCAAGTGACTCAGAAGTTAAAATATTTGTATAGTTAATAATATTTAAAAGGGCAATAAGAAATGGAAAGATTGACAAAATCGCAAAATACACCAAGGAGGCTCCAATTTCAGTAATCCTATGGTCAACAAATCTATAAATAAATTTATCTATAAAGACAAAGAGCTTATTGTCTTTATTTTTATATAAAAATTTTTTGAATTTTATCATGTTCACCTCTTTTACAAACAATTAAGCAAAAGGAAATTCTATTTCATATAGTCTTCTATGTTAATTGTATTACCATCTACTAAGTTATTTTTATAGCTTTTAAAAATTCTTTGTCCAGTTTCAGTAAAGCTTACAAGATTGCCCTCTAAACTTACAAGGTTAAGATCAGCTAAGGTATCAATTAAAAACCTATTTCTTTTTTTTATTTCCATATCAGTTATATCAAGAGGAGATTTTTTTTCAAGCCTATTTAAAAGACACTTTAAATCTTTAAAATAGTTTTCTATTTTGTAAGGCCTTAAGAATAAATTTAAAAAATTTTTATTTAATAAATAGTGTAAAAATATAGCGAACTGTTCCTCTAAATCTAAAAATAAAAATTGATTTAATTTACTTGTAAAACTTATTTCCCTTGAGTCAAGCTTAATCATTTTCTTAATATTTAAAAAATTAAAGAAAAAATTAATTAAAGGATAGTGACTTTGATTAGGCCTTTTTACCTCTTTAGCAGGCTTAAGAGTAAGATTTTTTGCAATAAGATAAACCCCGGCATCAGTTATAGCCTGGGAGGATTTTTTAGCTGTAATTTCAGGTAGGCTGAGCATATCAACAAAGGCACCGAATTTGTCTATAAGATTAAAGTAGAAGGGTTCATCCAGCAGAGACAAAATCTTTTCATCAAAATAAAATCCTTCAGTAGAGTTTTCAAGATTGTTAAGATAAATAAATATATTTTCAGAAATTTCATTTAGTTCTTCATAAGGTTTTTTAAATCTGTCAGAGTATTTTAGAGCATAATTATAAAAATCTCTAAGGGATAAAACCGCCTTTTTAAATTGTGATGAGTTAAGGAAGGCTCCCTTCAAAGCTGCATCCTTAATTATATCTATAAAGCTGAATTTGCTGAAATCTGAAAAATTTAAGGACTTGTTATTAAGAAAGCCCTCTAAGACACTAAATATATATATAAGCTCATCCTCATTAAGGGAGTTTTTTGCTTGAGAGATTTTAGAAAACCTTTCAAAAATTTCAAGATCTTCATTTGAAAAGAAATAATTTTTAATTTCCTCTTTCTTATGTTCAAAAATTATCTCCTCATCTATGTCAAAAAGCTCCGCCATAGTTATCATATAGGCTAAAAACAAATCCGGAAAAGATTTTTTAAGAATTAAAATTTTTTCTTTCCTTGTCTTTGACTCTAAATTATTTGAAGCCTTAAACAAATTTGAAAGGGAAGTTAAAAAGCTTTCCCTTTCATCATCTTTAAAGGTTGAGATTTTATCTAAAATAAATTTATAACCATCTATTTCAATTATTCTTACAAAAAGACTTTCTCCCTTTTTAAAATCAGGATCTTCATTATAAATTTCAAAGTCTTCTTTTAAGAAGTCATCATAAACTAAACTTTTTTTATTTTGAGCAAGATTAACTCTTATAAGGGTCGGGTAGGATTCAAGGAGTCCCTTGGCTATGGAGGATATATAGGACTCATTAAAAACCCCTGTGAAAAAAGATTTAATATGTTTTTGTAAAAGGCCTACATCTTTATTTATATCCAGTGCAAAATGAGATTTTATAAATTTTTCTTCTTTAAGAATTTCTAAAAGATTAAAAAATTCATCATTGTTATCATTTACAATTTTTATAAATTTGTCCATGTTAAAATAAAAATTCTTTGCCATTAAAAATTTGTTACGGGCAACTAGAAGCTTTATATCATTCATAGTCATACTCTCCAAGTATTCTTTCTAATTCATTTATTGATAATAAAATTTTATCTATTTGAAAGTTATAAACCGTATTTAGTTCTCCCTTAAGCTTTCCTTTATCCAATATGTTTATATGAAGCATATCTTCCAAAGCTTTTTTATTGTCACAGTTTATATCAGGTCTGTCTTCAATGGAATTAAGAAGTTGAAATCTCACATTAATATCTCTAAAATGATTCATAATTTTTTCTGATGTAATAGGCATAATATTTCCGTGAATAGGTATGTTTTTTTCAGACATTAACAGCTCATAAGAAAGATTCAGTTTTTCATAAGCTTTACTATAATAATCTATAGAGTGAGCGTCTTTAATAACAAGTTCCATAAGGAATTTTTTTGCGGAATTTAAGGTTAGTCGGGAATTATTTATAAAAATTTCAAAAATATCAGGGGTTGCAATTAAATAATTAATGACAACTGATACGGCTATACCTAAAAAAGTTCCGACAACTCTATTAACTCCGTAAATTATTTTGCTGGATTCCGAGGTAAAAGATGCGACAAAGACTATACAGGAAAGTATAACCATAGACTTCATATTCATATGCTGAAGAATATAAATAATAATTATAATCCCAAGTCCTCCCAGTAGGGGAGTTAAAATTTCAGGCACAGGAATAAGACTGAAGGCATAACCTAAAACCACACCGAACACAGATGAGAACATTCTCTTTTTTACGTCCTCAAAGCTTTCCGTAAGAGAAGCCTTCATTGATGTAATTGCCGCAATGGCAGTAAAAATAGGGGTGTGCAGATTAAGCAACAGTGAAAGATATAAGCTTATTGTAACAGCAAGAGAAGTTTTAATTGTTCTCATGCCTATTCTATATTTAGGTTTAATATCTAGAAATTTCATAATATCACTTAAATAATTATATATCATTTTAATAAAAAAATTAAGAACAATCTATTCACAACTAAAGATTTGAAAACTTATATTTTTAACAGACTTATCCACATTATCCACATGTGGAAAAGATAAATGCGGTGTTTTTTATCTTAAGTATTATGAATTAATTAATTAATTTAGGGTAGATATCTAATAACATAAACAAACCACACAAATTGAGAGGAGTGATTATATGTTACTTGATTTAGTTGGAAAAAATATTGAATTAACTGATGGTTTAAAGGATTATGCGAGGTCGAAATTTTCAAAAATTGATAAATATTTTGATAAAGAGATAAAGGCCAGAGCTGTATTCTCAACAGTTAAAAACGATCAAACTGTCGAAGTAACTATATTTTTACCGGGAACGATTCTTCGTGCTGAAGAAACAACAGAGGATATGTATACATCAATTGATAAAGCCATAGATGCTTTGTCAAGACAAACCAGAAAATATAAAACCAGATTAAAGAAAAGATACCAAGGAAATTCTGAAACCATAAGATTTGAAAACATAAATCCTGTAGAAGATGAGGTGTCCGGCGGTAAAGAAGCAAAAATCGTAAAGAGAAAAACTTTTAGTTTGGTACCTATGCATGAGGAAGAGGCATTGCTTCAAATGGAACTTTTAAATCATAACTTCTTTGTATTTCTAAATGCCGACACAGATAAGGTAGAGATAGCATATAAGAGAAAAGATAAGGACTATGGTGTAATAGAAGTCCTTGTTGAAGATTAATAAGAACATATATAAGACTGTTGCGATGCAGCAGTCTTTTTTATTGCTTTTATAAAGGGTGGTGGTAGTATAATAATAACGGAGGACTTATGAAAAAATTTATTGATAAAATAGAATTTAATAGGGATAATACTTTCATCTCCATTATTTTGTGCCTTTGGGTAGCAATACAAATTATAGTTGTTGGATTTTTAAATGTAGATGATATGTTTCTAAGATGTATTCACATTATTTTCGTACTTATAATATCGTCCTTGCTTTTTAAAGACCTGGGCAATTTTTTAAAAATATCCTTGTCTATACTCTCAGTCTTTTCCTTTCTCTATGTAATTTTTAACTACACACTTATATCTAAAAGAGGAGGCTATACTTATGGCCTTGATGTTTTTGTAGCAGGACTTGGTATCCTTCTTGTGCTTGTAATAGGGTTTAAGTCCAATAAAAATTTGAGTCTTCTTGCTCTCTTCTTTCTGACTTATTTATATTGGGGAAAATTTTTACCCGGCAGTCTTTCTCACGGGGGCTTTTCTTTAAAAAGGGTTCTTAATTATTTATTTTGGGGTACCGGTGGAATTTTCGGTATAGGAGTGGGAGTAAGTGCAAGTTACATATTTCTCTTTGTAATTTTCGGATCCTTTTTAAAATACAGTGGATTTTCAAATTTTATAAACGATTTGTCCATGTCCTTAATAGGAAAATCCAAAGGGGGGCCTGCAAAGGTGGCAGTGGTTGCATCAGCTTGTATGGGTATGATAAACGGATCTGCAGTGGCAAATGTTGCTACTACAGGTACCATTACTATACCACTGATGAAAAAAACAGGCTATGATTCCGACTTTGCCGGTGCAGTTGAAGCTGTTGCATCAACGGGAGGTCAATTCTGCCCTCCAATTATGGGAGCTGCAGCCTTTGTAATGGCTGAATTTTTACAAATCCCTTATACTCAAGTGCTTATGGCTGCTATTGTGCCTGCTTTTTTGTTCTATTTAAGCCTTTTACTTTCTGTGCATTTGGAAGCTGAAAAGTTAGGATTAAAAGGTATATCAATAGATAAAAAAAGTAAAGAAATTTTAAAATCAGGTTTTCATTTATTAATTCCACTTGTAATTTTAATTGTCATGATGCTTATGGGATACTCTCCTATAACCTGCGGTATAGCTGCAATTTTTGCAACGATAATTTCAAGTCACTTTAAAAAAGAAACGGCAATGAATTTAGAAACTATAATAGAAGCTTCAAAAGAAGGAGCCTTATCAGCTTTAAATGTTGCTATGGCTTGCATTCTAATTGGACTTATTATAGGATCTGTTGCCCTTAGCGGCTTGGGTCTTAAGTTTGGAAGTATTGTGTTAAGTATTGTAGGCAATAGCAATATTTATTTCGGAGCCTTTATGGTAATGATACTTTCAATAATACTGGGAATGGGAGTGCCTGGAGTTGCAGCCTATGTAATAGTAGTGTCTGTTGCCGTTCCGATTATGATAAAGGCAGGGGCAAGTCCGATATCAGCTCATATGTTCTGCCTAATTTACGCCTGCCTATCAAATATTACACCACCTGTTGCAATATCTTCCTATGTGGCAAGCTCCATTGCAGATTCAGATATGGTAAAGACCTCTCTAAAGGCTGTGAAGTTAGGATTAGGGGGCTTTATACTTCCGTTTTTCTTTATAAAAAATCAGGATCTTTTGCTTCAATCGACGGAAATTTTTACCGGCCTTAGAGTAGTCTTAGGTGCGGCTGTGGGTATACTTTCCTTTACCGTAGGAATGGAGGGCTATCTTTACAGAAACCTTAATAAGATATTCAGATGCCTCTTTATTTTTGCCGGGATTCTTTTAATAGATACGGGGGTTTATACAGATCTTATAGCTTTGACAATAATTATTTTTGTCTTTATTTACGAAAAAAGGTGTAGTTATGAGAAAAAAATTTAAATTTATACTTCCTTTGCTTGTAATTTTATTTTTGCCATCTTGTAAGGCTAAAGAAAAAGCAATTCGCATACCTACGGCGTCAACTACAGGTGCTTTATATAATTTGGGATTCTCTCTTTCTAAGCTTTGGACTGATAAAATAGGACTTAAATTTAATTCTGAAGCCTCAAATGGTGGAGTAGATAATCTTAATATTATTTATGACAAAGATGCCGAGGTGAGCTTGGGAGTAAGCTCCATAGTTTATCAGGCCTACCACGGAGAGGGAGTATTTAAGGACAGAAAAAACCCGAGCTTAAGAATTATTGCAGGTCTTTACTTAAACCCCAATCAGGTAGTAGTAAGAAAAGATGCAGGAATAAATTCTCTTAAAGACTTAAAGGGTAAAAATTTTTCCGCAGGCTCCTCCGGCAGCACCACTGAAAGCGAAACAATGAATCATTTAAAAGCCGTATGCTTAAAAGAAAGCGACCTTAATATACAAAGAATTGCACCGGGAGAAAGTGCCGACCTTATAAGAACGGGAAGTCTTGACGGAGTTTGGATTATGGCGGCTATACCAACAGCTTCCGTTACAGAAATTACAGCTTCAAGCGGCGCTGAAATTTTAGAAATAGATAGACAAACTGTAGACAAGCTTAAAGAAGAGGATCCTTGGTACACAAACTATACTATTAAGGCGGGAAGCTACATAGGTCAGGACAAAGATATAAACACTTCAGCCATAAAAATGGTTCTTTACACAACAGATGAGCTTAGCGATGATTTGGTATATGAAATGACTAAGACCTTTTGGGAAAATTTAGAAGAGCTACAAGAAAGCAATAAAAGCTTAAAAGGTTTAAAAGTGGAGGACGCAATAAAAGATATAGCTGATTTACCATTGGCTGAAGGAGCCAAAAGGTACTATAAGGAAATAGGATTAATTAAATAAATTTATTTTGGAGCTTTAAAAATTAAAAAAGAAGATTAATTAAAAGGCGACTGATTAAAGTCGTCTTTTTTATTAACATCTAAAAGTAATTTAATCTAAATAGAAATATAAGCTTTAAAAATTTATAAAATAAAAAGCTTGTCCCTAGGTTTAATCTAAAAAACCAAGACAAGCTTTATATGGTCGGGGTGAGAGGATTTGAACCCCCGGCCCCATGGTCCCAAACCACGTGCGCTACCAAACTGCGCTACACCCCGACAAGTTTACCCATTAATTATAAGCTATTTATAAAACTTTTACAAGTAAATTTTATAATAGCTAATCATTATTAACAAACTGGAAATAATTATAGCAAAGCAAAACTTTATTTGCAAGGCGATTTTGTAAATAAAATTTTATGTAAAATTGACAGGTAAAAGCACCGCTTATATAATATTTTAAAGAAATGAGGTATTTATGAAGGGAATAATTTTTGATTTAGACGGCACTCTTATTGACTCTATGGGTATGTATAGAAATCTTTCAAAAAACTACTTAAAGAATCTGGGAGTGGACCTTACTGATGATGTGGCTCAAAAAACTACTGTAATGGGTTTGGGTAAAAGTGTAGAGTTTATTGTGGATTACTATAAGCTGGATAAGGAGCCTGAAGAGATTTATCAGGACTATAAAAATATAGTTGCAGATTTTTATGAAAACAAGGCTTTGGCTAAGGAAAAATCCATTGAAACTTTGACAAAATATTATGACTTGGGCTATAAGCTTGCCCTTGGAACCGCTACTAATATGAAATTTTTAAACCATGTTTTTAAGCGCTTTAATATAAAAGACTACTTTGATGTGATTCAAACTGTAGATGATGTAGGAGTTAAAAAATCTGAAAAAGAATTTTTTGAAATTCTTGCAGCTAAGCTTGGACTTGATACCGAAGATGTTATGTTATTTGATGACGCTCCCTATGCTCTTAAAGCCGCTAAAAAGTCAGGGATGGTTACCATAGCAGTTTATGACGAAAGTGCCAAAGATTATTGGGAAGCTTCCAAGGCCGGAAACGACTACTATATAGAAAGTTTTAAAGATTGGGCTGTATGAAACTCCTTATTTTTTTCCTCTTAAGAGGAACAGTTACCTTTATTTTGACCTTTGTAATATTCTCTCTTCTAAGAACCTATTTCTTTAAAAGTTTAAAAAAGCACTCAAATTCCAAAAGAGAATTTATACTTTCTCTTTTTGCAGGTTATGTGGCAGTTATGTGTTTATTTTTATTTATGCCAAATGCATTTTTGGCACATAAGGGGATAGATTTAAGCTCTGAAAATTTTGATTTTGTAGGGGATTTTAAAGACAGAATAAGTCAAGGCAACTGGGGAGTAAACCTTGTGCCCTTTAAAACTATTAGAAGTTACATAAGGTACTCAGGATTTTTTCATTCCTTTACAAATATTTTCGGAAATATTTTAATTTTTATACCTATGGGATTTATGATCCCTGTTCTCTATAAGGACATGAGGGATTTGAAAAAAATTCTAATATTTCTATCCTTAATATCGATTTTAATTGAAACCGTTCAATTTTTTGTAGGAAGATCCGTGGACATTGATGATTTTATTTTAAATGTTTTAGGAGGCTCAATAGGTTATTTAATTTATAAGCTAAGAAGCAAATCAATTTGACCTGGCTTTTTATTTATCTTATAATTATAGTACCTTATGGGGATGAAATTGGCTTCGACGGGGATTTGGAGCTTTCAGTAGCGAGCAGTTGTGAGGAGCAACTTTAAAAGCCTCAAAACAAATAAACGAAAACGAAAATTACGCTTTAGCAGCCTAAGCTGCTGCTCATCTTATATTTGATCCCCACGGCTTATATAAGGTGTCAAATTAGTGGGAAACGAAGCCCTGCAAGGCATCATAACAGGGTGGGTTTCATGATGATATAATTTGAAAATCGTGTATGTTCGAGTTTTAAATTGAATATAAATAACTATACTGCGCTCGGAGAAGCTGACTGCGAAGAGTTTTCGGACACGGGTTCAACTCCCGTCATCTCCACCATATGTGTCTTGTAGGTTTGATACTTACAAGGCTTTTTTACTTATTGCCTTTCTTTAATTTTATTAATAAAAAATAAATGCCGACAGAGGTGAACAATCACTTATCGGCATTTATTTAAAACTTTAAAATATTAAGTCCTGTTTTATCATCAACCATACGATCAATTTGACCGTCAATAATTTGAATAAAAAGTTCGCAGGTTCCGCAAATTCTACATGAGTTTAAGTGGCCGCCTGCAATAAATTTGTTTCCGTCTCCAAAGCTTATGTGAAGGTGTGAATAGTATTCTCCGTCAAGACTTGTAATATTTCCTGTGATATTTGTAATTTCAAATTCACCTTGATGGCGAAACTTGTTGTATTTTCTTTCTTCTACACTATAAAGCCCTACTGTTATATCGTCTCCTGCACCAATACCTGTTATGTATGCTGACTTTATATTCATTTCTTCACAAGCTTTTTTTAGTTCTTCTAAAACTTCTTCTCCTCTGTCTATGCGTACTGCTGCAACAGATCCATATTTTTTAAAATCCATATAAATCCTCCTAACAAATAAAATTCATTAATTACATTATACGCCTTTAAAAAAGCGATGTCTTAAAATTTAAAATAAAAAAGCAGACCCGGCTACTTTTTTCTTAAAGCTTTTTCCAAGTCTACTGTTACAGGAGATATTTTGTCGGGGCTGAGTCTGCAATATTTTATAGCCAACTGCCTAAACCTGTTAGGGTCAGATGTGGTATAAAAAACTACCTTGCCCTGGTTATTTTCATTAAAGGCATCTAAATTCTTTAAAGTTTTTTCTAATTCGAGAGCTGTATTATAAGCGGGGTCAACTAAAAAAACTTCTTTATTCTGTCTTTCATATATGTCCTTAAAATTTTTCCTAGCAAGAGGGAAGTGGGTGCAAGCAAAAACTAAAGTATCATAATCAAAATCATCAAAAAATTTTAAATAGTCCTCTATAATTTCGGCACCTATTTCATCAAGGGCATGCCCTGCTTCTATAGTTAGTACCAATTTAGGACAAGCCAAAGATCTAACTTCTATTTGAGGATCCCTCATTCCTATATATTTTTCATAGACTCCTGAATTTACAGTTACGTCTGTTGCAATTAAGGCAATTTTTTTGTTTTTTGTTACCTCGGTTGCATCTACTGTGCCGGGTGTAACAACCTCTATAATAGGAAAGTCAAACTTATCTCTAAGGTGATCGACTGCAACGGAACTTACGGTATTGCAAGCTATAACTGCGGCCTTCAGGTTTTCTTTTGATATAAATTCTATACAGTCTGATGAAATTTTTTTAATATTTTCTTCGCTTCTTATTCCATAAGGCATTCTTGCTGTGTCGCCTATGTATATATAATTTTCATTGGGAAGCAGTTTAAGAAGTCTGTTGAGCACACTTATTCCGCCAACACCGCTGTCAAAAACTCCAATGGATCTTTTATCCATTATTTTATCCCCTTCCTTTTTGTTCTAGCAATTATTTTAACATAAAACACTTTAGTTTTTAAAGTATTTAATAAATTGAACCTATATATTATACTATATGCTAAAAGCCTTGAAAACCACAGGGGGTAAAGATATAATATTAAGGCGTTGTAATATTTGAATGGAGGAAGTTATGAGATTATCAAAATTTTATATGCCAACTTTAAAGGAGGCACCTCAAGATGCCGAAATAGCATCTCATAAATTATTGCTAAGAGGTGCTTTTATAAGGAAATCCGCCAGCGGTATATATACATATTTGCCACTGGGTTATAGGGTTGTAAGAAAAGTTGAAAATATAGTTAGAGAAGAAATGGATAAGGCAGGCTCACAGGAGATTTTAATGAGCGCCATCCAGCCTAGAGAAATTTGGGAGGCCACAGGCAGATGGGAAAGATTCGGTCCTGAAATGTTTAAGCTAAAGGACAGACATGAAAGAGAATTTTGCTTAGGGCCAACAGCTGAAGAATATTTTACCACCCTTATTAAGGATGAAGTCAGATCCTATAAGCAACTACCTTTAAACCTCTATCAAATTCAAACAAAATATCGTGATGAAAAAAGACCGAGATTCGGAATAAATAGGACAAGAGAATTTTTAATGAAGGACGCCTACTCTTTTGATACTGATCCTGAAACCATGAAGGCTTCATACTATATAATGTATGAGGCTTATGAAAAAATTTTTGACAGATTAAGAATCACCTATAAAATAGTTGAGGGAGACAATGGGGCTATGGGAGGCAATATGAGCCATGAGTTTATAGCTCTTTCAGAAACCGGAGAAGGAGAGATAGCCTATTCTTTAAAGGATAAGTATGCAGCTACAGTTGAAAAAGCTAAAGTTATTTACGAAGCAGGAGAAAAAGAAGAAGCTCTTGAGCCTGAAGAAATTGAGACTCCAAATTGCAAAACTATTGAAGAGGTAGCAAGCTTTTTAGGTGTTAATAAATCTAAATGCCTAAAGGCTGTAGATCTTAGTGTAAGAGGAAAGCCTGTAATAGTTTTTATTCCGGGAGACAGGGAGCTTAATGAAGCCAAATTAATTAGCTACCTTCAAGTTCCTGAACATGAAATAGAAATGATGTCTGATGAAGATATTAAAAAATCAGGATCAGCTCCGGGATATACAGGACCTATAGGTATTTCAAAGGATGTAAGGATTATATTTGACAGTTCAGTTACTAAACTTTCAAATCTTGTAGTAGGTGCAAACAAAGAAGGCTACCACATTAAAAATGTCAACTATAACATAGACTTTAAAGGAGAATTGGCAGAAGATCTTTTGCTTGTGCAAAAGGGAGATAAAATTGAAGGCAGTGATGAGGAATACAGTTTTGCCAGAGGCATAGAAGTTGGAAATATATTCCAACTGGGAACTAAGTATTCAGAAAGCATAGGAGCAACCTACCTTGACGAATCAGGCAAGGAACAGAATATTTGGATGGGCTCTTACGGAGTGGGTATTACCAGATCTGTATCTGCAATAGTTGAGCAGTATCACGATGATTATGGTATTATCTGGCCTATGGTAGTTGCTCCTTATCATGTAATTATTACAATAATGAATCCTAAAAAAGAGGAACAACTAAAGCTTGGAGAAAAAATATATCAGGATCTTTCACAAGCCGGTTATGAAGTTTTACTTGATGATAGGGATGAAAGAGCAGGAGTTAAATTTAATGATCGTGATTTAATCGGAATACCTATAAGAATAACAGTAGGTAAAAGGGCCGGTGAAGGTGTAGTTGAATACTCATTAAGATCTGATGGCAAAAATAGAAAAGAAATAAGTTTTGATGAAGCAATGGAAGCTGCAAAGTCTCTTATAAGAGAAGAGCTTCCTAAAAGTAAACTCTAAGTTGTAATAACCTTAGGAGGAAACATGGCTGATATTAAATTTGAAATAGTTAAACATTTAGCGGTACTTTCTGAAAAGTCTACAGGTTGGACAAAAGAAGTAAATTTAGTTTCCTGGAACGACAGGAATCCTAAATACGACATAAGAGAATGGTCGCCTGATCACACAAGAATGTCTAAAGGATTGACTTTTACAGATGAAGAAATAGAGATACTTAAAGATGTAATTGAACACATTTAAGTGTAATATAAAAATTCTATATGGTATAATATATTAATTAAATAGCTCTTAGAGCCTATTAAATGGAGGATAAAATGACTGATATAAAAAAGAAAGAAAATAACACCGTATTTTTTGACATAGTTTTAGATGCACAAGATTTAAAAAAAGCTCAAGATGAAGTATTTATAAAGAACAGAAAATATTTTCAAGTTCCGGGATTTAGAAAAGGTAAGGTTCCAAGAAAAATAATAGAAAACATGTATGGTAAAGATGTTTTCATGGAAGATGCAATTAATGAAATACTTCCATCAAAATACGAAGAAACTGTAGATGAACTTAAACTTGAAGTTGTAGACCAACCCAATATAGATATTAAAGAAGCTAATCAGGGAGAAGATGTTACAGTAGAAGTAAGTGTAGATGTTAAGCCTGAGGTTAAGCTTGGAGAATATAAGGGAATTGAAGTGGAAGATGTAAAGTATGAGGTTACAGATGAACTTATTGATAAGGACCTTGAAAACCAAAGACAAATGAATGCAAGACGCGTCAATGTAGATGACAGACCTGCAAAGGAAAAAGACAAGGTAAATATTGACTTTAAAGGTAAAATAGACGGAGAAGAATTTGAAGGCGGATCAGCTGAAAAGCAAGACCTTGAGCTTGGATCAAATACCTTTATTCCGGGATTTGAAGATCAAATTATAGGACATAAGGTAGGAGAAGAATTTGAAATTGATGTAACCTTCCCTGAAGATTACGCTTCAGAAGACTTAAAAGGAAAGGATGCTAAATTTGAAATTAAGCTAAACACTATTTCCTATGATGAACTTCCTGAGCTTGACGATGAATTTATTAAAGACATTTCAGACTTTGATACAGTTGAAGAATATAGACAAGATTTAAAAGAAAAAAGAGAAAAAGAATTTGAACATAGGGAAAGAGCTGAGAAAGAAAACAAAATTTTAGAAAGAATTGTAGAAGAAATGGAAGTTGACGTACCCCAAGGTATGGTTAATCACCAAATAGATATGCAAATGCAAAACTTTGACCAAAGTCTAAGAGCACAAGGTATGAGCCTTGAAGACTATATTAAAATGATAGGTTCAAATGTTGATGCCTTTAGAGAAAATTTAAAGGATGACGCTTTAAGACAAGTTAAAACTTCACTTGCTATAGAAGCGGTAGCTAAGGCTGAAAAAATAGACGCTACAGAAGAAGAAGTGACAGCGGAAATTGATAGAATGGTTGAGGAATATTTCCCTGACGAAGAGGATAAAAAGGCTAAAATGAAAGAGCAAATGGCTGCTGCAAACAAGGAAGGCATTAAAGAAAATCTTCTTAATAGAAAAGCCCTTGACTTCTTAGTTGAAAATGCAAAGTTTGTAGAAGCTAAAGAAGAAAAGGAATCAGAAGAAGACAATAAAGAAGAAAAGTAAAATAACAGAAAGTTAAGGTGATAGTATGGCACTAGTGCCTATGGTTGTAGAACAAACCAATAGAGGAGAAAGATCTTACGATATATATTCCAGATTGCTAAAGGAAAGGATTATTTTTATAAGCGGCGAGATTGACAATGTTACAGCAGATCTTGTAGTAGCTCAACTTTTATTTTTGGAAGCGGAAGATCCCAATAAGGACATTCAAATATATATAAATAGTCCCGGAGGTTTGGTAAGTGCAGGCTTTGCTATATATGACACCATTCAATATATTAAATGTGACGTTTCAACAATGTGTATAGGACTTGCTGCATCAATGGGAGCCTTTTTACTTGCATCTGGAACTAAGGGAAAAAGATTTTCACTTCCAAACTCCGATATTATGATCCATCAGCCTTTAGGAGGAGCCCAAGGTCAGGCATCAGATATTAAAATTCACGCTGAAAAGATTCTTGAATTAAGAGATAAAATAAATAAAATTCTTTCCGAAAGGACAGGTCAACCTCTTGAAAAAGTTGAAAAGGATACTGACAGGGATTATTATTTATCAGCTGAAGAAGCGGCGAAATATGGACTTATAGACAAAGTAATAACCAAAAGAGATTGAGGTGTGGTATGCCCGATAACGAACAAGAACTTAAGTGTTCTTTTTGCGGTAAGTCAAAAGGCCAGGTAAATCGACTTATAGCAGGACCAAATGTATATATTTGCGATGAGTGTATTGAGCTTTGCAATGAAATACTGAAAAAAGAGCTTATTGAGACTGAAGATTCATTAAAATTAAAGTTAAAAAAACCTGTTGAGATAAAAAGTGTTTTGGATTCCTATGTAATTAAACAGGATCAGGCTAAAAAATCTTTAGCTGTGGCGGTTTATAATCATTACAAGAGAATAACCTCAAAGCTTAAAAGAGACAATGAGGTAGAGCTTCAAAAATCCAATATACTTATGATAGGACCGACAGGAAGCGGCAAGACCTTACTTGCTCAAACTCTTGCAAAGATACTAAATGTTCCCTTTGCCATAGCAGATGCCACTACTCTTACAGAGGCAGGATATGTAGGAGAAGATGTTGAGAATATAATTTTGAAGCTTATTCAAGCTGCAGATTATGATATAGAAAAAGCTGAAACGGGAATAATTTATATAGATGAAATAGATAAAATTGCAAGAAAATCAGAGAATGTGTCAATAACAAGAGATGTAAGCGGCGAAGGAGTTCAACAAGCTCTACTTAAAATAATTGAAGGAACCATTGCCAATGTTCCCCCTCAAGGAGGAAGGAAACATCCTAATCAGGAATTTATCCAAATAGATACAAGTGATATATTATTTATATGCGGCGGTGCTTTTGACGGTATAGAATCTATTATAGAATCAAGACTTTCAAAAAGCTCCATGGGATTCGGGTCAAAGCTTGTTGATAAAAGAGCACAAAGGGAGAATATTCTAACTAAGGTTCAAACAGAAGACCTTTTGAAATTCGGTCTTATACCTGAACTTATAGGAAGACTTCCGGTAACGGTAACCCTTGAGACTCTTGATAAAGAAGCACTTATAGAAATATTGACCAAGCCTAAAAATGCTTTGGTAAAACAATATCAACAGCTTTTAAAATTTGACAATGTGGAGCTTGAGTTTGATAAAAGTGCACTTGAATATATTGCCGAGTCGGCTATAGAGAAAAAAGCCGGAGCAAGAGGTTTAAGAGGTGTAATAGAGTCAACTATTATGGATGTTATGTATGAGATACCATCAAGAGATGATGTTGAAAAAGTAATAATCACAAAGGAAAGCGTCGAAGAGAAAAAACTGCCTAAACTAATACTCAAGAATTAATAAAAAACGGCTCGTCTAAAAAGATGAGCCTTATTTTTACAGCGGGGTGAGAAATATGAATGAGAAAACTAAATTACCGGTTATTGCCCTAAGAAAACTTATAATTTTTCCAAGAACAGTGAGCCATTTTGACTGTGGCAGATCAAAAAGTATAGCCGCTATAGAAGAAGCGGAAATTAAAGACTCAAAAGTACTTTTAGTGGCACAAAAAGATGATGAAGTTGAAAATCCTAAGGAAGATGATCTTTATACCTATGGAACTGTATCAGTTATTAAGCAAATATTGAAGCTTCCCGGTGGAGTAGTAAGGATACTTGTTGAAGGAATTAATCGTGCAAAAATAGAAAATGTAGATACAGAAGGAAAATTTATATCTGCAGAAATTGAGAATTTTATTGAAAATGAAGACCTTGAAGAAAATGATGAAACTATAGCTGCAAAAAGATTGATAATAGAAGACCTTGAATTATATAGCGAGCTTGATTCAAGACTTGTGCCGGGGCTTTTGCAATCCGTTGTTGACCAAAGCACTCCTTCATCTCTTGTAGATACATCTGCAGCCTATATAAATCTTGAGCTTGAAGATGCACAGAAAATTCTTGAAACCCTTAATCCCTATGAAAGAATGCTGCTTTTCCACGGAATACTTCAAAGGGAAATTGAGCTTTTATCAATAGAAAAAAATATAGATAAAAAGGTAAAGTCCAATATGAACAAAATCCAAAGGGACTATTACCTTAAAGAGCAGCTTAAGGTTATTCATGAAGAATTGGGAGACGAGTCTGAAGAAGATACCATAAGTGGATACAAGGAGAAGGTAAAGGAGAAAAATCTTCCTGATTATGTAAGGGAAAAGGCGGAGAAAGAGATATCCAAACTTTCTAAAATAAATTCAGCATCTCCGGAATACACTGTAATACTTAATTATTTAGATTGGATATTGGACTTGCCTTGGCTTGAAAGTTCAAGTGAGGAGATAGATCTTAATAAGGCAAGAGAAATATTAAATAATGAGCATTACGGGTTAAAAAGTGTTAAAGAAAGAATCTTGGAGTTTATAGCTGTAAGAAAGCTTTCTCCTGACACTAAGGGCCCTATACTTTGCCTTGTAGGTCCTCCGGGGGTAGGAAAAACTTCAATAGCAGCCTCAGTAGCAAATGCTCTTGACAAAAAATTTGTAAGAATGAGTCTTGGGGGAGTAACTGATGAGGCTGAAATAAGAGGTCATAGAAGGACCTACGTGGGAGCACTTCCGGGCAGAGTTATAAGTCTTATGAAAAAGGCTAAGGAAAATAATCCGGTATTTTTATTTGATGAGATAGATAAGGTTGGAAATAATTATAGAGGAGATCCTGCCAGTGGACTTTTGGAAGTTTTAGATCCTGAACAAAACTCAACCTTTACTGACCACTACATGGAACTTCAATTTGATTTATCCAAAGTATTTTTTATAGCAACTGCAAATACTACTACAAGTATTCCAGGGCCTTTACTTGATCGTATGGAGGTTATAAGGTTAAGTGGCTATACACCTAATGAAAAGTTTAATATAGCCAAAAAGCATTTATTGCCTAAACAAATAAAGGAAAACGGACTGAAGCCATCAAATTTTAGGATTACAGACGGAGCCCTTAAACTTATAATAGATAACTACACAAGGGAGGCCGGAGTAAGAGGACTTGAAAAAGAAATATCCAAGGCTGCAAGACGTGCCGCTATTGAAATAGTTGAAAACAGTAAGGACAAGGTTTCAATAAATGTAAGAAATCTTTCTGAATATTTAGGAGAAAAGAAGTTTACTTTTGACAAGGTTGATGAGGCAGATAAAATAGGAACAGTAACAGGACTTGCTTGGACACAAGTAGGGGGAGTTACACTTGAAGTTGAAACAGCTATTATGGAAGGCACAGGTAAACTTACCCTTACAGGTCAGCTGGGAGACGTAATGAAGGAATCTGCCATAGCTGCTATATCATATATAGCGAGCAATGCCGACTACTATAAGGTAAATCCGGACTTTAGAAATAAGTGCGATATTCATATACACGTTCCTGAAGGAGCAGTACCAAAGGACGGACCTTCAGCAGGGGTAACTATGACAACATCAGTTTTATCAGCCCTAACCAAGAGAAAAGTATACAGCGATTTGGCAATGACAGGTGAAATAACTCTAAGAGGAAGAGTAATGGCTATAGGAGGACTAAAGGAAAAACTTCTTGCAGCTGAAAGAATGGGCATAAAAAGAGTAGTAATACCCTTCGATAATAAAAGAGATTTAAAGGAAATAGAAGATAGTGCAATAGAGAACCTTGAAATTTATTATGCCAAGGATATTAAGGACGTAATAAAACTTGCCTTAAAGGAGAAATAATGAAAGTAAAAACAGCAGAGCTTGAAAGAGTTGCCGTAGACCCTAAGCAATATCCACCGGAGGATTTATTTGAAATAGCCTTTGCCGGAAGATCCAATGTGGGCAAGTCTTCCTTTATTAATGCAATGTTAAATAGAAAGAACCTTGCAAGGACATCATCCACTCCCGGCAAAACCAGGACAGTTAATTTTTATAAGGTTAACGATAAAATGAGAATTGTTGACTTGCCGGGCTATGGTTATGCCAAGGTGTCAAAAAAAGAAAAAGATTCCTGGGCTAAGGTTATAAATCAATATCTTCATTTAAGAGAAAGCCTTAAAGAAGTAATTTTACTTGTAGATATAAGACATGAGCCTACAGAGCAGGATAAGCAAATGTATGAATTTATAAAGGAAATGGGTTTTTCAGGTATAGTAATAGCTACAAAAGCGGACAAAATAAGTAGAGGCAAGTACAATCAAGCCCTTGCTATAATTGCAAAGAAGCTTCAAATACAAAACAGACAAAATATTATAGCTTTTTCATCTCTTGATAAGAAAGCGGTGGATGATATGTGGTATATTTTTGAAGATATGATGAAATTTCATAGTGAAGACCAGTAGAAAGGGAGCAGAAATGTTCCCTTTTATTTTTTATAATTAAACAAATTAACTTAGACTTTTAAGGTATTATCACTTTAATTGGGGTATCTATATAAAAAGTGATATAGATAAAGGAGGAGAAGACATGAAGGTTATATTTCACATAGTAGAGATAGATAAGTGGGAAGATACAATGGCAAATATAAAAGACCTTGTAACTCGAGTGCCTGATGCAAATGTTGAGATTATAGCAATGAGTAAGGCCGCTTCCTTGTTTGGAAGATATGTAGGTATGGATTTTGACGGAGTTTTGGGAAGACCTAATGTAAAATGGGTTATAGGAGAAAAGGGAATGAAGGATCACAGTATAACAAGAGAAATGCTCCCTGACTATGTAATAGTTGAACCTTCAGTAATTTTACGTATAGCAAGGCTCCAAAATGAAGGCTATGCTTACATAAGACTGTAATTAAATTTGCAAATTAAATTTAATTTTTAATACTATAAAATTAGATACAGGAAGGAGAAATAATCTTCTTCTTGTATTTTTATTTAAAATTATTTATAAGATATTTATAGGGTATAGGTATAGAGAAAATGGACTAATAATTAAAGATAAAGCTTTAATTTTAAAGTACAATAAGGTCAATTAAAATTTGGAGGATATATATGAAAAACTTTTATGAACTGGCAATAAATAAACATAGAGAGTGGAAGGGAAAAATCAAAGTTGAGCTTAACTGTAGCTTAGAGAATTTAGAAGATCTTTCTGTCGCTTATACTCCGGGAGTTGCACAACCTTGTTTGGAAATAAATAGGAATCCTCATGAAGCATATAATTATACATGGAAGGGTAATGTAGTTGCCGTTGTATCTGACGGAACGGCGGTTTTAGGTCTTGGAGACATAGGACCTGAAGCTGCACTACCTGTAATGGAAGGAAAGGCTGTACTTTTTAGAAAGTTCGGAGGTCTTAACGCTGTACCTTTAGTACTTAATACAAAAGACCCAAAGGAAATTATAAGTATAGTAAAGGCTGTAGCTCCAACCTATGGAGGTATAAATCTTGAAGATATATCATCACCAAGGTGTGTTGAAATTGAAAGACAGCTTATAAGAGAGTTGGATATACCTGTTTTTCATGACGATCAGCATGGAACTGCCATAGTCGTTACAGCTGCTCTTATTAATGCTTACAAGATAACAGGCAAGGATCCTAAAGACTCTGTTGTCGTAGTAAGTGGAGCCGGATCTGCAGGATCTTCTATTGTTAGAATGATAAAGCAGTTAGGTGTAGGTAATATATATTGCTTTGATTCTAAAGGTGTTCTTTCAAGTAAGAATGCAGATAAGTATAATTTTGTAAAAAAAGAAATTCTTGAAATTACCAATAATTTTGATGAGGACCTGACTATAAGAGAAGCAATGGCAAAGGCTGATATATTTATAGGAGTATCAAAGGCAGGAGTAATAGATAAAGATATGGTAGCCTCTATGAGACCTGATTCAATTGTTCTTCCTTTGGCAAACCCTGAACCTGAAATAGGCTATCATGAAGCTGTGGCTGCAGGTGCAAGAATAGTTGGAACAGGAAGGTCTGATTTCCCTAACCAGATAAATAATGTACTTGCCTTTCCGGGACTATTTAAGGGTGCTTTGTCAGTAGGGGCTACTAAAATCAGCGAAGAGATGAAGCATGCGGCAGCTTTAGGAATAGCAGAATCTGTTAAGCCTGAGTATCTTTCTGAAAACCATATAGTGCCTAATGTTTTTGAAGAGGGAATAGCAGATAGGGTTGCAGAAAGAGTCGGAGAGTGTGCAAGGGAATATGGACTTATAAGAGAAGGATTTGAAGAGGAATAAAAGTTTTATGACTTTTTATTAAGTGATTCAGTGATAAAAAAGGGAGTAAGTTAAACTTACTCCTATTTTTTATTTAATTTTAATTCTGTGGAAAATCTTCTTTCCTTTTTTAATGAGAAGAGATCCATCTGTAAAGTCATCTAAGGTAATTGTCCTATCTATTTCTGAAACTTTCTTATCGTTTACTGAGACCCCGTTTTGTTGAATAAGGCGTCTGCCCTCTGAGTTGGACTTTATAAGCCCTACTTCACTCATAAGTTCAATTAAATTTTTGCCTTCTTCAAAGTCTTTTTTATCAAACTCACTTGAAGGAATATTTTCACTGTCAGCTCCTCCGGCAAATAAGGCTTTTGATGCTTCAAGGGCCTTATTGGCTTCTTCCTCTCCGTGAACATCTTTTACTATTTCAAAGGCAAGTTTTTCCTTAGCCTTATTAAGTTCTGCTCCTTGAAGCTTTTCATATTCTTTTATTTCATCCATATCCATTAGGGTAAGAAGCTTCATAAACTTAATTACATCTCTGTCATCTACGTTTCTTAGGTATTGGAACATTTCATAGGGTGAGGTTTTCTTTTCATCTAACCAAATAGCGCCTTTTTCAGTTTTACCCATTTTAATACCTGCTGCAGTAGTAAGAAGTTTGAAGGTCATGGAGTAAACCTTGTCCTGTTCAAGCTTTCTTACAAGTTCATAGCCTCCAAGCATATTGGACCATTGGTCGGATCCTCCAAGCTGCAATTTACATCCATACTTTCTGTATAGGTATAAAAAGTCATAGGATTGCAAAAGCATATAACCGAATTCAAAAAAGGTCAGCCCTTGTTCCATTCTATTTTTGTAGCAGTCAAAGGTAAGCATTCTGTTTACACTGAAATGAACTCCTATTTCTCTCATAAACTCCAAAAAGTTAAAGTCAAGTATCCAGTCGGCATTGTTTACAAAAATTGCCTTGCCGTCGGAAAAGTCCAAAAGCTTTGAAAGCTGCTCTTTAAAGCACTTGGCATTGTGGTCAATTGTTTCCTTGGTCATAACCTTACGCATATCAGTTTTACCTGAAGGGTCGCCAATCATAGTAGTGCCTCCTCCGAGTAGAGCTATAGGTGTATGACCTGCCCTTTGCATATGTTGCATAACTCTTATTTGCAGGAAGTGTCCCAGGGTTAAGGAGTCAGCTGTAGCATCAAATCCTATATAAAAGGGAATAGATCCTTCATTTAAAAGTTCTCTTACCTCGTCTTCGTGAGTTACCTGATCAATAAATCCTCTTTCTTCTAAAACATCAAAAACCTTCATAAATTCCTCCACAAAATAAAAATAGCTACCGACTTGAAAGGACACATTCGTGGTACCACCTTTCTTTGCCGTAGCCTCCTACTGTTTAGACACAGTTATCTTAAAACTCGGGTATTGTAATTCAGCCTAAGCCTACTGTATACCTTCTTTGTTTTTATACGATTAGTGAGAGTATATTATATTTATGCTGCCTTGTCAAATGTTAAATCCTATCTTGCTATATTATATAAACTTTTATGCAATTTCTATTAAATTAGTTTATAATTGTAGTAGCGTAGAGGTGTAAGATGATAGGCATTGATATTATAAGTATAAGTAAGGTAGACAAACTTTACAAAAAATACGGTTTTAAATTTATAGATAAACTTTTCACTAAAGAGGAAAAGGAAATTTTAAAAAGAAAAAATTTCAGACCTAAGTCAATAGCAGGTATGTTTGCTGCAAAAGAGGCTATATCAAAGGCAATGGGTACAGGTATAGGCAAGCTTTCTTTTAAAGATATTAAGATTTATTACATAAATTCATCCCCTTATGGTAAAGCCTTGGGGATAAATTATAATTTGTCTATTTCCCATGATAAAGATTTGGCAGTTGCCATTGCTTTAGAAAGCTCTCCAAAATTTTTACATAGAAGAAACCCTGATACTCACAAGGGAGATTACGGCAAGGTTGGCATACTGGCAGGCTCAAGGGGAATGACAGGCTCAGCCTATCTTGCAACTATGGCTGCCCTTAGAATGGGATCCGGCCTAGTCTATAACCTTGTGCCTAAAGATATTTTTAATATTATGTCTATAAAATATATTGAACCTATAGTAAAGACCTATGATGATTTAGATTCCGACTTTCTTTCAAAGCTGGACTCTTTGGCAGTGGGAATGGGAATAGGCAGAACAGAAGAAGCTAAAAAAATTCTTTTCAGTCTTCTTAGACTTAATAAAAAGATTTTAATAGATGCTGACGGCCTTAACCTTATCTCAAAAGATCCTTCAGTTTTAAAGGACAGAGAGGTCTACACTACAGTTCTTACCCCTCACCTAATGGAGTTTAGCAGACTTTGCGGAAAAACTATAGAAGAGATAAATGAAAATAAGGAAGAAATTGCAAGGGAGTTTGCAAGGGACTATAAAGTGGTTCTTCTTTTAAAGGGTCACAGAAGTCTGGTTACATATGATAAGGGATTTTATAAAAATAAAACAGGTAATGCCGGCATGGCCACAGCAGGCAGCGGAGATGTTCTTAGCGGCATAATAGCAAGTCTTCTTGCAAGGGGCTACTCCGCCTTTGAAGCCGCCTGTGCAGGTGCCTACATACATGGACTGGCAGGAGATATTGCCTCTGAAAACCTCGGTGAGGATTTTATGCTGGCAAGGGATATAGTAAAATCCTTAAAATATGTACTAGGACCTATAGATTTAAGCTCCCCTAACAGTTTCAGCTCTTTAAAATTATAAGATGAGGGAAGATTATGCTAATTAAAAGAGGAGATATTTTCTATGCCGATCTTTCTCCTGTAATAGGTTCGGAGCAGGGAGGAGTCAGACCGGTAGTGATTATACAAAACGATATGGGCAACAAATATTCTCCGACTACTATTGTTGCAGCTATAACTTCACAACTTAATAAAACAAAGCTTCCCACTCATGTAAATGTAAACTCAAAAGATGTGCCTCTTCCCAAAAATTCTGTTATACTTCTTGAACAAATAAGAACTATAGACAAGAAGAGATTGAGAGAAAGAATAGGACACTTTGATGATAAGATTATGAGAGAAATTGATGATGCAATTAAAGTCAGCCTGGAAGTCAAATCCTAATAGACCCTTGAAGGGGTCTATTTTAATGTATAAAAATTGATTATTTCATAGTATAATTACCATAGATTAAGTAAAGGAGATATTATGTATACTAAATATAAAAACAAGATTTTTTTAATTCTAATATTAATTTCAATAATATTTTCAACAACCTTTGCCATTGGAAGACACAAGGTTGAAAAAAATTACAGACACTATGATATAGTTGCAGGCTATGACGATTTTGCAAGACTTGGTTATGGCAATGGAGATTTGCCTGTAGAATATTTCAAGAAGCTTTATGACAGGGGACTTACAACAGTATCTTTTAACGAAGTAACTATTGCAGGTCTTAAATCTTTTCCGGGGTCAAGTGTTTCAACTCAAATAATAGGAAATGACCTTATAGTTACAGGTAGCGATAAGGAGCTTAACTTTATAAAAGAAGGTTTATCAACTCTAAAGGACAAGAGAAAGATGGAGCTTTCAAATGGAAGGCTTGTTGTAGAGGGAAGACCGTCAGATATAGTAAGCTATGAACTTGACGCCTATGACACCTATGAAAATAAAATGAAGGGATCCTTACCTAAGGGTTCCATGCTTGAATATGTAGGTTTAGGCTTTGATTCTGATTTAGTTAATGAAATTAAAGATATAGGTATTGATGTAACTCTTCGCCCGGTGTATTTTCCAAATGTCCAAGATTCGAGACTAACTATGGAAAGATTTATAAACTCAGTTAAGTCTTTAAATCCTAATCAGAGATATATAGTATTTTCAGGCAAGGAGTTTTATAAAAATACTGAAGAGGATACAAAGATCCAAGAGGATTTTGAAAAATTTTTATCTGAAAACAAAATAGCCATAGGCTTAATAGAGGCTTCAACTCAAAGGGGACACTTGTCTGTAAACGGACTTGACCCTATAATAAAAAAAGATTCCACAAGAAAACTTAGAGCCTTTACCACTTGGGATTATTTAGCTTCACAATATGATTATGAAATACCATTCCACCAAGAAGGTCAAGAGCTTACCAATGTATATTATAGGGCAATTTCAGAAAGAAATATTTCAGTTATTTTCCTTTCAGGCTTTATAAAATCTCAAACTGCCATTACAGATCCTGACGCCTATGGAAGAGTTATAGGCTCCTTAGAAGAAAGAATGGCCGATAAGGGATATTCCTTAGGAGATGTAAATCCTATGGGATCCTGGCAGGTAAGCTCATATATGAAGGTGCCTGTAGCCTTAGGATCAGCTGCAGCTTCGATTTTGCTTTTAGAACTTATATTTCATCTACCTGCTTTTGCTTCAATGACTCTTTTAATTTTGGGAGTCCTGGCAAGTATAGGCTTTTTCGCCTTGGGTAAACTAGAATCTTTAGGCAATGTGCTTTTTAATTTAAATTCCATAATAGTGTTTCCACTTCTTTCCATTTGCTACATTCTTGAAAATTATAAGCAAATCAGAAATAGAAGATATGAGTCAAAACTTGGCAAGATATTTTTCCATGGAAGTTTAATCCTTTTAATATCCATAGCAATTACTATGGTAGGAGCCTTACATGAAGTGTCCTTTATGAGTGGCACTAACTATCTTCTTGAAATAAATATCTTTAGAGGAGTAAAAATTTCTCAGCTGTTGCCCCTGCTTTGTAGTATTTTTATATACACGGCCTATATAGGTTTTGACGAAAAAATTCACAGAGAGGTAAGAATAGAGCCTAGGGAAATAAAAAGAGTAATGACCAGCAAAATCGAACTTTGGCAGGCTGCCTTGGGACTGATTTTTCTTTTAATCTTAGCTGCATTTGTAGTAAGGGGAGGAAATACAAGTGCAAAGGTACCTAAGCCCGAGCTGCTAATGAGAAATCTAATGGAGCAATATCTACCTGTAAGACCAAGAACAAAATCAATAATAGCAGGATATCCGGCAATATTTATTTTAGTTTATTTGGCCTATAAGAAAAAGGGAGATATGCTGGGACTTGTCTTATGTCTACTTGCAACTATAGGAATGACTGACATAGTTAACACCTTTTCCCATATTAGGACTCCTATAAAGATATCCTTTACAAGAATAGGTGTTGAAATTGTCGTTGCTTTAGTAATATCGTTTATAGTTCTTTTAATAGCCGATTTAATCAGGAAGGGGTACGAAAAGTATATTGACTAAGAGGATTTTAGTTTCAGGATATTACGGTTATAACAATATAGGAGATGAGGCCATCCTTAAAGGACTGGTAGATGGAATATCATCAAAAACCGATGCACAGCTTGTAATACTTTCCAAAAATCCTGATTGGACAACAGCCAAATACAAGGTGAAAAGTGTAAATCGTTCAAAACTTTCCACAATAATTAAAGAGGTTAAAAAGGCGGATATGGTTCTTCTGGGAGGAGGATCTCTTCTCCAGGATGTTACCAGCAAAAAATCTATAATATATTATCTAGGCATACTTATGCTGGGGATCCTTTTTAAGAAAAAAACCTTTATATATTCCCAGGGCATAGGGCCTATAAGACTTAAAAGAAACAGATATCTTACAAAGAAAATACTTTCGAAAGTGGACTTTATTAATGTGAGAGATAACCAATCTCACAGAGAATTAAAAGAGCTTGGAATAAATAGAGAAGTTCTTGTTACAACTGATACAGTTTTTGGAATTAATAAAGTAGGAAAGGACTGTGGAAGAGAAATTTTAGAAAAGCTGTCTGTAGATCCAAAAAAGAAAAATATTTGTTTTACTATAATGAATTGGAAAAACTATGGAGATCAAACGGTAGATAAGGTTTCAAAATTAATAGAGTTGATTTTTAAAGAAAGAACAGACGTAAATATTATTTTAGTTCCATTTTTCTATCACTTAGATTTAGCCATAGAAAGAAAGATTTACAATAGACTTAAACCTGTCTTTGAGGATTTATATATTTTGGAAGACTACCTTCATGTAAAGGAGTACCTATCTCTAATTTCCAATATGGACCTTATGCTGTCAATGAGACTTCACGGTTTGATTTTTGCAACACTTACAGGAGCCTACCCCATAGGAATAAGTTATGATCCTAAAATAGATGGTTTTATTAAGGAGCTTGACAGAGTGCAAAGATACTATGTTGAGGATTTTGACGAAAATATGCTGGCAGAGGAAATTCTAAACTCCCTGGATAATTTAGAAAGCTTAAAGGAAGAAACTGCGGCACATTTAGATAAATTTTATAAGCTTACAAACATACATAATGAAGCTGTAGCAAGGGTTATTAACAGTTAGGAGGATTTTATGAAAAATAATTATTATAAGGAAAAATTAAATTCTCAAATGCTTTTTCAAGTCTATGACACTAAAATAGAAAGGATTAAGTCATATCTCTTTCATGAAATAGACAGAGTGAGAAAGGACTTAACCGGCAAAGAAAATCTTCTTGAAGTAGGCTGCGGATATGGCAGAATATTAAAAGAACTCTCAAAGGATGCAGGCTTCTTAAAGGGAATAGATATTTCAGAAGATTCAATAGAACTTGGAAAAGATTACCTAAAGGATTTAAAAAATGTAGAGCTTGAGGCTATTGATATAAATGACCTTAAAGCTGAAGATGAATTTGATGTGGTAATATCTTTGCAAAACGGACTTTCATCTCTAAAGACGGATCCGGACAAAATTATAAAAATATGCCTTAAGGCTTTAAAAGATAAGGGCAGGGCTTATTTCAGTACCTATAGTGGCAAGTTTTGGGAAGATAGAATAAAATGGTTTGAGGAACAGGCGGAAAAGAAGCTTCTCGGCGAAATAGACTACGAAAGGACCAAGGACGGAGTAATTTATTGTAAGGACGGCTTTAAGGCAGTTACCTTTACAGAAGAAGATCTTAGAGAATTAGGTGAAAGATCCGGATATAGATATATAATTGAAGAAGTGGATGAATCAAGTTTGTTTTTAATAATAGATAAGATTAAGAGATAAAGGAAAAGTGGTGATGATTTGGATAAGGTTAGTATTTTCGGTGTTAATGTCCTAAATATAAGTTTTAAGGAAGCGGTGGAAAGGATAAAAGAACTTTTAAAAGAGGAAAAATTCCACTACATAGTAACACCCAACACTGAAATAGTAATGGATGCCAAGAATAATCCAAAAATGAAAGAGATCCTCAACAATGCGGATATGAGTGTACCTGACGGCATAGGGCTTATATACGGGTCTAAAATAAGAAACAAACCTTTAAAGGAAAGAGTTACAGGCTATGATTTATCCCTGGAGATGCTTAATATTTGCGAAAAGGAAGGTTACAGTCTTTATCTTTTAGGAACGAAGCCGGAAACTGTAAAAAAAGCCTATACAAGCTTAAAGGAGCAAAGACCTAAGCTTAACTTAATTGGATATAATCACGGATTTTTTAAGGGGGCACATACAAATCAAGCTGGCCATGAAGAAGAAATCAAGGTAATAGAAGAAATAAACAGACTTAAGCCCGACATTATTTTCTTAGGGCTAGGCTATCCTAAACAGGAAATTTGGATAGATACCAATAAGGATAAATTAAATACCAGATTAATAATAGGAAACGGTGGAGTTATAGACATATTGTCGGGAGATGCCAAAAGGGCTCCTGATATTTTTATAAAGCTTAACCTGGAGTGGTTTTACAGACTTATAACAAACCCTTCAAGGATAAAAAGACAAATGGCAATACCTAAGTTTTTAGCTGCGGTAATCTTTAATAAAGATTCCGTTAAGTAAGGAGGATTAATTTGAATTTAGAACAAAAAAGTATCAACACTATTAGAATGCTTTCAATAGATCAGATTCAAGAAGCAAATTCCGGACACCCGGGTCTGCCTCTAGGAGCTGCACCTATGGCATACACTTTATGGAAAAAAATGAAAAAAAATCCCGATGATCCTAATTGGATGAATAGAGATAGATTTATATTATCAGCAGGTCATGGATCAGCTCTTTTATACTCTATTCTTCATCTGTACGGCTATGGTCTAAAAATAGAGGATCTTAAAAACTTTAGACAATTTAACGCCCTAACACCGGGGCACCCTGAATACGGACACACCGTAGGAGTTGAAGCCACTACAGGACCCTTAGGTCAAGGAATATCTATGGCTGTAGGTATGGCTTTAGCTGAAAGTCATTTGGCAGCTCTTTACAATAATGAATATGAAATTATAAATCACAACACCTATGTAATTTGTGGCGACGGAGACCTTATGGAGGGTATATCCAACGAAGCATCCTCTTTGGCGGGCACCCTTGAGCTGGGCAAGCTTATAGTTTTATATGACTCAAACAATATTACTATTGAGGGCTCAACAGACATAGCCTTTAGAGAAAATGTAGCACAAAGATATGAAGCTTTGGGATGGCAGACTATAGAAGTCCAAGACGGAAATGATATAGAAGCCATATCAAAGGCTATAGAAGAGGCTAAAGCAGAAAAGAAAAAACCCAGCCTTATAGAAATAAAAACTCAAATAGGCTACGGATCACCAAGAGCCGGCAAGTCAAAGGCCCATGGAGAACCTCTTGGAGATGACATGGCTGCTACAAGAGAATTTTACGGCTTCGGCAGTGAAACCTTTAAGGTAGATGAAGATGTATATAATCATTTTGAAGAAATAAAAAAAGATTTAAAATTTGAATATGACAAGGATAAAAGAGTAGAGAAGCTTTATGCGGACAAATATCCTGATCTCTATAAAAAGCTTGTAGATTCCTTTAAAGGTAAATTTAATTTAGATTTTTTAGATGATGAAGACTTTTATAAATTTGAAAAAGATATGGCAACAAGAGCTTCTTCAGGAGAAGCCTTAAATAGAATTTCCGAAAAATTTGATTTAATTATAGGTGGAAGTGCGGATCTTGCACCTTCAAATAATACTGAAATGAAAAACAGAGAACGCTTCAGTGCAGACAACAGACTTGGATCTAATATAGGCTTCGGGGTAAGAGAACATGCCATGGCCGCAATTACCAACGGTATATTGCTCCACGGAGGCCTAAAAGCATATTGTGCAACCTTTTTAATATTTTCAGACTATTTAAAACCTGCACTTAGACTCTCAGCACTTCAAGGGCTTCCGGCAATATATGTTTTAACACATGACTCAATAGGAGTAGGAGAAGACGGACCTACCCACCAACCTATAGAACAGCTTGCAACCCTAAGGTCAATACCTAATAACATAGTATTTAGACCTGCAGACGCAAAGGAAGCATCAGTAGCCTGGTCAGTAGCAATGAGGTCTAAGGATACTCCGGTTTGCATGGCTCTGTCAAGACAGGGTCTGCCTAATCTTAAAGAAAGTTCAAAGGAAGCAAGAAGGGGAGGCTATATTATAAAGAAGGAAAAATCAGATCTTGAAAAAATAATAATAGCTACAGGATCAGAAGTGCACCTTGCCCTTGATGCTGCAAAGGATAAAGACGGGGTCAGAGTAATAAGCATGCCTTCAAGAGAGCTTTTTGAAATGCAACCTGAATCATATCAAAAAGAAGTCATTCCAAGGACATGCGAAAAAAGACTTATAGTAGAAGCTGCAAGCTCCTTCGGCTGGGGTAAATATGCAGGTCTTAAAGGAAAAATAATAGGTATAGACCAGTTCGGAGCATCAGGAAAGGGACCGGATATATTTAAACATTTCGGCATTACAGTTGAAAATATAAAAAAACAAGTAGAAGAGCTATAAAAATTTAAAATCTTAAAATAACTATACAAAAGAACCGGGAGGTTAAAATATGATTTTAGTCGTAGATTTTGGAGGACAATATAATCAACTCATAGCAAGAAGAGTTCGTGACCTTAACGTATATTGTGAGGTTGTCCCCTATAACAAGGCCCTTGCCAAAGTAAAAGAGGTAAAGCCCAAGGGTATTATCTTTACAGGAGGACCCAACTCAGTATATGGAGACAAATCTCCTAAAATTGAAAAAGAAATATTTGAATTAGGTATTCCAATATTGGGACTATGTTACGGAATGCAGCTTATGGCTTATACTTTAGGAGCACAAGTTAAAGAAGCTAAAGAAAGAGAATTCGGAAAGACACAACTTAAAATAAAAAAATCAAAAATATTTAAGGGAATAAAAGATGATTCAACAGTTTGGATGAGCCATGTTGATAGAGTTGACAGCCTACCTCAAGGATTTGAAAAAATTGCAAGTACACAAAACTGTCCCATAGCAGCAATGGAAAACAAGGACCTTAATCTTTATGCTCTCCAATTTCACCCTGAAGTAAATCATACAGAATACGGCAAAGATATTTTAAAAAATTTTGTAATTGATATTTGTGCTGAAAATCCAAATTGGACTATGAAAAATTATGCCCAAAGAGCAGTAGAAGAAGTTAGGGCGAAAGTCGGAGACGGCAAAGTTCTTCTTGCTCTGTCAGGTGGGGTAGACTCATCAGTAGTTGCCAAACTCATATCCAGGGCTATAGGGCCTAATCTTACTTGTATATTTGTAGATCATGGGCTTATGAGAAAAAACGAGGGAGATGAAGTTGAAGCAGCATTTAAAGATAGCGGTATGCACTTTATAAGAATAGATGCAGAAGAAAGATTTCTTAAAAGACTTGCAGGCATAACAGATCCCGAGACAAAGAGAAAAATCATAGGAGAAGAATTTATAAGAGTTTTTGAAGAAGAAGGCAAAAAAATAAAAGCAGTAGATTACCTTGCACAAGGTACTATATATCCGGACATTATAGAGTCAGGACTTGGAGACTCAGCAGTTATTAAATCCCATCACAACGTAGGGGGACTTCCCGACACAGTAGACTTTAAAGAAATAATAGAACCGCTAAGAATGCTATTTAAAGATGAAGTAAGAGAACTTGGAAAAGAATTAGGTCTTCCCGACTACCTAGTTAACCGTCAACCCTTCCCGGGTCCCGGACTTGCCATAAGAGTAATGGGAGACATTACAAAAGAAAAACTCGATTTATTAAGAGATGCAGACTATATATTTAGAGAAGAACTTGAAAAGGCAGGACTTAATAAAGAAATCAGTCAATACTTTGCAGTTCTCACCAACAACAGAACAGTAGGCGTTATGGGAGACTTTAGAACCTACGACTATACCCTTGCCCTAAGAGCAGTAAAAACTACAGACTTTATGACAGCAGACTGGGCGAGAATCCCCTATGAAGTTTTAGATAAAGCATCAAACAGAATAGTAAACGAAGTAGGTCATATAAATAGAATAGTCTATGACATAACATCAAAGCCACCAGCTACAATTGAATGGGAATAAGCACAAGAAAAGTAAAACCCGTTTAAAATCAATGGTTTTAAGACCTTTAAAAGTTCAACCGGGACATATTTGGGTAAAAAAATAAAAAGAATAATTCGGGGAATGTTTCCAAGTGGTTTAAAAAAATAAAAGCTCTGGTCTTAGGATTAGAGCTTTTTGTTTATAATATAAAAAGAGGTGTGCAATGGTTATTTTAAAGAAGATTTCATTTTCAAATGAGGAAGTTGTTTATGAATATTATCCGGAAGGGAAAACTGAATTTCCGGGGAAAATTGTCGCAGATTTAAGAGAAGGTAAGGTTTTTCTTAAAAAAAGCTCACAAAAAGATTTCTATCGAAAAATACTTGGATCAGAACTTAATGATATGAGGGATAGCATAAATAAGATGCGAGTTGAAAATGGAGAAGAACCATATACTGAGGTGGAATTGTCCCTTTGTGATCCTGATAAAGATTATGGTGGTTACGTATATGCAGAAAAAGCTCTATCTAAACTTGAAGAATTTCTTGAAACTAATAATTACAAAGATGAATGTATAGTTACTTGGTATTAGCAAAAATTATGCTACTAAATTTTTATAGATCTTTAAAATTTTAATTCAAAAAAATGTAAGGAAAAATTTACAGATATGAGGGGAGATTCAGCCATTCAAATATTTTTTCACAAGTATATTTGTGATAAAATATTAGGCAAGAATGCTTTATCTTTATAAAGAGAAAGCAATGGAGGAAATTATGATTGAAAAAATTATTGACGACAATGAAAATATATTGTGGCGAGGAAAGCCCAATGCTTTTCTTTATATTGTAGGCAATCCAAGCATTTATTTAATTGCATTAATTTGGGGGATTTTTGACTTCTTTTTTATTTCTAATTTTTTTAGAGAATTTAGCTTTATGCATGGATTTTTTATAATTTTCTTTATAATTCATCTTTTTCCTGTCTGGTTTGCAATTTTAATGCCGATTTACAGGGTTTTAAATTATGGGACTATAGAATATGCAATTACAGACAAGAGAGTTTACATCAGCCAGGGGATTTTTGGAAGAGATGTAAATAATTATGAGCACAGAGAGCTTACAAACTTGAAAGTAGATGTAAATTTTATTGAAAACATCAAGGGACGTGGCACAATTATCCTAGTTTATAATGGCGAAGGGGGAAATTCATCTTACAGCTTTAAGGCTGACGCAAATAAATTTATTTCCATTGATGATCCCTACGATGTCTACAAACTTCTTAAAAAAGTATCTCTTGATGTTTCGACAGACCAAGCCTATCCTAACGCCTATAGACCAAAAGAGAATGAAGGCTACAACACAAAATATAAAAGATAACTTAAAAGGCAACAAAAAGGTCACTGAGAAAATTTTCATGTCAGAATTTTTATCGGTGACTTTTGATTAATGAGGGAAATTTCTGTAATATTTTATTTTAATAGGGCCTTCTTTGTGTTATTTTTTAATAAATAAGAATAAATAATAAGTTATAAGAAAGAGTTGACAAGTGATGCGTATCCTATGTTACCTTCTAAATATTATTAGTTTTTGTACGGTACTGGGACTGGGACGGGACTAAAAATTTGAAAACGTCCTATAATTAGATGGATTTAGTGGTACTCTAAAAAATAGAATCTAGTATTTTGAATGATTTGGGATGTATCATACGTTTGGAAAAGAAGAATGGGAATAATTTTTGGTAAAATGGCGAACCAGGTCCATTTTGAAGGCCCTCCTTTTGGTTTTTTTACTTCGCCTATCCCTTACATTTTCTATAATTATTTATTGCTTTTAATCTTTTTGATATATTTTTAAATGACTAGGAGGCAGGTATGAAAGATTTTTGGTCATATGACAAAGATGGTATTTTAAAACAACTAAATTCAAGTGAATCTGGTTTGTCAAATAAGGAAGCTGAGGACAGAATTGCAACTTATGGCAAAAATATTTTTGAGGAAAAGAAATCTACATCTAATTTTATGATTTTTTTGTCTCAATTTAAAAGTCCAATAATTATGATACTTATCTTTGCAGCCATCTTATCTATGTTTTTAAAGGATTATTCTGATGGTGTCATTATTTTAGTAATAATTTTACTTTCTTCTTTCTTGAGTTATCTTCATGAAAGCAAGGCAAATGACTCTTTAAAGAAACTCCTTTCTTCTGTCAGCGTTAAGTCTTCAGTTTTAAGAGACGGTACTTTCCAAGAAATTGACAATGCAAATTTGACGGTTGGCGATATTATAAATGTAAAAATAGGAGATATGATACCAGCCGATTGTTTGCTCCTTGAGGATAATTCTCTCTCTACTGATGAGTCAAGCTTAACTGGTGAAACATTCCCTGTTGAAAAGGTGACAACAAAAATACCTGCCAACACTAATCTTTCTGAAAGAAAAAATTCTCTTTGGATGGGCACTCATGTTATTAGCGGCTCAGGAAAGGCAATTGTAGTTAATCTGGCAAAGGATTCTGAGTTTGGCAAAATCACTTCATCTCTTAGCCAAAAGGATAACGATACAGATTTTGAAAAGGGTATAAAGGATTTTGGCAATTTAATCATACATGTTACAACTCTTTTAATAGGTTTAATATTTATTTTTAATATTATTTTAAATAAATCTTTTTTAGAATCATTTATGTTTGCCTTGGCTCTTTCTGTTGGCTTAACCCCTCAAATGTTGCCAGCTATAATTAGTGTGAATTTGTCAGAAGGTGCTAATAGAATGTCTGAACAGGGTGTAATAGTAAAAAAATTAAATTCAATAGAAAATTTCGGGTCTATGACAATTATGTGCTCTGACAAAACTGGAACAATAACAAAGGGAAAGGTCAAGCTTGATAGAGCATTAAATTTTAATGGCGAAAAATCTGATGGTTTAAATAAATTTGCGGCTATTAATTCGTATTTTCAAGAAGGATATTCAAATCCAATTGATGAAGCTATTTTAGGTTCAAACAAATATGATTTTTCTAGCTATAAAAAGCTTTTAGAAATTCCTTACTCATTTGAAAATAAAAATTTAAGTGTAATGGTGAAGGCTGACTCTGATTTTGCAAATAAAAATTTGATGATTACAAAAGGAGCCTTTGAAAGCATTGTCAGTATAAGTAATTTTTATGAAAAGTCTGATGGTTCTATTGGCAATATCAGTGAAGTTAAAGCTCAAATATTTGATTTATTTGACAAATATTCAAGTGAAGGTTACAGGGTCTTGGGTCTTTCTTATAAGGTTTTAAGTGATGATTCTAACATTCAAAAGGAAAAGGCAGAAGGCATGATTTTCAAAGGATTCTTATTGTTTATTGATCCATTAAAAGATGATGTCAAGGATGTAATAAAGCAAATGAATATTCTAGGAGTCTCTTTAAAAATGATAACAGGAGACAATCAAGAAATTGCCAAAAACATTGGAAGTCAAATAGGACTCAATCCAGAAAAAATTTTGCTCGGCCAAGAGCTGGATTCATATTCTATAAGTCAACTGAACAAAAAAGTTGTAGATATTGATATTTTTGCTGAAATAAGTCCAAATCAAAAGGAAAAGATTATTAGGGCCTATAAAGAAGCTGGAGAGATTGTAGGATATATGGGCGATGGGATAAACGATGCGCCGGCTATAAAGCAAGCAGATGTAGGGATATCAGTAGATACAGCAGCTGATACGGCAAAAGATGCAGCATCCATCGTTCTTTTACAAAATAGTTTAAAAGTATTGTTATCTGGAATCAAAGAAGGCAGAAGAACTTTTATAAACACTTTGAAGTATATATTTGTTGCAACGAGCGCAAATTTTGGAAATATGTTTTCAATGGCAGGGGCAAGTCTTTTCTTAAAATTTTTGCCACTATTACCAAAACAAATTCTTCTTACAAATTTATTTACAGACTTTCCTTCTTTACAAATTGCATCAGACTCGGTAGACGAACATTGGTTAAAGAACCCGGTAAAATGGGATATGAAATTTATCAAAAAATTTATGATAGTATTCGGAATAACATCTTCTCTTTTTGACTATGTAGCATTTTTTGTTTTGATGGTTATTTTTAAGGCTGATGAAAAACTTTTTCAAACTGGCTGGATGTTAGAATCCGTAATTTCTGCCATGATTGTTATGTTAATAGTTAGAACTGCAAGACCAGTTATAAAAAGCAAACCAAGTAAGAATTTAATAATATCCATAGTACTTATAAGTTTGTGTTTAATTTCAATAATATACAGTCCCATTAATTCTTACCTTGGGTTAATTGCACTTCCACTGAAGGCGTTTATTTCCATGCTTTGCATATCCGTAATCTATGCCCTAGTTGCAGAGATTTTGAAGAAAAAATTCTATAAACATAACTCCTTTTCCAGAAAGACTACTAACTAGGCTAATAAAAGTAAATACAAGAGAAAGATAAAATCAGACCGTAAGCTAAGACTTGCGGTCTTTTTGGCTTGAGGAAATAATTATTTACAATAGCGACTAAGGCAAAATCAATACTTAATAACTATTAGTTAGAAAATCCAACAACTGTAAACTTAAAATTGACAGTTCAAAAGGAATGTGGAAGAAAATTATAAAGAAGGATTAAGGACAGAGTTTAATCCACAGAATCTTCTTTAACTACAATTCTAAAAAATCTAAATTATGACAAGCAAAATGACGGTCAAAATGAGGGGTAAAATGAGGGTAAAAATGACGGTAAAAAGTTAAAGACAACGGACAGACGACATAAGAACTATTGAATTACCTCATATATTATTGGTATCTGTAAGTACGATTGAAAGAGATTTAAAAGTTCTTAAAATTGAAAAAACAATCGACTATAATGACAGCGTTAAAGATGGATATTAGAAAGTAAACAAATAAAGTTAATAAGAAATCAAATTCTCCCGGAAATAATACAATATTCGGGAGAGTTACTTTGCTGGTGTTGGCGAATGGGTAAGTCTGTTCTGCTCATCACTTTTTTATTGTTTTAATAAATTAATCCCCTTAAAATATAGATTGATCTTCTTATCCATATGCAAATGATAATTATTATCAAAAAATAATTGACAAAAATAAATTGAAGAGCTACAATATAAATAATTAGGCACGCCTAACTTTTATCGAGATATTAATTCATGGAGGAAATATGAAATTTAAAAAGATACTTATTATGCTAGCGCTACTTATTTTTGCTAGTTCCTGTTCAAAAAATGATAATAAAGATGCTTTAGATACTAGCAATCAATCAAAGGAGAAAAAAATTGTTACCGTTACAACTTCATTTTTATATGATATGGTATATAACTTAGTTGGGGATAAGGTTGATAGGGAACTTATAATTCCTGCTGGCGAGGACCCACACCTTTATACTGCAAAGCCACAAGATTTGGAAAAGATTAAGAAGGCTGACCTTCTTTTATATCATGGTTTACATTTTGAGGGAAAGATGGTTGATGTTTTAGAAAAGAGAGGCTCTGCAGTAGCTAGAAGCTTTAAAAAGGAAGATGTTGGGGAGATGGAGCAAGATGGAGAAGTTGTAGTTGATCCACATTTTTGGTTTAATATAAATCTTTATAAGGAAGCAACAAGAAATGCTGCAGAAGATTTAGAAAAACTTCTTCCTGAGGAAAAAGAGAACATTGAAAAAAATTTAAAAGACTATCTAGCTAAGCTTGATGACCTGGATAAAGAAAATAAAGAAAAAATAAATTCTATTCCAGAATCTAGTAGGTTTCTGATTACCCCACACGATGCCTTCAACTATTTCTCAAGAGCTTATAATATTCCTGTCAAGGCACCCCAAGGAGTTTCAACTGATAGTGAAGTTGCGAACAAAGATATAGAAGATACTGTAAACTTTATTGTAAAAAATAAAATTAAAGCTATTTTTGCAGAATCAACTACTGATCCAATGAGGATGGAAAAGTTAAAGGAAGCTGTTAACGCTAAAGGATTTGATGTTGAAGTTGTATCAGGCCAAGGCAAGGAATTATTTTCAGATTCTCTAGCACCAGAAGGTCAAGCAGGCGACTCTTATATAGATATGTACAAACACAACGTCGATTTAATTGTGGAAAACTTGAAATAGGTGGCTTATGAAAGATGTAATTATTAAAGTAGAGGATATGACAATTGCATATGCAGATAAGCCTGTTCTTTGGGATAATGATATTGAAATAGTCAATAATTCAATTACAGCAATAATTGGCCCTAATGGAGCAGGAAAGTCAACCTTAATAAAGGGAATTTTAAATTTACAAAAAAAGTTATCAGGTTCAGTTGCTATTATGGGCAAATCTTTTGAAGAAGTTAAGAAAAAAATTGCTTATATACCTCAAACAGCATCTGTAAATTGGGATTTTCCAACAACAGTTCTAGACGTTGTTCTTATGGGTAGGTATGTCCATCTTGGTTGGCTCAAAAGACCGAGTAAGCATGATTATGATCTTGCAAGATCCGCCCTTAAAAAAATTGGTATGCACGATTTTGAAAACAGACAAATTTCAGAATTATCAGGCGGACAAAGGCAAAGAGTTTTTATAGCAAGAGCTATTGCCCAAGATGCTGATATATATTTCATGGATGAGCCACTGGCTGGTGTTGATAAGGTGACAGAAAAAGTTATATTTGACTTTATGAAGGATTCTCAAATGAAGGGAAAGACATCCATAGTTGTTCATCACGATTTAAACACTATAGAAAAATACTTCGATCATATCATAATATTAAATAAAAAAGTAATAGCTCAAGGTAAAGTCTCTGAAGTTTTTACAAAAGAAAATGTTGACAAGGCCTTTGTGAGGTAAGGATATGGATATTTTAAGAAATTATTCATTTATAATAGTAGCTTTAGGCACAATAATTCTAGCCATGGCTACTGGTATAATTGGTTCAATAAGCGTTTTAAAGGGGAAGTCTTTAATAGGTGATGCTATAGGTCATAGTACCTATCCTGGCATTGTCATTGCCTTTATGCTATCAATGGAAAAATCCCCAATCATACTTTTGTTTGGGGCTGCCTTTGCAGGTGCTATATCATTTTTCTTAATTGATATTATTTCAAACAACTCAAAAATAGACCTTGATGCTACTTTAGCCATCGTATTATCAAGTTTTTTTGGACTAGGCATGGTTTTAAAAAGTTTTATCCAAGGCAATCCTGACTATGCTGGAGTTTCCCAATCTGGTCTTAAAAACTATATTTTTGGACAGGCTTCTTACATTATGAAAAACGATGTAAAGATAATATTTATAGTATCAATTTTTTCAATCTTAATGCTCATAGCCTTTTATAAGGAAATAAAAGTCTATGTATTTGATGAAGTTTATGCAAAAACAATTGGAATAAATCCAGGGTTGATGAATACTGTGATTTTAATTGCGACTATGCTTTTGATTACAACAGGACTTAAACTTGTTGGAGCAATATTGATTTCATCCATGCTTATAGTTCCTGCAATTACGGCCCTACAGTGGACAGATAGGTTTCATATTATGTTAATAATTGCAGGAGTATCTGGTGGAATTTCTGCATTTATAGGTACCTATATTTCCACAGCCTATGACGGTATGAGTACTGGATCTACAATTATTCTGATAATGAGCTTTATATCATTATTATCAATGCTAGTTGGTCCAAGGGGGATGAGAAAAATGATTGTGAGGAAAAAATATGATTGATTTTCTAAGATACTCATTTATATCGAATTACCAAACCTTATTAGTGCTCTTAGTCACAGCTATAGCTTGCAGTATTATTGGAGTTTTCTTGGTACTGAGGAGGCTATCAATGTTAGCTGATGCTATAAGCCACTCAATACTTCTTGGTATTGTAATTGCTTATTTTATCGTAAAGGATATTAGCTCAGTTTACCTAGTTTTTGGGGCGGCACTTTTTGGAATAATAACAGTATTTTCTATAGAATCTTTATCGAAGACAAAACTTGTAAAAAATGATGATGCTGTGGGTATTGTTTTTCCAATGTTTTTCGCCTTGGCAGTTATACTTATAACAAAGTATGCGAGAAATGTCCACCTTGATGTGGACGTCGTCCTCATGGGAGAGGTCATAATGGCACCTCTAAATACTATGAATTTCTTTGGTTATGAAATTCCAAAATCCCTTTTTGAAATGTCTGTGATAGGGATATTAAACTTAGCCTTTATTATAGTTTTCTTTAAAGAGCTAAAACTAACAACCTTTGATACAGAATTTGCAAAAATTGCAGGATTTTCAGAAGTTCTTTTATTCTACGCCCTAATGACCCTTGCTTCATTTACAACGGTGGTCGCCTTTGAGGCTGTGGGAGCTATTTTAGTAATATCATTTCTAATAGCACCTGCCGCAAGTGCATACTTGATAAGCAAAAATCTAAGGGTCATGATCCTAATATCAGTCCTTTACTCAATAATAAATTCTGTTTTAGGATTTTTATTAGCCATGTATTTCAACCTATCCATGTCTGGAATGTCAGCAACCATGGCAGGGATTACTTTTCTTCTTACATTTTTATTTAACAAAAATGGATTTTTGATGAAAATATTAAGGCGTAAGAAAAATCATGTGGAATTTAAAAAGGATACATTTGTGATTCACGTTGGCAACCATCAAGAAAGAGCAAATGCAAGTGATGAGTTAGGACTTACAACAATCGCTAAGCATCTATCATGGCGAAAAGAAGATATAGAAAAATATAGTGAAATTTTGATATCAGAAAAAAAGATAAAAGTTGATGGAGACATTTATAAACTAACTGAAAAGGGTAGAATCTTATATATAAATTTGTTAAAAGATTACGCACTATGAGGTAAACTATGAATTCTATCAGGCAAGATTACATCCAAGCCATATACAGGCTTTCAAAAGATAAGGGATATACAAATAATAAAAGCATATCTGATTATTTTTCAATAAGCAGGCCATCTGTTAGTGAAATGATTAAAAAACTAGTAGAAGATGGCTTAGTAATCCAAGATAAAAACAAGATATATCTAAGTGACCTAGGAGATAGGGCTGCTAAGGAAGTTTTATCAAAACACAGAATATGGGAATTTTTCCTTGTTAATGTCTTAGGTCTTGATGGGGAAGTTGTCCATGACCAATCAGATTTATTAGAGCATGTCACAAGTGATGAAATGTTTCTTGCTTTAAATAAGTTTCTAGACTACCCTAAAAAATCTCCCAAGGGAAAAAGAATCTACACAAACGAGAATAAATAAAAATGTTAGAGGCAAGTTAAAATTTATGAATATAAACCTCTTGATTAGGTAAAGAGAGACTAATCAGGAGGAATTTTTATGCCAAGTAAAAAAACAGAAACAAGAAGAAGCAAAAAGACCACAAGCTATGACTTGCGGTCTTTTTGCCTTGATGAAATAATCAAGTAAAAGCTACTTAGAAAAGTCGATAGATTTTACTATATGATATAACATAAACATGATAATCCCGTATTAAATTGTTTGGGATAAATATGATAAGTTGATTAGTTTAGAACAAACATAAAAAGCTATTCTTTAAGGTATATATGTTGATTCCTGGGGAATAACAAAGTAAAAAGTATAATTTTAGAAATTATTTAAAGATTTGTTCAGTTATTGGATGCGTAAATTAAGATGGTATGGAGGCTGTAAGCTAGTATATGAAATTTTTAGATGAATTAAAAAATGTTTTGAGCGCAGATGACAGATTTGTTGGAGAAAAGAATCAGATAATAAAAACAAAAGTAGGAGATGCTGCAAGAAGTAATGACGAAAATTTATTGAAAGCACTTCTCGGTAACAAATTGTTGAAAGATGTTTTCTTTACAAAAGTTGATGATATATATGTATTTGATAAGAATAAATTCGTTTGGGTCCTAGAATCAAAAGAATTTCTCCCGGATTCTTTTACTATGTATAAAAATAAGATAGGTCTTGTTGATTCTAATAATAATTTAATTAGTCAAAAACAAGATGTTTCCTTGGTATGGCCTTACAAAGATTGCGTCCTTGAAGGTGGACAAACCAAAGAAGATCAAAAAAGAGATGAGATTTTTTTAATGAAACATTAGCCCCAGACCAGGTTAATAGGCTTCTTGCTCCAAAAGTTTTAGGTAATGCTAAGAGATACACCAATGAAGGAATAGAAGAAAATATAGAATTTAAAGAAGATGATAATTTAATTATAAAAGGAAATAATTTGCTTGCTTTATCGTCTTTATTAGAAAGATATGAGGGACAAGTGAAGTGTATTTATATTGATCCCCCATATTTGTTTAGAAAGAAAATTCAAGAGGATGCTTTTAAATATAATTCTAATTATCATAAATCTACCTGGTTAACTTTTATAAAAAATAGATTAGAGATGTCATGGAAACTACTTAAGGATATTGGAACTATATGGATTCATACAGGGGATGATGGACTTCATTATTTAAAAATATTATGTGATGACATATTTGGCGCTGAACATTTTGTAGCAACACTACCAAGAAAATCAAGAGATGGAAAATCAGACGTACCATTTAACCTTTCTCAAGACTTTGACTGGATTTTATTATATTCTAAGGGATTTGAGCGTGATTCTGTAGTAGGACGAAAAGTAGATAGAAAATACTATGAAACTGATGATTTCCCGGGAAGACCTTGGAGAATTGCAGATTTAACAAAACAAACGACTCCAAAGGAACGCCCTAATTCAAATTTCACTATGATTAATCCAAGAACTGGAAAAGAATATCTAGTGAATCCTAAAAGATCCTGGGCAATAACTAAAGATACATTTGACTATTATTATAAGTGTGGTGGGATAGGATTCCCTGATGACTATGAATTTATGTCAGGAGAACTCCCATTCAGACGAATTTTTAAAGAAGAAGATGATAGAAGAGGAAAGCCAACATCTGTAAATAGTGATTTTTTAATTAGAAAACTTATTGAAGATTTAATGACAAATTCTAAAAATAAATCTGGCAATGATGAAATTGATGCTCTATTTTCAAGAGATGAGTTTGGATATGCAAAGCCAGAAAATTTAATTAAAAATATTCTTGAAGTAAGCACTATAGAAAATGATATTGTACTAGACTTTTTTATGGGGTTTCGTGTCATAATAGTGATAGAGGCAAATAGTTATGTAAATACAAGGAGTTCAAGACTTATACCAAAGTTTAAAACTCAAAAAATAAAGAGTTGGTGTGCTGCTTAGAGTATCCAATTTAATGATGTGAATGTGAAATAAAAAGAGATAAGGAAAGTGAATAAATACAAGGATGAGTATCAATAAAAATGCAATTTGTAGGAAAGGAGTATGGGCAAGAATTTATGTCAAAAATAGAATCTAAAATACAAGAAAAAGTCATGTCTTTTCTGTTTCGAGGAAAAGAATTATTTAAGCCATTAAATACAGGATACATTGATGAGAGAGTAAGTTGTGTTAGAGAATATGTTGCTAATATTTATTTTTATAAAAAAGACGATCACACGATTATGATAGACGCAGGCTATAATTATGATAGGTTAGAAGAAAAAATTAAGTGGCTTAATATCAATCCAAAAGATATTCAGGAAATTTTAATTACACACCAAGACACAGACCATGTCGGAGCTATTGAAAAAGGCAGCGATGGATTGTTTAGCGAATCCACTATATATATTGGAAAAATCGAAAATGAATATTTAGAAGGTCGTAAAAAGCGTAAAGTATTTGGCGGATTAGTTAAACTGCCACAAGTTCGCATAGAAAATAAAAAAGTATTAGTTGATGATGAGCAGGTCTTTTATATTGGGAACATTAAGATAGAAGCATTTCTTGTACCAGGGCATACTTGGGGACATCTTGTCTATCTGATTGATGACGCATATTTATTTACAGGTGACACGATTTGGTTTGGAGCAGATGGTGGCTACGCATTTTTGAACATTCTTGCAGAAGATAAAAAATTACAAGTTAAATCCCTTAAAAAGTTAGAGGAAACACTTAGAAAGAGAAATTTAAAGTTAAAAATTATAACAGGTCATACAGGTTGGACTGATGGTATAGATTTTGCTTTTTCTCACACAGATGAGATCTGCAATGGGTTAAAAAGAAAACCCAAGGTCCATGACCCCAAAGCACCCTATGATGGCTATGATGAAAAAGACGATACAGAAGAGAATGCAAGGAATGTTTTACTAGAAAAGTGTTAAACAGATATGCTTACGGAAAGCAAACTACTAATCTAAAAATTTTAGACGATAGAAAGCAATAATTCTGTCGTCTTTTTTTATTTCAGAGAAAGGAGGTAAGAATGACTTTTGATTATTTTTATAATAGGCAATCTGAGATGTATAACTTCATTAGGTTACCTATGGTATTAATGAAAGATGAAATTTTTGAGGGCATTTCTATCGAAGCTAAAGTTTTGTATTCATATATGCTTAATCGAATGGGTCTTTCATATAAAAATGGCTGGATAGATGAAGATGGAAAAGTTTTTATTTATTACACAATGGACTCTATTAAAGAACAATTCAACTGTGCAAATGATAAAGCCTTAAAAATTATGAATGAACTTGATACAAAATCAGAAATTGGATTAATAGAAAAGAAAAGACAAGGACTTGGAAAACCAAATAAAAAAGATATGACTAGGGAAATCTAAAGGGAGTACCGAATAGCCACGCCCTTGAATACCTAAAAAAATAAGACTTTCGAAAAGCAGAAGTCCAGAATTTCGAAAATCGGAAATCCAGAATTTCAATAATCGAAATTCTGGAAAATACCAATGTAGAGAGGATATAAAATTGAAAAATGCAATATTTATGATATAATTAAAGCAATTAAGAGGTCAACTAGGCGCTTGTATGAATAACAAAAATAACATAGATAGGGTCCGTGATTATGCTTTTAATAGCATAAAAACATTGATGGATAAGGCAAGGAATGAAGTTGCAAGAGAAGTCAATAACATTTTGGTGCAAACTTACTGGGAGATTGGACGCATTATCGTAGAAGATGAGCAAGGACATTCAGAAAGAGCGGAGTATGGCAAAGAGATTATAAACGACTTGTTAAGACAACTTATAAGAGAATATGGCGGAGAATTTTCAAGGTCTAATTTACAGAATATGAGAAACCTATATCTGGCAAATTGACCCGGCCCCATTATTGCGAGCTCTTATCCATTAGCGATGAGAAAAAGCGAGTATCAATGCAAACTGGTCGGTGAGAAAACTTAAAAGGCAAATTAAAAACCTCCCTTTTTGAAAGATTGCTCTTATCTTCTGGAGAAGAAAACAAAGAAAAAGTCCTAGACCTAGCCTTAAAAGGAAATGAAATAAATAAGGCATCTGACCTTGTAAAAGACCCTTATGTGTTTGAATTTTTAGGCTTACCGAAAGAAAAGCCAATGATGGAAAGTGATTTAGAAAAAGCACTGATAGACCATATTGAAAAATTTTTGCTTGAACTTTGTAAGGGTTTTATGTATGTAGGCAGCCAACAAAGAGCAACCCTAGGAAACACTCATTATTATGTTGACATGGTATTTTATAATAAAATATTAAGGCCTTATGTCTTAATCAAGCTTAAAAAGAGCTCTATAGAAGAGTCATACAACTATTTTTGCAACAAGGCGGAAGATGTATTGAGACTAGTCATTAATATATTGGAGAAGCAAAGCAGCCCTACATGGAGGGCACAGCATCTATCAATATAGATCTTGACAATAGGAATGGTTTGACGCTTGCCATAGTGAACGTTTGTACTAAAGTTATCACACAAAAACTATTGGAATACGAGCTTTTAAAAGCTAAGGAGGACAAATGAGTAAATTAGGATTAATTATAGATACGGCCTGTGATGTGCCAAAAGAAGCATATCAAAAATTAAATGTAGCTATGCTGCCTTTGTGGGTTAACTTTTCGGATAAATCATACAGGGATTTAATTGATATAGAAAAGGATGAGTTTTATGACTTGCTTGATAAGGAATTTCCTAAGACAAGTACACCATCGCTATCAGAAGTAAGAGAAACAATTGATAAAGAATTTGCATCCGGTGTCGATGAAGTTTTAATCATCACACTATCATCAGATCTAAGCGGTACGAATAATCTTTGCAATCTTGTAGCTGAAGATTATGACGGCAAGGTGAAAGTTTTTGACACAAAAAACATTGCCATAGGCGCAGGTTTTTACGGCTACAGAGCTGCAAGCCTTAGAGATGAAGGTGACAGTGCTGATGATATTATTAAAATAATGACAGATGATAGAGACAATATGAGGTCTAAGACATATTTTGCTATACCGGAATTAACTAACTTAATTAATGGCGGCAGGATAGGCAAAGTTCGAGGGGTCATAGGTCAATTTTTAGATATAAAACCAATAATCACATGCAATATGGACGGCATTTATTACGCTATCGACAAGGTGAGAGGTTTTGTAAAGGCGCAAAAAAAACTTATTGAAAGAGTTAAGAAGGAACTTAGCGGCACCAAAGATTATTACTTAGCTATATGCCATGGATCAAATCCACAAGCATTGATGCTAGCCAAGGAAGCGCTTAAAGATGAGGTTGCGAGAGCAAAGATTTATGTTGAAGAGCAGATAGCACCGACATTAGCGGTACACACAGGCAGGGGTCTGTTAGGCCTTGCATATTATAAATTATAAGATTATAAGCTTAGGAGATGGACTCTTAAACTTTTTTTTGGGATTATTGGAGGAGAATATTTGCTTTTTATTAAGCAGTCTTATTTTGCGGGTATAAATTAAAAAAGGAAATTGCGAACAATGAAAAATAAATTTATGATTATAATTTTAGTGCTTGCGATTTTATTTGTATCTTGTAGAAGAAATCCGACAGTAAGACAAGAAAAAATGCTGATATAAAAACCGAATCGACAGGAGCAAAAGAGGATATTAATCCTGAAGACTTGTCTGCAATTTATTTTGATAGCGGGTGTTTCTGGGACATTGAGGCCTTTATTGAGAAGATATACGGCATTTATGATGCTGTGAGCGGTTATGCAAACGGAAAGACCGCAAACCCGATTTACAAGGAAGTGTGCACTGGTGAGACTGGTCATGCTGAAACCGTAAAAGTTTTTTATGATCCAAATAAAATTTCCTTGAACAAGCTCATCCGTTATCTGCTGATGGTAATTGATCCTACATCTGTGGATAAACAGGGCTATGACATTGGCAGCCAATATAGGACTGGGATTTATTATGTAGATGAAAGCGACAGGCAGATTATCGAGGACAGGCTCAAAAAAGAGCAGAAAAAATATAACAAGGAGATTGTAGTCGAGGTTAAAAAATTAAATAATTTTTATGAAGCTGAGGACTACCACCAAGATTATCTGGCAAAAATCCTGGCGGCTATTGTCATATAGATTTGTCAAAGGCAGACCAAGTTTTAATTGACAAGGAAGATTACAAGAAGCCGTCAAAGGAAGAAATAAAAAAGACCTTGACTGATGAGTAGTACAAGGTTACCCAGGAAAGTGCAACTGAGCCGGCTTTTAACAATGAGTTTTGGGATAATTACAAAAAGGGAATTTACGTTGATATTGTTACGGGCGAGCCACTTTTTTCTTCCACGGATAAGTTTGATTTTGGTTGCGACTGGCCATCATTTTTAAAACCCATTTCAGAAGGTGTTTTGAAATACAATACTGATACTTCTTTTAATATGACGAGGACAGAAGTAAAAAGCAGGTCGGGCGATTTCCATTTGGGCCACGTTTTCGAAGATGGCCCAAGGAAAGGGGACTAAAGTATTGTATCAACAGTGTGTCTCTGAGATTTATTCCCTATGAAGATATGGACAAGAAAGGCTACGGATATTTAAAACATTCGGTCGAATAAAATTTGTATTAAAAAAGCTATCCCCACGTGTTCCTGTGAGAGCACTGGGAGATAGTTTTTTCGTTTTATAAAAAAGTTTGTATAATTTTGGAGCTTATAATAACATCATATATTATAAAAATTTAATTAGGTGTATAACTAAAGTTTAAATAGGTGGAACCTAGGATATTTTTCTAATCATAGGTAAAATTTCTTTCTATGTTATTATAACAATATAGATTGTTGGTGATAGGGTGTATAATTAAATATAAAAATGAATTTGAAATAGAATTTAAAGCTGATATTTAAAATGAATTTGAAGTAGTTTTGAAATTTTTATCAGAAATTTTATGCTTTATTAGTGATGGAAATATAATTAAAATAGGATATAAAATAAAGTAGGGTTGGAGTTTTATATCAGACATCTATGAATTATTATTGATGGAAAAAAATTTAATATAAAAAATATGGAGTAAATGCTTGTTCATCACACAGAATTGAAACTAGGGATCTATATAATATTGTTCTTGAAGATATACAATATCATGGAAGTATGCCACTATCTGCTAAAGAAGACTTTGTAGAAAAGATAATAGAAAAGATTGAAGTAGAAAAAATTGACGAGGAAAACTTCTATGATCCACTAGCAAAAGATCTTGATAATGACGGAATACCAGATAGGTATGACAATGATTTTAAAGATAGTGATTACCTTGAATCAACTCATGATGTAGAGGATAATCTTCACGCAAGAGAAGAGAAACCATCAATATTGGGACAAATATCAAAATTCAAAGCGGAAGAAGAAAAAGATAAAAATCAAGAAAAAAGTGAAAAAGGACAAGAACGATAGAGGAGGGCGAAAGGCTCTCCTTATTTAGTACAAGGAGGAAAATATGGAGTACAAAGATATTAGAGAAAATTTAGAAGAAATGATGAATGATAACTACAAGGATTTTATAAAAGCACTTGTGAGTATAGAAAAAGGTGTCAATGATGAAAAAGCACTTGAAGAAGTCTATGTTTTATATATGAACAATGACACAACAGGTTTACTAAGTGATGACTTTGACTATATGATTGATGATATGAAAGAACAAGGTAAGATTGTTGAAAATGCCAGTGATATTGAAGAAAAAGACGATCTTATAAATCTCGTGGGTAATATAGCTGGCAAAGTAGAAAATCTTGAAAGAGAAAATGCTAATGGAGAAAAGTTTAAAGTAAGCAACTTTTCAATTGTGTCAAAAGATGACGATGGAAATAAAGTTTATACCAATTGCTCAACATATGGAGATAAGACAAAAGATATAGAGAGCCTTAAACAAGGATATTTTGTTAAAATCTTCGGACAAGTAAAAACAAGTATTGATAACAACGGAAAGGAACATAAGAACGTTCGTATTTTGTCTTCTAAGCTCTTAAAAGCAAAAGAACAAGTAAAGAGTCAAGACAAGGGTAAAAGTCCATATTAGGACAAATAAAAAGCTTTAAGACAGATGACAAAGCTAAGTCAAATAAGAAAGACTATAGCAAAGGTGCAGAAAGATAAATATCGGCAGTCTTCGGACTGCCTTTATTTTTTTGCTAATTTTTTATCAAATTTATACACACCAACACAAATATCTATGCATATCCATTTAAACTAACACAAGATATGGGTGTATAAATAAAAAAATTAGTTTAATCACAACAATCACAATTTAAATTGTGGTGCTCGCAAGCTAAACCACGAACCTCGCTAGGAAGTTTCCCCTTGTACCTTTTGTAATAAATGGAAAATTTGCTATGGGATGTGTACCCAACAGATTCGGCTATTTCCTTTATAGGAAGTTCGGTATTTAACAGAAGAGTCTCAGCCACATTCATTCTTTTTCTTTGGGTGTATTCTGTAATGCTTTGACCATATTTTTCTTTGAACAAATTTTTTAATTTTGTGCCGCTCATTTTAGATATTTTTTCAAGGGTTTCCTGATTTACATTCATGGCGAAATGATCATCTAAAAATCTGGCTACAACTTCAAGTGCTTTACTATCATCAGACTCAATTTTATATTTTTTTCTATTCAAGTAGGTATCTATTACTATACTTATCCACTCATTTGCCTTGGCTTTAAAGAAAAAATCAGCGGCAGGAGCGTCCATCTTACAATTCAATATTTCCATTGCCACTTTTTCTAGGGACTTTGTAAGTATTATTTGATTTGTTTGAAGCAAGACCCTATAAAATGATTCTGAATCAATATTAATGTCTAATAGGTGCTTTTCTAAAAGTTCTCTTTTAAATCCAATAGAAACAGTGAGATAGTAACTGTTCTCGTGTAATAAAAAAAGAAAGTCGTCTCTTATATTGTCGAAATCAAGAGTATATAATGAGTTTGCGGTTAATGTTTGATAAGGATTAAATTTTTCGCCATTTGCACTGACAACATAACTTGAATATATTGAAAGGTAGTCCGAGATACTATAAGTACTTTCTTTAATTAATTCTTCTTTTATGTAAAAATCATGGATATCAATAATAAATCCATCTCCCTCATAAAACCAGTAAAGTCCCTCTGCTTCTTTTAGATCATTTTTACTCCAACAAAATGTATGACCTGCACTTGAATATTTCTTATTGTTTTTACATTCTTCTACCTTCATATATTCTTTTACAAAATCATAATATGTCATAGCACACTATCCCTTTTAGACAATATTCCAATTAGCCTTATTAATTTAAGACCATTGTATTAGTAATTATGCCAGATATATAATAGAAAAGCAATGATAATTATTATCAGCTAAGCGAATTTATATCTAAAAGGAACATCAAAGAAAGGAGATATCATTATGAAGATTTATAAAAAACTATTTGCTTATGTGCAGGATAAAAAATATCTTGGATTTTTCGCTATAGTTTTTTCTGCTATATCTGCTGTACTTACGGTATATGGATTTTATTTAATCTACAAATTTCTGGATAATTTAATAATTAATTCAAATTTATCTGGTGCAGAGAGTTTAGCATTAAAATCTGTTATTACACTAACAAGTGGAGCAATATTTTATTCTGTTTCAGGAACATGTTCTCACATACTAGGTTTTAGGCTTGAAACAAATTTAAGAAAAAGGGGGATTGACGGCTTAGAGAAAGCAAGTTTTAGGTTCTTTGACTTAAATCCATCTGGTCAAATAAGAAAGATCATAGATGACAACGCCGCGCAAACTCATCAGGTTGTAGCTCACATGATTCCCGATAGTTCTCAGGCAATAGTTACACCCGTACTTGTACTAGCACTCGGCTTTATAGTAAGTATAAGAGTTGGCATAACTTTGCTTGCTCTTACCATAATCGGTGGCTTAATTTTAGGTGCAATGATGGGCGAGCAAGAATTTATGAAGATATACCAAGAAGCCTTATCTAAACTAAGTGCTGAAACTGTTGAATACGTAAGAGGAATGCAAGTTGTAAAAATATTTAGAGCAAATGTCGAGTCATTTAAAAGCTTTTACAAGGCGATAAAAGATTATTCAAAGTATGCTTATGATTATTCACTATCTTGTAAAAAACCTTATGTTTTGTATCAATGGTTATTTTTTGGTTTAATTGCAATTTTAATTATTCCTATAGTTTATTTTATGACTAGCTTAGGCAGCGCCAAGGTGATTTTACTTGAACTTATCATGATTTTATTTTTATCGGGGGTTCTCTTTGTTTCATTCATGAGAATGATGTGGTACTCTATGTACATTTCTCAAGGCAATTATGCAGTAGATACCTTAGAGGCTCTATACAAGGATATGCAAAAAGACAAATTAGTGCATGGTGATGTCAATAATTTTAAAAACTACAATATAGAATTTGACAATGTAAGCTTTGCTTATAACGATAAAGCTGTCATTGAAAATTTATCCTTTAAATTAGAAGAAGGAAAGTCCTATGCGCTAGTCGGTTCATCGGGATCAGGCAAATCGACTGTAGCAAAACTTATATCGGGTTTTTACAATGTTAATGAAGGAAGGATAAAGATAGGCGGCGTAGCAATAAGCGAATATTCTGACGAAGCCTTAATTAAAGCTATTTCCTTTGTTTTTCAAGATTCGAAATTATTCAAGAAAACTATTTATGATAACGTCGCTTTGGCTAATAAAGATGCGACGAAAGATGACGTTATGAGAGCCTTAAAATTAGCAGGATGCGATTTGATACTAGACAAATTCCCAGAAAGAGAAAACACAATCATAGGCTCAAAAGGAGTTTATTTATCCGGAGGAGAAAAACAAAGAATTGCAATTGCCAGAGCAATTTTAAAGGATTCCAAAATTATTATTATGGATGAAGCGTCAGCATCTATTGACCCAGATAACGAGTTTGAACTACAAAAAGCTTTCAAAAATCTTATGAAGGATAAAACAGTTATCATGATTGCTCACAGGCTTTCTACAATTAAAGACCTTGATGAAATTCTTGTAATGGATAATGGCAAGATAATAGAAAGAGGATCAGATCAAGAGTTAATATCAAAAGATTCAAATTATAAGAGACTGCAAGAACTCTTTAACAGTGCGAATGAATGGAGGGTTTCAAATGAAGGAGTTTTATAAAAAAAGATTTGCTCTTACAGATAAAGGAGCAAGAAATTTAAGTAAAGCAACACTGGCTTCATTTTTCGTTTATTGTATAAACATGCTTCCTGCGATATTACTAATGATTTTTGCTCAGGAAGTTTTGGAAAATATTGGTAGAAGCAAGGGATTTTATATAGCATTCTCAGTTTTTACCTTGATAGTAATGTATATTTTGCTTTCTATCGAATACGATAAATTATATAGCACAACCTATCAAGAAAGTGCGGACTTAAGAATAAGGACAGCAGAGAATTTATCAAAACTACCTCTATCATACTTTTCTAAACACGATATTTCAGACCTAGCGCAGACAATCATGTCTGATATTGAAGGTATAGAGCATGCAATGAGCCACTCGATACCAAAAGTGGGCGGTATGGCACTCTTCTTCCCACTAATATCCATTATGATGCTAGTGAGCAATGTCAAGATGGGTTTAGCTGTAATTATTCCATCACTTTTAAGCTTTATATTTATACCTTTATCTAAAAAACATTCAGTTAAGGGACATAAAAGATATTATGATATTCTAAGAAAAAACTCAGAAAGTTTTCAGGAAAATATCGAAATGCAAATGGAGATTAAAGCCTATGGCTTATCAGAGGAAATGAAAGAAAAGCTGTATGAAAAAATGGATAAAAGTGAAAAAGTCCACTTAAAGACAGAAATAGGACTTATTTTAACTATGTCTATATCTTCAATATTTAGCTTTATTTCCCTTGCTGTCGTAATATTTGTTGGGGTAAATCTAATTATTAATAAAGAGATAAGCGCCCTCTACCTTATAGGATATTTACTAGCGGCTATGAAGATAAAAGACGCTCTTGATGCATCTAAAGAGGGAATGATGGAGATATTTTATTTATCGCCTAAAATTGAAAGACTAAAAGAAATTCAAAATCAAGATTTACAAGAAGGCGATGACTATAATTTGAAAAAATTTGACATTGATTTAAAAGATGTTGAATTTGCCTACAATAAATACACAAAAGTTTTAAATGGTGTAAGCTTTAAAGCTAAGCAGGGAGAGGTAACTGCTCTAGTAGGCGCAAGCGGCTGCGGTAAAACAACTATCTTGAAACTTATATCAAGACTTTATGATTATGACCAGGGCCAAATCTTAATCGATGGCAAAGATATAAAAGAAATATCAACAGAATCTCTTTTTGACAAGGTGTCTATTGTTTTCCAAGATGTAGTTCTCTTTAATCAAAGCGTTATGGAAAACATCAGACTCGGTAAGCAAGATGCAAGCGACGAAGAAGTTAAAAGAGCAGCAAAACTTGCAAATTGCACAGACTTTATAGATAACATGGATAAAGGTTTCGATACAGTTATTGGTGAGAACGGTGCTGAGCTATCAGGAGGAGAAAGACAAAGGTTATCAATAGCCAGAGCCTTCTTAAAAGATGCACCAATACTAATATTAGATGAGATAGCAGCAAGTCTTGATGTTGACAACGAGAAAAAGATTCAAGAGTCTTTAAATAATTTGATTAAAGATAAAACTGTTGTCATCATTTCACACAGAATGAAATCCATAGAAAATGCGGATAAGATAGTAGTTCTTGAAAACGGAAAAGTAGAAAGCGAAGGCAAACATGAAGAGCTTTTACAAAAATCAAAAATTTACAAGAATTTAATAGAAAAAACAAAAATGGCAGAAGAATTTATTTATTGAAGAAATTAAAAATGAAACAAAACATGAAAGAACAGTTATTGACCAAGAAGCCATTGTCTTTAATGTTTCAATTATCTATACCAGCAGTAATTGGCATGGTGGTTATAGGTCTATATCCACTTATGGATGGAATATTTGCTGGACAAATAATTGGTGAGAATGCTATGGCGGCTTGCTCAATAGCTATGCCACTTACATTTTTTAATAATGGGATTGCAACGCTTATAGGGATAGGTTCGGCATCAATTTTATCAAGAGCCATGGGAAAGGGTGATAAAGATACTATAGACAAGCTTATGGGAAATCTTATCTATTGGATTATATTTTTTTCAACGATCATAACAATAGGAGGAATACTTCTAGGACCATATTTTTTAGATTTAATTGGAGCAACAGGAGAAATAAAGGCATTAGGCATAAGGTATTTAAGAATAATATTTCTAGGCTCAATTTTTGTAAACTTTACCCAGTCAGCCAATATGGTTATGCGTGGTGAAGGACTTATGAAAAGAGCAATGAGTATCATGGGACTTGGTGCCTTTATCAATATAGCTCTTGATCCAATACTAATGAAATTAATGGGTGATTATGCCATTGAGGGAGCAGCTATAGCAACTGTAACAGCACAAATAATTCAAGCAGTTATTACTCTTTATTATTTTAAGAGTAAAAGTGAAAATGTAAAAATAAAGAAAATAAAAAAAGAAAAAGATATATCAAAGGAAATGTTTGGAGTAGGAGTATCAGCTATGATCATGCAAGTATTTTTCATGGTTCAACAAACATTGCTTTATAGACAAGCTTTTAGATATGGAGGAGATCCAAATGCAATATTAATGTCGGCAACTTTGAGATTTTATGGATTTTCATTTATACCAATTTGGGGAATGAGTCAGGCGTTACAGCCGATTATTGGTACAAACTTTGGAGCAAAACAATACGATAGAGTAAAGGAAACTATGAAGATATTTTCTATAGGAGGAACAGTACTTGCAGCAATTTTTTGGTTACCAGCACAAGTATTTTCAAAACAGTTACTTGGTTTATTTAAAGTAAGTCAGGATATAATTTCAAGTGGAGTTAATAATTTCAGAATGTTCTATTCAGTATTTATTCTTTATGGAATTATGATTATGACAATAACTTTTTTCCAAGCGATAGGGGATGGAAAAAAAGCTGGAATGATTGTAATGTTAAGACAGCTAATACTACTTGTTCCAGCCTTACTTATATTTCCAAGAGTATTTGGAGCAGGGGCTGTTTGGTGGACAGAACCAGTTGTAGATTTTACTATGATAATGGTAGGTTTAGCAATGCAAGCAAAGGCTCTTTCAAATATGAATGTAAATAAATAAAAATAAAATAAAGAGAAAAACAAAAATGACAGAAGAATTTATTTATCAGGAGGACAGAAGCAAAGACTTGCAATAGCATCTGTTATGTGCAAGGATTCTCCATTTAGCTATTTCGAAGAACCTGCAAGTGGTATGGATTATTCCAATATGATAAAAATTGGCAGTCTTTGGACTGCCTTTATTTTTTATTTACTTTAACACAGCAAATCTTATAGTTGAAAAGAATCAACCTTATATGCTATAACTAAATCAATAAATGATAATTAATATCATTTAAATGAAAGAGGTGTTTAATTTTGACTTTGTACAAGAGTATATTAATTGGTTTTTTTGGTTCATTCTTAATGTTCTTGGGTGACATGACCTTATATTATGACCCTAATGATTACGATGGCAAGGATGCCATAAACAGTGTTATTGGCATAATGAAAAATGTCAGCATAAAAAGATTATACATTGGCGGCCTTTTAGGTCCAATATCTGCCTTTATATATTGTCTTGGATTTTATCATATAGTTTTGGCCATGCAAGAAAAGTATTTAACTATCGGATGGTTTATATTTTTAGTGAAAGTTTTTGGCATAATATTAGGAGGCTCTTTTCACATTCAATGTGCCAACCTAGGTCTTTTGTCAAGGCATGAAAACAAGGGAGCCTTAGATGAGTCTTTAAAATTTTTAAAACTCCAAGGAAAAATAGTTTTTGTAATTGCGGCTTTAGCAAACCTAGCATTAACTTTGGTAATTTTATCTGGACTTACAGTATTTCCAAAATGGCAAGTCCTATTTACACCTATGTTTCTTTTAATTCTCACTCCTCTTACTGAGAGATTGCCAAAGGGACTGCATATGATTATCTGCGGCGGTTGGTTTAACTTAATATATTTTATTTACTACTTAACCTTATTGATAAACTATACTAATATGAATTTATAAGCTTATAAGTCAGAGATTAAAATTATTATTTTTGTAGACAAAGCAAATTTTATAAAATTAATTATTTACAGGAGAAAATTTATGAAACAATTAAATTTTATAGATGACAAGAAAATAAGAGCTGACTATAAAAACTGGGTTCCTGAAAGCTTGTTAAAGAATTTAATCTTTGCAAGCCTTGCAGCTTTCATCCTATTTATAGCCTTTGGTGTCAGTGATTTTGTATTTAGTGGAAGAACTCGTCTAATATGTGCCCTTATTCTTGGGCTTGCAACGTTGATACTTATTTTCTTTGCAAGCTGGATGAGATTTTTATATAGGGCTTTTGATTACAACGGAAAAAGAAAGCTTGCCAAAGTCATAATAGAGGGGACTGCCGACTATGTAAAGATCCCAGATGGTGGCGTGGGTTTAGATGTAGGATGTGGTAGCGGTGCACTTACAATTGCTTGCGCAAAGAAAAATCCAAAAGCAACCATGGTGGGCTGCGATATTTGGGGTGGCTCATACAAAAGTGAATTTTCTAAGGAACTCTGTAAAAATAATGCAAAATTAGAGGGAGTAGAAAATGTTAGATTTGAAAATGGTAATGCAGTGAATCTTCCTTTTGAAGATGAAAGTTTTGATGCAGTAACTAGCAACTATGTTTATCACAATATAACGGGGAAAAATAAACAAAAACTTTTACTGGAAACATTTCGTGTACTAAAAAAAGGTGGAGTTTTTGTTATTCATGATTTGATGAGCAAGTCAAGATACGGTGATATGAATAAATTTATGGAAAAGCTTAAACAAGATGGCTACGAAGATGTGCAATTAATTGATACAACAAAGGGTCTTTTTATGGGTCACAAAGAAGCTTTATTGTTAGGACTTTACGGCTCAACCCTTCTTATTGGCAAAAAATAAAATAGCATATGAATTACTATAAAAAATTTTAGAAAGTTGATGGGGTGTGCAAGATGAAATACAAAGGTTTTTATTTCTTATTATTTAAAGGTCCAATGAAGAAAGTTCTTATAGAAAAATATAATAAAGCATATGCTTCAGAAATTATTAAAAAGAGCAAAAAAGTTTATCGAGAACTTGTAAAAAATATGGACGATATCGGCGAGGATAATCCCATGGCATACAATGAGATGTTCGCCCTTGTTTTTGTTGCTCCATATATAGCAAGTGAGAAAAAAATTCCGCCGGAGACCGTCCAGGAAATGATGCGTCGATCTCTTTATACTTTCAAATGGTTTTTTTCCTGGATTAATCTCAATACTAAAAGGGGAAAAGAGGCCAATAAGAAAAATATTCTTAAGTATTACAAGTGGTATACAGAGGAAAAAGAAAAGCTCTATCCCACATCTTTTAAAGTCGACTTCGAAGGTCAGCCCTATGAGGGTGCTTGTTATTATAGAATTACTCGATGCCCAATATGTACCTACACCAAGAAACTTGGCGTGTTTGAACTGATGCCACTTTTCTGTGAACTTGATGAGCTTATGATAAGCTTTCAACATGGAGTTTTACACAGAAAAGAAACTATCGCCAAGGGAGGAGACTATTGTGATTACTTCATCTTGGGAAATAAAGAGTAAGAGATAATTTTATTATTAGAGAGGATATTTTTACTTGCTTTTGAAAAAAATTAAATAATGAGGAATTAAATGAAATTTATTAGCTACGGAAATAGAAATAATAAGACAATATTATTTATCCATGGGCTTGCCTCTACTGCAGACCTATGTTTCAAAGCTCTTCTTCCTTATTTGCAAGACTATTTTGTAATTTTCTGCGAATTGGACGAACATTATGGGACTAATCCCAAAGATTTAACTTCAATGAAAGAAACCATAAATTCCATCGAAAGCTATATATTAAATGAAATGGGCGGGAGTGTGTATGGAATATGCGGATTTTCTATGGGAGCGACTATAGGAGTTGAACTAATTGGAAGAGGAAATATTTCTGCTTCGAAAGTCCTCTTAGATGCGGCGATTACTGCCGAGTTGGGTTTGATGGCAGCGCCTCTTACTTTTGCTTTTATCATTGGGACAAGAAGGATTAAAAATAAAAAACCCATTCCTAAATTTTTATTAGATAAGATTATGGGCAAGGATAATCTAAGCATAATAGAAATGATGTATCCGCAAATTTCAAAAAATACGATTAAAAACGCCTGCAAGTTTATCTATCATTACAAGCCTCCAAAAAATTTAAACAAGTTTTCAAATCCAGTAAGATTTTGGAGGGGAAGCGAAGAGCCTATCCCTGCAAAAAGTGAAAAGATATTAAGAGAGTATCTTCCACAAATGAAAACAGAAGTATTTGAAGGAATGGGTCATGGACAATTTCTCCACGATCATCCCAAAGAATACGCGGAGAAACTAAAAATCTTTTTGGAAAATAAATAAGGAGAATATTATGGATATAACAAGAGCAATATTAGATGGAATTGCAATGGCCGCTATCTTTAACGGTGCAGTGGCAGCTTTTGTACTGATTAACCCGAGATTTTTCTTTGATTCCTATCCAAAGAAAATACAAAATTCGGCTCCAGAAAAGATGACAAAAAAAGAGAAAAGAATAAATTTAATACTTACATTTATAATTTCAGGAATCGTATTTATATATGGAATGACCTCTCTTTTACATACGGGAATAAGAGGACTTAGAGATCTTTTCTGGATGAGCTATATTCAGTGGATAATATTAAACTTGGGAGATTTCCTTCTATTGGATGTACTTTTGTTCCAAGGAAAGTACAAGGATAAGATAGTAATACCAGGTACAGAAGGACATGAGGACTACGAATTTAGAAATTGGATGAAGCATTTGGCTATTAAAGAACATTTTATCTTGATGCCATTTTTACTAATTCCAATAGTATCCATAGTCCAAGCCTGGCTAGTGCTGCTACTGGGATTATAAAATAAAATTGATATATGGCAAAAGTTGTGACACATAAGAAGTGCGAGAAAAATCCTTTAAAAAAATGCAACTAATATAAGATAATAATTTAGAACCAGATAAATTTAAGCAAAAACACGAGGAAAATAATTTGATAGTTAGAAACATATCAAAATCAGATTTAGAAGACTTAGCAAGACTAATGGTGGATGTCTATAATGCTCCACCTTGGAATGATAAGTAGACAGCAGAGACAGCCCTGGAATCCTTAACCGATATTTCAGATTTTCCAAATTTTTTTTGGCAATGTAATTGTTTATGGAAATAAAATAATTGGTGCAATAATTGATCATATAAGAAGATATGCTACTGAATCAACTTTTTATATAGATGAGTTTTTTATTTTTGAAGACTATAGGGGGACTGGTCTAGCAAAAAAATTTTTACCAAACAAGTATAAAACAATCACAGCAAAGAGGTATAAGTGGAGTATTTTTTACTACTTTAAAAAACTCTCAAGCCTATAATTTTTATGTAAAACAAGGTACTTGGGATTTGGAAGATTCTGCATGCTTCTACCATAAATTTTAGTAGCTTTCCATCAAGTCGATAGGTATTTTTCTTTAAAAAATTCTTAGATAAGAGTATTATTGTAATTATTAATTTAAAACGAGGAAGTAAATGAAAAAATTTAATTGTTAAAGTACAGTGTGATATCTATATCTGGATTTCTATTTTTAATTGCTTGGTGTGTTTGTTATGGAATAGGAGAGGGAAAAGACAATATTGTTTTGGTGGTATGCCTAATAACATTTTTAGATTGCTTGGTAATTAGTTCAGTTATGCCATTAAATATAGCTACACAAGTATTTTTTCAAAAAACATTAAAAATGAATTTAGAAGTAGAATTATGTCAGTTTTTAGCATGTTTGCATTATCATCAATACCTTTAGGAAATATGTTTTATGGATTTTTGGCAAATATTATGCCAGCATATATATATATTTATTGCAAGGTTAGCTGTACTAATCACCCACCCACTTATTTTGTATATATCGAAAGATAAAAGTGTTAGGTAATTCAAAAAATATAGATAGATAATTTAAGTTAAGAGACAAATCTAAAGACGTGGAGAGGATATCTTCATCGTCTTTTTTATTTGCGAAAACAATAGATGGCAGAAATGTCGACGAATTTACTACCATCCAAATGACAGCAGTTTGTTCATGTGTTAGAGTTTTTGTTGAAACCTTGGCAGGACTTCCCATTTATTTATATAAAATAGGTTTATTATTTAAATTAGATAGGATAATAAAGGATGAAAATTATTCTAAATATTCCCATATGCGAGATTTTTGGAAAAAATCAAACATTATCTATACTTAGCAATTCAAGTTTAATTTTTATTTATTACTTGTGTCCATTTTATTTTATAGCCTATTATAAAAATAAAATATAGAGCCTTTGTACAAATACATCATCTTATAACATTACAAAAAAGAGCTATTTGAAAGGCTTTGAAAGTTAAGCCTGGAGTTTTAAAATGGGGAAAATCTAGCATTTATAATAATTTTAGATCAGAAACTTAAGGATATTGAAATCAAAAAGTTAAAGACAGAAGAAAATTTTTAAGGGTAAAAGTCTAGGATAAAAAAACCAATGCAATATGGAGATTTGTTTATTGAAGAGCTAAAGATATCATTTGAGTTTAAAATGGGACCCGTATTCTCTTAGAACTGATTTTTTGTAATTTTTATTTATATTTAGTCAGTCCTATGAGTAATACTTTTATATTAATCCCTCTTTTTTCATAAGGGATAACTCTCTTGAAAGGGCAGGCCTATTACAAGCTAAAAATTTCGCCAAATCCTCCCTAGATAATTTATTGGAAAATAAGTAGTATTTACCATATTTATCTATGCATTTATTAATTTTTTCCCTAATCTTAGGCTTAGAATATATATCTAATTTGTAGGTTAAGTATGAAATTTGCTCATTATACAATTTTATAATATTTTCCATAAAAATCGGTCTACTTGAACAGGACCTTTTATTTTTTTTAAAGATTTTGCTAACATCAAGGGACAAAACTTTAGAATCTTTTTTTGCAACCATAAATCTATCAGTTAGGGAGGAAAAATTTAAAGAAAAAGAATCTGAGGCCTCGTAAATTCTATCTATAATTTCCTTATCATCATCTACTGCAGATAGATCAATTCTTCCCTTCAAAACTATACCTGCCTTAAAGCCCTTAGAAAAATCATATAGATATTCGCCTTTACTAAAAATTAAGGTTTTATGATCAATACAAGAAAGTATGTGACGTATAGTGCTTTCGTCTAAACCATAAAATAATTTACTTTTCACAATAATTTCTTCCATAAAATCCCCTCTTGTTGCTTTTGCAACTGCAATAAAAATTATCTATACTATAATTATAAACGTAATGATAATTATTATCAAGGAGGAAGAGAAAATGGAAAAAAGTAAAATTATTTTTGGACATGATTTTTTAAAGATGCTTGGAAGAACAAGACTCAGACCAGGCGGCGGTCTTATGACCGATTGGTTGTTTGATCAGGTAGAGATTGATAAAGATATGCAAGTTTTGGAAGTTGCTTGCAATAGAGGAGATAATCTTATAAGAGTTTATACTAAATATAAATGCAAAATAATAGGTATAGACAATGACCAAGTTGTCATAGACCAAGCCCTAGAGAATATAAAGCTTTTAGGCTTAGACAAAGAAATTGAAGTTATGAATATGGATGCCTTAAAGTTGGATTTTGAGGATGAAACATTTGATTTAATAATTAATGAGGCAATGCTCACCATGCTTCCAAATGAAGAAAAAGCAAAGGCTCTTAAAAATTATCACAGGGTTTTAAAAAAAAGCGGCTATTTATTAACTCATGATGTGGCAGTGGAAAATGAAAGTGAAGATATAAGAAGGCAACTTTCAAAATTTACAAACATGGATGTGTATCCTCTAACCGTAGAAAATTGGAACAAACTGTTTATAGAAAATTCTTTTAGACCTTTTTCACAAAGGACTGGTAGGATGATTCTCTTAGACAGGGATACAATCATAAAAGATGAGGGCCCAGTAGGGGCTGCAAATTTTTATAAAAATGCTTATTCACAAGAAAATAGAGCAAGGTTTACAAAAATGCTAGAAAGGTCTAAAAGTTCAAGCATTTCTTATATAGTTTTAGCGAGTATAAAGGAGAGTTAGATGAAAGCTATAAAAAATATCATTAATTTCATGTCTACTAGTACTTGTCCTGGCAAGCATAACTGCTTGTGGCCACTTAAAAAGCAATCAAAAGCCAGAAGGTAAGGAAGTGGCTCAAACTGAGACAAAAGAAGAAAAGCCAGAAGAAAGTAAGGATAAAAGTAAAAAAACAAGGACCATTACAGACCATGCAGGTAATGAGGTAGAAGTTCCAGAGAAAGTTGAAAGAATAGTAATAGATCAGATACCTATCTTATCTACTTATATGGCTTATCACCACGGAAAGGCACCGTATATAGTGGGATATGCCGGTTCACTTAAGCAAGTAATTTCAAATACAGTATTAAAGGATATAGCTCCAGAGCTTCTTGATAGCCAAAATACAGTCCAAGGTCAATCTGACCTAAATATTGAGGAAATAATGAAACTTAAACCAGATGTTATTTTCTATAATGCCTCAAATAAAGAACACTATGAAGCCTTATCTAAAACTGGCATACCATGTGTAGGTTTTGCTACAGTTGGTACAAATGGACCTGCTGACCCAATAGATAGATATACACAATGGTTAAAACTCTTAGAAGATGTATTTGGTGAAAGCGGAAAGACAGATGATTTCATAAAAGCAGGTCAAGACATTGTAAAAGATGTTGAAGATAGAATAGCAAAAATAGATGATAGTAAAAAACCAACCGGTATGATTTTGTGGAAGTATGTTCAAGGTGTACCAATGGTTGCTGGGAAAGGTGTTTTTGGAGATTTCTGGCTAAAGAGAATTGGTGTCAAAAATCTAGCTGATGAAACAAAAGGTTTTGCCAAAGTTTCTATTGAACAATTTTATCAATGGGATCCAGATATACTTTATCTTGATGGACCTGGTCTTCTTGATATTACAACAAAAGATGTATTTGCAAATTCTGTAGAAGGTATCGATTTTTCAAATATGAAAGCAGTAAAGGATAAGAAAGTTTATAATACTAAGCTTGGTATGTGGAATTGGTTTACACCAAATCCAGACGGCCCACTCGTATTGGCTTGGCTTGCAAAATCAACCTACCCAGATGAATTTAAAGACTATGACTTAAAAACAATGATTAAAGATTATTATAAAACTTGGTATAGTTATGAATTAACCGATGAACAAATTGAGGATATGTTTGATATATGATTAAAGGAATCTTTATCAAAGATAAAAAAATAAAATTAAGCTCATATATAATACTTATAAGTCTACCCATATTGATTAGTGTTTTGGCGCTTGCCATTGGTAGGATGCCTCTTAGTATAGGAGAGATTATCGATTTTTTCAACACTTATCTATGTGGGAGAGACTTTGATCCTATGCTTGAATCGGTAATAATAAATGTAAGACTGCCAAGAATTATTACAGGTCTAATAGTAGGATCTGGTCTTTCCACAACTGGTCTTGCCTTTCAAGGGGTTTTTTCAAACCCCTTGGCAACTCCAGATATACTAGGCGTAAGCTCAGCTGCAAGTCTTGGAGCTGTAATTGGAATACTTTTATCACTTTCAGCTCTATCTATTCAAGTTTTTGCTTTAGCTTTTGGATTAATTGGCGTAGTTTTGACCTTATATATTGGAAAGATTAGGACTAGGTCATCAACTATAATGCTTATATTAGCAGGTCTTGTAGTTTCCTCATTATCCAACGCCTTGGCATCTTTATTAAAATACACAGCTGATCCTACAGACAAGTTGCCAGCAATCAGCTATTGGCTTATGGGTTCTTTTGCAAGATCATCCTACAAAAACTTGATGCTTTCAGCACCCCTAATAATTTTTGGCATAATTTTAATAAGACTTTTGATATTTAGACTAAATATTATGAGCCTATCGGAAGATGAAGCAAAAAGTTTAGGAGTTAATGTCAAAAAAACCAGACTCGTTTTTATATTTGCTTCAACACTTATTACAGCATCATCCATATCAATGTGTGGCCAAGTTGGCTGGATTGGTTTGATAATTCCTCACATGGCAAGGATGATGGTGGGAGCTAACAATACCCACACCCTACCCTTTAGTATATCTTTAGGAGCAAGTTTAATGGTATTAATAGAAGCCTTATCAAGAACAGTTTCTGTAATAGAACTACCTATTTCAGTTCTTACGGCAATTATAGGTGCCCCAATTTTTATAAGCTTAATTAGGAAAACTGGGGGTGGTTTCAATTAAATTAGAAGTCAAAAATGCAGGGTTTTATCATGATGAAAATCATGTATTATTTAAAAATCTATCTTTTTGCCTTGATCAAGGCCAGGTATTATCTATTTTAGGACCTAATGGAGTTGGCAAGACAAGCCTTATAAGATGTATATGTGATTTTGAAAAATGGAAATCTGGTAAAAGTCATTTGGATGGTAAAGATATTGCAAGCTTTAACCGAAGAGAATTATGGTCTAATATATCATATGTTCCACAAAAAAGGTCGTTTTCTTTTGAATATTCTGGCATAGATATGGTAGTCTTAGGCCTTGCTAGCAAGCTTGGTCCTTTTGCAAAACCAGGCCCAAAAGAGTATGAAAAGGCAGAAAATCTCATGAAAAGCTTAGCTATAGAAAATCTTAAAGATAAGTCATGTTCTGTGATGAGTGGAGGAGAACTTCAGATGGTTCTCATAGCCAGAGCCTTAATTTCAGATCCAAGCTTAATCATATTAGATGAGCCGGAAAGTGGTCTTGATTTTAAAAATCAGCTTAAAATAATTTCATTAATCAAAAAACTATCCAAGGTAGACAATATTAGTGTTATTATAAATACTCATTACCCGGCCCACGCTCTTGAAATAGCAGATAAATGTTTGATGTTAATGCACAATGCTAGACATAAAATAGGCGAAACATCTGATATTATCTGTAAGGAAAATATGAAGGAAGCCTTTGGGGTAGAGGTTATACTTGAAAAAATAAAAAAAGATAAGAAAGAATATAATACTATAATACCCATTAGCATAGCAGGAGATTAAAATGAAAAATATCAGCAAAGGAAAAATATTGACACTAGAAGAAGTCATACCAATAAAAGATAATCAAACTATAAGCAAGAAACTCATAGATTTATGTGATCGTCATATTTTGCTTATGAGCCTTGATCAAAACACCAGCATTTCCCCTGAATTTTATGCTGAAGAAAGAATATATTTTGTTTTAAAAGGTGAGCTTAAATTTAATAATGAAAGACTTATAAATAATGAACTAATACTTTTTGAAAAAAATAGACTTTTTGGCATAGAGGCAAGGGAAAAAAGTATATTTTTAGAAATCGCAATTAACCTAGAGGAGGAAGAAATGAAAAACATTGACAAGGGGAAAAAAATTAAACTAGTTGACTATTTAGATTATGTAGATGGAGGAATCGCAAACATTGACCTTGTATCAAAAGACGGGTTTAGGCTTGTTCTAATGGCCTTTGATGCAGGGGAAGGGCTAAAGCCACATAAGGCTCCTGGAGATGCTCTAGTTCTAGCATTTGAAGGTAAAGCAAAGCTTCTTGTTGGAGACAAAGAGGTTGAGATTGAATCTGGAGAACAAATAGTATTTCCGGCGAATGTAATCCATAATGTAACTGCAATTACAAGATTTAAAATGTTATTAATCTTATCTATAGATAAATAAAAAAAGATCTTGAATAATTTTTCAATCATAAATCTGAAACCTAAAAATTGGACTCAATACCAGAGTTTTGGCATTAAAGCTTACTCTGGTATTTATTTGTTATAAAGATATTCTTATTTCCATATCAGATTCTTGGAAGTATTTGAAAATGCAACTTGCAAGTACAACTTTTGATTTTAATAAATAGAATAACGTTTATTACCATGATGCAGACAAAGGTTATAGCCCATATGCTCATTTAGGACTATACAAACAAAAGAGCTTAAGATTAATAGCAAGGTGTGTGCAATAATTACTGGCGTAAAAAAGGTTGAGAGATTGAATATAAGGCTGAATTAGGTTATGTAACCAATGAACGTAATGATACTATTGCTAAAGAAATAGGAGATGTTTTTTACTATGGTCATGATTTAAAAAATTATAAGCATAAATATTTTTTATTGATAAATTTTATAAAACAGTCCTTGAAAAGGTATCCAAAGGAAGTTCAATGGGTCCAAAAATATTCGATTTAACAGAAATATTAAAAAGCGACAGCTTACCAGAAGTTAACTAAATAACAAAAATTTTAAAGGATAAGACATGGGAACAATTAAAAGCACCTACAAAAGTAGGTGCTTTTCTTGTAATTAGAATACCCCAATTGGACCGGGGGTTCAATTTAGCTTTATCGATGAAAAACAAACAATAAAAAGACCTCCATGTTAAAATAAATTTGTGGTTTACCAGAACACAAAAATAACACGAGGTTTTTTATGAATTTAAATCATACACATAGGCTACCACACACAAAATGGAATTGTAAATACCATGTGGTGTTTGCTCCGAAATATAGAAGAAAAGTATTTTACGGAAGTAAAAGATTATGGGTTCGCCATTAAGAGAATTATGCAATTTGAAAAGAAATGATATAATAGGAGCAGAAATATGTTCGGATTATGTGCATATATTACGGAAATTGTATGAGTAAATCTATAAAAAACATAAGTTGAAAACTTGGAAAAGAGCTCTAACATACAGAGCAATCTCTTATGAATCAAAAATTCTTCGGCTTTATAAAAAAGTATTGAAAGAATTTTGGATTGAAGATATCGTTAAAATAAAGGGCTGGTAAGGATATTTACAAAACAGAAAGAAAATATGGTTATAAAATGGGAACAGTAGGTTAAAAAGACAAAAAATATTATTAGGTATAAATATAGCAAGAAATTCAGATTTTGATTATATGAAAAATATTTGTAATATATGAAAAATATTTGTAAATAGAAGAAATGAAGCAAAGCTATGAAATAATAAAATGTTTGAACACATGATTTAAGAAGAGATATATATGGCGAAAAACATTGATCCGGAATTAAAAAAGATTGGTAATTATTTAGACTTAGAAGATACATCTATATTTTCAATTCCTGAATATCAAAGAGCATATTCATGGGAGATTAAACAATGTGATAAGTTATGGTAAGATATAGAAAATTTTATTGATAGCGGTGGTACTGATTCTTACTTTTTTGGCACTATTATTATTAATTGTCAAGACAATGATACAAAACTAAGCTTAATTGATGGTCAGCAAAGAACAACGACTTTTATTCTTTTGTGCAAAGCTCTTTTATTAAGAATAATTCAAGCAATAAAGGAGACTAAAAAAGATGAAGAATCAGAAGATCTTACTTATGGACTTATGAAAAGAAGAGACAGGATTATACAAATTCTTTACAAAGTAAGCGATAGTCAGATTTTATCTGTATTAAAGGATCTTAATAGCGCTCCAATAGGACAAGTTTTAGAGAATAATTCTATAAATGAACTCTATAAGAATGAATTACAAACGATAATTGAGAGTCCGGATTTTGATCTAGCAGAACAAAGGGTTGAAAAAATTAAATATAAGCAAAAAGACAATAAATATACTAATTTCTTTAAAAATTTCAAGTTTTTCCATACAAAGCTTGAGGAATTATCTCCCTCTGAAGCAAATGTGTTTTCAGAATATATTTTAGATAAATCGAGATTATTGAAATACGAAGTTGGAATGTTGAACAGGCTATAACTATGTTTAACTCTCTGAATTCTGATGAAATGCCACTGTTAGATTCAGATATTATTTCTGCAAAGCTTTACTCTAACTCTGGAGAAGATCGAGAGGATTTTAATACAAAATGGTCTGAATTCAAGAAAATTATTTTGAAACTTGAAGAAAGTAAAATTACGGACATTGACAGTGTTTTAAAGCAGTACATGTATATTAAAAGATCACAAACCAAAGAATATATTTCAGAAAAAGGCTCTGTTAATGTTACAACTCCAGGTCTAAGAAGATATTATACAGAAACTAACCAACAACTTCTTCAAAGTCCACTAAAGCTTACAGCTCAACTATTAAAAGTTGCCAAAATATGGCTTGCAATAAAAGACTATTCAATTATCGAATTGTGCTCTAAATTTAATGAGAATATAAATCTTTACTTGATATCCTATTTATTTAGGTTCGATGTGGATGAAATTACAGAAAGTCTTGTAACAGATTATGTGGAGAATTTACTAAGATTGTTTTCGATTTTAGAATTAGTTGACATAGGTTATTCAAGTTCTAAGTTTAAAACTTTCTTATTTGGTTTAAACATAAAGCTTGTAGATAAAAATATAAGTTTATCTGAAATAAAAGAAGAAATAAGTCGTCATATAAATAAAGAATGGGATAAAGAAGAAATTGAAATAGAAGCTAGAAATTATACTAAAAATCCACTAGTATTCTTAAATGAATATTTAGCTTGTAAAGAAAGTGAGCAAAAATTTATTCTCCCTGCAAAATATGAAATTGAACATATTATGCCTAGAAGTGGGAAAAATATTGATCGAATAAGAGAAGATGCTGGAATTATTGACAAGGAAGAGTTCTCGGAAATTGTTAATAAACTTGGAAATAAAATTTTACTTGAAGAGGATATAAATCGTTCAATAGGAAATGCATGGTTTAGAAGCAAAATTCAAAACTCAGTTAAGGAAAGAAAAGGATATAAAGATAGCAATTTTACCTTAGCAAAACAAATTATTTCGGATTTTGGAAATCAAGAAAATCCACTTTGGACTGTTGAAAATATAGAAGAAAGGACTAATAGAGAAGCTAAGAGGATTACTGATTTTATTTTTGGATAATTGGTGATTGTAATCAGTGTTTGATACATCCGTATCGGGATCGAGGCGGAACTAAAAATCGACTGGATTATGCTACAAAATAAAACAGAGCCATTATATTTGACTCTGTTTTTTAATTTCTTAAATTTTTATTTCATTAGTTTATCGATTGCTTTTAGAAGTATGTCGCAGCCTTCTACTATATTTTCGTAGCTGCTGGCATAGCTCATTCTTATATAGCCTTCTCCTGATTCACCGAAACAATTTCCGGGGACAAGGGCGATTTTAGCTTCATCAAGTAGATAATCAACTACTTCTTGAGAGCTTTTTCCAGTCTTTTTTATATTTATATAAACGTAGAAAGCACCACCTGGCGTTTTGCAGCTTAGGTAGTCTGATGAATTAATTGTTTTAACTATATAGTCTCTGCGTCTTCTATATTCCTTAACCATATCTTCAACTTCATTTTGTTCATCTCTTAGGGCTATATAGCCTGCGTGTTGAACAAATGATGTTGCACAGGAAGTATTGTGTTGGTGGATTTTGTTAAAGCCCTTAATAAGCTCTTCCGGTGCCGCTATATATCCAAGTCTCCAACCTGTCATTGAATATGCCTTGGAAAAGCCGTTAAGGGTAATAGTTCTTTCTCTCATACCGGGAAGGGATCCTATACTTAGATGTTTTTCATCATAGATGATTCTTTCATAGATCTCGTCTGATATTATATAAAAGTCTTTTTCTTTTGCAAGCTCTGCAATTTCTTTAATGGTATTTTCTTTTAAAACGCTGCCTGTAGGGTTGTTAGGAGAAATAATAAGCATGGCTTTAGTTTTGTCTGTTATTTTTGACTTTAAGTCTTCTATATCGATTTGAAAGTCATTTTCTTCTGCCAGCTTATAGTTTTTTATATTTGCCTTTAGAAGCTTTGTCACATTTAAGTAGTTTGCCCAAACAGGATCAGGAAGAATTATTTCATCTCCTTCATCAATAATTGAATAGAGTATATCGAAAACCGCTTCGGACAAACCTGCTGTTACCAGAATTTCGCTTTCCTTATAGTCCAGGTTATTGTCTTTTTTTAATTTTTTTGCAATTTCTTGTCTAAGTACAGGAATACCGAAATTAGATGTGTAAAAAACATCTCCATTGTTAATGGAATCTATACAGGCTTTTTTTATATATTCAGGGGTATCAAAATCAGGTCTGCCTATTTCAAAGTGAAAGATTTTTTCTCCTTTACGCTCCATGGCAAGAGCCTTTTCATTCACCTTTCTTATTCCTGAAGGAGCAAGTTGATTAACTTTTTCGGACAGTAGTTTTTTCATAAGTCACCTCTTGTATTTATAAATTCTTAAGTCATATATGCATCTAGAACCTAAAGGCTTATTTAATAAAGCGCTTTGGTAATTTTTGCAAATAATTATACTACCACCAGTATAAGACAGCTTACCATCATAGTCAAAGATTTAGTTTATATTCTTATTTATTTTAACAAGATAAATAATTTAATTGGGAATATAGGCTTTTATAAAGTATAATAAATTTAATAAATAAAGTGCTTTTTAACAAAACATTTTATGAGGTTGATAAGAAGGGAGAAAGAATTTCGGGGGGACCTTGATGCTAAAGAACCTAATGACCCTAAAAACCCTGGAGGCAACGGAATAAGAGACAGGGAAAATAATGAGCATTGGTCAAGTAACATTCAATCTATGGGAGTGGACTGATTTTTCCTTTAAGAGAAGCAAACGGTCTTTTGGATCCTGATTGCAAAATAAACTGGGATGAAGAAAAAAGGCTTGTAACTATAGAATTTAATTATGAGGTGAATTATGAGAAAAATTGAAAGAAAAGATTTTAAAACATCAGATTGGGCAGGAGGACAAACAGACGAAATAATAATAAATCCTCAAGGGGTAGACTTTAAAGAAAGAAATTTCAACTACAGAATATCAAGTGCAACTTGTAATCTTGACAGCAGTGAGTTTAGTCCTTATGGTGGTTTTACAAGATTTATCACTCCTCTTGATTATGAGCTTAAGCTAATCCACAAGGGGGAAAAGGTAAACCTTAAACCTTTTGAAGTTTATAAATTTAGCGGTAGCGACCAAATGAGCTCCTACAGCAAGGTAAGGGATTTTAATCTTATAGTGAAAGATGGATTGAAAGCCGACTTATATAGCAAAGAAGTTAAGGGAAGCTTAAAAATAAAAAATGAAGCTGAAAAGCTTTTAATATTTAATTACAATTTTGATTTAACTGTAAACAGTGAAGAGTTCTTAAAAATGAGCTTAATTGAGCTTGATCATGGAGAGAGTATTGAAATAAAAGGTGAAGGGAAACTTCTTATATCAGAAATTAAGTAATTTTTATATAGAGGTGGACTATGAAGGAATATGAAATAGTATATGATCTTTTAAAGTCTTTAAATATAGATTACAAGGTAGTGGAACACCCTGCAACCTACACCGTTGAAGAGGCTGACAAATACATTGAGGATTATGAGGGTACAAGGACTAAGACTTTATTTTTAACTAATAAGAAAAAAACTTCCTTTTATCTTCTTGTTATGAGAGGAGAAGATAGACTTGATATAAAGGCCTTAGGAGAAAAGTTAGGGGCTAAGGGTCTGAAATTTGTTTCAGAGGATCTTCTTATGGACACGCTTGGACTTAAACCTGGATTTGTATCTATCTTTGGACTTATTAATAATAAGGATAAGGATGTAAAGGTTCTCTTTGATGATAGAGCCTTGGAAAATAATATTATTACCTTTCATCCTAATGATAATACAAGAACAATGTTTATAGCTATAGAGGATATATTTAAGTACCTGGCTTATTTAGGTTATGAATATGAAGTAGTGGATATAAAAAAGTAGACCTTTTAGGGTCTACTTTTTATTTTCTTTTAGATATTCAATAATGTCATCTGATTCGTACATAATTTTGTCATCAATTAAAAGAGCAGGGACTTGCTTTTTACCACCCTTTTTAATAAGGTCCTCTGCATTTTTTTCATCTTTTTTTATATCCAACAAGTTAAATTCAATGCCGTTTTCCCCGGCGTATTTAAGAACCTTTTGACAAAAAGGACACTCAGGGAAATAGTATAAAGTTAAATCTTTCATAATTCACCTCAATTATTTTCTTTTAAATATTTAATAATATCATTTGATTCGTAAAGGGCTTTGTCATCTATAAAAAGACAAGGAACTTGTTTTTTGCCGCCCTTTTCCACTAAATAATTCCTATCTTCTGGACTTTTATCTATGTTTACTATGTCTATATTTTGGATTTTATTTTCATCTATAAACCTTTCAACTTTTTTGCAATAGGGGCAAAAGGTTCCTACGAATAATTTTAAATTGCTCATGCAATCACCTCACATTAACTTATTTACCCTTAAGAATAGTCTTCAATCATTTAAAAGTGAATCTATATTTGATATAATACACCTGTTAGAGGTGATTATATGAGTTTATTTGATGATCTTACAGACAATTTAAAGGACCTTAAAAGCAATATAGATGTAATTACTAAAAAGATAAAAGAAAACTCACAGGAGATAAAAAATCAAACTTCACTTAAATTGGAAATAGCTTCTGAAAAAAGAAAACTTTCCAAAACTTACCAAGAGCTTGGCAGCAAGCTGTATGAAAACTATAAAGAAGGAAAGATTGCAGATTACAATGATTATGTAAGTGAAATTGATAAAATGCTTTCAAGGATTGAGGGGCTGAATCTTAAGCTTCGAAATCAAAGCTACAATAGAGAATTTAACAAGGAAGAAACCCTTGATAATAATCAAGATATTATCTACATAAACGAAGAGGATTTAAACAAATAATGGAAAAGAAGCATCTTAATATCTTATCTACAAAAATTGCTTATCTGGAGCAAGGTGAGGGAGACCCGGTAGTTATTCTTCACGGCTGGGGTGCAAATATAGAGTCGGTAATGCCTATAGTTAACCTTCTGTCTGAAAGCCATAAGGTCTATGCCTATGATGCACCAGGCTTTGGAGAAAGCGATGATCCTAAAGAAGTCCTTTCTACTGAAGACTATTCTTCTTACCTTGAAGAATTTTTAAAGGCAAAGGAAATAGACAGAGCTGTATTTATGGGGCACTCCTTTGGAGGCAAGACTCTTGGAATATTTGCAGCAAAAAACCCCGACCTTGTGGAAAAACTTGTTTTAATAGATGCCTCAGGAGTAAAGCCTAAAAGAGGACTTAATTATTATTTAAAGGTTTATTCTTTTAAGCTTTTAAGATTTATTTATACAAGGCTTAATTTTTTAAAAGGTAAGGAAAAGGCTCTGGAAAATTTTTATAAGAAGTTTGGCTCAGAGGACTATCAAAATGCACAGGGTATTATGAGAAAGACCTTTGTAAAGGTGGTAAATGAAAACACAGATAAGTACTTTTCAAAAATCAAGGCGCCGACGCTTTTAGTCTGGGGAGAAAACGACGAAGATACTCCCTTGTATATGGCTAAAGTCCATGAAGAAAAAATTAAGGATAGCGGTCTTGTTATTTTAAAAGGGGCAGGGCACTATAGTTATCTTGATGATTACTACACATTTTCAGCAGTTATAAAATCATTTTTAGGTTAGGAGTAATATATGTTTTTTTATATTTTTGCATTAATTTTAGGTTATTTAATATTTACATTTTGTTCAAAAAGGGTGGAATATCCTTTAAATATGCTTCAACTTTCTGAATATAAAAATGATAAATACAAGGAATGGATTCAAAAAAACAAGTCCAAGGTAAAAAGTTTAAATTATTATCAAAAAGAAGAAGAAAAGACTCCTCTTGTTTGGACAGACAGGGTAAAAAGGCTAAAAAAGAAACATGACAGTGTAAATATAGTTCTTTTTCTTTTGGTGGTTTTTGCATCAGGACGGATTATTTATCTAAGCGGAAACAGAATTCTTGCCTTTTTAGCTTTGATTCTGATGTACTTTTTGATTTATTACTTTCAGTATCTGATTTTAATTTTATCAAACAAGTTTGCACTTCCTGAAGAGGTTAAAATAAACCAAGGCTTTTACAGTCAGGCTCAAGCTAAAATAAGAGATAATAAGGAAAAATTCGGACTTAAAGTTTTAGGAATAACGGGATCTTTCGGCAAGACTTCAGTTAAATTCATATCAAATACTATACTTAAAGAATCACTTAGAGTTAAAAACACCCCTTCATCCTACAATACACCTATGGGTTTATCTAAGGTTATAAATAATGACCTTGAAGATGATGTTGAAGTTTTTATTGCAGAGCTTGGGGCTTATAAACCGGGAGAGATTAAAGAGGTGGCAGACCTTGTACAACCGGATATAGGTATAATTACAGCTATAGGTCCAACCCATATGCAAATGTATAAAACTATAGAAAATATTATGAAAACCAAGTATGAGCTTATTGAATCCTTACCTAAAGATGGAAGGGCTATTTTTAATTATGACAATGATTATGTAAAAAAGCTTTCAGATAAAACCGACTTAAAAAAGATAAATTATGGCTTAGAAGATATAGAAAAGCTTGATGTTTATGCTAAAGACCTTGAAGTAAATGAAAGAGGATCAAAGTTTACCTTGGGAATAAAAGATCTTGGAGAAGTCCACTGCAAAACCGTCCTTTTGGGAAGACATAATATTTCAAATTTATTGGCAGGGGCATCAGCAGCCTATGCTTTAGGCATGGGCCTTGAAGAAATAGCAAGGGGAATCTCAAAGGTAGAGGCTGTTGAACATAGACTTAATTTAATAGATCCGGGAACCGGAGTCTTAGTAATAGATGATGCTTTTAACTCAAATCCTGTAGGATTTAAAGCTGCACTTAGCGTTATAGATGAATTTAAAGACTATAGGAAGTTTATAGTTACTCCGGGCATGGTAGAGCTTGGAGATATGGAAGAGGAAGAAAACTACAAAATAGGCAAGGAAATAGCCAAGACCTGCGACAAGGTTCTATTGGTGGGAAGTCATAGAACAGAGCCTATTTATAAAGGACTTAAAGATGCAGGCTATAATATGGATAATGTTTACCAGCTTAAAAATTTAAAAGAGGCGACTGAACTCTTGGGGCAATTAAATAGACCGGGAGATGTAGTGCTTTTTGAAAATGATTTGCCGGATAGCTATAGTGAGGACTAGGGGGAAAAGATGAAAAATATTGCAGTAATATTTGGTGGAAGAAGTGTAGAGCACGAAGTATCTATTATAACAGGAATGCAAATTATAGAGAATATGGACAAGACAAAATATAATCCCATACCGGTTTACATAACGAAAGATGGAAGATTTTTGTCAGGAGAGTCTATTAAAACTATAGTTGCCTTTAAAAACAGCGATTTTTCTCAGGCTGAGGAAGTATTTTTTAAACCTTATGCAGGAGATCACAACCTTTACACCATAAGATCAAAAAAAGCTTCTATTTTATCTAAAGAGTCAGATCAAGTTGAAATATTTGCAAAAATTGATGCAGTTTTTCCGGCAGTTCATGGAACAAATGGAGAGGACGGAACTCTTCAGGGACTTCTTGAGATGGTTGGTATACCCTATGTAGGTTGTGGGGTAATGAGTGCCGCAGTTGGAATGGATAAGGTTACTATGAAGGATGTTTATAAATCCCATGGGATACCTATGACTCAATACACTTATTTTTATAGATCAGATTGGCAAAACAATAGAGAAGAGATTTTAAAAGAAGCTGAAAAAATAGGCTACAATTTATTTGTAAAGCCTGCAAATTTAGGTTCTTCAATTGGAATATCCAAGGCTTGCAATAGAGAAGAGCTGATTTCAGCAATAGATATAGCAGTTAGTTATGACAGCAAGGTTGTAATTGAAAAAGCAGTTGAAAATCCAAGAGAAATAAATATTTCCGTTTTAGGCTATGAAGACAATCTTTCAGTATCCGCCTGTGAAGAACCTGTAAGTATAGAAAAGCTCTTAACCTATGACGAAAAATATATTTCCGGCTCAAAGGGCGGATCAAAGGGCATGAAGGGACAAAAAAGAAAACTCCCTGCAGATTTAAAAGAGGAGGTTGAAGAAGAAATAGAAAGACTTGCCAAGGAAGGTTTTAAGTCTATAGGAGCTTCAGGAGTTGCAAGAATTGACTTTCTTCTTGATAAAGACAAGGTTTACTTAAATGAAATCAACACTCTGCCTGGATCAATTTCCTTTTATTTGTGGGAGCCCACAGGATTAAAATTCAGCGACTTAATTACAAGACTAATTGAAATTGCAGAGAAAAAATATGAAGCAAGAAAGAAAAATATTACATCCTATGATTCTCAACTTTTAAATAAAACAAGTTATGGAGCAAAATTACAATGATTAGGGAAAAAATACTGGAAGCTCTAAGGGGCAGAGCTCCCATGAAAAAAGAGGCAATAGCCCAAAAATTTGATATTAAGCCAAAGGAAAAGAAAGACTTTTATAAGGTCTTAGATAAGCTTGTTAAAGAAGGAGACTTATATGAGCATAAGTCCAAGTATCTTGTAATAGATGGAGAAAGATACAGAAGAGGAATTTTTCAGGGCAATGAAAAAGGTTTCGGCTTTTTACTCCAAGAAGGCGAAGACGTTTTTATACCGGCTCAAGGAACATCAGGTGCTATAAATGAAGATGAAGTTCTTGTTAAGGTATCTGAGGAAAGTTCAGGACACAGCCTTGAAGGAAAGGTTATAGAAATAATAAAAAGGGGCAGGGATAGACTTGTAGGCACTTACCAAGCTAACAAAAAGTTCGGTTTTGTTATCTCCGATGATAAAAAATTTGCCTATGATATATATGTAGCAAAAGAAGATTCCCTTGAAGCCAAGGACGGACAAAAGGTAGTAGTAAAAATTACCAAGTGGCCCAAAAAAGACAAAAAGCCTGAAGGAAAGATTATAAAAATTCTGGGCTTTCCTAAAGAAAAGGGCGTAGATATATTAAGTATAGCCGCTCAATTAGATATTCCTATGGAGTTCAGCAAGGGGGTACTTTCCCTTGCAGCAAAAATACCTCAGGAGGTCGAAGAAAAGGATCTTGAAGGAAGACTTGATTTAAGAGATAAGACAATTTTCACTATAGACGGACCGGACTCCAAGGACTTTGACGATGCAGTATCTATAGAGATATTAGATGACGGAGACTACCTTTTAGGCGTTCATATAGCAGATGTTGCTCATTATGTAAAAGACAGAGACCTTATAGACAAAGAGGCTTATAAGAGAGGCAACTCAGTTTATTTAGTGGATAAGGTTATACCTATGCTTCCTGTAGAACTGTCAAATGGTATTTGCTCCTTAAACGAAGGAGTTGATAGACTTTGCTTGTCCGTACTTATGACAATAAACAAAAAAGGAAAGGTTAAATCCCATAAAATTGCAGAAACTGTTATAAGATCATCAAAAAGATTAGTTTATGGAAATGTTTCAGACCTTTACGAGAAAAATATTGTAGATGAAAGCTTAAAGGGTTTGGAGAAAGACCTTTTAAATATGTTTGATTTGGCAAAAAAGCTTAGAGAAAACAGAATGACAAGGGGAGCAATTGACTTTGACTTTCCTGAAAGCCATATAGATCTTGATGAAAACGGCAGGCCTATAAATGTAACAAGGGAAGAAAGAAGAAGTGGCAATAAGCTTATAGAAGAATTTATGATTATCTGCAACGAAACTGTTGCCGAGCAGTTTTACTGGATGGAGGTTCCTTTCCTTTATAGAGTACACGAAGAGCCGGATGAAGAAAAAATCGAGTCTTTAAATAAAATGATTAGACCTCTTGACTTGAAGTTGCCTACGCAAAATCTAAGTCCAAGATCTGTACAGGAGCTTATAAACAAGGTAAAAGGAAAGGACTATGAACTTTTTGTTTCATCTTTAGCATTAAGAAGTTTAAAAAAAGCCAGATACTCAGAGGTAAATTCAATTCACTTCGGTCTTTGTTCAAAGTACTATTCACACTTTACCTCACCTATAAGGAGATACTCCGACCTTGCCATACATAGAGTTATAAAAGATTCTTTAAACAACTCCTTAACAGCTAAAAGGTTGGGCTATTACGAAGGTATTATGCCAGAAATTGCAAAGCAAACATCAAGAACAGAAAGACTTTCACAAGAAGCCGAAAGACAAGTTGAATCAGTTAAATTTGCAGAATATATGGAAAGTAAAATTGGAGAAGAATACCTGGGTATTATTTCATCCATTACAAGCTTCGGCATATTTGTGCAGCTTTACAATACAATTGAAGGCTTAGTATCCTATGTTAGCTTAAAGGAATACTTTGAATTTAACGAAGATGAGCTTACAGCACAAAGCAGAGACAGCAACAAGACCTATCATATAGGCGACAAGGTAAAAATAAAAGTAGTTGGAGCAGACAGTATTAGAGGAAACATAGATTTTGAGATTGTAGGAGATATTAATGGCTAAAGGTAAGGATAACTCCCTTGCCACAAATAGAAAGGCAAGGCATGATTACTTTATAGAAAGTACTATAGAAGCGGGAATAGAGCTTAGAGGAACAGAAGTAAAGTCTCTAAGACAGGGCAAAGCAAATATTTCAGATGCCTATGCCGAGATTGTCGGTGGAGAGGTTTATGTAGAAAATATGCACATATCCCCCTATAAGCAGGGGAATATATTTAACATGGACCCCCTTAGAAAAAGAAAACTCCTTCTTCACAAATCTGAAATAAGAAAGCTTGACAGGGATCTAACTCTAAAGGGCTACACTTTGATTCCTCTTAGACTCTATTTAAACAGAGGTAGAGTGAAGGTTGAGCTTGCACTTGCAAGAGGTAAAAAACTTTACGACAAAAGGCAAAGCCTTGCTCAAAAAGATGCAAACAGAAAAATTGAGCAAGCTATGAAAGAAAGATATATCTAAAAAATAAAAACTTTTGTAAAAAAATATTGACATTGCAGAAATTTAATAGTAAAATATTCAATTTGACTTATGGGCATTAATATTGTATAATAACAAATGTAATTGTTTATTCTCATAAGAGGTGATGTCCATGGATCAAATGAATTTAATTAAAAATGAGTTAGAAGAGAATCTAGGCAAGAAAGTAATAGTCAAGGCCAACAAGGGAAGGAAAAAGTACGTTACAAGAAGGGGAATACTAAAATCAGTTTATCCCAGTATTTTTTCTGTGGACGTGGAAAACGGAGACGAGCTTACAACTTCCACTTATACCTACTCCGATGTTCTAACCCATACCGTGAGGATTACTATTCTTGATGATGAAGTGGAATTTGCTGATGTAGAAAAAATATCATAAGCGGAAATAGTGAGAGTGAAAGCTCTCTTTTTTTCTGCCTTAAAAAGTAAATAAATAGATTCAATTAATAAGCATATATTAAAATAACACAAAAGCACAGGAAAAAGAGCTTAACCCAATCTGTGCTTTTTATTTTAAAAGTGGTCGGGGTGACAGGATTTGAACCTGCGACCTCATAGTCCCGAACCATGCGCGCTACCAAACTGCGCTACACCCCGATTACTAAACAATAATACCCCAAAGGCATGTATTATTCAAGTTAAATTTACATGGAGAGATCTCGATTTTATAATAGAGATTTCTCCGCTCACTTCGTTCGGTCGAAATGACTGGGAGAAAGATTGTATTCGCCCCAGTAGAAATTAAGAAAAGTTATATAAGCTTTAAAATATAAAATTAACCATCTATAATCTTATTATAACCACCTATCGAGAATTGGTAGAAATCAGTTTTCGATTTTTCTATAATAAAATTGTAGAAGGGAGTATGTGGATAAATGCAAATTGAAATAAAGATGGATGAAAAATATACAGAACCTAAAATCATAATTATGACTGATAAAATGACTGATCAAGTCAATAACATTATAAAAAAACTATCAGATGAACAGCCACAAGTAATTGCCGGCTTTAAGGAAGATTGTGTTGAAATTATTGAACCTTCAAGTATTTATAGAGTCTTTGCCCAATCGGGCAAGGTGATTGCTGAAACAAATCACGGAAATTATACCCTTCGTCTCAGGCTTTATGAGTTGGAAGAAAGACTTGAAAAGTTATCCTTTGTGAGGATATCAAATTCAGACATTATCAATCTGAAGAGAGTAAAAAGCTTTGATTTGAGTTTTACTGGAACAATTTGCATTACACTTTCAAACGGGACCGTTACTTACGTTTCAAGGCGAACAGTTGCTAAAGTCAAAAAAATGTTAGGAATATGAGGTGGTAAAAATGAAGAAAAAATTAATTCAACGTGGACTTTTAGGTTTTCCTCTAGGTATTGCAATTGGATATATTATAACAATTATTATTTCAATTTGTATTGGAGATGGATTCTTTTATCCTGTTAATCCTGAGCTTATCAACACAAGTGGAAACGAATTGAAGGCTATTCTGATTCAAACGGCATTGTGTGGATTAATGGGTACGGGCTTTGCAATGGCTTCTGTGATTTGGGATATTGATTCCTGGAGCTTGGCAAAACAAAGTGGGGTTTACTTTGCAATTGCTTGCTTAGTTATGTTTCCAATCTCTTATTTTGCAGATTGGATGCCTCATTCAATCGTCGGAGTTTTGTCATATATAGGCATCTTTTTACTTATATTTGTTGTTGTTTGGCTTATTGAATATTTTGTGTGGAAAATTAAAGTCAAAAAGATGAATGAAAAGATTAAAGATAGTGAAAATTAAGGTCGAGTAAAACAAGAAAGCTGAATACTAAAGATTTAAGGAGATAGAAATAAAAAATCTATCGCCTTTTTTATTTAATAGGTATTTTTTATTTAATAGGTAAAAAGGAAGGGATAGCATGAATCAAGCTACTTGTCTCCTGAATACTTGAATCTTTTTATTCTTTTGCTAAAATTGAAAAAGAGAAGAATATTAGAAGTCTGATGGAAGAGGAAGAGCTTAAGGAAAATTCTAGAAGGTTTATAGAGAAGGCTATAGGCAAAGGATATGTTGAATATGCAGGGGATGAGCTTGACGGCATTATCCCTCCTACATCAAGAAGACATGGAGCCAGAGAAAAGAAAAAGGAATCTGTTTTAGATAAGATAAGAAAAATAGTGGAGGTTTTTGTCGGGGTTTAAGGATCTCGACTAAGGTCTATGTAAATGGAGGTAGCTATGGATATATTTTTAGGTAAGGGTGATAATAAATTTTACTTAAAGGCAAGTAAGCTTAATCAACACGGAGTTATAGCTGGAGCCACAGGCAGCGGTAAAACCGTAACCCTAAAGGTGATTTGTGAAGAACTTTCGCAAATTGGGGTTCCAACCTTTTTGGCGGATGTTAAGGGAGATCTTGTTAACCTTTCAAAACCGGGAAGCCCTAATGAAAATATTAATGAAAGGCTTTCTAATATAGGCATAGAGGATTTTGAATATACAAGCTATCCTGTAAATCTTTGGGACGTATATGGAGAGGCAGGGCTTAATTTAAGGGTTTCAATTTCTGAAATGGGTCCCTTGCTTTTGTCACAGGTTTTGGAGCTTAATGACACTCAAGAAGGAATTTTAAATATAGTTTTTAGGCTAGCTGACGAAAAAGGACTTTTGCTTTTGGATTTAAAGGATTTAAAGTCTATGCTTACTTATCTTTATGACAATAGGAGTGAAGTGTCAAAGAACTACGGAAATATATCAGCAGCATCTGTAAGTGCTATTCAGAGAAAGCTTTTAGTTTTAGAAGAGGAAGGTGGAGATGATTTCTTCGGGGAACCTTCAATTGATATAAGGGATTTTTTAGATATTGATCAATCTGGAAGAGGATATATAAATATATTAAATAGTAAAAAACTTATTAATAAGCCGAGACTTTATTCTATATTTTTGCTTTATCTTTTTTCTGAACTTTTTGAAAATCTGCCTGAGATTGGCAACCCTGAAAAACCTGTAATGGTATTTTTCTTTGATGAAGCACATTTACTTTTTGATAATATTTCCAAGGCTTTATTGGAAAAGCTTACTATGGTAGTCAGACTTATAAGGTCAAAGGGAGTAGGGATTTTCTTTATCAGCCAAAACCCTTTGGATATACCGGATGTAATTTCCTCTCAACTTGCAACTAAAATTATTCATCAGTTAAGAGCCTTTTCACCTAAGGAAACAGCCCTTGTAAAAGAAATAGCATCAGGGCTAAGAGAAAATGAAAGCCTAAATACTTATGAAGAAATTTTAAACCTGGCAACGGGACAAGCTCTTATTCAAACTTTAGAGGAGAAAAATATTCCTACAAAGGTGGAAAAAGTTTTAATCAGACCGCCTCACTCTTCCTTTGACGCTTTAAATAGTTCTGATTTTGATTATCTTGTTAAAGGCAACAGGTCTTACAAAAAGTATGTGGACCTAATAGACAGAGAGTCAGCCTATGAAGTTCTTAAAGAAAAGTTTGAAGAGGAAGAACTTGAAAAAAAGAAGAAGGAAATGGAAGAAGAACTTTTAAAGAAGAAAATGGAAGAGGAAAAGGAAAGAAAAAAGAGAGAAAAGGAAGAAGAGAAAAGAATAAAAGAGGATAGGAAGTACTTGGACAAGGGTATTGATTCCGTTTTCGGAACAATCACCAGAACTATAGGTAGAGAAATAGCAAGAGGAATTTTAGGTTCCATTAAAAAACATAGATAATACCGGAGAGATCCGGTATTTTTTATTGCAAGCTATAGATATAAATCAGCTAAAGATTTCTTAAAGCTTTTTTAGCCCTTTTATGGGTATATAAACATCAGGAGCTTGCAGTGGAAAAATCAGCTATTTTCCACTCCTAGGAATTGTATAAATTTTATTAAAAATTTTCAATAAAAGTTAAAAAATACTCTTTAAAAAAATTTATTTAGTGCTAATATAGGGTGTATCTTTGAAAGAAGGGATAGTATGAAAGACAGTATAGACAGAGTTTTAGATATAGATGAAAAAACCTCTGAATTGGTTAAGAAGAACGAAGAGGAAATTGAAAGTTTAAAGAATAAGCTTAGAGATGAACTTGACCTTATGGAGAAGTCTGCAAGAGAAAAAGCAAAGGAAATCTCCGACAATAAGTATGACGAAATTATTAATCAGGCGGAGAAAGATAAAAAAGCAGGAGAAGAGGATATTGCAAGAAGACTTAAAAGCATAGATGAAGAATTTGAAAAGCAAAAGGCAGATCTTATTAACAAGGCCTTTAATAAATTTGTTTTAGGTGAGTAATATGAGCTTTACAAGTAAGTTTGATGCTATAGATGCAAAGCTTAGTGCAATGAATGCAAAGCTTCTTAAGGATGAGGACTTTATAGAGCTTGCTCATAAGGACAATCTTCAAGAAATTTTAAATTATTTGAAGGATAAAGATTATTATAAGGAACTTAACAGTTTTGATAGCATTTATGAAGCTGAAGAAAAACTTAACCTTTCAAGAATAAGTAAAATAAAAAAACTAATTCATTATTTATCGGGTCCCTATAAGGATTTTGCCAAAGCCTTGCTAAGGGAGTTTGAAATACGTGATTTGAAAAAAATTATAAGGACCATATACTTAAATGAAGATATAAAGGATTTAAAGAATAGACTTTTAATTTTAGAACCTGGAGACCTTTCGGAACTTAAAGGCGGAAGCCTTGAAAGTTTTGTAAATTCTCTCAATGACAGTCTTTATTACAAGACTCTTAATCCCTACAAGGATATTAAGGAAGATGTGGTTCTTTTTTATATGGAAATGAATTTAGATAGACTATTTTATAGTGAGCTTTACAATATATCTAAGGATTTTTCAAAAAGAGATAGGGAAAACTTCAGCTTAATTTATGGACAGAGGATAGATCTTTTAAATATAAGATGGATTTATAGAGGTCTTAAATATTATGATCTTTACAGGGAGGAATTAATAAATTTCTCCATGCTTGGTGGCTACTATTATAACTATGACGATTTAAGAGAACTTTGTTATAAGGAAACTACTGAAGATTTTATAAATGAAGTAAAAAAATCTCCTTACGGTTTTTTATTTGAAGGAGATAAGGTGGACATCTATATGGATAGAAGAGCAGGTAGGTATCTTTACTACCTGGCAAAAAGCAATTTTACAAAAAAAGAGGGCTTTATCAAGTTTATGACCTTTGTATTTTTGCTTGAGTATGAGGTAAAGGACATAGAGGCCATAATGGAGAGCATAAGATTTAACTTAACCTTTGCGCAAACTCTTCAATATCTTTTCAGAAGTTATAAGGAAGTGAAATAATGGCAGTTGAAAAAATGAAAGCGGTTGACCTTATTGGTGACCTTTCGGTAATGGACCAGGTAATAATAGATATATTAAAAACCGGCAGCATGGAGTTTGTCGATGCTCAAAGACAAATTGACAACAATGCCTTTAACTTTAACCTGGAGGATGAGGAAAATTTACAGAGAACCATAGAGCTTAACTATGTAGAAGGCTTTGAAAAGGACAAGAACAAGGCAGAAAACCCTGAAAAGGCGGAAGAGATCATGGATTTCTTCGGGATTAATAAGGTAGATAACAGATATCTTAATAATATCTCAAATGTTGACGGTTTTAAGGATTTGTTTGTTAAGGTTCAGGACCTTATTTCCCAGTCAAAGGAAGTTTCTCAAAACCTAAAAATGATAAAAAGCCTTAAGGAAAATTACCTAATGTTTAAAGATGTAAATGTAGATTTTGAAAAGCTTAGCAACTTGGAATATTTTGATGTACGTTTCGGAATTTTAGATAAGGAAGCAAGGTATAAATTAAGAAAGAATTATGAAAATATTCTGGCGGTAATATTTCACACCGGAACTATAGATAAAAATGAAATTTATTTGGCAATCTTTCCTAAAGAGGTTGCAAATGAAATTAACACTATTTTAAGATCCTTAAACTGGCAAGATGTAAATATTAAAGGTAAATATAAGGGAACAGGTCAGGAAATTATAGAAAAAATATCCCTTGAAGAAAAGGAGCTTGAAGAAAAAGCCAAGAGTATAGGAGAGGAAAAAGAAGAGCTATACAAAAATAAAAAATCTGAAATAGAAACCATGATTTTAAAAATGCTTTTGTCTGAAAAGGTAGATGAAGCTAAAGAAAAAATGGTAAAATCTAAAAATTATTTTTATCTTTCAGGCTTTATAGCTAAAAGGGACGAGGAAAATTTAAAGGAAGTCTTATCAAAATATAAGGGCTTAGGAATTAATTTTAAAGATTTAAAGGATGCCAGGCAAAGCATACCGACAAAACTTAAAAATGGAAGGCTTTTTAAACCATTTGAAACCCTTGTAAAAATGTACGGAGTTCCCTCCTATAATGAAATAGATCCGACACCTTTATTTGCTATATCTTATATGATTTTATTTGGATCCATGTTCGGGGACTTAGGTCAGGGAGCGGTATTTTTCCTTGGAGGCCTTTATCTTTCCAAGAAGACGAATCCGGACTTTGGAGGACTTCTTACAAGACTTGGAATTTCTTCTATGATTTTCGGACTACTTTACGGTTCAGTCTTTGGATCGGAAGAAATTATACCTGCACTGTTTTTAAGACCCTTTGACAATATTAACAAGGTACTGGTAATAGCTGTAGGCTTCGGAGTAATTTTAGTAAGTATATCCTTTGTCCTGGGGCTTATAAATAAATTTAAAAATAAAGAATATGAAGAAGCCTATTTCGGGAAGGAGGGATTGGCGGGTTTTCTTATTTATCTGTCAATGCTTATTTTAGGTCTGTCAGCTATGGCAAATATTAACATAATAAACAAGAAGATTATAGCTGCAGTAATGATAGCTTCCCTTATTTGCTTAGTTTTTAAGGGACCTCTTGGAAAGCTTGTAGATGAAAATTCAAAGAATAGAGAAATAGATGCTTCCTATTATATTGAGTCTGCGGCGTCCCTTCTTGAAGCATTAATGAGTCTTTTATCAAACCTTATCTCTTTTATAAGGGTTGGAGCTTTTGCAATTAATCATGTGGGCTTATTTATGGCTTTTCAGACTTTAGGAGCAATGATGACCAGCAAGGGGGCAAATATCCTTGTGCTTATAGTAGGTAACCTGGTAATTATAGGCCTTGAAGGGTTGATAGTTTTTATTCAAAGCTTAAGACTTGAATATTATGAAATGTTCAGCAAATTTTACACCGGTGACGGCTACGAATTTAAACCGTTGAAATTAAACTAAAATATAAAGGAGATTAAAAATGGAAAAAGTATTAATAGCATCAATTATAGTAGTTGCAACGACGATATTTTCAGGAGCTTATTTTTATCTTAAGGGCACTGAAGCAACAGAAGGAAAACTTAGAAAATTTATAAAGATTAATTTAGCGTTTTTTATTCCTATAATGACCTTTTTCGCCATAAGTCTTACAGGTCAAACTGTAGAAGCTGCATCAGCCGGCGGTGACGGTTCAGGCTTAGGATTTATAGCTGCAGGAATTTCAACCGGCCTTGCAGCCCTAGGAGCAGGTATTGCAGTTTCATCTGTAGGATCTTCAGCAATAGGAGCCGTATCTGAAGACCCTAAGATTCTAGGAAAGTCCATGATATTTTTAGGCTTGGCTGAAGGAATTGCAATTTATGGTCTTATTATCTCCATAATGATTTTAGGTAGATTATAATGAGGTCTCTTTTACTTTCAAGGAGCCTTGATGTCCTTGCAGGTTTAAGACTTGCAGGTATAGAGGGAATTTTTTGCAAGGATGAGGATATGCTTTATGAAAACTTTATAAGCGCCAAGAAAAGGTCTGATTTAGGAATTATTATTCTAACGGAGGACGACTTTAATTTAATTAAAGAAGAGGTCATAAAGCAAAAGCTTTCTTCAGAGCTTCCTCTAGTGGTAACCATACCGGGCAGAGGTGGACTAAAGGACAAAAATTTGATTTTAAAATATGTAAAGGAATCTGTAGGAATAAAAATTGATTAGAGGGATACTATGATATTACTTGAAGATAAACTTGCAATCTTTAATAAAATGGTTTATCAAAAGAAAAAGCAGGAGTGCGATGAAAGGCTTGAAAGGGCAAAAGAAAAGTATTCTCAGGATATAGAAAAGAAAAAAATAGAGCTTGAGGAGATGGAAAGAGACCTGGTAGAGAGAAGGATCGCTTTGGCTAAAAAGAAATCATTTGAAATGGAAGCAAGTATTAATGAAAACAGAAGGGTTTTAGGACTAAAAAAAGACAGGGAATTTTTACAAAAGCTTATTGAAGACTTATATAAGAGGGCAAAAGACTTTACCGATACTGATGAATATAAGGATTTCATGATTAAAAATTTTAAGGAAGTTATTGAGGAATTAGAGGGAGATTATTATCTTGCCCTTACTGAAAAAGACAGGCATTTTAAAGATGATTTTCTTAAAATAGCAAAGGATAAAAAGATAAACTTAGATTTTATAGAACTGGACAAGGAATTTATAGGAGGCTTTAATATTTACGACAAGGACAAAACTTATAGAATAAACAGTTCTTTAAAGGCTAAAATTGATAATGCTGAATATGAAATAGGCAAACTCCTACACTTTACCCTTAGAAAAGAGGAATATAAAATTGAGCAAGGCGAAAATTAAATCTATAAACGGCCCTGTAGTGGAAGGGCTTGGCATGTCACAATTTAAAATGAGGGAAATGGTAGTTGTAGGAGATAAGAAGCTAATAGGGGAAATAGTAAAAATAGAAGGAGACTTGGGCACAATCCAAGTTTATGAAGAAACTACCGGTTTAAAAGAAGGAGAAGATATTATATCTACCGGAAGACCTCTTAGTGTTAAACTTGGTCCCGGCATGATATCAAATATATTTGACGGTATCCAAAGACCTCTTGAAAAAATAAGGGAGGACTATGGAAACTTTATGCCTGAAGGAATAGGGCTTATATCAATTGATAAAGATAAACTTTGGGATGTAAAGATAAAGGTAAAGCCCGGAGATGAAATTAAAGAAGGCCAAATAGTAGCCGAGGTAAAGGAAACTGAAATTATTACCCACAAAATTTTAGCTCCTATAGGAATAAATGGAAGGGTTAAATCAAGACTTGATGACGGAAACTACAACATAGAAACTGAAATTATAAAGGTGGAAACTGAAGAGGGAGATGTGGGCATTAAGCTTTATCAAGAGTGGCCGGTAAGGATTCCAAGGCCTGTTAGAGAAAGAATGCCTATAAGCAAGTTGTTGGTTAGCGGTCAAAGAGTTTTTGATGTGTTTTTCCCTATTGCCAAGGGTGGCACTGCTGCAATTCCTGGAGGATTTGGAACCGGAAAGACCATGACCCAGCATCAAATCGCCAAGTATTGTGATGCCGACATAATAGTTTATATAGGATGCGGTGAGCGTGGAAATGAAATGACGGAAGTTTTGGAAGACTTTCCTAAACTTATAGATCCTAACACCGACAAACCTTTAATGGACAGAACTATACTAATAGCCAATACGTCAAATATGCCTGTAGCAGCTCGTGAAGCCTCAATATATACAGGAGTAACTATAGCCGAGTACTTTAGAGATCAAGGATACCACGTTGCTTTAATGGCTGACTCTACATCAAGATGGGCGGAAGCTCTTAGAGAGATTTCAGGAAGGCTTGAAGAAATGCCTGCAGAAGAAGGCTATCCTGCTTATTTGCCATCAAGAATAGCACAATTCTATGAAAGAGCAGGTTATGTAAAAAATTTTGCCGACACAGAAGGATCAGTTACTCTTATTGGAGCCGTATCACCTGCAGGCGGAGACTTCTCAGAGCCTGTTACTGAAAATACAAAAAGATTTGTAAATGTCTTTTTGGCATTGGATAAAGACCTCGCCTATGCAAGACACTACCCCGCAATAAACTGGATAAATTCTTATTCAGGTTATGTAAGTATGCTTAAAAACTATTATGATATGAATCTTGACGGAGATCTTATTGCTCTTAGAAGTAAGTTTTTAGATCTACTTAATAAGGAAGCCAAGCTTAATGAAATAGTAATGCTTGTTGGAGAGGACGTTCTTCCTGATTCTGAAAGGTTAATACTTGAAATAGCCAAGGTAGTAAAGGTGGGATTTTTGCAACAAAATGCTTTTAACCCTGTGGACACCTTTGTACCTTTAAAAAAACAATATGAAATGTTAAAGACTATAGATCTTTTATATACCTGTGGTAAAGCTGCAGTGGAAATGCAAATACCTATTTCTAAAATAAAGGATCAGGACCTTTATCAAGAGGTTGTAAATATGAAATATAGTATAGAAAACAATGATCTTTCAAAGTTTGTAAGCTTAAATAATAAAATTAAGAGTTATTATCTTGAGTTGGAAGACAGTTTTAAGGATGATGAAAAATGAAAAAAGAATATTTAAAGCTTGATAAAATTGATGGATCTTTAATTGAACTTTCAAACCTTAAAGACGTTGCCTTTGAAGAAGTGGTAAATATAAAAATTCCGGGCAAGAAGGAAATGGTAGGCCAGGTAGTAAAAATAGATGAAGATAGAGTCACTATACAAGTTTTCGGAGAAAGCTTAGGCCTGTCTCTTGAAAACACCAAGGTAAGTTTTAGAGCGCAACCTTTTGAGATTCCTCTATCAGTAGAAATATTGGGTAGGGTATTTAACGGACTGGCAAGACCTATAGATAAGGGTGGAGAAATTTACAGCAATAAATTTTACAATATAAACGGTAGACCCATTAACCCGGCTACAAGAAAGTACCCTAGAGATTTTATTCAAACAGGTATATCTTCAATAGATACCCTGATGACCTTAATCAGAGGACAAAAGCTTCCTATATTTTCAGGCTCAGGTCTTCCCCACAATGAACTTGCTGCTCAAATAGTTCGCCAGGCAAAACTTAAAAATGCAAGGGAAGAGGACTTTGCCATAGTTTTTGCGGCAATAGGTGTAAAACATGACGAGGCTGACTATTTTATAAATTCTTTTAGGGAAACAGGGGTCCTTGACAAGGTAGCCATGTATATAAATTATGCTGATGATCCCATTATGGAAAGATTAATTACTCCTAAGTGTGCTCTTACGGCAGCAGAGTATCTGGCCTATGAAGAGCACAAGGAGGTTCTTGTAATAATGACGGATATTACAAGCTATGGTGAAGCCTTAAGAGAGGTATCATCTTCAAGGGAAGAGGTACCTTCAAGAAAGGGCTACCCCGGACACTTATATTCCGATTTGGCAGGCCTTTATGAAAGAGCCGGTATGATTAAAGACCTTAAGGGATCAGTTACCTTAATACCTATACTGACTATGCCTAATGACGACATTACCCACCCTATAGCGGACTTAACGGGATTCATTACAGAGGGTCAAATAGTTTTGTCAAGGGATTTGGATCAAAAGGGAACCTATCCGCCTATAAATGTTTTGCCCTCTCTTTCAAGACTTATGAAGGACGGTATAGGAGAAGGTTATACCAGGGAAGATCACGGAGATCTTTCATCTCAGCTTTTCGCTTCCTACTCCCATGTAGAAGAAGTTAGAGCTTTGTCGCAAATTATCGGCTCAGAGGACCTTTCAGAAGTTGAAAGAGAATATTTAAAATTCGGTGATGAATTTGAAAATAAATTTTTAAAACAAGGTTTTGATGAAAATAGGAGTATTGAGCAGAGTCTTGATTTAGGTTGGGAACTGTTAAGGTTACTTCCGGAAACTGAACTTGACAGAATAGATCCTAAGTTAAAAGAAAAATATTTAAAAGATTCAAGGAGTTGATTAAATGCCTAGCAAACTTGCACCGACAAAGGCAAATCTTATTTGGGCAAAGTCATCTCTTAAAAGGGCCAAGAAAGGCTATGAACTTTTAGACAAAAAAAGGACTATCCTTATAAAGGAAATGATGGACCTAAATAAAAGAGCCGGAGAACTTCAAAAGGAGATAGAAGATTCTTTTAAGGAGTCTTATGAAGCCTTGGAGGAAGCAACAATTACCATGGGTTCAGAAACCATATATGAAATTGCTAAAACTGCCAAGAGGGAGGAGCCTTATAAGATACAATTCAGATCTGTAATGGGAGTTGAGCTTCCTGAAATAAAATACTATCAAAATAGGTTGAAGGTTGACCATTCAATTCACAAAACAACAACAGCCTTTGACTTAGCTGAGGCTGATATGCACAAGCTAAAGGAATTAATCTATGAACTTGCCGAAGTGGAAACTTCAGTTTTTAAACTTGCAAGGGAAATTAAAAAGACAGGTAAAAGAGCAAATGCTTTGGATAAGATCCAAATTCCAAAATTTGAAAGCATAAAGACCGAGATAGACAATACTCTTCAGGAAAAGGAAAGGGAAGACTTCTTCAGGTTAAAAAAGGTAAAAGATAAAAAAAGTAAAGACTAAATTAAGCCCCGAGTCTATAAGACAAGGGGCTTTTTATATTGTAGAATTAATTTTAATTGTTATGATTTTTTATCAATGGTATAATTTTAATGTATAGTGTTAATAGGGTGTACTTGATAAATTATTTTATAAGCAAAAAGAAAGGGGCAGATTATGAAAATAACAGTAATCGGTGCAGGCAACACAGGAAAGGCCATGGCTATATTTTTAACTACTAAAGGCTATGATGTTTGCCTTTATGATAGAAAACAGGACAAGGTGGATTTAATTAATAAGGAAGGAATTAAAGATTCAGGCTCCTTTAATACTGAATGTAAGGTTAAAGCAAGTTCAGATTTAAAGGAAGCTGTAAGTGGAAGCGAAATGATTTTTGTAACTACTACATCAGACGGACACCTCGACGTTGCAAAAAATCTAAGGGACTTATTGGAAAAGGATCAATCTATAGTTATCTTTAATGGAAATTGGGGAGCTTATGAATTCTACGAAGTTTTAAAGGATAAGATTGAAGAATTAAATCTTGGACTTGCTGAGACAGGAGGTATGATTTTTACCTCTAAGTATATTTCTGAGAGAGAGGTTCTTGCTGCAAAGAAAGAATCTGTTGATCTTGGTATTTTAAATGGAAACAATACTGAAAAAATCTTAAACTTTTTTAATGATAACATGAACAATGTAACTGTTTTTGAAAATCTTGTTGCAGCTTCTTTAAATGCTTCTAATCCGGTGATTCACGTACCTATTGTAGCTTTTAACCTGGCAAGAATTGAAGCAGGTGAGGACTTTGCTTTCTATGGTCCTGCAGCATCACCTCTTGCTATAGATTATGTTTTAAACATTGATAAGGAAAGATTGGCACTTTGCGATAAGCTTGGAATTAAAGCTAAGGGAATTTTAGATATAATTAACGGATCATGGAAGATTAAACATGAAAATCTTTATGATGCTCTACATTTAAATGAATCCTATAAGCTTGCCAAAGGACCTAAGAACCTGCATCATAGATATGTTTTTGAAGACATACCCTATGGAATTTATCCGGTGAAGGTTTTATCCAACCAAATGGGTCTAAAGACACCTTATCTTGATGGTATTATAGGCTTTATGGGCAAGGCTGTAGATTGGCTTAATCTTGAAGAAGAAGGAGTTTATAACCTGGACTATAAAAAAGTTTTAAATCACGTGTCAGGTTTAGATAAGTAAAATTTTAATTTATAAGGAGGAGCAATGAAAAAAGAAAATCCTATACCTCAAGGTAAATATATACCTGCAAAAAGAATAGGAGATATGATTTATACTGCCGGTATGACTCCAAGAGACAAGGGAGTTTTGATAAAAACAGGTAAGGTAATGATTAATGATCCTATAGAGGATTACAAGGAGTGTGTAACACTTGCTGCAAGTAATGCCTTAACAGCTGCTGAAAATACAATTAATGATGGAGAGAGCCTTGAGGTCTTATCTATTTATGTATTTGTAAATGCTGAAAGAGGTTTTACTAAACATGCAAAAATAGGAGACTTTGTATCTGATTACCTTTATGAAAACTTAAAGGAGAGAGGAATTGCTTCAAGGGCTGCAGTAGGTGTTGAAAGTTTACCGGGAGATGCACCTGTGGAAGTTCAACTTGTACTTGCAGTTGTTAAATAATAAAATTAAGTAAAATAAAAGCTCCGCCTTAAAAAGCGGAGTTTATTTTATTTAAAACCACTATGAAAAGATAGGTTTTTATTTTTTATAGAAATTCAAAGCGCCTTGTAAAAGCAAAAGGTTTGTGGTTCTACCTACACCACCGGGAACCGGAGAGTATGCTTCTATTTTTCCTTCAACAGATTTTTCGTTAAGGTCGCCGCACATTTTTCCTTCCTTGTTTTTAGAAAGGCCTATATCTATTACTGTTGCCTTTTCACTAAAGTAGGAATCATCAAGCATTTCGGGAACACCCATAGCTGTAAATACTATATCAGCATTTTTGGTGTAGGACCTTAAGTCCTTGGTTTCTATATGGCAAAGACTTACTGTAGCCCACTTGGCAAGAAGTATCATAGATAAAGGTTTGCCCACTACATCTGAGTGGTTAATTATAACACAATCCTTACCCTTAAGATCATATCCGTGATGTTCAAGAAGCATTACTGCAGATTTAGGAGCAAGAGGTATAAAACCGTCAATATTTCCGGAATATACCTTTGCACGATTAACCGGGTTCATACAATCTATGTCCTTTAAAGGGTTTATGGCATTGTTTATTTTGTCCGGGTCAATGTGTTGGGGGAGGGGTCTAAAAATAAGTATACCGCCTACTGTATCGTCATTATTAAGCTTGTCAATAAGACTTAAAACTTCTTCCTCTGAAGCCTTTATGTCAAGCTCGTTAATATTAAGATCAAAGCCTAAAAGGGAAGCTGTTTTTTTAATACCTTTTTCATAGGCAAGGGCGGGAGCATCTTCTCCAAGCCTTACAATGGCAAGCTTGGGAGTAATGCCTAAATTTTTAATTTCTTTTTTAACATCTTCAATTAGTTTTTCATATAAACTTTTTGATTCTAGTATTTTAGTCACTATATCACCTCTTAAATAAAGTTTTACTAAACTTATAATATTACATTAACATTTTACCATGGAATTACATAAATTTTAATACTATAAATTTTATGAGTTGTGAAAAAGATGTGTATTTATAAAACTTGTAAACAAACTATGCTTTATAATATAATGATCCAAAGATAAGGAGGTTAATATGACAGCGAGATTAAAATTATGGTATGCAAATCACAAAAATGTTATTAGTATGACTAAGTTCACCTTGGTTTCATTTATTCTTTTATTTATAGTATGGCTAGTTGATGTAAAATACCCTTTTGTAAAGAAACACATTCCTGAGTTCTTTTTACTATCTTCTGACTTATCCAATTCTTTTTTATCATCTCTTTCCGGAGTTTTCTTAACGGTCACTACTTTTACTTTCTCAACAATTTTAACTGTAATGACTACTCACATGTCTAATCTTGCCTCAAGTATAATTCAAAAATTTATTAATAAAAGGCATGTTTTAAGTCTAATTGGGATATTCATTGGAGGATTTTTTTATACAGTTCTAAGTCTTTTTATACTTGGAGATATAAAGTTTGAACAAAAGGTTTTGGCAGGATCTTTGGGAATAGTCTACGCTATGGCAAGTATGATTCACTTTATGATATTTATTATGGTGGTAATCAGATATATCAAGGCGTCTAATGTTATTCAGGATATTTATGATGAAGGTATTGAGCTTGTAAAAGAAGAAGCTAAACGTAGAAAGGAATCTACTAGAATGTTTGATAAGGGTAAGGGAGAACTTATCCAAATATATTCAAATCAAACAGGCTATTTTTATGGAGTAGATTACGCGGGACTTTTTAATATTTTAAAAGACTTTAAGGGAACTATAGTTATAAAGAGACAAATAGGTGAGTTTATATCAAAGGGAATTTATCTTGCCGATTTAAGTCTTGTAGGGGATAGACAACTTAGCTCTTTAGATAAGGAAGAGAAGGTTGAATATTTAAAATCAATGTCTGAGTGTTTTTTGTTTAATGACGAAAAAAATGAAGACTTGGATTATCACAATGAAATTACAAATCTTGTTGAAATTGCAACAACAGCCTTAAGTAGCGGTGTCAAGTCTCCCAATGATGCTATAAGCTGCATTGAAAAGGTATCTAATATGATAGGGCAGCTTTTTTCAACTGAAAATCATTATATAATTATGGAGCAAAATGAAAATATACAGATAATTTATACATCTTATTCTATTGAGCAGGAAATGTATCTGGCCTTTAATCAACTTATACCTAAAGCAAAGGCTGATCCTTCAGTTTATAATGCAATACTTGAAGGCATATCTCTTATAAGAATGATAGCTGATGACTCTGTAAGAGGCGAAGTGGAAAATTTCTTTGATTACGCCTATGATATTTTCCATAAGGGTATAGATAATAACTACGATAAGAAGCTAATTGAAAACATAAGAAGCAATTTTTACTTTAGTAAAAATACTGAAGCTGATGAGGAAGCCATGAGAGAGGAAGAAGAATAAACTAAAAGACTTAATAAAAGCTCATTGAATTTTTAAAAAAGATGTGTTACCATTTTAAGGATAAAAAATTGCACTTATAAAAAAGGAGAAAAAAATGGAAAAATATCTATTGTATGACGTACATGAAAGACCAGCTTTTATTAAGTCCATGTTTTTAAGCTTTCAACATGTTTTTGCAATGTTTGGGGCGACGATTTTAGTTCCTCTTGTAGTGGGCTTGCCGGTTTCCGTTGCTTTGTTTTGTAGCGGTATAGGCACTATAATTTATCTTTTAATTACAGGATTTAATGTACCTGTTTATTTAGGTTCATCCTTTGCTTATATAGCTGCCATGCAATATGCCATAAAGGCTATGGATGGAGATGTCAGCGCCTCTCAAACAGGATTGATCCTTATAGGTTTAGTATATGTAACTGTTGCGATTATTTTAAAATTTACCGGTACCTGGTGGTTGGATAAAATTTTACCTCCCATTGTAATAGGACCTATGATTATTGTTATAGGACTTGGACTTTCTTCTACCGCAGTAAGTCAGGCGGGCTTTGTAGAAGGAGGCGACATGGTAAATATGTTAGTTGCGACGGTTACTTTTTTAATTACATCCTTTATATCCGCCAGGGCAAAGGGAGTATTTAAAATAATTCCCTTCCTTGTAGGAATAGCAGGGGGTTATATTCTATCAATGGCTTTGGGTATTGTAGAATATTCAGGAATTATAGAGTCAGTAAAAGGTGGAATATTTCATGTTCCTGAGTTTTATCTGCCCTTTAAAACAGAGCACTTTAACAGTTACAGATTTTACTTTGGTCCTGAAACTCTTGCCATACTTCCTGTAGCCTTTGTAACCTTATCTGAACATATAGGAGACCACACCGCCTTAAGTAAAATATGCGGCAGGAACTTTTTAAAAGATCCGGGACTTCCAAGAACTATAACAGGCGATGGAGTTGCAACTTTAGTGTCAGCCCTTCTAGGAGGACCGGCAAATACAACCTATGGAGAGAATACAGGGGTAGTTGCACTTACAAGAATTGCCAGTACCAGCGTTATTTTCGGTGCGGCTGTTATAGCAATAATACTTAGTTTCTTGGCTCCGGTTCAGGCAGTTATTATGTCAATACCGGCTCCTGTACTTGGAGGTATGAGTCTACTTTTATACGGAGTTATAGCAAGTAACGGTTTAAGTGTACTTGTTGATAACAAGGTAAACTTTAGAGAACAGAGAAATTTAATTATAGCATCAGCTATGATGGTACTCGGTCTTGGCGGAGCTGTCTTTCCAATAAGTCAAATTGCAAATTTGTCAGGTACTGCACTTTCAGCAGTAGTGGGAATTGCACTTAACCTTATACTTCCTAAAAGCCAGACTGAAAAATAAAAAATCAATTATTAAAAGGGATATGATTCTTTTATAACCATATCCCTTTTTTATTTTAAAAAAATTCAAGATCTTAACAAAATCATCTTAAGATAATATTTTTTATGAGCTTTATTCATCTATTTTATCTTTAATAAAGCTTCCATCACGAAGTTCTCTAAAGGCTAATTGCAATTCTTCTTCAGTATTCATAACTATAGGTCCACCCCAGGCTACAGGCTCCTTAAGAGGCTTTGATGCCATCCAGACAAGCTCGCAATCAGATAAAGCCTCTATAGTAAGAGAGCCTGAGGATAAAAGCGCGTCTGTCTTTTCAGAAATGGTGTCTTCATTTACCTTAACCTCTCCCAAAAGAGTAAATAGATGGCTGGTGTAGCCCACCTTTGATTCAAATTGAAGCTTTTCGCCCTTCTTCATCTCTATAACAAAATAGTCAAGGGGATTATATTTAGGCTTAAAGCCTTCTTTGTCAGCAAGACTTCCGCTGTAGATTTTGATTTTTGTACTGCCCTCTTCTAAAATAGGTATGTCCTTATCGGATACCTCCTTGTAAAAGGGGTGAGTCATTTTGTTTTCTTTTGGAAGATTTAACCAAAGCTGAAGTCCCAGCAGCCTATCTTCTTCAGCAAACATTTCTGAATGCATAATACCAGAGCCTGCAGTCATCCACTGAATCATCTTAGGGCCTATGGTCTTTTCGTTGCCCATGGAATCCTTATGTGTTACCTGACCCTTTGACAGGTAGGTAATAGTTTCTATACCTCTATGAGGATGAGTGGGAAATCCAGCTTTATAGTCCTCGTAATTTGTCGAATCGAAGCTGTCAAGCATTAAGAAGGGGTCATGACTTTCTATAGTTGATGTGTTTAAAATTCTTATAAGCTTTACACCTGCACCGTCTTTTGTTTCCTGTCCCTTTAATTTTTTTAATATTTTAGCTTTCATAATCTCTCCTTTTTATATTTGTTATATTTATACCCTATTGGTGAATTATTTTATATGCTTTTTATGGTACAATATCCATAATAAAAAAAGAAAAAGAGAGGCTACAATGGGACTTTTATTTATTGCAATTATATTAATAATGGCACTTTTCGCCATTAACTTATCAGATAAATCGGGAATACCCTCATTACTTTTATTTTTAACACTGGGCATTATATGTAAGCTTTTAGGAATCAGTTTTGATAATTACGAACTTGCAGAAGGTGTTTCCACCTTTGCCCTAGTTGTAATTATGTTTTATGGGGGCTTTGGTACCAATTGGAAAATGGGTAAGCCTGTTGTAAGGGAGGCCGTGGTTTTAGCATCTTTAGGTGTAGTTTCAACTGCCCTTCTTACGGGAGCCTTTGTGCATTTTTTCTTTAAGCTGCCTTTAATTGAAAGTATGCTTTTAGGTTCAATAGTAGGCTCTACTGACTATGCCTCAGTTTCAAATATACTGGCTTCAAAAAACCTTAACCTTAAATATAATTCAGCATCTCTTCTTGAGCTTGAAAGTGGTTCCAATGACCCTACAGCTTATACAATGACAATGCTGTTTTTGTCCCTTGAAGCAGGCAGTGATGTTTCAGTACCTCTACTTATTCTTAAGCAGTTTATTTTAGGAGCGCTTATAGGATTTGCCTTTGCCTATATAGTTTCAAAAATTGTTCTTAAAATTAATATGCAAAAGGACGGTCTTGCAATAGTATTTATGGCATCGGTGGCACTTTTAACCTATTCCTTTACTAATGTAATAGGAGGTAACGGATTTCTTGCAGCCTATATTTTTGGCATCTTTATAGGCAACAAGCCTTTTGTGGGCAAAAAGGATATAGTATTTTTCTTTGACGGTTTTACAGAGCTTATGAGTATAGGACTTTTCTTTACCCTTGGACTTTTGGCAAATCCCGAAAATATTTTATTAACTCTTCCCATAGCCTTTATTATTATGATTTTTATGACCTTTGTAGCAAGACCTTTGTCAGTTGTAGCCTTGATGCTTCCCTTTAAACTTAAAAGGAATCAATTGACAGTTATATCATGGGCAGGACTTAGAGGAGCTGCAGCAATTGCCTTTGCTATTATGGCGGTAAACAGCACAAGTAATTTGACTATCGATATTTATCATATAGTTTTTGGAATATGCTTCCTGTCCTGTCTTGCACAAGGATCCTTTATGGCCTATGTGTCTAAAAAAACCGATATGATCGATCCTAATGATACAGTTCTTAAAACCTTTAACTTTTATGTAGATAAAAGCGATATTTCCTTTATGCAAACCTTAGTTACTGAGGGCAGCAGCCTTATAGGTAAGAAGGTAAAGGATCTTGATATGGCCTTAGGCTTTATCGTTGCAAAAATTGAAAGGGATGGAAATACTATTGTTCCCAAGGGTAATACGGAATTTAAAGAGGGAGATGTTGTAATAGTTGCAGGAGAGGAATACTTTGACTATCAGGGAGAAGAGATAGTTGAATTTTCAGCAACGGGTCTGCATCCATGGATAGGTAAGAGAATAGTAGACCTAAATCTTAAACATAACAAACTTATTTTAACTATAAACAGAAAGGGCAAGTTTATAAGAGCCTCAGGAGATACTGTAATAAGTGATGGAGACAGAATTCTTTTAATGACTGATGATCATATAAACTTTGATAAGTAAGTGATTAATGAGGAGAATAATTTATAATTTTTTGTTGACAAGTTTTAAAGATGTAGTATACTAGCTAGTATAAACCGAAAACGAAGAATAGTAGGCGGAGATGGAAGTGCTAAGAGAGTGATACATTTAGGTGTGAGTATCTGCATTTCTTCCGGTGAATGGACTTCAGAGGGTGGGAAGAAATTTTTTATAAAGAGTAATGCCCAACGGAACCCTACCGTTATATTGGGACCAATATGATAGTATTGATGAGAGTGCTTAAAGCAAATTTGGGTGGTACCGCAGAAGTTACGACTTTTGTCCCATAGGGGATGGAAGTCTTTTTTTTATTCCATCCTTCTCATTCTATTTGTCTATTAGGAGAAAAATAAAAGGAGAGAAGAAAATGAAATTTAGAAAGTTATTGTTGGTATTAGCGATTTTTGCCCTTGTTTTTACAGCTTGCGGCAAGAAAGAAAGTCAAGAAAGTAAAGAAAACTCAGAAACTGCTTCAACAGAGGCTACTAAAAATGTGAAGATAGGTATTTTACAGTTTGCTCAACATGGATCCCTTGATAATTGCAGAACAGGTTTTATAAAGGGACTTGCTGATAACGGTTTTGTAGAAGGAGAAAACCTTACTATAGACTATCAAAACGCTGAAGCTGATATGGGTATTACAAGTCAAATTGCAAATTCCTTTGTAGCTAATAAGTATGACATGATAGTTGCAATAGCAACTCCTGCAGCTATGAGTGCCTACAATGCCGCAAACGGTACAGACATTCCTGTAATTTATACTGCAATAAGCGACCCTGTTGCCGCTCAGCTTGCCAATGAAGATGGAAGCTCAGTAGGTAACATTACAGGAACTAGCGACAAGCTTCCAATAGATGCACAGCTTAAAATGATTAGAGAGGTTTTACCTGATGCTAAGAAAATAGGTGTACTTTATACAACAAGTGAAGCTAATTCAATTTCCATGATAGAAACCTATAAGGAGCTTGCACCTAAGTATGATTTTGAACTTGTAACTGAAAGTGTAACAACAACTGCTGATATACCTCTTGCAACTGACAGTATCTTATCCAAGGTAGATGCTCTTACTAACCTAACAGATAATACTGTTGTAAATTCACTTCCTACTATAATGGATAAGGCAAAGGCTAAAAATATTCCAATTTTCGGTTCTGAAATAGAACAGGTAAAAATAGGTTGCCTTGCATCAGAAGGTATAGAGTATGTTTCCTTGGGAGAACAAACAGGAGCCATGGCGGCAAAGGTATTAAAAGGTGAAGCGAAAGCTCAAGATATGCCTTTTGAACTTATAAGCAATTCAAGCTTGTACTTAAACAAGGAAGTTGCAAAGGAGCTAGGTATTGAATTTAGCGACTCTCTTATTAATAGAGCCAGCGAAGTATTTGAAACTATAGAAGAACCTAAGCAAAAATAAGGTGGTTAAATGGATATAATTATTGGAATTTTTGAACAGGGCATGACCTATGTCTTCCTTGCCTTGGGACTATATATTGCTTATATAATTTTAGATTTTCCGGACCTTACAGTAGACGGCAGCTTTCCTTTAGGAGCGGCGGTAAGTGTCTTTTTAATAGTAAGGGGAGTGGATCCCTTAGCGGTTTTATTTATAAGCTTCTTTGCTGGAGCTATGGCAGGTATGATTACAGGCCTTATTCATATAAAGCTTGGAGTTAAGGACCTGCTTTCAGGTCTTATTATGCAAACTGCCCTTTATACAATTAATTTATTTGTAGCAGGCAAGGCCAATGTGCCTATATTTAATAACGACACTATCTTTTCCAATAAGTTTATAAATGGGATTATTCCGGAATCTTTGGTTAAATACAAGGTTTTGATTATAATGATTCCAATAGTTTTAATACTTAAATTTGCCCTTGATGCCTTTTTAAAAACTAAGGCCGGTTTTCTTTTAAGAGCCACAGGGGACAATCCCGTTCTTGTAAGAACCATGGCTAAGGATCCGGGCATGATAAAAATTCAAGGCCTTGCCATATCCAACGGACTCGTTGCCTTAAGTGGTGCTCTAGTTGCTCAAGAGCAGAAGTTTTTTGAAATATCTATGGGTACAGGTTCAATGGTAATGGGCCTTGCCAGTGTGGTACTGGGAATGAAGCTTCTTGAAAGAGTTACCTATCTTAGAGGGACAAGTAAGGTTGTAATAGGGTCCATACTTTATAAGGCAAGTATTGCCCTTGCCATTAGCATAGGACTTACGGCAAATTCCATGAAGCTTATAACAGCTCTTATATTCCTTGCTATACTTGTACTTGGAGATGGGGGACTTAGAAGAAAGAGGGTTAAAAATGCTTGAACTTAAAAATATAAATAAATATTACAACTTCGGGACCATTAACCAATTTCAAATTTTTAATAACTTTAATTTAAAAATAGATGACGGAGACTTTGTAAGCATAGTTGGAAGTAACGGTTCAGGTAAAACCACCATGCTTAACTTAATTTGCGGGTCTTTACCTATAGATTCAGGCATTGTTGAAATAGACGGGGAAGACATAAGTCTTAGAAGGGAACATTTAAGGTATAAGGAAATGGGAAGAGTTTTCCAAAATCCCGCCATGGGAACATCACCCTCCATGACCCTCCTTGAAAATATGTCCATGGCAGACAACAAGGGCAAGCCTTGGAACCTAACCTGGGGCATTAACAAAAAGAGAAGAGATTACTACAGATCTCTACTGGCACCTATAGGTCTTGGACTTGAAAACAAACTTGATGAAAAGGTAAATTCTCTTTCAGGAGGACAAAGACAGGCTGTGGCACTTTTAATGGCCACTATGACACCTATTAAGTTTTTAATCCTAGATGAACATACTGCAGCCCTTGACCCTAAAACTGCAGATATAATAATGGACATTACAGAAAAGATAGTAAGGGAGAAAAACCTTACAGCCCTTATGGTAACTCACAATTTAAGATACAGTTTAAAATACGGAAACAGACTTCTTATGATGCATGAAGGAAAGGTCCTTATAGATAAAAAAAATGAGGAGAAAGCAAATCTTAACATAGATGATATCCTTGACAGATTTAATCAAATAAGTATTGAAGTTGGAAATTCCGTTTAAGTCGGTGCTTAGGCATCGGCTTTTTTATTTGCCTTCCAGATATAATATAAGACTTTTAAGAAAAGATGACTTAATGTAAAATATTTATAAAGTTTAAAATAAAGATAAAATTTGAGAGGTCTATATGAATAGAGAAGCTATAAGCAGAAAAGAAATGATTGACGCTGATAAAAGAGCTATAAATTTTTATAAAATTCCTTCTATAGTTCTAATGGAAAATGCAGCTATGGCGTTTTTTAGTGAAGTTAAAGATATGTATCATAAATTCGTAGTTGTATCTTCTTGCGGCAACAATGGAGGCGATGGACTTGCCATTGCAAGACATCTTTACATAAGCGGAAGAGAGGTTAAGGTCTATATAGCAGGAAACCCTGACAAAATGACTGAGGACTGCAGGATTAATTATGAAATATTAAAGAATTTGGAAGTGCCTATAAACTTTTTAGAAGAAGATAAATTGGATAAATTTTCGGAAGCTATAAGAGATTATTTCCTTGTAGATGCAATTTTCGGCACAGGACTGTCAAGAGAGGTTCAAGGCTTTTATAAAGAGCTTATAGAAAAAATCAACCTTTGCTCCAAGGCAACCCTATCTGTAGATATACCTTCAGGGATAAATGCCGATACGGGAGAAGTAATGGGAGCAGCTATTAAAGCTTCCGAAACAATAACCTTTCATAAAATAAAAAAGGGACTTCTTAAAGCTCCAAGATACACAGGTGTCCTTAAAGTAAAGTATATAGGAATACCTAATAAGTAGCTGAAGTCGCAGAAGGAAAATATTTTTTAGAAGACCTTATTGTGATATAATCCTTTAGAGAGGTTGACATGGAAGAATTTATAAAAATCAAAAATTTAAGCAGAATTTACAAAATGGGCAAGGAAAAGATATATGCCTTAAACGGTATAAACCTTGACATTTACAAGGGAGAGATTCTGTGCCTTTTAGGAACTTCAGGAAGCGGAAAATCCACTCTTCTTAATATGATGGCAGGACTTGACAAGCCAAGCTCCGGAGAAATAATTATAGGAGGAGTACATATTGAAAAGTTAAATGAAGTTCAGGTTACAAAGTTCAGACAATTAAATGTTGGATTCGTCTTTCAATCCTACAATCTTATTTCATCTCTAAATGCTCTTGACAATGTAAGTCTTGGGCTTATCTTTAAGGGGCTTAAAAAGAAGGAGAGGGATGAAATGAGTAAAAACATACTTGAAAAGGTAGGGTTAGGTGAGCGTATTTATCATAAGCCGTCGGAAATGAGTGGAGGTCAGCAGCAAAGGGTGTCAATAGCAAGAGCCTTTGTAGATGCTCCAAAAATAGTTTTTGCCGATGAGCCTACGGGAAACCTTGACACCAAAACCTCCATGGAGGTAATGGACTTAATGTGTTCCATGGCAAGAAGGAATAACCAAACACTTATAATTGTAACCCACGATATTGAAACCTCTGTTTATGCTGACAGAATTGTAGATATGAGGGATGGAAAAATTACAGGGATAGAAAATAACAAATCAAAAATCCTGCTTTCAGGAGAGGAGACTATATGAAGAAACTATATTTACTATTAGCATTTTTATTATTACTGCCCTTTAGTGCAAGAGTAGAAGCTGGAGGTGAAGGGGAAACATTTAATATGAAGCTTGCCGTTTCGGCGCCCCAAACCATTACCATAGGCGAGGGAGGGGGAGCTGTTGTAAAAGTAGGTATTACTAACAACTCCCCAAATTCAATAAATAGACTTACAGCTACCGCCAAAATAAAGGATCCCGATAAGGTTTACATAGACGGTAAGGGTGAAATAATACCTCCTGAAAATAATTCTATATCAAGTAACGAAACAAAATCAGGGTATTTTAAAATAAGAACTGACGCGGACTTTACTTCCAAAACCATAGCAGTTGAAATTAATATGAGATACTATATTAAGGACGAACGGTTTATGGAGCAGAGTGAAACTATCTATGTAAGAGTGGAAGCACCGGATAAGCCGATTAATCCGTCAATTGAAATAAAGAAAATGCAGCTTGGCTGGATAGATTCAATAGAAGCCGGAAAAACCTTTCAAGTTCCCTTTGAAGTTATTAATACAGGGGATGCTCCAGCAAAAAATATAAAGCTGTCCCTTGATGGACTTGAAAACAAGGGGATAACTTTAGCATCAGGTCTTTCCACTATAGATATTACAAGACTTGGACCGGGAGAAAGAGAGTATGTAATTTTCAACTTAAAAACCGACAGATCAACTGGAGCCGGATCCCATATGCTTAATTTAAAATACACCTTTGTAGGGGAAAAGGAGACCTCAGCGCCTATTGAAGGCTCTTACCAGTTTACCATTGATATTTTAAAATCAAATGAAACATTATCAATGCTTCAGTTTGAAAATATAACCTTTCCCACAGGCTCCATAGGCAGAAACAAAACTGCAAGTATATCCTTTGACCTTATAAATACAGGAAAGTATAAGGCTGAAAATATAATTGTAACTGCAGATAGTCAAGACCAATCAGGACTTGCATCAAAGTCTGTTTCCAAGGTAATGGCAAAGCCTTTGGCACCGGGAGAAAGCTCTCACTTTACCTTTGACTTTATTACAACTCCTGCAGCTGAAACAAAAAATTATCCTGTAGAAATTAAAGCAACCTATACTGATGAAACTACAACAGACGCTTCCAAGGAGGCTAGCCAAATAGTAGGGGTCTTTGTAAAGGCACCTAAGGAGAAGGATCCTAATGCGAAGCCTGATGAAGGACCTGTACCTAAGCTTATTATAGAAGAATATTCTTTTTCACCGGAAATAATTGAGGCGGGTAAGCCCTTTAATATGTATTTAACCTTCTATAATACCAATGCCAACAAGGCGGTAAAAAATATTAAGATATTTCTAACATCAGACACTCAGGAATCAGCAACGGGAAATGGCGAACAAAGTTCTCAAGGATCTCAGTCTACAGCATCAGTATTTACTCCTAAGGGTAGCTCCAATACTTTTTATGTAGCAAATATTAATCCGGGAGAAAGAATAGAAAAAGAAATTACCCTTACTACAGTACCTGATACTGCAGCTAAGACTTATACAATAGTGGCAAATTTTGAATATGAGGATGCCCAGGCAAATAAGTACACCGCAACGGAACAAATAGGAGTTCCCGTAGTGCAACAGGCAAAGCTTGATGTAGGGGAGATAATTCCTCAAGGCGATTTTATGATGGGTATGGAAACTCCTTTGTCAGTTGAATTTTATAACACAGGCAAGGCCACCCTATATAATGTAATGGTTAAAATTGCAGGAGAGGGACTTAAATTTGATACTCCCACCTACTTTAAGGGAAACTTTTCTCCAGGCAGCTCCGATCAGTTTTCAGTTAATATAACACCTGAAAGTGAAGGTAAAAAGAAAATAAGTATAACCTTCAGCTTTGAAGACTCTACAGGAGAAAGTAAGGAGGAAGTAAGAGAATATGAATTTGAAATAATGGATCAAGGACCTACGGATGCCGACATGCCTTCCGAAGAACCGGGGCCAGGAACAAGTCCCATTGTTAAAATTCTTGGAGCTCTTATAGCCTTACTTGGTATTATAGCTGCAGCCATAATTCTTATAAGAAGAAAGAGAAGGAAAAATGAAGAAGATGAGGATATGAAATTATAATGAGGTCTAAAGATTTAATTCAAATGGCCTTTAGAAACCTAAGCAACAGAAAAACCAGAACCTTCCTAACAGTTTTAGGAGTAATAATAGGTACCAGCTCCATTATAGTTATGCTTTCCATAGGATTCGGATTTTCGAGAATTAACAGGGCCCTTTTGGGAAATGTAAATCTGAATGTGCTTAATTTGCAGCTCTATGATTATGGTAATGTGGAAGGAGACTCAAATGCCCTACCGAAAAAATCAAAACCGAGAAATGATACTGCTGTCTCTGAGGTGAAAAAGGTCCCTCATGTTAAGGCGGTAATGCCTATGTATTCAGGAGACCTGCAATTAGTAAGTGGAAGGCTCTCCGGGGGAGCTCAGTTTAAGTCAGTTGATCCGTCAGCTATGGAGGACTTCGGATACGAGGTTGAAGAGGGAAGACTTTTAACAAATCAAGATAACAAGTCAGGTATGGTCTTAGGCTCCTATGTAACCAAGGGTTTTTACGATCCTAAAAGGGCAAATGTGGATTCAAGCAATAAGGTAAAGCCTATGACCAGTAGAATTGAAGTTAAGGGTATGCAGGTTTATGATGAATCAGAAATGCGTTACGGACCATCTTCTCAAGAATCGGAAAGCCCTGTGGAGGAGCAGAAGGAATATAAGGAAAAAATTAAGGTTGTTGGAGTTCTAAAAGAGGATCAAGGGGACTGGGAAAATTCAAATACGATTTTTATAACCAATGACTATTTAAAAAATCTTTATAAAAACTATGCCAAGCCCGGAAAAAGTATAAAGGATATGCTACCAAAGGAATACAATGAGATAAAGGTCTTGGTAGATAAGGTTGAAAATGTTGAACAGGTTCAAGAGGACATAAGTAATTTAGGATACTGTCCAATAAACTACAGGGCCGAAAGTATGAAGGCACAAAATCAACAGCTTATTGTAGTGCAATTAGTTTTCGGTGCAATAGGGGGAATAGCCTTTTTAGTAGCGGCAATAGGCATATCCAATACCATGATAATGTCCATTTATGAAAGGACTAAGGAAATAGGAGTAATGAAGGTTATAGGGGCCTCCATAAAAGATATAAAAAAACTTTTCCTTGTAGAGGCGGGCTTTATAGGTCTTATTGGAGGAACGGCGGGTATTATTTTATCCCTTATCATTTCTTTTGGAATTAACTTTTTTACCAAGGGTTACTTCAGTTATATGGAAGAGATGCATATAAACCCTAAGCTTTCTTACATACCTTGGTGGTTAATATTTATAGCCCTTATATTTTCAACTATGATAGGAGTTTTGTCAGGATACCTTCCTGCAAGAAAGGCCATGAAAATATCAGCTCTTGATGCCATAAGAAGCGAGTAAGAAAAAAGCTAAGTCTTAATTTGACTTAGCTTCTTTTTTATTATTAATTTTTCTTCTTAGAATCCTTATAACATCTCTAATTTCTCTAACACCAAGAAGGTACATACATACTATATAAACTATCATAGCCAGACTAACTACAAGAATAAGAATTAAAAGCTTTATGACCTTGCCGGGTAGATAGCTTGATAAAAATCCCAGAAGTAAAATTTCTAAAGGATAGTAGCAAAAGGCCACAAGACCCATGGCGACAGAAGCCATTAAAGTTTTAATAAGGGCTTTAATGTAAGACCTTGCTCCGAAATGACCGATTTTCTTTCTAAGAAGTACAAAGGAAGCAAGAACGGCAATGGTAGTTGCTATACTTACTGAAGCAGCAAGTCCTCTTGTTCCGAATCTATGTGCCACTGACAGGTTAAGCCCCACATTAATAAGGACGTTAATAAGTCCTATATAAAAAGGAGTTTTAGTGTCGGATATTGAGTAATAGACCCTGTTTAAAACATTGCTTAAGGACATGGAGATTAAGGCTATAGAATAAAACCTTAAGGTTGCCGTTGTGTCTATGGCATTTTGAGCGGTAAATCTTCCATGGAAGAAAGCTATATCAACTATAGGCTCCGCTAAAATAAGCATACCTATAGTAGCCGGCACAGTTAGAAAAAGCACTGTTTTAACAGAGGCATTCATAACTCTTTTGCCTTGGATAATATTTCCTGTACCAAAGGCTCTTGACATAGCGGGAAATATTATTGCAGTAATTGCTGTAATAAATACTCCCAAAACCATAATATTCATTTTACTTGCATAGTCTATAACAGATGTAGAGCTTACCTCCATACCCATGGCAAGTCTTTTGTTGACTATTATATTTATATCGTTAATGGCGGTACTTAATAAAATAGGCAGAGCAAGTACCATAGCTTCCTTAACATAAGAGTCTTTAAAATTTATAACAGGCATAAATTTAAAGCCGGCTTTAAAAGAATCAGGCAGCAAAAATATTACCTGAGTAACAACGGCAAGCACTGATACAATTGAAAGTCCTACTATCCCGCCTTTTTCACTAAAGAAGTTAAGATAGATAATGTAGGTAATATTAAGAGGGATGGCAATTGCTCCTGCTGCAGCAAATCTACCTTCATATTGCAAAAATCCGGTAAAGACACCGGCCATAGCTGAAAAAATAATTACCGGAAGACCTACCTTAATAAGCTTGGCAATAAGGTCAAGCATTTCAGGAGTTAGTTTGTTTTTAGGTGCCACAAGAGCAGCCAAGTATTCCGAAAAGAACATTCCCAATCCCACTACAAGAGTGGATATAAGGATTACTATAAAAAGCATATTATTGGTAAATTTGAGCTTCTCCTCATGACCTAAATCCCTTTCAGCCTTTTGAAGGGCAGGTATAAAAGTAGTGGCAATAGCTGCCGTAATAAGCATTGATATAATTGATGTGGCAGATTGACTGGCAACATAGGCATCCATTTCAGCAGTTGCTCCAAAACGAGCGGCCCTTAATATTTCTCTATATAAACCCAGTAATTTTCCAATTAAAGAAAAAATAACAATGGCCAAGGTTGACCTGGCGATTTTTTTAGTAGTTTCCATGATCTCCTCCCTGTAGAAGTATATATTTATTAAATTTTAAAGTCAATAAAATATCTTTAAACTCTTTTTAAGTTAAGGATTCTTAAACTTGCCTGTAATTTTATTTTAATATAAAATTAAATCGGTGATTAAATGAAAAATCTTGACCTTATAAAAAGAGTAATGCCCTATTTTAAAAGGTATAAAAATATTTTATTTATAGATTTAATATGTGCAGCCTTTACAACTGCAGCTGAAATGATTCTTCCCTTAATTTTAAGGACTCTTACCAACAAGGGGCTTTACGATTATGAAGGTCTAACAGGCTCCTTTGTAGTAAAGCTTGCAGCCTTGTTTGCATTATTAAAGGTTATAGAGATTATTGCCTACTACTATATGGCAAATATAGGACACATGATGGGAGCAAAAATAGAAACGGACATGAGGTCTGATTTATACTCTCACCTTCAAACTCTAAGCGACTCCTTCTATAATGAAACAAAAATAGGAGTTCTAATGAGTAGAATAACCAATGACCTGTCGGATATAACGGAGTTTTGTCACCACTGTCCTGAGGAATATTTTATAGGAAGTATAAAAATAATCTTTTCCTTTATAATACTGGCGGGAATAAATTTAAAGATGACTCTTTTAATTTATATCCTTATACCTATAATGATATACTTCGCATCAAAGTATAATAAGAGATTAAGAAAGGCACAAAAGGATCAGAGAGTTCATATAGGATATTTAAACTCTTCAATAGAGGAGTCCCTTTTAGGCATAAGAGTAGTTAAGAGCTTTGCCAATGAAGATGTGGAAGCTAAAAAATTCAACAGGCAAAATTCCAAGTTTTTATCCATTAAGGGAGAATTTTATAAATCTCTTGCCGGTTTTATGGTAGTAACAAGGACTTTTGACGGCCTTATGTATCTTTTACTTATATTGTCCGGCGGCTATTTTATGATAAAAAAACAAATAGAACCCTCAGACCTTATAGTTTATGTAATGTATATAAGCTCTCTTCTTAATACTGTAAGAAGGATAGTTGAATATACTGAGCAGTTCCAAAAGGGCATGACGGGGATAGAAAGATTTGCCGAAATTATGGATATAAAGTCTGATATAGTCGACAAGCCGACAGCCAAGGACCTTAAAGACATAAAGGGCTCAATAGAATTTAGAAATGTAGACTTTAAATACGAAGAAGATACGGACTATGTTCTTAAAAACTTTAATCTAAAAATAAATCCCGGAGACAACATTGCCATAGTAGGTCCCTCAGGGGCAGGCAAAACCACTATATGTAATTTGATTCCAAGGTTTTATGATGTAAGCCAGGGCGAGATTTTAGTTGACGGCAACAACATAAAAGACCTTAAATTAAGATCCCTTAGAGATAACATAGGAATTATGCAGCAGGACGTTTATTTATTTTCAGGGACGGTTATGGATAATATAAGATATGGGAGGACCGATGCCAGTGACAAAGAAGTAAGGGAGGCTGCAGACCTTGCCGGAGCCACTGAATTTATAGATAAGCTTCCCCAAGGATTTAATACCTATGTTGGAGAGAGAGGAATAAAGCTTTCAGGCGGACAAAAGCAAAGAATATCCATAGCAAGAGTATTTTTGAAAAACCCGAAAATTCTTATACTTGATGAAGCGACTTCAGCCCTTGACAACAGATCAGAACAGGTAGTACAGGAATCCTTAGAAAAGCTTGCCAAGGGAAGGACTACAATTACCATAGCCCATAGACTTACTACAGTGCAAAATGCAGATGAGATTTTGGTAATGGAAAACAGAAAGATAATTGAAAGAGGTAGCCATAAGGAGCTTATGGAAAAGAGGGGAGATTACTATAAGCTTTACACTAAGGGCGGACTAATTAATGCAAATTGACAGATGTTATATAAAACATCTGTTTTTTTATTTTTAATAGTTTTAATTAAAGCTTACCTAAACACTATTTTATAATCTATTAAATGTTTATAAAAACAATATACAAAACTTTTAAATGTGTTATAATCTAGGTATCTGAAATTTCATTGCTAGATATTTTAAAACAATTTTATTTTAAACAGAGGAAATTCTACCTCTCCCAAAATTTTGGGGGGGGGGGTATTTCTGTTTTATGAAAGGAGGAAAAGAATGAAAGGAAAAATCAGAGCAGTGATGTTGCTTTCCATGGCCTTGCTGCTACTTCCTGTAAATGTTTTTGCAGAAGACGAATCTGAAGATCCGGGAAGTGTTCCTGATAAGACTGTTTCTGTAGAGTCTAACTTATCTTCTGAAGACTCTTCGGAAGACACTTCTGAAGATAAAAAACCTGCAAAGGACATGGGAGAATCTGAAATTTTGGAAGAGAAAGAAGATAAAAGCGAAACTACAATAAGCGAAGAAGACGAAAAAGAATTTTCAGCTGAAGTTGAATCTTCCGAAACAAATGATACTGATACTAAAAGCACAGAAAATATCCAAACTGAAGCTCCTGTTAAAGAATCTGAAAAAGAAACAGAGGTTTACGAAGACAAAGAGCCTGAAAAAAGCGAGAAAGAAAGTGAAGCTAAGGCAAAAGACCCTACAATTGCTAATGAAGCCGACCTTGAAATAGGAGAAGAATTTAATAGTGGACCTGTAAGAGATGGCGGTGGCAGCGGTGGCAGCATCCTTAACTTTTCACCAAGGGAATTGGAACCTAATAAGTTTGTTATAGTTAAGAAAGACGAAAATGGCAATCCCATGAGAGTCGCTTTTAAAATTACAGATGTGGACACGGGAGAAAGCCATATAGTTGTAACAGATGCTGACGGTGTATCCAATCCTGTTTTTCTTAATAGTGATACTTTAAAGCCTTGGGGTGGAGACGCTAACTTTTACTTATACGAAAATAGAATAAAGAATCTTATTGAGTCAGGAGATCCCCTTCCTAATGGAGAGAAGCCTGAAAAATCTGAATTATTCGGATCCCATGAGTCATTGGAACCTAATAGCGGATCCGGAAGCCCATCTAATGTAAATGACGGCTTTCTTACTCAACCGGAAAAACCTAATCCCTATAAATATAGCGATTTTTACAAAGACCAAGGAGCTTATTTTAAAAGCGCAGTAAACAAGGGCTATGTAAAAGTTGTAATTAGATATGGATATCGTAGTAAGAGCGAAAATAAAGATATTTGGGTGCATAAAGATGCCTTTGAGTATAAGGATCTACCTATAGATGAGGTACCTAAAATTTCTACTTATTTGGATAAAAATGGACAGTTTACTGAAGAGCTTAGGAAATTTGAAAAAACAGTAGAAAGCTTTTCAGAAAAACGCTATGCGGCTCTTGTTAAGGAAGGAAAATTAAAGCTTCCGGAAGGATTCGACTATGCGAGATCTGATATAAGTCTTGTTTGTTATCAGGACTTTAGTGAGCATACCTACACGGTGGAAGAATTACGTACAGATACAAATTTAAATCATGAACTTAAAAGCTTTTATATAAAAAGCACTCCAAGACCTATGTTATTAAGTGACTTAGAACCTCCTTCTCCGGAGGATATGCCTGACCCAAATCATCCACCAATTATACGTTTTAGTCCAGCAGGCTATGAATTGAAAATGGGTCCTAACATTAACAATATAAACACTCCCAGTATGACAATTGTAAGAGAAATAGAAAAAAAGGTTTATGTAGAACCCGGAGTTGTGATTACACCTGAGGGACCTATTAAGGAAGAAGGCGGATATAAGACTATAAAGGTTAAAGTTTATGATCCGGCCTTTGGATGTATAAACAAGAAATTTGTATTTAAAACCGAAGCATCTCACCCTGAAAAATCTGAAGAGAAGGTTGTAACTAGGGGAGAGAAAACTGAAGTTATAGATAAGATTACTTTTGACAAGCTAACTGAGGGTAAAGAATATAAATTTGTCGGTAGACTTATTAATAAGAGAACTGGTGAAGAAGTAAAGACAGAAGAACCTATAGTTTATGAAACGGGAAAACTTGAAAGCTCAAAGGGAGAAACTACTATAAAGGTAACTTTTGATTCAAGCATATATAATGACGGAGATGAATTTGTTTTTCTTTATAAGATTTATGAAGATGGAGTATATGCAGGTTATGAAGATGATTTAAATAACGCCGCACAAACCTTTAAAATTAAAGGCGAAGTTAAACCGCCAGAAGAAGAAACACCTCCACCGAAGGAAGAGACACCACCACCAGAAGAAGAAACACCTCCACCTAAGGAGGAGACACCACCACCGGTAGAGGAAACCCCTCCACCTTTAGTGGAAGAACCAAAGGAAGAAGTTTTTGTTCCTGAAAAACCGGCAGAACCTACACCTGCATATATGGCACCTAAGACCTACGATCCAGGCATGGGACTAAGTATGTTAACTGCCATACTAAGTGGTGCTGCTCTTGGATTCTTAAAGAAAAGAAAATAGTAATTAAAAAGGAACCTATCATAATTGACAGGACCTTTTCTTTTAGATTTATAACAATTATTAATTAAGTCTTTATATAAAAAAGGATTAGATATATTATCTAATCCTTTTTTTTACTTAGTAAGAAGCTCAATAAGCTTTGAGTTTCTAATAGGAGTTGTAAACTCATATTCACCTGGCTTAAAGCTGTAGTATAATTTCATTTCGCCTATCTTGTTTATAAGAGTATCTACAGATTCTATAACACCCATTTCTTTTAGTTTTGTTGCCACACTGTATCCGTCATCTCCATCTACAATTGTAATTGTATGTACCTCCTGCTTTTCTCCGGTTAATTTTAAAACTGTGTCCAGGATTTTAGTTCCTCCGGCAATTTCGTAACTTCCCGGTGCAAATTTGTTGTCAAGGCCCATATTGTAAACCATAAGCTTAAAGGCTTCCCTATCTGTCATAAGCTTCTTTTTTAGAAGCTCGTCTGCTATTTCATCTATACTTGCATCCTGAGGAATCCTTACAGTTATATAACTTTGTTCAATTACCTCAAGCTCGGAGGTTTTAGGTGTATCCTCTTTTTTATAATAGGCAATAAAATCCTTTTTAGTTTTTTCAAGCTCGTCAATCATAGTAAATTCAATTTCACCATCTGATACACTTTCCAGGTAGAGTGTGTCTGACTTCCATTTAATTATCATAAAAAGCAGACCTATTATTAAAACCACAAGAAGAAACCTAAAAAGCTTAAAGGTAAAATCAATTAATCCATAAAAAAATTTCAAGTAAAATCCTCATTCCTTTCATTTATAGAAACATTATAACACAATCTTAAGCTTATGTTTATTTATAAAAGAAAAGACAAGTTTACCTATTAAAAATTAAAATATGTTATTATCAAGATAGATTAAAAAAAAGAGATGATTTTATGAAAGAGATAAGTATAGAAATTAATGACGCGGGACAAAGAGTAGACAGATTTTTAAAAAAGTATTTAAAAAATGCCTCCCTGTCCTTTATATATAAAAGCTTAAGGAAGAAAAATATTCTTGTAAATGACAAGAAGGCAAAGCCTGAGGATATATTAAAGGAAAAGGATAAGATAAAAATATTTTTCAGTGATGAGACTTTAACTAAATTTATAGGAAAAGAGCCTGATTTAAGGTCAGGGAAATTCCCCAGGGTAATATATGAAGATGACAATATTATTTTGCTGGATAAGCCGGCGGGAATTTTATCTCACAATGACTCATCAGCCTATGTAAGAAATATGGTTGATATGATGGTGGACTATCTTATTGCCAAGGGGGACTACAATCCGAGACTTGAGAAAACTTTCAGACCCTCTATATGTAACAGACTTGATAGAAATACTTCGGGAATTTTAATAGCCGGCAAAAACGCTGCAAGTTTAAGAGAGATAAATGATTTGATTAGAAGAAATATCCTTGAAAAATATTATTTGGTCCTTGTTAAGGGAGAAGTTAAGGAGGATTTTAAAGACAGATCCTATTTAGTAAAGGATAGTAAAAACAACAAGGTCAGTGCTTTAGAATCAGGGGAGGAAGGAAAGCTTTCTTTAACGGAATTTAAAGTTGTGGAATCAAGCAAGGGCTATAGCCTTCTTGAGGTTAAGCTTATAACGGGAAGGACCCATCAAATAAGGACTGTCCTTAAATCAAGAGGACTTCCTATTTTGGGAGATATAAAGTATGGAAGAAAAGATTTAAACAAGGAGTTTGAATCTAAATACGGCTATAGGAATCAATTTTTGCATAATTATAAAATAAAATTTGCTGATGCTGATAACGACCTTGCTTATTTAAAGGGCAGGGAGTTTTACAGTGAACTACCTAAAAAAGAGCAGGATATTTTAAGAGATATTTTTCAAAAGGAGCTTTGGAGATAAAAATGAAAGTAGTCTATAAAACAGACCTTAATAAAGATAATCCGGACCTTAAAGAAATAATTATTAACTATTTAAAGGAAGATAAAAAGATTTTATATATTTGCCCCTCCATTGAATCGGCAGACCAAATGAGGGACCTTTATATTGAGGGCCTGAAGGGATTATCAGGTATAGATTTTTCCACCTTTGATTCTTTAAGGTACAGGACAAGAGATAAGCTGCCAATAGACAATAATATTATTAAGCAGTTTATCTTTGAAACCCTGTCTATGGATGGTTACAGTTACCTGTCAAAGAACAGAGGAAGCATAAATATGATTCTTGAATTTTTAAGAAGGGCCAGGGAGGATATGGTTGACCCTCTAAGTGAGCCTCAAGATCCTCTTCTTAATGAACTTTTTTTAGTTTATAGAAAGTATTTGGATTTCCTTAAAAATTATAATGTCACTGATTTATTGGAAAACTTTAAACTTAATGATAAGGCTTTTGATTTAATAATAATTGATGAGTTTTATTCAATAAAAAATTTGGACCTTGATTATATTTTAAATCTTGGAAATACTTGTGATGTCTTAATAAACATCCCCTATTTTCTAAAGGACCTTAATTATTCTGATAACTTATCGGATTTTTTTGCCAAAAAGGGTTTCCGGATAATTGATAAGAGAGAAAGCTCCTTTAATGAAATTAAAAGCCTTTATGAGAAGAAGATGTACTATCTTAAAGACTCAAACAGCTTTTATAAGAACAAGTCTGTTTTTAAGCTTTTAAAGCTTAATCCTACATCAACAGATATAATTAATCTTTCGGGAGAGGATCTGAATTATAATGGCCAGATGGCAGTGGAGGCTATTCATATTAATAATATTGAATCAACAGAGTCTAACGGACCTTTGATTCATGAATTCAGCATTTTTTTAGATTATTTAATTGACGATAGTAAAGGCAGGCTTATAAATAGGCTTAAGCTTAAATATTTTCCAATAACTGAAAAAATCGATGAGGCTGTGGCGGATTTTTCAAATATAGATTTTAAGGATTACTATGATCTTTATAATTCCACCAGAAGAGAGGTGGAGCTGGAGCATTTAAGCTTAAGTGAATTTTATGATATAGTTTCTGCCTTAAAGGTAGATGTTAAAGGAGCTTCAGATTTTACAGGTTATTCGGATTTTTTACTTAAAGAGCTTGAAAGTGCAAGGTCTTACATAGAAGACCATTATAAAAAGACAGCAAATGGTGAAATCTATGTTAGAGATAAGAATATCTATAATTCAATTAAAAATATACTTGATTTTTTTAAAAGCTATGACAGATATTTTGAAACAATAAGCTTTAAGCAATATGTTTCTCTCCTAAAGGACTACATGGGAAATATTACCTATAGGTTTAAGGATTACTATGCTCCAAATCTATATAATGCCAACAACTTTATAGGCTTAAAATTTAAAAATCTTGTAATTGAAGGACTTAATATAAACTATCCCAACTATGGAAAGGAAGATCCGGTTTTTAATTTTGAAAGGGAAAATGAACTTAGAAGCCTGGGCTTTAATCTTATTTCTTTTGAAGATACTTATCAAAGAGAGCTGTTAAAGTTTTTAAGACTTATAGGAAAATCAGAGAGGATTTATATAATAGGTCTTAAAAGTGAAGAGGATGATTCTTCGGTTTTTCTTAATTTATTTAAAAATATAGGAGAAATTAAAGTTAGGGACATATCTTCAGAAACTGAACTTCTTATAAATATTATAGATGATTTGGAGGAAGGAATTTTAAGGGAAGATATGATAAAAAAATATAAGAGCCTTGGGGATTATAAATCCATAAACAAAAGAAGTCTTTATGAAAATTTAAAAGGTATAAGACCTATGATTCTTTTAACAGACAAGGCACTTAATAAGCTCACTATGCTTTTAAAGGTAAGGGACTTTTACGCTACGGACTTTGATAAATATATGGAATCTCCCTATGAATTTCTTTATGAGACTCTAGTGGGTATAGGAGAGCTTATAGAAGATCGTGATACTTACTATATGGATTTGGGTAAACTTTACCACAAAATTTTAGAAAACTATATAAAGACTTACACAAAATTAAACAGAGATCTTTTAAAGGATATGATTGCCCGTGAGATGAGGATTAATGATCCTAACAAGGTAAGCTTTAATGCTGTTGACAAGGCCAAGCTTAACAATCTTACAGATACTCTTTTTAATTTTATTAAAATGGATATTGAAAATAGAAATGGTTATAGACCTGTTGAATTTGAATTACCCTTTAGTTTAGACCTTGGAGAATTTAAAATCAAGGGAAGAATTGACAGGATAGATGATTTTGAGGGCTTTAAAATTATTACCGACTATAAAAGCTCAAAAAGTGATTCGATAAAGGATATTAAAAATCTTACATCACTACAAATGCCCATTTACATGCTAAGTCAGGATAGCGTAGTTGAGTTAAGATATGGTCTTATAAATAAGGGAGAATATAAAATTGTTTTGTCAAATTCAGATATAAGGCCTGAGACTAAAGCATCAATGACAGGAGAGGAAATTAACGATTTAATGAAAGGTGCTTATAGAGTTTTAATTGAAATTTATGCAGATATAGCTTCAGGAAATTTCACCGGTGGAAACCTTACTAAGGAGATATATAGAGATTTATTCAGGGAGGCAAGGGACTAATGGAAGAGCTTAATGAGATACAAAAAATTGCTGCGGAAAACCTTCTGGACAATATTTCTTTAAGTGCCGGAGCAGGTACGGGAAAAACAAAAGTTTTAACAAGGCGTTATATTAATATTTTAAAAAATGCAAAGCTGACAAAGGGTAGAGAGATTGATGAAATTTTAGCAATAACCTTTACCAATAAAGCTACCGAGGAAATGAAGGCTAAAATAAAAAACGCCTTGCTTGCTGAAGATAATAAAGATTTAAGAGAAATTGGAAAATATTTTTCAAGATCACAAATATTTACTATACATGGTTTTTGTTCACAGCTAATAAGAAGGAGGGCCATTAGCATAGGAGTATCTCCGGATTTTGAAATATGCGAACCTGAAATAGCCAAAGCCATGATTTCAAAGGTAATGGATCAGGTTTTAGATGAGTATAAAAACGATCAGGAGGTCTACGATTATCTCAGAGAGACAGGAGAGTATTCTTTAAGAGGTCTGAAGAAAGAGCTTATAAATTTATATGATGTTATTAGAAATAAATCCATGACCATTGAAATGGTATCGGAATTAAATGACAGCTTTAATGGAACCTTAAGCTTTAAGGGCTTTGAAGACTTAATAAACCTTTTACATGAGTATGCAGCTTTAAATCCGGGCCCCACTTTTAAGAAATTTTATGTAAGTGAAGAATTTATTTTATTTTTAAATAATCCCTACTATGATTATCTTGGCACAATAGAAAACAACCTAGGTAAATCACAATCTGAAAAGGTAGTTGAAAAAAGAGAGGAAATTTTAAAGGAGATAATTTACTTAAAGGATAACCTGGAGATTCACAATTTAAAATACTATAAACTGATTCTTAATATTTTAAAAAGAGCGGATCAAGTTTATAGCTCTTTAAAAAATGAAAGAGAGCTTTTAGATTATAATGACCTTGAAGACTACTGTCTTAAAATTTTAAGCTTAGGCGTAAAGACGGACTATAAATATATATTGGTGGATGAATTTCAAGACACTAACCCAACTCAAATAGAAATTTTAAAAAGACTGACAAACAACCTATCGAAGGATACAAATCTTTTTGTAGTAGGAGATCCTAAGCAAAGTATTTACGGTTTTAGGGGAGGAAGTTTAAAGTCCTATAAGGAATTTACAAAGGACATGAAATACTTAGGAGCCTTGGATCTTCAAATGAAGGAGAATTACAGATCGTCAGCAAAGCTTGTGGAAAGTTATAATTTTATATTTTCCAAGCTTTTAAAGGAAGACTATAATCCTATTAATGCCAATGTTAAGGGAAATGAGAAAATTAAAATTCTCCATTATAATTCAGATGAGGAGCTTGCCGTTGCAAGTTATATTAAGGACCTAATAGATGGCGGAGCTAAAATGAAGGACATAGCAGTTATTTTCAGAAGGAAAAAAGACATAGATAAACTTGAAAATGCCCTAATAGAAAGGGGAATAAGGGTTAATAATACTTCTAAAAAGTTCAGTGATTTAAAAGAGGTAAGAGATCTATTAGTTTTAAAGGCTGCCGCTTCAAATAAAAAAGATATAATAAATATTTTGTCTTATTTAAAATCACCTATGGTGGGACTTGATGAAAATTCCATTTTTCTTTTGGCTTTAAAATTTAAGGAAAATGGAGATATTTCCTATAATGACAAAGATGAACTTGAAGAGGACATGAAGCAACTTTATGTTGAAGGTCTTGAAAGATTAAACAAGCTTAGAGAAATAATAAACTATTATAGCTTATCAGATTTTTATATAAAGGCCATTGAGCTTTTAAGCTACTATGAAATTGCAAGGCTCTGCTATGGGAAAAACGCCCCTATAAATATAGACAAGTTTTTAAGACTTGTAAGGGATTTTGAAAAGAAGGATATAAGATTTGATTTGGATTTTAAAGACTACTTGGAAGCCGGAGAAGTTGAGGAGGAGTTTGCAGAAGACGGTGTAAATCTAATGACTATACACAAGTCAAAGGGACTGGAGTTTAATCATGTAATTATTTGCGACTTTAATCTAAGAACTCCTATAAGTGCAGACACCAATAAGTTTCAAGTTGGAGAAATAGGCCTTGGTATAAATCTTGAAGGTAGAGATGCCAAGTATAAAATTATTAGAGAGTCCACTACTAAAGAGGAAATTGAAGAGGAAAAAAGAATTTTTTATGTGGCGGCAACAAGGGCCAAAGAAACCTTAACCTTCAGCATTTTCATTGAGGATAAGGATAAGCCGGAGCCTAAGCTTAAGAAAAACAGCTATGCAATGATGCTGAAGAGTACAGGATTTTCAGATTTGGACTATATCTTTAAAGAATCAGTTGAAAGTGGCAGGGCAAAGCTTATACTTATACCTGACCTTGATGATATTAAGAAGGACGACTGGGAGTGTCTTGAAGATGAATCTTCTTATCTTTTGGACAAGATCTTCTCTAAAAAGAGAATCTTAAAATATTATTCAGCTACTTCCTTTTTGCTTTATTTAAAAGATCCCGACCTATTTATAAAAAGATACCTTCTTGGAGATGAAGACGAACTATCCTATGAGGACGGAATGGATTCCAAGGCTTTTATTATTGATCCCAGGACCAGAGGACTTATTGTTCATAAGTATGCCGAGCTTGAGCCTTACGATACGGATGAATTTTTAAATAAAATGCTGAAAGTTTATGATTTAAGTAAGACAGAGGAGCTTGTAAAAGTTTTAAAAGACCACATTAATGCTTACAATAAAATAAAAAAGGGTAGCTTGTTATATAGTGAGTTTAATTTTCATTATAAGTTTGAAGATATAATTATTACCGGATCCATTGATCAAATAAGGGAGGTGGACGGAAAAATCGAACTTATAGATATAAAGACAGGCTCCTTAAATGAAGACCCGATTAAGTATTATTCTCACCAGCTTCATATCTATATAAGGGCCTTTGAGGCAATAAAGGGAGTAAAGGTAGATAGGGCGAAGCTTTTATCTACTGCAGATAAAAAAGAATATGACATAGATATAGGTGAGGATAAAATAAATGCAACTATGGAAAAATTTAAGGATTTTGTAATAGATGTAGAGAAAAATCTTATTAATATTAATTAAAGGAGCGTTATATGAAGGAAAAATATTCAATTACCGGCATGACTTGTTCAGCTTGTCAGTCTGCAATTGAAAAAAGTGTAAATAAGCTAGATATAAATGAAGTTTCAGTAAATCTTTTAACTAACAGCATGATTGTAGACTACGATGAATTAAAAACAAGGTCTGAGGATATAATAAAAGCTGTTAAGGATGCAGGATATGGAGCAAGTTTAAAGGGAGATAAGACAGAAGCTGAGGCAAAAAACTATGAGGATCCATTTGAAGAAGATTTAAAGATATTAAAGGCTAGGTTGACAAGGTCCTTAATATTTATGATTCCACTATTTTATATAGCTATGGGGCCTATGTTTAAGCTTCCTCAGCCGGAATTTTTATCGGGTAAGGAAAATGTCCTTATACTTGCTTTAAGTCAAATGCTTTTAACTATTCCCATAATGATAATCAATTCAAAATTTTTTACAGGAGGCTTTAAATCTTTATTAAAGGCATCACCTAATATGGATTCTTTAATAGCCTTAGGGTCATCAGCGGCATTTATTTATGGAATTTATGTAATTTATAAGCTTGCCTGCGGTTTATCCCATGGAGATATGAGTGTTCTTGATAGGTTCAGCCACGACCTCTATTTTGAATCGGCAGGTATGATCTTAGTTCTTATTAGTCTCGGAAAATACTTTGAAGCTAAAGCAAAAAAAAGAACTTCAGGAGCTATTAAGGCTCTTATGGATCTTACTCCTAAATTTGTTAACATTGAAGAAAATGGAATAGAAAGGTCCATACCTATAGAAGAGGTAAAAGCGGGGGATCTTATAATTATAAGGCCGGGAGAAAATATACCTGTTGACGGAGAAATTATTAACGGATCCACTACTATAGATGAATCGGCCCTTACGGGAGAAAGTGTTCCTGTAGAAAAAAATAAAGGTGATAAGGTAATGTCCGCCACTACAAATAAAACAGGATCTATAAAGTTTAAAGCAACAAGTGATTCAAAAAACTCAACTATTGCAAAAATAATAGAGCTTGTGGAAGAGGCCAATGCAGGCAAGCCTCCTATAGCTAAGCTTGCGGATAAAATTTCTTCTGTTTTTGTCCCGACAGTTATAGGTATATCCCTTATTACCTTTACAGCTTGGTTAATAACCTCCAAGAATCTTGAAATATCTTTAACAATGGCTATTTCGGTTCTTGTTATATCCTGTCCATGTGCCTTGGGACTTGCCACACCTGTAGCAATTATGGTAGGGACAGGTGTAGGCGCAAAAAACGGTATACTTTTTAAATCTGCTGAAGCTCTGGAAAACCTTCACGAGACGGACAAGATATTACTTGATAAAACAGGCACAGTAACTACAGGAGAGTTTTCAGTAAGGGACATAATTACAAGGGACATGAGCGAAGAGGAATTTTTAAAAATAGCCGCCGCTATAGAGTTAAAGTCCGAGCATCCTCTGGCTAAATCTATAGTAAAGTATGCAAGACAGAAGTCAATAGAAATAGAGGAACCTGAATCTTTTACAAGCCTATCAGGAATGGGTCTTATAGCAAGATTTAAGGGGAAAAGCTATTTAACAGGAAACATTAAACTTTTAAGGGAAGAAGAAATAGAAACCTTTGACTTTGAAAAAAAGGCACAGGAATTTTCCAAGGAGGCAAAGACTCCAATTTACTTTGCAGACGGAGAAGGAGTAATAGGCTTAATAGCTCTGTCAGATACCTTAAAGGATGATGCAAGGGAAACTGTCAGTGAACTTCAAAAAATGAATATAGATGTAAGTCTTGTAACGGGAGACAATAAAAATACTGCAGAAACCCTCGGAAAGCTTTTGGGAATAGATAAAATTTATTCAGAGGTTTTACCTCAGGACAAGGAAAAAATTCTAAGGGATGAAATAAACAAAAATAATAAAGTGGCTTTTGTTGGAGATGGAATAAACGATGCTCCGGCTCTTGCTGCTGCTCATGTAGGAATAGCCATAGGATCAGGAACAGATATAGCTATAGAGTCTGCCGATGCTGTTTTAATAAAATCAAATATGAAGGATCTTTTAACTGCTATAAAGCTTTCTAATGCTACAATTAAAAATATTAAAGAAAATCTTTTTTGGGCATTTTTTTACAACGTTATATGTATACCTGTTGCAGCAGGTGTATTTTACAAGAACTTTGGCTTAAAATTAAATCCTATGCTTGCTGCACTTGCCATGAGCTTTTCTTCCCTTTTTGTTGTAACAAATGCTCTAAGATTAAACAAGTTTAAAGCTTAAAGTCTCTTAAATAAAGGAGAAAAACAGACAGGTTATGTGATATAATCAGAAGGAATTTGTATTAATGTAAGGATAGGAGAGAAAATGGATTATAAAGAAAAATATCAAGAGAAATTAGTCAGTGCTGAATTTGCAGCAGGCTTAGTTAAAAGCGGCGACTATGTAGACTATGCATGGGCAGGACAAACTCCTGTAGCTATAGATGCCGCTCTTGCAAAAAGAGCCGGAGAATTGAAGGATGTTGTAGTTAGAGGAGGAGTAATTCTTAAAGCTCCTGAAATATTTGCAGCAGATCCAAATGGAGATGCCTTTATTTGGAATTCATGGCACTCAGGCGGATCTGAGAGAAAAAGAGTTAATGCAGGGGACGGGGGATTTTACAGTCCTTTAAGATATTCAGAGCTTCCAAGATACTATAGAGAAAATATCAAGGTTGATATAGCCTTTTTAGTAGTTACACCTATGGATGAACATGGTTATTTTAACATGGGACTTAACGCATCTCATTTAATGGCTGCCATTGAAAGAGCCGATAAGGTTGTAGTTGAAGTTAATGAAAAGATGCCTGTTGCCCTTGGCGGATTTGAAAATGTAGTCCATATAGATCAAGTTGATTATATAGTTGAAGGGGACAACAATGACATTTATACCTTGCCTGCAGGCTCCTTCGGAGATGTGGACAAGAAGGTTGCTGAACTTATAGTTCCTGAAATTAGAGACGGTTCATGTATTCAATTAGGTATAGGTGGTATGCCTAATGCTGTAGGCTCTCTAATAGCTGAATCAGATCTAAAGGACCTTGGAGTTCATACTGAAATGCTGGTAGATGCTTTTGTCGATTTACATGATAACGGAAAAATTACAGGGGCAAGAAAAAATATAGATAGATTCAGACAAACCTATGCTTTTGCAGCAGGAACTAAAAAGTTATATGATTTTGTAGACAACAACCCTCAATGTATGGCAGTACCTGTAAATTACACCAACGATGCCAGAGTCATTGCTCAACTTGATAACTTTGTATCTATTAACAATGCGGTAAATGTTGACCTTTTCGGACAAGTGTCATCAGAATCAAGTGGATTTAAACACATATCAGGAGCCGGAGGACAACTTGACTTTGTACTTGGTGCTTATTTATCCAAGGGAGGAAAGAGTTTCATTTGCTTGTCATCAAAATTCTATAACAAGAAGAAGGATAGAGAAGAATCAAGAATTGTGCTTAACTTCCCAACAGGATCTGCAATTACAGTTGCAAGACCTAACACCCATTATGTAGTTACTGAAAACGGAATCTTTAACTGCAAGGGTAAGTCAACTTGGGAAAGAGCGGAAGGTCTTATAGGACTTGCAGCTCCGGAATTTAGAGATGATTTAATTAAACAAGCTGAAGAAGCGGGACTTTGGAGAAATTCAAACAGAAGATAAAAATATATAAAGTAAAACCTCTGACACTTTAAAAGGTCAGAGGTTTTTTAATGCCTATTAATTTTTAGAAGGCAGGTATTACAGCGCCATCATATTTTTCTTCAATAAATTTTTTGCAAGCATCTGAGTTTAAAACTTCCATTAATTTTTTAAATTTAGGAAGATCCTTGTCCTCAGTTTTTACAGCAACTATATTTGCATAAGGAGAATCCTCATCTTCAATTAAAATAGAATCTGTAAGAGGGTTAAGGCCTGCTCCAATGGCAAAGTTTGAGTTAATAACTCCTGCAGCTGCATCCTTGTAAGTATTTGGAATGTTTTGAGCATCCATAGGTACGAATTTTAGATTCTTTGGATTTTCAGCTATATCATTTTCTGTAGATAGAAGGTTAGTGCTATCTTTAAGTTTAATAATTCCAGCCTTCTCTAAAAGAAGAAGTGCTCTTCCACCATTTGAAGGATCGTTTGGAATAATTATTTCATCTCCATCTTTAAGATCATCAAGAGAAGTTAAAGAGTCTGAATAAACTGCTATAGGTTCAATGTGAACATTTCCTATTGAAGTAAGGTCAAGTTTATTTTGTTCTTTAAATTCGTCAAGATAGGGTTTGTGTTGAAAATAGTTTGCATCAAGGTCTCCTGCTGCAAGTTGTTTGTTAGGTTGAATGTAGTCATCAAATTCAACTATTTCCACATCAAGTCCTGCCGCTTCAAGTTCAGGAAGCACACCCTTTATAATTTCACCATGGGGTACAGGGCTTACGCCTATTACAATTTTATTGTCTTCTTCCGGAGCTTGATCTGCATCTTTAGTATTAGCAGTTTGGGATTTACCACAACCTACAAGAAGAAAACACAAAGCTAATAATGTTAATAATGTTTTTTTCATTTTATCCTCCCTTATTTTTTATCGGTTTTCTTTTCTAGAAAGTTGCCGATAAATTGTATTAATTGTACGAGTGCTACAATTAGTATTACCGCTACCCAGAGTATATCGGTACGATTATAGGTATAGCCGTATCTTACCGCAACTTCTCCAAGGCCTCCGCCGCCTATTGCACCCGCCATAGCGGAGTAACCGATAATATTTATAATAACCATAGTTATGCCGTTAATTATTTGAGGCATAGCTTCGGGTATTAAAACATAAAATATAATTTGATTGTCATTTGAACCCATAGACTTTGCAGCTTCAAGGATTCCTTTATCAATTTGTGCAAGGTAGCCTTCCATAAGTCTTGCAAAAAAGGGAATAGCTGCAACACTAAGAGGAATTACAGTAGCTGCCGTTCCATAAGATTTACCTACAGCCATTCTCATAAAGGGTATTAATATAAGCATTAAGATAATAAAAGGTACAGATCTGAAAAAATTAACAAGAGAATCTAGAACAGAATAAATTTTAGAGTTCTCCTTAAGTCCTCCAGGTCTTGTAAGAGTCAGTATAATTCCCAAAGGCATACCTAAAGCTACAGCAAAAAAAGATGATGCAAACACCAGTATCAAAGTTTGGGGAATGGCAGGTAAAACTATTTCTAAAATCTCATTCATGTTCTACCACCTCCACTGAAATATTTTGACTTTTTAAGTAGTCAATGGCTTTTTCTCTTTCCTTTTCTTCTCCTATAATCTCAACGACAAGGTAACCGACTGAACGCTCTTTAAGTTGATTTATATTTCCGGCAATTAAATTAATATCAACATCAAATTTTCTAATACATTTTGAAAGTATAGGTTCATTATAGTTGGCATCAAGATATGCTAACCTGTAAACTGGATTTTTAAAATCAGTAAACATAGGGCCTGATTCATAGTCTGGTCCTGACAGATTTTTAATAAAGGATCTAGTCATAGCGTGTTTAGGATTTTTAAAAAGTTCACTTGCCGTATTTTCCTCTATAATCTTTCCCTTTTCCATTACTGCAATTCTGTCACAAATATCCTTTGCAACTTCCATTTGGTGAGTAATCATAATAATAGTCATTTTATATTCTTCTACTATCTTCTTTAAAAGACTTAAAATAGATTGAGTATTTGCCGGGTCAAGGGCTGAAGTACCTTCGTCTGACAAAAGAATTTTGGGATTTGTAGCAATGGCTCTTGCAATGGCAACTCTTTGCTTTTGTCCCCCTGAAAGTTGAGAAGGGTAGGAATCTTTTTTATCCTCAAGTCCTATAAAATTTAAAAGTTCCATAACTCTTTTATTAATATCTGCCTTAGACATTTTATTTATTTTTAAAGGATAGGCAATATTGTCATAAACAGTTTTTTGCATGAAAAGATTAAATGACTGAAATATCATGCCTATATCTTTTCTTTCTCTAAGCAAATCCTCCTGTTTAAGGTCAAGTATTGACACTCCATCAATAATTATTTCTCCTGACGTAGGTTCTTCAAGCTTATTTAAGCATCTTACAAGAGTTGACTTACCTGCTCCCGAAAGGCCTATAATTCCATAGATTTCAGAATTATTTACCTTAAAGGAAACATCATCAACAGCTCTAAAGACTCCCTCATCAGAAGTAAATTCTTTTACTAAATTTTTTACTTCTATCATAATGCCTCCATATAAAAAAACACTCTCTTTGATAAGAGAGCACAATCCCTTATCTCCAGTTAACACTCAGGAATTGGCACCTTGCATCGCAGGTTGCCGGGCTTCATCGGGCCAGTCCCTCCACCTCTCTTGATAAGATGTTGACTATTATATATCTTTTACTATAGTCAGTCAAGAAAAAAGTGACCTTTGAGGTCACTTTTTATTAATATTAATCCACATCATAGGTAACATCGACTTCTTCAGCCTTGGAGTTTTTAAGTTCAATTTCTATTTTGCAAACTCCATTTTCAATGTCCATTTCCCAACTGTCTACTTTAAAGTCCGGCCCTTTTTCTTTTATTGCTTTACTAATAAGGTCTTCGGCTTTAGCAACTTGGTCTGCACTTATAAAATCTTTTTCAATTTCCTTTTCGGCTTCTTCTTTTATTATTTCTCCGCTTTCAGGATTTATTTCGATTTCATAAGAACTGTCAATATTATAAAGCTTAATTTCATAAACAAAGTCCTCTGCATCATATCCAACACTTTCTATTTGAGCACCGGAATGATTTTCAAGAGCAAGGTGCAATGCATCAGATCCCTTAAGCATAGTAGATGGATTGGCGTAAATGCTGTCATTTGAGTTTGATTTTCTTTCTTTACCATCATCTGCCTTTGAATTTAAGTTTTGATTATTTTTTATATTTTCCTGACTGCTATTAATGTTTTCGTTAGCTTTATTATTTACATTGTTATTTGTATTTTGATTTTTACTTTGGCATGAGATTAATGCTAAAGATATTGTTGCTATTAGTAATATTTTCTTAAATTTCATCTTAGCTCCTTTAATTTATATACTTACAATCACCCGCAAGGTCATTCTACGATAAAAGCGTCATATATTCGTCTGATTGCTTTTTCGTAGTCGGATTCTTTTATTCCAACGATTATATTAAGCTCACTTGAACCCTGGATAATCATTTGAATGTTGATTTTGGCTTCTGCAAGAGCTGCGAAAAGTTTAGCCGCAACTCCTATATTATTTTTCATAGCTCGTCCCACTACAGTAATTAAAGCAATATTTTGTTCTACTGAAACCTTATCAGGACTACAGAAGGTTTTTATCTCGTTGATTATAGTATCGTAGTTTGATGCAAGTTGGTTTTCTTTAACAATTAAGGATATTGAGTCTATTGAAGTAGGCATGTGTTCAAGATCAATATGGTTTACTTCAAGAACACTCATAAGCTTTCTGTAAAAGGACTTGTCCAACTTCATTTGAATTTTTTCTATATTAATTACAGAAAAATGTTTTTTGCCGCTTATGCCTGTAATTTCAGATTCATCTTCGGTTTCTGCATCAGCAACTATAAGAGTTCCTTTATCCTCAGGACTGAAAGTATTTTTAACCTGAATTTTTATACCTTGATCTGCAAGGGGAAGTATAGCCTCTTCATGAAGGACTGACGCCCCTGCGTAGGAAAGCTCTCTAAGCTCACTATAGGTAATTGTGTTGATTTGCCTTGGATTTTTAACTATACGAGGATCCGCACTTAAAAATCCCGATACATCTGTCCAGTTTTCATAAAGATCTGCAGACACACCTCTTGATATAATTGACCCGGTTAAATCACCGCCACCTCTTGAAAAAGTTTTTATATTTCCCTTAGGATCAACACCATAAAATCCCGGTATAACTGCACATTTATGATCTTTTATCATTTGCGCAATGGCCTTATAAGATTTATCTTCAAGAAACTTTCCGGACTCATCAAAAAAAATAAGTTCTTCTGCATCTATAAAGTCATAATCTAACAGTTTGGATAAAATAAGGGCATTTAAGTATTCTCCACGACTGGCAATGTATTCTTTGCTGGCCCCTTCTTCCAAATTTTTACTTATACTATTAAAGTAATCGGTAAGGTCCATATCCAACTTGCAGCCTTCTATAATCTCCCTATACTTGTTTATTATTTTATCTAAGATATCATTAAAGTTTATTTTATGTTTTGCCAAGTCGTAGGTTAAATACAAAAGATCTGTTACCTTAGTATCTTCACTTTTAGTTTTACCCGGGGCAGATGCTACAATATATCTCCTTGCCTTATCAGATTTTATTATATTTGACACCTTTAAAAAAGTTTGAGAACTTGCAAGGGAAGTTCCTCCGAATTTTGAAACGATTAAACTCATAACTACCTCCATTAAAGTGATTGTATAGAATTTGAAAACTTTAGTCAATAAAGTCGTTGATAAAATAATTATAAATATAATGCAAATTTTTTGTAATTTAGTATATAATTAAAATGAAAATGAGGCGGTGTTTATGATGTTTGCAAATAAAGAATCTTTGTCTAGCTTTGTCTATAAAGAATTAAAAAATAAAATTCTTAACAACGAACTTTTACCGGGGGATAAACTTGTAGAAATGGAAATAGCAAGAGAGCTTGGAGTTTCAAGGACTCCTGTAAGGGAAGCCCTTTTTAAATTGGAGAAAGACGATCTTGCACAAAGCTTTCCAAGAAAATCGTTTATAGTTTCAAAACTTTCCCTTGCAGATGCAAAGGACCTTTATGTAGTAAGGTCCGCCCTTGAGCCAATTGCTGTTAGAGAAATAGCAAGAGAGGGGATAACGGAGAGGACAAAGATATTAAAAGAAATTATTAATGACATGAAAATTGCCTATGAGAAAAAAGACCTAAAGGAATCAAAGGAGCTTTCAATTAAGTGGGGAAAGGCGATAATGAATCTTACAAAGAATCAGATATTAAAAAACACCCTTATTGAAATTAATGATAGGCTATATAGATTTGCAAACTTTATATTTAGAGAAGAGGAAAACATTAGGAGAGTATATAGTACAATAGTTAAAATTTATGATGCTATAGAGAATAAGGAAATTGAAAAATCATATAAAATAAGTTACGAATACGTATCAAGTATATATCCTATGATTGAAAGTCAAAATGATTACAGATCATTTAAGTATGAATAGTATAAAAAATTGTAAAAAAGACTTGACCAAAATTAAAATCAGGTGTAAGATATACATCGTTGCTAAACTTAATTGCACCTTTAGCTCAGATGGTAGAGCAACTGACTCTTAATCAGTGGGCCCACGGTTCGAGTCCGTGAAGGTGCACCAGGAATCTAGACATCTCCATAGTTTTCTATGGAGGTGTTTTTTGTATTTTATAATTATTTATTGTATAAGACTAAAAAATGATTCCTCAAATATAGAGGAATCATTTTTTATTTTGTTACTATTAAATTCGTAAATATAAAAAATAGTTTTGAAGCTAATTCAAATATTAAAAATATTATTAAATACCAAGCTATAAAATCTATTTTGCCTTCTTTTTTTAGTTGATTCCAATAGAGTCCTGAGGCTATTGATACAGAAAGAATAGCCACCACTATCATGGCAATAGGTAGGGCTGTAAGGGCACTTAGTAAGTCAAGCTTAAGTCCGTCCCATGGTGAAATCAAAAATCCTACAAGCAATACAAATTCACAAATCATATAGTTAACAGTTGAAAAGGACCTTACCTCTTCAGGGCTTGACTCTATCCAAACCTTGTCTGTTGTTAGATTAAGAGCTGTATAAAATTGCACTATTTTAAATAAAACTTTAGCAAGAATTAAAAATAAAATTGCAAAAGATACTTTTCTTTCTGCCAAAATAATAGGTAAAGCTGAAAGAAAGGCAGCAAAAGCGAGGATAGTCTTATCTGACTTTTTACCCAAGAAGTCCTTTAAGAGTTTGTAGAATTTTGTAATATGTTGACTGAATTTATTCATTAAATGAGCTTTTTTGTCTTTATAAGATATAACTTGCTCAGACTTATCTTTACTAGGCTCACTGCTTTTATTTATAACTTCTTTTTTATAATCTTCTTTTGCTTTTAAATCGTCAATTTCAGTCTTATCTTCATCTTTTTCATTAGAAATTTTGTCTTCAACTAAAGAATTTTTTACAGGTTTTGAAATTTCAACTTCTGAATTTTTGAAGTCACCGGCTTTAATTTCTTTTTTTGAATCTTTTTCTTTTTCCTTTTTAGCTTTCGCTTTCTCTTCTTCTAAAGGCTTTGGTTTGTCTAATTCTTCATTTACCAATTTTACAAATTCTTTATAATTAAGAGACTTGTCATATTTTTTAGGCTGGAAAGTTTTTGCTTCTTCTTCAGCAACCTTATAGTTTTTGTTGTTTTCATCAAAAATAATATTGGTGTTTAAGTCCTCAATTACTTCATCTTTTTTGCCATTAGATTTATTTTCAAATTCAGATTTTTTATCAGCATCATTAGTTCCGCGAAGGGCCTCTTCTATTTTATCTTTAGGTATGTCCATGGTTGTTTCCATGCTTTCCGGAGTATAAGTGGTAGATGCAATTTTTACACTTTTGTCTTTTTTCTTGTCCTTGTCAAATTGTGAAAAGATGGAATATTCATCATCATCTTCATTTATAAAATCTTTCCAAATTTGTTTTAAAGATTTTTTTTCTTTGGGATTTGACGAAAGAGTTTTTTTATCGTCTTTTTTAATGTTAGCTAAAAAATTTGTTAAAGCACTTGGATTTTCAGATAACTTGTTTTCAGAATTCTCCTTGACAAATTCATCTTCTATAATAGCTCCTTTATAAGGAGTTTCTTCATCAAGCTTTAATGAATCTAAATCCTTTTTTGAAAAAGTATTTATTCCGGCACCTTTTATTTTTTTAGGACCGGGCAAATCTATTGGTGTTTGTAAATTAGCTTCATAATCATTTATATTTTTGGAAATTTTTTTATCGACTTCTTCGATTATGTCTTTTATTCTGTTAGTTGTATCTATACCGTCTATTTTAACAGGTCTAAAAACTCTTGTTGCCTCATTAGTTTTAGTTTCTTTGTGGTCTTTTTCCCCGATGTCTTGGGTGATGGTTACCTTTACATTTTTAAGGTTTTTGCCGCAGACCTTACAGTAGTTATCTGCAGGGGATACCTCGTTACCGCAGTTTGGACAAAACAATTTTCTCACCTTCTTTTATGAAACAATTATAACATAAAATAATAGATCTCTGTATATTAAAAAGGGAAAGCCTAGCCTTCCCTTTTAATTTAAATTCTATTTTTTTAATAAAACAGATTATTTAGATGCTGGTTCTTCAGTTGAAGATTCTTCTGAAGTAGATTCTTCAGTTGCAGCTTCTTCTGCATCCTTAGCATTTTCAGCAGCCTTGTTAGCTTCTTCTTGAGCTGCGTTAGCTTCAGCTTGTTCTTTGTTAGCATTTTCTTGAGTTTCAATTGCGTTTTCTGTAGCGCTGTTAGCTTTTTCTTCAGCGTTCTTAGGTTGTCCACATGCTACTAAACCAAACATTAAAGCTCCAACAGTTGCTACACTTGCTAATTTTCTTAATTTCATTTTATACCTCCCAGTATTTTGTAAATTATCTTTTACGAGTATTAATATAATTAAATTTTGTGATAAGTTTGTGTAAATATTGTTAAAATTAAAAGAAGATTATATGAATCCGAGTTAACATTTATTATCTTAAACTAGTCCTTCATGTTATAATTAGCCTGAGGTGAAATAATGTACCAAGCATTATATAGAAAGTACAGATCTAAAACCTTTGATGAGTTAGTAGGTCAGGACAGTATAAGAGAGTCTTTGAAGAATCAAATAAAAAGAGGAGATATATCCCACGCTTATATTTTTTCCGGGACTAGAGGAACCGGAAAAACTTCTGCCGCAAAAATTTTTGCCAAGGCGGTTAATTGTCTTAATATGAAAGATGGGGAGCCTTGTAATGAGTGTGAAAATTGCAAAGCAATTTCAGAAGATAGGGCATTAGATGTTGTTGAAATGGATGCAGCTTCCAATAACGGTGTGGATGATATAAGGGAATTAAAGGAAAAGGCAGTGTATCCTCCTCAAAATTTAAAGTACAAGGTATATATTATAGATGAGGTTCATATGTTGTCTAAGGGAGCCTTTAATGCTCTTCTTAAAATATTGGAGGAACCACCTTCTCATTTGATTTTTATACTTGCAACCACTGAACTTGAAAAAATACCTGCAACTATACTTTCAAGAACTCAAAAATTTAATTTTAAGAGAATAGACAAGGAAATAATTTTTAATAATTTAAAGAGAATTTCCAGGTTGGAAAATAGATCTTGTGATGACGAAGTTTTAAAACTTATTGCATCAAATAGTGATGGAGCAATGAGAGATGCTCTTTCTATTTTAGACCAGCTTTTTTCTCTCAATGAAGAACATATTACTTACGATCTTGCTATAGAGAGTCTTGGTATATCTTCCGACGGACTTTTGTTTTCTCTTACTGAAGCTCTTATTAACAGAAATACGAAGGATGCTATAGCCTATATGAATCAAGTTTACAGTTCAGGTAAGGACATTATGATTCTTGTATCAGATCTTATTTCAAAATTCAGGGACCTTATGATTTTAAAGGTAATAGAAAGCCCTGAAGACTTAGTGGATCTTAGGGAGCCTAAAAAATATAAGGATCTTGCAGATAAAACCAGCCTTGACTTTATTATAGAGACAATAAAGATTTTAAATGAGTCTTTGGTTAATATAAAGTATGCTCAGGATAAAAGAGTTCTTTTTGAAATGAGCCTTATTAAAATAACTGTTTCAGATCAGGTAAATGATTTGTCAAAAAGACTTGAGGATATTGAAGAAAAATTATCAGCTAATAGTTTTTTAGAAAATAAAAAACCTCAAGACCATAAGAATTTGAAAGAAAAAGCAAATGAAAGTAGCGATATCCAAACTATTTTAAATGATAAAAGAGAAGAAAAAAATATAAAAGATGATTTAAAGCCTGAAGAGGTATCAGGGGAAGGTTCTACATCAACTAATTTCAATGTAGAAAATGAAGATGATTATTTAAATATTGATGAAATAAAATCCAACTGGAATAAAATTTTACTTGAAATTAGAAAAAGAGACAGGATAAATGTGGTGATACTTTTAAGTGCAGGAAGGCCTGTTGATTTTAATAACAATACCCTTATAATTGAGTATGAAAGCTCTGATAAATTTAAGTATACTGCAATATCTGATAAGGATAATGTGGGATTTATAGAGGACTTTTTAGGAAATTATTATAATAGGAAAATATCTATAAGATTTAAACTTGCAGATAACAAAGACCTGGAAGAGTCAATTGAAAAATTGGAAAATCTTTTTGGTAAAGAAAATATAAATAGAATATAGGAGGAATTATGGCAAAAGGATACCCTAAGTTTCCCGGTGGAGGAAACATGAACAATATGATGAAACAAGTGCAAAAGCTTCAAAAGCAAATGGAAGAGATGCAGGAGAATTTAAAGACTCAGGAGGTTGAAGCAAATGCAGGGGGAGGAGCAGTTAAAGCTGTAGTAAATGGCAGCAAGGAGCTTGTAAGAATAGAAATAGATCCTGATGTGGTAGACCCTGATGATGTGGAGATGCTTGAGGATTTAGTTGTTGCCGCAGTTAATGAGGCTTTAAGATCAGCTGAGGAGAAGGCTAACAAGGAAATGGGCAAGCTTACAGGCGGTCTTAATATACCGGGGTTATAAAATGACAAAGAGAGCTAAATCTATTGAAAATTTAATAAGAGAACTTAATAAACTTCCGGGAATAGGTAGAAAAACTGCTCAAAGGTTGGCTTATTATATTATAGATTTAGACAAAGTTGAGGTTAAAACTCTTGCAGAATCTATAGTTGCGGCAAAGGAAAATGTTAAGCGTTGCAAAATATGCGACAATCTTACAGACAGTGATATTTGCGAAATATGTTCCAATAACAAAAGAGATGAAAGTCTTATATGTGTAGTGGAGTACCCAAAAGATGTTGAAGCTATGGAAAGAGCAAACTGTTATAAGGGTCTTTATCATGTTCTTCACGGAGTTATATCTCCAATAAGAGGACTTAATGCTGATGACATAAGCCTTAGAAAACTTTTACAAAGATTAAGTACAAATAAGGTGGAGGAAGTTATTATAGCAACAGGACCTAATGTAGATGGAGAAACTACAGCTATATATATTTCAAATATTTTATCAAAACTAGGGGTCAAGGTAAGTAGAATTGCTTATGGGCTTCCTGTAGGTGGAGATTTGGAATATTATGATGAATTGACTATATCAACAGCAATGGAAAACAGAACAGTTATGGGAGAAAAGTAGTCCTTATAATCTTTAATCACAAATTTTATTATTTTAAAATTTAATCGGCATAAATAATTTATAATTTTGTGCCGATTTTTATATACTATTGTTTATTGGCTCAACGTGTATATGTTTTCCAATTATAAACCTTTAAAAATTTATTTTTATTTATAGGTTATATTTTAATCATAGGCAAGAGAATTTAAAAAAAGCTTTGAAAAGAGGTGATTCTGTGGCAAAACAATATACTAAGAATTTGATTAAAAGGGAATTTCTTAAACTCCTTGAAGAAGAAAATTTTAATAATATTACAATTGCCATGCTTGCAGAGCGGTGTGAAATCAGTCGAAACACATTTTATTACCACTATGAAGATATTTATATGCTGGTAAGGGAAATTCTTAGGGACGAACTGGAAAAAGTTGATGAAGAATTCAATGAAACATTCTCCTGGGAAGAAAGTCTACTTCATGCTGTATCTTTTCTTTTAAAAAATAAAAAGGCTGCACAGAATCTTTTCCGATCAATCGATAAAAAAGAAATAGATTCTTATTTATATAAAATTTGTGAATCTGTAATGAGTAGATATGTGGATAATGAATGTCAATCTAAGACTATTGATGCAAAAGAATACGACAAGAGACTTGTAACGGATTTTTATAGGGCGGCTCTTGTGGGTTTACTTGATAAATGGATTCAGGACGGCATGAAGGAATCTCCGGATAAGGTTATTTTTCGCATAGGAAAACTTTTTGATGGTAATATAGAAAGATCCTTACGCATTAGCGAAAACTTGGACGAGGCTTAAACCTTGTCCTTAAAATATAGACATTTAATTAAATAATATCAGCTTATGAGAAATAGTTTAGAGATTTAGTTTTTGATTTCTAAACTGTTTTTTATTTATAAACACAAGTGATGCAGAATGCTTTTAATCTTAAAATCCATATAGCTGTAATGACAGAAAGTTTTTATATCTTTAAAAATAAAATTTTGTACAATTTTATTCTTTTGTCCAAATGTTTGTCAGTTCCTTTTTAATGACTAAAATTTTAACAAAAGCCTTGATTTAACCTTTGTAAAGAATTTTATCTACGAATAAGATAAAGCTATAGAAAAACCAAAGGGAGGTAAGGTTATGGAAATTAAAACATTTGATGAAAGACTTAAGCTTGGTAACGGAGATTATGATAGACTTGTTAACTCAAGAAAGCCTAAGGGAATTGATGATAAGAAATCTTATATAGTAGGAACAGGTATTGCGGGCCTATCAACGGCGGGATTTTTAATCAAAGATGCAAAGATGGATCCTTCTAAGATAGTTTTTTTAGAAAAGGATGATATAGCTGGAGGTGCACTAGACGGAAAATTACTTGCTGATGTAGGCTATGTGGCAAGAGGAGGACGTGAGACAGGACATCACTTTGAAGCATTGTGGGATCTTTTAAGTGTTATACCATCAAGGGAAGATCCGAGTATGTCAATTTTAGATGATTTGTATTATACAAACCTTGACGACCCTAACTTTAGTAACTGTCGTATAACAAAAAATAAGGGACAACGCTATGATAACGGTAAGTTTAACCTTTCAAAGGATGTAATTGAAGAAATTCTTCATTTACTTCTAACACCTGATGAAAAACTGCAAGGAGTATCTGTGGAAGAAGTATTTTCAGATGAATTTTTAGAAAGTGATTTTTGGACATTTTATAGAACGATGTTTGCTTTTGAAAACTGGCACTCAGTTCTTGAATTAAAGCTTTATATAAATCGTTTTATTCATCATGTTGGAGGGTTGCCGGATCTTTCAGCATTACAATTTACAAGATATGACCAATATGAATCTATAGTTGTTCCAATAATGAACTGGCTAAAGGATAAGGGCGTTCAAACAGAATACAATTGTGAAGTAGAAGATATAGAATTTGAAATTACAAAGGATAAAAAAGTAGCTACTAAAATTGTCGCTTCTGATGCAAAGACCGGCAAGGATAAATCAATTACCTTAACAGAAAATGATCTTGTCTTTGTAACAACCGGATCACTTGTAGAATCTTCATCCTATGGAGATAATAAAACAGCACCTAGCTTGGATATTTCTACAGAAGAAAGCTTTAAACTATGGAAAAATATTGCTAAAAAATCTTCTGAATTTGGAAAACCTGAAGTTTTTACATCAAACATTGAAAAAACAAATTGGGAATCAGCTACTGTTACTGTTAAGAGCAAAGAAATTGCATCCTATATAGAAAAAATAACCAAACGTAGTCCCTATACGGGAAAAGTTGTAACAGGAGGAATTGTAACAGCCCTTGATTCCAACTGGTTAATGAGTTGGACCATTAACCGCCAAGGACAATATATAGGACAACCTGATGATGAAATAGCAGTTTGGGTCTATGCACTCTTTACTGATAAAGAGGGAGATTATATTAAAAAGCCTATGAAATTGTGCACAGGAGAAGAAATTGCAAAAGAATGGTTATACCATATAGGTGTGGATGAAAGCGATATAGAAAGATTAGCTGACAAAACTTCAACTATTCCTGTATTTATGCCATATATAACGGCACAGTTTATGCCTAGAAACTTTGGAGATAGACCCTATGTAGTACCTAAAAATTCACTTAACTTTGCATTCTTGGGACAATTTGTAGAAACGCTTGATGATCCGGGTCGTGATACGGTATTTACTACTGAGTATTCAGCAAGATGTGCAATGGAGGCAGTCTATGTACTGACAGGCGTGGAAAAGAAAGTGCCAGAAGTATTTGCATCACGTTATGACATTAGGTACATGTTGGCAGGCCTAAGTGCATTAAATGATGGCGAAAAACCGAGCTTAGATTTACCTATTGGATTAAAGGCAGTAGTAGATAAGAAAATCAAAGGAACTGAAATAGAGGCCATGTTAAAAGAATATAATATACTTTAAAGGGAAAAATAAAAAGACCGTCTTTTAATAAGATCGGTCTTTTTTCTGCACAAGCACCTATTTATAGAGCAATTAAATTTTATATAATTGTCATCTAAGACTTTTGGGTATATAGTATTTATACATAATTATTAAGTGGTGTTAATTTAAAGTGGAAGGATGTTTTAAATGTTTTTTGACGAAGACAGAGACAATAACGATATAAAAGACAATCAAAAATCGCCTAAAAATTTTAATAATAGGCCTATGATGATTTATTATATAATGGCTATTATTTTAATGTTTTCAGTACCTTATCTTACAAGACAAAGGATTATGAATCCCAACGATGTAAAAGTTGTGGATTATAGCACATTTTTAAACCTTGCGGAGGAGGGACCGGACACAGTTAAAAAAGTCCATGTTCTTGAAAAGGAAATTCTATTTGAAGTTAAAAAGGGTGAAGAGAATCAAAAATATAAAACTTCAAGTTTTAACGATCCGGACCTGCCAAGCTTTTTACACGAAAAGGGAATTGAGTTTGACAGAGAGTATCCGGCAGAGCTTAACCCTATAGTGGGAATGCTTATATCATTCGGCTCAACAGTATTAATGTTGGTCTTAGTTTGGTATATTTTCTCTAAAATTGTAACAAAGAAGTTTGGCGGTGGCGGAGTAGGTCCTATGAGTTTTGGTAAAAGCAATGCCAAGATTTATGTACAATCAACAGATGGAATTACCTTTAAAAATGTAGCCGGTCAAGACGAAGCTAAAGAGGCTTTAACTGAAATAGTAAACTTTCTGCACAATCCCAAAAAGTACACACAAATAGGAGCAAAGCTTCCAAAGGGAGCTCTTTTAGTAGGTCCTCCGGGAACAGGAAAAACTCTTCTTGCTCAAGCAGTTGCCGGGGAGGCTAATGTACCCTTCTTTTCAATTTCAGGTTCTGAATTTGTAGAGATGTTTGTTGGTCTTGGAGCGGCTAAGGTTAGAGATTTATTTAAGCAAGCTCAGGAAAAAGCTCCATGTATAGTTTTTATAGATGAAATTGATACTATAGGTAAAAAACGTGATGGAGCTGGACTTTCAGGCAACGATGAAAGAGAGCAGACTCTTAATCAGCTTTTATCTGAGATGGATGGATTTGAAGGTAAATCAGGAGTTGTTATTCTTGCGGCAACTAACAGACCGGAATCTCTTGACCCGGCACTACTTAGACCGGGAAGATTTGACAGGAGGATACCTGTAGAGCTTCCGGATTTGGCGGGAAGAACGGCAATACTTAAGGTTCATGCCAAGAATATAAAAAAAGAGGACAATATTGACTATGAACAAGTGGCAAAAGCAACTGCAGGTGCATCAGGAGCGGATCTTGCCAATATGATTAATGAAGCTGCCCTTAGAGCTGTAAGGGAAGGCAGAGACAAAATGAGTCAAAGGGATATTGAAGAGTCCGTTGAGGTTGTAATAGCCGGATATGAAAGGAAAAATGCAGTAATATCCCCTAAGGAAAAGGAAATAATAGCCTATCACGAAGTAGGTCATGCTCTTGTCGCAGCTAAACAAAAAGGTTCGGCACCTGTTCATAAAATAACTATAGTTCCAAGAACTTCAGGGGCTTTAGGTTATACCATGCAGGTAGATGAAGAAGAAAAGTTTCTAATGAGTAAGGAAGATCTTTTTAATAATATAGTAACCCTTACCGGTGGACGATCTGCAGAGGAACTTATTTTCAATATAAAGACATCAGGTGCATCAAATGATATAGAAAAGGCTACAAGAATTGCCAAGGCTATGATTACAAGATTCGGCATGACTGATGAATTCGGTTTTGTAGCTTTAGGATCTGAAACTAACAGATATCTTGGAGGAGATATGACCCTTGATGTATCAAGTGATACGGAGGCTAAAATCGACAGGGAGGTTCATAAAATAATTGAATCCGCTCACGAGAAAGCTATAAATATCCTAAAGGAAAACATTAATGCACTTCATGAAATAGCAGCTTTTCTTTTAAGGAAGGAAACAATTACTGGTGAAGAGTTTATGGATATTTTAAAAAATTATGAGGAAGACAATATTTCGGAATCTCAAAAAGAACAATCTTTAACAGATGAAGAAAGTAAAAAAGAATCTCCGGAAGCTGGTGACAGTTCAGAAGAGCAAAGAGAAGAAGATTAAATTTTAAAGTATATATTTAAAATAAAGTAGCCACCATATGGTGGCTATTATGCTTTTAACTTTTGATTTCTGTATTTTATTCTACTTGAATAAAATAAAATCTTTCCCATTCTTCTAAGACCGGGCTTGAATTTTTTATTATTTTTAGCAAATCGCGGTTTCCTTAAAACTCTTTTAACCAACATGGTAAAAAATAATTTTCTTAACACAAAGGCACCTCTTTTCATTTAAGTTAAATTTAATTTAAAGACTGGGCTTTATTGAATCTCTTATGGGATATTTTAAGGCCTCATCATAGTTTTCAAGGTCTATATACCCTAATTCATATAATCTTAATAAAACTGTTTTTTGCCTTTTAAAGGCCGGTTCATTGTAAAATATTTTGTAATTTATGCCATCTATCATTTTTTCACCTAAGGGAGCCCCTTGATCAGTATCTGATTTTACCAACTTAATGGGACTGTAAGAAGCAGGGGATTTTGTAATTGATGCAATGAGAGCACTTTCAGGAAGATTTATATCCTCTACATTTTTGCTAAAATATTTTTTGCAAGCCGATGCAACGCCATTGCAACTATGACCAAGATAGATTGTATTTAAATAAAGCTCCATAATCTCATCTTTATCAAATCTTTTTTCAAGCTTAATAGCAAGATAGGCTTCTTGAAATTTTCTTTTAAGGGTTTTGTCGGGACTTAGGTAAGCATTTTTTATAAATTGTTGGCTTATAGTTGACCCGCCTCTTACTAATTTTTTACTCTTTATATTATCTCTAATTGAGCCTAAAATAGCTAAAGGATCTATTCCCTTGTGTCTATAAAAACGGTGGTCCTCAATTGCTATAAAGGAGTTTATCAAGTCCTTAGGCATATTTTTTATTTCAACATATTCATAGCCTGAGCTTATGACTTGGTTTTTATAGTAGTCCTTATCTTTAATTTCTATATCTCCAAGAGAAGCTACAGAATAGATTCCATAGATTAATAAAAGAAAAAAGCCTATAAATAAAACTAAAAAAGCTTTTGATAAAAGTCTTCTTGAAAATCCTTTTTTATTATAAGTCATAGAAACCTCCTGAAAAAATTATAACATGTAAAGCCAAGAATTTTTCTAAATTTAATAAAGAGAGTGATTATGATTAAAGTTAGAGAATTTGCTATAATGTAAATATGGAAAAAATAAAAGATGGAGAAATAGAAAAGGCAATAGTAGTTGCAACAGATATAGGCGCTAAACCCTACAGTCTTAAAACGTCACTTGAAGAGTTGGAGGATCTTACCATAGCGGCAGGAGCGGAGGTTCGAGGTGTTGTCGCTCAAAACATTGAAAAGTTTTCTCCTAAATACTTAATAGGGACAGGCAAGGTCAAGGAAATAAAAGATATGCTGGAGAAGCTTGACATAGATCTTGTAATATTTAACGATGAACTTTCAGGTATTCAGGTAAGAAACTTGGAGAAAAATTTTAATGAAGGTAGAGATTTTTTTGATAAAAAAGTAAGGGTAATAGACAGAACAAACTTAATACTTGACATATTTGCTCAAAGAGCATCTACCTATGAAGGAAAGCTTCAGGTGGAACTTGCGCAACTTGAATATCAACTACCAAGACTTTTGGGAATTGACGGTTGGTCAAGAACTGGTGGTGGAATAGGCACAAGGGGACCTGGAGAACAAATAATAGAAACTGATAGGAGAAGACTTTTAAAAGAAATAGATAGCATCAAGGCAAAGCTTAAAAAGCTTGATAAAACAAGAGACACTATGAGAAACAGAAGAACTGAAAATCATATTCATACAGTTTCTCTTGTAGGTTATACTAATGCAGGCAAGTCTACTATCTTAAATAGACTTAAGCTTGAATCTTCCAAGGAAGTTTATGTAAAAGATATGCTTTTTGCCACCCTTGATCCCAATTCAAGAAGGGCTAAACTTTTAAACGGATCGGAGTTTATTATATCTGATACAGTAGGTTTTGTATCAAAACTTCCCACTAAATTGGTGGAAGCCTTTAAGTCAACCCTGGAGGAAATAAAATATTCAGATTTAATACTTCATGTGATAGATGCGTCCAGCGAGGATTTGGAGATTCAGTATAAAATAACTGTTGATATTTTAAAGGACTTGGGAATTGAAAATAAAAAAATTCTAACAGTTTTTAATAAAATGGATAGAGTTGAAACTGATCAGCTTGCAATTAATCCCAGCTATGGAGAAAACAGAATATATATTTCAGCTAAAAAAGATGAAAACATGGATATTCTTTTAAGGGCAATAGAAGAAAGTTTTAAAGATGATTTTAACAAGGTCAATATGCTTATAGCTTATGACAAGGCGGATGTTTTGTCGAATATCTTAGATAGCTACAAGTATGAAAATTTAGAATATAAAGCTGAAGGGGTAAGTTTTACAACGGTCCTTAACAGTATTGACTATGAAAAATATAAAAAGTTTGTGATAGAAGATGTATAGAAGTGTTTTAAAAAATGGACAGGACAGTTTTATAGAAAGGAAATCTCAATTTATAGGTTATGCTTTTCCCGTTACAAGTGAAGAGGAAGCTCTTGATAAAATTGCACAAATTAAGGCAAAAAATAAAGATGCCACGCACAACTGCAGTGCCTATATAATAGGAGAGGACAAACTTATACAAAGGTATAATGATGACGGAGAGCCTTCAGGTACTGCAGGTATTCCAATGCTTGAAGTTTTAAAGAGAGAGAATCTTACTAATGTGTGTCTTGTGGTTACAAGATACTTCGGAGGGATTCTTTTAGGAGCGGGAGGATTGGTTCGTGCCTACTCTCATGGAGCAAAAATAGCTTTAGATGCAAGTCATATAGTTGAAATGCGAGAGTTTGAACGCTTGTCCTTAACCTATGATTACTCATTTCATGGAGAGATTACCAATAGACTTATTAAAGCGGGCTATAAGATTTTAAAAGAGACTTATACTGACAAGGTTTCTCTTGAAATTCACAGTGAGCTTGGTGATAATTCTATAAAAAAAGAACTTACAAATCTTACATCAGCTAAAATAGATATAAAGGTTTTAAAGAATGAAAGGTTACCTTGTAATAAAGGTAAAATAATATATAAATCATAAAACAAGATAACTGATAAAGGTATTAAAATATAAATATAAGGGAGCAAAAATGAAAGAAGAAATAAAAGACTTAGTAGCATGGTTACAAGATAAGGTTAAAGAAGCAGGAGCAAAAGGAGTAGTTTTCGGACTTAGCGGCGGAGTAGATTCATCAGTAGTAGCAGCTGTATCAAAGCTTGCCTTCGGGGAGGATGCACTTGGAATAATAATGCCTTGCGAAAGCAATCCTAAAGATGAAGAGGACGCAAGACTTGTTGCAGAAGCTATAGATCTTAATATAGAAAAAGTTGATTTAACAAATACTTTTAAATATTATTTGAAGGACAGCTTTATCTCAGACAATTTAATGGCAAAATCAAACATTAAACCTAGACTTAGAATGCTAACCCTTTATTATTATGCTCAAGACCGCAACTATTTGGTCCTGGGATGTTCAAATGCATCTGAATTTTACTTGGGTTACTATACCAAGTATGGAGATAGTGGAGCTGATTTAATACCTCTGGCAGAATTTTTAAAGGATGAAGTTTATGATTTAGCAAAAGAACTTAATATCCCATCAGCTATAATAGAAAAAGCACCGAGTGCAGGACTCTTTGAAGATCAAAGCGATGAAAAGGAAATGGGATTTACCTATAAGGACTTAAATGATTATATAAGAGGGAAGAAGATAGATGACTCTATTGCAAGAAAAATAGAAAAGATGCACAAAAATTCAGAACATAAGAGAAAGTTTGCTCCTATATACAAAAGAAGAATTAAATAAAAAAGACCTGAAGGTTTATCTTCAGATCTTTTTTTAGTTGGTGCGGGAAAGAGGACTTGAACCCCCACTCCAAAGGAACTAGATCCTAAGTCTAGCGCGTCTGCCAATTCCGCCATTCCCGCAAGCAGTTAACAAGAGAGATTGTATAATAAAAAAGTGTTTTTGTCAACAAGTTTTTATTTTTTATATACAGTCCCTAAGCACAAAAGTAATTATACATTGTTTTTACAAATCATGCAACTATTTTCTAAGAAAGGATAAAATATTTTTTTAAGGTGTTATAATAGTTTAGAGGTGTTTAAATGAAAGACTGGTTTATAAGAGTTATGAGAGGAAGATATGGATCTGTATATGGTGCTGATTCTCTTACTAAATTTCTTCTTGTTTTAGCTGTTGTTGTCTCTATTGTTAGTGCAGTGGGTTTTTTGCCCGGTGATTTCAGATATCTAAGTTATTTTTTGATACTTATTTTATATTTTAGATTTTTTTCTAGAAACTTAGATAAAAGACTTGCTGAAAACAAAAAATTTTTAGAAATAACTTCTCCCTTCATAAGATTCTTCTCCAGAACATCAAGAAACTTAAAGGATAGGAAAAATAAATATTTTAAATGTCCTAATTGCGGACAGGAACTTCGTGCTCCAAGGAAAAAGGGAAAGATTAGTATTACTTGTAACAGTTGTAAGCAAAAGTTTCAAATTAGAACTTAAAAATAATTTAATTTTGAGGTGTAGATAATGGACTTATATGAAAAAATCAGAAGTATTAAGGATTATCCTGTAGAAGGAATTATTTTCAGGGATATTACTACTTTATTAAAGGATCCTGAAAGTTTTAAAACAGCTATAGATCAGATGTGTGACCTTAATGATACTAAGGTTGACCTTGTAGTTGGAGTTGAGGCAAGGGGATTTATAGTAGGTGCTCCCATTGCTTATAAATTGGGCTGTGGATTTGTACCTGTAAGGAAAAAGGGTAAGCTTCCCTATAATAAAATTTCAGCGGACTATAAACTTGAGTACGGCACCGACTCCATTGAAATACACTCTGATGCTATTAAAAAGGGTCAAAATGTTCTTATTGTTGATGACCTTCTTGCTACAGGTGGAACCTCTCAAGTAGCTGCTGAACTTGTTGAAAGACTTGGAGGCAATATAGTAGGCCTTGATTTTCTAATTGAGCTTGTAGACCTTAAAGGTAGGGAAAAGTTATCTAAGTATAAGGTAAATTCTATATTAAAATATTAATCCGGATTAGTCCGGATTTTTTATATCTTTAAAGCTTAGCTGTATCGTGTCAAGGTCCACTAGGTTTGATGCTGATATTCCCATAAGTCTTAGTTTTTTTTCTGTGTAGTTCTCTTTAAAAAGAGCTTTAGATTTTTCTAAAATATCTTCATAGCTTTTAATAGTTGTTGAATAAGTTTTTGAATGGGTGCTTGTCTTAAAGTCGTGAGTTTTTAGTTTCAGTGTTAGGGTTTTAAAGCCTAAGTTGTATTTTTTTAAGTCTTCTGCAAGTTCTTTTGAATATTTATCTAAATAGCTGTTAAGTTCTTTTTTGTTATTAGTTTCAAGAAAAGTTCTCTCCACTCCCATGCTTTTTCTTGTTCTATCAGGTATTACTTCTCTTCTGTCTATACCTCTTATTCTTTCATATATTTCTATTCCCATTTTGCCGAAAAGATCAAATAGAAAGTCCTCCTTTAAGCCCATAAGGTCTTCTATAGTGTTGATACCTATTTTTCTAAGTTTTTCTTGGGACATTTCACCTAGACCGTGGACTTTGTTAATGTCAAGCTTGTATAAAATTTCCGGCATATCTGAGTCTGAAATTATCATAAAACCGTCAGGTTTTTTCCAATCGCTGGCTATTTTGGCAAGAAACTTATTATAGGACAGGCCCATACTTACAGTAAGACCCGTTTCTTTTAATATTCTTCTTTTTAAGTCCATGGCAAGATTAACAGGTTCATTTGAATGGGAAAGGTCAATGTAGCATTCATCAATTGAAACTTTTTCCATATTTCGTGAGTAGTCAGCAATTATATTAAAAACTTCTTTGGATTTTTTTAAATATTTTTCTCTATTGGATTTTACTACAATTAAACTGGGGCATAGAGCCCTTGCCATAAATATAGGCATGGCAGAATGAATTCCATACCTTCTTGCAGGATAGTTTACAGTTGCAACAATGCCCCTGTCACTTAGACCGCCAACAGCTAGAGGTTTACCTTTAAGTGAAGGATTATCAAGTTCTTCAACAGATGCATAAAAAGCATCTATATCTATATGAATAATTTTGTTTTTCAACTTAATCACCTAAGTTAATATTAACAAAAGGCGAAAATTCATCAAGCTTTAAAAATATTTTATATGATGTATAATTGCTTTGAGGTGAAGTATGAAGAGAATCATTGCCATATTCGACTTTGATAAGACTCTAACAGACAAGGATACAATAATACTTCTTTGGGAATATGCTATTAAAAATAAAAAGGTAAGTAAATTTATATTTTATAGGTCTATTATACAGGGAAGTCTAAATTATTTAGCCGGATTTAAAATTAAGCATTTTAAGTCAAGTATATGCAGAGTGTTTCGATACTTAAGTGAAGAAGACTTGGAAGACTTTGTAAACTATGTTTATGAGAGTCATATGTTGGAAGACGGTCTCGAATACCTTGAGAACATTGAGGCGGACTATTTTATGTTGGTATCAGCATCTCCTATAAATTATCTTAAATATTTCAAAAGTTTTTTAAAATTTGATGTAATTATTGGAACGGAGTTGGATGAATCTTTTAACATAAAGGGAGAAAATAACAGATCAACTGAAAAGGTTGAGAGAATTTTAAACCATCTTAGTAGCAAGGGTATAGAAATAGACTATGACAATTCCAGTGCTTTTTCTGATTCCTATAATCATGACAGGCCCATGATGGAGTTGGTAAAAAACAGGTATCTCATTAATTCAAATAAATCTGTAGAAGGTTATAAAAATTTATATTGGAAGTAAAATATCTATAATAAAACTCCGAGTCCATTAAGACTTCGGAGTTTCTATTTTTTATTAAAAATAATGGTAAGAAGAATAAAATTTTGTAACAGAAAAAGATTTTACTTGCGCATAATTATTATGCCTAAAATACAAACTATTACTCCTAAAATCTTTCTCGGTGTTATAGGTTCATTGTAGAGAATAAGACCTACAAAAAGTAAAGTTATGGATAAAATTATACTTACAATTAAATAACCTGAGTTAATATTCCAACCGGACTTATAAAGATACATATAACCTGCCTCAAGACCTACTATGGCCACACCTAGAACAAATGGAGCCCAGTTAAGTTTATGGTACTCTTCTATTAGGCTTGCACCGGGATTAGTTATAAAAAACACAAGAGCCGAGCACACAGTACCTATTAAGTAAGTGATTGTAAGGGCCGCTAAGGGATTTAGTTTTTCAGGAGAGGACTTGGAGCAAATATGATAAAAAACATTTGAAAATACTATTAAGAAAATCGGCCAATAATTAACCATAGGACACCTCCGTTTTCAATTTACTTTATAGTAGCATAAGGGCAGTTTATTTTCAAAGCTTTTAAAGAGATCACAAGATCTTGTAGTTTTTATTTAATACTGACACAAGATACATAAACACTTTACAAATAAGCTTTATATTGTAATTGATAGATTTGTAATTAAATATTTGGAGGGAATTATGGTATTGGAGATAAGATATTTAAAAAACTTAGAGAGACCCTGGTTAATTAAAAGAGCTGATGGCGACTATTCTCAACATTCTCACATGAAAAGGAAGAAAGATGTGGAAAAAGTTAAGCACCTTATTGAAATAAAAAAATATCCTGACAATAAAGATCAAAGAATTGCAATGGAAAGATTATTAACTGAAGATGAATTTAGAAGTCTTAACAAAAGGCAAAGGTACATAAATATAAACAAAGGATTAAGATAAAATCTATTATATATGAAAGAGTTTATATAAGGTTGACTTATTAAATGTAAGTCGACCTTATAATTTTAATAAGGAGATTTAACTTTATTAAAAAGCCCAAGTGTATTAGAATGTAAATGGTGAAACAAATGAAGAAATTTTTTAGAGCATCTATAGTTTTAATAGTTTTATTATTGGCAACTGTATACCTATCCGGTTTTTATTTTTTTGCTTACCACTTCTTTCCAAAGACCACTATAAATGGAAAAGATTTCGGATTTACAAGAAGATCAGACTTATATGAAAACTATAAATCTTACTATGACAATTACAATTTAAAATTGATAAAAAAAGATGGAAGTTTAAAAATAAATCCTAAAGATATTGACTATGTAGACACATTAGACCAGGGACAATTTGTAGATCAGAATCCATTTTATTGGTTTTTGTATATTTTAGTGCCAAGAGATGAGAGCCTTCAAGCAAGGATAAATTACAATGAGGATAAACTTGAGGAAATTATAGATAAGAACTTTGTTAATATAGATAATTTAATTGAGCCAGAAGATGCTCAAATAGTTTATGAGAAGGACAAGTATAAGATAAAAAAGGAAGTTGAAGGAAACAAGGTTAACATTAAAAAACTCAAGGAAGAGATTATTAAGAGTTTTAAAAGTGCTGATAAGAAATTAAAGCTTGAGGAGAAGGACCTTTATATAAAACCCTATATACTTTCAGACGATAAGAGGTTAAACTCTATTCTTGAACAAAAAAACAAACTAAATGGTTTTAAAATAACTTATGATTTTAAAGACAGGCAAGAAGTTCTTGAGAAAGACGAATTGGTAAGCCTTTATGTTGATAATGGAGAGGGCCTTTTAGTTCCGGATCCGGTTAAGGCTGAGGATTATATTAGAATGCTTGCCTCAAAGTATGATACCTTTAAGGGAGAAAGAGTATTTAATGCTACAGATATAGGTCCTGTAACTGTTAGGGGAGGAATATATGGATGGAGCACCGATATATTAAAATCTACTGAGGAGCTTATTAAAGCATTGGAAAACACTGAGGATGTAACATTGACTCCAAGTTACAGACTTGAAGCGGTTGATAGAGGACTTAACGATTTAGGTAACTCTTATGTTGAAATTGATTTAGGCAGACAACATATGTGGCTTTATAAAGATTCCAAGCTTGTAGTTGATACTCCTATAGTATCTGGAAATCCCAGTCAAGGAAATGGGACTCCTACAGGGACAGGAAAAATTTGGTCAAGAGAAAGAGACAGGTATCTTACAGGTGATGGTTGGAGATCTTTTGTAGGTTATTGGTTACCCTTTAACTGGTCAGGCTGCGGCATTCATGATTCTTCCTGGAGGTCTGATTACGGTAAGGACATTTATCTTACTAATGGATCTCATGGCTGTGTAAATACTCCTCCTAATCTCATGAGTGTTTTTTATAACAACACTTTTCACGGTATGCCTGTTGTGGTCTATGACTCCAATTCAAAATAGAATTCTTGCTTTTTTTAAGATAAATATGGTAAAGTATAGTCGTTAAATATCTTCAGGGTTTGGTGAAATTCCTTACCGGCGGTAAAGTCCGCGAGTCCTTAGGGACTGAACTTGTGAAATTCAAGTACCGACGGTATAGTCCGGATGAAAGAAGATTGTATTTTTATGCAATTCCCTGAGAAATCATGGGATTTTTTTAATCCCTAAATTCTTGGAGGTTTAAATGAATAGAGTTAATTCAAAAACAGGAGCAAGTACAAGGCAGTTAATAAGGATTACAATGTTGTCTGCAATTTCTTTTTTGCTTATGGCATACCAAATCCCTCTACCTTTTATAGCTCCAAGCTTTATACAAATGGATGTATCGGATTTACCTATTGTAGTAGGCTCATTTGCTATGGGACCTGTTGCGGGGATTTTAATTTCCGCTCTCAAAAATATACTTCACATAGTAATAAAAGGAACAACTACAGGTGGAGTAGGGGAGTTGTCAAACTTTATAATAGGCTCCGTCTTTGCTTTTACTGCCGGATTTGTCTACAGTAGAAATAAAAGCTTTAAAAGTGCCTTTTTAGGTTTATTTTTAGGAAGCCTTGCTATGACAGGAGTGTCTATAATATCAAATTATTACTTTATATTTCCCCTATACAGCAAGCTTATGCCGATGGATGCCATAATAGAGGCCGGTTCAATTGTAACATCAAAGATAACTGACCTTTGGTCTATGATGATGTATTCAATACTACCTTTTAATTTAATTAAGGGTTTTAGCGTTTCAGCCTTGGCTATGCTTATTTATAAAAGAGTTTCCCCTATACTTAAAGGATAAAGGAGAAGATGGCAGGATTGTTACTTTAAAAGTGGCAATTCTGTTTTTGTTTTAAGAAAAGTATTTAAACAGGATATAAAAAATTGACCTTAGCCTGATATTAAATCAAGTTAAGGTCAATTTATTTGTAAGTATTATATTAATTACTCTTCTTCTTCCTTAGGAGCTTCAGTTTCTGAAACGGTAGGAACGTCTGCTGAAACCTCTTCTACTTCTTCTCCTATTTCTTCTTCTCTAGGCTCTTGAAGGCTTGCAACTATTTCATCAGTATCTGTTAAGATTTCAACTTTATCATTAGATGCTATATCAAGATCACCTATAGTGTAGGAATCACCTATTTGCATATCTATTACATCAATACTTGCTTCTGATGGTAGGTCTGATGGTAGACATTCAATTTCAACCTCATCAATTGTTTGAAGAAGTACTGAAGGTTGAACTCTTATATCATCTCTATTAATTAATACAATAGGAACAGTAACTCTAAGTTTTTCAGACATATCTACAAGGAATAAATCAAAGTGTAAAATTTGATTTTTAAAAGGATGGTTTTGAACATCTTTAAATAATGCCTTTTGTTCTTCTCCATCGATATTTATTGTAATAATATTTGATGTACCGGCTTTTGAATATAGTTTTTTAAGTTCCTTTTCAACTGCCTTAACATGTGAAGCTTCTTTACCCTTTGAATAGATTACTCCTGGGATTTTTTGATCCTGTCTTAATTTAATTACCTTATTTTTTCCTATCTCTTCTCTTTTTTCAAGATTTAAAACCATTTCTGACATTTTATACCTCCAAATTAAAATTTCCTTATTTTATAATTCCTGAACCAAGACACACCTCATCCTTATATAGAACAAGGACCTGTCCCGGGGTTACCCCTTTAAGTGGATTATCAAATACCGCTTTAAGATTATTACCATCTTTATATATAGTCATAGCTTCGTCTTTTGCCCTGTATCTTATCTTTCCGGAACACCTTAATGGAAAGCCCGGGGCTTGAGTAATAAAGAAAGGATCTTCCAAAATTGTTTCTGTCTTGTATAGAGCCTTATTTTTTACCCCTTGAGCAACAATAAGTCTATTGTTTTTAAGATCCTTATCAGCTACAAAAAACGGTTCACCATTGCCCATACCTCCAAGTCCGATACCTCTTCTTTGACCGATGGTATAATGTATAAGTCCTGAATGTTTACCTAAGTACTCTCCTGTTACAGAATATATATCTCCAGGTTTTGTATAAAGGAACTTGTCCAAAAAACTGTTAAAGTCTCTTTCACCTATAAAACATATACCCGTTGAGTCTTTTTTATGCGCTGTTGCCAAGTTATTTTTAATTGCAATATCTCTAACCTGATCTTTAGTGAGATCTCCGACTGGGAATAGAGTTTTTGCAAGAGCTTCCTGATTTACTCTGGACAAAAAATAAGATTGGTCTTTGTTGCTATCAACGCCTCTTAGTAAATACGTCTTACCATTTTCCTTTTTAGTTCTTGCATAATGACCCATAGCTATATAATCGCTTTCAAAGGTCATGGCAAAATTCAGGAACGCTTTAAATTTAATTTCGGTATTGCACATTACATCGGGGTTTGGAGTTCGCCCTTTTTTATATTCATTTAAAAAATAGGAAAAAACTCGATCCTTATATTGTTTTTCAAAATTTACCGTGTAATACTTAATACCCAACTGGCTGGCCACTCTAGTAACATCAAGGTAATCTTCAGTAGCGGTGCATATACCATCTTCATCTTCTTCGTCCCAGTTTTTCATAAACACTCCGGTAACATCGTAACCCTCCTCTTTTAAAAGAAGAGCTGCAACAGAAGAATCGACTCCACCACTCATTCCAAGAACTACGCTTTTACCCTTAGTCATTGAAATTACCTCCTGTGGTTCTAACCATTAAAACATTATACATTAGAAGTAAGTAAAAATCTACAAAAATCGACAATTACCATATTTTATATTAAAATTACATATAAATTTTAATATTTTATTTACAAAGTTTATTTGATAATATATAGAAGGTGATTTTATGAAAAGATTGTTGCCTATATTGGCACTTTCATTTTTGCTTGTAGCCTGTGGGACAAGGGTTAAAGAAAAATCCTATGATATATCGTTTTTTGACGCCTTTGACACCTATACAGTCATAAGTATATATGACAAGGACGATAAGTCCGCTCCTGAAAAACTTAATAAGCTAAAAGATAAATTTTTTTACTATCATAGACTTTATGACAGATTTAATTCTTATGATAATAACAATTTAAAAACGATTAATGATAATGCAGGTAAGACCGGAGTAAAAGTTGAAGAAGATTTATATGATTTAATAAAAAGAAGCCTGGAAATTGACAGCAATATTCAAAAGGTTAATATAGCCATAGGACCTGTTACAGATTTATGGAATGAGTATTCACAGCTTTACCAAGATGGTAAAACTCCTGAAGAAGTTAAAAATATTATGGGAAGTGAGCTTCCTAAAAAAGAGGACCTTGAAGCTTTAAGGCCTTTAATAGATGAGAATAATATTGAGTTAAATGATAAAGAGAGATCCGTCTACTTAAAAAAAGAGGGGATGGCTTTAGACTTAGGATCAGTTGCAAAAGGTTATGCGGTGGAGAAGCTTGCCCAATATGCAGAAAAAGAGCTTGGAGTTAAAGCAGGAGTTATATCAGCAGGAGGCAATGTAAGGACAATAGGAAGTCCACCAGATAAAAAGAGTTTTAAAATTGCTATAACCATGCCTGATGATATAATTGAAAGAGGAGGCTCTGAATATCTGGCTGTCTTAGATGTAAACGATAAGTCAGTAGTAACCAGTGGAGATTATAGAAGATTTTTTATTTATAAGGGAGCAAGATACCCACATATAATAGATGAAGAAACTCTTGCTCCTTCAAATGACTATAGATCCGTTTCAATTATAGTAAAGGATTCCTTTGTTGCGGATTATTTATCTACAGCCATGTACTTGTCGGACTATCAAAGCATATTAGATACAGTCAAGGAATACGATGCTGAGGTCATAATTCTTATGCCTGACTTAAAAGTATTAACATCTCCTGGACTTGAAGCCATAGGTGAAGTAAATGAAAAATAATGTTAGGGGACTTATATTTCACATATTTATTATTTTAATCATGTTTTTGTTAAATATTCTAATAGGTTTAAACAAAACTATATCTAACTTTATATATGGAAATGTAATTTTTAAGCTGCTACTTGCCCTTTTGCCAATAATTTTATATTATAATTTTGCCAAGGCAATGAGTAAAAGAGCAAGTAAAAGATTGGACTTTTTAACCGGAAATATTATAGTTCTTGTTTCAATAATATTTTTTATACCGCCTATAATTATGGAAGGAAGAGGAATGTTTTCAACAGGGGTAGCAGAAAGCATTTGGAAGTTTCCCCTTGATTTATTTCTAATGCCCGGAATTTTTATATTTGAAATTTTAGGATTGGGCTATAATCTGTTAAGTCTTATATTTGCAAGCCTTCTTCCGGGAATAATTTATGGCATATCAATAAAAAAGGCCAGAGCAAAAATAAACAGAAGAAGAAAAATTCAGAGAATGAGAGCAAGAAGATGAAAAAATATTATTTTCCTATAATACTTTTAATAGCTTTCTTTGTATTTAATGAGTTCTTCTTATCAACAGACTCCAATACGGAGATAAGAACCATTACAAAGGTTGTAGATGGAGATACAGTGTACACTAATAAGGGAGAAAAAATAAGGATAATAGGAATAAATGCACCTGAACTTGGTGAAAAAGAAGCTTATGGAACTGAGTCCTGTGAGTTTGCACAAAAGCTCTTATTTAATAAAAAAGTATATCTTGAAAAAGATAAAGAAGATGAGGACCGATACGGTAGAAAGCTTAGATATATTTGGATAAAAGAACCTAAGAATCCTATGAAAGATGCTTATGATTATAATTTTTCGGCTCTAAGTCTAAAGGAGGGACTTTCTAGAACCTATACCTTTGAGCCTAATACAAAATATGTAAAAATATTTAAAAAAGTTGAAAAGACAGCAAGAAAATCCAAGGTTGGAATGTGGTCAATATCAGAAGATGGCACAACAAGAGGAAATGAATTGAGGTAATTATGAAAAATACAAATGAATTATATAAAAGTACATTAGCTGCTTTAGAGTCTATAGATGTAAAAATTGAAGACATTGCAAAAATAGTTTACGATTTGCAAATAGAGTATAACGATAAAATAACCTTGCAAGAGTGTATTGATAATGTAACCAAGGTTCTTGAAAAAAGAGAAGTAATGCACGCTGTGTTAACAGGTCTTGCTATAGATAAGGCTGTAGAGAAGGGAGAGTTTCCTGAACCGATTCAGTCTATTATAAAAAAAGATGCCGGACTTTACGGAGTTGATGAGATACTTCCCCTTGGAATAGTAAATCTTTATGGAACTATAGGACTTACAAATTTCGGATACCTAGATAAAAAGAAAGTTGGCATAATAAAAGAAATAGATATGCGAAAGAGAGATCTTAAAAATGTTAATACCTTTGCAGATGATATAGTTGCAGCTATAGCAGCAGCAGCTGCTGCAAGAATAGCTCATGGATATGGTGATGAAGATTAAACTGATGTAAATGCATCAGTTTTTTTATGCTTAATAGTCTATTAATTAAGGTTAAATAAAATTTCATAAAGATAAATTAATTAATGAATAAATTTACAAAATGCTTTAAAGATACAAATAGATTTATAAATATCTCATAAGGACAATTAAATAATAAAATTAAAAATCACCGGGGAAAAATCAATATTAGACAGTTAAAATTAAGTGATTAAAAAATTTGACGTTTTTTTGATAAAGCTATTGAATAAAGATTAATAAGTGTTATAATGTGGATAGTTGTTATTTAATTAACATAACATTAAATAGATGTAACTCGAGGGAGGTTATTACGTGGATTTTACTATTAATAAGGAGCATGAGCTTCTTCAAGAAATGTATCGTTCCTTTGCAGAAAACGAAATAAAACCATTTGCAAAAGATATCGATAGTACGGAAGAATTTCCAAGGGAAAATCTTGAAAAATTGGCAAGATACGGATTTTTCGGAATACCTTTTCCAAAGAAATATGGCGGTCAAGGTGGAGACTACTTGGCTTACTCAATGGCAGTTGAAGAATTGGCAAAAAAATGTGCGACAACAGCTGTAATAATTTCAGCACATACTTCATTATGTAGCGGCACAATTTATGAAAATGGAAATGAAGATCAAAAAATGAAGTATTTGCCGGATTTATTAAGTGGTAAAAAACTTGGCGCATTTGGCCTTACAGAACCTAATGCAGGAACTGATGCTTCAGGTCAACAAACTGTTGCAAAGCTTGACGGAGACTATTATATATTAGATGGAACAAAGGTATTTATAACTAATGCTGAATTTGCAGATATATTTATTGTATTTGCCATGACAGACAAGTCAAAAGGTAACCACGGAATATCAGCGTTTATAGTAGAAAGAGGTACTGAAGGATTTTCAATAGGAGAGCCTGAAGAAAAGATGGGTATTAGGGGATCATCTACCTGCGAACTTATTTTTGAAAACTGCAGAATACCTAAAGAAAATCTTCTTAGAAGAGAAGGACAAGGTTTTAAAATCGCTCTTGGTACTTTAGATAGAGGTAGAATAGGTATAGCTTCTCAAGCTCTTGGTATTGCTGAGGGAGCTATTGATGAAACTGTAGAATATGTTAAAGAGAGAAAACAATTTGGAAAGAGACTTTCTGAATTTCAAAATACTCAGTTTGAACTTGCAAATATGAAAACGGCAACAGATGCAGCGCAATTATTAGTTTATAGAGCAGCATGGGCTAAGGACAACTTAGAAGAATTTGGACATCTTGCAGCTATGGCAAAATTATTTGCATCAGGAAATGCATCAGATGTTACAAGACGTTGTTTACAATTATTTGGAGGATACGGCTATACAAGAGACTATCCTATCGAAAGAATGATGAGAGACGCAAAAATTACTGAAATCTATGAAGGAACTTCCGAAGTAATGAGAATGGTAGTTTCCAGATGGATGGGCGTAAAGTAGGAGGTATTAGATGAATATAATTGTTTGTATAAAACAAGTGCCTGATACTAATGAAGTTAAGCTGGATCCCGTAACTAACACCCTTATTAGAAAAGGGGTACCAAGTATTATTAACCCAGATGATAAAGCTGGACTTGAAGCGGCACTTAGAATAAAAGATAAAGATCCTGACAATGTTAAAGTTACAGTACTTAGTATGGGACCTCCACAGGCTGAAATAGCTTTAAGAGAAGCCTTGGCAATGGGCGCTGATGATGCTATTTTATTATCAGACAGAGCATTTGGAGGAGCTGACACCTGGGCAACTTCATGTACAATATCCGGTGCCATTGAAAAACTTGACTATGATCTTATTATAGCAGGACGTCAAGCAATTGACGGGGATACTGCACAAGTAGGACCTCAAATAGCAGAACACATAGGGGTACCTCAAATATCTTATGCAGAAGATATTGAAGTTCATGGAGATAAGGTAAGAGTTAAAAGACAATTTGAAGACAGGTATCATGTACTTGAAGTAAAGATGCCTTGCCTAATTACTGTGCTTAGCGAAATTGCAGAAGCAAGATATATGTCAGTAAGCGGAGTTTACGAAGCGTTTGAAAAAGAAATTACAGTTTGGGGTCTTGAAGACATTAAGGATCATTTAGACCTTTCAAATATAGGTCTTAAAGGATCACCTACAAAGGTAAGAAAATCCTTCCCTAAACAAGCAAAGGGCAAGGGCATAGTACTGAAAGATTTAACTGCTGATGAAGCAGCTCAAGCAATTGTAGCTAAACTTCAAGAAAAATATATTATCTAAAGGAGTTTGAGAAATGTCAAAAGATGTATATGTATTTGTAGAACAAAGAGATAATAAAATTCAGAAGGTAGGCATTGAGCTGTTAGGTATAGCCAGAAAGCTTGCAGATTCATTAGGACAAGAAGTAGTTGGAATGCTTATTGGGGAATCAGTAAGAAGCGAAGCTGAAATACTTTTCAGACATGGTGCCGATAAGGTTATAGTAGTTGAAGATCCTTTACTAAAGGAATATACAACTGAACCTTACACAAAAACAATAGATTATATAATTAAAAAGTATGATCCTGAAATTGTACTTTATGGTGCAACATCAATAGGTAGAGATCTTGCACCTAGACTTGCGGCAAGAATACACACAGGTCTTACAGCGGACTGCACTAAGCTTGAAATAGATGAGGAATCCAAAAATCTTCTAATGACAAGACCTGCCTTTGGTGGAAACTTAATGGCTACTATCCTTTGTGAAGACTTTAGACCGCAAATGGCAACAGTAAGGCCGGGAGTAATGCAATCAGTAACGATAGAAAAAAAAGACGGCGAAATAATAGATGAAAAAATTGAGTTCACCGACGCAGATAAAACTGTTAAAATTATAGATATTTTAAAACATGAAAACAAGAAAAAAGATATTACAGAAGCTGACATTTTAGTGTCAGGAGGACGTGGAGTCGGAGCACCTGAAAACTTTAAAGAACTTGAAGAGCTTGCAGCAGAACTTGAAGCGGAAGTATCAGCATCAAGAGCTGCAGTAGACGCAGGCTGGATGCCTAAAGATCGTCAAGTAGGTCAAACAGGTAAAACAGTAAGACCTGAAGTTTATTTTGCAATGGGAATTTCAGGAGCAATCCAACACTTGGCAGGAATGGAAGAGTCAGATCTTATAATAGCTGTAAATAAGGCTGAAGATGCACCTATTTACGGAGTGGCAGATCTTGGAGTAGTTGGAAACATCCATGCTATAATACCAAAGCTTACGGAACTTATTAAACAAGAAAAAGCTATTAAGGCTGAGATAAATTAAAATCTTTCCCCGAAGAAAAAGCTTCGGGGATTTTTTATTTTTTATAAAATCCTGACAAAGCTCTAAAATACTTAAAAATATTATTGACAATGAGACAGTTCTATATTAAAATAGCTAAAGTGTTTAAAAAGCCCCGGAAAACTTTTAAATACAGGAGGATAAGACCCAAATGAAAAGCTATATGGCTAAGGCCAATGAAGTAGATAGAAAATGGTATGTAGTAGATGCAGAGGATAAAGTTCTAGGTAGATTAGCAAGTGAAGTTGCCAACATTTTAAGCGGTAAAAAGAAGCCTATCTATACCCCACATGTAGATACAGGTGACTATGTTATCGTTATAAATGCAGATAAGGTAAGACTTACCGGCAATAAATGGCAACAAAAGTTACATGTTAAGCACACCGGTTATCCAGGCGGTAGAAAAGAAATTGTATACTCTCAATTAAGAGAAAAACATCCTGAAAGAGTTATTGAGTATGCCGTAAAAGGTATGCTTCCAAAAAGCAGACTTGGCAGACAGATGTATACTAAACTTAAGGTATATGCAGGGGAAGAACATCCTCATGCAGCTCAAAAGCCTGAAGTTTACGAATTTTAATTGAGGAGGTAAGGTTAATGGAAAAAGTACAATATAGAGGAACCGGAAGAAGAAAAACTTCTGTTGCACAAGTTAGACTGCTACCCGGAAACGGTAAATTTCTTGTTAACGGAATCGATTTAGACGAATATTTTGATTATGATACATTAAAAACTGTAGCTAAATCTCCACTTGAACTTACTGAAACATTAGATCAATATGATGTTATAGTAAAAGTTAAGGGTGGCGGATATACAGGACAAGCAGGAGCAATAAGACATGGTTTGGCAAGAGCCCTTATTGAAGCTGATGCTGAACATAGACCTATCCTTAAAAAAGCCGGATTTTTAACAAGAGATCCGAGAATGAAGGAAAGAAAGAAATACGGCTTGAAAAAAGCGAGAAAAGCTCCTCAATTCTCAAAACGTTAATATTTATACTATGGAACAAAGAACCTTGGAAAACACCAACTTTTCAAGGTTTTATTTTTTTTATATACGAAAAATAAAAACTTTGTTATGTTATACTTTAAGTGATTATAAAATTAATTGTTTGTGAAGTAGATAATATATAAAAAGGGGATTTCAATGGATTTATACAAAATAGTGGAAGATAAACTTAAAGCACTAGGAATAAGGGTCCAGATAATGGAACATGAACCGGCTCTAACTACCGAGCAGGCTGATAAATTTATTGAAGGAATTGAAGGAGTTCGTACAAAAACTATGTTTTTGACAAATAGGAAAAAAAGAAATTTCTATCTTGTTATTATGGATGATAAGAAACGCCTTGACATGGATTCTTTTAAGGAGATAGTTGGAGAAAAACAAATAAAAATGGCATCTGAAGAAAGCCTAATGGAAAAAATGAAATTACCTGCAGGAGTTGTATCACCATTTGGTCTTTTAAATAACTATGATAAAGACATTAAAGTTTATTTTGATAGAGAAATTATGGATGAAGAGAGAATGAGCTTTCACCCTAATACAAATGAAAAAACTATATTTATAAATACAGAAGATTTAATGACCTTTTTAAAAAGCATTGGTTATGAGGCTAATGTAGTTGAATTATAATCGGTACTAATTGATTCATATAGATGGCTTTAATTAATTTATAAAATACAATGAAACAGCAGTTTATAAAATATAAGACTGCTGTTTTTTATTTAAGGCTTTAAAATCTTTATTATGTTATACTGTGAAAAGGAGGGATTTTATTGAAAATATTAAAAGAAAATATAATCTTTGCCATGGACAAAAATAATAAACCGGCAATGAAGGCAAAAAGTGGAGATGAGGTAATTTTTGAAACTTGTGATTGCTTTACTGATGCGATAAAAACTGAAGAGGACTTAGTAAGCGGAATTGATTTTTCAAGAGTTAATCCGGCGACAGGACCCTTATATGTGGAGGATGCAAAGCCGGGAGATGTGCTTAAGGTTGATATTATAAAAATAGATCTTATGAATAAAGGAGTCTCTGTTGCTACACCAGGTCTTGGAAGGATAGGACAGGATGTAAAAGCAGAAACCACAATGATTTTTAACATAAAGGATAATACAACTGAATTTAAAGGTAAAAGGTTGCCTTTAAATAAAATGATAGGGGTAATAGGAACTGCACCAAAGGATGAACCTATAGCCACAGGAGTTCCTTATGACCATGGTGGAAATATGGACTGCACCATGATTAAAGAAGGCGTATCTCTTTATCTGCCTGTCAATGTTGATGGGGCATTATTGGCAATAGGGGATTTACACGCAGCTATGGGTGATGGAGAAATTATGGGAGCAGGACTTGAAATAGCAGGTGAGGTAAGGGTTAAGGTCGAAGTTTTAAAAGATTTTGATTATAAAACTCCCCTTATAGAAGCTGATGATAAGTGGATTACTCTTGGGTCAAGACCTACTATGGAGGAAGCAAGTGATCTTGCAATAAATAATATGGTAGATTTAATTATGAAAAACACTGATTTGACTTTAAATGAATCGGGAATATTATTATCTCTTGCAGGTAATTTAAAGGTATGCCAGGTAGTTGACCCTAACTTCACCATGAGAATGGAGCTTGATAAGAAATATTTGTTAAAATAATTTTTATATTGATAATATAAGGTGCCTATGAAATTTAGAAAAGCAAGTGAAAAAGATAAAGACTCAATTAATGCATTATACCTTGACGGATCAAAGAGCCTTGAGAGACTTGGTGTCAATCAATGGCAAAATGATGAGCTTCCAAAGGTTGAGGATATTTCAAAAATTTATCTTATAGAAGATAATAAGGAAGTAGTAGCTACGGCTCTTCTTATAGACTATGATAAGGACTATGATAAAATTTACGAGGGTAGTTGGATTTCTTCAGGAAAATATTTTGCAGTCCATAGATTTGTTACAAGTTCTCTACACAGACAAAAAGGACTGGCCTCCTATCTTTTAGAGGAAATTGAAAAAATTGCCCTTAAAGATTCTGTTAAAAGCATAAGAATCGACACTCACGAGGACAATATTCCTATGCAAAAATTTCTTTTAAAAAGTGGCTTTATAAAATGCGGAATAGTTTACTTAAGGAAAAGTGGAAAGCGTATAGCTTTTGAAAAAGAATTGTAATGGCCCGAGAATTTCTCGGGTTATTTTATTTTTGACCTTAGTCAGTTGAGTAGGGAAGATTTGAAAAATAAAAGTAAGTACCTTGGAATGAGGGTTTGATAATGAAACAACTATAAAAAAAGAATATATTAAAAAGTTTTGGGTATTAATAGTTAAACGGAAGGGCTTAATATACTTTTGCTAAAAGGAAAGTAATTTGTTTTATAGCTATAAAGGAGGAAAGCATGAAATTTAAAAAAGTTGTACTTTTAGGCGGAGGCGTCCTTGGCACGCAAATCGCCCTTATGTCTGCTTACACCGGTCATGACACTACTATTTGGTTAAGGAGTGAAGGCTCTATCGGTAGAACTGAACCGAAAATCCAATACTACACCAAAAGCATTCTTGACGCCTTGGAAGAAGCAAAGAAATTTGTAGGTAATCCCTTGGGAGCTTACGTTTACCCTAAAGCTTTAATTAGCGATTGGAAGGGTATTACCGTAGAAAAAATTGATGAGCTTATAAGAGAAGGCGAGAAAAACATGAAAGAGAATCTGCATCTAGAGTTAGATAAAGAAAAAGCTCTAAAGAATGCGGATATTGCCATTGAAGCCATGGCGGAAAATACTGAAGAAAAAATCGAATTTTACAAAAATATTAGTGAAATTCTTGAGGACAAGACTATTCTTTGTACCAACTCTTCTACACTATTGCCCTCCACCTTTGCACAATATACAGGTCGTCCGGAAAAATACATGGCACTTCACTTTGCCAATTCCATATGGAGTCATAACACGGCGGAATGTATGGGACATGAAGGAACAGATCCCGAAATTTATAAAGAAGTGGTTGAATTTGCAAAAGAGATAAACATGGTGCCTATTGAGCTTCATAAAGAGCAGCCTGGCTATGTTTTAAACTCATTGCTTGTACCTCTTCTAGATGCCGGACAAAGTCTTTGGGCGAGAGGTATAGCAGATCCAGAAACCATAGACAATGCTTGGCGCATAGGAACCGGTGCACCTGTGGGTCCCTTCCAAATGATGGACGTAATTGGTCTAAAAACTGTAAGTAATGTATTAAAAATGAAACCCGATGCAAAAGATCCCGAATCAATAACCTGTCGACTAATCAAAATGATTGACGAAAAAATCGATAAAGGTGAGTTGGGTATTGTTTCCGGCAAGGGATTCTATAGCTACACTAAATAAAAAGAAATTGAAATCCACGACGGGAAACCTTCGTGGATTTTTTATTAGAGAGAATTATTTAAAAAAAGCTATCAAAAGAATTGCCTATGTTGGAATAAACAAATTGCTATACTTGCAGATGTTTATTTAACCTGTGATATTTCTTCAAGAAAGCTGCTCATAGCTACAGATTTTGAATTAAAGGTTTTAGGATAGAGTAAATAAAGGTGATTTTTTGCTCTTGTCATTGCGACATAAAATAGTCTTCTATCCTCTTCAAGGGTTTCTACATTGTCTGAGATTGAAGGCAAAATACCCTCTACCATATCAAGAACATACACACAGTCATATTCAAGTCCCTTAGCTGAATGAATAGTTGAAAGACTTATATTTGAGTCTTGAAAAGATTTTGTTTTTATTAGATAGTCTAAATATTTAAGTCGACCTATGAAATCATCCAAAGTCCTTTCTGACTTAGCTATGTAGCTAAGGTGTATGTAGAACTCTTTTAAGCTTTCATAATTGTATCCAAACTTTTCTGACATATCCCTTAAATAAAAATCATAACCCAGTTCATTAATCACATAGTTAATTTGGTCTGATATATTTAAGGCTTTTAAAATTTTAAAATCCTTACGAAGCTTTAAAATGTTTTCCTTGTAGTAATTGGGTAGGTTTGGGTAATTAACCAAAGATATAAATAGATCTCCCCTTAAATTATTTTTAAGGTATTTTAAATGAGCTTTTGAAATATAACCCTTTACCTTGTAGTATATTCTTGAAAAGGTATCTATATCTGTAGTATTATTGGAAAATTTGATTATATCTAAAATATCTTTAACTATAAAATGATTTAAGATTTTAACTCCTGATCCCTTAAGATTAAATTCAACATTTCTTCTTTCCAGGTACTCCATAAGACCTAGACTGCTTAGATTATTCCTGTATAAAATTCCATGACTTTTATCAGGATATTTTTTTATATTTTCGTAGATAAATCTATATTGATCTCTTATTCTTTCAACTTTAACAATATTTACCGGGTCGATGTAATCATTAAGAGTGGAGATTTTTTTGTTAAATCGATTTGTATTCTTTTTTATAAATAATTTTGATGTATTAACTATATTCTTAGATGATCTGAAATTATTTTCAAGATAGTAGAATTTTAAATTTTTATATATTTCTTTAAGCTTTAAAAGGTAGTCAGGACTTGCCCCTCTGAAACCGTAAATTGATTGATCATCATCTGCAACTATAAGTAGATTGTTTTTAGGAGAAGCAAGAAGCTTTATAACTTCAAATTGTGCTATGGATGTGTCCTGTCCTTCGTCAAGTTGTAAATAGTCATAGGCTGATCTTTTTTTATTAAGTATGTAATTTTCTTTTTTTAAGATTTCAAGGCTAAGAAGAATCATATCATCAAAGTCTATAAGACCTTTGGATTTTTTATAGTATTCGTAATTTAAGTATATTTGCATAAAATTGGGTATATTTGTCTTTTCATCTTGAGGATTTTTCATTGAATTTTTAAAGTAAGATATTTTGTTTAAAATTTCTTCAATATTTTCTTCAGATAGGTACTTTCTATTAAGGGAGTAATAAATATCGCTGATTATTTTAAATTTAGAGCTACTCCCGGATTCAATGAGAGTATATTTTTTTCCTCTAAGGCGAGCATAATCTAAAACTATTCCGTAGCAAAGAGCATGAATTGTTGAAAAAACAGGTTTATTAAAGTTATCCTTATATATGTGTTGAAATCTTCTGTTTATATCTAAGCTTGCAGCCTTGGAAAAGGTAATTGTAAGTATTCTTTTAGGGTCTGTGCCTGACTTAATAAGCTTTAAGGTTCTATAAAGAAGTATTGAAGTCTTGCCGGCTCCCGGAACTGCAAGTATAAGAGCGGGACCCTGATCATGATCTATGGCTTTAAGTTGTTGTTTCGATAAATTCATAGTTGCCTCCCAATAAGAGTTTAATTTGAAGGGAAGAATTTTTCAAATGAAATAAATTTATTTGGAATAAATACTTTAATTAAAGAACACATTACTATATAATAGAAACGAGGTGTTTATGAAGAATCCGTTTAAGTCATTTGACAATTTTTTTATAAATCTTATAAATAGAAAGATGAATAATAAGTTTTTTAACTTTATGTTTTATTATATAACACATTTGGGCGGTTTGGTTTTTTTAAGTCTGTTGACCTTGAGTCTTCTGTTTATTAAAGGACAGCCGAGAAAGTTAGGACTTGAAATTTTGCTAGGCCAAGTGCTTACATCCGCTATAGTCCAAATTTTAAAAAGAATTTTTTTAAGAAACAGACCTTACTGGATATTGGATAATTTAAACACATATGGAATAGATTTAAGTGACTATTCATTTCCGTCGGGCCATTCAGCCGCAAGCTTTTCTGTTGCCACAATAGTGGCATGTAATTACTCTAATCTTGCCCTTATAGTTTTTATTCTGGCAGGACTTGTAGCTATATCAAGAATATACTTGGCGGTTCACTATCCTACCGATGTTTTGGCCGGGATAATTATAGGAGTAGCTTCCAGCTTGGCGGTTCATTATTTTATTTTTTCAGCACTATATGTATATCTTGAAAACAAATTTACTTGGGAGGGTAACTATACATGTTAATGATGGATTTTTTACAAAAAAGAAAGTCAGTTAGAAATTTTAAATCAGCAGGTGTTCCTAAGGAAGAACTTGAAAAAATCAGAACCCATTGCAAAGAACTTGAAAAGGAGATTGGAGACGTAAAATTTATAATTGTAGAGAATGGGGAAATTGTCCAAAAGGCCCTCAAAGGTAAAGCAGGCTACTCAGGTGTTATGATTGATGCACCTCACTATTTAGGTCTTGGAATAGATAAAGATGACAACAGAACTATGCTTGCTATTGGTTATATAATTGAAAAAATTAATACCATGATAGTTGAAGAAGGTTATGATACTTGTTGGATTACAATAGATAGAGTAGATGAAAATACAAGAAAGGATGTTTTTGGAGAAATAGGTTCAAGTCTTAAATATCTTATAGCAATAGGTCAAGGCAAGGAAAAGAAGTTTTTTGAAATAGAAAAGGCTAGTGTTAGATATCCTCTAAATGAAATCGTATATAAGGATGACTTATCCAACCCTGTTACTATTGATTACTTGGAAGAAAGAGGACTTTTAGACATCTTATATTCAATAAGATATGCACCTTCACATAAAAATTTACAACCTTGGAGATTTGTAATATCAGGTAGCGATGTAGTTTTATACATGAAAAAATCAAGTGAAGATTTTGAAAATAAAAGATCTCTTGTGGATATGGGAGTAGTTATGATGTACTTTGAAGAAATGGCAAAAAGCTACAACATTAACAACAAGTGGGAAGTAGTTATGGAAGATGAAGGAGAATACCTAAAAATCGGAAAATTTACAATGTAAAAAGAGAACCCTCTCTCAATGAGAGGGTTTATTTTTTTCTATTGAAAAATAATTTTCAATATCCATATAGGTTTGTTTTATTTCATACTCAAGGATTTCTATAAACTTATTAATATATTCAGGTGGATTAAAGTATTTATGCTTAACAAATTCTATACTTAAGCTGTCCTCTAAACCGTAAATTCTAAAAGCTAAAAGTTTTTCCTTTTCAGATAGGCAGCATTTGTTTCTTTCAATTACTCTTGAAAGAATAAGGGTAGGCGAAAAAGTCGCAGCAAACTCTTTGCTGCATATATCAAATTGAGTATCATAGTCGCTTATAAATATTGTGCTATTTAAGTTTATGGATTTTTCATTAAAAAATTCATTTACTCTTGATGTAGTTGTACTTTGACCCAGGCTTAAAATAAATTTAAGTTTACTTAAATCCCTTAGATTAATTTTCTTGAGGGGATTTTTTAAATAAGTATCTGCGGAATTTCCAAAAGTTTTTTCTAAAGTATTTTTAGATAATACGACAAAAATATTATCGAAGAATACTTTTTTTATATTTAAAAGCTTATTAGCAGGAGTATTGACACCTAAAAACATATCAAGCTCTCCATTTATAATTCTTTCGCTATGTTTTACAGTATCATCAAGAACAGAAGACACCTTTATATTAGGGTAGATTTCCATATAATTGCTTAGAGTTTCAGGTAAAAGTATTCTGGCTCTTGAAGCGTTAATGCCGAAGCTGAATTCTCCCCTTGTTTTTTTATTATACTCTTCAATTTTTTTATTTAGATCTTTTTCCATAACCAGGACTTTTTTAGCATAGTCAAGTAAAAGTTCCCCTTGTCTAGTAAGTTTAAGCTTGGGTTTTCTTTCAAAAAGGCAGGTGTCATAAGTTTCCTCAAGTCTTTTAATATGGTCGCTAAGACCCTGTTGAGTTATAAAGCACCTTTTGGCAGTTTTAGTAAAGTTCATTTCCTTTGAAGCTTCAATAAAATAAAACAAAGATTTTTCCATTTAATCACCAAGAAAAAGATATATCACAAGTTAAAGCTTGTCAAGTACCTTGTCTTTTTCTGTTTTATACAGATAAAGTATTAATATAAAATATAAATAACAAAGAAAGGAGGAGCTATGAACAAAGAACAAAATTACGAAGGATATTATTACGGTTTAATGAGCTCACTGGGATTTAGGGAAAAGGATCTTAATAAGCCGGTAATAGGAATAGTAAACTCTTGGACCGAAGCAAACCCGGGTCATAAACCCTTAAAAGATTTAGCTGCAAGTGTTAAAGAAGGAGTATGGAGCGGTGGAGGTACACCTGTTGAGTTTAATGTACCAGCTCCATGTGACGGAATGGCACAGCTAAGAGGCATGGACTATGTTCTTATGCAAAGAGATCTTATAGCAACATCAATTGAAGCTATGGTTAAGGCTCACGGCTTTGACGGTTTAGTATTTTTGTGTTCCTGTGACAAAATAGTTCCGGGAATGCTTATGGCTGCTGCTTCCTTGGATCTTCCCTCTTTAATGCTTACGGCAGGATCAATGGTACCATATAGCGACGGAAAGAGAAGCTATGTAACTCCGGATTTAAAAGAGTCGATAGGAGCATGGAACAATGGGACTATATCAGATGATGATTTTGGCAAGCTAAGAGAAAATATTTGTCATTCTTGTGGTACTTGTTCAATGTACGGGACTGCAAACACTATGGGAGTCTTTGCTGAAGTACTGGGTCTATGTCCTTTTAACTCCACTACTGAATTATTTTGCTCATCAGCAAAATACAAACAGGCTCGTGATGTAGGAGAAAGAATAATAGAGCTGGTAAAAAACAAAATTACCGCAAGAAGCTTTATGACAAAAGAAAGTATAGAAAACGGAATAATGCATATTTCAGCAACAGGTGGATCTACAAATGCCGCACTACATTGTGTAGCTATAGCGAGAGTGGCAGGTTATGATTTCAACCTTAAAAAATTTGATGAGATTCAATCAAGAGTACCTTTAATTGCCAAGTGGAAACCATCTTCATCATATAATCTTTACGATTATCATTTGGCAGGAGGAGTGTTAGCTACCTTAAACTCAATTAAATCTCATTTACACTTAGATGTGCCTATAGCAATGGGACAAAGCCTTGGAGAAATTTTAGAAAGATTTAATTTTACACCTGACAATGAAAGAATATTCTCAGAGGACAAGGCACTTTTAGAAGATGGTTGTTTTACAGTTTTATACGGAAACCTTGCACCTAATGGATCAATAATTAAAAAAAGCGGAGTAGATCCTGAAATGTATGTACATAGAGGACCGGCCGTTGTGTTTGATTCTGAAGAAGAAGTAATGGAATCTCTAAAAAATTCTTCAATAAAGCCGGGAGATGTTTTAGTAGTAAGATATGAGGGGCCGAAAGGTGGTCCGGGAATGAGAGAAATGTCAATACCGGCAGCAATGTTGGTAGGTATGGGACTTCACAAATCCGTTGCAATGATAACAGACGGAAGATTTTCAGGAGCAAGTAGAGGACCATGCGTTGGCCATATATCACCTGAAGCCTGGGACGGAGGACCTATAGCTTTAATTAAAAATGGAGACTATATTAATATAGACCTTAATAAAAAAACTATAGATGTTGAGCTAAGTGATGAAGAACTTGAAAAAAGAAAAAAAGAAGTAAAAAGACCTGAAAAAGAAATTTCAAAATTACTTAAAAAATATAGAAAATTAGTGGGACCGTCAGAAGAAGGCGCCCTATGGTTAAATGATTAAAGGAGGAATAATATGATAATAATAATACCTATTATGATAGTTATTTTTAGTCTATTAGCATACAAAAAATGGAATCCAATTTTATTGGCTCCATTTGTTGCGGTAATAACTTGCTTAATTGGAAACATACCAGTTTTAGAAACTATGTTGGATGTATATATGCCAAGTGTAGCATCATTTATTTCGACTAATTTCTTTATATTTTTTTTAGGAGCATTATTTGGAAGTGTTATGGAGCTTTCGGGAGCTGCACAGGCGATAGCATTATATCTGTCTAAGATTACCAAAGGTAAGTATATCATACCTTTGATAATGACAATATCTGGAATACTTGCGTATGGAGGAGTAATAGGGTTTGTAGTATATTTTTCTGTTTATCCAATATCACTTTATTTATGTAAAAATAATAATATTTCCAGAGCTCTTATACCAGGAGCAATAAGTGCAGGATGTTGGACCTGGGCAATGTCGATGCCTGGTGCTCCTTCTATTCCAAATGTGTTACCTACAAAGTATTTGGGAACCTCTCCTATGTCGGATGCATTGCCGGGATTTTTATTTTCTGGAGTTTTATTATATATAATGTGCTTTGTTTACTTAGAGTGGCAAACAAAAAAATATAGAGATAAAAGTATGGGATTTGTGGATGATGAACATACAAAAACCGTTATAAATTCTACTAGTTTAAATTCCGAATTTCTACCAAATATTTTTGCATCATTTTTGCCGCTTGTAATATTATTAGTTATGTTTAATATCTTAAAAATTAAGATAGAGTATGCACTTTTAGCAGGGGTTTTATCTGGATTGTTACTTTTTTTCAAAAGAAGCAATCCTTCTGAATGGTTAGAAAAATTAAACGAAGGAGCAAAAAACTCTGCAATTACAATAATGAATACCTCCATGGTTATAGGATTTGCTGGAGTTATTAAAGAAACGGATGCCTTTGCAAATTTGATAGACGGTTTAAGTAATTTATCACTTCCCCCATTAATATTTGTTGCGGTAACGGTTTCCTTATCAGCCGCAGCTGCAGCTTCTGCATCTGGAGGAATAGGAGTTGCATTAACAACTTTTGGAGATATGTATTCTAAAATGGGTATCGCCCCTGAAATAGTTCACAGAATTAGTACAGTTGCATGTGGAACGCTTGATTCATTGCCACATACTGGGGGACAAGTATCTTTGTTAAATATAACGCACCAAACTCATAAAGAAGCCTATATACACATGTTTGTTACATGCACATTGTTTCCTATAGTTTCAGTAGTTTGCATCATACTATGGCATACTATTTTAGGTTAGGAGGATATTATGACTATAAAAGGTGGTTATGATTTACATGTTCATTCAGGGCCTGATGTTGTAGAAAGGGTAGTGAATGATATTGAGTTAGCTGAAAGATATAAAAAAATAGGAATGGACGGGTTTGTTATAAAAGCGCATCAATTTTTATCGGTATATAGAGCAAACTTAGTTAATAGCTTAGTTGATCAGTTCAAAGTAATAGGATCGATTACTTTGAACAATGCAGTTGGGGGAATTAATCCTTTCGCTGTTGAAAAAGCAGCAATGTTAGGAGCTAAAATTGTGTGGTTTCCAACAGTAGATTCTTTGCATCAAAAACAATTTCTTGAAGAAACGGGAGCTCCAAGACCTTATGGAGCTGGAAAGCCTAATGGACGTTCGGGTGAATACTTAACTGTTTTAGAAAATGGTAAGATCTCTAAAAAAACTGATTCTGTTTTAGAAGTAATAAAAGAAAATAATATTGCTTTAGCCACTGGGCATCTTTCTCCTTTAGAATCAATAAAGCTAGTGAGAAGGGCTAAGGAAGTCGGAATCAATAAAATTATAATTACTCATGCATCATTTAAGATGACATATTTTAGTGATGAATTGCTAAAGGAAGCGGTGAGATGTGGTGCATATATAGAACAGTGTTATTACACTGCATGTACAAAAAATAATACTTTTGAAGACATTATACGACAAATTAAATATGTCGGATGTAAGAATACAATTATATCAACAGATTTAGGACAGAGTGGAAATGACTACCCAGATATAGGTATACAAAAATTTGTTGAGGTTTTAAGCAATTACGGAAAATTTAGCGAAAAAAGTATAGAAGAAATGTTAATTAATAATCCTAAATATTTAATCGATTAAAAATAAAATTAAAACTAGTCCGTATTGATAAAATAAAAAAATCTTCGACTTATCTAGATCGAAGATTTTTTTTAATTTTATCAATTAATTTATCTAATTGCGTTGACAAGGAAAAATATGGTTGTATAATGTATGAAGAATCATTCATATGAAGATATATTCATATATTAAATTTATATTATACACAAGGGGTGAAACCATGATAGGATTAAAAGGACTTGATTGTCAGATTTGTATTGATGATTTAAAGAAACATAAAGATCAAATTAAAGGTTTAAAGAGTTTAAATGTATTTGACTCAGTACTAACTGTTGAAGGGTCAGGGGAAGTTGATGATTTAACTTTAGTAAACAATATATCCGATCACTTAAAGCACGTAGGTCATAATCATAAAATAGCCATGGCATCTAATGAGATTATTTATTTGAGAGGGCTTACTTGTCCTAACTGTACTGCAAAAATTATATCAGGAATAGAAAGCATGGATAATGTTGAACTTGCGGAATTTAACATTGCAACTGAAAAATTGTCAGTCTGGTATGATGAAAATTTAGATTCTGATAAATTATACAATAGTGTAAAGAAAATAGTAGATAAGTACGAACCGGATGTGGTTGTAGAAAAAGATGAAGATTTTACAAGACCTGAAGTGTTTGAAGATAAGAAGTCGGATATTATAAAAATGGCTCTTGTATTTTTAGCACTTATTGTTTCTCAGTTTGTACCAATGGCTAAAGAACTATCATTTGCTATTTTAATAGTAGCTTACTTAGTTATAGGAAAGGAAGTTCTTATAGAGGCTTTTGAAAATATTAAAGAAGGAGAGATATTTGATGAAAATTTCTTAATGTCTCTAGCTTCTATAGGAGCCATTGCTATTGGGCAAGCAGCTGAAGGTGTGGCTGTAATGTTGTTTTATTCCTTAGGGGAATTTTTTGAAGATCTAGCACTTGAGAACTCAAGAACTTCTATTAAAAACGCTTTGGATTTAAAGGCACAGTACGCCAATTTAAAGTCCGGTGACGATGTAAAAGAAGTTGATCCAAATGATGTAAAAGTCGGAGATATAATAGTTATTAAACCGGGAGAAAAGGTTCCTCTTGACGGAGTGGTTGTATCAGGTGAAAGCTTAATGGATACATCCAACATAACTGGTGAATCTATTCCTGTATTTGTTAAAGAGAATGATGAAGTAAGCTCAGGTTATATTAATAAAAATTCTCTTGTTGAGCTAAGGGTAACTAAAGAATTTTCAGACAGTACAGTTGCAAAAATTATTGATCTTGTTGAAAATGCATCTTCAAGAAAAGCTAAAACCGAAAAAATAATTACTAAGTTTGCAAAAATCTATACACCTATAGTTGTTTTTTCGGCAATTGCTATAGTTATTATAAGTCAGGCTTTTAATCTTTTAACTATTAGTCAAGGAATTTATAGGGCATTAACCTTCCTTGTTATTTCCTGTCCTTGCGCCTTTGTTATATCAGTACCTTTAACGGTTTTTGCAGGTATAGGTGCAGCTTCTAAATCAGGGATTTTTGTTAAGGGTGGAAATTATCTCGAATCACTATCAAAGGTTGATCATGTTTTAATGGATAAAACTGGAACCATTACAAAAGGTGTTTTTGAAGTAGTAAGTGTAGAACCGGTTGGAGTAGATGAAGATAAATTTTTAAAATATGCTTACCTTGGTGAGAAAAATTCAACTCATCCTATAGCAAGATCTATTGTAGCCTATGCTGAGTCTAAAGGCTTCAAGGGAAACCTGTCTGATTTCCAAGAAATCCAAGGTAAGGGAATTAAGTACAACTTAGATGGCAACACTATTTTTGTAGGCAATAAAGGACTTCTTGAAGGAGAAGGAATTGAAATTCCTAAAAAGAATTTTTATGGTGTTAATGTTCATTTGGCTGAAAATGATAAGTATATAGGAACTATCAGTCTTAATGACAGTTTAAAGGAAAATGTAATACCTGTAATTAAAAAACTTAAAAAATTTGGAATTAAAATTACTCTTTTATCAGGAGATAAAAGTGAAAATGTTAAAGAGGTTGCAGAAAGAATAGAGGTTGACAGTTATTTTGGTGGACTTCTTCCTCAGGATAAGGTTGCAAAACTTGAAGAGGCAAAGAAATCTAATGTCGGTAATGTAGTTTTTGTAGGCGACGGTGTAAATGATGCTCCGGTTCTTGCGGGGGCTGATATCGGTGTTGCCATGGGAGCACTTGGATCAGATAGTGCCATAGAAGCGGCGGATATAGTTCTAATGACTGATGACATAGGAAAACTCTATGAGGGTATTCAAATATCTAAAAGGACTAATAAAATAGTTTTTCAAAATATAGGATTTGCCCTTGGAGTAAAGGTATTGTTTTTAATTCTCGGATCTTTAGGTATAGCAGGTATGTGGAGCGCAGTATTTGCTGATGTAGGTGTAACACTTCTTGCAGTATTAAACTCTATGAGAGCTTTAAAATATAGAAAATAAAAGAGGGGTCTAGACCACAAGGTCCAGACCTCTATTTTTTAATTCTTTATCTATAGATGAAATAACAGAAAGTTTATCAGCAGCCCAAAGGGGAGCGATAAGCTTCTTTTTATCTGCGTCTCCTGTAAGCCTGTGGATGACAATATCTTTAGGCAGAATTTCTATTGCATCACATACTAAATTTACATATTCATCCTTTGAAAGAAGCCTAAAGGGCTTATTTTTATAATAGGCGTAAAGGGGTGAGTCTGTTTGAATATAAAGACAGTGAAACTTTACACCGAAGGGATGAATATCTTTAATATAATTAACTGATTTAAGGATATCTCCTTTATCTTCACAGGGAAGCCCGAAAATCAAATGAGTTAAAAATTTTATTTTATTCTTCTTTAGTATCTTTATATTCTCATCAAAGGTTTCGTGGGAGTAGCCTCTATTAATAAATTTTATAGTATTTTCATTAACACTTTGCATGCCCAATTCAAGAAATAAAAAAGTTTTTTTATTTAGTTCTAAAAGCATTTCCATAACCTTATCATCGAGACAGTCCGCCCTTGTTGCCAGAGAAAGACCCACTATGTCCTCTTTAGATACAACATAGTTATAAAGATCTCTTAATTTATTAATATCTCCATAGGTATTGGTAAAGCTTTGAAAGTAGGCAATATAATACTTAGCCTTCCATTTTTTACTTAAAAGATTCTTTTGCTCGTATATTTGTTTATCTATATCCTTGTAGTCGGAAGTAAAATCTCCGCTACCACGTTCAGAACAAAAAATACAACCGCCCTTTGACAAGGTTCCATCTCTATTGGGGCAGCTTGCACCGGAATTAAGAGACAGCTTTGCAACCTTAGCCTTAAATTTATTTGTAAAAAATGTATTAAAGTCAAGAAATCTTCTCATCTAATCACCAAGGAGATTATACCATTTTAATTGAAAGAGGAACAAAGATTTAAAGTTAACAGTCTTTATATAATTTTATAAATTGATATAATTATCATTAACGAGGTTTTATCTATGGTTTATGGAAAAAGTAAATTAAAAAATTATATAATAATCGCTGAAGATTTTTTCAACAAGGAAGAATACACTGAAGCTATAAGGTTTTATAAAAAAGCTTTAGAATTTGCAAATGAATATGAAAAAGAAAATATTCTTTTTGAATTGGCGGATATTTATTTAATTATTAAAGATTATAAGCAGGCGGAATGTATATATAAAAATATATTAAAAGAAAATAAAAGTTCTGCTGGAGCTTACTATGGCTTAGGCATGATAAATGATTTAATCGGAGGAGAAACGGAATTTTCTATAAGCTACTATGAAAAGGCAATAGAAAATGATCCAAACTATGACAGAGCCTACTACTATTTGGCTCACTGCTTTTATAATAAGGGACAGTTTAATAAGGCTATAGATTTATTTGAAAAGACCATAGCTTTAGATGAACTTGATTATATTTCTTATAATGATTTGGGCTCTATCTATGAAGAGAGAAAAGACTACAAAAAAGCCCTTTACTATGTTAAAAAAAGCTTAGATATAAATTCTTATTACTTTAGAGCTCTTTATAATATGGGGGTAATTTATAAGGCCCTTGGATATAATAATAAGGCACTACACTATTATAAGCTTGCCAAGGAAGAAAGCTCCTTTGAAAATATTTATCTTAATATGTCAGCTATTTATATTGAAAAAGAGGATTATGAGGCTGCCATAAATATTTTAAATGAAGGTATAAAGCTTAATCCAAATAGTGTAAACTTGTATTATAATAGGGCTTGCAGTTATTCTAAATTAAAAGAAGAGGCTAATGCTGTTAATGATTATTTAAAAGCCTTATCAATAAATAAAGATGTAGAAGTTTGGTCTAAAAGGGACCCAGATCTTAAAAATTTAATTATAAAGGAAAGATGAAATGATAATAATAAAGACACCTGAAGAAATTGAAAAAATGAAAGTGGCAGGACGTGTTTTAGCAGATGTTCACCACGAACTTAGAAAAATAATTAAGCCCGGAGTTAGGACTATTGACTTGGATACCTTTGTTGAGAAGTATTTAAAAGAAAGAGGAGCCTACCCTGAACAAAAGGGCTACGAAGGTTACCCCTACTCAATTTGCACCAGTGTAAATGATGAAATATGCCATGGCTTTCCAACAGAATATATTTTAAAAGACGGTGATATTGTTACTGTTGATATGGTTGTAAATGTGGATGGTTGGTTAGCTGATTCAGCTTGGTCTTATGAAGTGGGTCAGGTTTCAAAAGAGGCTCATGATCTTCTTGAAGTAACAAGACAGGCTATGTATAAAGGCATAGAGGTTGCAAAAATAGGAAACAGGTTAGGCGATATAGGTTATGCCATTCAATCCTATGTTGAACCTAAGGGCTACAGTGTTGTAAGGGAATTTGTAGGACACGGTATAGGAAGAGATATGCATGAGGATCCTCAGGTTGCTCATTACGGCATCCCCGGTAGAGGGCCAAGGATAGTTGAAGGCATGGTTTTTACCATTGAACCTATGATTAATTTAGGAAAGAAAGAATTATATATAGACAAAAATGGCTGGACGGCTAAAACTAAAGATGGTTCTCTTTCTGCTCAATATGAGCATCAAATTGCCATTACTAAGGAGGGACCTATAATTATTACTGATCAGGGAGACTGTTAGTTATGAAAAATAAGAATATTGACCTTTTAGAGGGCAATATTACAGATGTAATGATTAGGCTGTCTTTACCTCTTATGGGAACCGCTTTTATACAAATGGCATACACCCTGGTGGATTTAATGTGGCTTGGAAAGCTTTCAACAAATGCAGTTGCCGCCGTAGGTTGTATAGGTTTTTTTGTTTGGATTGTTATGGCCCTTACCTTGATTTCAAAGACGGGAATTTCCGTAGGCATGAGTCAGGCTTATGGTAAAGGGGATCATAAAAGTCTTGTAAGTGTTTTGCGTAGCGGTTTTCAGGTAAATACAGCTATCTTTATAATAATCACTATCTTGTATATTGTATTTAAAAAAGAATTAGTGGGATTTTATAAATTAGATAAAGATGTTGAAAAGCTTGCCCTTGATTATTTTAATATAGTAATTACAGGACTTGTTTTTATATTTTTAACGGCAGCTTTTTCGGCTGTTTTTTATGCAGGTGGGGATTCGAAAACTCCCTTTAAAATATCTACTATATCCTTAATTATAAATATAATATTGGACCCGATTTTAATTTTCGGTTGGTGGATTTTCCCAAGACTTGGCATAAAGGGAGCAGCCATAGCCACTGTATTTGCTCAAGGGGTTCAAGTAGCAGTTTATCTTTATTTAGGTATAAAATATAAGGAAATTTACATCCAGGTTAACTATTTTGAAAACTTTGATGGAAAATTTGCCGTGGATATTTTGAAATTAGGTGTACCTACTTGCTTAACCTCAATTGTTCATGCCCTTGTAAGTATGAAACTAAACAGTTACATAGCAGGATTTGGAGCAGCATCTATTGCCGCTTTCACCATAGGTTCGCAAATAGAATCTATATCCTGGATGAGTGCCGAAGGTTTTTCGACAGCCTTCAGTACATTCTTCGGGCAAAATTATGGAGCAAATAGATTTGAAAGGCTTAAGGAAGCAAGAAGAAAGGGTATGATTATTCTTTCTTGCATCGGAGCTTTTGCATCAGTGGTTTTGTTTGTTTATGGAGAGAACATATTCAGACTTTTTATACCTGTTGATGAAGAAGTAATAAAAATCGGTGGAGAATATCTTAAAATAAATGCAATATCAGAACTTTTTATGGCTTATGAAATAGGAACGACAGGTATGCTTAATGGCTTGGGACTCACTAGGTATCCTTCAATTAATTCAGTAATATTAAATGTTCTAAGGATACCCTTGGCAATTATTCTTATGCCTGGATTAATGGTTAACGGCCTATGGGCAGCAATATCAATATCAAGCTGCCTAAAGGGATTAGTAATACTTTTTGTATATTTTCTACTTAATAGAAAAACTGACGGATTTAGAATTAATATGGATAAATATGTAAGTAGAGTTAAAAACTTAGTATAGGAGGAAATATGTTAGAACAAGTAAAAACACCGGAAAAGGGAGAAGAAGTCGCAATATTAAAAACCAATCATGGGGATATAAAGATTAGACTTTTTCCTCAAGCAGCACCAAAGGCTGTGGAAAATTTTAAGGGACTTATTAGTAAGGGCTACTATGACGGAGTTATATTTCATAGGGTAATTGATAACTTTATGATTCAGGGTGGAGACCCTCAAGGCACAGGAATGGGGGGAGAAAGCATTTGGCAAAAACCCTTTGAAGATGAATTTAATCTTAACTTCAGAAACTTTAGAGGAGCTGTTTCCATGGCAAATGCAGGCCCCAATACTAACGGATCTCAGTTTTTTATAGTACAAATGGGGACTATAGAAGATGAAATCATCAGCAAAATGAGATCAGCAGGCCCTGAAGAAGGCTATCCTGATGAAATAGTTGACCTTTATGAAAACTTAGGAGGCACCTATTGGCTTGACGGTATGCATACAGTTTTTGGACAAGTATTTGAGGGAATGGAAGTAGTAGATGAAATAGCATCTCTGGAAGTGGACTTTAATAACAGACCGATAAAAGATGTAGTAATTGAAAAGGCAATTATAGAAGAATTTTAGTAATGAGACCTCCCTTAAGGGGAGGTTTTTTCAATTTAGTGAAAATTATAGGGAATAATGTTATAATCAGCCTGGTGATATTATGAAAAAGCTACTTTATATACTTACTGTTTTAATTTTATTAACTGCAACTTTTATAAGCTCTACACTTTTAAAATCATATTATGGCAACAACGAAACCAAGCCTCTTAGTAAATCAAAGGTTGAAGAAGAAATTAAAGAAGAGCCTAAAACCTATACAAGTAAAATTTGGGCAACTGGAGACATAATGTACCATATGCCTTTATATAAAAATAATTTTAATGCAGAAAAGTCTGAATATGACTTTAGCAACTATTATAAAAAAGTTGAAGAATATTTAAATGGGGCGGATTTAGTCCTAGGCAACTTTGAGACAACAGTCAATCCCAATAGACCATTAAGCGGCCATCCTATGTTTAATAGTCCCGAGGAATCTTTAAAATATTTAAAAGCCTCAGGCTTTGACATACTTTCAACTGCCAATAATCACTGTTTAGATACGGGAGTTGAAGGAGTCTTCACCACAATAGATGCTATGGACAAGGCGGGAATTAAACACTTTGGAACCTATAAAGAAAGAAGAGAACCCTTAATAGTTGAGTCCAATAACATAAAAATAGGATTTTTATCCTATGCAGAAATCTTTAACGGTTTGGAATCCCTTGTTAGTCAGGACAAGTCCTATGCTATATCCCCATTAAAGGAGGATCTTATACTTAATGATATTAGTGAAATGAAAAACCTTGGAGTTGATTATATAATCTGTTATCCTCACTGGGGCATAGAATATAGTAGGGTCCCAAGTGAAAACCAAAAGCACTTTGAAGATTTTCTTTTGTCAAATGGAGTAGATGCAATTTTAGGGTCCCATCCCCATGTAGTTCAAGGTATAAATGAAAGAGAAATTAATGGAGAAAAGAAGTTTACAATCTATTCCATGGGAAATTCAATTTCAAATCAAAGAGAGTTGTGGTTACACAGAAAAGGCGTGGAGTCAGGAGTCTTTGTAGAACTTAATTTGGAAAAGACAGGAGACAAGACGGTTTTAAAATCATATAATCTCTTTCCCACCTATGTAAACAGGTATAGGGATGAAAGAGGATGGCAGTCTGAAGTAATTCTATATTATGATTTAATTGAGGGCGGCAAGTATAGAGACCTTCTAACAGAAAAGGATAAGGATTTTGTAGATAAGAGTTATAATGAAACTATGGACATTTTATATAATAAAGAAGATAAAAAAGAAGAAGCCGCAGCATAAAATAAACCCGGAAATACCGGGTTTTTATTTTTCACTATAGTTTAACATAAGCCTATTTTAAAATTTCATTAATTTCAGAAACCAAATCAACCTTAGACTTAAAGTCCATATAATCCTTTCCGCAAACAAAGGTATAATAGTACTCTCCATTATAATCATTATCTTTAATTAAAAGGATATAATCAGAATCCATCTTAACTATTAGAGAGCCTGATTCAGGAGCGGAATCAAGAGCTTCTTCTTTAGGAATTTCGGTATAGTTTTCTTCTAAAAGCTTTATTATCTTTTTAACTTTTTCCTTATTATCAATATTTCTATATTCAGGAGTGTTATCATTTAAATAAGTCCCTACTTGCATATCTTGAAACTTTAGACTGAGGTTTCCTAAATTTATTTCGTATTTACTTGTGCATCCAAGTAGAATAAATGTTAAAAGAATTATTAAATATTTTTTCATATTATCACCTGGAAAGATTTTATCATGGTATACTTGTTTAAACAAGGAGAGTGTCTAATGGCAAGAAAGAAGAAAAAAATCACCATAAAAGAAAAACTTGAAAGAATGAATCTTACTGAAGAGGAAAAGACTCTAGCAGAAAGAAAGGCATTAGTTAATATTCTTATGTGTATTCTTTGGCCTCTAACTTTATTTATCCTTTGGGCTGATGCCAAGGAGAAGCTTGGGGTTTTCTATTACCTTATTATTTTAATATCCTTTATAAATGTTATACTGACCTATTATTACACTAAGCTTGACATAGATAAGGACAAGTTCCTTTCCCATATGCTTAAGTCTAAAATAGGAAAGGTCGAAAGATTCGGAACAGTTTTTTTAGTAGTGGAGATTGTTTTAATACTAAGTTATATATTTATATTGAATAAATAGCCGACATTTAATACTTCTTTACAAGGGAAGTATTAAATGTTATTATAATAGAACAGATGTATATTTTTTTAACTTAAAAGACAAAGATGGTCAAAGGTGATACTATGGCAAAACTTTCAAATTCAATAGAAGACTTTTTAAATTCCCTCTTGGAAGATGCTGATGGAATTTTAGAAATTCAAAGATCAAAAATATCAGACAGGTTTAACTGTGCACCTTCACAAATAAATTATGTTTTAACCACCAGGTTCACTCCCTATAAGGGATATTATGTGGAGTCAAGACGAGGTGGCGGAGGCTATATAAGAATTGTAAGGGTTGAAATAAAAAATAAGAACAGAATGGAAAAAATATTTAATGATGAAATAGGAGATTCCATTACTAAAGACAAGGCAGATCAACTTATAGATGAGCTTATTAATCTTGAATATTTAAGTGAGAGAGAAGGAGAGATAATTAAGATTCTCATAAGTGACAGGTCACTTAATAAGGCCATGGAAAGTAAAAATCAAATTAGAGCGGATATATTAAAAAATATTTTGCTTGTGATTTTACAATAGGAGGATACTATGCTTTGTGATAATTGTAAAAAAAATGAAGCGATGATTTCTTATACAAAGATGATTGGTAATGAAATAGAAGAAATTCATTTATGTGCAGATTGTGCAGAAAAGAAGATGAGAGAAGACTTGGTATTTAACAGTGCCGTTACAGATAGAGTTGAAAGTTTTTTAAAGGAATTGTTTAAACTTACAGGTAATGACAGAAGTGCAGTTACCGATAAAAAGTGTAAAACCTGCAATACAAGTTTTAAGGAGCTTGAAGAAAATAGACTTGGATGTGAAAATTGCTATGAAAACTTTAAAGATGAAATTCAAAGTATGCTAACAAGCTTAAAATTTTCATCTAAGCACAAGGGTAAGATTCCAAAGTCTGCAGGAAATAATATTATCTATAGAAGAGATGAACAGGACCTTATGGATAAGCTTTCAAAGGCAATAGAACTTGAAAATTACGAGGATGCCGCAGTCTTTAGAGATAAGCTGAAGGAGTTAAGGGAGAAAAATGAGTATCATACTTTATAATGAATTGGAATTAAGAAGAAATATTTCAGGATTTAATTTCCCCGGAAAGCTTGATCAGGAGTCCTCAATAAAAATTTTAGAAAGATTAAAATCAATTTTGGAGCCTCAAGGCTTTATAGATTACAGAACTAAAAATATGACTTCCCTTGATAAGCTTAAATTTTATGAAGAAGGCTTCGTAACAGCAGAAATTTTTAGAAATGAAGGGAAAAGTGCAATTTTTAAAAGAAATGATGACCTTATAAGGGTAAATGGAGAAGACCATATAGAAATTTATAGATATACTAAGGGTCAGGATCTTAAAGGTCCCTATGAAAAAATAAATAGCCTTGATGACTTTTTAGATTCCAAGTTGGATTATGCCTTTAGGGAAGATTTCGGTTATTTAACATCTAATCCTAACATTTGCGGCAATGCTTTTATAGCCAAGGTTTACATGCATCTGCCGGCAACGGGATATTTCGGTGACATGTCTCTTGTAAGTACCTTAAACAGATTAGGGTATAAAGTAAGTGCTCTAGGTTCACCTGAAAGGAACAACAGAGGGGTTATATATAAAATATCACTGGACAGAACCATAGGCATAGGGGAAGAAGAATATCTTGATAAAATTTCCAATATAGTAAGAGAAGTTGCTGATATGGAAGAACAAAATAGAAGAAAATTGTATTTAGACAAAATAATTGACCTTGAAGACTTAGTAAATAGAGCCTATGGAATTTTAAGAAACTGTAGGGTAATCAAGGAAGATGAAATGATTTATAGAATGAGTGACCTTTTTTTGGGTATAGAACTAAGTATACTAAAGCCTAAGGTTAATTTGGACCTTATGGATTCTATAAAAAGATTAAAAAACGGCTACCTTCAAGTAGAAAGAGGTGCCTTGCTGGATGAAAAATCGAGAGATATATTAAGAGCAAACAAAGTTAGAAAGATGATGAAGGAGGTCTTTTAAATGAATATTTTTGAAAGATTCACGCAGAGGGCTCAAAAGGCGATACTTTATGCGCAAAATGAAGCCAGAGAAGCAAGAGTTAATTACGTGGGCTCCGAGCATTTGGTGTTGGGAATATTAAAAGAGGGCAGCGGAACCGGTGCTAAAGTTTTAGAATCTTTAGGACTTGACTACAACAGTGTTAAGCTTGCCACCTATGAAATTGTATCAAAAGGCAATATAATTGCAAATTCTAATTTAATATATACGCCTAGGACAAATAGAATTTTTGAACTTGCCTATGAGGCGGCAAAGGAAGACGGACTTGACTATATAGGAACTGAGCATATACTTTTAGGAATTATAAGAGAGGGACAAGGCATAGCTCTTTTAGTTTTAAAAAGAGTTGGAATAGATGCTTCGACACTTGAAAATGCCATTATGAATACTGAAATTGAAGAAGAAGATTCAGAAAGCTCAGACAGGAAAGGAACAGCCCTTGAAAAATATACCATTAACCTAAATAAAAAAGCTGAGGATAAAAAAATTGATCCTATAATCGGTCGTTCCGCTGAAATAGAGAGGGTAGTACAAATACTATCAAGAAGAAGAAAAAATAATCCCGTTTTAATTGGGGAGCCGGGAGTAGGAAAGACAGCTATAGCTGAAGGACTTGCCATGAGAATAGTAAACAAGGAAGTCCCTGAAATTATGTCGGATAAAATCATAAGGACTCTTGATGTGTCAGGTCTTATAGCAGGAGCTAAATACAGAGGAGACTTTGAAGAGAGATTAAAGGCTGTAATTAACGAAGTTACCGCAAGTAAAAATATTATTTTATTTATAGACGAAATGCACGTAATAATAGGTGCAGGTGCGGCAGAAGGTGCAATTGACGCTTCAAACATTTTAAAGCCTGTTCTTACAAGGGGAGAGCTTCAAATTATAGGAGCAACAACTATAAATGAGTATAGGTCTAAAATTGAAAAGGATCCTGCCTTTGAAAGAAGATTAATGCCTATTATCGTTGAAGAGCCAACAGTTGAAGATTCAATTTCAATTGTTAAAGGCCTTAAGGAAAAATATGAAGAATATCACAATGTAACAATTACCGATGAAGCTATAGAAGCTGCTGTAAAGTTGTCTGACAGGTATATATCAGATAGATTTTTACCTGACAAGGCCATAGATCTTATAGATGAGGCTTGCTCTAAGGTAAAGGTTAAAAATTTTGAAAACCCGGACTTTAAAAACAAGTATGAAGAGGAGCTTGCAGAGCTTGATTTAAAAAAGAAGGAAGCAATTAAAAATCAAGATTATGAATTTGCTGCATCTATAAGAGATGAAGAGAGACTTCTTAAAGAAAACTACGAGAAGGATTTAAAAGAGTATAAGGAAGAGCAAAAAAGCGAAAAAATTTCCTATGACAATATTTCTGAAATAGTTTCAAAGTGGAGTAAGGTACCTGTAAATAAACTTAATGAAGAAGAAAAGGGAAAACTTGTAGATCTTGAAAAGAAGCTAAAAGACAGAGTTAAGGGACAAGATGAGGCCGTGGATACTCTTGCCAAGGCAATAAAAAGGGCAAGGGTAGGGCTTAAAGATCCTGAAAAACCTATGGGATCCTTTATTTTTGTCGGACCTACAGGAGTCGGAAAAACCTATCTTGCAAAGACCCTTGCCTATGAACTTTTCGGTAGCGAAAATAATATGCTTAGAATAGATATGTCAGAATATATGGAAAAGCATACCGTTGCAAAGCTTATAGGTTCTCCACCGGGATATGTAGGCTATGACGAAGGCGGACAGCTTACAGATGCGGTAAGAACAAATCCTTATAGTGTTGTTCTTTTCGATGAAATAGAAAAAGCTCACCCAGATGTGTTTAATGTACTTTTACAGGTTCTTGATGACGGAAGACTTACGGACTCCAAGGGAAGGACGGTAAGTTTTAAAGATACTGTAATTATTATGACCTCAAATGCAGGAGCAAGCAGACTTAAAAACAGAAGTGTAATAGGTTTTTCCACAGAAGAGGATAATAAAAAAGAGTACGACAAAATGAAGGACATTATAAGCGAATCTTTAAAGCAAACTTTTAAGCCTGAATTTTTAAACAGACTTGATGATGTAATTGTATTTAAGGAATTAGGTCATAAGGAAATCCAAGCTATAACAGCAATTATGCTTGACAAGTTAAGACAAAGACTTGCCGCTATAGGAGTAAAGGTAAGTTTTACTAAAAAGCTTGAGAAGTATATTTCGGAAAAAGGCTTTGATAAAAACTTCGGAGCAAGACCGCTTGAAAGAGCTATTAGAACCAATATTGAAGATGAGCTTGCACAAAAAATGTTGGAAGGCGAGTTTGATAAGGGTGACAGTATAGAAATTGACTTTAATAGAAAATTAATAATAAGAAAACTTGACGGAGTTAAGAAAAATGAAGAAAGAGACAAGGTACAAGTGTAAGGAGTGCGGTTATATTTCCTATGGCTACTTCGGAAGATGTTCCTCCTGTGGAGCATGGGATAGTTTTGAAGAGCTTGTGGAGGTAAAAGAATCAACTACAAAAAAATCTATCAATAAGCAGACCTCATCTAAAAAACTTAAAAATGTGGAAACAGGCACATCCTATAGAATAAAAACCAGCATAGAGGAATTTAATAGAGTAATGGGAGGTGGAATCGTAAAGGATTCCATCTCTATTATTACAGCTAAGCCCGGAGCCGGCAAATCTACACTTTTGCTTCAGGTGGCAAATGATATAGCTTCTAATGGCAAAAAGGTTCTCTATGCTTCAGGAGAAGAGTCTGAAAGTCAAATAAAAAGTCGCGCCAACAGAATAGAAGAAAAAATTTCAGACAATATTTATGTATATTCAGATAATATTTTAGATAATGTTCTTGAGGAAATAGATAAGCTTGATCCCGATTTAATAATTATAGACTCAATTCAAACCTTCACCTTAGCCGAAATTCAATCAAGGGCGGGAACTCCCACTCAAGTAATGGAATGCGCCCATAGGTTAGTTGATATAGCTAAGGATCCTATAAGACCGAGAATTGTATTTTTAGTGGGACAAATGACTAAGGAAGACGAGCTTGCAGGAGTAAGGGCCTTGGAACATTTAGTAGATACTGTTCTTATAATAGAAAATGAAGGCAATGAGGAACTTAGATATTTACTTACCAGCAAAAATAGATACGGCTCTACAGGAGAGATGGGATTTTTTATTATGACTGATAAGGGACTAAAGTCCTTAGATAATCCATCAGAGTATTTTATGACTTATAGAGAAAGGGGCAAAGAACTTCCCGGATCAACACTTGCAGTTATAAGAGAGGGAACAAGGCCAGTTATTCTTGAAATAGAATCCTTGTGTTCACATAGTTTTTTACCCTATCCGTCAAGAATTTCAGAAAATATGAAAAGAGATCAGCTTAATACCCTTATATCTATTTTAGAGCAAAGAGCTTCTTTAAAGCTGCTTGATAAAAATGTTGTTGTAAAAACTACAGGAGGAATAAGACTTAAAGAAACAGCATCAAACTTAGCTGTAATTATGTCCATATATTCTGCGGCAAAGGACATTGCCATTGATACTGCTACAGTTTTTATAGGAGATGTTGGACTTACAGGAGAGATAAAAAGTGTTCCATCCTTGGAACTAAGACTTAGAGAGGTTCAAAGGATGGGATTTAAGAGAGCTTTTATTCCTCAGGTAAAAATAGATGAGAAATCCTTTAAAGATTTAAAATTATATAAGTGCAAAACCATATTAGATGTAATTGAAAAAATAGTGAGCTCATAAGCTCATTATTTTTTTGCCTATTATAAAAATCACTAAGCTTGACTGAAAAATTTTAACAGTTTAAAATATAGACGTTGATAAAAAGGAGAGGTTGTTATGGAAACTGATATAAGAACTAATATAAAAATAAAGAAAACTTCTGAAAGCAGAGTATCATTTACCCATGCAACTTTACCTACTGACTTAAACGAAGGCGGAAGTTTGTACGGAGCAAGGTTATTAGAATGGGCTGATAATCTTTCTGCAGTAGTTGCAATAAAACACAGAAGAGGATGGGTAACAACAGTTGGCTTTAACAACTTTAACTTTATAAAGGCAATTCACTTGGGAGATTTTATTTATGGAAAAGCTTTTATAAGTGGAGTAGGAAAATCCTCCATGGAAATTTTCGTTAAATTTGTGGGAGAAGACTCTGTTTCAGGAGAAAGATATTTAGCAGCTACAGGTTTTATTACCTATGCAGCTCTTAAGCTTAAGGAAGGAGAAAGCCTTCCTCAGATAGAAGGGGAAACAGAGGAAGAAATAAAAATAATTAGCGGATATAGTGATAGGAAAAAAGAAGACCTTAAAAGAATTAGTGAAAATAGAAGGCTTATAAGCAGAATAGACTTGTATGAGATCTAATGAGTCGGTATGGTATAATTATGACAATAGGAAGATGTGTAATTGAACTTAGGCTATATTCACCAAACAGCCTAAAGGAAAAAAGAAGAATATTAAAATCTCTAATTGAGAAGTTAAAAAACAGGTTTAACATTTCCATTGCAGAGGTTGGCAAAAATGATCTTTGGCAGTCAGCTTTAATAGGTATAGCAATTGTCTCAAAGGACAAGACCTTTGCAAATGAAGTTATAAATAAGGTAATAGACTTTATAGATAATTTTGATTCTGTAGAGATAGTAGATATAGATATAGAAATGATTGATTAAATGAGAAAGATTTTAAATAAAAAAGAAGTTGCAGAGGTTTTAAACCTTCTTGAAAAAGATTATCCTGATGCAGGTTGTGAACTTAAACATACCACAGCCTTTGAACTTTTGGTGGCTACAATTTTATCAGCTCAGTGTACAGATGTAAGAGTTAATATAGTTACTGAAGAAATGTTTAAAACCTATAATAAACCTGAAGATTTTGTGAATTTAGGAATAAAAAATATAGAACCCTTAATCAAAACCTGTGGACTCTATAAAACCAAGGCTAAGAATATTTACCTTGCATCAAAACAACTTGTTAATGACTATGACAGTAAGGTTCCTTCTACAATAGAGGAACTTTTAAGTTTGCCGGGTGTAGGACAAAAAACTGCAAATGTTGTAGCATCTACTGCCTTTGGAGTACCTGCTATAGCGGTGGATACTCATGTGTTCAGACTGGCAAACAGAATAGGTCTTGTAAATGAGAAAAATGTAAAAAACACAGAGCTAAGCTTGGAAAAAAAGATAGATAAGGATAGGTGGATAAAGGCACACCACCTTTTAATTTTCCATGGAAGAAGAGTATGTAAAGCACAAAATCCCGATTGTGAAAACTGCAGCATAAACCACTACTGTAAATATTATAAGGAGAAGTTTAATGAAAAAGGTAATATTTAAAAATAAAAACTTTTTAAGCATAACTATTCTTTGCCTTATAATTTTTATATCCTTGGGATACTATCTCGGCGTAAAGGACAGTAATACTATTCATAGGGGAATTAAAATTTCAGGGATAAATGTAGGTAAGCTTACTAAAAAGGAAGCGGTCAAAAAAGTAAATCAGGAAAAATTCCAGGAAATTAAAGATAGAAGCTTTGATTTTAAGGATGGGGATATGGAATATTCCTTTGGCTATGATGATGTGGGATATAAACTTGATATTGAGGGAGCTGTTGAAGAAGCCTATTCTATAGGTAGATCAGATTCCTTTTTCAAAAATTTTATAGACATTGTAAAAAACCCCTTAATTAATAAAAATATAAATCTTTCCAGCAGCTTAGATGATGATAAATTAAATAGTGTAGTTGAGAATTTGGCACTTAATGTTTACAAGGAACCTATAAATGCTGAGATTGAATACAATAAGTCTTCAGGCTTTAGACTTGTAAGCTCTCAAAATGGGAGATATGTAGATTCTAATGAATTAAAAAATCTTATTATTAACAATAAAGAAGATGGAGAGCCTATCGATATACCTATTATCGTGTCATATCCCGACATTAAAGAGGAAGATTTTAATGGCATTGATATTTTGTATGCGGAGTTTTCGACAGATTATTCTAAGTCTATAGAAAACAGAAAGGATAATATTTCTCTTGGAGCAGGGCATTTTAACAATCTTTTAATAAAACCTGGAGAAGAAATTTCCTTTAACGAAACAGTAGGAGATATTTCTGAAAAAACAGGATTTAAAAATGCAGCTGTAATAATCAATGGGGAGTTTGACCAAGGAATAGGAGGAGGTATCTGCCAAGTATCTACAACCTTATATAATGCACTTATAAGATCGGATCTTAATATAGTTGAAAGACACAACCATACAAGGCCTATTTCCTATGTACCTTTAGGAACTGATGCTGCTGTAGCCGAGGGCTATAAAGATTTAAAATTTATTAATAGCACTAATCATAATATTTATATAAAGTCTTTTGCCGACGGAAAGGATTTAACCTTTCAAATATTCGGCAACTCTAATGATAAGGACTATGAAGTAAAAATAGTACCTAAGCTTTTAAACGTAAGTGAACCAAAAACCATAGAAAAATATTCAAAAGATATGGATGAGGGAGAAAGTAAGGTTGAAAAAAAAGGCAGCAAGGGCTATAGCTATGAAACCTATAAGGAAATAATAAAAGATAATGAGGTAGTTAAAACTGAAAGGATTTCTAATTCTAATTACCAAGCCCAAGATAGAGTAGTTATTATTGGAGAAAGGCATAAAGAGGATAAGACTGATAAAAAAGACAGTAACAAGAAAAATGGCAATAAGAAGGACAGCAGCAAAAAAGAAAGTAATAAGAAGGATAGTAATAAAAAGTCCGATAAGTCTAAATCCAAAAGCAAATAAGATGCAATATAAAAAATACTGACAAAACTGTCAGTATTTTATTTTAAAGTTTTTTTCTCCATTATAAACAAAGGTGTTGTTCGGAAGATTTTCAAAGTAGCTCTCTGCCAATTCCCTTATAGTTCCATGAAAAGGAAAATCCTTTAAAATTAAATTGGAAGAAGCAATTTGAGGAAAGTTTTTTTTACTTAAGGGACCCTTATCCGAAGTAAGGTAATTCATTCTATATTCATTCATCCCTATAATAAGCTCGTCATCATCTTTAATATCACTTCCATCAAGTCTTTTTAGCTCCGTGATTCGATTTTCCTTGCCATAGTCCAGACAATAATTTATATTACCGAAAATATCAAAGGTTTTATATTTAAAGCTTTGTCTTTTAGGACTTAATCTTAAGCCTCCATCATAAATATAGTAGTTGCTGCTCCAATTAATGTAAGCCTTCAGGTCTTCTCCTTTTATTTTATATAGGCTGACTTCTCCTCCTGAATAGGTATATAGTCTAGCTATATCAGATCTTCTAATAGGTCCGTCCTCTAAATCCGTATTTATACTATCTATCTGAAAAGCCACTACATCAGCCTTATAATAATGAAGCATAATTTCAGTTAAAAGATGAATTAAAGGTCCATCATCAAGATCATAGTTGTAATCACCGGAAACATTTTTTAAATATCCTATTACCTTATTTGTATAAGATAAAATTTTTTTGTTATATGGTTCAAAAAATTCAACTATAGTCGGATCAGGTTCATAAAGAGAAGAAGAAATAGCTTGAGCTTTTTTAGACACCAATTTATCTTCAAATTCCAAGCTGATTTTATTAATAGATCTGCCATAGGATTGAGGCTGAGTAATAAGGACGTTTTTATAAACTATTTCCTGAAATCCGTCATGAGTGTGCCCCGAAATTACAAGATCAAGAAGATCTATATTTTTTAAATCATCAAGAATTGATTTAATGCCGGCATGCTTCACCCCATTTTCATCACTAATTCCTAGATGAAAAAGCCCTACTATAGCGTGGGTCCTCCCACTTAAGCTTTCTAAAATATCGTCTATTATATTAACGGGATCAAGGACCTTAAAATCACCAAGATATTCACCTTCAAATTCATTAACAAGCAAGGTGTTTATACCTATAAAGCCTATTTTATATCCAGATCTTTCAATAATGGTATAGGGAGTGAAATTGCCGTTGGAGTTGGCAAAAAGAGTTTGCCCCTTAAAGTTATCAACTAATCTATATATGTTATCCAAGCCGTAATTAAACTCGTGATTACCCAAATTCCATATATCATAACCCATATAGTTCATAAGCTCTATTGCGGGATTTTTATCATCATATACAAATCTTTCCAAAAAAGACCCTTTAATAACATCCCCATTGTCTATAAGGATAGAATTTTCATCCTTTAAAAGCTTATAACAGGTGCTTAAATTAGCCAAAGAATTTTTAGTTTTTTTATTACTGCCATAGTCATAGGGAATAATTCTCCCATGTAGGTCAGATGTTGCAAAAATATTTATTTTCATATATACCTCAATAGTAATTTATCACATAAATGTTATAAAATAAAGCTGATAAAGGACACTTGAATATGATAAAATAGCACAAGTTAAATTTATCTTTAAAAGGAGAAAAATGTTTAAAATTTTTAAAAGTAAAAGTGTAAATAAAAGTGAAGAACAAGAATCCATCTATAAAATGATTCTTAGGGCTGAAGAAGAAAATAAAATAGAAAATCTAAAGCTTAGACATGTGGAAAGTAAAGATGAAGATATTTTAAAACTGGAGAAGGCTCTTCTGGATTACTATAATAAGGACAGACTCGCTATAGAGGAATTTGAAAGATATTTCAAAAATCATAGACTGGAAGACATAAAAGAAAAATTTGAAAGATTTATCTTTTCTATGGACACCTTAAAAGAAGATAAGCTTGTGGGACTTTCAATTCTTCTAATGAGAGACACAACTGAGCCTGAGGCGGTAAAGTTCGGAATATTTTTGGCGAATTTTTATCCCTTGGTTAATGTAAGGGGAGCTATAAAAATTATTACTGACTTAGGAGCCCATGAAGACTTTACAAAATATAGTCTTTCAACTCTCAAGCAGCTTGAGATTTACCCGGTAGTTAGAGATAATATACTGAGAAGAGGCAATGATAAGGTCAAAGATATTGAGGAGAAATTAAATGAAACTTGGAAGAAGTAAATTAAAAGTAAAAAAGGTTTTAAATAATAAAATTATACTTACTGACAATAAAGAAGAAATAAAATTAAAAGAGTTCGAAAAAAACCTAAATCCTGGAGATGAAATTGAAGTTTTCGTATATGATTCGTCAAATGAAAGAATTGCCACACTAAAGAAACCCTATGTAGAAGTAGGAGAAATAGGAAAGCTTAAGGTAATTTCAAAAACCAAATATGGTTACTTTGTAGATATTGGACTTGATAAAGATATTTTTCTGCCCTTTCAAGAGAGAAAGGGAAGAATAATTGTCGGAGAAAAATACCTTATGCAGTTATACATAGATAGGTCCGACAGATTCTGTGTAACTATGGATATTAAAAATAAGCTGGCATTAAATAACAAATTTAAGGTAAATGATGAAGTAAAGGGAATAATCTACGATATAGATGAATTAGGTGCCAAGGTTGCTATTAATGGCAAGTATGACGGCCTCATTTTAAAAGAAGAATTAAAGGGAATTTACAGAGTAGGGGAAGAAATTGAGGCAAGAGTTCAAAGAATTTTAAAAAACGGGAAAATCACCCTTACCGTTAGAGAAAAATCCTATAAACAAATGCATATAGATGCAGATTTTTTATTGGAGCTTTTAGAAGACAATAACGGAATACTTGAGCTTGGAGACAAATCAGACCCTGAACTTGTAAAAAATATTACAGGTTTATCAAAAAAAGCCTTTAAAAAGGCGGAAGGTGCCCTTTATAAGAGAAAGCTTATAGAAATATATCCGGAAAAGATAGTGTTAATAAAAAAATGAAATTAGAAATAAAAGATTTTGACTACAAGGGAAGAGGATTTGCTAAAAAAGACGGTAAAATATATTTTGTTCCCGGAGGTATTATAGGAGATAGTGTTGAAGTCCAAATTACAGAAAAAAAAAGCAAATACTCCCTGGCAAAAATAAATAAAATAATAGAAAAATCACCTGACAGAGTAAAGGCAAAATGTCCCTATTTTAAAAGTTGCGGAGCTTGTGATTTTCAAAACTATAATTATCAAAAGCAAATTAATTGGAAAAAAGACAAGGTTAAACAAGACCTATTTAGAATAGGCGACATTGATATAGAAGTAGAAGATACCCTGGCAATGAAAGATCCATACTTTTATCGAAACAACATTCAGTTAAAGGTAGTAAATGGAAAAATCGGCTACTATGAAAAAACCTCTGACAAGCTTGTGGAAATAGACAAGTGCCTTGTAGCTGAGAATGAAATAAATAAAACTATAGCATTTCTAAAAACCTATAAAGAATTAAAGTCCCTTGATGAAATTGTAATAAGGCAAAACTATTTGGGAGAAATTCTTGTGGTTTTAATAGGAAAATCCAAGTTGAAATATGCTGCAGACCTTATTGACCAACCTAAAAATTTAAAAATCAAATCAATTTATCAAAACATAAGACAAAATCCAAAATTCAGATTTGGAAAAGAATTTATAAAAGTTTATGGAGATGATGTTCTTATAGATAAATTAGCAGATTACGAATTTGAAATTTCTCCATCATCATTTTTCCAGGTTAATAGAAGCCAAACAGAGAGACTATACCAACTTGCCATTGATAACTTGGATCTAAAAAAGGAAGACAAGGTTTTGGACCTTTATTGCGGAATAGGAACCATATCCATAGCCGTGGCGAAATTTGTAAATCAGGTAGTGGGAGTGGAAATTTCAAAACAGGCAGTAGAAAATGCCAGAAAAAATGCACAAAGAAATGAAATTTCAAATGCAAGATTTATTGCCGGCAAGTCTGAAGAAATAATAGATAGACTTATAGAAGAAGGATATAAGGCAAATAAAATAATTCTCGATCCACCAAGAGCGGGATTAGATAAAAAATTAATAACAAGCCTTGAAAAACTTGGAGCCGAAAAAATAAGCTATATCTCCTGCAACCCATCAAGCCAGGCAAGAGACATAAAACTTTTAAAAAAGACTTATAAAGTTGAGAGAGTAAGTCCTGTGGACCTGTTTTGTCATAGTGTCCACGTTGAAGCCCTAGCCCTACTTGTCAAGGAGCGAAGCGATGCTGAGAAGTAGAGGCAGGTCTCATGCAAAGATTTCCCGAGAGAAGCGACCGATTAGGAAGCTTCGATTGGCAGAAATCGACTGCTGAAGCAATAGCGTTGATACAAAAGATGTAAACTTAGAAATCCTGCATTTTAATGAGTTTATAATCATTATTGTCGTTTAGTGTAATTAATACATTATTAAAGATGATATAATACTGCAAACAGATTTTTTACTAAATATTAGTAGAATCTGCACACTATTTAAAAAAAAGGACATAAAATGAAGAAAATATTTTTTAGAATTTTTACGGTTGTCATTATTATATTAGCTTTGGTTTTTATTATTAGAATATATAATGACCATAAGTATAAAGATACCAATACTTTTAAATTTCCTGAATATTATAAAGATGTAACTGATATAAGTCTATATCCTATAGACATTGACGGAGTTGATGTAACTTATGTAGATGAGGGTAGGATGCAAGGATTTAGATTTGTGCCTAAGGAAAAATCACATAAGGGCCTTGTAATTTGTTTTGGAGGTTCTGATGGAGGTCCAAATTTTGAAACTGCTAAAAGATTGGCAGAAGAGGGTTATGAAACTTTTGCCCTATTTATGTTTGGCATGAAGAACCAAGAACAAACTCTGACAAAAATTCCTTTAGAACAATTTGAAGACGTTATAAGTTATATAAATAAAAATATAAAAGACAATAAACCGATAAGTGTTTTGGGAGCGTCAAAAGGTGCAGAATATGCCCTTAATTTAGCTAGCAAATATCCTGAAATAGATAATCTGATTTTAATGGCGCCTGCATCTTATAATTTTGCCGGCCTAGATTTTAAAGATTATGGTTCATCATGGACATATAAAGGCGAGGAGCTTCCATATATAGATATTAAAAAATCATCACTTAACTCATTTTTTAAAAATATTATTGGCCCAGCCATCATTAAAAGTCCTATTAGTTTTAAAGAAACTTATAACAGTGCAATAGAAGAAGACTCAACAAGCCAAGAAAAACTAATACCAATAAAAGATGTTAAGGCAAATATATTGATGATTGTAGGCGAGGATGATTTGATGTGGGATAGCCTTGCTATGGCAAATAAAATAAAGGAACAAACCCCTAATGCAAAGATCTACTCTTATAAAGGAGCAGGGCATATATTTGCAGGCAATGGTATTTTAGATTTAGGAAAAATTAGAGTTGCAACAGGTGGAACAGCTGAAGGTAATGAAAAAGCAAAAAGTGAATCAAGAAAAACTATTTATGATTTTTTAAAAGAAAATCATAAATAGAAAATTATATGAAAATCTAAGGACGGTAGAAAATTAAAATCTATCGTCTTTTTTAGTGAAAAAAATGGAAAGGGGATAAAATGTTAATAACTAATATCAACAATATATTTGGTATAATATTATCAAGAGCAGATGAATAATAAAGTTTATATAAATATCGGTAAAGTAGTTTATTTAGAGGGAGTGGTGAAAGTGAATGATAAAAGCAATAAAAAATTTTGGGATAGATTTGCGAAGCTGTATGCTCCTTTTATGAAAAAAGATAAAGGAGCTTATGATAGAGTTTGCGAATACATAAGTCCTCATTTGGATAAAAATATGGATGTGCTTGAACTAGCGTGTGGATCAGGGCAACTTTCTTTTAGTCTTTCAAAACATACTAAAACATGGATAGGTACAGACTTTTCCGAAAAAATGATTCTAGAAGCGAAAAAGCGTGGGGAATACGAAAACCTTACATTTGAAGTAGCCGATGCAACAGCGTTATCTTTTGCGGATGAAGAATTTGATTGTGTGCTGATCGCTAATGCACTTCATATTATGCCAAATCCAGACCGTGCAATGAAAGAAATACATAGGATTTTAAAACCTAACGGGACTTTGTTTGCGCCTACCTTTCTATGGAAAGAGGGAAAACAAAGAAATATTATAAAGAGTTTGATGTCCATTTCGGGATTTAAAATGTATCAAGAATGGAATAAAAAACAATTTGAAGATTTCATTGAGGAATACGGATTTTCAGTAGTTGAAATGAAGTTGGTGCATGGAGGACTTGCGCCGATTGGTGTTCTGATTGCGAAAAAAGTATCTTAACAGATTATTTTTGCGAATAAAAATTTCGCCAAAATGTACAAGATGCAATAAAAAATAGAAAAAACGAAAGGTATTAGAAGTTAATAGATAAAATTATGATAATAGACAGTTATGATAAAGACACAGAGCCAGTTATAAGTCTAAAAAACTTTTACGGAGAAAAGAAAAATATTGCAGAAAAATGCTTGATAATATTTTCGAAAAGCATACTAGAATATTTGCTTAATAATTTTGAGTGCGAAGAAATTGGAAATATAGGCTCTGTAAATGGCTCAATGCCAATATATAAAAGCCATTTTGAAGGTCAAGAATTTGCCTTCTATCTTAGTATGATGGGTTCAGCCCTTGCTTCAGGAGGTTGTGTAGAAGTTAATTGGATTACAGGAGCAAATAAATTTATAATGTTTGGCTCTTGCGGCAGCCTCGATAAAGAAAAGACTTTTGGAAAGTACATTATACCAACAGAGGCTTATAGAGGTGAGGGGGCATCTTATTATTATGCACCTCCTTCAGATTATCTCAATATTAAAAATCATGAAAAAGTTGAAGAATTTTTTATCAGAGAAAGAGCTCCATATACTAAGGGAAAAGTCTGGACCACAGATGTGATGCTTCGTGAGACAAGTGGACTCGTTTCAAAGAGAAAGTCGGAAGGATGCATAGCAGTAGAAATGGAACTTGCAGGAGTTCAAGCGGCTTGTGATTTTTACGGATTTGAACTGTATAACTTCCTTGAAGCAGGAGATGTATTAAATGAGAGTTCTTATGAAGTTGAGGAACTCCATAGCGCAAACCATGATCTTGGAAAATTGTACTTGGCTTTAAAATTTTTAAAAGAAATATAATGAGACTTTAAAAAAATATAAGAGGATAATACTTACAGAATTCTTAACTTATAAATTAAGAAGACTTACTTAGGAGCAAAAAATAATGAAAACTTTGACCACAAAAGAAGAGCTCGGACAAGTTGCCAAAGATGTTTTCTATGAAGCGGGCGATGACGAAGAAAAAGATGGACCACTGGCACTGGGACTGCATAAAAAAGGATACTTCCACGAAGTCGTAGACATGGATAAATGTCTAATCGTCCATCCAGACTTCGACAAAGTGAGAATAAAAACTAGAGAATATTTCCAAGGAATACCATTTTACAATAGAAGAACCCACGAAGGAGTCCTAAGACATCTAGCCATAAGACGCACCGCATCGGGGGGAAATGCTTATCAACCTAGTCACATCGTCCCAAGAAGAAATAGACACAGAAAACTATGTAAAAGCTATGCTAGAATTGGACCTCGAAAGCGAAATCAAAGGAATCCTCCACACCATAAACGACAGGATGTCTGATGCAGTAGTAAAAGACGAACTCCACATCCTCTACGGAAGAGACTACGTAGTAGAAAAATTAATAGACATGGAATTTAAAATCGGACCATTTTCATTTTTCCAAACCAACACCTACTCAGCAGAAGTACTGTATACAGAAGCAGAAAAAATCTTAAAAGACAAAGGCGACTACCTCTTGGACCTATTTTGCGGCACAGGAACCATCACATCCATCCTCGGCAAAAATAGAAAAGAAGCCCTAGGAGTAGAAATCGTAGAAGAAGCAGTGGACTCAGCAAGAGAAAACGTAGAACTAAACGGACTAAAAAATATAAAATTCATCTCAGGAGACGTCTACGAAGTAGTAAAAGAATTGGAAAATAAATACGACATCATCGTAGTAGACCCACCAAGAGCAGGAATAGGGAGAAAAGCAATCGAAAAAATCATAGAATTCGGCGTAGAAAATATCCTCTACATCTCCTGTAACCCAGTGACATTTGTAGAAGATATCAAAACATTTAGAGAATGTGGATATAGGGAAAGATCAGTCCACGGCGTCGACCAATTCCCAAGGACAAACCATGTCGAGACGGTAGCACTTTTGTCCAAACTCGATGTCGATAAGTATATAGACGTTGAAATTGAGCTGGATGAGCTGGATTTGACAAGTGCTGAAAGTAAGGCAACATATGCTCAGATCAAAGAATATGTTTGGAATAAATTTGAATTAAAAGTTTCGACATTATATATTGCACAGATAAAAAAGAAATGTGGAATAGAATTACGAGAACATTACAACAAGTCTAAAAAGGAGAAACAAATTATTCCACAGTGTACACCTGAAAAAGAAGAAGCCATCATGGATGCCTTGAGACACTTCAAAATGATTGAATAGAAAGGAAGACTGCCTATGACTCTTAGCATTTAAGACATTCATGCTCGGTATAGGAACAGCTATTATTCCTTTCTTGCAAGGTATCAATTAGAAAATAGGCTCAATATAAAGATTGATAGGATCATTTTTATATTTAAAGGAGCGTTGAAATGATTGATAAAAGCAACAAAAAATTTTGGGATAAATTTGCTAAGTAGTATGCCCATTATATGAAAAAAGATAAAGAGGTTTATGATAAAGTTTGTGAATATCTTAGTCCTCATTTGAATAAAGATATGTAGGTGCTTGAACTTGCTTGTGGAGTAAGACCTTTCTTATATGATAAATTTGATGTTACAAAATATAAGAATTACAAGTTGTTGGAAGATTATGATAATGAAAACTTGTTTGATGTGGAAGAGTATTTAAAGCAAAAAGGGAGGGCGAAGTTGACACCAAATACAAGGATATTTAGGGTATTATATATATGATATAAATTAAGAAAGAGGAGAAAAAACATTGGTTGATTATTTATTCAATTCATCTGGAGAATGGATCTGTTTCAAAGTTAATAAATTTATTTGGGACAAAAATGGAAAATTGATAGGATGGCTTCCGTGGGGAGATAATGAAGTTGTTACAATGAAAGGAGATTATTTAGGGACTATTGTAGATAAGGATAGAATTTATTATTTTACAAATCATCCTTATAGAGGCTATCCAGGTTATCCAGGTTATCCGGGTTATCCAGGCTATCCAGGTTATCCAGGATTTGCTGGATATAAGCCTTTACCATCGGGTGCAAAAGATATAGTTATAAAAAAATAAAAGGATTTGTTTATTTGAAATTGAGAAAGCAGTAAGTCTAATATGATTTGCTGCTTTTTATATCCAACAATTTGAAGGAGGTAAAAATGGTAAGGATAAGAAGTCCTACTTTAAACAATTTAATGTATAAGATATTTAGCGATTGAAATATAAGTTCAGTCGCTTTTTTAATTGAAATTTTTAGATTAAGGAGAAGAAATTAATGGATAGAAAAATGATAAATATTAATGCAAATTTAGTTAAGGAATCTGAATTTTCAGAATTTGAAAAAGATGGAGAAAGTGTTCAAGTAGCAAATTTTGCTCTTGTAAAAAAATATGGAAAGGGCAAAGAATATACAAATTGCTCAGTATATGGAGAAAAGGTAGAAATTGTAAAAGAATTTGGAAAAGGAGATCTAATCCATGTCTTTGGATATTTCAAAGAAAATAAAAAAGGAGATAAGGTCTACAAGAACTTTATTGTTAAATCACTAAACAAAATAGAAAATAAGAAAGAAAACGAGGAGGAATAATATGGAATTTTTTACAGCTGGAGTTGGAGTTTTAAAGACACTTGTAACTGCAATTGGTGCAGGTTTAGGAGCATGGGGAGTTATTAACTTGATGGAAGGTTATGGTAATGATAACCCTGGTGCTAAATCTCAAGGTATTAAGCAATTTATGGCAAAATAGGGACGGAATAACACAACAAATTCTCTAAAACAAAACATTAAATCAATGTAAGATTGAATGAAATCAATATTCATGCTATAATTGAATAAATTTAATGAAGAGAAAAAGAGGGATATTATGGCACTTAACTATAAACCATTATGGATACAGTTAGCGAAAAAAGGATTAAAGAAAACAGATGTAATAGCTATGGCAGGACTAACAACAAATGTTATGGCACAAATGGGCAAGGATAAACCAATTACATTTAAGAATTTAGAAAGAATATGTAAGGCTCTATCTTGCACTCCTAATGATATTATTAGTTTTGAAGATGAATTTGAAAAAGAGATTTAAATTCTTATAGTTCTTTACACTTGATTTACAAGGGATCAAAGAAAATCTTAATAAGGGTTTCTAAAATTTTATTGAAATAATGTATAATTTGTGATAGCTTATTTACAATTTTAGAATTGTAATCTTTATATAGGGTGTTTTTATATCTTGTCAATGATTTTGTAAATATCTTTTAGATTGGAATCCAAAGTTTTGTGAGTAATTTATTTGAGAATTTACAAAACTTCTTAATACATGACCTGTATGTGTATAATGACATTGACAAGAAGACATCTGTGATTATAGATTTTAAATAACTATATAAATTGTAAAAAAGTATAGCACTAATACTAGCAAGAAAATTTATACGAATTTAGTTGACACAACTAAGAAAAATTGCTCCCATTTACGAAATGGTTTATACTTCAAGAGAGGAGGTGAACTAAATTGATGAAAACACTTGGTATGTTAACAATCATCTGCTTAACAGCATCAATTATGATGGTGAATTTTATACTTATTATACCGAAATTTGGCTCGAAGCATTTCGGTGCACCCGATGATATCAAAGCTATGATGAGTAAGTTGCCAGATAAACCGATTTGGGTCAATATATTCGGCGGACTTATCATGGTACTTGGATTGCTAACCATTGCAGCCGTCCTAGTCTGGGCAATTGTTGATACAGTAAAATTTAGTTTAACTTTTCAGCAAGCCTTTGTTAGATTTTTAATACTATTTGAAGGATATAAGCTTTTTGATATTATCTTTTTTGATTATCTCATGCTTACCAAGTTAAAATTGCCGACTAAAGTTTACCCAGAGACGGTTGGTGCTAAGGGGTATGATAATTTTGGATTTAATGCGAAAAGTCAGGTTGCAAAAATTATAATCTTCTTTTTCGTGAGCCTAATTTTGGCATATTTACTGACCGTTTTGGTTTAACTAAAAATTCATAACTTGTAATGTTCAATTCAACTTCTTGGCTATTTATTTTAAGGGTCTGTAGCTTAAAAAGAACCAATTATCAGAAATAGATAGAAGCCATGAACAGTTGTATGAAGATGGGTTAGAGTGAAATATAAACGAAAGAAACTTCAATCTAATGAATGTGAGCATATCTTAAAAACAAGACAAGAACCATTCCTATACAAATATCTATACATGCAAATTCATATAAGATAAAGGCGTATAAAAAAATTAGTTTAATCACTGCAATCACAATTTAAATTGTGGTGGTCGCAAGTCAAATTACGAACTTCACTAGGAAGTTTTCCCTTGTATCTTTTGTAATAAATGGAAAATTTGCTATGGGATGAGTATCCAACAGATTGAGCTATTTCTTTTATAGGAAGTTTGGTATTTAAGAGCAGAGTCTCAGCCACATTCATTCTTTTTCTTTGAGTATATTCTGTAATGCTTTGACCATATTTTTCTTTGAATAGATTTTTTAATTTAGTCCCGCTCATTGTAGATATTTTTTCAAGAGTTTCTTGGTTTACATTCATGGCGAAATGATCATCTAAGAATCTGGCTACATCTTCAAGTGCTTTATTATCATCAGATTCAATTTTATATTTTTTCCTATTTAAGTAGGTATCTATTACTATACTTACCCATTCATTTGCTTTGGCTTTAAAGAAAAAATCACTGAAATGGGCTTTAAAATTGAGTGGGGCTCTAATAATATAAATAAAAATGGCAGAAGAATTTATCTACTAATAGCCTACATCTTTTATCTTTGTGAGAAAAATATGATAAAAAAGATAAACAAAAAGTTATAACATTCCAGATTGGGATTACATGGAAAGAAATATAGAAAACATAAAATTAAAATGGAATATAGCAAATTATAATATTTAAAACGAAAACGATTAGAAATAAAAATCTAGTCGTTTTTTTATTACAAGAAAGGATATAAGTATGAAAAAATTAGAACAAATAAGACAAGAGTCAAAAGAAATAAAAGATAAAATTGATGATACAGAGGAAAGATTAAGGCAACTAAAAAATCAAGAAAAGAAGATATTAAAACAAGACATAGAAAAAAGAAGAAAAGAAAGAACTCATAGGCTAATAACAAGAGGAGCAATTTTAGAAAGCCTTATAGAAAATGCAGAAGAACTAACAGATGAAGAAATAAAAATCCTACTAGAAGAAGCAACAAAGACAAAAGAATTTAAAGAAACACTAAAAATAATGAGAGAAAATTAAGAAAAATAAAATAACCAAATCTCCCTTAGATTTCTAAGGGCGCAATTATACACCCTAAAGGGTGCTTGCGTCCTGCGGAGCCAAACCCTTGCAGAGACCAATAACCATTCGCTTTTTAAAAGTCAAGGGTAAATAAACTCGCTAACGCTCGCCCTTGACTTTTAAAATTTGAAATGAAAGTAACAATTAAGCCGACTAACTGCCTGTACCCGTAAGGGTGAAACAACAAAAATTAATTCAGTAGTCGGCTTTTTTTAATTCTATCATTTCAAAACGCTCATTCACAAAGAGGATATAAAAAATCTATTAAGCCTCCACCTAAAACAACAAAAAAAGAAAGGAAGTGATAAAAATGGCAGACAGTCTTCATTTTTCAGTAAACATAATATCAAGAGGAAAAGGAAAAAGTGCAGTAGCAAGTGCAGCATATATAAGTGGAGAAAAAATAAAAAATGAATGGGACGGAGTAACCCATGACTATACAAAAAAACAAGGAGTAATAAGCAAAGAAATATATTTACCAGATCACGCACCAGAAGAATATAAAGACCGAAAAACCTTGTGGAACTCGGTAGAACTATTTGAGAAAAACTCTAATGCCCAACTTGCAAGAAACTTTATCATATCTTTACCAAAAGAATTAAGCATAGAAGAAAATAAAAAGATGATAGAAGAATATATTCAAAACAATTTTGTAAAAGAGGGAATGATAGTAGACCTAGCAATTCATGATGAAAGTAAAGAGGGAAATCAAAACATTCACGCTCATATAATGACCATAGTAAGACCAATAAATGAAGATGGAACATGGGGGCAAAAAAGTAAAAAAGAATATATCCTAGATGAAAAAGGAGAAAAAGTATTAAACAAAAATGGAAAACCAAAGACAAGAAAAGTAGAACTAACAAGCTGGAATGATAAAGGCAATGTAGAAAAATGGAGAGAAAGTTTTTCTAATCTTTGCAATGAATATCTAGCAAAGAATGATATAGAAAAAAGAGTAGACCATAGGAGTTTTAAAAGACAAGGCATAAAACAAATACCGACAATACATCTAGGAGCAAGTGCTAGTGCAATGGAAAGAAAGGGAATAAGAACTGAAAAAGGAGATATAAATCGTGAAATAAAAAAACAGAATGAACTATTAAAAAACATAGGCAATGAAATAAAGAAAATAACATCATGGTTAGCAGGCTTCAGAGATAAGCTAAAAGAATCATACAAGGAATATAAAGATCAAAGTAAAAAGCAAATTGAAAATGAATCAGGACTCTTTAACCTCTATGAATATTTAAGCTTTTATCAAGAAATGCAAGAAAATAATAGAGCTGACTTATCATTTTATGGTAAAAGAAACAAGGCAATCTATGATCTAAAAAGATATGCAAGTGGAATAAATTATCTAAGAGAAAACAAAATAAAAACCATATCAGACCTACAAGGGCATATAAATAGCCTAAGAAGTAAAAACTCTGAAATATATAAGACCATAAAAGAAAACAGTCAAAAGATAGAAGACCTTAATAAGTGCTTAGCCTATGCAAAGACTGTAAGAAAAACAAAGGCAACCTACCAAGAATATGAAAGCAAGAAAATATTCAAAGAAAGCTTCTACAAGAATAATCAAAAGGAAATAGACCAACATATAAGGGCAAGAACCTTAATTGAAAAAATCAGTGGAAAGAAAAATTTAAGAGAAAAAGAATGGTTAGGAGAAATTAAAAGCTTAGAAGATGAAATCAGTAAATTAAATACAGAGTCAGAAAAGATAAGGGAAAGATACAAGGAAATAAATCATATTAAATATGCAGTAGAAGTAGTAAATAAAGAATATGATATTGACCTATCAATAGAAATTGACAAGGCAATCAAGAGGGGAGAGAAAGAAAGTATCATAGAAAAGATAAAAGAGTATAAGCAAGATAGTGATAAATTTAATGAAAAAAGGAAGACAATTAAAGACTATTACAAAAATCAAGAAAGATAAGACCTGGTAAAAATATCTTATCCAAGCTATAATATGACCAAGAAAATAAAGGCAGATCTAGGAGGTAATAGAGATGAATAAAAGGCAAGAGCTAATAGATGAACTCATAAAAGCAGATCAAGATGGAACATACAAAACCTATAAAAGCACAGAAGAAATAAAAGCAATGAACAATGAAGAAGTGCAGATATTATATTCCAACATGAAAAACTATCTATCAGACAAAAGAACACACATAAACTACTAAAGGTGGAAAGGTATTGTAAGCTATTTAAAAGTATAAAAGGTATAAAGACCTAAGAAATATATAAAAACATCTAAAATAAGCATTCCACCACCAACAACAATAAAATAAAAACAATCAAAGGGAAGTATAGAAAAATTAAAGCCTATACTTCCCTTTTTTAATTCAAACGAAGGAGATAAAACATGATAAACGAAGAAATAAGCAAAGAAGCTGGTCAAGCAGCACAAACCATAATAACATACACAATAAAAGCAGCAAAAGAATCAATCAACTTAGAAAAAGAAATAAGAAAAAAGATGAATGATACTTTAGAAAAAGCAAACGGAAACTTAAAAAGTCTTATGGGCGATGAAATGAAAATGAAAGACCTCTACAAAAGAGGACAACTAGAAAATATAAGCATAGATCAAAGCGACCTCAAAGACTTAAAAAAAGAACTAAACAAACTTGGAATAAATTTTTCAGTAATGAAAAACAAAGAAACCCAAAACTATGAAATATTCTTCCAAGTCAAAGACATAAAAGTAATGGAATATGCCTTTAAGCAAGTCATAGCCAAAGAAAATAAAAAAGAAAAAGAAAGCATCCTAAAACAAATAAAGAAATACAAAGACCAATTCAAGAACAAGGATAAGACAAAAGAGAAAGTCAAAAGAAAAGTAAAAGATAAAGTAAAACCAAGAAAAAAAGATATGACCAGAGAAATCTAAGGGAGTAACGAAAAGTTACACCCTTAAATACCTATAATAACAAGAATTCCGAAAATCGGAAATCAAGAATTTCGATTATCGAAAATCAAGAAAGGAGCAGATATGGCAACAAACAAAAGATATTATTGGATAAAATTAAAAGAAGAATTTTTCACAGACAAAAGGATAAAAAGATTAAGGAGAATATCGGGAGGAGATACCTACACGATAATCTACCTCAAACTTCTACTACTAAGCCTAAAAGATGAGGGCAAACTCTATTATGACGGAGTAGAAAGTGATTTTATAAAAGAGTTAGCACTAACCATAGATGAAACAGACGATGATGTAATGGTTACAGTTAATTATTTAATCAATCAAGGCTTACTAGAAGTTGTAACAGAAAATGATGAATACTATTTAACTGAAATACCAAACTTAATCGGATCAGAAACAGCCTGGGCAGAGAAAAAAAGAAGATACAGACAAAATAAACAGAGGACATTGTCCTTGATGAGTCCAACCCATGTCCGACAAGAGATAGAGATAGAGAAAGATATAGATATAGAGATAGATAAAGAGAGAGAGGGAGAGATAGAAAAAGATAAAAAGTCCACCCCCATTTTTTATGGAGAATTCAAAAATGTAAGGTTAAGCAAAGAAGAATATAAAAACCTTAAAGAAAAATTAAACTCACACACAGAAATAATGATAAATAAACTATCCAGATACATGGAAAGCAGTGGTAAGACCTATCAAAACCACTATGTGACAATCTTAAAATGGTATGAAGAAGATAAAGACAAACTAAGACATCAAGGAGGAAATAAAAAAATGAACTATGATGTAGGAGAATCTTTATAGATAAAAAGAGGTGGAAAGGCATTATTAAAGACTTTAAGTATAAAAAGGTATAAAAGTATGCTAGAGATAATAAAAATGTAAATATGACACTTAAAAGGCGATTAGAAAATTAAAGAAATGCTGGAAGACTTTTAGATGACAGATACCAAGAGGGTCTAATTTTTACTGCTACTTATGCAGTGGGAATTGGACCTTTTTACATAAGCAAATTCTATACAAAATTAGTTACCAAGAAAGACTTCTTTTCACTGTTAAGAATAAGAGGGTAATTTATAGAATTTTGTTTCATCAAGATAAATATTTTCTGATGATCAAATTTTAAAAAGATTAATAACTCTCGATAAATTTAGAACCTTAACAATTGAATAGACCAAGACAAGACGTTAATTATTTTTGGAGCGTAATAACCTATCCGCCAAGATCTTTCTGCTGAATAATTTGGCATAACAAGTATTGCTAAGATAAAAGCAAATGAAGTAGAAAGTGAGCGATAAGTAAGAGTTTGAATATAGGGAGGGATACCCTATCCGCTATGAAGAAAATGAGGATAATGATACTTCTAAGGTTGAAGCCGGCTCATCCGGAATAGAGGCGGAGGTGAGATTCCTATGTTGCTAATCCAAAGCACTTGTCAATGTCGTAAAACTTAATTAAACAAATAATTATTAGATATAAAACTTTAGAGGAGGTATATATTGGACAATGACTGGAATGGATTGGCTGATTTAATAGCAAATCTGATTGCAAAATATGCTGGTGATTTAGATTTAGATAATCTGCCCGATCCAACGCCAGCAAGAAATCAAGAGATGAAAAATAGTTTTGACATGGCAAAAACACAAATTGAGACGGACTAATAAAAGTGTTATAATATACTTGAAATGATAGTCCAAACTTAAATTCAAAAATCAAAGTTTATATATGATATAGAAAAGTTATATTGAGGTTAATGCTATGTCAAAAGAAAAAATAAAAGTATACCTCTATACACGAGTATCTACGTCAATACAGATAGAGGGGTATTCGTTAGAGGCACAAAAATCACGAATGAAAGCTTTTGCTATTTACAACGATTATGAAATTGTTGGAGAGTATGAAGATGCCGGAAAGTCTGGCAAGTCTATTGAAGGTAGAAAACAGTTCAATCGAATGATGGAAGATATAAAATCTGGAAAGGATGGAGTATCTTTTGTTCTTGTGTTTAAGTTATCAAGATTTGCAAGAAATGCCGCTGATGTTCTTTCTACACTTCAGATAATGCAGGATTATGGAGTTAATCTTATCTGCGTTGAAGATGGCATTGATTCATCTAAAGATGCTGGAAAACTAATGATTTCTGTTTTATCAGCTGTGGCTGAAATAGAAAGAGAAAACATCCGTATTCAAACAATGGAAGGTCGCATTCAAAAAGCAAGGGAAGGAAAATGGAATGGTGGCTTTGCTCCATATGGATATAAACTTGAAGATGGCAAGCTGTTTATAAATGAGGAAGAGGCAGTTGCCATAAGAACGATTTTCGACCAGTATGTAAATACTACGATAGGAGCTAATGGGCTATCTAAATACTTAGAGAATCATGGAATTAGAAAAATCCCAAGACAGAATGGTAAGAATCCTTTGTTTGATGCAGGTCTTATAAGAAAGATATTAAAGAATCCCGTATATAATGGGAAAATAGCATTTGGAAGAAGAACTTTAGAAAAAGTTCATGGTACAAGAAATGAATATAAGCAGGTTGAACAAGATGAGTATCTAATATCTGAAGGGATACATGAAGCTATAGTTTCCGATGAAGTTTGGCAAGCTGCTCAGGTTAAGCTAAAATCTCAATCAAAGAAATATGAGCATGTGAATAAAGGAAAAGATACACGCACGCACTTGCTTTCTGGAATTGTAAAATGCCCTATATGTGGAGCGGGAATGTTTGGAAACAAGTGTACCAAGAAAAAGAAAGATGGCACAAAGTATAAAGATTTTTATTACTATGGTTGTAAACATAGGCAGATGATAAGAGGTCATAAGTGTACATTCCGTAAGCAAATTAGAGAAGAATTGTTAGATGATGCTGTTGCAGAGGTAATTGTCAAGATTGTAAGTAATCCGAAATTTGCTTCTATGATGCAAGAAAAAATCAACATGAAGGTGGACACCTCTGAAATAGAAAAAGAAATAGATAATTACCAAAAGGAATTGAGGAAGAGTCATTCTACAAAGTTTAAGCTAATTGAGGAAATAGATAATTTAGATGTTGAAGATAAGCATTATAAGAGAAGAAAACAGGATTTAGACGATAGACTTTATCGCATGTATGACAAAATAGATGAATTAGAATCATCACTAATTGATGCGAAAGCAAAGAAACAGACTATTGAAGCTGAAAAACTCACAGGAGATAACATATATAAGGTTCTGATCTATTTTGATAAACTCTATAAAGTCATGAATGATGTAGAGCGTAGGCAGTTAATTACAGCTTTGATTTCTGAAATTCAAGTTTATGAAGAAAAACAACCTAACGGACAATGGCTAAAATCAATTACTTTCAAGCTCCCAATTATAGATGATGACTTGAATATAAGTTTGGACAATAATGAACAAGTTGAGACGGTAGTGTTGATACAAAAGATGTAAACTTAGAAATCCTGCATTTTAAGCAGTTTTATAAGTATTTTGTCTTTGATAAAGATGAAGAAGGATATGTAAAAAAGATTCAAAAAAACTACATGGACGTAAGAGTAGTTCTGCAACTAGTATGAGGAAACACAAAAAATATAATTAACTCATTTTGTACTTTCTATAAGAGTAGCTTAAAAGGCTGCTCTTTTTTATTGAAGGGAGTAAGGATTCGTTACATCCTTCTCAAAATATAAATTACTCATAGCCCAGCTTTACATATTCGCTTTTATAACATATAATAAAAGCGTAAACGAGAGGAGGCGGACTATGGATACACTTAAAAATTATATACAAGAAAATTTAGTAATCACCAACAAAGAAGCAGAAGAACTTGGATATACTAGGCATAATCTATCAGAATTAACAAAAATCGGACAATTGGAAAGATTAAGACCAGGTCTATATCAATTAAAAGGAAAAGTAATAGACGATTTTATTCTAATATCATCCAATAGTAATCGAATTATATTTTCCCATCAAACAGCCCTATACCTCCACGACCTATCCGATAGGACTCCAAATGTATTTCATATATCTGTACCCCAAGGCTACAATGCCAGCCATATCAAAAAGAGGTACGAAGATCTACAAGTTCACTATGTAAAAAAAGATTTATACGAAATAGGAAAGACAGAAATAAAATCACCGCAAGGCAATCTCATACCAGTTTATGATATAGATCGAACAATTTGTGACATCATAATCGACAGAGAAAAAATAGATAAGCAAATTTTTACAGAAGCTGTTAAAAGATACTTTAAATCACCAAATAAAAATCTAAGACGACTCATAAAATACAGTAGACTATTTAAAATAGAAGATGAAATTAGAAAATATATGGAGGTATTATTGTGATTAATATCGAGAGTATAAAGGGCAAGATAAGAAGCATGGCAGAGAAGAAAAATCTAAAGTCGCAAGAAGTTTTGCAAATATATTTTTTCGAAAGATTTTTAGAAAGGCTATCTAAATCACCATACAAAAATAATTTTGTAATAAAGGGAGGCTTCCTAATATCATCTCTAATTGGCATTGAAAATAGAACAACTATGGACATGGACACAACCATTAAAGGCATAGCCCTAAAAGAAGAGAAAATAAAAGAAATCGTAGAAGAAATTATAAATATCAATGTAGAAGATGGAATAATATTTGAAATAAAAGACATCTCTTATATTAGAGAAGATGACGAGTACGAGAACTTTAGAATTTCACTAATAGCAAATGTTGGAAAGACCAAAAACCCGATGAAACTAGACCTAACAACAGGAGATGCAATAACACCAAGGGAAATAGAATATACCTATCCCTGTATTTTTAGCAAAGAAAATATAAAAATAATGGCATATCCATTAGAAACAATTGTAGCTGAAAAATATGAAACCATAATCAGAAGAAATATAACAACAACACGAATGAGAGACTTTTACGACCTCTACACCCTCTACAAACTAAAAAAAGATGATATAGACTATAAAATTTTAAAAGAAGCAATAGAGAGAACCTCAAAGAAAAGAGGAAGCCAGGAGATGATGAAAGACTATAAGGAAATAATCGAGGACATAAAAGAAGATTCATACCTAAGATCCTTGTGGGAAGTATATCTCAGTGAAAATAAATACATTGGAGATTTGACCTTTGATAAAGTGGCTGATGTAGTGACAACTTTATCAAATAGGATTAATGAGATGTAATTTAACAGACACTGTCTGGCAATCATAGACAAGAAAATATTAAGTATGAGAAGTGGAATTAATCTAATTCTTTTTTACCTTTTGATCAGAGTATTTAAAACTAAAAAATTGTATGTCAATTGTTTAGCCTAAGTAGATAATAAAAAAGTGTAAACAATAAGGAGGTAGTATGGAAGTATTAAGAGCTCGCTGTTTATATGATTATATTAAAATTCTTAAAGAAAAAAATTTATTGGATGCATATTTTAGGGGAGAATCTAGGAAATATACAAATATTGCAGCATCATGTTATAGAGATAATTTTAATGACTCAGATAGATCTATAATTGATGAGATGATAGATGAATATTTCTATGAGGTTAGTGCACAATTAAGTGATATTGAAAAGTCAAATTTTATATCTTATTCACAACACCATGGATTGCCTACAAATTTAATAGATATTACAAGTTCAGCTTTAGTAGCTTTATACTTTTCATGTTGTGATAACTTTGAATACACAGGATATATCCATGTATTTAAGAAAAATAATTTCATAAAATTTAGTGATGAAATTTCAGGAAGAAAAATACAATACTTTTATAATGATTTAATCGAACAAAATGAAACAAAAGTTATGTTTTATAATAAATTATTAAAATTTTATAAGAATAATAGAAAAGGATTCATAATTTCATTATCTAATAATTTAAATATGATCAAAGTTTTATTAAAAAAAAGTAAACATAATGCATATACGTCTGAAATAATAAAAGCTGTAGATTGGTATGATAAGGGAATTAAAGAAGGATATATTATGGATAGGCCAAATGAATTAAATCGAAGGCTACTTCAAGTATTTCTTAAAAACAAAAATGAAGAGTTGAATATGTGGAGGGATATTTTTTTCCAATTATCAAAATTAACAAATTATTCATTTGAACTAAAAATACAGAAATTAGAAGATTATGTAATAATATATTTAACAACTTTTATATATTTGTTAATTAAAAAGTATGGTAATAATATTTATGAAGTACCTGATTTTCCAATGATATTATATTACCCTAATATTAATTTTGATAGAATGACATTACAATCTGGTAGATTTATTTATCAAAATATTTTATATTCACCATTTAATATTTTGAATAAACAAGAAAAGAGAGACTATATACAGAAAATAATTCCTGATATTTCCATAGAAATTGAAAATAAAATAGAAATTGTAAAAGATTTAGATTTATTGGGGATAAATAGAAAAAAATTATTTAACGATCCTGATAACATAGCAAAATATGTGTATAAAAAGAGTAAAGTAAGAAAATCAAAATTTGAATTACTAGAAGATTTTTATATAGAAGAGGTATAAGAAATTATTATTTTATATAAATTCTATATTAAACAAAGAAAATATTTAAAATTAAATCAATGTTGGAGTCGAAAACTATACTATAGAAAACTTTAAAGTAAGTAATTTTCAATTATTTATAAAGATGACGATGGAAATTTATATCAATTGTTAATCATATTGCGATAAGATTAAAGACTTAGAAAACCAAAATAGGGAGATTTTGTAACAATCGTCGGAAAGTAAAAACAAGCATTGATAACAACTGGAAGGAACATAAAAATGTTCGTATTTTGTCTTCTAAGCTCTTAAAAGCAAAAGAACAAGTAAAGAGTCAAGACAAGGATAAAAAGTCCATATTAGGGCAAATAAAAAGCTTTAAGACATATGATAAAGCTAAATCAAACAAGAAAGACAATAGCAAAGGTGCAGAGAGATAAATATCGGCAGTCTTCGGACTGTCATTATTTTTTTGTTCATTTAAAGTGATTTATCAAATGATTGAAAATAACCGATAGTTAATGTTATAATTAATTAGTACGCAATAACAAACATAAGTATATTTTAAATGTATATATGTACGAGATTAGCTATCAAAAAAAATCTTGGAGGTTATATGGAATTAAGTTATAAAAGGTTGTTTAAAAAACTTATTGATTTAGATATGCAACATAATGAGCTTATGGAAAAAGCAAATGTAAGTAGGAGTACATTTTATAAATTAAAGAATGGTGAGAATGTAACTACTGATGTTTTGCTCAGAATTTGTGATGCATTGGATTGCGACATATCAGAAATTATGGAGTGTATTAAAAATGATTGAAATAATAAACGGAGATTGAAAATTGATAAAAAAAGTTAGGATTAAAAATTTTAAATGTTTTAAAGATTGGTTTGAATTAGACTTAAATGGTGGCATAAATATTTTGGTAGGAAATAATGAAGAAGGTAAATCAACTATACTTGAAGCTATACATTTAGCATTAACTGGTTTTTATAGAGGTAATTATATTAATCGTGAATTATCTCAATATTTATTCAATAGAGAAGCTGTAGATGAATATTTAACAAATATAAATTCCAACAGTCCTTGTGCATTGCCAGAAATTATAATAGAAATATATTTCTCTGATTTAGACGATGCAAATTTGGAGGGTAGTGGTAACGACTTAGGATTAAAAGAGGAAATAGGTTTTACATTTAAAGTATTATTTGATAATTTGTATGAAGATGAATATAAACTATTTATGGAAAAAGGGGAATTAAGCAGTTTACCTATAGAATATTATAAAAGTGAATGGATAGGTTTTAATAGAGAAAATATTACTACTAGAAGCATTCCTTCAAAATCATTTTTAATAGATAATTCATCTTATAAATATAAGGATGGTTCAGATCAATATATTTCTAATATGATAAGAGGAACATTAGATAACGAAGATTTAATTTCAATATCAAAAGCTTTTAGAGAAACAAAAGATGATTTTAGTAAGAATGAAAGTGTAAAAAATATTAATGAAAAATTAAGTAGTTCCAAGTCAAATTTGGGAAAAAAAGTTAGCTTAGGTGTTAATTTAGGAAGTAATTTCAACTGGGAATCAAGTATGATAACAGAATTTGATAGTATTCCATATTCAAATGCTGGTAGAGGACTACAATGCTTATTAAAAACTGAGCTTGCATTAAATAATATTAACACAAATAAAGATAAAATAATTTTAATTGAAGAACCAGAAAACCATTTGTCATATTCTAACATGAATAATTTAATAGATATACTACAAGAAAATAGTACTAAGGAATCTAGTCAAATAATTATTTCAACTCATAGTAGTTTTGTTTTGAATAAATTGGGGTTAGAAAATTTAATACTTTTATCAAACAAAAAAAGCTCTAAAATTACAAATTTAAGTAGTGATACAGAAAAATATTTTAAAGCTATTTCAGGATACGACACATTACGAGTATTATTATGTGATAAAGCTATATTAGTTGAAGGTCCTTCAGACGAACTAATTATACAAAGAGCATATAAAGATAAGTATGGCAAATTACCAATTTTTAATGGTATCGATATAATTTCTGTTGGAACATCTTTTTTAAGATTTTTGGAATTGGGCGAAAAATTAGACTTAAATCTCTATGCAGTTACAGATAATGACGGAAATATAGAAGCTTTAATGAAAAAATACAAAGATTATGAATCAAATGAAAAGATAAAAATATATTATGATGAACAGGTTTATAGTGGAGATATAGATGATTTTAACTACAATACTTTAGAGCCATGTATTTTAAGAGCAAATGATCTAGATACTCTAAATAATATATTTAATACCAAAAAAAAAGATAACGACTCGCTATTAAAGTATATGAAGGAAAATAAAACAAATTGTGCCGTAAGTATATTCGAATCAGAATCGAAAATTCAATATCCAGAATATATAAACAGAGTAATAGAAGATGTTGAATAAATTATATATAGCTGCTGCTGGAGCAGGTAAGACAACATTAATTGTGAAGGATGCTTTAAAAAATAAAGATAAGAAGATTTTGATAACAACATATACAAATGCAAACTGTGATTCTATAAAAAAGAAAATAATTAAAATAAATGGCACAATTCCTAAAAATATTGAAGTTTTAACATGGTTTTCATTTTTACTCAAACATGGATTAAGACCATATCAAGATATAATGTTTAGTCAGAGAATTAATGGAATACTACCTGTCAATGGTAAGAGTACTAAATATATAAAAAGAAATGATCCTAAATATTTTATTAATAAAGAAAATTTAATTTACACAGATAAAATATCTGATGCGATTATATTCATGGAAGAAAAAAACCCGGGTTATATTTTTACTAGGATTTCAAGAATATATAATTTAATATATATTGATGAAGTCCAAGATTTAGCAGGATATGATTTAGATGTTTTAAAATATTTAATTGAGGTTGGTATAAATTTGATTATGGTTGGAGACTATAGACAAGCAACTTATAGTACTCATAATACATCAAAATATAAAAAATATAATAGTGGAAAAATAGTGAACTTCTTTAAGAATGAAAACTCACATTTAAATGTTGAAATTGACGACTCAACTTTAAATTGTTCGCATAGATCTAATCAGAAAATATGTGATTTTGCCTCAAAAATAGCTGATGATAATCTAATAATAAAATCAGCTAGTAAATTCAAAGATAACCATGAAGGAATATTTTTTATACCTAAAGAAGAAGTAGACTTGTACCTTGAAATATATAAGCCTATTCAACTTAGACCTAATAAAAAAACAAAGGTTAATGAAAATTATAGTGTATATAATTTTGGTGACTCTAAAGGTTTGCAATTTGAAAGGGTATTAATTTACCCTACAAATCCAATATTAAAGTGGATAGAAAATCCCGAAAATAAATTGGTTGATTTAAGCAGAGCGGGTTTTTATGTTGCAGTTACAAGAGCTAAACACAGTGTAGCTATTGTGTGTGATAAAAAATTTCTTAATAGAGATAAGATCAAGCCATTTTTATTACCAGAAGATTTCTTTTATAAATTATAAATTAGATATTGGAAACTTAAAAATTACATTAATGTTATCATATTAGCCAATAGTGTTTTTTAATAAAAGTAACAATCTTATAGTGTATTTAAAACTGTAAGCAAGGGAGAGCATTTCATTGAAAAAGATATTAATAATTGAAGATGATAAAAATTTAAATAAAGGACTTTCCATAGCCTTAAATAAAGAATATGAAATTTTTTCTGTAAACACAATTAGTGAAGCTAAAAATTTTATTGATGATGCGGATTTGATTTTACTTGATATGAACTTACCAGATGGAGATGGTCTTGAAATAATAAAATATACCAGAGAAAGTTCATCAATTCCCATTATAGTTTTATCAGCCATAGATCTAGAAGCATATATCATTTCAGCCATAAATTTAGGTGCAGATGATTATTTAACCAAGCCTTTTTCTTTAGGAATATTAGAAGCAAAGATAAAAAGAGCTTTTGAAAAAATAGTTTCTAGTGATTTAAATCTTTATAAGAAAGATGGCATAGACTTCAATTTCAATGAAAATACTTTCTTTGTAGACAATAAAAATATAGATCTCACAAGGACAGAGACAAAAATTTTATACTATCTGATAAAAAATAAGTCTCAAGTTATTACTAAGGAACTACTTTTTGATTTTGTTTGGGGAATAGATGATGAATTTATTGACCAAAATACTCTTAGTGTCAATATTTCCAGAATAAGAAACAAATTAAAACCCTATGACCCAATAGAAACAGTCTTTGGAGTTGGATATAAATGGAATTTTTAATAGGTATTTTAGTAATTATAATTGGAATTCTTTTATATAAATACATAGTCTTGAGAAATGAAATGCGTGAACTCTCAGACTATATTGATAAGGCTTTGGATGGAAATTTAGAAATTAATGAATTTGATGAAAAGGAATTATCTAAAATAAAATCAAAACTTATTAAATTTTTATATGCAAGCCAAGTAAAAGAAGCAAAAATAAATACAGAAAAAAATAAAACAAAAGATTTAATAGCAGATATATCACACCAAACCAAGACACCCATTACCAACCTTTCTTTATACATTAGTCTTTTAGAAGATGATCCGAAAGATGAGTATCTTGAAATTATAAAGTATGAGCTTAATAAACTAGAATTTTTAATTCAAAACCTAGTAAAATCTTCTAGGCTCGAATCCGATATTATTTCCTTGCAAAAACATCAAGTAAATTTAAAAGACATAGTAGATGATGTTTTGAGAGAATTTAAAGCTACATTAGATGAAAAAGACGTAAGCATTAATTTAAAAGACGAAGACTTAATTTTCAAATTGGACGAAAGATGGCTAAAAGAAGCTATCCACAATCTAGTAGATAATGCTATAAAATACTCGCCAAAGGGATCTACTATTAATATTAGGGTTTATAAATCTTACCTAAACTATAATCTAGACATAGAAAATGAGTGCAAAGACTTATCAGAAGAAACTTTGCCAAAGATATTTGAAAGATTTTATAGAGGAAAAAATTCCGTTTCAAAGGATGGTTTGGGTTTAGGCCTTTTTATAGCCAGAGAAATTATAGAAAAGCATGGCGGAAATATAAGAGCGTCTTTGGATAATAATAGAATAAAATTTTCAGTAGATTTCCCCTTGTGAGAAGTCTTTTTTCTTACAAAACTGTAAGAAGTCTTGCAAGTACTTTGTAAGATATGAATGTTATATTAAATGTAAAGAGGTGATAGATATGTTAAAAGTAGAAAATTTAAAAAGATATTATAAAACAAATGACGTGGAAGTAAGAGCTCTTGATGGAGTATCTTTCGATGTGGAAAAAGGAGAATTTATTTCTATAATAGGAGCATCTGGATCCGGTAAATCAACCCTATTACATTTATTAGGAGGACTTGATTATCCTACAAGCGGAAAAGTTTTAATTGATGATACCGACATTTATGCATTGAAAGATGATGAGAGAACTATTTTTAGAAGAAGAAATATTGGTTTTGTCTTTCAAGCATATAATCTCTTGCCCATGCTAAATGTATATGAGAATATAATTATTCCCTTTGGTCTTGATGGGGACAAAGTAGATAAGAAATATGTTGATTCCGTAATAGACATTTTAGAAATAAGTGATCAAAAATATAAAATGCCTAATGAATTATCTGGTGGACAGCAACAAAGAGTTGCTATAGCAAGAGCCTTGGTTACTAAACCCTCTTTAATTCTAGCTGATGAACCCACAGGAAATTTAGATTCAAAATCTTCTTCCCAAGTTGTTTACTTACTAAAAAAGATTAATAAAGAGCTTGGAAATACTATTCTTATGATTACTCACGATGATGCCGTCGCTCAAGCTGCAGAAAAAACTATAAGGATAGAAGATGGAAAGCTGGTGGGAAAAAATGAAAGTCAAAAATAAAGCTTATATAAGGCGTCTTGCAAAAAGTATTTTAAATGCAAATAAAAGTAGGAGAAATATTCTCTTATTAGCAATTGCTTTGACTTCTATACTATTTACAAGTCTGTTTTCCGTAGCCTTAGGTTTAGGAAAAAGCATGGAAACCCAAACGATGAAAACTGTTGGAACAATAAGCCATGGTTCTTTTAAAGATATTTCCGACGAAGATATAGAAATATTAACCCAGGATAAGGATATAAAGGATTTTTCAGTAAGAGAAAAAGTTGGAATTCTTGATGATGAAAAAGTTATGGCAGAACTATCTTATATGGATAAGAAAGGATTTGAATGGTCTCTAATAGAAAAAGTTAAGGGGAAGTTTCCAGAAAAAGAAAACCAAGTATTTATAGATATAGCTACTGCTAAAAAATTAGGTTATAAGGGTGAAATAGGAGAAGAAATAGAAGTTCCTTTTAAAATAGAAAAAGCTTACACAGGAGAGATTATCGAAAAGAAAAGTGATAAATTTATTATATCTGGAACTTTTCAAAATCCTATTGACTCTAATGTCGGTGTAGGTCAAATCTATTTATCAAAAGCTTATGTAGATAAATTATCGATTCCAAAAAATAATAGCGATTTGGGAGTAATGTTAAATAATTCTTTTAAGATAGGAGATAAGCTTTTAAAAATTGCAGAGAGAAATGGTTATAAAGTGGTAGATGAGCCTGGAAATCTATCCGACAAAGAAATAAGAATTGGTGTTAACTTTGCATATATTCTTTCTGGTGATAGTAGTTTTGATTTTAAAACATTTTTACCTTTCTTAGCTTTTTTGATTTTAGTAATTGTAGCGGGATACTTAATAATAAATAATATTTTTAAGATATCCGTAAATGAAGATATTAAACTTCTAGGACTTTTAAAAACAATTGGAATGACAAAGCCACAAATCAAAAGGCTTATTCATCTTGAGTCTTTAGCAGTCGCACTTCCTTCAATAATAATTGGAGATATAATTGGAATTTCTATCGGAAAAATCATTTTAAACAAAATATTTGCAAGTAATGAGATGTTAACGGATGTAAAATTATCACTAACGGTAATGGTCTTAATTATCTTATTTTCGACAGCCTTTACTTTGCTTACAGTATTTTTATCGGTTATGAGACCTGCAAGATATGCAGCAAAAGTTTCTCCAATAGATGCCAGCAGATACAATGAAATCGAGATAAAAAAGAAATATAAAAGCGAGAATATTTCTCTGGGCAAGCTTGCTAGAAGACAAGTGTTTTCCAATAAATTTAGATTCACTTCCATAATTCTTTCTATGAGTTTATCTGCTGTTATTTTGAACAGTGTTTTAACTTATACTGGTAATATTGATCTTGAAAAAGGGATTTCTGATATAATCGTAACGGATTATAATATAGCAAGTCCAAAATATTTCAGATATATGTACTCAGGAAGTGAAGACGGTATTAATGAAAAGTATATCGGTGAAATAGAAAACCATAAAGGATTTAAAAGTGGAGGTGCCTTATATTCATACGGTTATGAGTACACATACCCGGATATAAAAATAGAAGACAATAAAGTTGCTCCAATTCTATTTGGAATAGATGACTATCTAATAAACAAATACAAGATTACAGATGGAGATTTTGATAAAGATAAATGGCAAACTGGAAATTATGTTATTATAGGGGAAAAAATAAGAAATGATTCTGACTATAAAATCGGTGATAATATAAAGATAAATGTAAATAATAAAATTAAAGAAGTCCAAGTTATGGGCAAAGTTGAGCATAATTTTTCAAATGGTCTTAGATACTTTCCTGTGGTTAAGGAAGATAAAAACAATGAGTTAAGTCCTACTTTAGGTTTGGAATATATTTATATGAATCCAAATGAGTACAAAGAACTCATAGGAGATAAAAGTATAATGTCCTATGGATTTGATGTAGAAGATAGTGAAAATGAAAATTTTGATAAGTTATTAAAATCTTTTGAAAATAACCCAGACTTTTCCTACGACTCAAGAGATCTTCAAATAAAGTCTTTTAAAGATTTCAAAAATCTTATAGAGTTTGTTGGTTATAGTTTATCCATAGTACTGTTCTTAATATCAGTACTAAACTTTATAAATATTATTGCTACAGAAATTCTAAGAAATATGGTTAATCTATCAATCCTTGAAGCTATCGGAATGACCAAGCAAAATATTAAGAAATATTTAATCAAAAAGAATTTGATATATTCAATTTCAAGCTTAGTATTTTCTTTTATAGTAATGCTACTTGTAAATAAATTTATTTTGATAGATTTTATGGCAGAAACTAAGTGGACTTCCTATAAATTTGTGATCATGCCACTTATTATTGTAAACTTAGTAAATATAATCATTGGGATAATATTTACAGGTAGGTTCTATGAAAAGCATAGCCAAAACAGTCTTGTAGATAGAATAAGAAGTTTAGAATAAAAATTTATAAATAATTTAAAAAAGCTATAAGTTTATCCGCTTATAGCTTTTTATCTTTCCACTTCTTTTCCATAATAATTTTCATAGTTTTTCCTATAATGAACAAGGTCTGAAAATTGCTCTTTATTCAAAGAATACTCTTGCTTAAGGGTATTCTTTTTTGTAATTGCCATACTAATTACTTTAACTTTTTTTGATCTATTAAGCAGTAGAGAATGGATCTGCCATATTTCTTTTGATAATTTTTCTATCTGTTTATTCATTGATTCAATTTCATTTTTGTAAATAACACCAGTTGTATTAGTAGCTTTTGCAATCTGGTTTATGTTATTTGTTGCATTTGAAAGTAACCATTGAAGATCTCTAAATGGTTCTAGGTCTACAATATAAATTTCTTTTTCTAATACACATTTTCTAAGAAAGTGGGACATTGTTTTGCAATTTGCAAGTTTCATTTTCTTTTCAAATATTTCTTTTTCTTCGTCTGTTAAATATATTTTTAGTTGATTTTTTCTTGTTCTATTATCCATATATTTCTCCTTTATATTTGTATTTTGGGGTCTTAGGGTTCTCCCTAACAAGGTAAAAATCATAAAATTATATAGCCTTATAAGCTATTGATTTTTTGATTTTTTCGTAAGTGGGTACTCACTTACTGTGCTTGCTCATTAAAATTATAAGCTTAAATATATACTAAGCAACTCATCTATTTTTTTACTTTAAGGATTAAAGATTGTATTAAATCACTTATATAGATTTTTTTATTAATCATATACTACAAAATGGTATAAGACTTTTTCAATTCTTCATGATTAATTTTAAAGCATAATACAATAATTTACTGTATGTTTTAATTTTTCGTTTCTTTTATAGTTTAGCTTGAACTATTAAGTAATTCTTAATAGTTGCTTCTTGTTGTATAAATCAGATAGTATTTAGAGAAAGCAGGAATTAAATTAGTAATTTTTAGTAGGTTGAAAATATATTAAATAGTTTATGTAATTGCTATGTATTATTTTAATATCTATTGGTAATTATAATAAAAGAACTAATTTAAAATATAGGATATGAACAAATTTATATCAGTTAAGAGGATTTATGCCTAATAGCATAAGTCCTCTTTTTATGTTCAAATTAATCATTAAAACTCAAAAATACTATGGAAAAATAAAAATTCTGGTTACCAAAGAGGGCAAATTTCACTTTATAAAGTGAGGGGTATTTTGTCATCTTTCTATACAAATCCAAATACTTTGAAGTGTGAAGATTCTTGAAATTGATTATGTGAGATTAGTATATTTCAAATTTAACCCACTAACCAAGATAAAAAAATCAACTTACATAGGAGGTAAAAATGCAAGCAATAAAGATTTATAGTATAAGACTTGCTATGTTATGTAGACTTTATGATCTTAAATTAATTAATGATAAGGAATATACAAAAATTATGAACAGGTTAGAAAATGATTATAAGAAGATGGATAGAAAGTAGTTAACCTTGTGATATAATAACACTGTAGAAAGATACAAAATGGGAAGGAGGTAAAATGAATACTAAAGTAAAATTAATAAAAGCTTCAAATACAGGAGCTAGAAATAGAAATGTACTACATTTAGATTTAAAACGTGTTGCAGCATATTGTCGAGTTAGCACTGATAGTAAAGACCAACTTGAATCATATAAATCGCAAGTTGATTATTATACAAATCTAATAAAAAATAATAAGAATTGGACTCTGGCTGGTATATATGCAGATGAAGCAACAACAGGGACAACTGCTACTAAAAGAGTAGATTTCATGAGGCTAATAAGTGATTGTCAAAATGGAGATATAGACATGATAATTACTAAATCTATATCAAGATTTGCAAGAAATACATTAGATACTTTGAAATATGTAAGGCTTCTAAAGGAAAATAACGTTTGTGTAGTATTTGAAGAAGAAAATATAGATACTTTGACAATGGATGGAGAGTTACTATTAACAATATTAAGTTCAGTAGCTCAACAAGAAGTAGAAAATACCTCAGCCCATGTAAAAAAAGGACTAAAAATGAAAATGGAAAAAGGGGAACTTATTGGTTTTCAAGGTTGCCTTGGATACGATTATGACCCTACAACAAAAAGTATCTCTATAAATGAAGAAGAAGCCAAAATTGTCAGATACATCTTTAAAAGATATTTAGAGGGTAATGGTGGTTCAGTCATTGGCAGGGAATTAGAAGAACAAGGATATCTCACTCCTAGAGGTAAAACGAAATGGTCTGACACTACAGTGTTAGGAATAATTAAAAATGAAAAGTATATTGGAGATATACTAATGGGAAAGACATTCACAGTTGATCCCATAACAAAAAGAAGACTAGCAAACTTTGGTGAATCTGATAAATATCACATTGAAAATCATCACGAGCCAATTATATCAAGAGAAGACTTTGAAAAGGCACAGGAGATTAGACTCAGGAGAGCACAAAACAGAAACACAATTGCTAATAAGGATAGAAAAAGAGAAAAACTATCAAGGCAATATGCTTTTTCAAGTATGCTGGAATGTGGATTTTGTGGAGAAATACTTTCAAGAAGAACTTGGCACACTAGTTCAATTTACAAAAAAATTAATTGGCAATGTGTAAGGTCAACAAAAAAAGGTAAGAAATATTGTCCTCATTCAAAAGGAATACAAGAAGCAGCAATAGAAAAAGCATTTGTTGAAAGCTATAGGCAATTATGCCATGCAGATTCAACAGTAATAGATGACTTTTTAAAAATTGTTGAAGAAGAAATAAATGATAATACTTTAGTCAAAGATTTGAAAAAGTTAGAAAACCAATTAAACAGAATCATTAGTCAAGAAAGAAAGTTAGTTGATCTTCATTTAGAAGATAGTATAGACGAAGAAGTTTATGCTAAAAAGTATAAAAAACTTACAAAACAAAAAGAAGAATTACTTGATGAAAAGAAAACACTAGAGCTAACTATCAAAGATGAAAACTCTATTAAAGAAAGATTAAAGCAATTTAAAAAAGTCTTAGAGAATAGAGAAATTATAGAGGAATTTAACAGAACAGTATTTGAAAGCATAGTTGATAAAGTCGTGGTGGGTAGAATTGACAAAGACGGAACAGTTCATCCTTATGACTTAACATTCTACTTCAAAACAGGATTTAAAGATAGTCAAAATTCTAATAATTTCAAAGATAAAAGAAAAAATGCCAAAGACAATGACATTAATAAATTGTGCTCCCACAAGAATGACGAGGATAAAAATTTATGTTCCCAAGCAAAAGACAACGCATGTGGAGTGCGTTGTATTGATGTCAAAAGTGGGCATAGCAAAGGCATAAAAACCTTTATTTCAAAGGCTTATTTAGGTTCTATCGTTAAATGCTCAGATTAGGTCCGAATATGACATTAATTTTTATCTTTGAATTTGACTTTGTGAGAACTGGTCTATTTGATAGGGTTGACACTAAGGTTTTGATGTCAGATAAAAGTGAACCCTACTGCAAGGGTGGGTTCACTTTTAATGCTAAGAATTACAAAGAACTACGATGTTCTAGTAATACGGTTAAGGGGATATACTAAAATATAAGATAAGCTAAGTTGCTGAAAGAAAGTTATTATTCTTTATAGTTTAGAGCTTGTGCTTTTATACTACATAGTACAAAGGCTTTTTTAGATATTAGAGGAGGAAAAAGATGAATTTTAAAGCAGACTGGAGTTTTCTGGAAAAAATAAGTATGGGGGCTGTTTCGTCTAAAGAGGTTGTACGCCAGCTCAATAGCTGTGGACATAATGTTATTGAGCTTGAGAGATACAGTACATCTAATAAGATTTGGTCAACAAAAATTAAAAGATTAAGATTACCAGATCTTATCTGTCTAAAATGCGGTTGTCGTATTGAATCAAGAGCAAAATCGAAACTGGATGTGAGAATGTCTGATAACGAAAATAATCCTGACAGAAGATGGGATGCGGGCTTGGGTGACCACGATGTTGTTGCATTTATACAGTGTTCTCATGAAGGTGATAATTGGTTCCCTGGAAGCGAAACAAATTATTTCGAAGCAAGAAACATGAGAGCAAGTGTAGGATTTAGTAAATTAGGACCAGCAAAATCTGCCGGAGAAGGTGCCGAAAGGGATCGAATTTGGCCAACTTGCATACCTAAAAAGAATGGTACTGTTAAGGACATTATTGAATCAGATGAAAAATATCAAATTAAGTTAGAGTATGAAGATGGATCAAAATATACATATTCATTGAAAAAAGAAAAGGGCTATCACGTTTATTGTAGTGTAGGGGATATCTTTAAGGCAAACGAGTACATGATAGCTGGTGCTCCAGATGAAAAAAAGGATATGCACACTTGTAGCATTACTTATAATTTTTTGAATGATTTAAGTAGTGATTCGAAAGAAGTTCGTTATGCAGGCGTTAAAGCATTGGGTTATCTTGAAAAGAAGCAAGAATATGTTGATGCATTGTATGATTTAAAAAACCATGAGCAAGATGACAGAATTAAACTGGAAATTTATTCTTCTTTAATTCGATTGGGTGAAGATTTATGGGATGAATTCTATAATTATGCAATGGATTTGGAAGAGCAGATGTATCGATTTGAATATGTCTTAATTTTAGGTGAATTATCCGATGCAGATGTTGCTTCAGATATGTTATGCCGATTGGCATTAGATTCAAGTCTGGATACAGAATTAAGATCTGCTGCTGCATGGGGGATAGCAGTAAAAAACGATTATGTAAAAAAGATAATTGAAATCTCGTCTTGTGACGATGACAATGTGGCGGCTCATGCAATGGCTCATATAATTGAAAATTATGATAACGATCTGATGGAATATTTAGTAGAGAGTATCACTGATGATATTTCTGGTGGTATTGTCTTAAAGATATTAACAGAATCTGAGATGGTAGCTCCGGATAAACTCGTAAATCTATATTCTAATTGTACATCAGAAGATCAAAAAAAATGGTGTTCGATGATTATAGGCTTGCGAGGAAAAGATATGTTTGCCAGTCTGGAGAATGCAATAGAATTGGTTTCAACTGAACGATTTTTGATGATAAAAGACTTGTGGAATTATAGTGAATCATCAGTGGATCAATATAGGAGTGGAGCTATAGATTTTTTGAGAAAACAAAGCTTATAAAGTTGACTTTAGACTAATGTTAGACTATAATTAGTCTGGGAGGTGAAGCTATGCAGAATAGAATATACTTAGATAGTTATGTCCTACAGCAAGATATGAGAGTAAGAATGCCTAAGGCAATACTTGAAAATGTAAAAGCTGAGAAAGGAAAAACTATTTTTGATGTTTTTTATGATTCTGAAGCGGATGAAATTATATTAAAAAAGAAAAAGGAAGGTAATCAGTGATGAGTGGATATTCTACGAATCTTGGTCAGTGCATATGCGGAGATTCATTAGATGAACTCGCAAAGTTTGAAGATGAAAGTATTAACTTAGTAGTAACAAGTCCGCCGTTTGCACTACAAAGAAAAAAAGCATACGGTAATGAGGAACAAGAGAAATATGTTGATTGGCTATGCCAGTTTGCAAGTTTGGTATATAAAAAGCTACGAGAAGACGGAAGTTTTGTTATTGACATAGGTGGTGCGTATGAAAAAGGGGAGCCATCATATAGCTTGTATCAATTTAGAACTCTCATCAAAATGGTTGATGAAATTGGATTCAAATTGGCTCAACCGTTTTATTGGCATAATCCATCGGCTTTACCAGCACCGATTGAATGGGTAAATAAAAGAAAACTTAGAGCAAAGACATCTGTTAATACAGTGTGGTGGCTTTGTAAGAATCCTAGAGAATGTAAGGCGGATGTAAGAAAGGTTTTAACCCCTTATTCAAGCAGGATGCAAAACCTCATAGATCATCCAGAAAATTATATAAAGGGTTCAAGTGTTGAACGTCCATCAGGGCATGTTTTAACTATTGATTCTTGGGCTAAGGATAATGGTGGAGCTATTCCGCCTAATATGCTGCAGTTTCCTAATAGTGAGAGTAATAGCCAATATCTTAGATATTGTAAAAAGTGTGGTGTAAAAGGACACCCAGCAAGATTTCCTATGGCATTACCTGAATTTTTTATAAAATTTTTAACTGACGAGGGTGACTTAGTTGTAGATATATTTGGGGGAAGCAATACAACAGGAATGACAGCTCAGGGATTAGGAAGACGCTGGATGAGTTTTGAATTATCACAAGAATATGTTGCTGCATCGGTGTTTAGATTTGCTCAGAATGAAGATGAAGCAAAGAGAATGTATGATGAAATTTTAAATGGAAATGATGTAACCATATAAAAAAACTCGGTTCAAGATATTTATTGTGAACCGAGGCTTTTTTTATGAGTTAATTGAATCAGGATCAAAGGGATTATTTTCGTTGATTGGAAACACCTTTATTCCGTTTTCGCGCACGTATTTTACAGGGATTTTTGGATTATTTAGGTGTGCCATTGTTTGTAGCTTTTCTTCCCAATGCTGATATAATGGTTCAAGCATAGATGGAGTCATGACATACATTTAAGTAAGTGTTATGCCATGATAGATCGCAAAAGTCCAAGGAACTTGTCTATATTTAGCAATAATGTCGTGTGTGGTATGATGGTTTGTACTAAAGCCGGAGGCTGAAGTCTCTAAATTTATAGATTTCATTTCCCATTCTGTACCGCTTGCTGAAATATAGTCATTACCTTCTCTACCTGGAAGTATAGACATGTTTAGATAAATTAATTGTTGCAGAACTTTTGCTCCATTATCCTGAAATATGTCAGGAATACCATAGGTTTTTGCAAGCTTGTTTAGCTCTGTTAAATTCGCCCATAATCTGTTGATTTTGGCTATTTCGTTTTTGTGATTATCATCGTAAAATGACATAATCGTCCTCCTTATATCTTTATATTAGTTTTGATACAGTATTACTTTTCATCTATCGTTTCAAGAATATCTTCTATATGACAATCTAGGGTTTTACAAATTTTCAGAAGAATATCTGTGGTAATATTGCTGCCTTTTCCAAGTTTGGCAATAGAAGCTGAGTTGATTCCGGCAAATTCCTGTAAATCTTTGCGATACATATTCTTGTCAATTAATAACTTCCATAACTTGTTATAGCTAATTTTTTTATAGTTTATTTAAATTATCTATGTTTAAATTATCTATGTTTAAATTATCTATTCATCATCATATCAAAGTGTTGTCCTTGCCCTATATGACAGAAAATGTTTTCAAAGACCCGAAAGCAATGAATTAAAAGAAATAATAAGAGAAAATATAGAAAAAGCCATCACAGGTGATGGAAGTAGGCAGATAGAAGAAATAGACAAAGAAATGCTGGCGGTTCAAGAAGAACTTTTAAAAGTTGCTAATGCCAAAAAAGACTACACAGACCTTACAGACAGGGTGGAAGAATTAAGAAATAAAAAAGAAAAGATACTACTAGATATGGCAGAAGAGAAGAATGAACAAAGCAGGCTAAAGGAATTAGAAGAGTTTTTAGACAATCAAGAATTAGAAATAGAAAGATACGATGAAGACTTGGTAAGGAAACTTATAGAGAAGATTATAGTTTATGAAGAAATGTTTAAAGTAATTTTTAAATCTGGACTTGAAGTAGAGATTAATCAGTAAACAGCTCCTATTATTGGGCTGTTTTTTCTTTGCCTACAAATGATATAATATAAATAATAAATATTTGTGGAGAAGGTATATGGTTGAACTAGAAGAAATATTGGAATTGATGAATCTTAGGCAGGAAGGTGGGCACTGGGATTTTAAGAAAGAATGGTATAAATCTGATAATAAAGGAAAGCAAGACTTACTTCATGATATTATTTGCATGTCTAATAATTTAGATAGTAGAGATGCTTTTATAATAATAGGTGTCAACGAAGATGATAATTATAATCTTAGAGATGTGAGTGAAGACAATGGAAGAAAAAACACTCAAAACATAGTTGATTTTCTAAAAGACAAAAAATTCGCAGGTGGTTTAAGGCCAACGGTATATGTAAAAAGCTATCAAATATCAGGTAAAACAATTGATGTAATTGTGATATTGAATGACAATAACACGCCATATTATTTGACAGATAACTTTCAGGGAATTAGGGCAAATTATATTTACACTAGAATTCAAGATACTAACACACCTATAGATAGATCAGCAGATATAGATAAAGTTGAATTCTTATGGAGAAAAAGACTCGGATTAACTCAAACAGTTTTAGAAAGATTTGAGATTTATCTTGAGGACTATGAAAATTGGAATGATGGTCCATATGGTGAAATGCAAAAGTATTATAAATATTTTCCTGAGTTTACGATAGAATACATGTCTGCAAAAGATGGTAGAGATGGTTATGAATACTATTTATTTTCCCAAACAGATTCAAGTCCACATTGGTATGACATACAATTTAAATATCATCAGACTCTTTTAAAAGAGTTACTTGGAGTCGCCTTAGATGGAGGAAGATATTTTACACCATGTCCGGAAATAGCTGGTATTACTCTAGATAAAACAAAAAATTATAATTGGGACTTTTCCTATAGGTACTTTACAAAAGGAACTTTTAAATACAAGTTAAATGAGTTTTTCTACTTGCAAGAAAGTTTTAGTGAGGAGTACTCTAGAATGGAATTTTTCGAGGTTGTTCTTTTGTTTGAAACAGAAAACGAACGTATGGAATTTGAGAAATTTGTAAGGAGAAATTGGGATAAAAGAGATATGTATTTGAATAATGTATATATGCCGCATATTCCTAATTTACCTAATTACAAAGAGGGAGCTTTTATAGAAGAGTATGAAAACGCATTAGTTTTAAATAAAATGTTAAGTGAGTTTAGAAATAACCAAAACTAGATATGTTCCCACATACGAGGATTTTGAAAAATTTCAAAATTTATCCATACTGTACTCTCAAGCCATATGGAGACGGTGGCATTATTGTCCAAACTAAATACAAAATACCATTTAGATATAGAAATAGGTGAAGATGAATTATCTGAAATTGACTTTTCAAAAGATGCAACGTACGGAGAAATTAAAAAATTTGTATTAGATAAATATGGACTAAAAGTTTCAAGCCTATATATTGCACAAGTAAAAAGGAAACATGGTCTAATAGAAAGAGAAAACTACAATATTAGCAAGAAAGAAAATCAAAGAGTACCAAATTGCCCAGAAGAGAAAGAAAAAGCAATAGAAGATGCTCTTAAGTATTTTGGAATGATTTAAATAATATTTAAGATTGAGAATTTTAAAATTAAGATATTAAAAACTTTAAGATTAAAAAGATATGTACTTCTTATACCACCTAAGAAGATTAATTTAAAAGTAGGGGAACTATGACGATAAAATGTAAAATTTTAACAACTAAAGAAGAATTGGGCATTATTACCAAAGAGGTTTTTATGAAGTTAAAGATGAAGAATGCTACAAGCCTGTGGTTGTTAAGATAGATGAAGGATTAAAGAACTTTTTAGAAGAAATCGAAATGAGGGATGGAATTGATAAACAATTTATAATCCCAGACAGTTCAACCTTAAACAATCTTTTAGTTGTGAGGGTTGAAGATATAAAAAACAAAGGCGATTATTATGAATGTGAGCTTTTAGCTCAACTCTTTGCAGAGAAGTACCTTTTTAAGGAATTAATGGAAATGGAAGAGAAGATAAAAGAACAAACAAAAAGCTTAACCGAATTAGAAAAGTTAAAATACCTGCATGCTTTCATTACTGACAACATAAGTTATGACAAGGAGCATAGGTCAAGATCAGCTTTAGCTGCTGCCATTACCTATAAAGGAACCTGCACCGCCTTTGCCCAACTATTTCTAATCTTAGGAGAAGCTATAGGATTAAAAGTTGGTTGTATAAATAGCAAAATTTTAAAACACAGATGGAATTATGTGGTTATTGAAGATACCACCTATTACATTGACGAGACTTTTAATGTTATAAACAATGAATCAAAGAGACTATTCTTTCAAACCACCCCAATCCATTTAGAAAAAGCACCAAACCAAGGGATTGCGGTAGCACACAATGCGTATAGATAGATTTTATGTTTATAAGTGATGAGTTTTCAAGGAATATAAAAATTTATACTAAGGCAAATAGAAAGATTAAAGGCATATTGTAAATCTCATTAAAACCAGAATGAGCATAGCAGAAGTAAAGAGAGATAAAGATGGGCGGTCCACGTACTGCCTTTATTTTTTTGCTTAAAAATATTATATTAATACATGAATTTGAAACAAAGTATGAACATATAGTATAATAAAATAAATGAAAAATTCATAAAAGCGTAAGTTTGATATATATAATAAAAGTAAATTTGGTTAAGGATGGTAATGATGAAAATTAATTATAACGGTTTGTGGAAAGCCTTGATAGATAAGAATATGAATAAAAAAGACTTAATGGAAAAAGTAGATCTATCGCCTGCAACAGTAGCGAAAATGACCAAAGGCGAATTTGTTAGCATGCAGGTGCTATACAGAATCTGCAAAAATTTAGATGTGGATTTTAAGGATATTATTGCAATGGAAAAGAAAGAAAGTATGTAATGAACAATCAAAGATTAAATGCATCAGAATACACAAAATTTGTTAATTTTATTTGGTCAATTGCGGATGATTGTCTAAGAGATGTATTTGTAAGAGGTAAATACAGAGATATCATTTTGCCGATGACAGCAATTAGAAGGTTTGATTCTGTAATAGAACCAAAGAAAAAAGCAAATTATCGCTTGAATTTAATTTGACATATATAATTCATTAATTGTATAGAGAGGTTGACATGAATTTTTTAGATATAAATAACGAAAATAAAAATGTTGTACTTCTTATCCATCCCATATCTTTTACTCCACAAGGGATGAAGGAAATGGTGGCAGATCAAATGTCAAAAGACTACAGGTACATTATTCCGGAGTTATCCAGCCATGGAGACTCCACAGAAATATTTGAATCAGCAGAATCTGAGGCGGAGAAAATAGCAGAACTTCTGATAAGAAACAATATAGTAGAAATGGATCTTGCATTTGCAGCATCCCTTGGAGGAGCATTGCTTCTACATCTTTTAAATGACAAGAGAATAAAGATTAAGAAATGTGTCTTTGAAGGTTGTAGCCTTACGCAGAAGGCGAGATTCTTAGAGATGATCGCCAGAAAAACTATTCTTGGATACCATAAAAGATCTAAGGTGGATAGAAACTATCCTCTTCATTTAATAGCAGAAAAGACAGGAGAAGAATTGGCAGAGATAATTGCAGATACATTTATCGGATTAGACGATGAAAGCATCAAAAATATCATTCGTAGCTGCGCCTTTGTAAATGTGCCTAATCTATCTCATGAAGATCAAGAGAAGTGCATATTTTGCTACGGATCTGAGGATAATAATTTAAAATACGCAAAAAAACTCATAAAAAAAAGACTTCCTGGATCCAAACTAAAAATCTGGGAAGGATACAACCACTGCGAAAAGATTGAAAAAGATAACGAAGCTTACGGCAGATTTTTGGAAAACGAAATATAGATTAGATTAAAATAATTTTTGATTAAAAGCATCTACACTGTAGATCCTTTTTATTTTTATAAATCAAATTTTAATCTGTCTCATTAAAAATTATTAGAAGTAAAATTATAATATTTGACATATTTTTATAATATTTTTTCTAACTATTATGTAAAAAGAACAAAATGTTATGAATATCCCTTTGTAAAATAATTTTGATAATGTGCAAACTCCATTAAAAGATAATTACATTATCAAAAATATATTTTGAGAGTGATTTTTTTTAAATTAGGGTATACAATATAGTATGGAGTAGGATAGTTAAAAATATTGAAAGTACAAATTTAAAATAAAAAGGAGAGATTATATTGAAAAGAAGATTATTAAATTTAGGAGTAGGCTTTGTAGTAGGAGCAATAGGTGGCAAAGTTTTAGCCTCACAAACAGTTAAGAAGTTAGCAGTAAACACAGTAGCCGGAGGACTTAAAATAAAAGACGAAATCGACAAGACTGTTGAAAATGTAAAAGTATCTACTGAAGATATCATCGCTGAAGCTAAAGTTAAAAAAGCTGAAGCTGAAAAGAAAGAAGCTGAAAAGAAAGCTACTTTAGATATCGAAAAAGTAGCTGAAGAAGTTAAATAATTTAAGCAAAGTAAGATGATAGCAAGTATTGTTAGTAGAACCCATGGCAGATGCCGTTTCAATTACGAAGGCGTGCTAAGGGATTCTGATGTAAACAAAATTAAATACAAAGTCGAAAAATTGGCAGGGGTTAAATTTTGTAAAGTTTCACCCCTTGCAAATTCCATTATTGTAAACTACGAAGAAGAATATCTACCCAATATTGCAAGATTTATTATGAATCTTGACTTAGAAGAGTTAGCGGATTTTGAAATAGATGATGCGGACTTCGTGCCTCAAGATGGAAGAGAACTATTCCATATCTTGCGTGATGCAATGTATAGAAGAATATTCTTTGCTCATATTTTGCCAATGCCACTTAGACCAATATGGGTTGTAATGAAGGCTGTTCCATACATCAAGGCTGGACTCAAGAGTCTAAGAGAAGGCAAGTTAAACGTAAATGTTCTAGATGCAACAGCAATCGGAGTATCAATTCTAGATTGTGAATTTGCAGATTCAGGCAACATCATGTTCCTACTTGGGCTCGGCGAAGAACTTGAAGAATACACCCTTAAAAAATCAAAAGAAAATCTAGCCCAATCACTTAAACTAAACGTAGATAAAGTATTAGTAGTAGATGGAAATAAGAAGTATTTAAAAAATCTTGAAGAGATAGAAATAGGCGATCTTGTAGAAGTTAGTATGGGATACACGATCCCTGTTGACGGCGAAATCATAAGAGGATTTGGAATGGTAAATGAAGCTTCTCTTACAGGAGAGTCATTGCCGGTTAAGAAGACTGAAGGCAGCACAGTATTCGCAGGAACAGTATTAGAAGAAGGAGTCATCCTTGTAAAGACAATTAAAAAGTACGATGACTCAAGGATTAACCATATAATAGAACTAATTGGTGAAAGTGAAAAGAATAAATCACTAGCTGAAAAGAAAGCAGAATCCATGGCAGACTCTATGGTTAAGTATTCATTCTTAGGAGCTGTAGCAACCTACCTACTAACCAGGAACTTTATAAAGGCAAAATCATTCTTGATGGTAGACTTTTCATGTGCCCTTAAGTTGACTATACCAATAGCGACCATGAAGGCGATATCATCCGCATCGGAAAGAGGCATCCTTGTAAAAGGCGGAAGATATTTAGAAAAGTTAGCCCAAGCAGATTCAATAATATTTGACAAGACAGGTACTATTACCAAGTCACAACCAACGGTAGAAAAGGTAATTGCATTCTATGACTACGACGAAGATGAGTGTCTAAGAATAGCAGCTTGTCTAGAAGAACATTTCCCACATTCTATTGCAAATGCGGTAGTAAAAGCAGCTAAAGACAAAAATTTAAATCATGATGAAATGCACTCAAAACCAGAATATATAATTGCCCACGGAATAAGATCTAAGATAGAAGACAAAGAAGCTCTCATAGGATCAGCTCACTTTATATTAGAAGATGAAAAGATTGAGATAGACGAAGAACAAAAGAAGAAAATCGAAAAGCTAAAAGAAGACTATTCACTTCTATACCTAGCCTACGATGAAAAACTAATCGCTGTCATCTGTATAGACGACCCAATACGTGAAGATGCAAAATATACAATAGAAGCACTTAGAGCATTAGGAATCAAGAGAATAGCTATGCTTACAGGAGATGCAGAAAACTCAGCAAGAGCAGTGGCAGAAAAATTAGAACTAGATTATTATGAGTCACAAGTTCTTCCAGAAGACAAGAAAAACTATGTAGACAAAGAAAAAGCTATGGGAAGAACAGTAGTTATGATTGGAGATGGCATCAACGACTCCATCGCTCTATCTTCAGCAGACGTAGGAATTTCTATGCATGCTGGATCAGATATAGCCAAAGAAATTGCAGACACCTCAATCAAATCAGACTCACTAAAGGAATTAATAGACGTTATAAAGATAGCCAAAGCACTAGAAAAGAGAGTACACAAGAATTACAGAGAAATAATCAGTTTCAATGGAGCGCTTGTAATTTTAGGAGTGTTTGGATATTTGACCAACACAAAATCAGCATTCTTACACAATGCTTCTACTGTTGCAATAGCAGGAAGAAGTATGAGGGATTATAGAATCTAAGAAAAAATGGCTCTATGTCATCAAATATTGGGGAGGCTCGTTCATTTGAGTCTCTCTTTTAATGTAAAAATCAACCACTTACACATAAAAAACCAAAAACATAAAATAACAAAAAAATAACTAAAAATAAACATAGCAAATAAAACCCCAGGGGTTTTGCAAATTTTCCCGTTTTCCTAATCGCTATTTACAAGAAAACATAATTCTCTTTCTAAACAAGTTAAAACTTCTAATACCGAAACAATTTCTCTTTAATGTTTTTATCTTAGTATGAGTTCCTTCTAGAGGACAATTGGTCCAAGGATAATCAAATGAATTATACATCTCTAAAAACCAGTTGTTAAAGGCTGTTATACATGAATTAAATTCTTTTAAATTAGATTCTTTTGCTCTTCTTATCCACTCTCTTAAAGCTTTAGATGCTCTAATTTTGTTAGGCTGAGTAAGTACATATTGATAAAACAGTTCCTTTGACCTATATGCTAGTTTTAAATCGTCGTTTAATTCTAACATTAAAGATACTTCATTAGCTTGTTCAGAGGTTAGCTTAAATGCGGGCTTTGTGAGTAAACTCTTGCTTCTTTTAAAATACTTTCTTAGCTTTGATGAGATATTCTTTTGAATTCTTTTTCTAATATTTTCTAATGACCACGATAAATGTATATGGAGATAGATATATATCGGCAGTCTTCGGACTGCCTTTATTTTTTTGCTTAGTTTAACGCAGTAAATCATATAATTGAAAGGAATTTGTGTTATTTGCTATAATTAGGTAGTTAATTTATACATTTAGAAAGGTAAAATATAGAATTGGAGAATGATATGGGATTTTCATATAATAAGTTATGGAAGTTATTAATAGATAAAAATATGAAAAAAACAGACTTACAATGTGCAATCGCAACTACACCAAGACAATAGCAAAAATGGAAGCTTGGAAACATTAGGGAAGATTTGTGAGTATTTTCAATGTGATATTGGAGATATTATTGGATATAAGAATGAGGTCAAGTTAAATGATAAATAATGTTCTTACTTATATATTATTATTTTCATCAGCGGGAGTAGGATGCTATGGATTTAAACAAGAGGGATTTGAATGTTTAGCAACGAATGAAATTATTGATAGACGTTTAGAAATTCAAAGAATAAATAAAAAATGTAAATTCGATAGTGGTTATATAAGTGGAGATATTCAGAGACAGGAAACTAAAGATAAGATTTCAAATGAAATCAAGCTTTGGGAAAAACTTGGTAATGATAATATTGATATTATTATTGCGACTCCCCCTTGCCAGGGAATGAGTGTAGCTAATCACAAGAAAAACAAGAGCGATTTACAAAGGAATAGTTTAATAGTTGATATGTTGACCTGTCCATACGTTTTCGATCCAGAACAAGCTAGAGCCATGGCAGAAGCGGGAGCAGATATTCTTGTTGCTCACATGGGTCTTACAACAAAAGGACCAATTGGAGCTGAAACAGCAGTTACATTAGATGATTGTTGCGTAAAAATCCGTGAAATTATTGCAGCAGGTAGAGAAGTAAATCCAGACATATTAGTAATTTGTCATGGTGGTCCAATTGCAGATCCAGAAGATGCAGAATATGTAATTAAAAATGTTCCAGAAATTGATGGATTCTTCGGAGCATCATCAATTGAAAGACTTGCATCAGAAAGAGGAATGACAGCTCAAGCTTCAGCATTTAAAGCAATTGAAAAAGAAAAAAGCGTATGTATATACTAGGGTGTCAACATCTATGCAAATTGACGGCTATTCACTTGATGCCCAGGAAGAACGAATAAAGCAGTATGCAAAAGCTTATGATATAGAAATAATACAAACCTATAAAGATGCTGGAAAATCAGGAACATCTATTACAGGTAGAAATGAATTCATAGCTATGCTTAATGATATAGAAGCTGAAAAAGATAAAGTTGATTATGTAATGGTTTTTAAATTATCTAGATTTGGAAGAAATGCAGCGGATGTATTGCAGTCATTGCAAGTCATGGAAAATCATAATGTAAATCTGATTTGTGTTGATGATAGTTTAGACAGCTCTAAAGATTCTGGAAAACTTGTTATAACAATTCTATCGGCAGTAGCAGAAATGGAACGTGAAAATATACTTTCTCAAACTATGGAAGGAAGGAAACAAAAGGCAAGAGAAGGAAAATGGAATGGTGGTTTTGCTCCAATTGGCTATTCATTAGATAATGGAGAATTAGTTGTTAATGAAGATGAAGCTAAAGCAGTAAGGATGATTTTTGATTTATATGCTAATTCAGATATGGGAGCCAATGGAGTATCTAAGTATTTAGTTTCTTTAGGTATTAATAAACCTATAAGACAAAATGGCAAGAATCCATATTTTTCAGCTAGTTTAATAAGACAAATATTGGATAATCCCGTATATAATGGGAAAATTGCATATGGAAGAAGAAAAACGATTAAAGATAAAAATACTGGTAAAATTAAATTAGAAAAATCTGATCATTATATTATAGCTCAAGGAAATCATGAACCTTTAATTGACGATGAGTTATGGAATACAGTTCAGGAAAAAAGAAAATCTCAAGCTAAAAAGTATGAGAAGATAAATAGAGGAAAAGATGAGAGAGTTCATATCTTATCAAATCTAATAAAATGCCCATATTGTAGTGCTGGTTTATATGGAAATAAAAGCCGTAAACGTAATAAAAACAAAGAAGGAGAGCATTACAAAGATTATTACTATTACGGATGTAAACATCGACAAATGATGAATGGACATAAATGTACTTTTAATAAACAAATTAGGGCTGAATTAATTGAAAAAGAAGTGGAAACAATAATTACTCAAATAGTTAGTAATCCTACTTTTGCCAAAAAAATTGAAGAAAAAATCAATATTCAAATAGACACAAAAGAAATTGATGAAGTTATTAATAAACACTTAGCGAAGATTAGGCAATTAACAGGTACAAAAGCATCACTAATTAATCAAATAGACTCTTTAAATTTTGAAGATAAACATTATGATAGAAAATACACTGATTTAAATCTTAGACTTGATGCTATATATGACCAGTTAGAATATGCAGAAATGCAGTTAAATGATAGTGGAAAAAGGAAAGAGGCGATCCTTGAAGAAAAAATAACCTCTGATAATATTTATAAAATTATTGTTAATTTTAATAGCCTTTATACAGTCCTTTCAGATATCGACAAAAAGAGATTACTTAATGAATTGATAGAAGAAATTCAAATCTATGACGAAAAAACAGAAAAAGACACTTGGATAAAGTCGGTTGTTTTCAAGCTTCCGCTTATAGATTATGACCTTGATTATAGTTTGGACAAAATAGGTAATGTCGAGAGTGTAGCATTGATGTCAAAAGTAGAAGGAAAATAGCCGCGAAAACCTAAGTATACTGTATAATAGAAAAAAGGATAGAATACGAAAAATCATTTTGATAAATTAGAAATTAAAAGGATACTGATATGATTGAGAAATTAAAAAAGAACATGGTTTTCTATTTACTTTTGTTAATAGATTTTTATATAATTCCTTTTCTTATAAAAGACACAGGAAGCGCAATGATTGTTATGTTAGTAATTATTCCTCTAATATGTTTGATTACTTCTATTTTTTATGGAAGAAAAAATGGGTTTGATTTTTGCTATATTTTGAGCGTAGCAATTATATTCACCCCATCTATATTTATATTTTATAACTCAAGTGCATGGGTTTATTCAGTTGGATATGCTGTTATTGCATTGTTTGGAAATTTAATAGCATTACCATTAAGAAAAAGATAAATTTCACTTTGTAGGTTTAATATATTTTAGACTAGATGGTAGTAAATTTTTTATTCAAAAAGACCAGGGTTAAAATATAGAGTTGATAAAGAAAAATTAATAGAAAAGATTTATGGAGTTCTTGCTGCAATTATGACTCTTGATAAGTCTATAAGTTGTGGTAATGATACAAGTGAATTTGCTTATGATTATAGAGAATTGATTGTTTTTTAAACTAGGGATATCTTATTAAAGGGAGATATAATATGGAAATTTTAAGAATAATATTACCTATAATTTTAATATGTATACTTGCTGTTTATGTTGTTCATAGTGCTAAGAAAAAATCAGAATATGAATCTAATGAAGATGAAGAAGTTGAAAATAATATGCCTGAAGGCATGGCCATTGGTATGGGTATAGGAACTGCAGTAGGAATAGCATTGGGTGCAGAAAATATAGTCGTTGAAATGTCTATTGGGATGTTATTAGGTATGATAATAGGAATGAATATAAAAAAATATAAATAAATAATTATAAAATAGCTTTATTATTTGAAGTAGTTATAGTAAAGAATTAAAAATTAATCGAGTTATTCCTAATTGCTAGGTCTTTGAAGAATCTTAATTTTTATTCATACTTACCATTAAACTTTTTAATATTTGTGATAAGAAAGATTTAGAATAAAATTAAGGGGCTTTTATTATTAATTATTGCCTAAGTTTTAGGGATTTTAATTTTATAAACTAGAATTTTTTTTGTTATTTTAAGAAAATTTAAAGATAAGTTGAAATTTTTTATAGCCCCTTTTAAAAATTACTTGTTTTCGTATTTTAAAAATTTGTTAGAAAGATATAAGCATGTTATTAATTCTCCTATCGCAAAAAGAATCAATAATCCTAAATCATGCACATTTATATATCTGAAGTTGTTAGATTCAATTGCTAAAAAGCTTATGCCTATTATTTTTAGGGCTTTATAAGCTGTTGCAAATCCTAGCATTGTAAACATACTAGATAGGAGAACTATTATTCCAAAAGACTTTATTTTTATAGCAAGAGATCCAAAAATTCCTATAATTGGGAGTGCTAAAAATATGCTAATTATTATATAGTAAAAATACATATTGAAGTTTATGCTTGAAAAATTTCCTATAAATTTTCCACCTAGATAAAATAAGAGCAAAAAATATATTTGACAAAGGCTTATTATTATAAAAGCTAAAATTAACTTGGCTATTATAAATGACATATTTTTCTTAGGACTTAATCTTATAAATTTAAGTCCGGCCTTGTGTTCTACTGACCATAGACTAGCTATTACAATCGCAATTAAAGGTATATAGAAAAAGGAAAAGTAAAATAAACTTACTTGTGTCCATAGACTTTGCCACTCATTGGTTAATGTTTCTCTGTTTCCCATATAGTTTATAAGTCCAAAAGCATTGGCTAATAATGGTATTATAAGGCTCACTATTAAAATATTTATAAACTTTATTTTTTTAAATTCTAATTTTAACATTTTTCCTCCTAGTCTTTCCATAACTTGTAAGATTTCATTGATTTTAAATAGACAATACTTAGTATTAAAAATATAAGTGCAATGATTACTGTATAAAAATTTATTGGGTTTAATACTTGGACAAATTTGTTTCCTTCATTTACATAAGAAATATTCAAAAGGCTTGCCATCCAAGCAAAGGGATTGATGTAAGCTAAAACTTTAGATGTTAGCATAGTAATTATTCCGGTAAGTCCTCCTATTATAGAAATAAATGATAGGGTGTAGACTTTTTTTGTTTTCATCTCTATTATCATGAATAATCCTAAGAAAAATAAATTTATTATTAAAGCTGAAAGGTTTACTAAGCCAAATCTTAAAATCATTTGGCCATTAATACTAAAATAATCTGAATTCATTGCTAGTTTAAGAAAGACAATAGCTTCAATTATTTGTAATAAAATTAGCTTAAAAGATAAATTTTTAAATTTATTAAGGAGAATAGAATTAACTTTTTCTCCAAGGATTATTTGAATTTGCCACATATTGTTTTTTTCTTCAATTTCAATTACTTTTTTTACAAGTGATGATATTAATATTGGATTTATCAATAAAGATATAAATAAATATGTGTCTAGGATGTAAGCTAGTGGATACTTGCTTTCTGAAAAAGATTTTGAAAGTCCAACACCCACAACCATTAGTATTTGAGCAATAAATACTGTTATTATTAAGAAATTTATCCCTAGTCTTTTGTATTTTTTTCTTTCTAAGTTTTTCATATTAGGACCTGCTTTCTTCAATAAATAGCTTTTCTAAACTTTCTTTTTCTTCCTCTATCCTGTATATATCTACTTTACCATTTAAAAAATTTACTATATCTGCAATATCTTGATTAGACATCTTACCTAAAATTATTTTTTTCCCTTTTATCCTATCTTCACCAAGGCCTAAAAGACTTAGAGCTTTTTCATTGTCTGATGTAAGCAAGGATATAAATGGTGGATGGAGTTTTCTATATTCTTCTAAGCTTCCATTGTAGGTCAATTTCCCATCTTTAAGTATGCCTATATGACTAGAAATTTTTTCTATTTCATCAAGAATGTGTGAAGATATCAAGATGCTTGTAGAAGTATTTTTTACAATACTTTTAAATAAATTTCTCATTTCCTCGATTCCTTGAGGGTCTAATCCATTTATAGGTTCATCTAAAATTAAAAGATTGGGATTACCGATTAATGCCATGGCTATGCCAAGTCTTTGCTTCATACCCAATGAATATTCTCTAGCTTTCTTTTTATCTACATTCCTAAGACCTACAAGGTCTAAAGTTTTTAAGATTTCTTCTTTTTTTATTCCCTTTAGCTTACATATTATTTCCAGATTTTCATATCCAGTTAGGTGATCATAAAATGAAGGATTTTCAATTAAAGCACCAAGATTTTTATTCAAATCTTTTTGATTTTTTGAATTTACTTCTTGTCCAAAAACTTTAATTGTGCCGCCATCTTTTTTTACAAGACCAAGTATAAGTTTCATGAGAGTGGACTTGCCAGCTCCGTTTTTACCTATTAAGCCATAAATAGAAGCCTCTTCAATTTCTAAAGAGTCAATATCTAAAACTCTTTTATTGTTATATGATTTTTTTAAATTATTTATTTCCAGTATTTTTTTCATGTATATTCCTCCTAAAAATAGGATACTAGGCGCAGATAAAAATAAAGTTTAAACAAGATCACTTTTACATCACAAAGACAGATAAATTAAAAGAGTGTTGTATAATAAGGTTAATGAGGGGGATTAAATGGATTTTAGAAGTAATTTTTCTATATTGCTAGTTGATGATGAGAAAAACTTATTAGAAAATTTATATAATTTTTTAAAGAATAAGGGATTTAAAAAAGTTTATACTGCTAAAAATTTAAAGGAATCTAGATTTAAATTAGAAAACTTTAAAATTGATTTAATAGTTTTAGACTTAATGCTTCCAGATGGAAGTGGTTTTGACTTATTAAAGGAAGTTAGACAGACTTCTAATATGGCCGTTATAATTTTATCTGCTCTTGATGGAATAGATGATAGGAGAGAAGGCTTTGAAAACAAGGCAGATGATTATTTAGTCAAACCTTTCTTTCCAGATGAACTTCTTTGGAGAATTGATGCAGTTTTAAGAAGAAGCAAAAAAATTAAAAGTGAAGAAAAGATAAGTTTGGGAAATGTGATTTTCGATAAATCGAAGGGAATACTTGAAAAAAATGGAGAAGAAATTGCATTAACTGCCACACAATTTAAAATCCTAGATTACTTATCTGAAAATATAAACATGATAGTTTCAATTGATAGAATTTTAGAAAATATTTGGAAAGATTCTTATGGCTATGAAAACACGCTAATAACTCACATATATAGGTTGCGTGAGAAACTAGAGGATAATCCAAGAGATCCTAAAATCTTAGTCACCATAAAAGGACTTGGTTATAAACTTGTTAAAGAGGATTAATAATGTTTAATTATATTTTAAAAAGGTTTAAAAAAATTGTTATTAGAATACTATCTTTAATGTTTTTTTTAATATTTTTACTTATGATTTTTCTCTACTTAAATTACAGATTAAATAATGAATATCCAAAACCTAATGATGTTTATTCTTATGTAGAAAATAATAAAAGTAAGGTTTATCTAAATGAAAAAAACAAAGAATTTTTAAAAGAAAAAGATATTTGGGCGATAAGACTCGATAAAAATGGAAGAGTAATCGAAAGTTTTAATAAGCCAAAAAATCTTAAAGATAAATTTGAAATTACAGATGTTGCAAGATTCACAAGATTTTATTTGGCTGATTATCCTGTATTTACATACATTGTAGGGGATGGTTTGCTTCTATTTGCATATCCCAAAAATTCTTTGGATAAATTACCCTTTAATTATTATAATTACAAAAACCTTGTTTTTAACTTAGAATTGGTTCTAATATTCTTAATTTTGTTTTTATTATTTGTCTATATAATTTATAAGATTGATATTAAAGAAATCTTTAAAAACATATTACCATTTCAAAGAGCAATAGATAAGCTCTATGAAGATGACTATGAAAAGTTAGATGAATATGGAGAATTAAAAGACCTAGCTTTTAGCATAAATAAGGCAAATGAAAAATTTAATAATTTAAAAGAATCTCAAGGCAAGTGGATCAGAGGTGTGAGCCATGATGTTAGAACACCACTTGCAAAAATTTCATGGGAACTAAGTAAAGATAATAAAGAGGATCTTGACGCAGAAAATATACAAGAACAAGTTTTAAAAATTTCAAATATCCTAGAGAGTTTAAATCTTACTTTGTCGCTTTCTAACATAGATAAAGAAAATTTCAGTGAAGAAAACCCATTAAAAGTAATCCGAAAACTTATAGTAGATAAGCTAAATGAAAATTCAGACAGAGAAATTATTTTTGAAAATAATATAAAAAATCAAAATATAAAAATAAAAATGGATCCAAATTTATTTTATAGGATGCTTGAAAATATTTTAAAAAACTCACTAATTTATACAGACGGGGAAATTAAAGTTACAATTTCAGATTATGAAAATATTCTAATTATTACTATATTAGATGAAGGAGAAGGAGTAGCTGAAGATATTATAAGAAAAATTAAGGAAGAAGATTTGACTAATATTACAAGACATGGTTTGGGTATTTTTATATCTAAACAAATAGCCGAATTACACGATGGAACTTTTACTATAAAAAATAAGCATCCTGGTTTAGAAGTATCTTTTATCTTTGACAATATGAATTAAATTTTATTTTCATATCGAACCATGTCAAAAGTATTTGACATACAATTTAAAAAAGCATATACTTATGTCAAAAGTATTTGACATGGGAGGTTAATATGAAGAGTATAAATTTTTTTGAATCAAATCAAATTCTGTTTTTAAGTTTTCTATGGCTATTTCTTCTTGCATCATTAATATGTACTTTAGTTATGATAGTTACTTTAGTTAAAAAAGGTGATGAAAGGAAAGGATATATTGTAAAAAAATCAAGTTTAACTGCATTAATAGTGGGGATAATATTTTTAATTATAAATATAATTTGGAATATTTTCTTTGAGCAAAATTCTAGGATTGGATTTGAAGATAGCCCGATAATTTATATCGGAATAATATCTATCGCTTTTAATATTTCACAACTAATTAACATGAAAAAATATAGGTGATCAAAAGTGAAGAATCACATAAAAGAAATTAGAACAGAAAAGGGATTATTTCAACAAGAATTGGCTGATATCTGCGAAGTAAGTAGGCAAACAGTTAATGCTATTGAAAATAATAAGTACGATCCGACGCTTGAACTTGCTTTTAAGCTGGCAGCAGCACTAGATACCACAGTAGACAATCTATTTATATATGAATAAAAAATATCAACTTAAATTTTTATGAAAGCATCTAAATTGTAGGTGCTTTTTTATTTCAAAATTATATATAGTTAATTATTTATAAATTTATTATGTGGGTAAGGTGATAATATATTATATATTATAAGAAATTTTGTGCTATTCTAAATTAGAAGATAGAAAGCTTTGAGATTTTAGCATAAACGAGATTTTTTAAAAAAATAATAATGTTATCTATACTTTTTTATTAAGAGGCCAAGAATAAGGATGCTCATCATTAATGAATAAAATAAAGTAGTGAAATAGAATTTAATAAAAAAGGAACCCATTAAGAAATCGAAGAGTATGTTTTTGAAGAACATGGTTTAAAGGTTTCGAATCTTTAAACCGCTTAGGTAAAGTCAAAATATTACTTGAAAGAAAGATTAAATTACAATATAAGTAAAAAAAGCAATAACAGAAACTTGATACGCTTAGAAGAAAAAGAAATGGCAATAGAAGATGTCTTTAAGTTTTTTTGGAATGATTTAAGAAATATTTAAGCTATAAGGCTCTAAAAAGAAAATACCCCTTGCTTTAATACTTATAAGATTATTATCTTATATAAAAGAAGAAAACCTTAGGAGTAAAACAATGCTTGAAGAAAAAATTTTAACAAGCTTAGAAGAACTGGGATTAGTTGTCAAAGAGACTTTTTTTAACGCTTCGGACCAAGAGTTCTATAAGTGTATAACCATAAAAGTGGATGAAGGATTAAAAAACTATCTATCGGAAAATAGGCAAAGAGATGGAGTAGATAGACCATATTGCATTCCTGATATTGCAACTCTAAATTACTATTTAGCCGTAAGAGTGGAGGATATAAGGGATAAGGAAACATATTATGAATGCGACTTAAGGGTTATATTCTTTGCAGAAAAAAAGGCTTTTAAAGAATTGATAGCTTTAGAAAAATATGTAAAAGAGCGAACAGAAAGCTTAACCGACTTTGAAAAAGTTAAGTATCTTAATAACTTCATCATAGATAAAATAACCTATGATAAGGAACTTAAAGCTAGATCCGCCCTTTACGCAATAGTAAGAGGAAAAGGAACTTGTACTGCATTTTCAGAACTATTCTTAATTTTAGGAGAGGCATCTGGCCTAAATGTTGGTTCTATAAGTAGTATTTTAATGAAACACAGATGGAATTATGTAGTGATTAATGAAGAAACTTACTACATTGACGTAACCTTTAACGAGGCGATAAAAGATAGAGACTGGTGGTTCTTTCAAAATATACCACTACATTTAGAAAAAGCACCAGATCAAAAAGTTGTGATAAAACATAGAGAATAATAGACATGGTATATTTTTAAAGTGATGAGCTATTTTTATTAGGAGACAATAAGAAAAACGATCTCGAATGAAGTTTTTGGATTTGTAAATAAAGATGAAGTTAAAAGAAAAATCAAATAAAGCCGATGGTTTTATAGTAGAAAATGCAACAGAAGAAGACATATAAGATTACAATAAACAATTATGCTTATTGAATAAAGTTTAAAATAAATAGCAATATAAGTAATAATTTAAAATCTATATAATTTCAGAGTATGCTGAAATTATATGGATTTTTGTATTTATTCGTATAAAGAACATACAGATATAAAAACAAAGAAGTTAAAAGGTTTTATATTATTGCAGTAAGAATTTTTAAGTTTGAAAATTAAATTGCAGTAGCAGTAAATATAGCTACCAACATTTTAGGATTTATCCTAAGCCTGATATTTTTTATACCAGTAGTCCTTGAAGCGTACAGTGGTAAAGATGTTATTGGATTTTTGACGTGGTTAATTTATTTTATAAGCATAGTAGCCGTAATGTTTTTATCACAAAGCCGCTATCATGATATACCAATCTCTCAGCAAGGACAATCTTTAAGGCAATTGATCATGGTCTAATCTATCTAACAATTGCAGGTTCATATATTCCAATTATCCTAATTGGTCTAAGGTATACTTTTCCATAGTTATATTTGTTCTAATCTGGATTTTTGCATTAATAGGAATAGCGATGAACATAATAGCCTTTACCATAGGTAAAGAAAATAGGATAAGTAAGGCTTCCATGATTATACATACGGCAATGGGATGGATATCTCTTCTTCTTATCTATCAGATTTATATGTATATAGGCATATATTATATTTTATTTTTGATACTTGGCAGATTTTTATACCCGAGGAGCTATTTTTTATTCAATAAAGAAGATCCTCTCCAATCATGCCATTTGGCATATTTTTATACTTGTAGCAACCTTTGTCATGTTTTATGGCAACTATAGATTTTTAGGATAATTGCAAATAAAGAAGAGAGCAAGAATAAAATCAGCAGTTGAGCAAGAAAACTATAAGATTTATTTTTAAAGTGTATAATATAAGTGCAATTAAGATTGATATAATTTAAAATCAGGAGGTAAAAATGTTTAGTTGCAAATTTATTGAAGTTCCAGTAAAGGATGGAATTAAATACTAGAAAATGAGATGGATAAATATTAAATTACATTTATAAAATCGGTAAATATAGAGGTAGATAAATTTTATTGAGTGAAGACCAAAAATCTTGTAAAAATTTAAAAGGACACAAGGTAATTAAATTTTCTATATAGTTGATAGTTAATTAGAATTTAAATATGTCTTTAACTATTCACTTTTAACTTAGCATGCCATATACTTGTTTTGCAAGTGATCAAATGTTTTGTACTGCTTGTATAATTTTTGAAGGATATTTAAATTGGATAATAGTATTAACTTCAAAAAATAAACTGGAGTAGTGTAGCTTATGAGTACAAAAGAAGTTTTGAAAAAATACAATTTAACAGAAGGAACAGTTTGGAAAATCATGTTACAATTTGCACTGCCGATTTTCCTTGGAACTTTTTTCCAATCACTTTATACAACTACAGATGCAATCATTATCGGTAAATTTGCTGGAAAAGAAGCACTAGCTGCAGTAGAATCTGTAACTGCATTGACAAGGCTCCCAATCAATTTTTTTACTGGCCTTGCATCAGGTGCGACGATTATTATTTCTCAATATTATGGAGCAGGGAAGAATAGAGAGGTTTCAGATGCAAGTCATAATGCTATTTTATTTGCCTTTGCGGGAGGAATAGCATTTACTATAATAGGATGTATTTTGTCGCCTTTTGCTATAAAAATTATTCGTGTTCCAGAGGAAATTGTAAATGATGCTCAGTGGTACGCCTTTATTTATTTTTCAGGGATAGTTGTATCTATGCTCTACAATGTAGGCTCAGGTATATTACGAGCACTTGGAGATTCAAAGACACCTTTTTATTTTTTAATCGTAGCTAATATTTTTAATGTAATTTTAGATTTTATTTTTGTAGTATTTCTTAAATTAGGTGTTGCTGGAGCAGCCATTGCTACTGTTTTATCTCAATCTATAAGTGCTATTTTAATTATAATATCTTTGACTAAAACAGAACTGCCTTGCAGAATAAGATTTAAAAAGCTAAGATTTTATAAAAAACATATATTAGAAATTTTTAAATTAGGTTTACCTATTGGAACACATTCTGCTTTGTATCCGATTTCCAACACAATAGTTCAAAGCAGTATAAATAGCATAGGTGTTGACAGCATTGCTGCTTGGGCAGTTTGTGGAAAATTAGATTTTCTTGTATGGGCTATATCTGATGCTTTTTGTGTTGCTGCATCAACTTTTGTTGCTCAAAATTATGGTGCACAAAAGTACGATCGAGCAAAAAATGGTGTAAAAGCCGGTTTAATTATGGCTCTGTCATCAATAGCAGTAGTGAGTTGTACTTTATATTTCTTTAGTGGAGTTTTCGCAAAATTTATTATTGATGATGAAAATGTAATTTCAATCACTTCTCAAATTATGCATTTCATTGCTCCTTTATATCTTATTTATGTTGTTTACGATGTCTTGATAGGAGCGATCCGAGGAATAGGAGATACGTTCGGACCTATGACCATAACTTTTTTAGGGACCTGTGTCTCAAGAATTTTGTGGATTTTATTCATCGTTCCATATAATCATAACCTTATAACCGTACTAACTTGCTATCCAGTGTCATGGGTAATAACAGCACTTATATTTGTAACATATTATATAAAGAGATTTTCGAACTTGGGCAAAGAAGTTAAAAGTATTTAAATAAAACAATTTAAAAAATGATTTAGACATATGAAAATAGCTTCTGTATTAAAATAGAGGCTCTTTGTTAAATGTTGGAGCGAGGTAAATTCTCGCCCCTTATTTATGCCTGAAAGATCATTAAAACATGACTCTTAAAGTTTTCAAAATTTCTATACTCATAGGAAATCTATGCTCACAGTTACTAATTTAAGTTTAATATTATAGAGAAATAGTATTTGTAAATTTATTTTAACAAAGTCACTAAAGATAATTTTATATCACTAAATAGTTTTTATAAAAAATAAATAAAAAGAAACTCATTTATTAAAAAATTTATAATATAATAAGTTTACGAGTTTAATTATAATTTTATGTTTAGAAAGGGGATATAGATGAAAACAATTGCAATTGTGGGAACATTTGATACAAAAGGTGCTGAGTTTAAATATGTAAAATCTTTGATTGAAGAGCAAGGTTGTAAAACTCTAACAATTCACACAGGTACATTTGAACCAACATTTACACCTGATGTTTCAAATGAGGAAGTAGCTGCTGCAGCTGGCTATAATATAAAAGAAATTGTAGATAAAAAGGATCGTTCGCTTGCTACAGAAATTTTATCCAACGGTGTGAAATCTATAATACTAAAACTTTATACTGAAGGAAAATTTGATGGAATTATATCTTGTGGTGGTTCAGGCGGAACGGCTCTTGCTACGGCTGCTATGAGAACGCTTCCAATTGGGCTACCAAAGGTTATGGTATCGACAATGGCTTCAGGAAATGTATCTCAGTATGTTGGAACAAGTGATATTATTATGATTCCTTCTATAGTTGATGTTGCTGGTTTAAATCAGATTTCAAAAACAATTTTTAAAAATGCCGTTTTAGCCGTAGTTGGAATGGTAAAACTTCAAGAAAAATATGAACCTGATGAAAAAGATGAACATCCTTTAGTTGCTGCAACTATGTTTGGAGTTACAACTCCGTGTATAGATCAAGCTAAGGCTTATCTTGAAGAACAAGGATATGAAGTATTAGTATTCCACGCAACAGGAGCGGGTGGAAAAACAATGGAATCTTTAATTGACGCAGGATTCTTTAAAGGTGTGCTTGATCTTACAACAACAGAATGGTGCGATCAGCTTGTAGGAGGAGTTTTAGCGGCAGGAACAGACAGGTGTGGAGCAGCTATTCGTAAGAAAGTTCCACAAGTAGTATCTGTTGGAGCTTGCGACATGGTAAACTTTGGTCCTATAGAGTCAGTTCCATCTCAATTTAGTGGAAGAAATTTATATAAACACAATCCAAGCGTAACATTAATGAGAACAACTGAACTTGAAAACTCAAAAGTTGGTGCGGCTCTTTCAGAAAAGTGGAATAAGGCTGAAACAGATATGTTAGTACTTCTTCCTGGCAAGGGAGTATCTATGATTGATGCAGAAGGACAACCTTTTGAAGGAGAAAAAGAAAGACAAATTCTTTTTGATTCAATTAGAAACGGCATAGATAATCCAAAAGTTGAAATCAGAGTTATGGATAATAATATTAATGATGCCGATTTTGCTATAACAGCAGCAAAAGAACTTATTAGACTTATGAATAAATAAAATAGAAAATAAAAAGAAAGGGGTAAAGCAATGTTAAATAAATCAAGAGCAGAAATTATGGAGGACTTTAAGAAAGAAATAGCAGAAGGTAAAATTCTTGTAGGAGTTGGAGCTGGTACAGGTATTACTGCAAAATGCTCAGAAAAAGCAGATGTTGATATGCTGATCATTTACAACTCAGGTCGTTTTAGAATGGCTGGACGTGGATCATTATCTGGACTTCTTCCTTATGGAGATGCTAACAAAATCGTTCAAGAAATGGGACAAGAAGTTCTTCCAATTGTTAAAAAGACACCAGTATTAGCAGGAGTTTGCGGAACAGATCCTTTCCGCATTATGGATATTTTCTTAAAACAATTAAAAGATCAAGGATTTAATGGAGTTCAAAACTTCCCAACAGTTGGACTAATTGATGGAAAATTCCGTGCAAACCTTGAAGAAACAGGAATGGGATATGAACTTGAAGTAGACATGATTCGTAAGGCACATGAACTTGATATGTTGACATGTCCATACGTTTTCGATCCAGAACAAGCTAGAGCCATGGCAGAAGCGGGAGCAGATATTCTTGTTGCTCACATGGGTCTTACAACAAAAGGATCAATTGGAGCTGAAACAGCCGTTACATTAGATGATTGTTGCGTAAAAATCCGTGAAATTATTGCAGCAGGTAGAGAAGTAAATCCAGACATATTAGTAATTTGTCATGGTGGTCCAATTGCAGATCCAGAAGATGCAGAATATGTAATTAAAAATGTTCCAGAAATTGATGGATTCTTTGGAGCATCATCAATTGAAAGACTTGC
>NZ_LR588414.1:329362-428554 GCF_901447155.2 Peptoniphilus catoniae
GTTACATTAGATGATTGTTGCGTAAAAATCCGTGAAATTATTGCAGCAGGTAGAGAAGTAAATCCAGACATATTAGTAATTTGTCATGGTGGTCCAATTGCAGATCCAGAAGATGCAGAATATGTAATTAAAAATGTTCCAGAAATTGATGGATTCTTTGGAGCATCATCAATTGAAAGACTTGCGTCAGAAAGAGGAATGACAGCTCAAGCTTCAGCATTTAAAGCAATTGAAAAATAAAAAAAGCATATGTATATACTAGGGTGTCAACTTCAACGCAAGTGGATGGTTACTCTTTAGAAGCACAAGAAAAGCGTATCAAGCAGTATGCAAAAGCTTATGATATAGAATAAATATCTATAAAGACGTGGGAAAATCAGGAACATCGATTATAGGTAGAAATGAATTCATAGCTATTCTTAATGATATAGCAACTGAAAAAGATAAGGTTGATTATGTAATGGTTTTTAAGTTATATCGACTTGGAAGAAATGCAGCGGATGTGTTGCAGTCATTACAAGTCATGGAAAATCATAATGCTAATCCAGTTTGCGTTGATGACAGCCTAGATAGCTATAAGGATTCAGGAAAACTTGTTATAACAGTTCTTTCAGCAGTAGCAAAAATGAAGAGAGAAAATATACTTTCTCAAACAATGGAGGGAAGAAAACAAAAGGCAAGACAAGGAAAAACAATTCTTCCAAACAAGTCTATCCACCTGGACAAGGCTCCCGACCAAGGAATTGTAGTGCCGCATCAAGAATAACCTAACCTCAGAGTAAAATCTGAGGTTTCTTTTTGTCAAAATGTCTTTGTGTAAAAGATAATAGCAGATCATAATCTTACACCTATTCCATGAGAAAGGATTTTTTAAATGTTCTTTGGATTTGTAATTATAGTATGCTAAAAAGAAACATACTTCTGTTTCCGTAGCTATAAAAAATTAGATTTGAAATAAATTAGAATTTGAACTTGAGAATGACGAAATTGCAGAGATAAGAGAAGAAGATGAGGATATTGTTAAGTATTGTGAAGACAACTTAGGCTATTTTATATCCCCTTCTGATTGTCTGGAAACTTGATTGTAAAAGAAAAGTGGAAAAAACATAGACAATGTAAAGCTTAGGTAATAAAAAATAAAGTTTTCCTAAAAAAATGAAAAAAGTTTATGAAAAGCCAAAACCGTATATACTTTGCAGGGGTATCGCAGTAGAATATAGTTAGAGTGACAGACTTGTAAGCAAGACTGCTACAAAACAAATTTAGACAAGAAAGAGAGGAGAGAATATGAAAAGGTTTACTAAAAGGTCTTGGCATAGGTTTCTTAGCCTAGTGTTAGCAATGGCGATGATGTTAACCATTCTACCGGCTAGAATCTTTGCAAAGGAAGAACTAGAGATAGCACCTCCTAAAGTGCCTATAGCCGTAGGAGATCCAGCAACACCAAAAGACACACCAACAAACCCGGGCGCGAACAACGCTGTCCACGGCTTTGTTGGAGTATTAGTTGGAGGGGACGTTAATGCTGATCTGGCAGCAGAAGCAGGTCAACGATTTAAACCCATTGAAGGGGTTAGAGTCTACTTCCAATGGTATGAAGAAACAGGAAATAGGACTTCACCAGTCTATTCCGCACTTTCAGGAGCAGATGGCCAGTTCCATATAGGAATAGCACCCTATGTCGGTGAAGACGGAAAATTAGTAGTGTTCGATGCCGATACAACAGCATCGGCAGGATATGAATCATATAAGATGTGGGTCGATGAATCTACGATTCCGGCTGGATACCAACTCCAATACTCCACCGGTGAAAATGTTGAATTTACAGATAGAAGAGTTGCAGGTGGGGGCTATAACCTTATACCGAACACCCTCGTGAACTATAGAGTTCTTCTATTGGAAAAACAAGACGAAGCCAAGATGCACAAAACCGCGACACCGACAGGTCCACAAATTTATAATATTGGCGATGTCGGACAAGGTGCCGTAAGAGGTAAGGTATCTTGGGACTATGAATCCGCAGGCGGTGTTCAATGGGGTATTGTATCCACACCGACATCCCCGGCAGAAGGTGTAACAGTTACTGCATCCTACCTATCTGACTATGCTTTGAAAAAAATTTACAGTCCCGAAACTGCAACTATGCTTGGGCTTAGAAGCTATAAGGATATCCGTGGTTCAGGATGGACCTTCAAACTTGAAACTCAACTCCAAGACTGGATTGCAACACAAGTAAAAGCTGAAAAGGATAAATGGATTGCAGAAACAGTAAGTGCTGTAACAAATAATGAAGGCGACTACAAGATCCAATTCAAAGGAACTTGGGGGCCAGAAAGAAATGACTACTCTGTAGTTGAAGGCGAAAGAGTAGCCGGAAGATTTTATGCGAAAGACGCTCATAGATGGACTGCAGAAGAAGTAAATCGTCTTGGTACCGTTGCAGATAAGGCTACAGACGGCTCATTCTTAACAGGTGCTGCTAATCATAACGAAAAGCACATCAACACTGACTGGCTCTTTATCTCAACCAAGGACACGGACGGTCTGGTATTAAGAACACCTTGGAACTATAACTGGTACACAGGATCTAACAATGCCTGGGGTATCCACGGTGGCTGGGCTCAATCAGCCTTTGGTGTATCTACCGTTCAACCGGCCAACTCTACAAGAGCGGACTTCAACTTGGCACCGGCAGAAATCAAGTTTAACATTACAAACTTTGACACTCAAGAAAACACTGCCACACCAGGAGATGTAGCGAAGACAGACACAGCCGGACTTCCTCATAAGTTTGCCTCCGATTCCTACAAAATCATCTGGTACGACAAGGATGGAAACAAAATCCAAGAAAGTAAGGCAGCAAAACCTGACGGAACAGGCAAATTGCCGGAATCAACTTTTGATACAAGTAAAGTAAAAGAAACTTCAACTTTTGTAGCGAAACTTTATAGAGTTGACTCAAAGGGAAATCCGGTCCAAGCATTAGCTCAAGATGCTTTTACCGTTAAGATAAACGACAAGATTGGTTCACTTTATGAAAAAGTTGAATTTGATAACGAAGCAACAAAAGATGCAAAATATAAAGCAACAGGTCTTCCAAATGGACTTGTTATTGATCCGGATACAGGAAAAGTATCAGGAATACCGACTGAAGCTGGCAAATTCCCGATAACAGTAACAACTTCCTTAGACGATGAAGCGGGAGCCATCGCCCTAGATAAGGCGGATGAATACATCATTACCGATTCACCATTAAAAGATGGCGCTGTTGATGCTAATTATGATGCAACAATTACACCGATGCCTATTGATGGCTATGCCTTTGAAAACGTAAAGGCGAAGTTCATTGATACAAAAGCTATCGACGGCTTAACCATAAACGGTGATAAGATTACCGGTAAACCAACTGTTAAGGTTGATGCAACACAAGAAGATCCAAACGTAGAAGTAACTTATGATGTCTATAAACTAAGACAAGATGGAACAAAATTCTTGGTTAAAGAAGGACATGTCGACAGGGTGCCTCTTTCAATTAAAGACGGAGAAGCAACAAAATACGAACCTGAATACAAAGAAGCAGAAGGAACAGTAGGAACTCCGGCAACAGTTGCAGCTCCGACCTTTAAAGATAAAAATGGACAAGCAGCAACACCAACAGGAGTAACCTATGAATTAGGTAAAGACGCTCCTAAAGGTGCAGTAGTTAATGCAGACGGTAGTGTAACTTACACACCAACAAAAGAAGATGCAGGAGCAACTGTTACCATTCCGGTAGTAGTAAAATACTCCGACGGAACAAGTGATGATGTAGATGCTACAGTCAAGGTAGCCGATGAACAAAATAAATCCTATGAACCGGAATACACACAAGTAGAAGGAAAAGTTGGCGAAGATGTAACAATTGCAGCTCCAAAATTTAAAGATGGAAATGGAGCAGAAACTACAAAACCTGACGGTGTTAAATTCAAACTAGGTACTAATGCACCTGAAGGCGCAAGCGTAGATGAAAATACTGGTGTAGTAACTTATAAACCAACCGCAGACAAGGCCGGATCAACAGTACAAATCCCTGTTGTTGTAACCTACAAAGATGGATCAACTGACCAAGTAAACGCTCCTATCAAGGTAGGATATGGACAAAATTCAGATTACACACCTGATTATAAGCCAGTTACAGCCCAAGTTGGTCACGAAGTAACAGTAGAAACGCCAAAATATCTGGATAAAGATGGTAAAGACGCTAATCCACAACCAACAGGAATGGCTTATGCATTAGGAGAAGGAGTTAAAGACGGTGTTACTATTGATAAGAATACAGGTGAAATCAAATACACTGCAGTAGACGCTGATAAGAATACTGTAATTGATGTACCGGTAGTAGTAACCTATAAAGATGGTACAGTAGATAATACAACTGCAAAAATCGACGTTCCATCAGATGCTAACTTCTATAACCCACAAGCTGAACCATTAACAACTGAACAAGGAAAAGTTCCAAAGGCAGAAGATGGTGTTAAGTTTACTTACACCCCTCCAACTGATACAAAATACGAATGGGAAGCACAACCAAAGGTAAATGAAGCCGGAGAAACAAGTGGAACAGTTAAGATCACTTATCCAGATGGAACTACAGATACAGTAGAAGTACCGGTAAAAGTAACAGCAAACGCAGAAACAAAAACAATGGTTGACGACTCCGGTAAAAAACCAGTTGATCCCAATGGTGAAAAACAAGGTACCGGTATCGTCGTTACAAACAAAGACGAAGGTACAACCGTTACGGCAAAAGATAAGAATGGTAAGACTGTACCGGCAGAAATCAATCCTGAAACCGGTGAAATAGAAGTAACACCGGGACCAGATGTTGCCAGCCCAATCATTGTTACCGTAACAGATAGTGACCTTGATGGCGGAAAGAAAGATATCGAAGTACCCGTAAGATTAAAGAGCGCAACACCGGTTATCACAGCACCAAAAGCCGGAGATGACACAATCTCAGGTACAGGTGTAGCCGGAGCAAAAATCACCCTAGTAGTAAAAGGTGTAGACGAAGATACACCAATCGCAAAAGATGTAGTAGTAGGACAGGACGGAAAATGGACTGCAGATGTTGCATCCGGCGTAAATTTGGTAGAAAACGATAGAATCGTTGCTACACAAACTGAAGACGGAAAATCTGTATCAGACCCAGCAAGTGTAAGAGTAAAAGCAGCAGATACTACAGCACCAAGAATCAGCAGAATCAGTGATCAAACAGTAGTAGAAGGCAAAGCAATTAAAGACATCACAGTAACAACTGATGATCCAAAAGCTAAGATAACAGTAGAAAGCCTACCAAAGGGTGTAACTTATGATGAAGGATCAGGAAAGATTTCAGGAACACCAACAGTAGACAATTGGGGTAAAACTGAAGAAACTAAAGACTTCTCCGTAACTGTTAATGCAATAGATGAAGCTGGTAATAAATCAAGAGAAACATTTACAATTACAGTTCAAAGAGATACAGATAAAGACGGTATCCCTGATATCTATGACAAAGATGATGATGGTGATGGCGTACCAGACGATGTAGAAAAAGAAAATGGAACAGATCCAAAAGATCCTAATTCAAAACCAGACGAAAAAGATACTACAGCACCAAAAATCACTAGAATCGGCAACCAAACAGTAGTAGAAAAACAACCGATCAAAGAAGTTGAAGTTAAAACAGATGATCCAGAAGCTGAAATAACAGTCGATGGACTTCCAAACGGAGTAACATTTGATAAGGATTCTAAGAAGATTACTGGTAGCCCAGACATTACAGACTGGAACGATACTGACAAAGATAATCCGGAAGAAGTAAGAGACGTTACAGTAACAGTCAAAGCAAAAGACCAAGCTGGTAATGAATCCGAAGAAACATTTATAATCACAGTTCAAAGAGATACAGACGGTGATGGAACACCGGATATCTACGACAAAGATGATGATGGTGATGGCGTACCAGATGTAGATGAAAAGAAAGCCGGCACAGATCCAAAAGATAAGGATTCAAAACCAACAGACAAGCCAACCATTACAAACGGCAAAGCTGAAAACGACCCGGCAAAAACAACAACAACAGTAAGCGGTAAAACAAAACCAAATACTGAAGTAACAATTAAAACACCAGACGGAAAAGAAACTAAAGTAACATCTGATGCAAATGGAGACTTCACAGCAGAAGTACCAAAGCAAGACAACGGTGCGAAAATCACAGTAACACCAGAAGGTGGAGAACCATCAGAATTAACTGTTACAGACAAATTTGGAGAGGATGGTAAAACAACAGTTGACAACTCAAGGCCAACACCAGTAGACCCAACAGATAAAGAACAAGGCACTGGTATTATCATTAAAAACCCAGATGAAGATACAAAAGTTACTGCAAAAGATGAAGATGGAAACGACATTCCAGTTGTTATCAATCCACAAACTGGAGAAATTGAAGTTATTCCGGGAACAAATGTTAATGGACCGATTACAGTAACCGTAGAAGATCCAGATATTCCAGGTGGTAAGACCGATATTATCGTACCTGTAAATGGTCACGAAAATGGAGGAGACGACAACGATAATGAAGAACCAGTAAATCCATGGCCATATGATAGACCAGACGTTCCAGGAATTGTTTGGGGAGGATACTGGTATTTAGGAAACTCTAGTACAACAGAAGAAGTTAAACCAATTGTCACTGGACGTCATATAGCCTTTATTTATGGCTATCCAGACAAGTCTGTCAAACCAGAGGGTATGATTACCAGGTCTGAAGCAGCTGCTATGATTGCTAGGGTTGCTGGTATAGATTGCACAGATATGTCCAAGCCAAACTTTAAGGATACTCCAAGCGACTGGTACAATGGAGTCATTAATGCCATGGTAAAGAGAAACTTAATGTTTGCCGGTAAGGATGGAAACTTCCGCCCTAACGATCCAATCACTAGGGGAGAATTTGCAAGAGCTCTTCTTTATATTGACAAAAAGTCCGACAAGATTGCACCTTTTGCTGACGTTAAGGGACACATCTATGAAGATGCCATTAACCAAGCTTATGGAAATGGCAGGATTGATGGATATCCAGATGGAAGCTTTAAACCCGATGCATTTATCCAAAGATCTGAAGCAGCCAAGATTTTAAATCGCTTTGATGGACGTAAAGTCGATGCTAATGGATTAAGTGAATTTACTTATAGGTTAAACCAATTCACCGACCTACCAAAGAGTCATTGGGCATATTATGAAATTATCGAAGCGGCTAACAACCACGAATACTATCGTATCTATAAAGATAAGATTGATGAAATGTGGTCTAAGCTCTTCTAAAAAGTTTGTAAAATAAAAGAGAACCAAGTCTTAGAGCTTGGTTCTCTTTTTACATATGAAGATTGAGTTTTGAAAAGGCACTGTAGTGGCAGCTTGTCTAGCCCACGAGAAAGTAAGGTTGATTTTCAGAAATCGACGCTATTTCGTATCTAAGGTCAAAGACAAGGAGGTAAGACAATTTAAAAGTAAGATATGCTAGACAAGATTCTAAGAAAGTTTTTGCTGGAGGATACCTTTAGCTTAAGGGATTATAAGGTATATGATAAAGACGGGATTTGATAAAGTATTATAAGTAATATTAGAGCCTCAATAGGGGATCTTTTTCTTTAGACAAGGCCGGATGAATTTATAAATAGAGCTGCAATTAAAAAGAGTAGGGATGTAGCATATATTTTTATGATAATATGATACTATAAAATGATTAAAAATTTGGGAGAGGGAATATGAATGTAAAAAAGCCAATTATAAATATGAGTTTTAATGAAATGATGTATTTATTAACTCTTGAAGGTTATGGGGATAAGTATGTAAAGTTTTTTGAAAAAGCGGCAAGTGGATCACCTGATTTAATTAAAACATGCGAAAGGTTAGCTTATATTTTAGAATTTGTTAAACAAGAGGGTAATTCCTTTGATTTATTAAAGGATATGGTTTATAATAATGAATTTTTTCGGGTTACTACTTATTTAAACTATCACAATGAGTATCTTTCACAAATTGGATTAGGAGATATTGTAATTTACTTTTATATTAAAGGCTTTGAAGACCTTAAAAATAAATATAATCCAATTAGTAAAGATGAATTTAACAAGCAGTTGGGCACAGTTATTGAAGCATTAAGAACTTATCATTTTATTGAGTTAAATGAATTATTAAGAAGAATAAAATATTTTGACAATAAATCATATGAAAAAGATTGGGTTCAATTAGATAATGATGATATTCTAACGAGGGCTGAAATCTATGATGTAAGTAGAATTTATTCTAAAGATGTTATAGAGGCACTAATACTGGTGCATTCTACTGAGAGATATATACAAGATAATACAGAGTTTATTTTAGTAAAAAATTATTTTGCCACAGAAGAATATGAAAGGATCATTAATCTCATAGGAAGACGTGTAAATCCTATGATTGATCCATACTATTTAATCCACGCTCATGCAATGCTGGGTCATGTAAAAGAAGTCGAGAAGCTGTTAGAAGATATGCCTGCATTTAACGAATATAATATTTCTTATACTCTATTAATGCTTGGAAATCATTTGGAGCTTGATAAAGTAGATAATTACGTAAAGGGACTAAAAGATGTAGAAAAAATATATCATAAATTTGAAGACAAGATTCATTGTTATAAAGACCAAGTATATCCAACTAGAGAAAAGAATGAATTCTATTTATTGATGTTTGAATATTTAACATCTTGGCTTTTAGAATTTGATGATATTTCTATAATTAGTAATATATCTAACTCTTATGATGAAGAATTTTATAATTATCTTATGGATAAAAGAAATATATTTCAATTTGCACCGCCAGAAATAAAAAAGGAACTGGATGGCTTTTTTAATTCTCATATGGATAATAATGATAGAAAAAATTTATACATTAAAGCCTGTGAAGAGATGGAAGATTTTTTTATAGAGGATCAAATTAAATTTTTTAAATATTTTTGCAAGCTAAATATCAGCGAGGTAATTTATGAAAAAATCTATAACATAGTTTTTGAGAACTTTAAAAGCATGGATCCTTTAGTGCAAGAGGAGATGAAGACTCTTATTCTTATGGTTTACTTAGACGCAATAGGAAAGAATAAGGAGTTTGAAGAAAAATTCTACAATCTTTTTGATTTTCTAAATATTAAACATGAGGATATTGAAAAGGATAAGACTAGAAAAATAGTCAAGGATGGACTTAGCAATAATGGTAAAAAGGAATATGAGGCAGCTTGTATCCTATATGATATGGCGATTAAAAGTAATTATAAAAATAACGATGCCGGAATGATAGCTATGTCATACTATAGAATTTTAGAAAATGAATCAAATGAAAGGATAGTTAAACCTTTATTAAATTCTTTAGGTGAGCAAGGCTTAGATGAGCTTCTTAATTTACCTCACGAAAAAAAATGGCATGTATTAACAACAAAGTTTAAGGATATTGTCTTAAACAATGATTCCGGCCTTATGTTTGGTAATTTAAGATATCTGTTTAGGATTTTAAAAGATGATTCAAAACTATCAAATGAATTAGAAAAGAATATAAAGCTGCTGCTAACACCCTATGGAATTAGTGAATATGAGAATAAAAGATTTGATGAATGGTATTCTCGAGAAAAGGTGGAAAAGTTTAGAAATCCTCCGGCACATAATAAGTATGTTCACTTTCATATGGCAGAGGAAGCTAAACAATATGTGGAAACTGAATTAGCAAGAATGAAAAAAATGTTTTTGTATTGATAAATCCATTATGACAAATTAGTCTAATACAAAAATAATTATTACTGCGTATGATTTAATAATATCCAAGGGTATTTTTATATTTAAAAAATAGGAGGAATTGAAAATAAAAAGGAAGTTGTGTTTACTTCTTGTTTTGCTAATGTTTATCAACTTAATGCCTTTTAGTGTAGAGGCGACAGGCGAAGATAAAGATGATTTTATTATGGTACCTTTAAGAGAAAGTGGAGAGAGCCAGGTTAATTATCCCTTAACTATTAAAATTTACGATGGACTGGATGAAGATAACAATCCTAAATATAAGGTTAAAACCTTTGATAGTGAAGATGAAGTTTTAGGATACAATTTAAATGGATCAAGGTCTAACTGGGCCTACAAGACCTATAGGACGGTATTTTTCGGTTGGACTACAGCAGGTCCTGACTTAGGAGGAAATATAATTATTCCCGGGACAATAGATTTTTATAGGGATAATGAACCCATATCCTCTGTTAAAAATCTAAGTGAAAACACTATTCTATATCCTATTGACCTTGGAGAAGCCGGAATTTTGGCTCTAGCCGGTTTACTTAAAACTAATGCAGGTAGCTTTAATATAAGCAGATATGATAACCCTGAGGATGTTTTGCCTGATTCGACAATAAAACACAAAAATAATGCAACTACATGGGAAAATACGCCCAATATCGAAAGAAGGGTTACAGCTTACTATGAAGAGGGTAGGGAAAAATATGCAGTAACTTCAAGTGCGGACTTTACTTATTCAGACCTTAGAGTGCCGGCAGCCGCTATAGAAAATCCATTGGGAACAGTTAAATCTGCTAAGGGAATAACTGATTTTTCAGGAGGAGATTCAAATTCACCAAAATCCTATTCTTACGAAGATCTATTAGTGGACTTAGATGAAAATGTAGATGTTAATACTGTTCAAAATAATTGGACCTTTTCAAGCTCCACCTTTATGGTAGCTGCAATTTTAGATGAAAATTATAATGTTTTACCTGCAAGTATTACTCAGCCTAATCATACAAATTTAATAAGTACTTTTTCTTTTAATCTTCCTGAAAATGCTAAGAAATTTATAATAAGAACAGTACCTAGAAATGACATTGGCAATGGAAAATATGATAACGAAGGGTTACCTTCAAATAATATTTTAACTGCTAAAGGATCAGATTTGCAGAGTCCTATGATTTTAAAGACAAATAATTCTCAAAATATAACAGTATCAAAAGAACTTGCTTTAAAACTTGCTAAAGACTCAAATTCGGATTTAAAAGAATTGAATTTTTTCGGTAAAATCGCAGGTAATCTTGCCTTTAATAAATCTCAATATCCACATCCGTTTAATTTATTTGTTCCGAACAATTCTGAAATTAAATTAACTGAAGCATCAAACCATCTTTATATAGATTTTGCAATTCCTCTTGCAAGATTTGATAAAAATACCAAGGATCTTGGAGATTTTGAAGAGCAAAATTTAGGCTACAGTATCTTTGCCCTAAATGGGTCTTTTAAAAATGATGAGTTTAATTTAGACTCGGAACCTAATCTTGATTCTGAAAATCCTGGAGATGCTTTTTATAAGGGATTCGATCTAGGTAAAAAGTATAATATCAACGGAAAAGAATTAGTTTTTAAGGGCTGGAACACAAAAGCTGACGGTAGTGGAGAATTTGTAACAGAGGACAGTCAAGTAACAGCTTCAATGTTAAACCAAAATGGCAACAGTGAAGTCAAAGAAGACATGACCTTATATGCTATATGGGAAAACTCATCTATAAAACTTGAATTTAATGAAAACCATCCAAAGGGTCAAATTAAAAAATATGATTTAAAAGAAGGGGAAGAAGTAGAAAAATATTTTTATAATCCTTCAAGAGAAGGTTATGAATTTATAGGTTGGAATTTAAAATCAGATGGAAGTGGCGATTATTTAATTGGCAATGAAAAAATTTATAATAATACTACTGTCTACGCTATATGGAAAGAAGTTACTTTTGCAGGTTTAACAAATCACCATACACATGGCGAAAACTATTACAGTATTCCTAAGGAGTATGAAATTCACAAGGCCTATATAGAAGGCTATCCTGATTTAACTGTAAAAGCTGAAGGTAATATTACAAGGGCGGAGGCTGCTGCAATGGTTTTAAGATTAGAAAATTCGGACTTTGTAAAGGATTATGGAGTAAAGTTTGATGATGTTGAAGGCAATGCTTGGTATCTTCCTTATGTAAACGAAGCGGTAAAATCTGATATGCTTGTAGCTAATGAAAATAAGCTAAGACCAGATTCACCAATTACGAGAGCGGAATTTGCCAGAATGCTTGCTCCGGTTGATCCAAAAAATGAGGCCATTGCAAAGTTTTCAGATATTAAAGACCATATATACGAAAAAGCGATAAATCAAGCTTATGGCAATATGAGGATAGAAGGTTATAAAGATGGAAGCTTTAGACCTGATTCACCAATTACAAGAGCAGAAATAGTAACTATTTTAAATAGAAAATATAACAGACTTGTAGATGAGAGGGGACTAGTTGAAAGCTATAAGTATCAAGTAGTGAACTTTGTAGACTTGGATAAAAATGATTGGTTCTATTATGAAATACTTGAAGCTTCTAACAGCCATGAATATTTTAGAAGAGGCGATAAGGATTACTTTGGTAGAAATTTTGAAGAATGGACAAAAATTATTGAATCCAAGATAAATAAAAGATAAAAATAAAGATGTATTATAAAAACTCCTGGTTATTTGCTGCCGGGAGTTTTTATAATACAGAGGAGATAAAAGTTAATTAATAAGAGAATTTATAAATGTTATAATTATACGAGAATATTATAGGTTTAATTAAAGTATCTTATCTTTTAAATCATTGGGAAGGAAGTAAGTATATGAACATTACAGTTTATTTAGGTTCAAGAGAAGGCAACGATCCGAATTTTGTCAAGGGTGTTGAGGAGCTTGGCAGCTGGATAGGTTTAAATGGACATACTTTAGTCTATGGAGGATCTAAAACAGGCTTAATGGGAAAGCTTGCCCAAAGTGTTTTAAGGTCAAATGGAAAAGTAATTGGAGTTGAAACACAAAATTTTGTGAATAAGGATTTTCAGTATCATGGTCTTACAAAGCTTATTGTAACAAAAGATATAAAGGAAAGAAGATCTAAAATGATAGAATCAGGACAAGCTTTTATTGCCTTTCCCGGGGGTACGGGAACTTTGGAAGAAATTAGTGAAGTAATGTCTAAGGTTTCCTTAAAAGAGCTAAGAGCTCCATGTATTATTTATAATTTAGATGGATATTATAATAGTCTTAAAGCCTTGCTTGACCATATGGTTGATAAGGGTCTGTCATCAAAGGATAATCAGGAGGGTATTTACTTTGTATCAAGTCTTTATGAAATAGAAAAAATATTAAAAAATTTAAAGAACTATGATTAAGAAAATTAAATAAATTTTAAAACATGAAAAAAGAGAGTTTATACTCTCTTTTTATAAAACATAAAATTATAAGCAGGCTAAAGTTTTTATAAAATTTTATTTTAAAATTATATTGCTTTAACAGAAAGACAATTCTTTTATAAAACTATAATAAAATGTTAAAGTAATGAATATATGGTGTATAATCTATATTGTAATTGTAAAGTAATTATTTACAAAAAGGAATTATATTCTAAAAAGATAAAGGAGTACTTATATGGGTGTAGAGGAATTTTTAAACAGCAAGTTGTTATACATACTTGTATTTATAGGCTTAGGTATTATATTTGCCATGTGTATATTTTTCTTTATGAGGGCAAGATCAAGAGCAAAGGAAATGGGAATTGGGAATGAGGAAATAAAGTCTGTTATAAGAAGCTCAATTATATTTTCAATTGTTCCATCTATTTCTATTATTATAGGACTTATAACCTTAGTTCCTATTTTAGGAGTTCCTTGGCCCTTTTTCAGATTGTCCGTTGTAGGATCTCTTCCCTACGAGCTTATGGCTGCAGACTTAGCTGTAAAGGGAGCTAATTATGCTTCTCTTTCAGATTTTTTGGAAAATGGAAGCCCGGAGGCTGCCGGTGCAATTTTATTTGTTATGAGTATAGCAATAATGGGTGGAATGGTTTTTAATATCGTTGCCTTGAAAAAAATGCATACAGGAGTTGTGAAGGCTGGAAGTAAAGATACTCCTGCAGTAGATCTTGCCTTGTCTGTTCTTGTAATAGGCATGATGAGCGTTTTCGTACCGGCTCAGTTTGTCCAATCTGATATTCATAAATTAACATTACTGGTAAGTGCTATAGTGACTCTTGTTTTATCGAAAATCGCCCTTAAATATAAAATCGGGTGGTTAAACGATTTCGTAATGAGTTTTGCTCTTGTTATAGGAATGATAAGCGCAGTAGTATTTACTAATATTTTAAAATAGGAGGTTAACTATGAAATTAAGTACTTATATGGAAAACACCTACAAATACGGAATAATAGCCACTCTAATAGCCATGGCCATAATGTTGGGGATTCCATTGGCAGTTTGTTTGTACTTCGGTTCAATGCCAAGCTTTTCTTTAGTATCATCTGTTGCAGGAACCTTACTAGCTCTTTATGTTCCTACAGTTATTGCTGAGCAACTAAGTATGATACCTGTTGCGGGAACGACCTGTTATCTTAACTCTATACTTGGTAACGTTATGAATATTAAGTTCCCTTGTTATTTAAGTGCCTTAGATACTGCACAAGCTACTCCGGGAACTGAAAAAGCTGATGTAATAGGTATGATAGCAGTTACAGTTTCAGGTATGGTTACTATGATTATACTTGCTATTGGTGTTTTACTTTTAAAACCTCTTGGACCTGTATTGGAAAACGAAGCTGTTATTACAGGTACTAAATATATTTTGCCCGCCTTATATGGAAGTATGGGTATAACTGCATTTATGGGAACTAAAGCAGGCTCTTATACTGTAAAGAGAAAGCCTCTTGTAGCAATAATTGATTTAATTTTGGTTTTCGGATTTATATTTTTTGTAATGAGTCTTGAAAAAAAAGAAGGCTATGCAATGCTTGTAATGCTTGTTGTTTCAGTCTTAGTAGCTCTTGGACTTTATAAGGCCGGAATAATTAAAATGGAAAAGACAAAAAAGGAATAAGATTATGGATATAAATAAAATTTTAAAGGAAGCTTACGAATATGCTAAACCCTACACAAAAGAGGGAAAGTTGGTGGACTATTTACCTGAGCTCGCTAAGGCGGATATAAACAATTTAGGTGCAGTAGTTATAGATGGAGATGCTAATCTTTATAAAATAGGTGCTTACAATGAAAAGTTCAGCATAATGAGTATTGTAAAGGTGGTTCTTTATTTAATAGTTCTGGAAAATTATAAGGCTGATGAAATAAAAAATTATCTTTTAATGAAAAATACCTATAATCCTTATAACTCTCTTTTAGATTTGGAAAACGGAGAGGGGAAGAAGCCTGTTAACCCCTTTGTAAATGCAGGGGCAATTGTAACAAGTTATTTAATAAATAAAAAATTTGCAGATAAATCCATAGACGTTATTCTCGAAAAAACAAGACAGATAATGAATGATGATAGTATAGATTATTCTCGTGAGATAGTTGATACATCTATGGATAAAGCTGATACTAATTTTGCTCTTGCATACACTTTAAAAAAGAATAAGATTATATCACAAGATACAGATGTATATAATTTGTTAAAGCTTTATTGTATGGCCTGTGCAATTATAATTGATGCGGAAGATCTTGCGGTTTTTTCTTCAGTTTTAGCAAGAGATGGAAAAAATTTAAAGGGCGATCAGGTTATAGAAAGAGACCATGCAAGAATTCTAAGAACCCTAATGGCAACCTGCGGGACATATGATTATTCTATGGAGTTTGCCTTGGAAATAGGTCTTGCTGCAAAAAGTGGCGTGGGAGGAGGAATCCTTGCTGCTAATAGACAAATAGGTATAGGAATTTATAGCCCGGGACTTGATATCCGCGGCAATTCTTTGGCATCTATTGAGTTTTTAAAGTACTTTTCAAAAAAATTGGATTTAAGTATTTATTAATAAGGAGGCATTAATTGAAAAAACTTAATAATAAAGATTTAATCAGCCTTGCTGAAGATATTTGGGACTATGCGGAGTTAAAATTCGAGGAAGAAAAGTCTTCCAAGGCACAAATGGCATTTTTAAAGGATTATGGTTTTGCAATAGAGGATAATTTGGCAGGTATACCTACAGCCTTTAAGGCAGAGTATGAATATGGAAGTGAGGGTCCTTGTTTAGCCATACTTGGAGAATTTGATGCCTTGTCAGGTTTATCGCAAGTTGAAGATTTAACTGAAAGAAAGGAAAAAGCAAAGGGCGCCTGCGGTCATGGCTGTGGTCATCATCTTTTAGGGAGTGGATCAATAGGTGCTGCAATTAATATAAGAAATTATATAGAGGAAAATAAAATTAAGGCTAAGGTTATTTACTTTGGTTGCCCGGCAGAAGAGGGAGGTTCAGCTAAGGCTTTTATGGCAAGAGCCGGAGCTTTTAACGAAGCGGATCTGGCTATAAGCTGGCATCCTTTTAACGGAACAGGAGTATTAACCGGATCAATGCAGGCAAACAAACAAGTTTATGTAAGATTTTACGGTCAAGGGGCCCATGCTGCTTCCAATCCTCAGCTTGGTAGAAGTGCACTTGATGCCTTGGAGCTTGTAAATGTAGGAGTAAACTTTTTAAGAGAGCATATAGAAGATACAGATAGAATACACTACGCAATAACAGATTCAGGAGGAAGCTCCCCCAATGTAGTTCAGCCCTATGCGGAAGGCTTATATTTAATGAGGTCCTTAGATGTAAAGGGCGTTGAAAAGCTTTATGAAAGATTTAAAAAAATTGTTGAAGGGGCAGGTCTAATGACTGAAACAAGGCCTGAAATAGTTTTTGATAAGGCTTGCTCCAATATAGTTCCTAACAGAACCATAGAAGAAATTTTATATCAGGCGCTTTTAGAAGAGGGTCCGGTTAAATATACAGATGAAGATTTAGACTATGCGAAAAAATTTAGAGATATTCTACCTGAAGAGAATCTAAATGCGGAAATGTCTTTAAAGTTTGGAAACCCTATGGACAAACAAAAAGAGTTAAACTATTTAAGGGAGCACCTTCTTTACGACAAGATACTTGATTACTATCATAAAGAAACAGCTATAATGGGCTCATCAGATGTTGGAGATGTGTCAAATGTTATACCAACATCTCAAATAATAGTTGCATGCTTTGCCATAGGTACTGCAGTTCACTCTTGGCAGGAGGTTGCTCAGGGCAAATCATCCTATGCTATAAAGGGAATGCTTAAGGCCGTAGATGTGTTGACTAATGCAGGTAAAAAAATCCTTGACAATCCTGAGCTTATTAAAAAAGCTAAAGAAGAACTGATTAATAGAAGAGGAAAAGAATTTATTTCACCAATTCCTGAAGGCCAACTTCCTTTACAGGTTCAAAAAATGAAAGGTAAAAATAAGTAAAATCTATTTAAATAATGAAAAACATCCCCTGATTAATTATCTTAGGGGATTTTTTATGAAATTTAATAATAGATAAACTTCACAAGGTATGATTTTATTCTACTTAATGAGGTAAACTATAGGTTGAATATAATTTAAACTGCAGGTTTCTTGTAGTTGATTTAAATATTTAATAATATTCCTTTAAAGAAAGGAGAATTTTATATGGACCAAATTGACAAGAAAGATTTTGGAGATTTTATTGCAAGGAAGAGAAAAGAAAAAAATATGACTCAAAAAGACATTTCAGATAAGCTTTTCGTTTCAGTGCAGGCTGTAAGCAAATGGGAAAGAGGCTTGTCATTTCCAGATATAAGTCTACTTATTCCCCTATCAAGGATATTAAATGTAAAGGTTTCAGATCTCTTAAGAGCGGAAGAGGATACAGAAGAAGCTAACGACAAGGTGGAGGATTTAATACAAAAAGTTTTGATAATGGAAGGAAAAGACCCGGAAGAAAAAAGAAAAGAAAGGACAAAGAAAATAACTATATTTTTAATTTCCTTAGGTCTAATTGCAATAGAGTATTATGTTTTTTATAAATATTTAGACTTGGGACCTGAGAATTTTCTTACTGAAATAATATTGGGATTGGCCTTTAGTATAAGCTCCTGGTTATTTTTAGATGAAGTTTTGCCTTCTTATTATGATGAAAATAAAATATCCTTTGTAAGTAACGGCTTTTTCAGAATAAACCTTGTAGGAGTTTACTTTAACAATAATAATTGGAAGGCAATTTTATCTTACCTTAGGTACTGGTCTTTAGCCTCAATGTTCTTTGCACCTTTTTTTAAACTTCTTATAGGATCAGATCTAAGAGGTGGAATGGTATCACTAGTTATTTTCTTAATGAGTATATTTTTGCCGGTCTATATACTAGCTAAAAAATATGAGTAGATAGAATCTTATTGACTATTAACAAAAGTTAATATATTTCTATAACTTTTATATCATCTTATTTGTCTTTAAACTTATATATTTTTTAAAACTTTAAAAAGTTTAGGTCTACTTTATCTAAAAGAAGGATGAAATTTCAAAGGCTTTTTGATAAAATAGGTACGTTGTTTAATTTTTACTACAAAGCTTATTAGAAAAGGTAGATTATGAATATATTTAGATTATTATTTATTGCCCTTATAAGTGGACTTATAGGCTATATTACAAACGTCCTTGCTATTAGGAGGCTTTTTAGGCCCTATAAGAAAGTAAAAATCGGTCCTATATATTTTCAAGGGTTAATCGCCAAAAGAAAAGAAGATATTGCAAAAAGTGTTGCCGATACAGTTACAAGAGATCTTGTAGATAGGGAGGACCTTATAGGTCAGCTTATAAAGTAAGAAGACGAGGAATATTTTACGGAGTATATTTCAAATAGAGTTTCATCTACTGTAATTTAAAAGACGACATTTTTACCGACTCCCATTCAAGAACAATTGGTAAGAAAACTAAATGAAAAGGTTCAAAAAGAGTCTCCTAAGCTATTTAAGGATTTTAAAGATACAGCGGAAAAACAAATAAGAGAAAAGGTGGATCTTGCAGCCCTTATTGAAGAAAAGATTAACAGTTTAAAGGCCCTGATCTTGAAAACTTAGTTATTCAGGTTGCATCAAGGGAGCTTAAGGCTATAGAATGGCTAGGTCTTATTTTAGGCTTTATTATAGGCCTTATTCAAGGTTTAGTGAGCCTATATATCTTGTAATATAATACCAATAATTAAGCACAGGAAATCCTAAAGCTTGTGGAACCCATGGATTTCTTGTGCTTTTTTAACTTAATCAAAAAACTGCAATTATAAATGTATATTAAGAAAAATAGGATAAAATTTACTTGCATAATTAATAAATTTCATTTTATTCAAATAACCTGTATAATTAAAATAGATTAAAGAAAACAATAGGAGTGATATAGATGAAGTTTATTTCGTGGAACATTGACTCTTTAAATGCGGCACTTACGGGAGATTCGCCTCGTGCTCTTATGTCAAGAGATGTTCTTAATACTATAAATGATTATGATGCGGATGTTATTGCCATACAGGAGACTAAGCTTCCGGCTAAGGGACCGAGTAAAAAACACTCTGAGATACTATTTGATATATTTAAAGGATACAAATATGAATGGGTATCTTCTAAAGAGCCTGCACGTAAAGGATATTCAGGTAACATGGTTTTGTATAAAGAAAAATTTGAACCGGTTGTAAGCTATCCTGAAATTAACGCACCGTCTACAATGGATTATGAAGGAAGAATTATAACCTTAGAATTTGACAAGTTCTTTCTAACTCAGGTCTATACACCTAATGCGGGTTCAAAGCTTGAGAGGCTTCCTGACAGACAGGAATGGGATATAAAGTATACTGATTATTTAAAGGATCTTGATAAAATAAAACCTATTATTGCAACAGGGGACTTTAATGTGGCCCATAAGGAAATAGATTTAGCTCACCCTGCAAATAATAGGTTTTCAGCAGGCTTTACTGATGAAGAACGTGCAGGCTTTAGCGAACTTTTAAAAAGCGGTTTTACAGACACCTTCAGATATATTCATGGAGATGTTGAAGGGGTTTATAGTTGGTGGGCGCAAAGGGCAAAAACCAGCAAGATAAATAATTCAGGCTGGAGAATTGATTATTTTCTTGTAAGTGATAGAATTGCCAAAGCAGTTTTAAAATCTGAAATGGTGGATTCAGGACCTAGACAGGATCATGCGCCTATTTATATGGAGCTTGATTTAGATTTAATTTAAAAGTTGAGAAGCTTATAATTTCTTGAATGTATTAAAAATAAAGCCGGAGACTAATGCAGCCTTCGGTTTTTATTTAAACTGAAATTAGATAATTAAAATTTAGAAAGTAAATTTACTTCAAGTGCAAAAACTTGATAAATTTATAGAAGTTTTAAATGACCTTGTGTTATAATACCAGGAGATTGATAAGCGGAAGTGCTGGAATCGGCAGACAGGCATGTTTGAGGGGCATGTGCAAGAAATTGCGTGAGAGTTCAAGTCTCTTCTTCCGCACCATTAATTTATACACGGCCTAAATAAAAATATTAGGCTGTGTTTTTTATAGGTGGTTTGGTAGAGGTCTATTTAAACTTTTCTAATAAAAAAGATTCACATAAGACTGTGAACCCTTTAATTTAAAATAATAAAGTTTTTAATTTTCGCTTATATAGGAGTCGACGTGTATAGTTTTTATTTATTTAAGTTTTTTAGAAACTCTTCAACTTGATTTTCAAGGTTTTGCAAATCTGACTCGTTGTTTATAATTTTATCTGCATATTTCTTTTTTTCATCTATTGAAAGCTGAGACTTAATTTTTATTAGAGCCTCTTCTTCTTTTATCTTATCCCTTTTCATAAGCCTTTTGATTTGAGTGTCCGGGGAGGAGTAAACTAACCAAATCTCGTCATAGCTAAACTCATACTGATCCAAGGTATCTATTAGCTCTATTAAAAGGGGCATATCTACAAAAATTATTTTTTCTTGGGATTTATTAATTAAATAATTAAGCTTTTCAAAAATCCTTTTGTGGGTTATGGAGTTAAGAATGTTAAGTCTATCCTTGCTTTTAAAGACATACTTAGATAAAAGAGATCTTTTAAATTCACCTTTTTTAGAAAAGCTGGTATTAAAGGCGGATTCTATTTCTCTTATTATTTCCTTATCATTAAGAAGATCATGACCGATTTTATCAAGATCAATAACTTCATAGCCCTTGTTTCTGATTAAATTTGCTACAGTTGATTTGCCTGTAGATATGCTTCCTGTAAGGGCGATTATTTTTTTATTTTGTTTCATATAGACTCTTTCCCACTTCCAAGTCAACCTTTAAATCCACATCCATATTAACAGTGGATTCCATAATTTTAATCATTAATTTTTTTACTTCTTCCTTTTCATCTTCCCTTGCATCTACTACAAGCTCATCGTGAATTTGGAGTATGAGTTTTGATTTCATCTTTTTATTTTTAAGCTCTTGATAAATTTTAACCATGGCTATTTTTATAATATCTGCAGCTGACCCTTGTATAGGGGTGTTAATAGCTATTCTTTCTCCAAAAGAACGAATATTATAATTTTTAGCATTAAGTTCAGGTATATATCTTCGCCTGTTTAAAATAGTTTTAGCATAGCCCTTTTCCTTTGCAAGCTCCACTGCTTCAGTCATAAAATTTTTAATCCCTTTGTAGTGGTTAAGGTAGTTATCAATATATTCTCCTGCAACTTTTTTTGGAATGTTAAGGTTTTGTGATAATCCGTAGTCTGAAATTCCATAAACTATTCCGAAGTTAACGGCCTTGGCACGAGAACGTAAAAGGGGAGTAACCTCATCAAAATCCACATGAAAAACTTGAGAGGCTGTTCTTCTGTGAATGTCTTCACCGTTTTTAAAGGCTTCAATCATATCCTTATCCTTAGAAATAGAGGCAAGCACCCTTAATTCAATTTGTGAGTAGTCTGCATCAACTAATTCACAACCTTCAGAGGACATTAAAGCCTTTCTTATAAGTCTGCCTTCTTCGGTCTTAATTGGTATATTTTGAAGGTTGGGCTCAGTTGAAGATATTCTACCTGTAGATGTAACTGTTTGATTAAAGTGAGAGTGAATTCTGCCTGTCTTAGGATTTATTAAGTCCTTAAGTCCTTCAATATAAGTAGATTTAAGTTTTGCAAGCTTTCTATATTCAAGAACGTAGCTTGCAATTTCAGATCTTCCTTGGAGCTTCTCAAGAACATCTGCACTAGTTGAGTAGCCGGTTTTAGTTTTTTTAATTACAGGGAGGTTCATTTTCTCAAATAGAATTTCTCCAAGCTTCTTTGGGGAATTAATATTAAATTCTTCTCCGGATTCCTTATAAATTTTTTCTTCAAGGTCTTTTATATTTTTATCAAGATCTGCACCGATTTCATTGAGAATTGATTCTTCAGTTCGTATTCCGGTAAGTTCCATTGAGCTTAGGACTTCTACAAGGGGTAGCTCAACCTCATAGTAAAGATTGTCCATTTCCTGTTCTTTAATCTTTTCAAGCTGTTTGTCCATAAGCTTATAGACGGTATTAAGATAAAAGGAGAAGTATTTTGCAAGTTCACTGTAGTCAATATCAGAAAACTTTTTTTTCTTTGCGCCTTTACCAAGAAGATCCTCCTCGCTTTTATAACTAAAGGAGAAATATTGATTGGAAAGATTATCTATTTGGTAATCCGACTGGGTTGAGTTTAAAATATATTCGGCAATTATACTGTCATGACTATAATTTTTAATATTTATATCGTAGTAGCTTAAAATTATAAGATCTTCTTTCAGGTCGTGTCCGATTTTTTCAATGTTGTCAGATTCAAAAACATTTTTAAATTTAAGAAGGTCCTTTATGTTTTTAAGGCTAATTAAGCAAGGATCCTTTCCCTTAACCTTTAAGGCAAGGTAAATGGGAGTAACTCCCTCATAGATTTTACCGTCTGTTATAAATTTAAAAGCGAAGGATTTAGCCTCTTCAATTTCTTTAAGAACATTATCTATAGATATATCTCTATACTTTAAATTCTCTTCTGAGGTTTCCTCGATTATTTCCCTTCTGTATTCTTCAGGCAATCTTTTAAGCAGGGTGTTAAATTCAAAATCCCTATACATTTTAGAAAGATTCACATAGTCATATTCCTTTAGCTTAAAATCCTCTAAGCTTTTATCAATAGGAACATTTCTTATTATTGTACCGAGTTTTTTACTCATAAAGGCTTGGGCTTTATTGTCTTCAAGGTTTTCCTTAAGCTTTTTCCCTGACACTTCATCTATGTTATTATAAAGATTCTCCATAGTTTTAAATTCATGTAAAAGCTTTAAGGCGGTTTTTTCACCTACACCAGGCACTCCCGGAATATTATCTGAAGAGTCACCCATAAGGCCTTTAAGGTCAATTAGTTGGTCAGGACTAAGGTCATAATCTTCTCTTATACTATCTTCAGTAATAATATCCATGTCGGTAATACCTTTTTTAGTAAAAAGGACCTGAGTGTTTTTGTCCACCAGTTGAAAATAATCTCTGTCTCCAGTTAGAAGAATTGCATCCAAGTTTTCCTCTACTGCAATTTTTGCAAGACTTCCGGCTATATCGTCAGCCTCATATATGGGAGATTCCAAAAAATTTATATTCATTACCTTAAGAATTTCGCGGACTATTGGAAACTGTTGTTCAAGTTCGGTTGGTGTCTTTTGTCTCGTGCCCTTGTAGTCCTTATATATGTCTGATCTGAAGGTTTTGCCCTTCATATCAAAGCAGGTTACTATGTAGTCAGGTTTAATTTTATCAATGGCATTCTCAAGCATGGATATAAATCCGTAAATAGCATTTGTATATAAGCCCTTTTTAGTTTTTAAAAGAGGAAGGGCATAAAAAGCTCTGAAAAATAATGAAGATCCGTCTATAATTAATATTTTTTCCTTCAAGATTATCACTCCTTGTAAAACTATTATACTATAAGTTAAAAATATTTCCCTAGAGCTATACTTCTACTTATAAAATTTTTACTTACAAAGCGTTAAGATATTGGGAGTTTAATAATCTATATGTAAGTAAAAAACTAATTTTATATTGGAGCATAAAATAAAAAAGAACTTATTAATATTAATAAGCTCTTTTTTTCATCTTTAACTAAATTTAAAAAGGTGTGTAAAAATGATCTTGGTGCCAAAGGCGGGACTTGAACCCGCACGATGTTGCCATCGCCAGATTTTGAGTCTGGTACGTCTGCCAATTCCGTCACTTTGGCAAAGTGTTCTTATATAATTTAACATTTACTTTATAATAAATCAATAATTTTTTATTAATAATTAAGAGATAAGCTTAAGTTAAGAGATTTAATCTTAATAAATAGACTTGTATTTCCAAGATTGCGTCTAATATATGACTAAAAATTTTAAAAAAGAATAATAAAATATGAGTTTTTTTGTTTATTTTGAATGGTTTTATGATAAAGTGTTAAGTGTTAGCATGATGTGAATATTGATAGCCAAATCATATACATTAAAATAATTTAGTGGTAGAATTATTTAAGTGTTATTTGTAACATCATGTAATTGATAAATTAAAGAGGTGTGTTTATGAGTACAAATAATCTTACTTTTAAGGTTGGCGGAGTTCATATGGACGAACATAAAGAACTGACTGAAAAGTTGCCCATAGAGATTATGCCTGAACCGAAAACAGCATACATACCCGTGAGTCAACACATAGGAGCTCCAGCTACTCCAATAGTTGCTAAAGGGGACAAGGTAAAGATTGGGCAAATGATTGCCAATTCAGAGGCCTTTATTTCGTGTTCGGTACATTCATCTATATCGGGTACAGTTACTTCTATAGAGAAAATGTACACTGCCGATGGAAGATATTGCGATTGCATCGTAATAGAAAATGACGGTTTATGTGAAAAGACCGAGAGTGATCCTTTACTGAATTATGAGGATCTTCCTATTGATGATGTAGTAAAATTTATTAAGAACAAAGGGATAGTGGGCATGGGAGGAGCAGGATTCCCCTTACATGCAAAGCTGAAAAGCACAAATCTAGTTCTTGATGAGTGTATTATTAACGGGGCGGAATGTGAGCCTTATTTAACCTGTGACCATAGAATTATGTTGGAGCAGACTGATAAAATTTTGGAAGGATTAAATATCTTTTCAAAGTTCTATAACAAGGATGTTTCCTATATGGCTATAGAGGAAAATAAACCGGATGCTATAAAGCTAATGGAAGAAAGAATTGGACAAACTAACGCTTGGAAGCATTTGAAAGTAGTAAGCTGTATTACTAAGTATCCTCAAGGGGATTCAAAAAGACTTTCAGAGGCTGTTGTAAACAGAATAGTACCACAAAATAAGGTTACAAATGATGTAGGAGTTTTTCTTACGAATGTAGGTACCACTCTTGCTTTTTATGAAGCAATGGTTGAAGGAAAACCTTCTTACGAAAGAGTTATTACAGTTAGTGGTAAAGGAATAAAGCATCCTAAAAATATTTTGGTAAAAATAGGAACACCGGTAAAAGATATAATTGAATTTTGCGGTGGAGTTACAGAAGATTACAAGGATATTGTTTGTGGCGGACCTATGACAGGTAAATCAGTCTTTGATTTAAAATCTCCTGTTACTAAAACCACATCAGGTTTACTTGCCTTAACTGAAAATGAAATCAATCACGGGGAAGAAAGTCCTTGTATAAGATGCTCAAGATGCGTTGATCACTGTCCGGCAAACATAAGACCTACTGAAATTAATGCCGCAATTTTAAAGAATGACGTTGATTATTGTAGTCAGCTTCATGCTGATCAATGTATGGAATGTGGTATATGCTCTTTTGTTTGCCCGGCAAAGAGAAATCTATCAGCATCAATAAAGCTTGCAAAACGTGAAATAAGATTAAAATCAATGGCTAAGAAGTAAGGAGTAATGAATATGGAAAAAAATACTAATACTGAGCAAAAAAATATGATGCCCAGAGATGAGTTCTTTGTATCATTAGCTCCCCACATCAGGACTGATGACACTGTAAGTAAGATTATGCTTGATGTAATTATAGCAATGGTTCCTGCTTTACTTGGTTCGGTATACTTTTTCGGACTTAATGCAATTAAACTGTTGGCTGTTTGCGTAATTTTTTGCCTTGGATCAGAATATGCTTTTCAAAAGCTTACTAAGAGAGAGGTTAGAATTAATGACTTGTCAGCAGTGGTAACAGGAATACTTTTAGCTTTTAACTTACCGGCTACCATGCCACTTTGGATGGCGGCTTTCGGTTCAATTTTTGCCATGGTAATAATAAAAGGTTGTTTTGGAGGAATAGGATCAAACTTTATGAATCCCGCTCTTGGAGCAAGACTTGTTTTAATGGGTTCATGGGGAAAAGAAATGACAAATTATGTAGCTCCTACTGGTTTTGGACCTGTAGATGCACTAAGTGGTCCAACACCTCTTTCTCTTATAAAGGCAGGAAATTTTGCTGATCTTCCTGAATTAAAGGATATGATTATAGGAAATATTCCGGGAGTTATTGGAGAAACTTCAGCTATACTTATTTTAATAGGAGCCATTTATTTAATTTATAGAAAGGTAATAAGACCTGATGTGCCTGTAATATATATATTAACTACAGCTGTCTTTCTAGCTATTTTGGGAATACCTGTAAATATTCTACCTTATGAATTATTTGGAGGAGGTCTTTTCCTAGGAGCTGTATTTATGGCTACAGATTATTCATCAACACCTATTAACCGCAAGGGTAAAATTATATTTGCTTTAGGATGCGGTATTATAACTGCAATTATAAGAACTAAAGGATCAATGGCAGAGGGTGTATCTTATGCAATATGCTTAATGAATGTTGTTACACCTCTTATTGATAGACTTACTAAAACTGAAGCATACGGGGAGGCGACAAAATGAAAGAACCTTTAAAATTCGGAATTATTTTATTTGCATTTTGTGCCATATCAGCGGGAATACTTGCTTTGGTAAACAGCTTCACAGCACCTGTTATTGCCGAGGCTGAATATAAAGCAACTATGGAATCTTATCAAGCAATTTTTGGAGAAGCTGCTGATAATTTTGAAGAATATGACGAAGCTAAGCTTAATAAGCTTAAGGAAGCCTATCCAACTATTAATGAAGTATTTTTGGCAAAAAAGGGAGATGACCTTGTAGGTTACGGTATTAAGTATACCGCCAAGGGATTTGGAGGCTCCATGACCAATGCAATAGGAATTAGAATTGCAGATGATAAAATTGCAGGATTTAGAAATATAGTCAACCAGGAAACTAAAAACTTCGGTAGCGTTATAGTGGAAGAGGATTATTATTCTTCTTTCCCTGAAAAGTCAGCTACAGGAGAACTTAATATTTCTAAGGAGCCTGCAGGAGAAAATGAAATTAAATGGATTAGTGGTGCTACAGTAACATCAAAAGGTGTGCTTCAGGGAACAGATGTGGTAATTGAAGCTTACAACAATATGCTAAAAGAAGGAAAGTAGGGTGATATTATGAAAACAAAATCAGTATTTTTAAATGCTTTAACTAAAAACAATCCGGTTTTCATGCAACTTATAGGACTGTGTTCTGTTCTTGCTATTACTAATGCAGTTTCAAGTTCAATAGCCATGGGTATTGCTGTAACTTTCGTTCTTATAATGAGCAACTCAGTAGTTTCACTACTTAGAAAAATTATACCTGATAAAATCAGAATACCTTGCTTTATAGTAGTAATTGCATCCTTTGTAACTTTGGTTCAAATGTTACTTCAAGCTTATTCTCAACCTATTTACAATGCTCTTGGTATATTCCTACCTCTTATAGTTGTAAACTGTTGTATTTTAGGAGAAGCGGAAGGATTTGCTTACAAGAACTCTTTATTGCCTTCAATACTTGACGGACTTGGAACAGGAATGGGATATATGATGGCAGTAATGAGCATGGGTATTATTAGAGAGTTTTTCGGATATGGAACTTTACTAGGAAAACAAATTTTACCTGAATCATTTCCTGGAATAGGAATTTTAGGAATGCCTGCAGGTGCATTTATACTTTTAGGATTTCTAATTGCAGGATTTAGAAAAATTTTAAACGGGAAGGGTGAATGATTTTTATGGGAAAAATATTTACTATATTAATATCTACAATTTTAGTTAACAATTATGTATTTGCTCAGTTTTTGGGAATCTGTCCCTTCTTAGGTGTTTCATCAAAGGTGGAAACATCTACAGGTATGGGAGTTGCCGTAACCTTTGTAGTAGTTTTATCATCAGCTATTACCTGGTGCATTCAATATGGAATACTTGACAAATTAGGACTTGGATATTTACAAACAATAGTTTTTATACTTGTAATAGCATCACTTGTTCAATTTGTTGAAATAGTTATTAAAAAAATGTCCCCTTCACTATATACAGCTATGGGAGTTTATCTTCCTCTTATAACTACAAACTGTGTTGTGCTTGGGGTAGCTGTACTTAATATTCAAGAAAATTACAATCTTATAGAAACTATTTTCAGTGGATTTGGAGCTTCAGTTGGATTTTCAATGGCACTGATTCTTATGGCGTCATTAAGAGAGAGACTTGACTATGCAGAAGTTCCTGAAGCTTTAAAGGGAGTGCCTATAGCACTAATAAGTGCAGGTCTTATGGCACTTGCCTTCTCAGGTTTCAAAGGTTTAATATAGGAGGCTGTTATGGAACTAAATCAAATTATATATCCGGCATTAATCCTTGCTGTAATAGGAGGAGCTTTTGGAGCACTTCTTTCATTTGCATCAAAGGTTTTTGAAGTTAAGGTTGATGAAAGGGTAGTAAAGGTTAGGCAAGCTCTTCCGGGAGCCAATTGCGGCGCATGTGGTTACCCTGGATGCGATGGACTTGCAGCTGCAATTGCAAGTGGCAAAGCTCCTGTTAATTCCTGCTCCATAGGGGGAAAGGTTGTTGCAGATAATATAGCAAATTTGCTTGGAGTAAATGCAGCAGACGTAGTAAGACAAACAGCCTGTGTTTTGTGTCAGGGAACTTGTGAAAAGGCAAAGAACAAGTACGTATATGAAGGTCTTCAAGATTGCAGACTTATCTCCGATTTTCAAAGAGGATCAAAAGCTTGTGGAGCGGGCTGTGTAGGAGGCGGATCCTGTGTAAGTGTTTGCGAATACGATGCAATTCATATAAAGGACGGTATAGCTGTAGTCGATAAAGAAAAATGCGTGTCATGTAAAAAGTGTATAAGTATTTGTCCGAAGTCAATAATCTCTCTAGTGCCTTATGATTCAAAAACAGTAGTAAAATGTTCATCTAAGGACTTAGGCAAAGAGGTTAGGGTAAACTGTTCAATAGGATGTATATCTTGTGGTCTTTGCGAAAAGAATTGTCCTAAGGATGCTATTCATGTAAGTGAAAATTTGGCTTCAATAGATTATGACAAGTGTATTAATTGCGGTATTTGTGTATCTAAATGTCCAACAGGTGCTATATACTGCGAATACCCTGAAAAGGTTGAAAAAATAAAAGAAAGGGCAAAAGCTCTCGCAGAAAAGAAAAAGCAGGAGAAACTTGCAGAGCTTAAAGCCAAGGAAGCTGAACTTGTAAATAATAAAAATTCAGACTGATTCTAAAGGACTTCTTCATTTAATTGAAGAGGTCCTTATTTTAATGTTAGATCTTGATACTAATCGCCTTTAATAAAGTAGACTTTCTGATATAATTTACTTGAGGGATGTTATGAAAAAGGGAGATTACATAGTTATTATAATTATACTTATAGCTTCTTTTGCCATGATTATTAAAAATGAAAGGGTCTTAACCCAAGATAATAAAGCTTTGCTAATAAACATTGACGGGAAAGAAGAAAAAAAGTATTCAATTGAAGAAAATATAGGTAGAGAAATAGAAATTAACAATGAATATGGTAAAAATATAATTAAAATTACAAAAGATGGTGCTCTTATGACTTATTCCGACTGCAAGGATCAGGTTTGTGTTCATGCAAGGGAAATAAAAAACAAGGGCGATTCCATAATATGTTTACCTCACAGACTTGAAATAACTATTGATTCAAATAAGGATAAAGAAATAGATGCGGTGGTAAAATGAATACAAAAAAAATGACTTTCTTATCTTTACTTGTGGCGGGAGGTCTCGCTTTAGGCTTACTTGAGTTATATATTCCAATGCCTTTTTCAATACCTGGAGCAAAAGCAGGACTTTCAAATGCAGTTGTGCTTATTACTATAATTTTCTTCGGATACACTGAAGGTCTTACGGTAGCTCTATTAAAAACAGTGCTTTTGATGCTTTTAACCGGATCTGTTTCTTCTTTTATGTTTTCCTTTGCCGGAGCTATTCTTAGTAGCCTTGCAATGATATTAAGCCATAAATATTTAAATAAATATTTATCAACTATAGGAATAAGTATTATAGGCTCCACATTTCACAATATAGGTCAAGTAACGGTTGCGGCAATTGTATTAAACAGTACAAATATATTTTCTTATTTACCTTTTTTGATGATATTTGGAATTATAACAGGTTATTTTGTCGGACTTGTAGCAAATATGGCATTGGAAAATTTAAAAAAAACTTTTAAGGAGCAATTATGATACTTGCATCTAAATCAGAAAGAAGATTTGAAATTTTATCTAAGTATACAGATTTTAAAGTAATAACTAAAGATGTAGAAGAAAACAATAAGGACTATTTAAATGCCAGACAACTTGCCATGGGACTATCTTTTGAAAAGGGTATAGCAGTTGCAAAGGAACATGAAAGTGAGCTTGTTTTGTCGGCGGATACTGTAGTGGAAATAGACGGAGAAATTTTTGGAAAGCCTACTAATGAAGCTGATGCCTATAGAATGATAAATAGACTTTCAGCTTCTGGTCATAGGGTAATAACAGCTTATTCAATATTTAGGCTAGATGATAATATAAAGTATACAAATTATGAAGAATCTTCAGTTTATTTCAAAGATTTATCAGAAGATGACATTAAAGCTTATATAGATACGAAGGAATACATTGGAAAAGCCGGTGCTTATGCTATACAGGGCTATGGATCTCTACTTGTAGAAAGAATAGAAGGGGATTTTTATAATATTGTAGGTCTGCCTATTTCTAAAATAGCAAGCGACTTACAAAGGCTTTTAAATATTTCCTTATTAAGGTGTAGTCATGGAAGCAGATAAAAAAGATGAAATTAAAAAATTTACTATAAGAGAAATGGCAGCAGAAGACAGGCCACAAGAGAGACTTTTAGCAAAAGGGCCGGAGTCTTTAACTAATGCGGAGCTTATAGCCTTAATAATAAGGACGGGGACTAAAACAAAAACCTCTGTAGAATTGGCACAAGAGATTTTAAACGGATTTCCTGAATATTCAAGTCTAGGTATCTCAGCTCTTAAAAAGAAATCAATTAATGATTTTATGAAAATTAAGGGAGTAGGTATAGGCAAGGCTTCCATGCTTATTGCCTCAATAACCTTAGCATCAAGGATGGCTTCTGAAAGTATGTTTAATAAAAAGAGAATTCTTTCTCCAAAAGATATTTTAGATATTGTAATGGAGGATATGAAAAATCTTTCTACTGAGGAGTTTAGAATAGTAATTTTAAATACAAAAAAAGAAATTATTACTATAAGGACTATATCTTCAGGGACTCTAGATACAACTATAGTCCACCCAAGGGAAGTTTTTAAAGCGGCAATAGACTTTAGAGCACATACTATACTTCTTTTGCACAATCATCCTTCAGGAGATTCTTCGCCGTCTAATCAAGACATATCATTAACAGATAGACTTGTGAAGGCGGGAAATATATTGGGTATAGAGGTAGTTGATCATATTATTATAGGAAATGGAAACTATTACAGCTTTAAGGAACAAGGAATTATATGAATCGTATTTATATTGATAAAACTCTAGACCTAGCCTTGCACTATAAAGATAGAATAATAGGGATTAAGGATCTTGAAGAATCTGAGCTTAAATCTATTTATAGAGCAAGAGTAGAAAAAATAATTAAGAATCAAAATATAGGATTTCTTAAAACACCAAGAGGAACAGGAATTATTAAACTGTATAAAGAAGAATTAATAAATGAGGGAGACAATCTTTTAGTTCAAGTAAAAAAATTACCTGAAGGGGATAAGTACCCTATTCTTTCAAGAGAGATTTCCTTAGAAGGCAAATATTTAATTTACTTTCCACGAGAAAGTTTCGTAAAGCTTTCTTCTAAAATTATAGGAAAAGATAAAAAATGGATTTATGATCTTGTTAAAGAAAAGGACATGAAGGGACTTCTTATAAGATCTTCTTTAACTTATGAGAGAAAAGAAGAATTCCTTAAAGAATATGAAAATTTAAAAAAATTAGGAGAAAATATTTTACTTGAGGAAAATCTACTTCCGGTACCTAAACTTATTTATGATTTTAATGAATTAGATGGCTTTTTTAATAATAGGGATTTTGAAGATATAATCACAAATAATAAAGATATATACAAAAAATACAAAAATACATATAAGATAAGCTTAGATGAAGGGTTTAGAATAATTTATGAAGATAAACTCATTAGAGACTACAAGAATCTTTTTGAAAAAAAAGTGGACCTTTTATGCGGAGGCAATATTCTAATAGAAAAGACAGAGGCTTTAACTGCCATAGATGTAAATTCTGCAAACTTCAGTCAAGGCTTAAACAAGGAAGAATTTATATACAAGGTAAATGAGTCTGCAGCCATAGAAATTGCAAGGCAGGTAATCCTTAGAAATATATCGGGAATAATTTTAATAGATTTTATAAATATGAATAATAAGCAGTATAGAGACAATATTCTAAAAATTTTAGAAAGAGAGCTTAATAAAGATTACTCAAAGAGTAAAATACATGGCTATACTAAGCTTGGATTAGTTGAGATTTCAAGAAAAAATTTCGGAAAGGAACTTATAAATAAAATCGGCGAGTAGGTGATAAGATGACCTTTTCAGATAAAATTAAAAGTTTAAACTTGTCAAAAAGAGAAAAATATTTATTGATAATTTTATTTTTTATAATATTTGAGCTTATAATTTATAGCCTTTTTATTTCTAACAAATATGTAAGTTTACAAGACTCTGCAATGTTAGTAGACGAAACAAAAAATAACGTAAAAATGAAAGAGGAAGTATATAAAAAAGCCCTTGAGCTGCAAAAAGAAAACGAAAGTTTGCTTAGAAATGGCAAATTAGAGCTTTCTAATTTAAATAATAAGGAAGATATAGAGAGCTTTAAAGGAAATACAATTAAAATTAATAAAATTGAAGATTTTGAAAATAGAAGGTCCTTGGAATTTACAATAGAAAAGAAAAATATAAAAGACATTAAAAGATTGTCTGATTATTTGGTTTTTGAAAATCTAAATATTGTCAAAGAATCTCAGAACGAATATAAGTGCTATGCTGAGATAAATAAAGGTTCAAAAAATTCAAAAGCTATTTTGCCTACAATAGTTGAAAGCGAGCCTATAGATAAGGATATAGATTTAAAAAAAGCATATTTTAGTGAAAGAATAAATGAATCCCTTAAGGAAGATGACAATAAGCTTAAGATAAATAATGAAAAAAATTCAAGTAATGAGAATTTGGTCACAGAGACACCTTCTAAAGATGAGAAAGTTAAAAATAGGATCTTTGCAAGCGGATCTCTTTTAGATAAAACCGATAAAGATGTACCTGTAGGGGAATTGATACCTGATTATAACACCAAAGAATTTGACACTGCAAATTTTAAGCTTTATTCAGATGAGAAAAATCTTATTTTTCTTAAAAATGACGACAATGAAATGACTATTAATTATGTAATTTCACCTGAAAGTCAGAATAAGGAAATTTTAATTTTGTTTGATAACAGCGTAAATGTAAAAGATTTAAAATTAAAAATTGAAAGCTTTAAGGACCAGTTAGGAGAAATGGGTTATTACAATGGTTATAAAGTACCCTTTGATGAAGGCTTGACAAGGGGAGTAAATGAAATTGATGCAGGGAATATAGAAAATCTAAAGGGAATTTATTTTAAGCCGGCTCCGGGAAATGACACAGGGGAGTTTAAGATATATGATATTGAGGGAAAACTTTGAAGAAAAAAGGATTTACTTTAATTGAGCTGGTAGTATCAATTGCCATATTGGCAAGTTTAATGACTATAGGTTTATACAATCACAAGACATCTGGAGAATATCGTGCAAAAAAAGATTTGGAAAAAATAGTAAGAGACATTAAATATACGAGAAATCTTGCCATGTCTAAAAGAAAAAGAGCAAGGTTTTTCCTTTCTCAGGACTATTATGAAATATCTTGTGGTGATTATGAAGAAAGATTTGACTATTCAAAGGATTTAATTCTTAAATCCAATGGTCTTATAAATTTGGAATTTACCAAAAACGGTATTTCATCAAAGGATACATCTCAAACTATTTATTTTAAAATTTCTAATAAGCTTTATGAAATTACTGTTGAACCTGTAACTGGAAAGGTTAATTTAAAAAATGGTTAGAAGTAAAAAGAAAGGTTTTATCCTTCTTGATGTTTTATTATCAATAAGTCTAATTTTTATAGTTGCCAGTCTTCTTATACCTGCCATTACAAATTTGCTTCTTGCAAGAAACAAATTAAAGCAAAGGTCTGAACTGTATCAGGTATCAAAAAATCAAATTGAGTTAATAACATCAGCTGCCTATATGGGTTCTGATAAATATGAAATAATTATACCTGAAAAATACAAGTATAGAATTGAAAAAGAAGACTTGGGAGATAATTTAGTAAGATATTTTCTTTACATAGAAGACGAAGATAAGGGTGAAATAAAGTTTGAAAAAATTTTACAAAAAAAGAGGCTTTACTCTAATTGAACTTGTTGTATCAACCGCTCTTATTTTAACGGTATTTACAATACTTTCGACAATTTTTCTAAATACTTTAAAAACTTCTAAACTCGTCAGCACAAGCGATGAAATGTATAATGACAGCTATTTTGCTCTAAATTATATTTATGGAGAAATAAGCTCGGCAGATTATATTATTGCAAATAAAAATTCTGAATCTTTAGGTTTTACTTTAGTAAATCTTATGGGAGTTGATAAGAGTGAAAAAAGAAAGAGTAAAAACTCAAAGTATAAATATATATACTATGTTACTAAGGGTAATACCTTAAAAAGATATGCTCTAAATACAAACAGTAAAATCACATCCGGGGAATTTTATGGAAAATTCGGAGTTAATAATATTATATCCGGAGTTGACAAAGTGAGCTGTAAATTTGAAAGAGATAAGATAATTATGGAATTTGATTTTAATAGAGATAATGTTAAAGATCAAAAGACCCTTATAATTGCAAATAGAACCTTTGAGGAATTCAAGTGAAAAGAAACGGATTTACATACATAGTTACCATAGTTGTAATAAGTATTATAGTTACACTTATTTCGTTTTTGCTGGAAAGCTTTAAAAACAACTTGATTATAAGTTCAAACGAAGAAAATAATATACAGTCTCAGCTATATGCTGAGTCTTTAATAAACATAGCCTTGTCAGAGGATTCTTTTAAGGATAAAGTAAAGACCGTTTACTTTGAAGACAGACACGAAATAGATTATAAGCCTGAAGATTTAATAGAGGATATAAGCAATGAGTATATTAAACTAAGTTTAGACAACAGTCTTACCAAAAAAGGCTTTCTAATGGAAGCATCCTTAGACTATAAGGATATAGAATCCAAATGCTTTGCATCAGGCACTATAGTAAATAAAATCTATTTAAAAGGAGCGGGGGTTTTAAACTCATCTACAACAAATGAAGAAGATTTACTTGAAAGCAAAGAAGCTTTTGAAAATATAAACTATAAAGATTTTACTTATGTTGAATACATATATCTTGATGAAGGAGATTATTTTTTAGAAAAAGATGGACTTTATTTTAATATTTATAAAGAAGAAGAAACAGTCAAAGAAAATGGGGATATAGGAATTGTAAAAACTTCTCTTAAAAAATATCCACACAATAAAAGCATTTACTTAAAACAGGATAGAGGAAGTCTTTGTATAGTTGATAATATAGACTTAAGAGGAATAGTAGATGTAAATAAAATATATTTAAATAACAACCTTGGCCTTAAGGGAATTATGATTTTAAGAAACAATATAGAATATTTAGATAACCCTGCCAGGATTTCAGTAGAAGGAATAACTATTAATTTTGAAAGAGCTTCTGAAAACAATCTTATATCTAATTATGATTTTGATAATATAGACATGTATGGTAAAATAATTGAAAATTTTATTAAACCTGAACTTTACAACATTAAGAGGGATTTAAAATCCAATTAAAACTTGATAGCTTAGACCTATATTGATATAATACTTTTAGAGAAAATTTAGGAGGTAAATTATGATTACAGCAGGTGATTTTAGAAAAGGCTTAACATTTATAATGGATAATGAAGTTTATGAAGTACTTGATTTTCAACATGTTAAACCGGGAAAGGGAGCAGCCTTTGTAAGAGCAAAAATAAGATCTGTTTTAACCGGAGCAACTAAAGACACTACATTTAATCCGTCAGAAAAATTTGAAAAAGCGGTAATTGAAACTAAAGAAATGCAGTACCTATATAATGACGGCAGTCTTTATTATTTTATGGATAATGAGACATATGAGCAAATACCTTTAGAAAAAGCAATTGTTGAAGATGCTTTAAACTTCATGCGTGAAAATGATGTAGCACAAATTAACTTCCATATGGGAAAGCCCTTTAGAGTTTCGCCTGCAAATTTTGTAGAATTGGAAGTAACTCATACAGAACCAGGAGTAAAGGGAGATACATCATCAGGTGGATCAAAGCCCGCTACTGTAGAAACAGGATTTACACTAAATGTTCCGCTTTTTATTAACACAGGAGACATTATTAGAATTGACACCAGAAGTGGTGAGTATATGTCAAGAGCATAGGAGGAAATTTTTATGGAAAACATTATTAATAGAATATCTTATCTTCAAGGATTAGCAGAAGGATATGAAATCGATTCTGAAACAAAAGAAGGTAGACTTTTACTTGAATTAATTGATGTAATATCAGAAATGGCAGAAGAAGTAAAGGCACAAGAAGAGGAACTTCAAGATTATTTGGATTTACTTGATGAAGATTTGTCAGATCTTGAAGATTATGTATATGACGATGAAGACGACTATGATGATTATGACGACTATGAAGACTTTGATTATGATGATGATTTTTATGATGACGAATTAGACGTACAAGGAGATTGTGCTTGTACAGATGAGTCTTGTTCTTGTCAAGAAGACTAATTATTAATACGTTGATCCACCGGATGACCGGTGGATTTTTTATATCTTCAAAAAATTGAATAACATTGTAGCATTTGTTATAATATGAGGCAAAGACATGATTATAGTGGAGGTGTACAATGACTGATAACTATTTAATAGAAACAAGTGGAGAAGGCGAAGTAAAAATAACTGAAGATGTAATCTCCGCAATATCAACAGTAGCTGCGGAATCTGTTGATGGCGTTGTAAATATACAGTCTGATTTAAAGTCAAGTGTAACTGAAATGTTTGGAGTAAAAAATACTTCCAAGGGAGTTAAAGTTGACATAGGCGAAAAGGAAGCTATAGTAGAAATATTTATAACTATTCTTTATGGAAAAAACATAGTTGAAGTATGTAAAAATGTTCAGGATAAAGTTAAAGAGGCAGTTGAAAACATGACGGATCTTGAGGTTGTGGAAGTAAATGTTCACGTGTCAGGTATAGCCTTGCCGGACAAAGAGAAAGCAAGGGCATAATATGAGTAGAAAAAAGTCTCGTATTGGACAAATGCAAGTTCTTTTTCAAATGGATATTAATGATGATTTTTCCATAGAGGGTCTTGAGACTTTTTTAGAGAACTTTGATTTTAGCAAGACTGAAATAGATTATATAGAAAAAACGGTACCTGTTATTTTAGAACACATTGAAGATATTGATAATAAAATAATTGAAAATCTTCACACTTGGAGTTTTAACAGGCTGGCAAAAGTAGACAGGAGTATACTGAGAATTGCAGTTTACGAATTATTATATAGAGACGATATACCATCTGAGGTATCTATAAATGAAGCGGTTGAAATATCAAAGGAATTTGGATCGGATGAGTCTCCTAAATTTATAAACGGAATCTTGGGGAGTATTTACAGAAATTTATAGCGAGAGCCTAAGGCTCTCCCTTCTTGTTTAATGGTGATACTATGGCAGCAATAAAGGTGAGCGAACTTAATAGATATATAAAAAAATATATAGCCATGGACTACCTCTTAAGTGATATTTTGGTATTGGGAGAAATTTCAAACATAAATAGGCATTCAAATGGTAACATCTACCTTTCTTTAAAGGATGACAAGGCTAAAATAAACGGTATTATTTACTCCAATGATGCAAGAAATTTAAAGATGGATCTAAAGAACGGAGATAATGTTGAAGCTAGAGGGTCAGTTTCTATCTATGAAAGAGATGGAGCTTTAAATATATACATAAGAGAAGTAAATGTTTTAGGAATTGGGAACTTATATGAGAAGTTTATTTATCTAAGAGATAGACTTAATGAAGAAGGACTTTTCTCCAAAGATCACAAGAAGAATACACCATATTTTCCGAGAAGGGTTGGAGTTATTACTTCACCTACAGGTGCAGCCATTAGAGACTTTATAAATGTATTAAAAAGAAGAAATCCTACAGTTGATATAATTTTATATCCTGCTAACGTTCAAGGGGATAAATCTGTAGATGACCTTATAAAGGCTTTAGATTATTTAGAAAATAAGGTTGATGTAATAGTCTTGACAAGAGGGGGAGGATCCTTGGAGGAACTTTTTTCATTTAACGATGAAGATCTTGCAAGGAAAGTTTATAGTATAGATACTCCTGTAATATCGGCTGTAGGTCACGAAATTGATTTTGTAATAACTGATTTTGTAAGTGATTTAAGAGCCCCAACACCATCGGCAGCCGCAGAATTAGTATCTATGAGCAGAGAAGATCTTAATAATTCACTTTTTCTGTTAAAGAATTCCATGGACAATAAGATTATAAATAAATTAAATGAATCCTCAAGTGATTTAAATGATAAAGCTAAATATTTAAAACTTGATCTTAAAAATTTTTTAAGCTCAAATAGAAAAAATATAGATTATTTAAATAGAATTTTAAGGTATAAAAAACCGGATATTAAAAGAAAAGAAGTTTTGCTTTATAATTTAAGCAAAAGCCTTAACCAAAGCTTTAAAAACAAGCTAACGAGTGAAAAAAATATTTTAAAAGCTTTGGAGCTTAGGTTAAAATCTCCCGAACTCCTAATAAGAAAAGAAAATTTGAAAATTGAAATTTTAAATGATAAATTAAAGTCTAAAAATCTTTCAATTGTAGTTGATAAAAAAAGAGAATATTTAAATTTACTCAGAAATAAGTTAGTTTTTGTGATTTTAGAAAGACTTAGAAAGTCAGGAGAAAATTTGGCTAACTTAAAAGCAAATATTGAATTTTTTAACCCGTCAAAGGAAGTTAGTATAAGAGATAAAAACGGCAGGCTTTTAATAAGTGCATCAAGGCTTAGCCTTAAAGATAAAATCAGTATAGACTTTTCAGATGGAAGTGTAGATGCTTTGGTAGAAAATATAAAGTTAAGAGGTGGAGCCCATGAGTGAGAGTTATGAAAGCGCCTATTTAAAACTTGAAAAAATAATAGAGGCTTTGGAATCTGAAGATATTACTTTAGAAGAATCAATTAAAAAATATGAGGAGGGTTTAAAACTTTATAAATACTGCTCCAACATTTTAAATGAATATGAAGGAAAGGTGAAGATTCTTACTGGGGAAGGAGATGCCCTTAAGGAGGAGGATTTTCATATAGGTGAATCAGATGAAGAATAATGAAGATTTAATAGAGTTAATCGATAACAGTATATTTAAGAATTTTTCAGTAATTGATGACTATCAAAAAGTAGTTTATGAATCTATGATTTATTCCCTTTCCTCAGGCGGTAAAAGAGTAAGGCCTATTTTATGTTTACTAACTTACGCTGCAATAAAAGATGAGGATTGGGATGGAGATTATGAAAAAGTACTTCCCTATGCAGTAGCTATGGAGTTGATTCACACCTATTCTCTTATACATGACGACCTGCCCGCTATGGATAATGATGATTTAAGAAGAGGTAAGCCTACTAATCACAAGGTATATTCAGAAGCCATAGCAATACTTGCAGGTGACGGATTGCTTAATATGTCTGCTGAGATACTTTCAAAAAATCTGGAACAGTATCTAGATGAGCCTGAAGATTTAAAAAGAGCCGTAAAGGCTATGAAATATATATTTAACGCTTCAGGAACTCACGGCATGATAGGTGGACAGGTAATAGATCTTAACTGTGGGGAAGACACAGAAATTGACATTTTTGAAAATATGTATAAGTTAAAAACCGCCGCTTTAATTAGAACATCTATAGTATCGGGAGCAATAATGGCAGGGGCTGTTGATGAAGAAATAGCCTCATTAGAAGAATTCTCCAACTGTATAGGGATAGCCTATCAAATAAAAGATGACCTTATTGATGAGGACCTGGATGATAATAAAAATAAAAGCACCATAAGTAACCACAAGACCAAGGAAGAACTTGAAGAGAGAATTAACAATCTTACACTAAGGGCAAAGGAAGAGCTTAAAAATCTGAAACACAATACTGACAGCTTAGAGAAGTATGTTGATATGTTGGTAGCAAGGAGAAGTTGATGACTAAAATAAGAGCGGACCTTTTATTATCTGAGAGCTATCCTGAAATATCAAGAGAAAAGGCAAAAAGGCTTATTATGGGAGGAGAAGTTTTTTTAGGGAGCCTAAGAATTGATAAGCCTGGACAGCTTTTAGATGATAAGGATAAACTGACAGTTAAGCCCAATTCTTTGAAATATGTAAGTAGAGGAGGGTTTAAGCTTGAAAAAGCTATAGACCTTTATAAAATAGATTTAAAAAATAAAATCTGCGTAGATATAGGGGCATCAACAGGAGGTTTTACTCATTGTATGCTTATAAATGGAGCAAAAAAAGTTTATGCAATAGATGTGGGCTATAATCAATTAAGCTATCAGCTCCAAGTGGATGATAGAGTTATATCTATGGAAAAAACAAACATAAGAAATTTTGATGTAAAAACAATTAGCGACTCTATTGATTTTGTTTCCATAGATGTAAGCTTTATATCTCTTGAGCTTGTTTTACCTAAGGCCTTTGAGCTGGTAAGAGACGGAGGTAAAATAGTAGCTCTTATTAAGCCCCAATTCGAAGCAGGAAGAGAGAAGGTTGGCAAAAAAGGTATAGTAAAGGATAAATCTGTACATAAAGAAGTAATAGAAAAGATAGTCCGTTTGTCCAAGAGTCTAGGCTTAAGAATACTTGGGATAACATATTCTCCAATTAAAGGAACAAAGGGCAATGTTGAATTTTTAATTTATTTAGAAAAATCAGAAAAAGAAGATGCCCCTTACTCAACAGATGATTTACTGGAATTTAATTAATAGGTGATTTTATGCTTTTGGAATTAACAATTAAAAACTTTGCTATAATTGAAGACTTACAGGTTGAGTTCAGTTCAGGATTAAATGTTTTAACAGGAGAAACCGGATCAGGTAAATCTATAATAATAGATGCTCTTTCGATGGTTTTAGGTGATAGAGCAAGTAAAGATATAATAAAAAAAGGAAAAGATTTTGCCTATATAGAAGCTATATTTACAAATTATAGTGAGAGGCTAAGTTCTATATTTAAAGAAAATAATATAGAAATGGGTGATCTTATAGTTATTTCAAGAGATATAAGACAAGATAGACCATCTATTACAAAGGTAAACGGCAGGACTGTTCCAGCTTCTATATTAGTAAAAATAACTGATAAGCTTATAGATATTTTTGCACAAAACGAAAATACTTCATTAATGAGCCAATCAAATCAAAGAGATCTTATAGATTCTTTCGGATCAGCTGAGCATAAAAATAACCTTAGTTTATTAGAAATAAAGGTAAAAGGGCTAAATAGATTAATTGAAGAATTTCAAGAAAAGAGTAAATCAACCTTAGATAAAGATAGAGAGATAGATCTTTTGAAATACCAAATTGAAGAAATTGAAGATGCGAACTTAACAGATAAAGATGACAGCGATTTGGAAGAAAGGTATAGATTTTTAAATAACATATCAGGAATTTCAAACAATATACAAGAGTCAGTTACACTTTTAAAAAGCAGCTACGAAAACATATCAATAGAAGATATGATGGATAAGCTGATATCATTAATAACAGAAATTTTGGATACAAGCAAGGACCTGGAGCCTTATTACAATGAGCTGGAAGATATAAGGTATAGGTTAAAAGAAGTTTCTCATAGCTTGGAATCCTACCTGAACTCAATAGACTATAGTGAAGAAGATCTTGTAAATTTAGAAAGCAGAATAAACCTTGTAAACAATTTAAAAAAGAAATACGGAAATAGCGTTAATGATATATATAAGTACCTTGATAAGACGAAGTCCAGATATGAATTTTTAAATAATTATGAAAAAGAAATGAAAAGCCTGGAAGATGAAATTTCAAAGGAAAAAAATGAGTGCTTAAAACTCGCAAAAAAAATGTCTGAGGAAAGAAAATCCATATCTAAAAAATTTGAAGAAAAAATTCAAAAGGAATTAATTGAATTAAATATAAAAAACGCGGAGTTTAAAGTTGAATTTAGAGAAAAGCCTTTGTCACAAGATGGTATAGACGATATGGAATTTATGATTGTAACAAATATAGGAGAAGACTTTAAACCCCTTTCAAAAATTGCATCAGGCGGAGAAATGAGTAGGGTAATGCTCGCTTTTAAAAGTATTTTAGCTGAAAAAGATGAAATACAAACTCTTGTATTCGATGAAATAGACAGTGGAATAAGTGGAATCACTGCACAAATTGTAGGGAACAAGATAAAAAAGATTTCAAATTGTAGACAAGTAATTGCCATTTCTCACCTTCCTCAAATTGTTTCTGTAGCTGACTCCCATTATGTTATTGAAAAATTTCAAGATGAAAACAAAGTAATATCAAACATAAGAAAATTAAGTAGAAATGATAGAATCAAAGAACTTGCAAGATTAATAGGAGGAATTAATATAACTCAAACCGCACTAAAAGCGGCGGAGGAAATGCTTACAAAAGAAGGAGAATAATATGGATAATTTAGAAAGGACCATGAAAACCGACAAAATATATGAGGGTAAAATTTTAAGCCTAAAGGTTGAAACTGTGGAGCTTCCTAATAAAAAGTATTCAAAGAGAGAGCTTATAGAGCATGATCCGGCAGTTGCTATATTGGCGGTAAATAATCAGGGAGAAATAATACTTGTAGATCAATATAGAAAAGCTGTAGATAAGGTGCTTTGCGAAGTTCCTGCAGGCTTAATTGAATATGGAGAAAGCCCTAAAGAAGCTGCTTTAAGGGAGCTTGAAGAGGAAACAGGTTTTAAAGCCGGTAAAATTGAATATGTAACTGAATTTTATACATCTCCAGGATTTTGCAATGAAAAAATTTATATATTTTTTGCAAAAGATCTTGAAAAGACCGAAAAGAATCTTGATGATGATGAATTTATAGAAAGCAAAACGGTAGCTTTCGACAAAGCTGTGGAAATGGTTATGCGTGGAGAAATAATGGATGCAAAGACGATAAGTGCTGTATTGTTATATAAAGAAATGGTGACAGGAAATGCAAACAGATGATGCAATAAAATATATTAGGGAAAGGACAAATTTTATTCCGAAAATTGGAGTAATTTTAGGATCTGGTTTAGGAGATTTTGCTGATCTTATAGAAAATCCCATAAGCTTTGATTACAAAAACATACCAGGATTCGTTTCATCAAGTGTGGTGGGTCATGACTCAAAACTTATAATGGGAAAGCTTGAAGGAAAAAGTATTGTTGTTATGAAAGGAAGAGTCCACTACTATGAAGGTCTGGGGATGGATAAGGTAATATTTCCTATAAAAGTTTTATCTGAACTTGGCGTTGAGAAACTTATAGTTACCAACGCAAGTGGAGCTGTAAACAAAAGCTTTAAACCCAAGGACATAATGATAATAAAAGATCATATAAATATTACAGGAATAAATCCTCTAATAGGACCAAATGATGAAAAGGGTCCAAGATTTCCAGATATGACCTACACATATTCAAGAAATCTTATAAAAAAGGCGAAAGAGGCTGCAAAAAATATTAACCTTGACGTTAAAGAGGGAGTTTATATGTGGTTTAGTGGACCTAGTTATGAAACACCTGCAGAAGTTAGAGCAGCAGGTATACTTGGAGCCGACAGTGTAGGAATGAGCACAGTACCTGAAGTTATTATTGCAAAACATAGAAATATGGAAGTACTGGGATTGTCATGTACCAGCAATATGGCAGCAGGAGTTTTAGATCAACCACTAAATCATGAAGATGTAATAAATAGCTCCAAGGAAACAAGTGAAATTTTTAAGAAATATGTAAGAAATATCATTAAGGTGATTTAATGAATATATATAATATTTTAAATAAGAAGAAAAATGCGGAAGAATTAACAAGAGATGAGATTTTTTATTTTGTAGATAAATTTACCGACGATACTATAAAAGATTATCAGGCATCGGCTTTATTAATGGCTATTTGTATAAATGACTTAACTTTTGAAGAAACATATAATCTTACAGATGCTATGCTTCATTCAGGAGATATTGTAGATTTAAAGGGAATAAATGGAGTCAAAGTAGATAAGCATTCAACAGGAGGAGTAGGTGATACTACTACTCTTGTTGTGGGGCCTTTATTAGCAAGTGTTGGTATTAATTTTGCTAAGCTAAGTGGCAGAGGACTTGGACATACAGGTGGGACTTTAGATAAATTAGAATCCATTAAAGGATTTAACGTAGGCCTATCAATAGATGAATTTATAAGAGATATTAACGACATAGGCATATCAATTAACGGACAAACTGCAAATATAACTCCGGCTGATAAAAAAATCTATGCTTTAAGGGATGCAAGTGCAACTGTGGATAATATAGGATTAATTGCAAGCTCTATTATGAGTAAAAAACTTGCTGTAGATAGTGATGTTTTGTTACTTGATGTAAAGGTTGGTTCGGGATCTTTTATGAAAACTGAAGAAAACGCCGAAAAGCTTGCAAACACTATGGTTAAAATTGGAGAAAAATTTGGAAGAAAGACTGCGGCACTTATTACCAATATGGATGAACCCTTAGGGTTTGCAGTAGGTAATTCCCTTGAGGTAATAGAAGCTATAAATACTCTTAAAGGCGAGGGACCTAAAGATCTGACCGAAATCAGTATAAAAATAGGAGCAAAGCTTGCTTTTTTATCTGGCAAATATAGTAGCGAAGACCTTGCAAGAAAAGAACTTATAGAAAATATTACAAATGGCAAGGCACTTTTAAAATTTAAAGAAATGGTTTCCCGTCAAGGCGGGGACGCTTCTTTTGTAGATGATAACTCAAAATTTAAAATATCCTCTATAAGAAAAGAAATACTAAGTAAATCCAATGGATATGTAGAAAGAATAGACGCTTTAGCAATAGGTGAAGCCGCAAAAGAATTAGGAGCAGGTAGAGAAACCAAGGAAGATGAAATAGATATGGGCTCCGGAGTAATTTTAAATAAAAAGGTAGAAGATATGGTAAAGGAAGGAGAACCTCTTGCTACAATTTATACTGAAAATAAAGAATCTATAGATGATGCCATGTCTTTAATTTATGAAGCGTATAAAATTGGAGAAAAAAAGCCTGATAATTATAAGCTTATTTTAAAGGAAGTTGATAGTTTTGTTTAGAAATATGGATGTTTTATCCTTGGTATATACTGCTATAGCACTTTTATCAGCTATTATTCCCCATGAGGTAGCTCATGGTTATGCAGCCTACCTTTTAGGGGATGATACTGCAAAAAACGATGGCAGGCTATCCTTTAATCCCATTAACCATATAGATCCTGTGGGTTTATTGTCAATGATACTTTTAAGGTTCGGTTGGGCCAAGGCCGTTCCAATTAATTCAAATAAATTTAAGAATAGAAGAAAGGGAACTCTTATAGTTTCCCTGGCAGGTGTTACAGTAAATTTTATTATCGGATTTATAGCTGCAATAATTATGGTACCTGTATATATGAAAAATATGTCTGTAACAAATCTTATACAGGAAATTATGTGGTATAACGTAATGCTTGGAGTATTTAATTTAATACCGATTCCTCCTCTTGACGGATCAAAAGCTCTTGCTAGCATTTTGCCTATGGACTTGGAAATGTTTTTTTATAAATATGAAAAAGCTTTCTATCTACTATTAATAGCACTTTTGTTTTCGGGATCCATAAGTAAATTTATGGGACCCATAATAATTAATATAATAAATATATTTATAGATGTAGGAATATCCCTATGGAATATAATATAAGTATAAAGCAATATGAAGGGCCTATGGATTTGTTGCTGGACTTAATAAAGAAAAATGAAATAGATATTTATGACATACCCATTCATATAATTACAAGTCAGTTTCTTGAATATATAAATATGTCTAAAGAACTTAACATGGAGTTGACCTCAGATTTTATAGTTATGGCTTCAACGCTTGTAGAGATAAAATCTAAAATGCTTCTTCCTAAATTTACATTTGATGAAGATATTGAAGAGGAAGAGGAGGACCCCAGAAAGGAACTTGTTGATAAAATACTTGAGTATGAAAAGTTTAGAGAGATTTCCAAAGAATTAAAGGAAGCTGCGGAATATGAAAACAAAACTTTTTATAAACTTCAAGAAGATTTCTCCAATATAGACAGTTTAGATTTTTTAAAAAATTTAAGCAAGGAGTCTTTGTCTCAAGCCTTTAATAATATATTAAAAAGAGCTGTCGATAAAAACGAGGTTTCTAATATATCTATAGATTCTTACTCTATTGAAAAAGCAACGAAGGATATAAAGAATAAGCTTGAAAGATATAAAGAGTTCAGTTTTTTAAGTCTTATAAGCGATTATCCAATTGTAGAAGAAATAATAGTTTATTTTTTATCCTTACTTGAACTTGTAAGATTAGGTGAAGCCTATGCTCTACAGGATAATAATTTTTCAGATATTAAGATAGTTAGGAGATTGTAATGCTATCAGATAAAAAAATAATGTCTATTATAGAAGGGATTCTTTTTGCTTGGTCTGAACCTGTAAGTCCCGAGGATTTATCTTTTGCTATGGATTTACCCATTGAAAAAATAAAGGATACTTTAGATTTTATGGTTGAAAGTTACAAGGATGAGAATAGAGGCTTAAGGCTTATAAGAGTTCAAGGCAGCTATCAGTTAAATACAAAGCCTGAAAATTATGATTATATAAGCAAATTTGTAAGTAATAAGAATAAAAAAAGTCTATCAAACGCTTCCCTTGAAACTTTAGCCATTATAGCCTACAAGCAACCTGTTACTAAAGTGGAAGTTGAAAGCATAAGAGGAGTTAAGTGTGATTCTACAATAAGAGGTTTAGTTGATATGGGCCTTATAAGAGTTGCAGGCCAGCTGGATAAAATAGGAAAACCGAATATATATGAAACTACCGATGAATTTCTAAAGAAAGTAGGCATACCTGATATAAATCAGTTACCTAAAATAGAAAAGGATATGCAAATAAGCATGGATTTTATGGAGGAAGAATGAGATTACAGAAATATATGGCTCATTCAGGAGCAGCATCAAGAAGAAAGTCTGAAGAATTTATTTCAGAAGGCAGAGTAAAAGTAAATAATAAAGTAATTACTGAGCCTGGATATAAAGTCGATCCTGATAAAGATAGAGTTTATCTTGATGGAAGAAGACTTAAAATAATAAAAAAACACACCTACATAGCTCTTAACAAGCCTATGGGTGTAGTATCTACAGCTAGTGATGAGAAGGGAAGAAAAACTGTTGTAGACATGATAGAAACAGATGAAAGGTTATATCCTATAGGAAGACTTGACATAGATACTACAGGCCTTATACTGCTTACAGACGACGGAGAAATAACTAACAAGCTGACTCATCCAAGGCATGAAATAAAGAAAACCTATATAGCAACAGTAGAAGGGACTCCTGATAAAAGGGCTTTAGACTCTTTAAGAAAGGGCATAAAGGTTGGTAATGAAAAATTTAAAGGAGCAGATGTTAAAATTCTTAAAAGTTTTGAAAATGATTCAATAATCAGGACTACAATTTCAGAAGGCAAGAACCATCAGGTGAAGTTAATGTATGAAAAAATAAATCATCCAGTTAAAAAGCTTAAAAGGATATCTATAGGAGAAATCGAATTAGGAGATTTGGAAATAGGAAATTATAGATATTTAAACGAAGATGAAATAAAGTATTTGAAATCGATAAAATGAAAACTGTAAAATTTAATTATAGGCAAGTAATAGATGAAGTCCTTAACAATATGAATCTTAAAGATTCAATCTGCATGGATGCAACCTGCGGAAATGGTAAGGACTCTTTAAATATTATAAAAAGAATAGAAGAAGGATTTTTATATTGCGTAGATATTCAAGATTCCGCACTGAAAGAAACTGACAGACTTTTAAAAAGAGAGGGCTTTCATAACTATAAGCTTATAAAAGAATCCCATGACAAGGTATTTGATAAATTCAATTGCAAGTTTAAATTAGTTATCTATAACTTGGGATATTTACCGGGATCAGATAAAACTATAGTTACAAGACCGGATACAACTATAAGATCCATTGATATAGCTAAAGATTATCTTTTAAGTGATGGAGTTATAATAATTGTTTCATATTTAGGTCATGAAGGTTCCCTTGAGGAGAGAAGAGAACTTGATAATTATTTAAAGAATCTTGATCAAAAAAGTTTTTTAGTTGAAAAAAGAGAGTTTTATAATCAGGTTAATAATCCTCCTATAGTTTATTTAGTTGGAGTGAGATAATGAAAAAGTTGGCGGTAATAGGAGCGGGGCCTGCAGGTATGATGGCAGCATATTGCGGCTCAAAAAATAATGAGGTAACACTTTTTGAACAAAATGAAAAGCTTGGGAAAAAACTTTATATAACAGGCAAAGGTAGATGTAATATTACTAACAATAGAGATATATCAGAGTTTTTTGAAGAAATCTCAAGAAATGGAAAGTTTTTATATTCAGCTTTTTATAGCTTCACTAACAAGGACATGATTAAACTGTTAAATGACATGGGACTTGATACAGTTGTAGAAAGAGGGGGAAGAGTTTTTCCAAAGACCGATAAATCCTCAGATGTTATTAAAGTTTATGAAAGGCTTTTAAAAAGCTCAGGAGTTGCTATAAAGCTTGGTTATAAAATAAATCGGTTGGAGAAAAAGAAAGACAAGTTTATTTTAAATGATAACCTGGAATTTGATGCAGTAATTATATCAACGGGAGGTTTTTCTTACAGGTCTACAGGCTCAACAGGTTGGGGTTATAAATTTGCTGAAAGCTTCGGGCTTAAGGTTGAAGATTTAAAGCCTGCCCTTGTGCCTATAGAGCTGGATGATGATTTTTTAAAGGATTTACAAGGACTTACTTTAAAAAATATAGATTTTATAGCCAAGGTGAATAAAAAGATGACCTATAAAGAATTTGGAGAGCTTTTGTTTACTCATTTTGGCATAAGCGGTCCCACAGTCCTTAGAATGTCCAATCGTATAAATAGGAGTAAAAATGTTCGACTTTTTATAGATTTAAAGCCTGCACTTGATTACAAGGAATTAGATGAAAGGGTCTTGAGGGATTTTGAATCTTATATTAATAAAAATATTTCAAATGCTTTGGTAGATTTGTTACCTAAAAAACTTATTGGAGTAATTATAAACTTAGCAGGTATAAGGCCTGATATTTCGGTTAATAAAATTTCAAAGGAAGAAAGACAAAAGCTTGTATATACTATAAAAAATATGCCGCTTAATTTTAAATCTTTAATGGATATTAACGCTGCCATAGTTACAAGTGGAGGAGTAAGTGTAAGGGAGATAAATCCTTCAACTATGGAGTCCAAAAAAGTAAAGGGCTTATATTTTTGTGGAGAAGTTTTAGATGTTGAGGGATTTACCGGAGGATATAATCTTCAAATAGCAAATTCCACAGGATACTTGGCAGGAAGCTCGGTATAAAAGATAAATAGCTTGTATTAAATGGCTTATTACCATATAATAATCAGTTAGAAGGCAATGGACCTTTATAAGAATAATAAGAATCACTGTGCTAACAGTGATTTTTTAATGGAGGATTTATGTATTCAATAGCGATAGACGGGCCTGCCGGTAGTGGTAAAAGTACTTTGGCAAGGGCACTGGCAGATAAGCTTAATATATCATATATAGATACAGGAGCAATGTATAGGGCTTTGGCTTATAAAGCTTTTAAAAATAATTTAGATTTGTGTGATTTCAGTAATCTTGAAAATTTTTTAAAAGGAACTCACATAGACTATAAAGATGGTAAGATTTATCTTGATAAAGAGGATGTATCAGATAAAATAAGATCTCAAGGCATATCAAAAAAAGCATCAGTCTTATCAAAAAATCAAAAAGTTAGAGATTACTTAGTTAACATACAAAGAGAAATTTCAAAAAGAAGGTCCGTAGTTATGGAAGGACGAGATATAGGTACAGTTGTGCTTCCTAACGCCGATTTAAAAATATTTCTTACAGCTTCAATAGATATTAGGACTAGAAGAAGATATGACCAGCTAAAGGAAAAAGACAAAAGCGTAGACTTTGAAAAGCTTAAAAGAGATATAATGTCAAGAGATGAAAATGATATAAAAAGGAAAAACTCTCCTTTAAAAAAAGCTGAAGATGCTTTTGAATTTGATAATAGTAATATGAATCTTGAAGAAAGCATAAATTATATTTTAGACTTGTTAAGAGGTAAAAATGTTATATAAAATATTTAGATTTATTGGTTTAATTTTTATTAAGCTGCTTTTTAGAGTGGAGCTTGTAGGAAAAGAAAATTTTCCTAAAGAGGGACCAATAATAGTAGCTCCAAACCATAAAAGTAATTTTGATCCTATTTTTGTATCATGTTTAATAAAAACTCAAATACATTGGATGGCAAAAAAAGAACTTTATAGATCAAAGATTTTAGGATACATCGTAGATTTAATGGGGGCGTTTCCTGTAGACAGACAGGCAACTGATATTAAGGCAATAAAAAAAGCTATGGGAATATTGAAAGAGAAAAAGGTTCTTGGGATTTTCCCCGAAGGCACAAGAGTAAAAAACCAAGATTTTTCCAATCCAAAGTCAGGAGTTGCATTAATAGGACATAGAACGAAATCAAAAATAGTTCCCATTTATATAGATGGAAATTATAAATTATTTAGAAAAATGAGACTTGTAATAAGGAAGCCTATAGATTTATCTCAAACGCCTAAACTTAATCAGAAAGATTATGATGATCTGGCTCTTAAGATATTAAAGTCCATATATGGGGTTGATGAAGATAGAAGTATTGGTAGCTGAAAATGCCGGATTTTGTGGAGGAGTCAAAAGGGCTGTTATTTTAGCAAATAAAAATGCCGGTAAGGGTGTCTATAGTTTAGGCCCTTTAGTTCACAACAAAAGAGTTGTGGAAGATATAGAAAAGCTTGGAGTAGAAGTAGTTGATGAGTATCAAATACTCAACAATTCAAAAGTAATAATAAGATCTCATGGAGTTCATAAAAAGATAATAGATTATTTAAAGGATCAGGGTAATGAAATAATAGATTGTGTATGCCCTAAGGTTAAATTAATTTATAAAATTGTATCTGAAAAATATAAAGAAGGGTATAATGTAATCATATTTGGAGATCCCAATCATCCTGAGATAATATCAATTAATTCCTATGCCAATGATAAGGGTATAATTATTTCTTCGGAAGAAGATATTAACAAGGTGCCTTTTGGAAAGGCAATTCTTGTATCTCAAACGACAAATAATGAAGAAAAGTATGAAAATATAATAAATCTTTTAAAAAGCATTTTAAAAGATGAAATTATAGTTTATAATACTATATGTAGCGCCACTAGAAAGAGACAAGAGTCTGCAAGGGAATTATCAAAAAAAGTAGACGCAATGATAGTTCTTGGAGATAAGAAAAGTTCAAACTCAAATAAGCTTGCAGAAGTGGCAAAAGAAAATTGTGAAAATGTATATTTTATAGAGTCAATAAATGACCTTAAATATAATAAATTAAAAAAATTTAATAAAATAGGTATTACCGCAGGGGCGTCCACACCTGAGTCGGTAATCAAGGAGGCTGTTAGTAGTATGGAAAATTTTGACAACAATGAGATGATGGAAGCTATCGAGAGCTCTTTTAAGAAAATTAGAAGAGGCGAAGTAGTTGAAGGAGAAGTTTTATTTGTAAATGAGAGTGAAGTTATGGTTAACATCGGTTATAGATCAGATGGCATAATTTCAAAAGAGGAGATTTCAAAAGATCCCGACGTAAAACCGGAAGATGTTTTTAAACCTGGCGACAAAATCCAAGTCTATGTAATGAAAATAGATGATGGTGACGGAAATGTTGTACTTTCTGCAAAAAGAGTTGAAAGCATGAAGGTTTGGGACGAAGTCGAAGAAATGTTTAAAGAAGGTAAGAAGGTAGAAGTAAAAGTTAAGTCAGTTGTAAAAGGTGGACTTATTGCAGATCTTGAAGGCCTAAAGGCATTTATTCCCGCATCTCATGTATCAGTTAGATTCCAAAAAGACTTGTCAAAATATGTTTCTGAAACCATGCTTTGTGAAATCATTGATTTTGATAAAGCAAAAAGAAGAATTGTTCTTTCAAGAAAGAATGTAGAATCAGAAGAATTGGAAGAAAAAAGATCCGCTGTTTATAATTCACTTGCAGTTGGAGATGTAATAGAAGGTACAGTTCAAAGACTTACCAATTTTGGAGCATTTGTAGATGTTGGCGGAGTCGATGGATTAATTCATATATCAGAACTTTCATGGAATAGAGTTAAACATCCATCAGATGTAGTTGCACCTGGACAAAAGGTAAAAGTTCAAGTTTTAAATGTAGATGAAGAAAAGAATAGAATAGCTTTAGGTTTAAAACAAACATCTAAAAAACCATGGGACATTTTTGTTGAAAATGTAAAAGTTGGAGATGTAATAGAAGGCAAAGTAGTAAATCTTCTTGATTTTGGTGCATTTGTAAGACTTGAATCAGGAGTTGACGGATTACTTCACGTTTCACAAATTTCAAGAGAACATGTTGAAAAACCTTCAGACAAGCTTGAAATAGGTCAAGAGATAACTGTAAAGGTTACAGACATCAACGAAGAAGAAAAGAAAATTTCTCTATCAATGAAAGCTCTACTTGAACCTGAGGTTGAAGAAGAAGTAGAGGAAGAAGTTCAAAGTCAAAGCTATGAAGAAGAACCAGTGGAAGAAGTACAAGAAAAAGTTGAAGAAAAACAAATTGAAGAAGTAAAAGAAGATGACACTTCTTCATCAGATAACTTTAACACCACTCTTGGAGATCTTCTTGGCGGTTTAAAACTTGAAGACTAATTAAAAGATTTAAGGGGAATGATTTGTTCATTCCCTTTTTTTATTAGTATTAGGAGAAGTTTATGAAAAAAACAAATGCTGTAAGAATTTTAGATAGCAAAAAAATTAAATATGACTTAGTGGAATATAGTACAGATGGAGGAATATCCGGAATCGATGTAGCAAGAAAAACCGGAGAGGATCCTCTTAGAGTATATAAAACCTTAGTAACTGAGTCTAAGGAAAAAAATTACTATGTATTTGTAATACCAGTTGAGAAAGAATTAGATTTAAAAAAAGCGGCTAGGGTTGTTGGAAGCAAAAAAATAGATATGATTGCCCAAAGAGATTTACTTCCTTTAACAGGTTATATCCATGGAGGTTGCTCCCCAATAGGAATGAAAAAACTTTTTCCAACCTTTATAGATGAGAGTGCCAAAGATCTTAGCTATATATTTGTCAGTGGAGGCAAGGTAGGTATACAGGTAAAGATTAATCCCTTATCTCTTGCTGATTTAATAGAAGCTAAGTTATCAGACTTAACTAATAAATAAGAGGGTTGACCCCTCTTTTTTATTTTAAAAGAAGACTCTTATGTTATAATATACTAGGAGGAAGGACAAATAATGAAAAAATTTTTACTAATGGCAATTTTTATATTTACTCTTATAAATACTAAGACTTATGCAAAATCTTATAAAGATTTAACCCATGATGGAGATTATAGTTGGGCCTATAGTGCTGTAGAATACTTATCAGATAAGGGAATCTTCGAAGGATATCCTGATGGAAATTTTAAGCCTTATAGGGCTGTAAGTTTTCTTGAAATTATGCAGGTAATTAAAAATATAAACAATCCTACGTCCAACGAAGTCGAGTTGGCAAGAAATACTTATGAAACTCTTGCAAAATCAGCAGGGGTACCTGATTGGGCTATTGATGCCTTATGCTACAACTTGTTTATTAATACAATTACACCATCTACTTTAGATGCGGCGAATAAAAGAGGTTTTTTAAAAGATACGGATCCTGTTTATCCTGATAGAAATTCTGTTACCGTTTATTTTGCAAGAGCATTTAAAATAAGTGAGGATACCGATTTTTCACAACTAAAACATACTGATCTTGATGCCATACCTTATATGACCAAGTCTTATTTGGTAAATCTTGTTAAATCGGGAATCTATTCCGATACAGGCAGCGATGGCTACTTTAATGGTAATAAATACATAAGAAGGTCTGAAGTTGCGGTAATTGCTGATAGATATTTAAAATCATCCTTGCCTTTAGATGCAAATAGTGGTCCTATACTTACAAAGACTTTTGTGGAAGGATTTGTTGAATCTGTAAGCCTTAATGGAAAAGATTCGATTATGAAAATAAATGGAGTAGATTATAAATTTGACAGTAACGATATTTATGTAATGGAACTTAATACAAATGAATATTTTGATTTTAAGAAAATAGAAGGTTATAAAGTAAAAGCGTCTCTTAAAGACGGAATAATAAAGAATATCAGCTTTATCGATGAAAAAGGGGATATATTAAAGGAAAGCCAGGTTACTTTTAAGGCTGAACTTTTAATTTTAAGAAGTGAAAGCGGCAATATGGATCTTAGAATTTTAGAGTCTGATAGTAGCTTTTTAACTCCTGGTTCCATTATTACTATAAATAATCCAGGAGATTATAAAGTAGGCGATATTTTAAATATTTATGCCAATTTAATAGATAGAGAACTTAGGGATATAAAAATTGAAAAATTATAGTGAAGGTAAGACCTTCACTTTTTTGGTGATATATGAATAGATATACAAGAAGTGAAATGCTTATAGGAAAAGAAAATATAGAAAAGCTAAATTCCAAGAAGATTTTAGTATTCGGCCTTGGAGGGGTAGGAGGGTCTTTGTGTGAGGCCATTTTACGTTCAGGTGTAAGACAATTAACTATAGTTGATTGTGACATAGTGGATATTACAAATCTTAACAGACAGTTAATTGCGACAAATAAAACCATAGGAAGAAAAAAAGTAGATGCTATGGAAGAAAGACTTATGGAAATAGATCCGCAAGCCCGTATAGAAAAAGTTTTTAAAAGGCTTAGTCCAGATAGACTTTCAGACTTTAGTATAGATGACTACGATTTTATAGCAGACGCTATAGATGATGTTAAAGCTAAATTAGCTTTGGCTGAATTTTGTTTCAAAAATGATTATAGGCTTATTTCAGCTATGGGTGCGGGAAATAGAATGGACCCTACAAAGCTAAGAATAGGCGATATATATGACACTTCCATGGACCCCTTAGCCAGGGTTATAAGAAGGGAGCTTAAGAAAAGAGGAGTAAAGAATCTTACAGTAGTTTATTCCCTTGAGGAGCCTATTAAGTTAAAATTCAGAGCAAATAAAGAATCTACTCCGGGATCTATGGCCTTTGTGCCGCCTGTAAGTGGAATGATTATGGCATCATATATAGTAAAAGAACTAATAAAGCAGGAGAAAAATGAATTATAAAGATTTAAACGACCAGCAGTCCTTGGCCTTGTATCAAACTGAAGGACCTTTATTAATCCTTGCAGGTGCAGGATCAGGAAAAACTAAAGTCGTAACTAATAAAATAGCTTACCTTATTGAAGAAAAGAAAGTATTCCCTTCTGAAATACTTGCCATTACCTTTACCAATAAGGCTGCAAAAGAAATGAAGGACAGGGTGGAATTACTTTTACAGGAAAATATAAGCTCCATGTGGATAGGCACCTTTCACTCAATTTGTCTTAGAATTCTTACAATGGAAGTGAAGAAAACTGACTATAGACCGAATTTTTCAATTTACGACAGATCTGATCAATTAACTTTAATTAAAGATTGTTTAAAGGAGCTTGACCTTAATAAGGACCTATATAAGTTCAGATCGGTATTAGAAAAAATTTCAGAAGCAAAAAATGATTTTATGGATCCGGAAACCTTTATAAGTATTAATGAGACGGATTTTTATCTTAAAAATATTGGAGAGATATATAAGTTATATGAAAAAAAATTAGGAGAAAACAACGCTCTTGATTTTGATGATTTGATTTTAAAAACTATAAAGCTTCTTGATAATAATATACAAGTTAGAGATTATTACAGGGATAAATTTAAATATATTTTTGTAGATGAGTATCAGGACACAAATAAGGCTCAGTATAAACTTATAAAGCTGTTCTGTAGATCAAAGCCAAATATTACCGCAGTTGGTGATAATGACCAATCCATTTATAAGTGGAGAGGGGCTGATATATCAAATATATTAAATTTTGAAAAAGATTTTAAAGAAGCAAAGGTAATTCTTCTTGAACAAAACTATAGATCCGGCTCAAAGATACTTAAGGCAGCAAATGAACTTATAAAAAACAACACCAATAGGAAGGACAAAAAACTATGGACTGCAAAAGAGAATTGTGAGGATGTAATTTATAAATCCTTTGACCATTCAACTGAAGAGGAATATGGAGTTGTAAATAAAATACAACAGCTTAATTATAAGGGATATAACTATGAAGATATGGCTATACTTTATAGAACAAATGCTCAATCAAGAGGTTTTGAAGAAGCCCTTGTAAGAGAAACTGTACCATATAAAATAGTTGGAGGACTCAGGTTTTATGACAGAAAGGAAATAAAGGATATAATAAGTTACCTTACCTTAGTGCAAAACAGCGATGATAATATTTCTTTAAGAAGGATAATAAATGAACCTAAAAGGGGAATAGGGCAGGGAAGCTTGGAGAAGCTTACCTCCAAAGCTGAAGAACTTAATTTATCTATTTTTAATTTAATAAATAATAAAGAAATTCTTGAGAGTTTAAAGCTTAGACCTGAAAAAAATATAAAAAGCTTTGTTAAATTAATAAATAAACTAAAAGATGAAAGTAAAAACAAACCTATAGATGAGTTAATTAATGATTTAATAACTGAGTCAGGCTATTTAGATGAGCTTGAAAGGGAAAATACAATTGAATCAAGGACAAGGATCGAAAATATAAAAGAGCTTGTTTCAACTGCAGTAGACTATGAAAAAAGAGAGCCCTTAGGAACCTTAGATGACTTTCTATCGAATATAAGTCTTTTATCAAACATAGATGAAAGCTTTGGAGACAGAGCCGTAAAGCTTATGACAGTTCATGCAGCAAAGGGCTTGGAATTTAAAGTAGTATTTTTAGTCGGAATGGAAGAAAATCTTTTTCCTATATCGCGATCTCTTGAAAATGATGAGGATATAGAAGAGGAAAGAAGACTTTGTTATGTGGCTATTACTAGAGCTGAAGAGCTTTTATTTATATCCTCCGCTAAGAATAGAACACTTTATGGAAAAACTAACCCAACCTTAGAATCCAGGTTTATTTTGGAAATGGGAGATACAATAAAAAAATTAGAGGAAAAGCCTAAATATTCAAACAGAGTGAATAACAGACTCGTTGAAATCAAAGACTTTACAGATTATAATTACAGAAAAACCAAAGAAATTAAAAAAACTGATACAAGGGAAACTCAAGATGTAAAAGTAGGAGATAAGGTATTCCATAAACTATGGAAACAGGGAATGGTAGTTTCAAAAATTCCCAAGGGGGAAGATTTTGAAATAGTAGTAGCCTTTGATAACAAAGGACTTAAAAGATTGATGCTTTCAATGGCTCCTATAAAAGTGGTGAAATAATATGGAAAAAGAATTATTAATAGAGATGAAAGATCTTATTGAAAAAATAAATGAATACAATTACCACTACTATACCTTAGACGACCCCATAGTAACTGATAAGGAGTATGACAAAATATACTATAGGCTAAGGGACCTGGAAGAAGAGAGTGGTATAGTTCTTGAAAGCTCTCCTACTAAGAGAGTTGGAGGAGATATACTTGACAAGTTTGTAAAGCATACCCACCTTTCAAGACTTTACTCCATGGACAAGGCTCAAAATTACAACGAGCTTAGGCTTTGGAATGAAAGAAATTTAAAATTTATAGAAAACTCTAAAATGACTTTACCTGAAATTGAATATGTGTCGGAGCTTAAGTTTGACGGTTTAACTATTTGCCTTACCTACAATGAAGGTAAGCTAATCAATGCTGCTACAAGGGGAAACGGAGTAATAGGAGAAGAAATCTTACCTCAAGTAATGACTATATATTCTATTCCATTAGAAATAGAATATAAGGGTCTAATTGAAGTTCAAGGGGAAGGTCTTATGCCTCTAAGCGCTCTTGAAACCTATAATAAAACTCATGAGGATCAATTAAAAAATGCGAGAAATGCTGCGGCGGGTGCTTTGAGAAACCTAGACCCCAAGGTAACTAAAGAAAGAAATCTAACAGCATATTTTTACAATGTAAATTATATTGAAAATCCTTATTTTAAAAGCGATTTGGAAATGAAAGAATTTCTTAGAAGAAACAAATTTAAAGTTAGCGATATGATTTATAAAGGGAAAAACCTTGAAGAAGTAATTGAATCTATAGAAAAAATTGGAGAGATGAGAAATTCTTTAGATATTTTAATAGACGGTGTTACAATAAAAATAAATGATTTATCTACAAGAGAAGCATTAGGATATACAAATAAGTTTCCAAGGTGGGCTATAGCCTATAAATTTGAAGCTGAAGAGGCAAGGACGAAGCTTTTAAAGGTTAATTGGAACGTAGGTAGATCATCTAAGGTTACTCCTACAGCTCTTCTTGAGCCGGTAGATATAGGAGGAGTTACAGTTCAAAGAGCAACACTAAACAACTATGACGATATTTTAAGAAAAAAAGTAAGAATAGGTTCAAAGGTATTGATAAGAAGGTCCAATGATGTAATTCCTGAAATACTGGGAGTTATACCAAGCGATGAACCTACATTAAAAATAGAAAAGCCGACTCATTGTCCAGCTTGCGGAACAGAGCTTTTTCAAGACGGAGTCCATATATTTTGTCCCAACACCTTATCTTGTAAACCTCAATTAATATCAAGACTTACCCACTTTGCTTCAAGAGATGCCATGAATATAGAGGGCCTTAGCGAAAAAACTGTAGAGCTTCTTATGAAAGAACTTGATGTAAAAGAAATTCCTCAAATTTATCAACTTGAATCAAAAGATCTTAAAGGTCTTGAAGGCTTTAAAGAAAAAAGAACTGATAATTTAATAAATGCTATAGAAAAAAGTAAAAATGTGGCGCTTGAGAACTTTATTTATGCTTTAGGAATTCCAAATGTGGGAATTAAAACCTCGAAGGATTTGGCTGATAAGTTTAAGTCCCTTGATAATTTAAGAAAAGCCGATTATGATGATTTAGTAAATATAAAAGATATAGGAGAAGTTACTGCCCGTGAGCTTGTGACATATTTTCATGAAGATCATATTACAAGTTCTATAGATAAGTTACTTAAACTTGGAGTTAAACCTTACTATGAAGAAAAAAGAGGGGAAAATTCTTATTTTAGCGGAAAGAAAATAGTCTTAACAGGAGCTTTGACTATAGCAAGAGCAGATTTAAAAAAGAAACTTGAAAGCCTTGGGGCAAATATTACAGGGTCAGTTTCTAAAAATACAGATCTTGTAATAGCAGGTGAGTCTCCTGGATCAAAGTATGATAAGGCAGTTGAGCTTAATATAGAAATTATTGATGAAAATAAATTAAATGAACTGTTAGGAGGATAAAATGGAATCTAAAGATATTTTGCACATTGCCCAGATAGCCATGATTGATTTTAATGAAGAAGAGCTGGCAGGATTTGAAAAAGATTTTATAGAGACAATGGAATTAATTGAGAATATTAAAGATATAAAAACTGATGATGAAATGACTTTCCAGGTAAATAATACTACTAATAATTTAAGACCTGATGAAATCAAAGAAAGCCTAAGTCAGGAAGATGCCGTTGCTAATGCTAAAGAGGAAAAGTATGGCTACTTTAATATTATTAAATTTGTAGATTAGAGGTGTAAAGTTGGATTTAACAAAGTTAAAAGCAAGAGAACTTATATCAGGATATGAGAATAGAGATTTTTCAGTTGAAGAGGTAACAAGAGCCTATCTTGAAAAAATAAAGGAAGATGACAAGGACCTTAATGCCTATATTACTGTATGTGAGGATCAGGCTATAGAAACTGCTAAGAGAGTTGATAAAAAATTTCAGGATAGAGAAGAGATGGGAATCCTAAGGGGAGTTCCTATAAGTTTAAAAGATAATATTGCAGTGAAAAACGTTAGAATGACTTGTGCTTCAAAGATGCTTGAAAATTTTATACCCTACTATGAATCTACAGTTTCTGAAAAAATAAAGAAAAATGACGGTATTATACTAGGAAAAGTGAACATGGATGAGTTTGCCATGGGAGCATCAACAAAAACATCTTACTTTGGACCATCAAAAAATCCTCTTAATAAGGATTTAATCCCGGGAGGATCTTCAGGAGGATCAGCTGCAGCTTTAGCAGGGGAAGAATGCGCTTTGTCAGTAGGCAGTGATACTGGAGGCTCAATAAGGCAACCGGCAAGCTTTTGCGGTTTAGTAGGCATTAAACCCACCTACGGAAGCATATCAAGATTTGGAGTATCAACTATGGCAAACACTTTTGATCAAGTGGGATCTTTCGGTAAAGATGTGGAAGATGCAGCTTTACTTTTAAAGGCTCTTGAAGGTAGAAGTGAGAAAGATGCCACATCTGTAGGCAATCCTTCACTACATGAACCATATAATGAAGGTGATTCGATTACTTATTTAAAAGGTCTAAAAATTGCTATACCTAAGCTTTATATGGACATGGAGCTTAATGAAAGAGTAAAGTCTGACTATAACAAGGCAATAGAAATTTTTGAAAAAAACGGAGCAGAAATTGAAATAGTTGATATGGATTCTTTAAAGTATGTGGTGGAAACCTATCATATAATAACCAACGGAGAAATAGCTCCTAATATGGAGAGATTCGATGGTTTAAGATACGCTCATAGGGCAAAAGAATACAGTAATTATGAAGAAATGTTTAGTAAATCAAGAGCAGAAGGCTTTGGAGAAGAAGTAAAAAGAAGGATTATGATAGGTACTCATATACTTAGTTTAGAATTTGCCAAGGATTATTACTATAAGGCACTTAAAGTAAGAAATATGATTAAAAGAGATATGGAAAATGTCCTTAAAAATAATCAACTTATACTTTGCCCAACATCTCCGATTCTTCCTTACAGAATAGAAGAAAATATAAGTCCTGTGGAAATGTATAAGGCGGATCTGTTTACCATACCTGCAAATATGGCAGGATGTCCTTCAATGAGTATACCTATGCCTAAGATTGACGGCTTATCAGTAGGTATAGAATTAACGGCAAATAGATTTAAGGATGATGAAATGATTAAAGCCGCTCTAGGTTTTGAAAGGAGCATAAATAATGGCATATAAAACTATAGTAGGACTTGAAATACACGTAGAACTGTCAACTAAAACTAAAGCCTTTTGCTCCTGTAAAAATGAGTTTGGAGGAGAACCTAATACAAGAGTATGCCCTGTTTGTTTAGGACTTCCGGGAGGGCTTCCTGTTTTAAATGAAGAAGTTGTAAACTACACTTTAATGGCAGCTTTGGCTCTTAACTGTCAAATACAAAAGTTGTCGAAATTTGACAGAAAAAATTATTTCTATCCGGACCTTACAAAGGGTTATCAAATAACTCAAGATGATATGCCTATATGCACTGAGGGATATATAGAAATAGATGGAGACTTGGGAGCAAAAAGAGTAGGAATTTATAAAATTCAAATAGAAGAAGACACAGCTAAGTCTCTTCATACTGAAAATAATGAAACTCTAATGGATTATAATAGATGCGGAGTACCGCTAATAGAAATAGTTTCAAAACCAGATATGAGCTCAGGAAGAGAGGCTAGACTTTTTCTTGAAAATTTAAAAAGTACATTAACATATTTGGGAATATCAGACTGCAAAATGGAGGAAGGATCTCTAAGATGTGACGTAAACGTAAATGTAGTAGATGAAGAAAGTGGAAAGAAAACTGCAGTTACTGAAGTTAAAAACCTTAATTCCTTTAGAGGAGTTGAAAAGGCAATTGACTACGAAGTTAAGAGACATATTGAGCTTCTTGAAACAGGAGAAAAAGAAATAAGAACCACTAGACGTTGGGATGATGTAAATAACGAAACAGTTCTTATGAGAGTAAAGTATACGGTGGCAGACTATAGATTTGCACCTGAAGGAGACCTACCTCAACTACTTGTTGAAGATTCAAGAATAGAAGAAGTTAAAAAAAGAATGCCTGAGCTGCCCTTAGATAAGGAAAAAAGATTTATAGAAGAATATAATTTGCCTGAATATGATGCAAAAGTTCTTACATCATCTAAAGAGTTGTCCGTTTTTTATGAAGATGCGGCTAAAAACTTTAATGATTACAATTTAATCTCTAATTGGATAATGACAGAGCTCCTAAGAAGAGTGGAGGATGTAGAAAAATTTGAACTTCCTTTTAAATCCGACGACTTTATAGATCTGCTAAAAGCAGTAAAATCAGGAGAAATAAATAATAATGTAGGCAAAAAGGTTCTAAGAGAAATGTTCGAAACGTCTAAGAAGCCAAGAGACATTATAGAAGAAAAGGGACTGGCACAAATTTCAGATTCCTCAAAAATAGAGGAAATAGTAAAAGAAATTTTAGAAAAGAATCCTCAATCAATAGAAGACTATAGAGCCGGTAAGGATAGAGCTTTAGGCTTTTTAGTAGGACAGGTAATGAAAGCTTCAAGAGGAAAGGCAAATCCTCAAATGGTAAATAAATTAATACTTGAAAAACTTAAATAGAGGATTAGGCCACGACTATTACTAGTAATTGTTATTGCTGTTAAAACTAGTTAAATAAAAAAGGATATTAGTTAATTAGCTAATATCCTTATTTTAATTACTTATCAAGATCAAGTCTTCCGGCAAAGTATCCGTCAGCTCCATATAAAGCAACACAAGGATTGTTACCGGTAACCCTATCTTTAACTACAATTGTAGTGCAAAGGGCATCTGAAAACTTATAGAATAAGGAGTCATGTCCTACACAAAGCCCCATTACTATATTAAATTCAGTGCCGGCCTTGTTAAGTAGTTTTGCTTGAGCAACAGGATTGCACATTGGTTCATATTCCCCCGGAGATATTTTATTTTCTTCAAGAAGTCCTGCATAAGTTTTATCAACACCGCCGGTTTTACACATAGCTGAAGTGAGCTCTATTCCATTATCCTTAAAGATCTTAGTTAAAATTTTCGCTTCTTTAATAAAGCCTCCGCAAAAAGCAAGACCCACTTTTTTAAACTTCATTCTGTCAATTAAGACCATAGTTTCTTTGACTCTTGGCCAAATAGCATACCCATCTCTTTCTATTAGGGTACTGGTTTTATAAAATTTGTTATATTTTTCAGACCTTACTACCTCAAGAGCTTCCTTATAAACTTCATCATCAACCATGGGACAGAAAGTAGGAAGTGTATCATCATTTCCTGACTCACAAACATGTATTCCGCAAACTGAACATTTAGGATCCATAAAATCACCTCTTTAAAAAATTATAACACATATTTTAAAATAAATTGCAGAGCTTATTTATAAATAAAAAGTTAACAAATCGCAGGTATATTTATAGTGAAACCTTGCATTTGTACGATCTATATGCTATTATAATTAACTGTAACCGCTCAGAGTAAGGTTCAAAAATTATTACCTACAATGGCGAGTCTTATTATATAAGGAGGTGCTACAATGTACGCAGTTATTGAAACAGGTGGAAAACAGTATACTGTAAAGTCAGGAGATAAGGTTAAAGTTGAAAAACTTGATGTAAAAGAAGGCGATAAGGTTACCTTTGATAAGGTTCTTTTAGTTGGTGGAGACACTATTAAAGTTGGAAAGCCATATCTTGAAGACTCAAAGGTTGAAGCTAAGGTTTTAGCCCAAGCCAAGGCTAAAAAAGTTATAGTATACAAGTATAAATCAAAAAAGAACGAAAGAAAGAAAAAGGGACATAGACAACCTTATACTTTAGTAGAAATAGAAAACATAATCTGATGATTACTGTAGAAGTTTTTACAAAAAATAATCTTTATATAGGTTTAAAAAGTAAGGGACATGCATATTTTTCAGATAAGGAAGATATAGTATGTGCAGGGGTTTCAACTCTTACGCAAACTCTCTACTTCTATATCAAATCTTTAGGTATATCAGATAAGGATATGTGTGTTAAACAAAATAAAGGTTATCTATACCTTAGACTATTTAAACATATAGAAAAACAATCTGTTCAGTCCGGTTTCTCTTATATGATTACAGGACTGAAACTTTTAGAGGCGGATTACTCTAAATATATTAAATTAAAAATAACGGAGGTGCGAGATGATAAAGTTTGATTTACAACTTTTTTCTTCCAAGAAGGGAGCAGGTTCTTCAAAGAACGGTCGTGACTCTAATGCAAAAAGACTTGGAGTTAAAAGAAGTGACGGTCAATTTGTTTTGGCAGGAAACATAATTGTAAGACAAAGAGGCACTAAAATACATCCTGGCGAAAACGTAATGAAGGGAAAAGACGATACTCTATTTGCAGTAAGCGATGGAGTTGTTAAATTCGAAAGAAAAGGCAGAGGAAACAGAAAAATCGTCAGCGTTTATACAGAGGAATTAGCATAAAGTCGTAGGTACCTACGGCTTTATTTTTTCATTAGAAACGATGTGAGATTATGTTTATAGATACTGCAAAAATTAAAATAAAAGCAGGCAATGGTGGAGATGGAGCTGTTGCCTGGAGAAGAGAAAAATTTGAACCTGCCGGTGGACCTGCAGGTGGAGATGGAGGAGACGGAGGAAGTGTAATAATAAGAACTGATTCCGGACTCCATACACTTATGGATTTTAGGTACAAAAGAGAATATAAGGCTGAAAACGGCGAAAACGGCCTGAGTAAAAATAAATTTGGCAAAAAAGGTAAGGATATAATCCTTAAAGTTCCCGTAGGAACCTTAGTAAAGGATAGCAAAAGTGGAGGGGTTATATTCGACCTTAAGGAACCGAATCTAGAGGTTATACTGGCAAAGGGTGGACGAGGAGGAAAAGGAAATTCTAGGTTCACAACCTCAACAAGACAAGCTCCGGCATTTGCTGAAGCAGGAAGCAGGGGAGAAAGTAAGGAAGTTACCCTTGAGCTTAAACTTCTTGCTGATGTAGGACTAATAGGATTTCCAAATGTTGGAAAATCTACACTTTTATCAGTAGTTTCTGCGGCCAAACCAAAAATAGCAAATTATCATTTTACAACCCTTCAGCCCAATTTAGGAGTAGTGTCTCTGGGAGATGAAATGTCTTTTGTTATAGCTGATATTCCTGGCCTTATAGAAGGAGCAAGTGAAGGACTTGGACTTGGAGATGAGTTTTTAAAACACGTTGAAAGGACGAAGGTCTTAATTCACGTTGTTGATATATCAGGGAGTGAAGGCAGGGATCCTATAAAAGATTTTTATAAGATAAATGAGGAACTTAAAAATTACAATGAAAAATTATCTAAGAAGCCTCAAATAATCTTTGCTAATAAAATGGACATACCAGGATCTTTAGAAAATCTTAAAAAATTTGAGGATGAATTTAAAGATAAATACAAGATTTTCTCAGGATCTGCAGCAACTACTGAAAACTTAAGGGAGCTTATGCTCTATACCTTCAATGAGGTTCAAAAATATGAAGATAGCTATGAAACCTTTGACAATCCTTATGTAGAAGATGAGGAAAAAGAGGAAGGTATAAAGGTTTATAAAGAAGGCGGAAAGTTTAGAGTCGATGGACCTTATATTGAAAAGCTTGTTAGATCTACAAACTTTGAAAATTATGATTCCCTTAAATATTTCCAAGAAAACCTAAGAAAGAATAATGTTGTGGATAAACTAAAAGAGTTAGGTATAGGGGAAGGCGAAAGCGTCTTTATACTTGACTATGAATTTGAATTTTTTGAATAGAGGTAGCATGAAAGGTAAAGAAAGAGCTTATTTAAAATCTCTTGCCAATAATATTGATCCTCTTATTCAGGTTGGTAAAAATGGTGTAACTGAAGCCTTTTTAATTCAACTTGATAAGCTGCTGGAAGATCATGAATTGGTTAAAATAAGAGTTTTAAAAAATTCCCCTGTAATGGCAAGAGAAATTGTTGAAGAGATTTTGGATAAAACAGGAGCTGAATTTGTTCAACAAATAGGAAATAAACTTACTATATACAGAGAATCACAGGAAAAAAAGAAAATAGAATTATGAAAAAATATGGAATAATGGGAGGAACTTTTGATCCAATTCACTATGGACACTTAATGATATCAGAATATATAAGAGATGAAATGAATTTGGATGAAATAATTTTTGTTCCAACAGGAAGCCCTCCCCATAAAAAAGATATATTAGATGCAAGTATAAGATATGAAATGACAAAGATAGGAATACTTGAAAATAAATATTTTACGGTTTCCGATATAGAAACTAAGAAAGAAGATACAAGTTATTCTGTAGATACCATAAAAGAATTTGAATCTATTTTAGATGGAGATTTATACTTTATAGTTGGGTCTGACACTCTTTTTCAATTAAAGACTTGGAAAAGGTTCGATGAATTAGCTAAAAGGGTTGAGTTTATAGTAGCTGTAAGGCCTGAATATATGTCAACTAAAATATTGGATTTGGAGCTTAGCTATCTAAGGGAAAAGTATGAAAGCAAAATACATCTTATAGAAACTCCTCTTTATGAAATATCATCTACAGATTTAAGAGAAAGGTTATCTTCAGGTAAAAGTGTAAAATATCTTATACCGGATAAATTAATTAAATATATTGAAGAAAAGGGACTTTATAAAGAAACTTATGGAAGAAAATAAAGAAGAAATATTAAATTTGGTAGGTAAGACTCGATATGAACATATATTAAGAGTAAAAGATATGGCACTGGACCTTGCCAAACATTATAATATAAGTGTTGAGAAAGCTGAAAAAGCAGCTTATTATCACGACTGTGCCAAATCAAGAGACTATGATAAGTTAAAAGAACTATCAAAGCAGTACGGCCTCAAATTAACTTATGATATGCAAAAGGCCCCTAAAATCATCCATGCTTTTTTAGGAGCTCTAATAGCTGAAAAAAAATATGGAGTTAATGACCCGGAAATTTTAGATGCTATAAGATATCACACAACAGGAAGGGAAAATATGTCCTTGCTGGAAAAAATTATATTTGTAAGTGATTACTTGGAGCCTGCAAGAAAATTTGAGGGTATAGATGAAATAAGAAAACTTGCTTATAAAGATATAGATATGGCTTTATACAAATGTTTAGACAGGACAATTGTATATTTAATTGAAAAAGAAGAATATCTGGTAAGTGAAACCGTATCAGCAAGAAATTATATAATGGAGAAACTTAAATGGCAAAATTCTTTAAGGCATTTATAATAACTTTACTTTTAATTGTAATATTATTTGTTGGAAGCATAGGCTATTTCTTAATTAAAAATCACGTAGAAAATCCTAAAGATTTTTTAAAAGAATTTTCTGAATCTGAAAACAGATTAACATTTTTACTTTTAGGAGTAGATAGCCTTGATGCCAAATCAGCCGAAAATACAAGATCAGATACTATAATGATAGTAAACATGGATTTTCAGACCGGAGACACCAATATTATATCTGTTCCAAGAGATACTTATGCAGAGATTAAGGGCTACAAAAAGCAAAAGATTAACCACTCCTATAACTATGGAGGATCGGAACTTACTTTACAAACTGTAAATAATCTTTTAGGAACCGATATAAAATACTACATGACTATAGACTATAGGTTTGTTAAAGATGTAGTTAATACTATTGGTGGAGTAGAGGTAGATGTACCTGTTGATATGTACTATAAAGATGAATGGGCGGATCCTCCTCTTGAAATAGACTTAAAGGCAGGCTTACAAACACTAAATGGTGATAAGGCTATACAGTTTTTAAGATTTAGAAAATACAGTGAAGCCGACCTTGCTAGAGTAAGTGCTCAGCAACAATTTGTATCCGCCTTTTTACAAAAATTAAAAGAACCTTCAAGTTTGTTGAAAGCTCCTTTAATGATGAATAGTTATGACAAATATACAATCAGCAACATACCTTTTTCTATGATAGTTAAGGCGGGTATTAATGTTAGAAAAGTGTCTTCTGATAAGATAAGCGTTACAACACTTCCGGGAGTAGCCAAGTACAAGAATAAAATATCCTACTTCTTTTTAAACGAAGAGGAAGCAGATACTCTATTAAAAGGCTTAAACCTAAAGTAAGGAGGATAAATGGAGAATAAAAAACTGAAAATTATTACCAATTCATGTGAAAATAAAAAAGGGGTAGACATAAAGGTACTTGAAATAGGATCCTTCAGTTCAATTGCGGACTACTTTGTAATAGTTAGCGGCAATTCTTCAAGTCAAGTAAGTGCACTTGCAGATGAAATAGAAGAAAAAATGTTTCAAGCAGGATACAATATTGAAAACTCCGAAGGTAAAAATTCACTCAGGTGGATAGTTTTGGACTATGGAGATGTTATAGTTCATGTGTTTCACAAGGATGAGAGAGAATATTACAATTTAGAAAGATTATGGGAAAATGAATCAAACTTTAAAGACCAGGAGGAATAAAAAATGAAATTGGAATTTACTTATACTAAAAAAGCACCTGAAGCAGTGGGACCTTATTCACAAGGTGCAGTTGCCGGAGGTTTAATATTTACATCAGGTCAACTTTCATTTATACCTGAAACCGGAGAACTTATTTTAGATGATATAAAAAAGGCAACTTTACAGAGCTTGAATAATGTAAAAAGCATTGTTGAAAGTGCAGGTTCTTCAGTTGATAAAATAGTAAAGGTTAATATTTTTTTAAAGGATATAAATGATTTTACAGAGGTAAATGAAGTTTATGCAGATTTCTTTGGAGACCATAAACCTGCAAGAAGCTGTGTTGAGGTTGCAAAGCTACCAAAAGATGGAATAATAGAAATTGAAGCTATTGCAATTAAATAGTAAAAAATGAACCTCGACTTATATGCAGCTAAAAAACCGGACGCGATAATATTTACTTTTAAGGAATGGATGTCAACCTATACAAAGTAGGTGGCATCCATTTTGTTTTCTTTTGATTATATTCATCTATTGCTTTTTAGAACTCTTCAAATGCTTTAGAGTCTTTTTCATATCAATCAATACATTTATCTTTTTTGACACTAAATATTAATATTATTTTTTCTAATTTTATAGCAATAATTGTCTTCACAAATGAGATCTCAAAACTACAGAAAGAATATTAGTTATACTGTCAGCAGTATGCAGTCTATTTATGTAGATGCTGGCAGAAACTCTAAATCTATAGATATAGCAAACTAATAGATACAAAACAATTTAGATATAGTAAGAGAATGAATTGTAATATTTTTTATTAAAGTCTTGATATATCATATAATAAAGAATACAATTTTATCAAGATATGGAATTTTAATAAAAAAAGAATTTAAATTATAAAAAAAATCCTTTTATGAATTCTTTTTTATATCATATAACCCAGCCTTTTTATATGATATTTACACTATAATTTAGTAAATATTATTAAAACTCCAAAATTAGATACTCCTAAAAATATTTAATATATATAACCTACATACCTCAGAGATTTTATAAAGTGTCTAGTTATATTTAATTTTTTGGCTAGAGTGGCGGAATTGGCAGACGCACCAGAATCAGAATCTGGCGGTTTAACTACTGTGTGGGTTCGAGTCCCACCCCTAGCACCATAAAAATTTATAGTTATGAACAATATTGTCAATAAGAAAATTGTAAAAATAGATAAAGTAGCTAAAAGAATTAAGAAAGCTATATGAGCAAGAGATAAACAATATAGAGGAAAAGATATACACCCACCTGCTTAAATTAAAAGATGAAGCCGGTGGTATTTCTTTATTTGAAGCTAAGAAGCTTTTAAATGATAAAGAGCTTAAGCTATTTAAAATGAGCCTTAATGACTTTATAGAAAAATCAAAGGGAAGCCTTGATCCGGATATAGAAAAAGAACTTAACATAATATCCCGTAGAGTCAGAATATCAAGACTACAGGCTATGGAAACAGAATTAAAAAAGACCATTGCAGACCTTATGTCAAAAGAAGAAAAAGACCTCTTTAATCATCTGGAGGGAACCTATAAAAGCAGATACTATAAAGAACTATACGAGCTCCAAAGAATAACAGGATATGACAGTGTTAGGGAAATATCAGAAGAGGACTTAAAAATAATTTTAAATAATCCCTGGACTGCAGACGGAAGAGAATTTTCTAAAAGAATATGGGATAGAGGAGATAAGCTTGTAAACTCCTTAAAAGACAATTTAATGAGAGATATAGGAAGAGGAGCAAGTCCTGATGAAAGTATTAAAAACATAGAAAAACAATTTAATGCATCAAAAGCCGCCGCATCAAGACTTGTCTATACAGAGACCGCCGCCATATCATCAAAAGCAACTCAAGACTCCTATGAGAAATTAGGAGTTAAGCAATATCAGATACTAGCAACACTGGATTTGAAGACAAGCGACATCTGCAGAAGCATGGACTCTAAGATCTTCGACTATAAAGACTATAGAATAGGTATCACCGCTCCACCTTTTCATCCTAATTGTAGAAGCGACACAGTACCATACTTTGGAGATGAATTTGAAAAAGAGATTGACCAAGATATAGGAAGAATGGCAAGGGATCCTAATACAGGAAAAAGTGGGAAAGTTGAGGATTTATCATATAAAGAGTGGTATAATAAATATGTAAAGGATAATCCTAAAGCGGTCTTCAAAGAAAAAGCTTGGAAAAATAGAAATACTGATAAAGACCAGTTTATTAAGTACAAAGACGTTCTCGGGAAAGACTTAAAAAATAATTTCGAAGCTTTTCAAGAGACTAAGTACAAAGATAAGGATAAATACAGACTACTAAGAGTTGACTATAAGCGTAGAAAAAAACTCATAGATAACCCAGAATTGCTTCTACCAAATGCAGACAAGGCAACTATAGATAATAGGAAATTTACTAAGTATTTGTTCGGCGGGGAAAATGAAGATGGATTAAATAAAGGTCGCCTAATCGAAAAGAAGCTAGGTTATAATATAGACAATTATTTAGAGTTTAAAAATGAAATTTTAAAGCGAGCAGTTATTTATCCAAGCCACATTAATGGTAAAACTCATAAGGGTATAAGGTATGAACAAAAAATATTTATGTATGATAAAAATAAGAACCCTGTTAATTTAATTGTGGGTTGGTATGTAGAAGGCACGAATACAAAAATGACTACTATATTTATAAAAGAGGTGTCAAGAGATGAGTTTGAAGATTAAGGAATTTGATAGAGTTTTGTTAAAGGATGGGCGAGAAGCCGATATTATGGAAGTTTTATCTGATGAAGACTTCATAGGAGATGTTGGATCAGGTCCAAGTGATTGGGAAACTATTGATATAAAAATGAATGATATTGTAAAGGTATTAAGTAGTTCAGTAAAACGTTAAATTAAGCACACTAGCAGAAATGTTAGGGGTGCTTTTTTATTGGAGGAAATATGAAAAAGACTTTAATTAAAAGTTTAAGTGCAGATGAGGGAAAATTATATATAGTTAGGGATGGAAACAGGGACTTTGAAATTATAAACAATATTGAAATCAATCTCTATGAAGAAAAAGAATATATAAATAGACTGGGATCAAAAAATACAACTGTAATCACTAACAACATCTCACTTGTACTTACAGAGCCATTAGATAATATAGCAAAGGTAGATGATTGCTTTTCCCTTGAGGTGGATTTAAAGAGAAATGACGGCATATATGAAAGAGTCTATTTTAATAACCTGATACCCTTAAATATATATCCTAATGAGAGATGGGAGTTTGAAGTAGATTACAAATCTATAAACTGGGGAAAATTTATGGGGTAAATATGGAGGAGATATGAAAAAAGCATTATTAGGCTATATTATATTTTTAATTATTTTTCCCATAACAGTTAAATTTATAGCTTTTTTAATAAGTTTAATTTATGAAGTATATCCACAGTGGAAGATTAATAGAGAAATTAAGAAAATAATTAGGAAAAATAAACAATAAAAAATAATATGAATTTAAGACGACTGCAAAAGGTCGTCTTTTATATTGTCCCGAAATGACGTAAAACTTGGTCGGACGAGTCTAAGAGAAAGACGTAAAAAATCGTAGTTAAGGAGGACGAAATGAAGAGAGAATTTTTAGAAGGTTTAGGACTGGAAAAAGAAGTTATAGACAAGATTATGGATGAAAATGGCAAGGATGATGTTGGAGATGAAGCTATGAATAAGCATCCTATCGCTTAAAAACAATTAAATAAAATATATTACATTTAAGGTGATTAAATTAAAAAAAGCTTATATAAATATTAAGAGATTAAAAAATTAATCTTTCGAAATATTTTGTTTAAGCCTTATTTAAAACTTATCGATGGACTGTTATACATAATTGTTTTGGATAAAATTGTACAAGTTTTTTAGATACTTATAACTTGTTAAAAGGAGCAATAAAAAAGAACTCTTAACATATATTAAGAGTTCCTTTATATGGAGGCGACAACCGGATTTGAACCGGTGATAAAGGTGTTGCAGACCTGTGCCTTACCACTTGGCTATGTCGCCGTATTCCTTGTTAAGGATAGCATAAAATCTTTATTAAATCAAGTCAATTTTACATCAAATATACAAATAAAATCAGTCTCCAACTTGCCGGGTATTTATGATAAAATTTAGCTAGGAGGGTATCTATGGATAAAACTTTTGAATTACAAACACACTACTGTTCAAGTTTTGATAAAAAAAAGATTTGCTCCTATGATATAGAGCAAATTAAAAAGCCTACTAGTTCAATAATGCACAAGGAGTCCCGTTTTTTATTTTTTACTAAAGGGGAAGGGATTATTAGAATTAATGGATTGGATTATGAAATAGTTCCTAATAGTTGTATAGGAATTATACCTTGGGAAGTTACTAATATGATAGAGGTAAAATCCCCTATGCAGTTTATAAAAATAGTTTATGATTTTAATTTTATAAATCAAAATCTAAAAAGCATTTATAGAACAAGTGGTGAAAGCATTGATATTTTCGGTGAAATTTCCAACTCTCCCATAGTATATTTTGATAAGGCTTCAGCTGAAAAAGTTATGTCTATAACTGAAGAAATACGGTCTGAAGTTGGAATGGAATCAGCTTTGGAAATTAAAAAAGAAAAAGCTCTAGTAAATGCTTTTTTAATTAATAAGATAACAGAATTATTAATTCTATATATAAGAGCGAATAAAAAGACTGAGAGCAACTCTGAAAACATTAAAATTGATAAAAAAATTAATATCTTTAGATATTTATACTCCCATTTAAGCGAAAAACACACTTTAAAATCCGTGGCATCACTATTTTATATGTCTGAGTCTTCTTTGTCGAAATACTGTAAAAAGGCCACAGGCTACAGTTTTCATGATTTACTTGACGAAATGAGGCTAGTAAAGGCTATGAATCTTTTAACAAATTCTGAATTTCCTTTAAGTTTAATTGCAGAACTTACTGGATTTAATGACTCATCTCATTTGTCCAAGTTTTTTACTAAAAAGCTTGGCACAACACCTAATCAATACAGAAAATCTAATAAAAATGTCGTAAATATGTTTAATTTTGAGGAGGAAGAACAAGCTTACAATATTGTAGAATATATAAGTGATTCTTTTACTGAAGATATAAATGAAAATCTTGTTGCTGAGAAGTTTAGTATATCAGTATCTGAACTCAACAGGAAGCTTATTTATCTTGTAGAAAGAAACTTTGACGATTTTTTAAATTTTTTGAGAATTAATTATGCTTGTGAACTTTTAAATACTACTGACTATTTAGTAATTGATGTAGCTCTTGCCTCTGGATATAACAATTCTAAAACTTTTTATAATAATTTTGTGAAACTAAAGTCCATGTCTCCTTCTAAATTTAGAAGAAGTGTTGAAATTCAAAATGAATAGTAAAAGGAACACGTTTTACAATTCTTAAACAAATATTTTTCTTACATAAATTTTTATTAGGAGTACTATAATATTAGTAGTTATTGTTTGTAAGTATATGAAAGGAGAAACAATATGCCTATTAATGTAACAAGTGAAATTAAACCTTTGAAGAAGGTTTTGCTTCACAGACCCGGAAGGGAATTACTAAACTTAACTCCCGATACTTTAGAGGAGCTTTTATTTGATGATATTCCTTTTTTGGAAGATGCGCAAAAAGAACATGACAACTTCGCGAAAGTTTTGAGAGAAAACGGAGTTGAGGTAGTATATCTTGAGGATTTAATGGCAGAAACATTAGATCAAAATCCGGATTTAAGACCGCAATTTATTAAACAATTTATCGAAGAAGGCGGAATCAGCACATCAAAGTATAAGAGAGTACTTTTTGATTTCTTTGATGCAATTAAGGACAACAAGGAACTTGTTTTAAAAACCATGGAAGGTGTAAACCTTAAAGAACTTAATGTAGATAAAGCAAATTCTCTAGTTGACCTTGTAAGTGAAACATCCGTTATGGTTTTAGCACCTATGCCTAATCTTTATTTCACACGGGATCCCTTTGCTTCAGTAGGTAATGGAGTAGTTTTAAATAAAATGTACTCAAAGACCAGAAACAGAGAAACTATTTATGCAGACTACATTTTTAAATATCATAAAGACTATAAAGGACAAGTCGAATTTCTTTATGATAGGAAAAACCCTGATCATATTGAAGGCGGCGATGTTCTTAATCTAAATGATAAGGTACTTGCAGTTGGTATATCTCAAAGAACTGAAGCTGACGCTATAAGCCGGCTTGCAAAGAATATCTTCTACAAGTCAGGTTCTAAAATAAGGACTATACTTGCTTTTGATATTCCTGAATCTCGTGCTTTTATGCATTTGGATACAGTTTTTACTCAAATTGACTATGACAAATTCACAGTGCATCCTGCAATATTAGGTACCCTTAGAGTATTTGAAATAACTCCGTCTGATGACGAGGATGAAGTTAATATTAAGGAAATGGAAGATACTTTGGAACACATACTTGAAAAGTACCTTGAAAGAGATATTGAACTTATTCTTTGCGGTGGCGGAGATGAAATTGTAGCAGCAAGGGAACAATGGAACGATGGCTCCAATACTCTTTGCGTTAAGCCGGGAACAATAGTTGTATATAAGAGGAATACAGTTACAAATAAAATTCTTAAGGAAAAAGGACTAAATGTAATTGAAATTCACGGTGCCGAACTTGTTAGAGGTAGAGGCGGCCCGAGATGTATGAGTATGCCTTTAGCAAGAGAAGACTAATCAAATTTAGGAGGAAAAAAATATGCCGGTAAATTTACAAGGTAGGAGCTTTTTAAAACTGTTAGATTTCACAAGTGATGAAATTAGATATCTTTTAGATCTTTCAAAAGAATTTAAAAAATTAAAGTTAACTAGGACACCTCATAGATATTTAGAGGGTAAAAACATAGCCATTGTATTTGAAAAAACTTCAACAAGAACTCGTTGTTCATTTGAGGTTGGGGCTTTTGATTTAGGTATGAATGTAACTTATATAGGTCCCGGAAGCTCACAAATGGGTGCAAAAGAATCAATTGAAGATACTGTAAGAGTGCTTGGAAGATTTTATGATGGTATTGAATACAGAGGCTTTTCTCAAGATATAGTTGAAGAAATGGGAGCAAAGGCAGGAGTTCCTGTATGGAATGGCTTAACAGACGATTTTCATCCAACTCAAATGCTTGCTGATGTAATGACTATTGAAGAAAACTTTGGAAAGCTTAAAGGTTTGAATCTTACCTTTATGGGAGATGCAAGAAATAACGTAGGAAATTCACTTATGGTAGTTTCTGCAAAACTTGGTATTAATTTCACAGCTTGCGGGCCTAAGGAATTAATGCCTAAAGAAGAGCTTGTTGAAACTTGCAGAAAAATAGCAGCGGAAAACGGTTCTACAATAACTCTTACAGATGATCCTAAAAAAGGTTGCAAGGGTGCTCATGCAATTTATACTGACATTTGGGTATCTATGGGAGAACCTGATAATGTTTGGACTGAAAGAATAAAGCTTCTTGAAAAATATAGAGTTACTAAAGATATAATGAAAATGGCTGACGAAAAAGCTATATTCTTACATTGCCTACCTTCTTTCCATGATACAAACACTACAATCGGACAAGATATCGCTAAAAAGTTCGGTGTAACTGAAATGGAAGTTGCGGATGATGTTTTCGAATCTCCTCAATCAAAGGTATTTGATGAAGCTGAAAACAGAATGCATACTATAAAAGCTGTAATGTATGCAACATTAAAATAATAAGAGGTAGCCTATGACAAAAAGAATTGTTATAGCTCTTGGGGGAAATGCACTTGGCAAGACCCCCAAAGAGCAACTTGAATTGGTAAAGGAAACCTCAAAACCTATAGTAGAGCTTATAAAGGAAGGCTATGAAGTTATGATCGGTCATGGTAATGGACCGCAAGTAGGGATGATAAATCTTGCAATGGAATATTCATCTCAAGGAGATGCTAATACTCCTTATATGCCTTTTCCTGAATGTGGTGCTATGAGCCAAGGTTATATAGGCTATCAATTACAACAGGCTATAGGTAATGAACTAAAAAAACAAAATCTTAACAAAACTTGTGTTACCATAGTAACCCAAGTTCTAGTTAATAAAGATGATGACGGATTTAAAAACCCCACAAAGCCTATAGGCTCTTTCTACAGCAAGGAAGAATCTGAAAAAATTTCAAAAGAAACAGGACAAACCTTCGTAGAAGATGCAGGAAGAGGCTATAGAAGGGTTATTGCTTCACCAAAACCTATAGAAATTGTTGAAGCAGATGTAATTAAATCCGTTGTTGAAAAAGGAAATATAGTAATTACTGTAGGAGGAGGCGGTATCCCGGTAATAAAAACTGATGAGGGACTTAAAGGGGTAGCGGCTGTAATTGATAAAGATGCCTCAAGTGCTAAGCTTGCTCTTGACCTTGAAGCGGATATCTTATTGATTTTAACAGCAGTGGAAAACGTTGCTATTAACTTTAACAAACCGAATCAAAAAAATTTATCTTCACTAAACTTAGAAGAAATCGATAGATATATTAATGAAGGTCAGTTTGCAAAAGGATCAATGCTTCCAAAGATTGAAGCTTGCAAAAAATTTGTTAAGGAAGGAAAAGAAGGTTCGGTTGCAATAATAACTTCTTTGCAAAAAGCAAAGGAAGCTATATTAGGAGAAGCAGGAACCATTATTAGTAAATAAAAGAGGTGTAATCAATGAAAAAGAAGAAAAAATCATTATCAGCATTTAGTATTCTTTTTATTATATTAATCGTAATCTTTGTAATTTCATTATTTTTAAACGGGATGACATTTGATCCGGTTCTTCCTAAAGGCGCTGAAGAACCTGTATCAGAAGTAGCAAAAGCAAGTTTTTCAGACTTGATTATGTCACCTTATTACGGATTTGTAGACGCTGTTGATATTTCAATATTCGTATTGGTACTTGGAGGATTTTTGGGAATAGTAGCCGATACAGGAGCCCTTGAAGCCGGAATACATAGACTTGTAAAAAACAGTAAGGGCAAAGAATTAATGCTTATTACCATACTTATGCTTTTATTCTCCCTTGGAGGAACTGTATATGGAATGGCAGAAGAAACAGTAGCTTTTTATGGAGTTATAACTACGGCAATGATAGCTGCCGGTTTTGACTCAGTAGTAGCAGTAGCGACAATTTGTCTTGGCGCAGGAGCTGGTGTACTTGGATCAACAGTTAACCCCTTTGCAATAGGAGTTGCAGTAGACGCACTTAAGGGAATAGATATTACTGCAAATCAAGCTATTATACTTCCTCTTGGACTTATACTTTGGTTATCAACTGTAGCGATTTGTATATTTTTCGTAAGACAATACGCTAAGAAAGTTCAAGCAGATAAGGGTTCAACTATTTTATCATTGCAAGAAGTTGAAGATATGGAAGGCTTTAGAATAGGAGAAGAAGGACTTAAAGAATTTACAAGTAAACATAAAGCTATTTTATATATATTTGCATTTACCTTTATCGTTATGATAGGTTCACTTATTCCTTGGGTAGATCTTGGGGTTAATGTTTTTGCAGGAAGAACAAGTTTCTTAACAGGAGCTGACTACGGTGATTGGTACTTTGGCGAAATAGCTATGTGGTTCTTATTAATGGGAATTATTATAGCAATAGTTGCAGGTATGAGTGAAAAAGAAATAGTTGATAGTTTTGTAAAAGGATCATCAGACATACTTTCAGTAGTTCTTATTATAGTAGTGTCAAGAGCAGTATCCGTGTTAATGCAATCAACTCATATAGACGCTCTTATACTTGACAGAGCATCAAAGGCTCTTCAAGGAACAAGTGCTGTAATATTTGTAATAGGCTCATATATACTATATTTGTTCCTATCATTCCTAATTCCATCAACATCAGGATTGGCATTTGTATCAATTCCTGTAATGGGCGGTTTAGCACACGCCATAGGACTAAGCCCTGAAGTAATGATTATGATATTCTCAGCGGGCTGTGGACTTATTAACCTAATAACTCCTACATCAGGGGTTGTAATGGGTGGTTTGCAAATGGCTAAGGTAAACTATTCAACCTGGGTTAAATTTGTAACTAAGATTATGGTTGTTATAGCAATAGCTAATGTTGTTATTTTATCGGTAGCTATGCTTATGTTTTCATAAGTTTATTATATAAGGCAAGACTCTTAACAGGGTCTTGCCTTTTTTATTTAGCTTACCAAAAAGCACAAACATTGATAATATGACACTTGAATGCTATAATATCACTGATGAATGCACAACAATGGAGGAAATGATGAAAGCTAAAATTTTAGATATTAAAAAAAGAGCAGGGGAAGATTTATTAAAAGCTGATTCACTAAAGGCAATTGATGATATAAGAGTCGGCTATTTGGGAAAAAAGGGAGAGCTCACACTAGTCCTAAGAGAAATGGGTAAACTCTCTAAGGAAGAAAGGCCCGTAATGGGATCCCTTGCCAACGAAGTAAGGCAGGAAATAGAAGAAGAAATTAAAAGAAGAACGGAAAAACTTAAAGAAGAAGAGCTTAATAAAAAACTCTACGAGGAAAGAATAGATATAACTTTAAACAAAAATACAGACATTATAGGTCATAAACATCCTTTAGTTGTTACAATTGAAGAATTGGAAGACTTATTTATAAACATGGGCTTTATGGTTTATGACGGACCTGAAATAGAGTCTGTGGAAAATAACTTTGACCTTTTAAATGCACCTAAGAATCACCCATCAAGAGATTTAAGCGATACTTTTTATATAGATGAGAAAACCTTACTGAGAACCCAAACATCTCCAGTTCAGATTAGAGCTATGAAAGAGCATGGAGCTCCAATTAGAATGGTATGCTCAGGAAGAGTTTTCAGATACGACGAGGTAGATGCAACACATTCACCAATGTTTCATCAACTTGAAGGTCTCGTTGTAGATAAAAATATTTCCATGGCTAACTTATTTGAATATTTAAATTACTTTGTAAAATCATTTTTCGGAGAAAATATAAAAACAAGATTCAGACCTCATTATTTTCCTTTTACAGAACCAAGTGCTGAAGTTGATGTAACTTGTACTGTTTGCGGAGGTTCAGGATGCAGCGCTTGTAATCATACAGGCTGGAGTATGGAGCTTTTAGGATGTGGCATGGTGCATCCAAATGTTCTTAGAAATTGCGGGATAGATCCGGAAATTTATTCAGGCTTTGCCTTTGGAATGGGCATAGACAGAATCGCTATGGTTAAATACAAGTTAAATGACATAAGACTGTTATTTGATAATGATAACAGATTTTTAAATCAATTTTAGTCGGAGGTTAAATATGTTATTACCTATAAAATGGTTAAGAGATTACGTTGACATAGATGAAAATACAAAAACAATAGCTGATAAGGTTACAGATACAGGCTCTCACGTTGAATCAATAGAAGACAGGTCAGAAGGTCTTGAGGGCGTAGTAGTTGCAAAAATTACAAAAATAGAAAGGCATCCTGATGCTGACAAGCTTGTAATCTGTACTATGGATACTGGATCTGAAAACCTTACAGTAGTTACAGGTGCACCTAATGTATTTGAAGGAGCAATAGTGCCTCTTGCAAAGGTAGGCGCAAAGCTTGCCGGAGGAGTAAAAATAGAAAAAAGTAAACTTAGAGGGATTGAGTCTGACGGAATGCTATGCTCTCTTGAAGAACTAGGTTATGATAACAGTGTAATAAGCAAGGAATATAGAAATGGTATATATATTTTTCCTGAAGGCACTGAAATAGGACAAGATGCTTTAGACGCACTTGATCTTAACAAGGAAGTTATAGAATTTGAAATTACTCCGAATAGACCTGATTGTCTAAGTATAATAGGAATGGCTAGAGAAGCTGCCGCAACTTTCAATACTAAACTTAAAGAACCTGAAATAAAAATTGAAAATGAAGTAGATAATATTTCAGATTATTTTAAATCTGTTGAAATAGAAACTGATAACTGTTCAAGATTTTATTCAAGAGTCATAAAAGATGTAAAAATTAAAGAATCACCTTTATGGTTACAAAATTATTTAATGTCTGCAGGAGTTAGACCTGTAAACAATATAGTAGATATTACAAATTTTGTAATGCTTGAATGCGGTCAGCCACTACACGCTTATGATTTGGAATATATTAAGACTAAAAAAATCGTTGTAAGAATGGCTAAAAATGAAGAAGAGTTTACAACTCTTGATAATGAAAAAAGAATACTTTTTGATAGCGATATAGTTATTACAGACGGAGAAAAAACAATAGGACTTGCCGGCATAATGGGTGGACTTGATTCGGAAGTTATGGATACCACAGTCAATGTTTTACTTGAGGGGGCAAATTTCAATTCTGAATGCATAAGAAAAACTTCAAAAAGATTGGGCCTTAGATCTGAAGCATCGATGAGATTTGAAAAAGGTCTTGATCCAAATACTGCTAAAATAGCAGTGGATAGAGCTGCTCAATTAATCGAACTTATATCTGCAGGAACTATTATATCCGGAAACCTTGACGACTACAAAAAAAGACTTGAAGCAAAGAAAATCAACTTAAGAGCTGATAAGGTTAATAGATTAATAGGTTTTGAAATTACAAAGGATGAAATGGCTAAGCTTTTAAATAGACTTGAAATAGAAACGGAAATTGTAGATGAGGGAATTATTTGTACAGTTCCGACCTTTAGACCGGATATAAATATAGAAGAGGACTTAATAGAAGAAATAGCAAGGATATACGGTTACCATAATATAGAACCTAAGCCCCTTGAAGGCAAACTTAGCGTAGGGGGAAGATCTAAGCTTAGAAATCTTGAAGATAGAATAAAAACAGTTCTTTTAGCTATGGGTTATAATGAGCTAATTACATTTTCGTTTGTAGGAAAGTCTGTTTTTGAAAAACTTAATATTAAATCTGATGATAACCTTAGAAATGCTGTGGAAATAATTAATCCCTTAGGGGAAGAATTTAGCATAATGAGAACAACTTTAGTACCAAACCTTCTTGAAATCCTTGCCAATAATGAGCATAGAGGTAATGAAAATGTTGGAGGCTTTGAATTTGGAAATACTTTTTACCCTGTTGAAGGACAATTGCCCGGAGAGGAAAAGAAACTTTCCTTCGGATTTTATGATTTAGGTGACTTTTACTTTTTGAAAGAAACACTTTCAAAGATATTTTGGAAAGTGGGAGTTAAGGACCTTGAATTTAAAAGAGCAAATGTTACTTACTTACATCCGGGAAGATCCGCCGAGGTATTTTATAAGGGAGAATCTTTTGGAGTTTTTGGGGAAGTTCATCCCGAGGTTTTAGAAAACTTCAGTATGAAGAAAAAAGCCTATGTTGGAGAAATACTTTTTGAAAAACTTTTGAAGCTTGCAATTCCTAATTATCTTTATAAAGAACTGCCTAAGTACCCCGCTGTAAAGAGAGATTTGGCATTTTTAATGGATCTAGATGTTGAAGCTTATTCAATAGAAGAAATAGTAAAAGAAAACGCCCAAGGCATTTTAGAAGATTTTAATGTTTTTGATATATATACAGGTAAGGGAATTGAAGAGGGTAAAAAATCACTTGCCTTTTCAATGACTTTCAGAGCTGATGACAGAACCCTTAAAGATAACGAAATAACTGCAATAGTTAATAATGTAATAGAGGGAGTAGCAACTAAATTAGGAGGAAAATTAAGAGAATAACAGGAGGAATTATGAGTAAGTCCGGAACGAAGGTCACAATAAGTGATATGAATTTTTTTGTAGTCGGTAATAATGACAGCCAATACATTAAGGACTTGGCAGATAATCTTGATTTTAGAATAAAGGAAACTCAAGGATCCAATTACAAATTAAACCAGGTTCAGACACTGGTATTAACAGCTCTTAATATTTTAGACGAAAAAGAAACAATGGCAAACCAAGAAAAATCCATTAAGGAAGCTGAGAAAGACACAAATCAGTATAGGAAGAATATTCAAGAACTGGAAGAATCAAAAGCTGAAATAGTAAATTTAAAAAATAAGCTTTTAAATCAGAACAAGGGTATTAACGATTTAAAAAAGCAAAAAGACAATCTAGAAAAAGACAATAATGATTATAGAAACAGAATTCAATTGCAAGATCAAAGCATTAAAGAATTGGAAACAAAGGTTGAGAGCTTAAAAAAGGAAAAGGAAGTTTTAGAAGAACAGATTTACAATTCCCAAAAGAGAATTATAGATTTAAATAGAGAATTAGAGAGTTTAAATGAGAAATAAGGCAGAAATATTAGCTCCGGCAGGCAGCTTCGAATCTCTTGAAGCTGCCATTAAAGCCGGAGCAAATAGTGTTTATTTAGGAGGAAAACAGTTTTCTGCAAGGTCAGGAGCAAATAACTTTACCGATGAGGAATTAATTAAGGCTGTTGAGTATGCTCATTTAAGAGAAGTAAAAGTATTTGTAGTCGTAAACATACTTATAGATAATTCTGAAATGATGGACGCCTTGGACTTTTGTGATTTTCTTTATGAAATAGGGGTAGATGCAATAATCACACAGGATTTGGGCCTGTCTTCGTTATTGGTAAAAAGATACCCGGATATGGAAATACATGCAAGCACTCAAATGGCTGTTAATAATTTTTACGGAGCCTTGACATTTGAAAATATGGGATTTAAAAGACTTGTAATTGCTAGAGAAACTGAGTTAAGTGAAATTTCAGCAATTAAAGAAAAAACAAGTATGGATCTTGAAGCATTTATTCATGGAGCTTTATGTGTCTGCTTTTCAGGTGAGTGTTTAATGTCGTCTATGATAGGTGCGAGGTCAGGTAACAGAGGAAACTGTGCTCAACCCTGTAGAAAATTTTATAAAATCTTAGATCTTAATTTTAAAGATTTAGGCAAAAAAGGATATTTAATATCACCTAAAGATTTAAATACCTTAGACAGAGTATCGGACTTGGTAGATTTAGGGGTGGATTCTTTAAAAATAGAAGGTAGACTAAAAAAACCTGAATATGTATACCAAATAACAAAGTCTTACAGAAGGGCTCTTGAAGACAAACTGACTAATAAAGATCTAAAGGACACAAGACAAATATTTAATAGGGATTTTACTCAAGGACTTTCCTTTGGAGATTTCGGAAGAAATTTTGTTTCAGGTAAAAGACCTGACAACAGAGGGATTTTAATAGGAGAGGTAATTGAGCCAGTAAAAGGCGGGTTTTATGTTTCCATAAATGAGCCTATATATTCAGGAGACGGTCTAGAGTTTTATGATGAAAGGGGAAGTGAAGGCTTTAAAGCTGACTTCTCAACAGATCCAAAGGAAAGATTTTTCATAAAATCAGCAAGGCCTATAAGGAAGGGTCAAAAAATTTTTAAAACTTTTTCTAAAAAGCTTGAAGATGAAATTCATGATGATTTAAATAGAAGGCAGTCCTATAGAAGTATAAATATGTATTGTAAAATAAGACTTGGGCAAAAAGCTCTTTTAAGAGTAAGCTCACAAGGACTTGAGGTTGAAGCTCAATCGGAAGTTGTAGCGCAAAGGGCAATAAATAAAAGTCTAGATTATAATCTTTTATACAAGTCCCTTTCAAAACTTGGAGACAGTATTTATAAACTTGACAATTTTCAAGCTGATATAGACGATGAAGTATTTTTAACTATGGCTACCTTAAACAAGTTAAGAAGGGATGCTATAGATAAATTAAATAATAAAATTATTAAAAGAGACAGAAAAGACAAAGTTAACTTAATATATAGATTTACGGAAGATGTTCATTATGAAGCTAAAGAACCGGAGCTTAAAGTTGAAGTAAACAATTTCGATAATTTAAGAAAGCTTGAAGGGGAAAATTGTAAAATATATTACCCTATAGACTGTATAGATAATGAGGTTGTCTCATATTTACTTAAAAGTGGTATTAAAGTATCAGCAGTTTTTAAAAAATATCAAAATTCCAAATCTCTTGAACAATCTATAGAGTTATTAAATAAAAATAGAGAAATTGTTGATGAAATTATAATAAATAATTTGTCTCAAATTTCAGCTTTAGAAAATATCAAAATTCCTAAGGTTGCAGATATTGGTCTTAATATATTCAACAGTAAAGGCGTGGAATTTCTTATAAAAAAAGGTTTTAAGAGAGTTATACTTTCTCCTGAACTTAATGAAAGTCAAATCAAAGATATAGCAAAAGATTACGGGGATTTTTTAGAGCTTGTTTCACATGGGCTTTTACCTGTTATGACAATGGTACATTGCCCCATGTCTACAGAGCTTAATTGTAAAAACTCATTAAATTGCTATAAATGCAAATTCAGCAAAGGGTTTTATCTGGAGGATTCTTTTAAAGAAAGATTTCTAGTTGAGAGAAGAGATGGTATAAGTGAGATATTTAACTCTCATCCTTTAATGTTCTCTAAAAAAGTATTAGACTTAAAGAAAATGGGAGTAAGAAGCTTCAAACTTAATTTAAGAAATAACATTAAAGAAACTATTAAGCTTTATGAAAATATTTTAGATGGGAAAAATCCAGATGACACTTACATTAAAAAATGTCTAACTGAGAATTACGGATTGGTAACTTATGGGCATTTAAACAGGGGGGTCATATGACTGAACTGATAGAAAAATCAAAGAGGGTCCTTGAATTTAATAAAATAATAAGTATGCTTAAGGACAATATAGTATCTGATTTGGCAAAAGACTTGGCTGATAAGGAAGATATATCAAAAGATATAAGAGAAATAAATTTACGGCTTGACGAAACTACAGAAGCTGTAAATTTAATAATTAAAAAATCCAATCCACCACTTTTCGGTATAATGGATATTAAACCATATATGAAGAGGTTAGAAATGGGGGGTAGTTTGGGGCCTGAAGAACTTCTTAACATATCAGATTTTTTAAGAGTATCAAGGTACTTAAAATCTTATTTTTCTATAGATCCAAAGGATCCAAGTTATAAGCTGTTACCCTATAAGGCGGAAAATTTATCTTCATATAAAAACATAGAAGATAGTATCAACGATGCTATAATATCCCCTGAGGAAATTTCAGATAATGCTTCCCCGAGACTCTATTCAATTAGACAGCAAATAGGTCGAAAAAAAGATGCTATACGGGATAAGCTTAACTATATAATTTCAAGTGAAGAAACTAAAAAATATATACAAGACAGTCTTGTAACCATTAGAGAGGGCAGATACGTAGTCCCTGTAAAACTTGAAAGCAAATCAAAACTAAAAGGCTTGATTCATGACAGAAGCTCCAGTGGCCAAACAGTATATATTGAACCTATGGCAGTAGTTAATCTTAATAACGAACTTAAAAATCTTTACTCAGATGAGCTTGAAGAGATAAACAGAATTTTAAGAGAACTGTCGCAAATGGTTGCTGAAGAATCCTATGCAATTGCAGCTAATCAAAATATATTAGCTGAGCTTGACTTTATATTTGCAAAGGCTAAACTTTCTCTAGAACTTAACTGTAACAGACCCCTTGTTAATGAAAAGCGTTATATAAATTTAAAAAAAGCAAGGCATCCTTTACTCAAGGCGGAAAATATAGTGCCTATAGATATCCATATAGGAGATGATTTTACTTCTTTAATAATTACGGGGCCAAACACCGGTGGTAAAACTGTAAGTATAAAAACTTTAGGACTTTTGGTCTTAATGACTCAATACGGCCTTCATATTCCTGCTTTGGAAAATAGCGAAATAGGAATTTTCGACAAAGTTCTTGCCGATATAGGTGATGAACAAAGTATTGAGCAGTCTTTGTCTACTTTTTCATCACATATGTTAAATATAGTTGAGATTTTAAAATACGCAGATTCAAAAAGCCTTGTTATATTTGATGAGCTAGGTGCGGGAACCGATCCTACAGAAGGCGCAGCTTTAGCTAATGCAATTATGGATTATATGAGAGTAAATAATATAATTTCTTTAGCTACAACCCATTACAATCAGCTTAAAATTTACGCATTAACAACAGAAAATGTTGCAAATGCTTCCATGGAGTTTAATGTTGATACATTATCTCCAACTTATAAACTCCTAATAGGAGTTCCGGGAAAATCAAATGCTTTTGAAATATCAAAGAGACTTGGACTTTCTGAAGAAATAATTTCAAAGGCGAGAGAATTAATTAGTAAGGAAAATATAGAGTTTGAGGAAGTTTTAAAATCAATAGAAGAAGAAAGAACCTTAATAGAAGAAAATAAACTTATAAGCGAGAGGGAAAGAAAAAACTTTGAAGAAAAAAGTAAAAAGCTTGAAGATGAAATAGCAAAGACTAAAGCTAAACGTGAGAAAATATTAGAGTCATCAAGAGAAGAAGCAAAGCAAATGCTTTTAAATGCAAGAGAGAACATTAAGCTTATAATGGATGAAATAAAGTCTTTAAAAACGGAACTTAATTCGGATCAGGCTAGAAGACTTCAGGATGTAAATGATATACTTAGGGATAATATTTCAGATGCTTTAAAACCTAGTGAAAAGATTGTAATAAAAAAAGCTTCGGACCCAATTATGGATCTAAAAATAGGTGATTCTGTCCGGTCACCTTCCCTAAATGCCGAAGGAACCATCATTGATATTGATAAAAACGGCAAAGATGTACTTGTTCAAATAGGTATGATAAAAATGAAGTTGCCTAAAAATTCATTAGAAAGATCAACTAGGGATGAAGATAAAGAAAAAGAAAAGTCAAAAAGAATAATGAACAGCAAGTCCAAATATATAAAAACCGAGGTAGATATAAGAGGCAAAACCTTCGACGAAGCAAAACCGATTATAGAAAAATATTTAGATGATGCTTATTTGGCAGGTCTAAAGCAGGTTCGCCTTATTCACGGCAAAGGTACAGGAGCCCTTAGGGAAAAGGTAAAAGCATATTTGAAGAAAAATCCCAATATAAAGTCCGCAAAAGACGCAGCTTATAATGAAGGTGGCAGTGGAGTTAGTATAGTAGAATTTAAATAAATATTATATAATGTATTACAATAATTTAAAAAGGAGTAGTCATGGTAAATTTTAAGGATGAAATTGTAAAAATTTTAGATGAAAAACTAAATGAAGAAAGTCAAGTTGTAAGTATTGAAGAAATAGCAAATTCAATAGAGGTTCCTCCTAACTATGAAATGGGAGACTTCGCATTTCCTGTATTTTTTCTAGCAAAGATATATAGAAAGAATCCTGCAGTAATTGCAAAGGAAATAGCAGAATCAATTAAAAGTGAATATTTTGAAAAAATCGAATCAAAATCAGCTTATATTAACTTTTTTATAAACAAAAACAAACTTTCAGAAACTATTTTAAATGAAATAAAAGAAAGAAAAGAAGATTATGGAAAGCCGGGCATAGGTGCAGGGAAAAATGTTGTCGTAGAGTATTCATCACCTAATATTGCAAAGCCTTTTCATATAGGTCATATAAGATCAACTGTAATAGGAGATTCCATTAAAAGAATTTACGACTTTTTGGGATACAATACAATATCCTATAACCACTTGGGAGATTACGGAACTCAGTTCGGTATGTTAATAGTTGCCATTAAAAGGTGGGGAGATAGAGAAGTTATTGAAAAGGATCCTATTGCTGAGCTTCTGAAATTATATGTAAAAATCAATAAAGAGGTTGAAATTGATCCTGAACTTAGAGATGAATGTAGAGCATGGTTTGCTAAACTTGAAAACAAGGATGAGGAAGCTCTTGAATTATGGCAATGGATTAGGGATGTATCCTTAATGGAATTTAATAAAGTTTACAAAATGCTTGACATTAATTACGACACCTTTAAAGGAGAGTCTTTCTATTCAGAATATATGCCGGCAGAAGTTGACAAGCTTGAAAAATCCGGAGCTTTAGTTGAATCAGACGGTGCAAAGATTGTAGATTTATCTAAATATAATCTTCCACCTTCATTAATTATAAAGTCCGATGGATCAACTATTTATATTACAAGAGATATAGCCGCAGCTCACTATAGACATAGAGAACATCAACCTTATAAAAATATATACGTAGTAGGGTCACAACAATCTTTACACTTCCAACAATTAAAAGCAGTTCTTAAAGAAATGGGATATGACTGGAGTGATGAGGTAGTACACGTGGCTTTTGGTATGGTTTCTTTGGAAGATGGAACTTTATCAACAAGAAAGGGAAGAGTTGTATATCTTGAAGATGTTCTTAACAAGGCAACAGACAAGGTAAGAGAAATTCTTACACAAAGGGAAATAGATAGGGGAGAAAAAATAGAAAATAAGGACGAACTTGCTGCACAGGTAGGTATAGGAGCAGTAAAGTTTCAAGAATTATTTAATCAAAGGATTAAAGACTATGTATTTTCTTGGGATAAGACTTTATCATTTGAAGGAGAAACAGGGCCCTACGTTCAATATGTTCATGCAAGAATTTGTTCACTTTTGGAGAAGGGCAATTTTGATATAAATGGAAAGATAGATCCATCACTACTAAATTCTGAGGAAGAATATAATATTCTTAGGACTCTATATAATTTTACTAACGTTGTGATAGATGCACATGAAAAGTATGAGCCTTACTTTGTAACAAGATATACTGTAGAGCTTGCAAGAGCATTTAATAAATATTACAATCAAACTCAAATTATAGTAGATGATGAAGTTCTTAAGAATACGAGATTAATGCTTTGCTATGCTGTTAAAACCGTTATTAAAGAGGGATTGCAGTTATTAGGAATAGCGGCTCCTGAGAAAATGTAAAAATTTTACTTATTTCCAATATTTTTAATTTATTGGTTTACATGAATAAAATTTGTGGTATAATATTGGAAATATTTTCAATTAGGAGGGATAAAGATGAGAAAAATATTAATAACGATTATGTCTTTAGTATTTGTTTTAACCGCTTGTGGCGGAAATAATACTGCAAATACTTCTAATGGAGGTTCTGAACCCCAAGATTCGGATGTAATTAAACTTGGAGGAATTATTCCTAAAACCGGTGCAGTTGCAGTTTATGGTAACACTACTGAAAACGGAATAAAACTTGCAATTGAAGAGATCAATGCAAATGGTGGAATTAACGGAAAACAGATTGAATATTCATCAGAGGATGATAAAGGAGATCCTACAGAAGCAGTCACTATTTATAACAAGCTTGTTGAAGGTGGAGCTCAAGCAATTATAGGACCTATTACATCAAAACCTGCTCAAGCCGTTGCAGATAACAGCGATACCGATGGAATACCAATGATTACTCCTACAGGAACTATGAGTTCAATAACTGAAGGAAAGGATAATGTATTCAGAACTTGTTTCACTGACCCTCTACAAGGAGCTATACTTGCAAATTTTGCAGCAGACAGCTTACAAGCTAAAAAAGTCGCAATTATGAGAAATACATCAGATGACTATTCAAACGGAGTAGCTGACGCTTTTAAGGAACAAGCTGAAAAGAAAGGTATGGAAGTAGTTGCAGATGAAGGCTATGGTCAAACAGACGTAGACTTCAGAGTACAACTTACAAATATACAAAAAGCTTCTCCTGATGTAATTTTAATTCCTGAATATTATGAAAAAGATGTATTAATGGCTAAACAAATTAAAGATTTAGGTATAGATGCTAAAATAATAGGACCTGACGGATGGGATGGAGTACTTGCTACAGTTGATCCGGGTTCCGAAAGCATACTTGAAGGAGTATATTTTACTAATCACTATGCAGTAGATGATGAATCTGAAAAGGTTAAAAACTTTGTTAACGCATATAAAGAAAAGTACAATGAAACACCTTCAGCATTTGCTGCTTTAGGTTATGATACCATTTACTTATATAAAGCTGCCTTTGAAAAAGCGGAATCTACTGATTATGAAGCGGTTATAGAAGCTTTGAAAAATATTGACGTAGATGGAGTTACAGGTAATATTAAGTTTGGTGAAAACAATAATCCCGTTAAACCTGCAACTATTATAAAGATAGATCAAGGAGAGTATGTATTTGATTCAATAGTATCACCTGAATAAGAGTTAATTGCGGCAATATAAAATTTGCCGCTTTTAAATTATTGAAAGGAGCAAAATCAGTAATGGGATTTATCCTACAGATAATTAACGGTTTACAAATCGGATCTATTTACGCTCTTGTTGCTTTGGGTTATACCATGGTTTACGGTATAGCTTTACTTATAAATTTTGCACATGGAGAAATAATTATGGTCGGAGCTTATACCGTTGTTTTTACGATTCAATTATTTTTAATGGACTCGGGACTACCTTTTTATTTAGCAATTATACCGGCGGTTTTAGTGTGCACGCTTCTTGGAATATTAATAGAAAGACTTGCTTATAAACCTTTGAGAAATAGCCCCAGACTGTCTAATTTAATAACGGCAATAGGAATGAGCTTGTTGTTACAAAATTTAGTTATGAAAGTTTTAGGGGCAAGTGCAAGATCGGTTCCTCCAATTTTTCATTCTGAACCGATAAAAATCTTTGGCGGAGCTATTTCCGTTTCCACAATTATAACAATTGCAATTACTGCAGTTTTAACTTTGCTTTTACAGTTATTTATGAAGAAAACCAAATATGGAAAAGCAATGATTGCAACAAGTGAAGATTATGGGGCAGCATCATTAGTTGGAATAAATGTAGACAATACTCTCACTATGACCTTTGCAATAGGATCAGCTCTTGCAGGGGTTGCTGCAGCTCTTTATGTTGCTGCTTATCCTCAAGCCTACCCTTTAATGGGATCAATGCTTGGGATAAAAGCTTTTATTGCGGCAGTTGTAGGGGGAATAGGCTTGATACCTGGCGCTGTTCTAGGAGGGCTTATATTAGGACTTGTAGAAGCATTAACTAGAGCATATATATCAAGTAAGCTTGCCGATGCTATAGTTTTCGGCTTACTTATTGTAGTTTTAATCTTTAAACCTACTGGGTTATTAGGTAAGAATATTAAGGAAAAGGTGTAGGTGATATTATGACTAGACAAAAACGAGGAATGTATATTTTAACTATAATATTGCTGGCTCTTTTCTACTTGTTTATTTTTGCTTTAAAAAAAGCGGGACTTATAAATAAGTACACACTTTCAGTTTTAAGGCTTGTATGTATAAATATAATACTTGCCGTATCTTTAAATATTACTGTAGGTAACCTTGGCCAAATAACCTTGGGACATGCAGGATTCATGTCAATAGGTGCATATACAGCGGCTCTTTTTGCAAAAACCGGTCTTATACCGGGGATTCCGGGTTATTTAACAGGACTTTTACTGGGAGGAATTTTATCTTGTCTTATAGGTATAGCTATCGGTATACCTGCTCTTAGGCTTAAGGGAGATTACCTTGCAATAGTAACTCTTGCCTTTGGAGAAATAATAAGAGTTCTAATAGAATATTTTGATTTTACCGGGGGAGCACAAGGATTAAGCGGGATACCCAAAATGCAAAGCTTAGGTCTTATATATTTAATTACAGTTCTTTCTGTTGCCGCTATGTTTTCTGTTATGACATCAAGACATGGAAGAGCCGTGCTCGCTATAAGAGAAAACGAGATAGCTGCTGAAAGTACGGGAATTAACGTAACCTATTATAAAACCTTTGCTTTTGCTTTATCTGCATTTTTTGCAGGTATAGCCGGAGGCATTTATGCTCACAATATAGGAGTTATAGGAGCTAAGGTTTTTGACTACAACAGGTCCTTTGATATTCTTGTAATGGTTGTTTTAGGGGGAATGGGTTCTTTTACAGGAGCTGTTATGTCAGCAGTTACTCTTACAGTTATACCTGAACTTCTAAGACAGTTTTCAGATTACAGAATGATTTTATATTCAATAATTTTGATTTTAATGATGATTTTCAGACCTGAAGGAATTTTCGGTAGAAAAGAATTTTCTTTAACAGGATTTGTAAGATCAATTTTAAAAATAGAAGACGATACTGCTATAAATAAAAGAGGTGAAACATCTTGAGTGAAACAATTTTAACTTGTGAAAATGTTGGGATAAAATTCGGTGGACTTCAAGCTGTTTCAGATTTCAATTTAGAAATAAAAGAAAAGGAGCTTTTAGGTCTTATAGGTCCTAACGGCGCAGGAAAAACTACTGTATTTAATATGATTACAGGAGTTTATGCACCTACTACAGGGAATATTTATCTTAAAGATAAGAAGATTAACGGAATTAAACCCTACAAATTAGTTGACTACGGAATAGCCAGAACCTTTCAAAATATAAGGCTTTTCGGTTACTTATCAGTACTTGATAATGTTAAAATAGCCTGCAACAAGGATATGAAATACTCCATAATGCAAGGCATGTTTAGAATATCTAAGTTTTGGGAAGAAGAATTTGATATTAATACAAGAGCCATGGAAATATTAAGTATTTTCGGGCTTGACAAGTATAAGAGATTTTCAGCAAATGCTTTATCTTATGGGGATCAGAGAAAGCTTGAAATAGCAAGAGCTATGGCTACAGATCCGGATTTACTTCTTCTTGATGAACCGGCTGCTGGAATGAATCCTACAGAAACAGAAGAATTAATGGAAACCATAAGACTTATAAGAGATAAATTCGGAATTACAATTCTTCTAATAGAACATGATATGAAATTAGTTCTTGGAATTTGTGAAAGACTTATGGTGCTTAATTACGGAAAAGTTTTGGCTCAAGGCGATCCTATTGAAGTAATTAATAATGAACAGGTAATAAACGCCTACCTTGGAACCGGAGGTGCCTAATGCTTAGTGTTGAAAATTTAAATGTGTTTTATGGTAACATCCATGCTTTAAAGGGTGTAAGTTTAGATGTAAATGATGGGGAGGTCGTTTGCTTAATCGGCGCTAATGGCGCTGGAAAAACCACTACTCTACAAAGTATTTCTGGTCTTATACCTATAAAAGAAGGCAAGGTTACCTTTGAAAACCAAGATATTACAAAGGTTAAGCCTCATAATATAACAAGGCTGGGAATAGCCCAAGTACCGGAAGGGAGAAGGGTATTTACAGGTCTTTCAGTACTTGATAATTTAAAGCTTGGAGCTTTTATAGTTAAGGATAGAAGTTCTATTGATAGGGACATAGAAAGTATATATGAAAGGTTTCCGGTACTTGCGGAAAGAAAATCTCAACTTGCAGGCACCCTTTCAGGAGGAGAGCAGCAAATGCTTGCAATGGGCAGAGCTTTAATGAGTAGACCTAAGCTTATACTTTTAGATGAACCTTCTATGGGACTTTCTCCTCTATTTGTAGAAAAGATTTTTGATGTAATAAAAGGTTTGAAAAGGGATGGAGTAACTGTACTTTTGGTGGAACAAAATGCAAATATAGCCCTTTCAATCTCAGATAGAGCTTATGTAATTGAAACCGGAAGAATTGTCAAGTCCGGTGCCTCAAAGGATCTTGTTAATGATAAGTCAGTAAAGGAAGCTTATCTGGGAGCATAACTATATAAATATTTATCAGCTCTTTATAGGAGCTGATTTTTTATAAGTAAATATATCACTTAGTAATTAAGATAAAATTAAAAATTTAAAAAATCTATGAATTTGCCAATAAAAAAGAGTTGTCTTGTAAGACAACTCTTTTCTTTATTTACTATTATTTACAGAAGATTCATTAAGGGGAATTTCTTGTGGTGCTTCTGTAGCATTTAAATCAGTATTTACTTCTGATGAATTATTATTTGCCTTTATTAGGCTTATTTCTTGGTTTGTTTCCTCATAACCCACCTGTATTCCTATGGATTCAGCTACAAACCTTATAGGGATAAAGGTTCTATCATCCTTTATTATGGCTTTTGTATCCATTTTAATTTCTTCATTATTTACATATATAGTATCTGAACCTATAGGTATACGAATTTGTTTGTCCTGATAAATAATTTCCACAACTTTATTTTTCTCATCATAACTTACATCGCCTTTTAACCCTTCAACAATAAACCTTACAGGTACCAAGGTCCTGTCATCTTTAATAAAAGGTGCAGTATCCATTTCTTTCTTTTCGCCATTTATAAAGTAAGATTTCTTCCCTATATTCATTTTTAAAACCTGAGCACTAAGGTCATATAAATCTATGGTTTTTGAAATAGCTCCAAGACTTACTTTAAGCTTAGCTGTTGATGCGTTATTTAATGAATTTATACTTATATTTGAATTTTCGTCTATAGAATAGTTAAAGTTATCAATTTCATAATTAAGCACCTTAGGACTTATTATAACTTCGCTTTTATCCTTCAGAATAGCTGAAGTAGTTGGAAAAATTACTGAACCCTCCGATACTCTAAGATCATCTAGTTTAATTTTTAATTCTTTTATCTTGTCAAATCCACCTATAGTTACTTTTTTACTTGCAAAGATACCGGAATCAGTTACAAGATTAACATTAATTTCTCCTTCTTGTAGGGCTAGAAACAAATTGTCACTAAGTGTGCCTAGGTTACCATCAACAGAAATTGAATAAGCAATATTATCTATATTCATAGGCTTTAAAGATTCATTCCAGGCACTTTTTAATTTATACTCAGCACTTTGACCTAAGATTAAAGAATCGGGTCCACTTATTTTCACCCCCTGTAAAACATTCGAGTCAGGGGCTGTATTATATATTCCGATTCCACTTACAACTTTTCTTTCAGCTTGATTTTTTTCTGGATTAATAACTCTTGTTCTATCAAAATCTCCAAGCTCTTTAACTACCATTGCGGTAGATCCACCTCCATCAAGATTAAGAGCTTTATAAGCGCCTATAGAGACCATAAAATCTGATAGGTTTGGCAAAGAAAGACCTGCACTTCTTTTAGTTCTGCCTTCAGCACTTGCGATAAATAAAGTTTTTCCATCTTCGCTTATACCTGCGGCAGTCCTTGCTCTAACTCCTCCAAGGACGTTTATGTCTTTTGTATATTTTACACTAGCACCGTTGTCTACTAGTAGGGCATGCCCCCCAATTAAAAACTTAAAATCTTTTTTGGGACTAATTGAATAGCTTATAGATAATTGTGAACCAATAGGCACATTTGCCTTTATAAAATCATATGCCTTGCCGTCTGCTTGAAGGATAAATTTGCCGTCAGGTACCGGAAAATTGAAATTTTTACCTTCACTAATTTGTTCTACAATCCCGTCTTGAGATACAAGTATCTCACTATTTTTTTTGTCTCCTCTTGATTTTGAAGCCCAGAAATCATTATAAAGATTAAGTCTGTCTTGGTGAGAGTATTGGCCATCAGGTTCATACCAATAGTAAGATTTGTTTAAACTGTCAAGCTTAAAGCTTGCACCATTACTTGCTTTAACATTTCCACTAAAAGTTATTTCTTCAATAGAAGCTGTATTATCTGTAGTTATACCTAGAGAATAAAGACCATTATAGTAAACAGGAGATGTTTGTAGCTTACCTTCAACAATTGAAGGACCCTCAGGGGATCCCTGAAGCAAGGTATTAAAAAAATCTCCATTAACTAAAGCTGTTGCATCAGTTCTTTTTGCCATACTGCTTACTGTTGAACGTTGCGTATATTTGCCTTCTCCAGCCACTACCTCAACCTTAACTGAGGGATTATTTAAGTCAATTTTTAGTAGATTTACATAAGTATTATTATTATCATAGTTTACTATATGTTCTTCTCTTACAACCCCAGGGCTAATAGGCTCCTGTACATTAATAGTATCTGCATAGGTAGAAAGAGGAAATAAAGCTAAAGCTATAATTGTAATTATTAAAAGTTTTTTTATTCTATTAAACATTTTTACCTTCCTTTCCGTGTATAATATTAAGTATATAATTTATTGAATCTTTTCTCAATTCATTTATTATATAAGTAAGGAGGAATTATGGATTATTTAGAAGATTTAAAAATGGTTTACAAAAAGGCATGGATTGAAACTAAAAATAGAATAGTTAAAAATCCAATAGTTTTATTATTGCCCTTAGTATTCGGTTTTGGATTAAAATCCGTTGAAATCATATTTGCAAGTGTTTTTGGTACAGTTCCAATTATGGCTGGATTCGCCATGCCTATAATTTTTTCTTTAATACTTTCCGGTTACTGTGAATTATTATCTGATCTGAACTTCTATAACAGATTGTCCTTTAGAGGTATGAAAAACTCCTTTGTAAGAAATTTGGGTTCAATATATTCAACATATATAATAATTATTATAGCTTCATGGTTTGTAAGCTCAGGTCTTGTAAATTTTATAATAATATTGCTTTTTAATCCCTTGATAGAAAGTATTTATATAAAAGACAAATTCTATATAGAAGCCTATAGCTATAGCCTCGATTTTATGAGAACAAACCCCATACACTGGCTTTTGCCCTTCGGTATTTATGTTGGACTTTTAGTATTAATTTTTGGGGGAGACTATTCTTTTCTCTTTTCACAAAATGTAATGGAACTGGCTTTAGGCCCTATAAATAACATTTATGAACTTGCAAGCAGAGGAACCTATTACTTAAAAATCATAGGAGTAGAGCTTCTAACAGCTCTATATGTTGTTTTTAGAGGTGCACTTTTTAATATTCTTGCAGGAAGTACCATGAGAAAAAGAAAATATATGGGTGAATTTCAATGAATCTAGATAAAGAAATTAACTCAAGACTAAAAAATATAGTATTTATACAATTAAAAAAAGATATAAATTTAGAAAGTATAAAGTTGGATAAAGAAATCCCACTACCTCTTATTTTAAACAAGCTTATAGATGACATAAAAGAAGAGGATTTAAAAAATAAGTTAGAAATAAATAGAATAAATGAAGGAATAATATATCTTTTAGGAATAGACAAACAGTTTAAATACAAAGATCAATATATACAAATTGTAAAAGCGACAGTTAAAAATATAGATCTTTATATAGACTATCTTAGCACAAAAGCAGATGATCCAATAAACAGTTATATATACATAAATTCATACAACAACTTTATGGATGAAAATGAAGATTTTGAATTTAAAAAATATAACATTTTAGAAACCATATACAATAAAATTTATACAGATATTAGCGAAGATGAACAAAAAAGCTTTTTAAACATGATAATAAAAGGCTATGAATCTATTATAAAGACAGATCCCGACTATATCTTAGTAAATTACAGATTAGGATATATATTTAGGCTTATGAACAGATACCTGAAATCGAAACTATATTTTGAAAAATTCTTAAATCTTTCATCGGGAAAATATATAGAACTGGAAGATGAAGTAAGAGATAATCTAAAAGAACTTGAAGACTACGTAAATATAGAAGCTGCAAGTTCATATTTGACATATGGAAAATATGAATCAGCCTATAAAAGTTTAAAATCTATATCAAGTCTATATCCTTTAAAAGACCAAGTTCATTATTTAAAAAGTATTGCAGAAGAAAAATTGGGTCTACTTGAAAGTGCCTTGATAAGTATAGATAAAAGTTTAAGTATAAACAAGAATGAAGAGAACTATTACAACCAAAAAGCTCTATGTTATTTAGAGCTTAAAGAAAATAATAAAGCTATAGAAACCTACAAAGAAGGATTAGAAATACTAAAAGAAAGCTATTTATTAAATACAAACTTAGGAATTCTACTATACAATGAAGGGAATTTTGAATATAAAAAATATTTAGAAAAAAGCTACAAAATAAAAGCCGATGAAAATATCTTAAATATATTGAAAAAATAAAGTAAATGAAAAAAGATAAAAAATTTTTAAAGGTAAAACAATCTTGACTAAAGAAAAATATCATGATAATATTATCGAGTCAGTATAGCTGATTCTATTATATAAAAAGTAAAAAAATCCCTTGACAAAACAAAACGAGGCAATATATAATAGACAAGCTACCTCAAAAAAGGCAGCAAGAACCAAGATAATTAAATAGTGTAAGAAATCATAAGCAAAGAAGCTTAGCGGAAAAAGTCAGTAAAAAGAACTGAAGCTAAGGACAAATTACAATCGAGAGTTTGATCCTGGCTC
>NZ_LR588415.1 GCF_901447155.2 Peptoniphilus catoniae
TTGTAGTTGGATCCGGTAAAGATAGCATGAGGGAGACACCTGTACCCATACCGAACACAGAAGTTAAGCCTCAGAGCGCCGATGGTACTCGGTTGGAGACGACCCGGGAGAGTAGGTAAGGCCGGATAAAGGTTTATGAGAGTATAGAAATATCACTTGTGAACTTTTAGGAATAATATTATAAAGGAGGACCTGATGGTCCTCTTTTTTTTATTATTTCATATTAGTGCTACAAAAAATTTCTAAGAGTGTAAAAAATTATCATAATTTATCAGCTAAGGCAGATTTAAATTTATTTTCCTTTTAATGTACCTTTACTTATATTTATAATTTCTGATATAAATTTGTTTAAAGGTAAAAGTCTATTGGTAAGGTTAATAAAGCCACAAGAACTAGATGAAAAAGTAAACATTCTGACAATAAAAAATACAAAAGAGAAAAGCAGGTTAAATTTACTTAACCTGCTTTTTTGGTGTGTATGAGATTTTAAATTAAAAAACTTACCTGCACAAAGCTTCGGCAAGATTTTTGCACAAGGATAATACATTTTCGTCCGGATAATCATAGGCAATAACGGGCTCATAAATAAGTAGCGCTTGATCTTTATTTACTCTTTCTTCCCAGTCACGCATCCACTGACCATCATTCCAGGAGTAAGAACCGAATAAGGCAATTTCCTTACCCTTTAATTTTTCTTCGCAACTTTCAAACATAGGCTCAAAACTTATTTCTTCAAGCTGCTCATCTCCCATTGCCGGGCATCCGAAAGCAATTCTGTCAAAATCATCAATCATTTCTTTTTTAAAATTATCTGAGAATATAAGTTGAGGATCAGATTTATCTTTACAGGCTTCAAATATTTCCTTAGCCATAGCTTCAGTGTTGCCTGTTCCCGACCAATAGACAATTGCAATTTTTTTCATAACAATCTCCTTTTATAAGTAAAACTATTCTTTCAAGACTTATGCCCCCATCAACTAAAGATTTAAGAGTAGATCTACACGATTCGTATTGATTAAATTTTTCCTGAGCATCCTTTAGGTTACCATAAACCTTCCAGTTGCCACAGGCCATGTAGTTTTTACCTTTTTGAGAAATAAATTCCTTCACATCTTCTATAGGATATCCTAATAAAACGCCTATTTCATGTGGGAAATCAGAATTTTTAAGTTTATATGTAAGGGTATTAAATACGCAATTTAAATTTTTACAGCTGTAGCCGTTTTCAAGTAAAAAACACTTACTTTCTTCTGATTCAATGACCTTGTGAAGGAACTCCACCCTATAAACAAAAATTAAAATTAGGTCCTCGGTTTTTTTGATAACTCTTAAATCCATTTGGGGGTTAAGTATTTTTTTCCAATAATTTACTAAGGGTGTTAGCTTAGAGTCTTTAATATTTCTCAAGGTAAAAATATTACCGGGTTTAGCACCTAATAGAGTAGGGGAGCAGTTAAATATTAAATTTTTAGCAATTATATCTTGATAATAAATATTTCTCCCCTCCTTTAATGATAATCACTATCAAATAGATAATACTAATTATTATCCTTAAAGTCAATAAAAAGTTTATAAAATTTATAAAAAATTAAAAATGATTATAAAAATAAATGATTTAGGGGTTAAATAGTTTTAATTTAAAATTTAAAAGCTTAGCCTAGGTAAAATAAAAAAAGTATAATTAATGATTTTAATAAAGATTTAATTAGGAATTTTAAAAATTAATTAAATGGCTGAGTATAAAAATGATTTAGTTTAAAATAAATTGATGCTAGGCGTGGTTAAGTAAGAAAATTTAAAATAAATAATAAGATTATAATAAAATTTTAAATTTGAAGGTTTATTTATTTAATAAAAGTAAGTAAAAATAAAACCGGCGCTTTTAGGCACCGATTAATAAGGGTTTTTTATGGGCTTTGTTAAATAATAACTTAGGCTAAGGGTTACAATTTATAGTAGCCTAGTTTATAGGATAGTTTTTCTGCAGCTTCCATAACTGAATTAATAAGTTCTTTTTCTTTGCCCTTTAATCTGTATAAAGGGACTACGATTCCTAAGGAAGCGACAAATTCATTTTTGTAGTTGAATACAGCAGATCCAATACCTGATGTGTTTAATATATATTCTGAATAAGATATTGCATATTTTTGTTCTTTAATTTCTTCAAGCTCTCTTCTTAACTGATCCTTATCTAAAGAATTTTTATTTAGGTAAGGCTCCAAGTCAAGCTTCATATACTCTTCTATAAAGGAATCACTTTGGTTGGCAAGAATTACTTTTCTTATTGCTCCCATGTGTAGGGGGATTTCCCTACCGAAATTTTCCACAACCTTAATTGAATGTTCTCCCAATGCCTTTCCTACTACCAAACCGTTATTGCCGGATCTAATAATTATAAAGGAGTCTTCTTTAGTAATTTTTGATAAATCGTTAAGTATAGGTAAAGAATCTGATTGTAAGCTTATATTTGCACTTGCCGCGACTCCTAATGAGATAAGTCCGGGACCAAGTTTATATAAGTGAGACTTATTATCCTTAGATACAAAATCACAGTTTATAAGGGTGTTTAATATTCTATGTGTAGTACTACTTGGTATGTCAAGAGCATCTGAGATTTCCGAGATGCTGTATTCTCTATTTTCAATTTTCATAAATTCTAGTATGGAAGAGGCTTTTTTTAAACTTTGTATCATGTAATCCTCCTTAACTAAAAGCATTATACCATAAAGTGGAATGAAATCCAAATAGTGAACTTAAAATTTTGCCAAAAAATTAAAAATTTTAAATAAGGGTCTAGTATAGCAGTGTAAATTGATTTGAGGCTTTCCAATAAATGGCAATTACTATAAAAATATAAGGTCTTGTGGTAAAATAACAGTATTGAGGTGAGAATTATTAATAAATCCAATAATATTTTTATATTAATAATAAAATCGGTATTAATATCTATAGGAGGAGTTGTTTTTCCTGTTTTATATTTATTTTTGCCATCTTTATTTATAGTTGAATCCTTAGGCTCGGGAATGCCTATGATTATAGGACTTTTCGGTTTGTGCTGCGGAATACTTGCCCTTGTAGTTGGACCTATGGTGGGAGCATTGATCTTTGGAATATTTGGACCTATGATATTGATTTTCCACTATATGATTTCAAAAAAGCAGGCAGTTAATACTACAATTGTAGTTTGCGCAGGTGTATTTTTCGCATCTTTATTAATAGGCCTTTATTCAGCCGGAATCACTCCTGGAGTTTTACAAAAGCCTGACCTTATAAATACATTTATAGATACACAAATGGATATTTTAAAAGCAGGAGGATTTAAAATAGATAGAGCAAGCTTAATTGTTTTATATAAGAGGATGCTCCAGATTATGCCTGCAGCTTTGATAATAGTATCTTTATTTATATCTTATGTAACCTATGTACTTACAGGAAGGGCTCTTTTAAAAAGAGGAAATTATATTTTGCAACCTTCCTCATTTATATTTTTTAGAATCCCTGGAGGCTTAGGTCAAGCTGCACTTTTAAGTGGAGTGCTTATATTTGCCCTTGATAGCGCTGAAATTTTGAATTTAGGCATAGTTATGGATAATCTATATCTTGTGTTTTCTGCTCTTTTCTTTTTTGTAGGATTGGCAGTTTCTCTGTTTTATATAGGTCGCTTTATAAAGAACCCTATACTAGGTACATTAATGATATTTTTACTGTTTGTTATACCGGGCTTAGGTAATATACTTGTGCTTATAGGTATTTTGGATTCTTTATTTAATTTTAGGAGACTACCCTAGAGGTGTTTTATGAAGGAAAAATATACATTAAAATCATTTAGACCCTACCTTATAATTTCTTTAATACTTATATTAATTCTTATGTACTTGAAGCTGTTTGTCGGAATTGGAGCTCTTTTTGCTTATATTTATATAGCCTACTATACAGTTAAAAGCATAGATAAGAAAAATAAGGAAGTAAGGGATTACTTTGAAGACTTAAGTGATACCTTTGACACAGTAACTAAGCAGGCTATATTCAGTATGCCTTTTCCTATACTTCTTTTAAATAAAGATAAGGGTATAATTTGGTACAATCCAAATTTTATAGATATGGTTGGGGAAGATGTAAGTACTGATATGCACCTTAGCGATATTTTTGAAGATCTTAATGTAGATGAGTTTTACGAAAATAAGGTGGATATTTTAGAGTATAGTTATAAGGAAAAGACTTATAAGATTTTCAAAAAGCTTGTGAGTGCTAATAAATCCTCAGAGGATGTACTTATGCTCTATTTTATAGATTCTACGGATTTTAAAAATCTTGAAGAAAACTATATAGATGAAAAGACAATTATAGCGAAGATAGAGGTTGATAATTACGATGAGGCTATGGATTCAACGCCTACAGCCAACAGACCTCTTTTAATAGCTGATATAGATTCTACTATAAGCAATTACTTTAAATATTTTGATGCCCTGGTTAGAAAGTACGATACAGATACTTATCTTGTTGTTATGAGCAACAGGTCTTTAAATATGATTAAGGAAAAAAAGTTTGATATTTTAGATGATCTTAGGGAACTTGATAAGGGAAATACAATACCTATAACCTTGTCTATCGGAGTTTCTTCCTGTGGACCCGGACTCATTGAAAGTTATCAGGAGGCTGATACCTGCCTTGATTTAGCTCTTGGACGTGGCGGAGATCAGGTTGCCGTAAGAATTGAGGATAATTATGAATTTTTTGGTGGAAAATCCAAGGCTATAGAGAAAAGAAACAAGGTTAAGGCAAGAGTTTTAGGTGTGGCTTTAAAACAGCTTATAGATGCTTCAGATAATGTCTTCATTATGGGTCATAAAAATGCTGACATGGATGCTATAGGTTCGGCTATAGGAATTTTAAGAGCGGTTCTTAATAGATCCAAGGAAGGTTATATAGTTCTTAACAGCTCCAACCCATCTATAGATAATCTACTTAACAGGATGAAAAATGAAGAGGAAACTTATGCAAGAATAGTTAAAGAGGAATTTGCCAAAAATACAATGAAGCAAAGCTCTCTCTTAATACTTGTAGATAATCACAAGCCCTCATTTACAGAGGCGCCGGATATTATAGATCTTACTCCACAGATAGTTATAATAGATCACCACAGAAGAGGAAAGGAATTTGTAAAAAATCCGGTTTTAACCTATATAGAACCATATGCTTCGTCAACCTGTGAATTAGTTACAGAAATGCTGACTTACATGAACGAAGATCTTAATCTGACGCATTTTGAAGCAGATGCTCTAATGAGTGGGATTGTAGTTGACACAAAGAACTTCAGTTATCAAACGGGAGTTAGAACCTTTGAAGCGGCATCAACCCTAAGGCGTGCAGGAGCTGATATGGGGCTTGTTAAAGAGCTTTTCCAAGATGATCTTGATACCTTACAAAATAAGGCTATTGTGATTCACAATGCTAATATAATTCACGACGAATTTGCCATATCAAAATTTGAAAAACAAACGGACAATGCAATTCTTATAGCCGCTCAGTCAGCTGATGAACTACTTGGTATAAACAATATAAATGCTTCTTTCGTAATGGCTCTTACAAATGACGGTATTCATATATCAGGCAGGAGTAGGGGAAATATATCTGTTCAACTTATATTGGAAAAGTTAGGTGGCGGAGGACATTTAAACATGGCAGGCGCAAGACTTGACATTAAAGATTTTAATGAAGCGGAAGAAATGCTTGTAAAAGCTATTGACGAATATGTTGAAGAGGAGAAGGTGAATAAATAATGAAGATAATACTTTTAAAGGATGCAAAAAACATAGGGAAAAAGGGAGAGCTTGTTGATGCAAAGGACGGTTATGCAAGAAATTTTTTAATCCCTAGGAAAATAGCCATAGAAGCAACGGAAGAAAACTTGAAAAAATGGGAAAAAGATCAAGAGAAAATGGCTGAAGAAGAAAGAGAAAATATAAAGAAATTTACTGAGCTTAAAAAAGAAATTGAAAAAAAGACCTTCGTTATAACTGCCAAAAATGGAAACAGAGGTAGGCTTTTCGGAGCAATAACTTCAAATGATATAAAGAATATTATTGAAAAAGAGCTTGGAGTTGAAATAGACAAGAAAAAAATCGAACTTCCTGAAAATATAAAAACTACAGGATCTAGAAAAGTGTCTATTAAGCTTTATAAAGAGATAAGCGCTGATGCAAAATTGGAAGTAAAGACTGAAGACTAATGGAAGAATTAAATTATAAAATTCCTCCTCATAATATGGAGGCTGAGCAATCTGTACTAGGAAGTATGATGTTATCTAAGGATGCTATTACAACAGCAGTTGAAATTTTGCATCAGGATGATTTTTATTCTGAAATAAATGGACAAATTTACCAGGCAATTGTTTCTATTTACAATAGAAATGAAGAAGCTGATATTTTAACAACAGGTGAAGAACTTAAAAAATATAATATCTTTGAAGAAATAGGAGGAACCAGTTATTTAGCCAATCTTACTGGTTCTGTAGTTGCCATTTCAAATGTTAAGTATTACTGCAAAATAATAAAGGAAAAATCTTCTCTTAGAAAGCTTATTTCAGCATCTGATAAGATAATTTCCAATTGCTACTCTCAAGAGGGAGAAGTTGCGGCTATTATAGAAAGTGCCGAAAAGTCAATATTTGACATTACACAGGATTCTCATAGAACTGGACTTACTCCTGTAAAAGATGTTTTGCTTGAATCCTTTGCCCAAATAGAAGCAAGGGCACAAAACCCAAACAGGTTAACCGGACTTACTACAGGCTTTATAGATTTAGATAAAAAACTTTCGGGTTTACAAAAGTCAGATTTAATATTGTTGGCGGCAAGGCCCTCTATGGGTAAAACCGCCCTTATGGTTAATATAGCTACAAATGCCGCTATAAAAGGTAAGGCTTCAGTTGCGGTATTTTCTTTGGAAATGAGCAAAAATCAATTGGTTCAAAGAATTATATCTTCAATGTCCCATGTAGATTTGCAAAAGGTAATAAGCGGAAATCTTAACGAAGAGGAATGGCTTAGAATTATAAACACTATGCCTATTTTGTCGGAAATGGATATAGAAATCGATGATACTGCAGGTATATCCCCCTTAGAGCTAAAGGCAAAGTGCAGAAGCCTTATTAATAGAAAAAAGAAGCTGGATCTTGTAGTAATAGATTATTTACAACTTATGCAAATGGGGGCTAGAATCGAGTCCAGACAACAAGAAATTTCCGCCATATCAAGAAATCTAAAGGCAATTGCCAAGGAATTGGAAGTGCCGGTTATAGCTTTATCACAGCTTTCGCGTTCACCTGAAGCAAGATCTGATCACAGGCCTATACTTTCAGACCTTAGAGAATCAGGAGCCATAGAGCAGGATGCGGATATAGTAATGTTTCTTTATAGAGATGAATATTACAACAAAGAAGAAAGTGAAAATCCCAATGTGGGAGAACTTATTATAGCCAAGCACAGAAATGGACCTACAGGAACAGTTGAGCTTGTGTTTAAAAAGGAATTTACTAAGTTTTTAAGTATGGAAAAAAGACCTTAAGTCCAGGGAGGTAAAATGGATTTTATTAAAGTAATAATAATAGGGATAGTTGAAGGAATTACGGAATTTTTACCTATATCTTCAACAGGACATTTGATTTTATTGGGAGAGTTTTTGCCCCTAAGACCACAATCCTTTGAGAATGCTTTTTTGGTAATTATTCAGTTAGGAGCTATACTTTCGGTTTTAGTCCTTTATTTTAAGGAATTAAACCCACTTTCAAAGAATAAGCCTAGGCTTAAAGAGTTTAGTAAAGATAAAGATTTAACCTTGAAAGATAAGTGGAGATATAGAGATTTAAAAACTATGCGACTAATAGCAAAAATTCTTGTAGGATTTTTGCCGGCTGCTGTTTTAGGTTTTCTTTTTGACGATTTCATAGATAAACACCTTTTTAATAAGATTACAGTTGCCCTTGCCCTTATATTCTACGGCTTTGTAATAATTATAATTGAAAGAAAAAAAATAAGAGAGGTAAAATTTACAAGTATAGATGAAATAGATATGGGAACTATTTTAAAAATAGGACTGTTTCAATGTCTTGCAATGGTTCCGGGAACATCCAGATCAGCAGCTACAATTATAGGAGCTATGCTTTTAGGCTGCGAGAGGAAAACAGCTGCGGAATTTTCATTTTTCTTAGCTATACCTACTATGCTTGGAGCAACGGGACTTAAAATAATAAAGCTTGGTTTTGGATTTACTGCAGTTCAATGGATGCAGATTTTACTTGGACTTATTGTATCTTTTCTTGTAGCTTACGGGGTAATAGTAAAATTCTTGGATTACATTAAAAAACACGACTTTCAAGTTTTCGGAATTTATAGAATAGTTCTTGGAGCCTTTGTCTTAGTTACCGCACTAATAAGAAAATAAACTTATAAAGCTTGCAAGAGGATAATTATTTAAAAGCTAGAAATTTATAAAGTTTAATTCTAAGATTTCAGAATAAGCAGTTTATATTGTAAGCATGTCAACTGTATTGGGAAAGTTCCGAGAAATCGGAACTATATTTTTAGAGAGGTGAAAAATGAAACTTAATAAAACTTTAACAATTGAAGAAGCTATGGCAGTAGTAAGGTTTAATGAAGAACTTGAATTTTCATCTGAAGCAATAGAGAGAGTAAAAAGGTGTACAGGCCTAATAGAGGATTCCATTAAAAAAAATATACCTATGTATGGAGTTACTACAGGCCTTGGTGCCAACAGCACAAAAAATATTTCACAGGAAGATACAAAAATTTATCAGGAGAAGATTCTCCAAAGCCATGCGGTATCTGTGGGAGAGCCCATTAAGAAGAAAGAGTTAAGAGCAATTCTTCTTATGATTATATTAAACGGTATTAAGGGTTATAGTGGAGTAAGAATTGAAACTCTTGAATTAATAAGAAATATTTTAAATAAGGATCTTTACATATTTGTTCCGGGCTCAGGCTCTGTAGGCTATCTTTCTTTAGAGGCTCACATAGGACTTGCACTTATAGGACAGGGTAAAATCTACAAGGACGGAAAATTTGAAAGCTCTAAAGAAGTTTTAGAAGAAAACGGTTTAAAACCTTTAGACTTATCTTATAAGGAAGCCTTGTTTTTAATATCAGGAACTACATGTGTAACGGGATATGGACTTATAGCTGTTTATGATGCAAAGAATTTGCTTAAAAACTTTGAAATTTTGTCAGCTATGGAGATTGAGGTTCAGGAAGCTACAACAAGACTTTTAGATAAAAGGCTTATGGAGGTAAGAAGTCAAGTTGAGCAAAGAGAAGTAGCTGATAGTATTTCAGATATGCTCAAGGATTCAGAAATTTGCAAAAAATATTATTATGAAAAACTACAGGATGCTCTTTCCATAAGATGTATACCTCAACTTATAGGCCCTGTTAAAAAGAAAATAAATGAAGCTGAGTTAACAGTGCTTAGAGAAATGGATTCCTGTACCGATAACCCTATTATCTATGAAGAAAATGGAGAGGTGGATGTTATTTCAGGCTGCAATCCCGACTCTTCTTATATAGGTCTTGAAATGGATTGCCTTTCAATTGCCTTAACCATGCTTGGAAAAATGAGTGACAGAAGAACCTTTAGGCTTCTTGATGAAAAGCTTTCAAATAAGCCTGCCTTTCTTGTAGAAAATTCAGGTGCCAACTCAGGTCTTATGATTACTCAATACACTCAAGCGGGACTTTTAAATGAAATGAAGATAAATGCAACTTCTGGAGTTATAGATTCCATACCCACTTGTGCAAATCAAGAGGACTATGTATCTATGGGATTTAATTCTTCAAAGAAGGTCTTAAAGCAAATTGAGAATTTAAATTATATATTGGCTATAGAGCTTTTATGTATCTATGAAGCTAATTTCTTCGTTGATCCGACTTTAAAAAGAGCGAGTCTAAGTCAAAGAGTTTATGATAAATTAAATTTTGTTCCAAGACTTAGGGAAGACTTCAAGCTGCACCCATACATTGAAAAAATAAGTGAAATTCTAAAGGATGGAGAGTTAATAAATTTAATATAGGCTGAAGGTCATTAGGGTAAAACCTTTTGACCTTTCTTTTATTTAAAATTGAGGCATAAGTTCAGATTAAAAATTTTATCGGGGGTATTATAAATAAAAAGAAACATTGCAAGGAGGAAATATGAGAAAGTTTAAACTTGGAATAGTACAAATTTGTGCAAAGGATAATAAAGACAGAAACATTAAAAGGTGCGAAGAGTTGGTAAGACTTGCCGTAGATCAAGGAAGCGACGTCGTTCTTTTACCTGAAATGTGGAACTGCCCCTACCAAAATGAATACTTTCCTAAGTTTGCCGAAGAAAAGCATGGAAAAACTTATAAGTTTATGAAAGACCTTGCAGCGGAATTAAAAATAATTCTTGTTGGAGGATCTATACCTATAATAGAAGACGGAAAAATTTATAATGAAAGTTTTGTATTTAATAAAAAGGGAGAGGAGATTTCAAGCTATAAGAAGATTTACATGTTTGATATTTTATTTGAAGATGGAAAGGAATTTAGAGAGTCGGATACTATAGAGCCGGGAAAGACTGTAACTTGTTTTGACACGGAGTATGGTAGATTCGGAATAGCTATTTGCTATGATTTAAGATTTCCGGAACTTTTTAATCTTATGCACAAAATGGGAGCTGAAGGTTTCTTTCTTCCTGCAACCTTTACTAAAAGAACGGGAGAAAAACATTGGGAGCTTTTGCTTAGAGCAAGGGCTGTTGATTTTCAAAGCTATGTTTTTGGAGCCAGCATGGCAAGAGATAATGAACTCTCATCTAATGTATTCGGTCATTCAAGGATAATAGGACCCGGCGGAGAAATACTTGCTTCAATTGATGAGAAGGAAGGAGTCATTACAGGAGACATAGATATGGATAAGGTTAAAGAGAATAAAAAACTATTTCCCATAGAAAGATCAAGGATAAGTAAATATTACAGGGATTAATCAGTTTAGAAAAACAAATAACATATAAGGTGGACATTTAAAAGTATTTTTGTTGCTTTGAAATTTTTATAGTCGGCTATTTTTCATTGATTTTAAAAAAAGCTTATGTTAAAATCGATATGTTATAGATATGGATTTAGGGAGGTTAGTTTATTTGAAAACTATATTATCAGTAATAATTGCTTTATCTGCTATAGTGATGATTGTAACAGTTGCTTTAACGGAAAGTAAACAAGCGGGACTTGGTACGCTTAGCGGTGAAGAGTCATCATTATGGGGAGAACATAGAGGCACAAGTAAAAAAGAAATGCAAGATAGAATAGTTATGGTTTCATCAATAGTTTTTGTAGTAGCTGTACTTATGCTTGCGATTTTTTAGTTAGGAGGAGAAATGGATAGTATTTTATTAATAGCAGCAGCAGTAGGGGTCGTAGCTCTTCTTTTCGCAGGATACAAGGCGAGTTTCGTAACAAAGCAAGACCCCGGTAATGAAAGAATGAAGGAAATAGCATCACATATTGAAGTAGGTGCTATGGCATTTTTATCAAGGGAATATAAGGCCCTTGTAGTATTTGTAATTGTACTTGCAATTATACTTGCAGTTGGTCTAGGAAGTGTGGCAACTGCTATTTGTTTTATAGCCGGAGCGATTTGTTCAGTACTTGCAGGATATATAGGCATGAAGGTTGCTACAAAAGCCAATGTAAGAACAGCTAACGCAGCTTTAGAATCAGGACTTGGCAAAGCTCTTGACATAGCTTTTTCAGGTGGGGTTGTAATGGGAATGTGCGTAGTTGGACTTGGAATAGCAGGTATTGCACTTTCTTATGGAATAACAGGAGATCCTACAATAGTTACAGGATTTTCTCTTGGAGCTTCATCAATTGCTTTGTTTGCAAGAGTTGGTGGCGGTATCTATACTAAAGCCGCAGACGTAGGAGCTGACCTTGTAGGTAAAGTTGAAGCGGGAATACCTGAAGATGACCCGAGAAACCCTGCAGTTATAGCAGATAACGTTGGAGATAACGTAGGTGACGTTGCAGGTATGGGAGCTGACCTTTTTGAATCCTATGTAGGAGCACTTCTTTCAGTAATAACTCTTGGAGTTGTTGCTTATGGACAAGACGGAATTAATTATGGACTTTTAATTGCGGCAACAGGCATTATAGCTTCAATAGTTGCAGCCTTTTTCGTAAAGGGAGACAAGAACCCTCAAAAGGCTTTAAATAATGGAGAATATGTATCAGCAGCAGTTACAGTTGCAGTTGCAGCAGTTCTTTCAAATAATATATTTCAAAGTTTCACACCTTTTATACCGGTAATTACAGGTATAGTTGTAGGACTTATTGTTTCTAAATTTACAGAATTTTATACTTCAGACGAACATAATCCGGTGCAAAGAATAGCATCAGAATCTGAAACCGGAGCTTCAACAAATATTATTGCGGGACTTTCAGTTGGTATGATGTCAACTGTAGGACCTATTATAGTAATAGCTATTGGAATTATGGTTGCTTTTGTAGGAGCAGGTGGACTTACAGAGTCAATTCAAGGACTTTTCGGTATATCTCTTGCAGCAGTAGGTATGCTTTCAACTGCAGGGATGACTATTGCCGTTGATGCTTACGGTCCTATTGCAGATAATGCCGGTGGTATTGCTGAAATGTGTGAGCTTCCTGAAGAAGTTAGAGATATTACAGACTCTCTTGACTCAGTAGGTAACACTACAGCAGCTATAGGTAAAGGATTTGCTATTGGATCAGCAGCTCTAACAGCTCTTGCACTTTTTGTATCCTACATTAATGCTACAGGACTTGAAGGAATTGATATTTCAAAACCTGAAGTAATAGCAGGGGCATTTATTGGAGGTATGCTACCCTTCGCTTTCTCAGCTTTAACTATGTCTGCAGTTGGTAATGCAGCTTCAGCAATGATTGATGAGGTGCGTCGTCAATTTAGAGAAATTCCAGGAATTATGGAAGGAAAAGCTACACCTGAGTATGCAAAGTGTGTCGATATATCTACAGGAGCAGCTCTTAAACAAATGGTTGTTCCCGGTATGATAGCTGTTATAGTTCCTATACTTGTAGGATTTTTACTTGGATCAGAGGCCCTTGGAGGACTTCAAGCAGGAGCTTTAATTACAGGTGTATTAATGGCGATTTTCATGTCAAACGCAGGTGGAGCATGGGATAATGCTAAAAAATATATAGAAGGCGGCAAGCACGGAGGAAAAGGCTCAGAAGCTCATAAGGCTGCTGTGACAGGAGACACTGTAGGAGATCCTTTTAAAGATACATCAGGACCTTCACTTAACATTTTAATTAAGCTTATAACAGTTGTATCCCTAGTATTTGCACCTTTGTTTGTAGCTTTCGGTGGATTCTTGTTATAATAGAAAAATAAAGCTTATAAAAGCTGGCAGTTAAGATTCTTAACTGTCAGTTTTTTATTTATAATTGTGAAAATAAAATATAAACTAAGTCAGATATCGCTTATTAAAAAAATCTAGCCTTTAATTTCAAAATCCTTATTAAAAATATTAATTTTGCTTAATTAGTCTTTAAAATTAGAGATTAAACCTACACAAAGTTATTATAATTTTGTGTAGATTTTTTGTTTATTTGATTTATTTAAAGTTATTTTATATAAGATAGGGGACTTTGTTACATGAAAAGAAAAAATATAAATTAGGGTGTTGTTAATAGCTAAATATTCATGATATATTCATATAGTAGATATTTTATTTAGGGGGCGATAATTTTGAACAATAAGATCATATCAACAGTACTTTTAATTCTATGTGCAATTATTTGGGGCTTTGCTTTTGTCGCCCAGACATCAGGTATGGATCACATGGGGCCCTTCGGTTTTTCGGCTATAAGGTCAATAATAGGAGGTTTAAGTATGCTTGCTATACATCCTCTGCTAAATAAAATAAATAAAGATTCAGATTTTTCAATTGACAAGGCACAAACAAGAAGAGCATCTTTAATATGCGGACCGATTTTGTTTTTTGCCATGAACCTGCAACAATACAGTTTGCTTTATACAAGTACAGGTAAGGCCGGATTTATAACAACTCTATACATAATTATCATACCTGTTATGAGGGGTTTTATGGGAGTAAAAATATCCAAAAAAATGATTTTTTGTATTATAGGCTCCACCATAGGCCTTTACTTAATAACAGTAAAAGAAAATTTAAGTATAAATATAGGCGATGTAATGGTTTTTGTATCTGCAGTTTTTTATTCTGTTCACACCCTGCTTTTGGCAGACTTTTCACCTAGGGTTGATGCTATTATATTAAACGCCTATCAGTTTTTAATTTGCGGTTTTATGTCTGCCATACCTATGGTAATTTTTGAAGGGATAAATTCAAATGCTGTTGCCCAATCTATAGGATCAATTCTCTATGTAGGGATTCTTTCATCAGCCTTTGCCTATCTTTTCCAGATAATAGGGCTTAGAAATGTTGACCCTACAATCGCTTCTTTGATTTTGTCATTAGAGTCGATTTTTGCCATAATAGGAGGCTTCTTTATACTTAATCAAACTTTGACTTTAAGAGAAACTTTAGGTTGTTTAATAATGCTTATATCAACTATAGCAGTGCAGATTCCTTTGGACTTTTTTAAGAAAAAAGTATTAAAAAAATCTTAAATTTTAAATTTACACCGAATTTTTATATAATTTACACCTTTGTATCCTATAATAGAAACGAGGAAGTGAAAAGATGGGAAAAAATATATTATCTATACTTTTTGAAAAGAAAAGCGATATTAATATAATATTTACAATAGACGGAGAGCATGGAAGCGGAGCAAGTAAAATAGCTGAAATAATCGGAAAAAAACTTGGTATAAAAGTCTATGATGAAGATATTATAGAACTTAAAACCCTTGAGGCTAAAATTGATCCCGACAAGGTGACTAAGGATGATTCTTTTTTAAAGGGAACGGTTTACGATCTTTATAGGGAAAACTACTCCTATTCTCAAGAGGATATTTTGGAAAATGATGCCAGCTTTTTGGCACATTCTAAAACTATAAGGAAATTAGCTTCAGATGGACCTTGTGTCATAGTAGGCAAATGCGGAAATTATGTTTTAAAGGACCAGTTTAAAACTCTCGATGCTTTTATTACTGCTAAGGCGGACTACAGAATAAAGGAAATTATGAAAAGAGATGAAGTAGACGAAGAAAAGGCTTTGTCTCAGATACAAAAAATAGATACAAGAAGATCCAACCATTACAAAAGATATGCAAATGGTCATTGGGCCGAGTCTTCAGAGTATGACATTACTATTAACTCGGCTAAGTTCACCTATGAGGAAATAGCTGACCTTTTAATAGATGCGGCAAGGTTGATAAGATAAGGGAGGAGTTAAATGAGCTTTTTAGCGGGAGGAATAATATCCCTTTTAATAATAACTTTAATATTTAAATCTATAGGAGCAGTTATAGGTTTAATATTTAATATAATAGGAGGAGGAGTTTTACTCTATCTCTTTAATTTAATAGGGTCAAAATTCGGGCTTGTTATTTCAATTACGCCTGTTACAGCTTTTTTAGCAGGATTTTTCGGAGTTCCTGCAGTGGCAGTAATGATACTGATTAAGCTGTTTTTGTAGGAGTGATAAGTTATGAAATATATACTAAGGATACTGGCAGTTCTTGCTATAGTTATACTTGCAATCTTTGTTGCCTTTGCTTATAGAATAAGACCCCGCTATGACAATAAGGGAATTAACAAACTGGATAAGGGAAGCTCAAAGGATAAAATTGAAGAGGTTGATGCCTATAAGGTCTTTGATGGGGATAAACCTTTAAGGATTTTACTTTTAGGAATTGATAAAAGTGAAACAAGAGATAGAGGAGACTCTAAAAGCAACACCAGAACCGACACAATTATGCTTTTTAGTATTTTTCCAAAGGAGAAAAAAGTTCAAATAGTATCAGTTCCAAGGGACAGTTATGTTACAATTCATGGTTGGGGCAAGCATAAAGTCAACTCAGCCTTTAATCCAAAGGTATATCCTGACGGAGGCTTAGACCTGACTGTAAAAACTGTTGAAGACTACCTTGAAGTTCCAATAGACCACTATGCTCTTGTGGATTATGATGCAGTTACAAAAATAGTTGATGCTGTTGGAGGAGTGGATGTAGTTTGGGATCATGATGACTACACTTATATAGATGATTGGGTAGTACCCCCTCTTGAAATTTCTCTTAAAAGGGGAATAAATCACTTAGATGGAGAAGGAGCGGTAAGATATTTAAGAACCAGAAAGGCTTACCAAAATCAAGATTTAGGTAGAATTGAAAGTCAACAGAACTTTTTACTTTTGCTTTTTGACAAAATGAAATCTCCGGCAATAATTTTAAAGGTTCCAGAAATTATAGACATAGTTGACCAATATGTTGAAACCGATTTTAATTATGCTCAGCTTGCATCCTTGGCAAAGTTCGGTTTAGGACTTGAAAGAGATGACATACATACTGCCACCCTTGAAGGCAGAAATAAAAGCGGAGTGAATTTAGGCGGTTATGTAGTTGATGTATATGAACTTAATCATGAAAAAGCACTGGATCTTGTAAAAAACTTCCCCGCTAATATAGAGGAGAAGAGTCCGGCAGAAGGTCAGCTTGATAATTCTAAAGTTCAAGAAGAAAACAAATAATTAAAGGCATGAGATTATGCAAAGGTATTTTCTCATGCTTTTTAAATGCAAACCTACAAAACATATCTGTTTAAAACTTATTTTGATTTACAGGTAAATAAAAGTGGTATAAAGACTAAAACAGGTTTTTAAAAATAAGATAATTATTAACTTGTCTATTTTTTATAATCTGTGAATTTATCATACTAGAGGAGTATAATTATAAATATAAAAAGCGATATATATTGTACTTATTAGTTTGATATTTAGGAGGTGGTGTTTTGAAAGATACAATTGAAAAGATAAAAATCCAAGAAAATTTGGCGAAAGAGAATACAAACAAGGCCAAGGAAGAAGCTGAGGCTATATCTGAAAATGCTAAAAAAGAAGCCTTGGATCTTAAGAACCGTATTGTTAATGAGGCTAGGCAAAAAGCTAAAGACATTTTAAAGGATGCAGAGGAAAAAGCCCAGTCCAAAACTGAACCTATATTAAAAGAAGCGGAAGAAAAATCAAAGTTTATCTTAAACGTTAAAGATGAAGAATTAAAAAAATATTCAGATACTGTTTTTGAGAGGATTGTGATGAGATGGCAATAGTTAAAATGAGTAAGTTTAACTTATTTTCATTTAACAAGGACAGGGAGGAGCTCCTTGACGAATTACAATTATTTAAGCATATTCACTTTAATGATTTAAAAGTTGAAGGAGATGACTTGGAAGAAGTAAGGTTGCCTAAGCCTATTGCCGATTTGGACGAAACTATTTCAAAAGCCAGATGGTCAATTGATCTTCTTGAGGGCTATGAAGGAAAAAAATCATCTCTTGATGAACTAAAGGAAGGAAAAGAATCTTTAAAGCTTTCAGAGCTTATAGCCCGAGCCGAAGGATTCGACTTTAAGGGTAACTATGAGAGGCTTAAGGACTTGTCCGATAAAAAGGATAAGCTAAAACAAGATTATGAAAACAATCTTTCTCTTATAGATGAGCTTAAGCCCTGGGTTAATTTAAGTGTTAATGAATCGGATATTCAAAGCTTAACCTCAACTAAGGTAGTTACAGGAAGCATTTCTGTTAAAAATTACGATTCTTTTTTAGAGGCTATTGGAAAGGTGGATCTTGCCTATGTGGAAGAGGCTTCAAGGTCTGCGGATCTTGTTTATCTTGCTGTGGCCTATGACAAAAAGGTTGAAGAAAAGGTTTTGGAAGTACTAAGGAACCATATTTTTATAAATATCAGCCTAAAAACAGAAGGGCCCGTAAAAGAAAAAATAAGCTCCCTGGAAGAGGAAAATAGGATAATAGAGAAATCTATTGATGACTTAGAAGATCTAATAAAATCCGAGGTTCACCTTTTAGAAGATTTAAGGGTTTACTATTCCTACTTAACCAATAAAAAGCTTAAGCTTCTGGCAGAGGAGAATTTTATAAAGACTAATCAGGTAAATATTATGGAGGGCTATTTTCCTTCAGACTTAAAAGAAAAATTTATATCTCTTTTAGATAAAAAGCTTGGAACCGACTACTATATTGATATAGAAGAAGCCGACTTAAATGACCCTAATGTTCCTATTAAGCTTTCAAATAATAAGTTTGTAGAGCCCTTTGAGTCCTTAACTGAGATGTACTCTATGCCTAAGTATAATGAGATAGACCCCACACCTCTTTTTGCACCTTTTTATTTTATATTTGCAGGAATTATGGTAGGGGACTTGGGATATGGAATACTTATAACTGTTTTGTCCTTTTTAGCACCTAAGATTTTTAATCTGGATGAAAGCAAGAAAAAATTTATAAAATTTTTTATGTATCTTGGAATTTCAACTTGCTTCTGGGGATTTATTTTCGGATCCGTTTTCGGAGATGCAATTCCAATGAAGGCTTATATAGATCCGTCAAAGGACTATATAGCTATGATAATGCTTTCAATGATTTTAGGAGGCATACATATATTCTTCGCCCTTGCCATAAAGGCCTATATGGATATTAGGGATCACAAACCCCTTGATGCCCTTTATGATGTAGGGTCATGGTATATGATTATAGTTGGTGCTGTTATAGCTATAGCTTCAAAGGCCCTTACAGGAATACCCGAAATTATTTTTAAGGTGTCTTTATTTCTTATGGCTATAGGGGCTGTAATAGTTCTTTTAACCGGAGGAAGGCAGGAAGAAAGCCTAGCAGGTAAAATAGGTTGGGGAGTTTACTCTCTTTACGGAGTCACCTCTTATTTCGGAGACTTTGTTTCCTATATCAGGCTTATGGCCCTTGCTCTGTCAGGATCTTTTATAGCAATAGCTGTAAATATTATAGTGAGGATGCTTCTTAGCTCAGGAGTTTTAGGAATAATCGCGGGAGTTATAATATTTATAGTATTTCAACTGTTTAATGTGTTTTTATCATTTTTATCAGCTTATGTGCACTCTGCAAGGCTTACCTATGTGGAGATGTTTAATAAATTTTATGAAGGTGGAGGAATACCTTTTAGAGAAATGGTAGAGGAATCCAATTACTTCAATATTAAGGAGGAATAATTTAATGTATCAAGGATTTTTTGGAGAAAACGGAGGAATTATGCTGGGAGCACTTGGAGTAGCTATAGCTGCCTTGGCTTCAGGATCAGGATCCGCTAAGGGAGTAGGAATTGCAGGGGAAGCTGCGGCAGGTGTTATTATAGAAGAACCTGAAAAATTCGGAAAGGCATTGATACTGCAATTATTGCCCGGTACACAAGGGCTTTACGGATTTGTAATAGGAATGCTTATTTTACTTAGACTTAAGGTTGGAATGGACCTATATCAAGGATTTATGCTTTTGTGTGCAGGCCTTCCTGTAGGTTTAACAGGATATTTTTCAGCTATAGCACAAGGTAAGGTATCTGTTGCAGGTATTAACATTTTGGCTAAAAATGAACCTCAACAAGCTAAAGGTATTATTTTAGCTGTAATGGTTGAAATGTACGCAATACTTGGTTTTGCTATTTCATTCTTAATTATGAATAGTGTTAAATAGGGTGATAAATGTGTCAAATATAGACAATATTATAGATAAAATAAAATCGGACTCTGATATTGCTGCACAAGATATTATAGAAAATGCAAGGGAAGAGGCGAAAAAATTACTGGAAGATACGGAAAAAAATGCCAAACTTGAAGCGGAAAATATAATAAAAAACGCAGAAGAGGAAGCTAAAAACCTGGAGAGTAAAATTATAGAAAATGCAAAGCTAAAAGCAAGAGATAATGTTTTATTTAACAGAAACAAAATGGTAGATAGAATTTTTGACCTTGCCAGAGAAAAATTTCATAATTTAACTGAGGATGAGTATATAAAGTACTTAGAAATCGCCTTTAAGAAGGTGGGAGATGAAAATGCTTTAGTCACTGTAGCTGACAGGTATAAGGATGCTGTTTCAAAAAAAACGGACCTTAACTTATCAGATAAAAGTTTAGATGAAGGGTTTTTAATAGAAACAGGTGATATTACTTATAACGGCAACTTTAATGAATTGGTGGATATGGAATATTATCGTTTTGACAAACATTATTTTAAGGAGCTGTTTAATGATTAGAGGAGGTAGAAATGGATAGGGAAAAATTTATCCAAGCATCTGCTCTTATAAGAGTTAAGGAGAAAAAGTTTCTACCCGGGGCAAGCCTTGAAAGACTTGTAGAGGCAAAGGATCTTTCTGAAGCTTTGAAGTTTTTAAACGATTCTATTTACCAGGAGCATATAAGCAAACTTGACAAGGCCCAAGACTATGAAAAGGCTTTGGAAGCTCAGCAAAAAGTAACCTTTAAAGAGGTTTATGATCTTTGCCCTGACAGGCGAGTTGTGGATCTTATAGCTAACAACTATTATTACCATAATGTTAAGATTTTAGTAAAGGACAGGGCGCTGGAAAGTGACCTAAGTCATCTTTATATTGATATAGGGGATTTTGACCGAATCGGAGTTAACAAGGCTATAGATGAGGACCAAAAAAGCGACAATGAGTTTTTACAAGGGGCAAAGCTTGCTATAAGTGAGTATGATGAAAGTAAGAGTCCTCAAAATATAGACCTGGTAATAGACAACTTGTACTTTAAGAGTTTAAAAAAATTGGCAGATGAAATGAATGTAGACTTGTTTAAGGAATATGTAAGAGATTTAATAGATTTTACAAATATAAGTATTTTACTTAGAATGCAAAATCAAAACAGGGACATAAGTTTTTTGGATAAGGTATTAATACCTGGTGGCAGGATTAGAATAGAAGACCTGGACAAGTATTTTTACAATAAGCTTGAAGCTGAGAGCCCCTTGTTTAAAAGCTTGGAAATAGGAAAATATTTGAAAGAGGGCATTGAAGATTTTAATAAAACAGGATCTCTAAGTATGCTTGAAGAGTATAGAGATAACTATTTTATGGAAAAAATAAAAAAGGCAAAAAGCATTACCTATGGACCGGAAGTCATCTTTGCTTATTTATATGCTAAGGAGATGGAAGTTAAAAATTTGAAAATAATACTTATATGTAAACTTAACGGGATTGAGCCTTCCATAATTAGAGAAAGGTTGCGTGATAGTTATGTATAGGATAGCGGTTGTAGGAGATAAGGATTCCATACTTGCCTTTAAAGCTTTAGGGATAGATGTTTATATAGCTTATGAAGGACATGAGGCGAGGAAAATAGTAGATGAACTTGCTGGGAAAAATTACGGAGTAATATTTATTACAGAAGAGCTTGCAAGTAAAATACCTGAAACAGTTGAAAGATACGATAGTAGAGTTTTACCTGCAATTATACTGATACCTTCTAATAAGGGCAGCATGAACATAGGAATGGAAAATATCTCCTCCTATGTGGAGAAGGCAATCGGATCCGATATATTATAAAGGAGGAAATTTTTTGAAATCAGGAAGAATAATAAAAGTTTCCGGACCACTTGTAGTTGCAGAAGGCATGGAAGATGCCAATGTATATGACGTGGTTGAAGTTTCTGACAAAAAGCTTATTGGGGAAATTATAGAAATGAGAGGCGATGAGGCCTCTATACAAGTATATGAGGAAACTACAGGTATAGGCCCCGGAGATGTTGTAACCTCTACAGGATTCCCCCTGTCAGTTGAACTTGGTCCCGGACTTATTGAGCAGATGTTTGACGGGATTCAAAGACCCCTTGAAATTTTAAGACAAGAGGGTGGCGACTTTCTCCAAAGAGGAGCTGAAGTTAAACACCTTAACAGACAGAAGAAATGGGATTTTAAGCCTGTAGCCAAAGTTGGGGACGAGGTCTCTGAAGGAGATGTTCTTGGAACAGTTCAGGAAACTCCCGTTGTAGTTCATAAAATAATGGTTCCAATAGGACTAAAGGGTAAACTTATAGATATAAAAGAAGGACAATTTACTGTAGAGGATACAGTTGCAATTATTGAAAATGAAAAAGGCAAAAGAGAATTAAATATGATTCAAAGATGGCCTGTAAGACAAGGGAGAAGATATAAAAAGAAAATCGATCCTAAAACACCTCTTGTAACAGGTCAAAGGGTAATTGACACCTTCTTCCCAATTACCAAGGGAGGAACAGCTGCAATCCCCGGACCCTTCGGCAGCGGTAAAACAGTTGTACAACACCAGCTTGCAAAATGGGCCGATGCACAAATAGTAGTTTATGTAGGTTGCGGAGAAAGAGGCAACGAAATGACAGACGTACTTATGGAATTTCCTGAACTTATAGATGCACATACAGGAGAATCCATAATGAAAAGAACGGTTTTAATAGCAAACACGTCCAATATGCCTGTAGCAGCCCGTGAAGCTTCAATTTATACGGGAATAACAATTTCCGAATACTACAGAGATATGGGCTATTCAGTAGCTATGATGGCGGACTCCACATCCCGTTGGGCTGAAGCTCTTAGAGAAATGAGCGGAAGACTTGAGGAAATGCCCGGAGATGAAGGTTATCCGGCTTACTTGGCTTCAAGAGTTGCGGATTTTTATGAAAGAGCGGGTCGTGTAATTTGCCTTGGTAGTGATGAAAGAGAAGGAGCACTTTCAGTAATAGGTGCCGTATCACCTCCAGGAGGAGATATTTCAGAGCCTGTTACTCAGTCTACACTAAGAATAGTAAAAATCTTTTGGAAGTTGGATTATGACCTGTCTTACAGAAGACACTTCCCTGCTATTAACTGGATGGACTCCTATTCTCTATACCAGGATAAAATGGACAAATACTTTGATGAAAATGTAAACGAGGACTTCTCAAAAAACAGAAAAAGAGCCATGGGACTTCTTCAAGAAGAAACATCTCTTCAAGAAATAGTAAGGCTTGTAGGTAGAGATTCCCTGTCAGATCAGGACCAATTAAAGCTTGAAGTAACCAAGTCCATAAGAGAAGACTTTTTACAACAAAATGCTTTTCACGATATAGATACTTATTGTTCAACACAAAAGCAGTTTAAAATGCTTGAAACAATTCTTGAATTTTATGATGAAGCCTTAGCGGCTCTTGATAAAGGAGCTTATATATCAGAAATTGAAGATTTGCCTGTAAGGGAAAAAATTTCAAGAATGAAGGTTATAACTGAAGATAATCTTGATGAATTTGAAAATCTTAAAGAAGAAGTAAGAAATGATTTAAGAAAACTTGTAGAAGGAGGAGGTACTATAAATGCTTAAGGAATACAGATCAGTAACCGAAGTTGTAGGACCTCTAATGGTTGTAGAAGGCGTTGAAGGAGCAACCTATGATGAGCTTGTATATATAAAGCTTCAGGACGGGACTCTTAGAAGAGGAAGAGTTATTGAAATAGACAGGGATAAGGCCATGGTACAAATATTTGAAGGCTCAAGTGGAATAAATCTTAAGGGAACTAGTGTAAGATTTATAGGTAGACCCCTTAGCCTTGGAGTAAGTCCGGACCTTATAGGCAGAGTTTTTGACGGACTTGGTGAGCCAATAGATGACGGCCCGAGAGTTATGCACGAAAAGAAAATCGACATTAATGGAAGCGCTATAAACCCGGTAAGTAGAGATTATCCTTCAGAATTTATCCAAACAGGTATATCAACTATTGACGGACTTAACACTTTGGTAAGAGGACAAAAGCTTCCGATTTTCTCAGGAGCGGGTCTTCCTCATAACAACGTAGCTGCACAAATAGCAAGACAGGCAAAGGTTAGAGGAATAGATGAAAAGTTTGCAGTAGTTTTTGCCGCCATGGGAATCACCTTTGAAGAGGCTCAGTACTTTATAGATGACTTTAAGAAAACAGGAGCCATTGACAGATCAGTTTTATTCATGAACCTAGCTGATGACCCGGCAATTGAAAGACTTGCCACTCCTAAAATGGCACTAACCTGTGCTGAATATCTGGCATTTGAACTGGATATGCACGTTTTGGTAATTCTTACAGATATGACTAACTATGCCGAGGCTCTTCGTGAAATATCAGCAGCTCGTAAGGAAGTCCCGGGCAGACGTGGTTACCCCGGTTACTTATATACCGACCTTGCAGGTATTTATGAAAGGGCTGGCCGTATAAAAAACAGGAAGGGCTCTATAACTCAAATACCTATTTTAACCATGCCTGAAGATGATATTACCCATCCTATTCCGGACCTTACAGGCTACATTACAGAAGGACAGATTATACTTTCAAGGGAGCTTTACAAGCAGGGAATTGAGCCTCCTATTGATGCAATACCGTCCCTTTCAAGACTTAAGGATAAGGGTATAGGAGAGGGCAAAACCCGTGAGGACCATGCAGATACTATGAACCAAATTTATGCAGGTTATACATCAGGTAAAGAAGCGAAGGAGCTTTCAGTAATTCTTGGAGAAAACGCCCTTTCAAAATCAGACAAGGCCTTTGCAAAATTTGCCGGAGAATTTGAAAAGAGATATGTAAACCAAGGTTACTATAATAACAGAAACATAGAGGAAACCTTGGATCTTGGTTGGGATTTGCTGTCTATAATACCTAAGGCGGAGCTTAAGAGAATAGATGATAGGTTAATAGAAAAGTATCTCGGCACAAGTGAAGACCAAGAAGAATCAGAGAATTTAAATGGGGAAGATCAAATAGACGATCAAGAGAAAGAGTGATTTAAATGGCAAGATTAAATATTAATCCCACCAGAATGAATCTTAATACTCTTAAAAAAAGACTGGTAAAGTCTACAAGAGGCCATAAACTTTTAAAGGACAAGCAAGATGAACTTATGAGGAGATTTATCGAAAATGTCAGATTAAATAAAAGCCTAAGACTTGAAGTGGAAGAAGAGTTGTCGGAGTTTTATAAGGATTTTCTTTTGGCGTCTGCATTTACAAATTCACAAATGCTTGAAGGAGCGGTATCTTTTCCTACTCAAACAACGGAAATAGACATAGAAAAGGACAACGTAATGTCTGTAATAATCCCCAGAATGAAGTTTCACATTACTCCTCTTACAGAAGATGCTTCAATTTATCCTTATGGTTATGCTCAAACAAGCTCCGATCTTGATGAGTCAATAGATAAACTTAACAAGCTGACAGATAAACTTTTAAAGCTGGCGGAGGTGGAAAAGTGCAGTCAGCTTATGGCACAGGAAATAGAAAGCACTAGAAGAAGAGTAAATGCACTGGAGTATAAAACAATACCGGATTTAAAGGATACTATTAAGTTTATAATGAGTAAGTTAGATGAAAATGAAAGAGCAAATATAACAAGGCTTATGAAGGTAAAGGATATTATATCTAAGGACGAAGCTATTTTAAAAGAGGAAGAGTTTTTAGACGCATATAAGTCTTAGAAAAGGTCAAGTGAATTTTTGTATAATACTTTCAAGAAGGCAAGCTAAAGAGTTTGTCTTTTTGAAAGTATTTTTATTTTAAAAGAAAGAATAAAGGTCCGGATAGGATAAATGTTTAAAGCTTTATTAAAGCCAAATGAAAATATTTTGGAAAAATAAAAAAGCCCATCTTTAAGATGGGCAAGCTATTGTAATTAATTTTAATTAGACTCCTCTTCCTTGTTAAGAGCATCTACAAGTAAATTTACATCAAGACCGTGAACCATACTTGCTTCTTCAAGAGATTCAGCTTGAGATGCAGGGCACATTACACAGCCCATTCCAAAACTCATTAGGGTGCCTATACTTTCAGGTTTATTTGAAAGGATTTCGCCTATAATAGTGTCTTTTGTAACTTTCATATTTATACCTCCTAGCTATTGATATTATAACATAGTTAATAACTAATTTCAATTATACTTAAGCCTCTAAAGTTTTTCGCCACACTTTCTCCTTCATAAAAGCCTAAGATAAGAGAAAAATCTTTAGATGCATCTACATATTTACCCAATTCTTGCAAAGTTATTCTGTCGGCTTCAGGATTTATTATAGTTTCCTTATCACCTTGTTTAACTTTAACTAAGGGGTCAAGAACCATTTCAGCATCGAATTTGAATTCAGGCAGCAAATATATTTTGTGCTCCTTATCATCATAGTAGGATGACACAACTGAAAGCTGCTTTTGATTATTTGTTAGAAATACCGCTGAATCAATAATGTCGGTAAAATCCTCAATTTTTATTTCTTTAAGGGAGCCGTCATTTTTAATTTCCTTTTTATTTCTCTTGGTGTCGGAAGCAAGGCTTATAAGATTTACCTTTTCTCTGTTGATCAAATCTATAGGTTCAAGCTTTTGTGTTTTTATTATTACTGAATTTGTATCCTCATTGTAATCAACATAAAATCCTATAGTTTTTCCCAGGTCCCTTAACTTAAAAAAGTTGTTGTCATTAATTAGGTAGCCTGAATATAAAACTCTTCTTTTATCAATAGTAACCTTTTGAGAAGAAGGTTCTATAGTTTTAATTTCCTTATTATCCAGATTAAGATCTCCAGGCAATTTGGTGTAAGGGGTTTCCCTTTGAATCTCTATAGTGCCTGTAGATTCGTTAAAGCCTACATTAAAATTAATATCTGTTCCTGTAAGAATGGCAGCCAAATCTCTAAGTCTGTAATAGTTATTTGAGTCAATGTTGTATCCTTGAATATTTACTTCTTTTCCATTTAATAGTACCTTTTGTTCAGAGGGAAGGGCTTTTGTTTCTGCAAAGACGGCCCCAGAGAAGACAAAGGTAAATACTAAAGATAGGGTTAATAATTTTTTCATGTTTCCTCCTAGTTATTTTATTAAAAACTCTTTTCATATAATTATATAACAAAGAAATGCAAATTAGACAATAAAATAAGCGAATACAAAATAATCAACAAGGAAGTAATATTTAGACAGATTATTTTAAGGTATTTTTAAAAAATTTTGAAATAAAAATTTGCTACTTTTGGGAAAACATTTTTAACTTTAATCTATACCTTACTTCTCAAAAAGCTTTAGTCGATATATTGACTTAGATATGTTATTTACTTAAATAGTCCATATAAATAGATAAGTTGTATTGAAATAAAAAGATGGATTTGTTATAATAATTGCGATAATGAAATAGATTTCATAGTATGGAATTAAAGGGGAGGTGTTATTTTATGTGGCAAGGCGAAACGATGACTGTGTTTGAAGCTTTTCAAATTTCCATGGTAGGTTTTTCAATCGTATTTTTAACGCTGATAGCATTATCAATATTCGTTAAAATTATTTCTTCTGCCGTTGCATCTGTAGCCGGTAAGCAAAAAGAATCTAAACCTGCAAAGGCTCAACCTGCACCACAAGTAGCAAAGAAGGTTGAAGGCAAAGCAGATGGAGCAATTATAGCTGCAATTATAGCTGCAGTAAGCACTGAAATGAAGCAAGGAGTAGACAAGTTTAAAATAACTTCAATTAATGAAAAAAAATAATAAGGAAGGATGTAGAAAATGAAATATCAAGTAAAAGTAGATGGAAAAGTTTATGAAGTGGAAGTTGAAAAAGTAGGTGGAGCACCAAAATCATTAAGTATGGCTGACTTCGCAGCGCCTGCCGCACCAACAGCACCTGCACCTCAAGCAGCACCAGCAGCACCTAAGGCTGAACCTGCACCTCAAGCAGCACCTGCACCGGCAGCATCAACAGGTGGAGAACAAGTTATAGCACCTATGCCCGGAAATATTCTTAAGGTTCTAGTAAACGACGGAGATCAAGTAGCTGCAGGAGATATTGTAGTAATTCTTGAAGCTATGAAGATGGAAAACGAAATAGTAGCACCTACTGCAGGAACTGTAACTATGAAAGTTAAAGCAGGAGAAACTGTAGATACTGATCAATTAATAGCAGAAATTAATTAATATACTTAGGAGGAATAATAGTGATATTTTTTGAAACATTATCAGGAATTTTGGGCGAGTCCGGATTTGCCGGCTTGACTTGGCAAAATTGTGTAATGTTCTTAGTTTCCTTTGTATTGTTGTATTTGGCGATTAAAAAAGAATTTGAGCCTCTATTACTGTTACCTATAGCTTTCGGTATGATGCTTTCAAATTTACCTGCAGCAAATCTTATGCTTGAAACTGAACCCTGGTATAGTCAAGGGGTACTAAGAATAATATATGGTGGAGTTAAGTCAAACCTCTTCCCATGTCTAATATTTATGGGAGTAGGTTCAATGACTGACTTTGGACCTCTTATAGCTAATCCTATATCATTACTTTTAGGATCAGCCGCACAATTTGGTATATATATAGCTTTTATGGTTGCCATTGCACTTGGATTTACGCCTCAAGAAGCGGCAGCTATAGGAATTATAGGTGGAGCTGACGGTCCTACAGCGATTTATGTAACAAACTCTTTAGCACCTCAACTACTTGCACCTATAGCGGTAGCTGCATATTCATATATGGCACTTATTCCGCTAATTCAACCGCCTATTATGAAGGCTCTTACTACAGAAAAAGAACGTGAAACTAAAATGGTTGCATTAAGACCTGTATCTAAAGCTGAAAAAGTAGTATTTCCTGTAGTTGTAGTTTTATTTACAGCTTTACTTCTACCTTCAGTTGCACCTCTTTTAGGTCTTTTGATGCTTGGAAACTTATTTAAAGAATCAGGAGTAACAGCAAGACTTTCAGATACTGCGCAAAACGCTTTAATGAATATAGTAACTATTATGCTTGGTACAACTGTAGGAGCAACTGCAAATGGAGAAATTTTCTTATCTTTATCAACTATTAAGATAATCCTTTTAGGACTTATGGCTTTCTCATTTGCAACAGTTGGAGGAGTTGTATTCGGTAAGATTTTATACTATGTAACCGGAGGAAAAATCAACCCTCTTATCGGTTCCGCAGGAGTATCTGCAGTACCTATGGCAGCAAGAGTGTCACAAGTTGAAGGTAGAAAATATAATCCTACCAACTTCTTACTAATGCATGCCATGGGACCAAACGTAGCAGGAGTTATCGGTTCTGCAGTTGCAGCCGGTGTATTTCTGATTATGTTCGGAGGCTGATTAAGATTATGACAATTGGAAATCCTTTGGGTTTCCAATTGTTTATGTATATAATATAAATACAAGGTAAATAAATTTATGAGATATAAGGAGGCATTATCTTGAGTAAAATTTATAGTTTAAAAGATGCTATAAGTAAATTCGTTGAGGACGGAGATGTAATGTCATTTGGCGGCTTTACAACTAACAGAAAACCATATGCTGCAGTATATGAAATTCTACGTCAAGGCAAAAAAGACTTTATAGCTGAAGCAGGTCCTGCAGGTGGAGATTGGGACATGTTAATAGGTGAAGACAGAGTTCTTGCCTACATAAACTGCTACACTGCAAACTCAGGCTATACAAACGTATCAAGAAGATTTAGAAAACACATTGAAGAAGGAAAGATACTTTTTGAAGACTATTCACAAGACGTTGAAATGCTTAGACTTCATGCAGCATCTTTAGGACTTCCTTATCTTCCGGTAAAACTTATGATGGGAACAGGTCTTACTGAAGAATGGGGTATTTCAAGAGAAGAAAGAGAAAAAATCGACAAACTTCCTAACGAAAAATTTGTAGAAGTTGAAAACCCCTTTAAAAAGGGAGACAAGGTTATAGCTTGTCCGGTTCCTGTAATTGATACAGCAATAATTCACGTTCAAGTTGCTTCACCGGATGGAACTTGCAGAATTATCGGCGATGAATTCCACGATGTTGATATAGCTGTTGCAGCAAGAAAGACAATTGTTACTTGCGAAGAGCTTGTAAGCAACGAAGAAATAAGACGTGAGCCTACTAAGAACTCAATTCCTGCATTTTGCGTAGATGCAGTTGTTCATGCTCCATACGGTGCTCACCCTTCACAATGCTATGACTACTACGATTATGATGCTGACTTCTTTAAAATGTACAACGTTGTAAGTAAAGGCGACGAAGACTTTAAAAAATTTGTTAAAGAGTGGGTTTATGATGTAGAAGACCACGAAGCATACCTAAACAAACTTGGAGCAACAAGACTTATTGACCTTAAGCCCGTACCGGGATTCGGATATGCTACAAATGTCCTAAAGGAGGGTAAATAATAATGGCTAATTACAAAAACTATACCAACAAGGAAATGCAAGCTGTTACTATTGCTAGACAAATTGAAAACGATCAAGTTGTAATAGTAGGAACGGGACTTCCTTTAATCGGAGCATCAGTTGCAAAAAGAGCTTATGCACCTGATTGCTTTATAATAGTGGAAAGCGGTCTTATGGACTGTAATCCTATAGAAGTACCAAGATCAGTTGGAGACAACAGATTTATGGCTCATTGTGCAGTTCAATGGCCAAACATCAGATTTATAGGCTTTGAAGCTTGTGAATATCAACATGACAAAAAGAGAATGATCGCTTTTATCGGCGGAGCACAAATTGACCCCTATGGAAATGTAAACTCAACAATTATAGGAGATTATCACCATCCTACTACAAGATTTACAGGTTCAGGCGGAGCAAACGGTATTGCAACTTATGTAAATACTATAATTATGATGCAACACGAAAAAAGAAGATTTATAGAAAAAGTTGACTACATTACTTCTCCAGGTTGGATGGACGGCCCCGGAGGAAGAGAAAGAGCAGGACTTCCAGGAAATGTTGGACCTCAAATGGTAGTAACTGACAAGGGAATTTTAAAGTTTGATGAAGAAACTAAGAAAATGTATCTTGCAGGATATTATCCAACTTCAAGCCCTGAAGACGTACTTGAAAATACAGGATTTGATCTAGATGTTTCAAAAGCTGTATTACTTGAAGAACCGGAAGAAGAAGTAATTAAACTTATAAGAGAAGAAATCGACCCGGGACAAGCTTTTATTAAAATCCCTAAGGAATAATAAAGGAGATAATATGAGCAACTATTCAATGAATTCATATTTTAAAAATATGCCGGTTATTGGTCAACCGTTAAAACAATCAGACCAACTAAATTCATTTTATGCTGAAAACATTGAGCAAATAACAAAAATAGAAAGAGAAATTCAAGAGCTTATAGCACAGGCACAAGCAGCAGGAAAGCCTGATGAAAAGGTTAATGAAAGAGGAGAATGGACAGCACTTCAACGTCTATATGAACTTGTTGATGAAGGAACATGGTGCCCTTTAAACTCCCTATTTAACCCAAGAGAAAACGAGAATGGTTCAACAGGTATTGTTAAGGGACTTGGAAGAATTAACGGCAAGTGGGCAATGATTATTGCATCAGATAACAAAAAACTTGCAGGAGCATGGGTTCCGGGACAAGCTGAAAGCTTACTTCGTGCATCAGATGTGGCAAAAAGACTTAGAATACCTCTAGTATATGTTTTAAACTGCTCAGGTGTTAAGCTTGACGTTCAAGAAGAGGTTTATCCAAATAGAAGAGGAGGAGGAACTCCTTTCTATAGGAACTCTGAGCTTAACCAATTGGGAATTCCTGTAATAGTAGGAATTTACGGTACAAACCCTGCAGGTGGCGGATACCACTCAATTTCACCTACTATCCTTATAGCACATAAGGATGCCAATATGGCAGTAGGAGGAGCAGGAATACTTGGCGGTATGAATCCTAAGGGATATATAGATGAAGAAGGAGCTAACCAAATAGCAGATCAAACAATGAATGCTAAAAAGGTAGCACCTCCGGGATCAGTTGGTGTTCACTTTGCACAAACAGGATTCTTTAGAGAAGTTTATGTAGATGAAGATGGAATGATTGAAGGTATTAAAAAATATGTTGATATGCTTCCTTCATATAACCCTGAATTTTTCAGAGTAGATGATCCTAAGGCACCTATTTATGATGCAAATGACATGTATTCAATTATCCCTGCAAATCCTAAAAAAACCTATGATATATATGATGTAATATCAAGACTTTTTGACGGTTCTGAATTTATGGAATACAAAAAAGGATATGGACCTGAAATGGTAACAGGACTTGCAAAGGTAAATGGACTACTTGTAGGTGTAGTTGCAAACGTTCAAGGATTCTTAATGAAATATCCTGAATATAAGGAAAATGCAATAGGTATTGGCGGAAAGCTTTACAGACAAGGCTTGTTAAAAATGAACGAGTTTGTAACCTACTGTAGCAGAGACAGATTACCTATAGTTTGGTTACAGGATACTACAGGAATTGATGTAGGAGATGACGCTGAAAGAGCTGAACTTTTAGGACTTGGACAATCTCTAATTTATTCAATTCAAAATTCTGACATACCTCAACTTGAAATTACCATGAGAAAAGGTACTGCAGCAGCTCACTATGTACTTGGAGGACCTCAAGGCAATGACACCAACGTCTTCAGTTTAGGACTTGCTACAACTGAAATTAACGTAATGAATGCTGAAACTGCAGCGGTTGCAATGTATTCAAGAAGACTTGCAAAAGATAAAAAGGCAGGAAAAGATCTACAACCTACTATAGATAAAATGAATGAGCTTATTCAAAAATACATTGAAAAATCAAGTCCGAAATACTGTGCACAAGCAGGTATGGTAGACGAAATTGTAAACATGAATATGATGAGAAATTATATAATGGCATTTACAGAAAGCTGCTACCAAAATCCTGAGTCAATTTGTCCGGTACATCAAATGATTTTACCTAGAGTAATTCGTGACTTTGACAATGTTTTTAAGAAATAAAAAACAATTAAAGACAACAGTAAGGCAGGGTAACCCTGCCTTCTTGTTTATATAAAGAATATTTAGCTTAAATCCCATTATTTTGACTTTTAAAGCAATTAATAGTACAATTAATGTGTAGGTTTATTTATAAAAATATTAATATAAAGAGGTTTTTTAATGGCAGAAACTATATACACTATGGGGGTGGACGTAGGATCCACTGCGTCTAAAGGCGTAATACTAAAGGACGGTAGAGAAATTGTAGCCAATTCCGTAATTGATGTCGGTGCAGGTACATCCGGCCCGTCAAGAGCCATAAGCGAAGTACTGGAAAAAGCAGGATTAAAAATTGAGGATATCGATTTTATAACTGCAACAGGTTACGGAAGAAATTCCCTTGAAGAAGCGGACTTTCAAATGTCTGAGCTTTCATGTCATGCAAAGGGTGCGTATTTCTTGTTTCCAAGAGTGCATACTATAATAGATATAGGCGGACAAGATGCCAAAGCTTTAAAAATCGGGGAAGGCGGAGTTCTTGAAAACTTTGTTATGAATGACAAGTGTGCGGCGGGAACCGGAAGGTTCTTAGATGTAATAGCAAGAGTACTTGAAGTAGATGTATCAGATCTTGAAAAGCTTGACAGTAAATCTGATAAAGATGTTACCATATCATCAACTTGTACAGTATTTGCAGAGTCTGAAGTAATATCACAACTTGCACAGGGTACTAAAATTGAAGATATAGTAAGAGGAATACACTCAGCTATAGCAAGTAGAGTAGGTTCCCTTGCAAAAAGAGTGGGAATAAAAGATGATGTAATTATGACAGGAGGAGTTGCTCTTAACGGAGGTATGGTTAGAGCACTTGAAAAAAACATAGGACATAAGATTTACACATCACCCTACTGTCAGTTAAATGGTGCTTTGGGGGCTGCGATATTTGCTTATCAGAAGATTCAAAACAATATGAGAAGAGCGGCAGCTAAATAGTAAGTAATTGTTTGTTATATAAATATTTAGGAGGAAAAAATGGCTGAAAAAATATTACAGAAGATACCTGGGAAAAAACCCAGACCAATAGAAGGACATAAGCCTGCGGCACAAGTTCTTCGTAGTGTAGTAGATGCAGTATATGGAGATGCTTGGGATGCTAAGCAAAGAGGAGAATTAGTAGGATGGTCATCATCAAAATTCCCTATTGAACTTGCAAAAGCATTTGATCTTCAAGTAGTATATCCTGAAAATCATGCTGCAACAACAGCGGCTAAAAAAGACGGTTTAAGACTATGTCAAGCTGCAGAAGATATGGGTTATGACAATGATATTTGTGGCTATGCAAGAATATCACTTGCCTTTGCAATGGGAGAACCGACAGACTCAAGAAAAATGCCTCAACCTGACTTTGTACTTTGCTGTAACAACATTTGCAACATGATGACTAAATGGTATGAAAACATAGCAAGAATGCACAACATTCCTATGATTATGATTGATATACCTTTCCAAAACACAATTCATGTACCTGAAGAAAAAGTTGACTATTTGGTAGGCCAATTTGAATATGCAATTAAGCAATTGGAAGAACTTACAGGCAAAAAATTTGATGAAAAGAAATTCCAAGATGCTTGTGATATAGCAAACAGAACAGCAGCAGCATGGCTTAAAGCTTGCTCATATATGAAGTATAAACCATCTCCTCTATCAGGATTTGACCTATTTAACCACATGGCTGATATAGTAGCTGCAAGATGTGATGTTAGAGCTGCAGAAGGATTCGAACTTCTATCAGAAGAATTTGAACAATCAGTAAGAGAGGGAACATCAACTTGGGAATATCCGGAAGAACACAGAATATTGTTTGAAGGAATACCTTGCTGGCCTGCACTTAGACCATTATTTGAACCATTAAAGAACAATGGAGTTAACGTAACCGCAGTTGTTTATGCTCCTGCTTTCGGATTTAGATATAACGGAGTAAGAGAAATGGCTGCAGCTTACTGTAAAGCACCATGTTCAGTATGTATAGAAGACGGTGTAGAATGGAGAGAAACCATGGCTAAGGAAAACGGAATAAGCGGTGCCTTAGTTAACTACAATAGATCATGTAAACCTTGGTCAGGAGCAATGCCTGAAATAGAAAGAAGATGGAAAGAAGACTTAGATATTCCGGTAGTTCACTTTGACGGGGACCAAGCGGACGAAAGAAACTTCTCCGCAGAACAATACAACACGAGAGTTCAAGGTTTAGTAGAAATTATGAATGAAAGAAAAGCTGAAAGAGAAGCAAAAAGCGAAGAAATCTATACTAACTTTGAAAACACAAAAGAAACAGATTGGTCAAAGCAAACAATATAAGTGAGGGATAAAATGAGCGAAATTAGAGAATTGGTAGATCAGCTAAATCATATTGCTGAAAATCAAAGAGAACAAATAGATAAATATCTTGCAGCAGGCAAGAAATGTGTTGGAGTATTTCCTTATTATGCACCTGAAGAAATTATATATGCAGGTGGAATGGTACCAATCGGAGTATGGGGCGGACAAGGACCTATAGACCTTGCAAAGAACTATTTCCCTACATTCTATTACTCACTGGCATTAAGATGTTTGGAAATGGCACTGGACGGATCCTTAGACGGACTATCAGCATCAATGCTTACAACTCTTGATGATACATTAAGACCTCTTTCACAAAACTATAAGGTATCAGCAGGAAGAAAAATCCCTATGGTATTCCTTAACCATGCACAACACAGAAAAGAAGAATTTGGTAGAGTTTACAATGCTAAAATATTTAATGAAGCAAAAGAAAGACTTGAAGAAGTTTGCGATGTAAAAATTACAGATGAAGATTTAAAAGAAGCTTTTGAAGTTTATAATGAAAACAGAGCTTTAAAAAGAGAGTTCATTAAGCTTGCAGCAAGTCATCCACAAACAATAAAGGCATCAGACAGATGTAGAGTTTTAAAAGCAGGCTATCATATGCTTAAAGACGAGCATTCAGAATACCTTAAGAAAATCAACGCTATCCTAAAAGAAATGCCTGAAGAAGATTGGGACGGAGTAAAAGTAATAACATCAGGTATTATTACAGATAACCCGGGACTACTTGAAATCTTTGACCAATACAAGGTAGCTATAGTAGGAGATGACGTTTCATCAGAATCAAGAGGATTGAAGATAGATGTAGATACATCAATTGAAGATCCTATGATGGCACTTGCAGATCAATTTGCAAGAATGGACGAAGACCCGATGCTATATGACCCTGATATTTGGAAGAGACCTGCTTATGTAGTTAATCTTGCAAAAGAAAGCGGAGCAGACGGATGTCTATTATTCATGATGAACTTTAATGATACAGAAGAAATGGAATATCCTTCACTAAAGAGAGCCTTTGAAGAAGCCGGAATCCCACTAATAAAAATGGGATATGACCAACAGATGGTTGACTTCGGACAAGTTAAGACTCAACTTGAAACATTTAACGAAATCGTTCAATTAAATAGAATGTAAAAAGCATAAAAAAGGTAGGTACAGTTTGTATCTACCTTTTTTATGTCTAATCACTGAAATTATTCTTAAAAATATTTATTAAAGCTATAAACTAAATATAAGTTTGAATAAAAAAAGGACTATAGCTGCTATAGTCCTTTTTAATATTTACTTCTTTATAACTTTTGTATTTTCCTCAAAGGCATAATTATGAAGTATTTCAATTGAAGATGGAACCTCAACTTCATGAATGTTGTTTTTGCGGAAAGCAAACATATTTATCTTCTTAATAGAACTTGGAATCTTAACTTCTTCAAGGTTGTTTTTATAGAATGATGATGTGTCAAGAACTTCAACTGTATCAGGAATATCAACTTCTTCAAGGTTGTTTAGTGCAAAGGCTGAAGGTCCGATAAATTTAAGATTTTTAGGGAAATGAACTTTTTCTAATTTGTTTCTATAAAAAGCAAATCCGTAAATTTCTTTTACAGCATCGGGAATATGTACTTCAACAAGTGAACAAACTCCGAAAGCATCATAACCTATTGACTCAACGGTTTCTGGAATTACAACTGAAGTAAGTTTTCTTCTATAAAAAGCATTTTCACCGATTTTTCTTATAGGAGTTCCATCAGGTGCAGTTTCAGGAATAATCATATCTGTTAAACCTTCGTTTTTAACTCTGTCTTTTCCCTTTCTTGTCATGCCTTTTAAAACATCGCCATCAAAAATAAAATCATCATTCTCCCACACGCTACTCATTTTATTCCTCCTCTTTGTAAACAATAATCTTGAATTGATTATACCATATAAAATGGCTTTTATAAAGGATTTAGACCATATGGATAAAGTTATTAATTTCTTGTAGCCTTTATTAATCACTGATATAATAGTAGAGTATGAAAGGTCTGATAATATGAGGACAAAAATTATAGATGTAAAAGATAATAAACTTGATACAGGGCAGCTTGATCTTATAGCAGATGCCTTTAAAGAGGGAAAGCTTGTAGTATTTCCCACAGAAACCGTTTATGGACTTGGCGCTGATGGTTTTAATTCAGATGCTTGCAAAAAAATTTTTGAAGCTAAAGGAAGACCCGGTGATAATCCTTTAATACTTCATATAGCTTACATATCACAAATGGATGATCTCGTTTTGGATTTTCCTGACTTGGCAAAGACCTTGGCCGATGAATTTTGGCCGGGACCTCTGACTATGATTTTAAAAAGGTCAAAAAGGGTTCCTGATGCAGTTACTGCAGGTCTTGATACTGTCGCCATAAGAATGCCCTCTCATCCTATAGCTAGGGAAATTTTAAAGTATAGCGGACTTCCTATAGCGGCACCTTCGGCAAATCTTTCAGGTAAACCATCACCAACAGCTTTTAAAAGAGTATTTGAAGATTTAAATGGTAAAGTTGATATAATAGTTGATGGAGGTCAGGCGGATTATGGTATAGAATCAACTGTAGTTGACTTGACTGTAAAGCCTCCTATGATTCTTAGACCGGGGGGAGTAACTCCTGAAGAGCTTAGAAAAATAATTCCGCAAATTGAAATTGACAATGCTGTAATAGATGCTTCCGATAAAAGGGTGCCTAAGTCTCCGGGGCAAAAATATAAACACTATGCTCCTGAGGCGGAATGTTATACTTTTGCCGGGAGGCTTCCAAGTGTTGTGGCGGAAATTAACAGGAAAATTCAACAGGAGAAGGGCAAAAAAATTGCAGTTCTTGCTACTGATGAAACAGTAGAAGATTATAAGGGAGCCTACATAGTTATTAATTTAGGCAGCAGAGAAAATTTAATAGAGGTAGCACATAATTTATTTGAAGCACTTAGGAAGTGCGATGATGAAAAGGTAGATTTAATATATGCCGAAGGTTTTGAGCTTAGAGGTTTGGGCGTAGGTATTATGAACAGACTTTTAAAGGCATCCGGCGGTAGGGTTAAATTCGGTTTATAGGAGGAAATATGGGAAAAGTAGTAGTTATTGATCATCCTTTAATACAGCACAAACTTACAATTTTAAGAAGTATTCACACAAGCTCAATGGATTTTAGAAATTTGGTAACTGAAATTTCAACTCTTATGTGTTATGAAGTAACAAGGGATTTGGAGCTTAGAGACATAGAGGTTGAAACTCCATTAGGCAAGTGTATGGGTAAGGAAATTTCAGGAAAGAAAATAGGATTTGTACCTATATTAAGAGCAGGTCTTGGTATGGTTGATGGAGTTCTTAATGTGGTGCCCGGAGCAAGAGTGGGACATATTGGAATGTATAGAGATCCGGAAACTTTTAAACCTGTAACTTATTATTGCAAGTTGCCTAAGGATGTAAATGAAAGGACTATGATTTTACTCGATCCAATGTTGGCAACAGGCGGTTCTTTAATTGCTGCAATTGACGAACTTAAAAAGAGAAATGTTTCAACTATTAAAGCTCTAAATATAATTGGAGCTCCTGAGGGAATAGAAGCGGTTAAGAAGGCTCATCCTGATGTAGATGTATTTCTTGCCGGCATAGATGAAAGATTAAATGAACATAAGTATATAATACCCGGACTTGGAGATGCAGGAGATAGATTGTTCGGAACTAAATAGGAGGGGAACTTATGAAGTTTTTCCATTATTCTATTTTTGTAGCGGCGATTTTGTCTTTGGTTTTTACTCCTCTTGCGAGGATTTTGGCAATTAAAACCGGTTTTGTGGATATACCTAAAGATAAGAGAAGAATGCACAAAAAGCCCATTCCTCTTTTGGGAGGCTTGGCTATTTATTTAGGAATTCTTATTCCTATATTTATCTTTATGGATTTATCCAAAGAGTTATGGGGTCTTATAATAGGATCTACATTAATATTTATCTCAGGTCTTATAGATGATAAAAGAGATTTAAGTCCCAAGGCTAAAATGGCATTTCAATTTGCAGGGGCAATTATATTGGTAGCCTCCGGATCAAGGGTTGAATTTTTCACCAACCCCTTTAAATTTGGAGAGTCTGTAATATTTTTAAAGATATTTTCAATACCGGCCACTATTTTTTGGGTGGTGGGAATTACAAATACTGTAAACTTAATTGACGGTCTTGACGGTTTGGCAGCAGGAGTCTCTGCAATTAGTGCACTTTCCTTAATGATTATTGCAAAAGAATTGGGTTATAATGACATATCCCTTTTAGCAGGACTTGTTGCAGGAGCTTGCTTAGGATTTTTACCCTATAACTTTAATCCTGCAAAAATATTTATGGGAGATGCGGGAGCCTTGTTTTTAGGATTTGTACTTTCATATATATCCATAGAAGGAGTTATGAAATCAGCTGCAGCTCTTACTATTTTTGTTCCGGTTTTAATACTGGGAGTACCTGTATTTGACACTACCTTTGCCATGATTAGAAGAAAAATTAACGGCAAAAGCATGGTATCTGCTGATAAGGGTCATTTACACCATAGACTATTAAGACTTGGACTTAGTCAAAGACAAACTGTGATGATACTATATCTAATATCGATAATTTTTGGTATTTTAGCCAATCTAGTGTCAACTGTAAATGCAAAAATAGGACTTTTTATATCAGTTTTAGTAGTAATTGCCACAATAGTTTTGGCATTTATTTTCGGCATGTTTAAATCTAAGGAGGAATAAGATTGAAGGTAATGTGCGTCTTCGGTACAAGACCCGAGGCTATAAAAATGGCTCCTGTGGTATTGGAACTAAAGAGCCGTAAAAATATAGATACAATTGTAACTGTTACAGCACAACACAGAGAAATGCTGGATCAGGTTCTAAGAATTTTTGATATAGCACCTGATTATGATTTGAATATATTTAAAAAAGGACAAAGCCTAAGCGAAATAACTATAAATTCTCTAAAAGGTCTTGAGGATGTTATTGAAAAGGAAAAGCCGGATGTTCTTTTAGTACAGGGGGATACAACAACTGTATTTTCAGGAGCCTTGGCAGCTTTTTACAAAAAAGTAAAAATAGGTCATATAGAAGCCGGCCTAAGATCAGATAATCTTTACTCACCGTATCCGGAAGAGGCAAATAGAAGACTTACAAGTGTACTTTCAAACTTTCACTTTGCTCCTACAAAATCAAATAAAGAAAATCTTTTAAAAGAAGGCTATGACGAGAAAAATATTTACATAACCGGAAACACTGTAATAGATGCTTTAAAGTACGCAACGTCTAAGGATTATGAATTTGACGAAAAAATTCTAAATGATTTGGACTATGAAAAAAACAGGGTAATACTTTTAACCTCTCATAGAAGAGAAAATTTAGGAGAACCCATGGAAAATATTTTTAGAGCTGTAAATGATGTAGTTAATGAATATGAAGATGTAGAAGTGGTATTTCCCGTTCACCTTAATCCTAAGGTAAGGGAAGTTGCAAAAAAAGTATTTGATAAAAATGAAAAGGTTCATTTAATAGAACCTCTAGACTATCTTCCCTTTTCAAATCTTATGAAAAAGGTTTATCTGGTAGTTACCGATTCAGGTGGAATCCAAGAGGAGGCACCTGCCCTAGGAAAGCCTGTAATAGTTGTAAGGGAAGAAACTGAAAGGATGGAAGGCGTAGAGGCAAATACTGCTGTTCTTGTAGGATCTGATTATAATAAGATTTACAAAAATTTAAAGGATCTTTTAGACAATAAGGACAAGTATCATGAAATGGCTCATGCAGTTAACCCTTATGGGGATGGAAAAGCAGCTAAAAAAATTATTGATATTCTTGAAAAAGAATTAGGATAAATTTTATTAAAAAATATATGTTGTAAAAATTCTCGGATATACCGAGAATTTTTTTTGAACAAATTTTCGTCTATTTAATATCTAATTTAAAATAAAAATTAAAAATTTACTAAAGGTCAAATAAAAAATAAAAAAATCATGTAATAAGGGTAAAGCTTAGTTAAAAATAGCAGGTTTTTTAGAATTTTAAATTAAAATAATATATTTTTATGATATAGTTAGGTAAGAAAACCTAATAATAGTTGATTATATATTGATTTCTTTATATAATATTCATAGGTGGAAAAGGTTTCATAGAATGGAATTAAAGCTAAAATCTTTAATCTGCCAAATATTTTTAGTATGAATTAAAAATTTAGCATCAAAATAGAGTCTTATTTGCGACTTTATAGCTGCTTAATTTTAAATTAAAAAAGTTTTAAACAATTCAAGGAGGTTTATATGGAAAACATAGTTATAGCTAGTGCTGCAAGAACTGCGGTAGGATCTTTCGGTGGTGTCTTTAAAAGCGTAAGTGCTTTGGAACTTGGCGTTGTCGCAGCTAAAGAAGCAATTAATAGAGCGGGAATCGATTCTTCAGAAATCGACGAGGTAATTATAGGCAACGTATTACAAGCTGGTCTTGGACAAAATATTGCAAGACAGGTTTCAATTCATTCAGGAATACCACAAGAAGTACCGGCAATGACTATTAACAAGGTTTGCGGATCAGGACTTAGAGCTGTATCTCTTGGAGCTCAAATTATTAAAGCTGGAGATGCGGAAGTTGTACTTTGCGGTGGAACAGAATCAATGTCTCAAGCACCTTTCTTACTTGATAAATCAAGATGGGGCTATAGAATGGGAGACGGCAAGATTATAGACGAAATGATTAAAGACGGTCTATGGGACGCTTTCTATAATTATCATATGGGTATTACGGCTGAAAATATATCTGAAAAATTCGGCATAACAAGAGAAGAACAAGATCATCTTGCTACAACATCACAAAACAGAGCATCAAAGGCAAGAGCTGAAGGTGTATTTGATGAAGAAATTGTACCGGTTGAAGTTAAAGACAGAAAGGGCAATGTTACAGTAGTAGATAAGGATGAATTTATCAGAGATGGAGTAACTGAAGAAAACCTTGCAAAACTTAGACCGGCCTTTAAGAGAGACGGCGGTACAGTAACAGCAGGAAACGCATCAGGTATTAATGATGGAGCTGCTATGCTTGTTATTATGACTGAATCAAAGGCAAAAGAACTTGGAATTAAGCCTCTTGCTACAATAGTTTCCTACGCATCAGCAGGTGTTGACCCACAAATCATGGGAACAGGACCTATACCTTCATCAAGGAAGGCTGCAAAAAAAGCCGGAATTGAAATTAAAGATATAGATTTAATTGAAGCTAACGAAGCTTTTGCAGCACAAGCTTGTGAAGTTGCGAAAGAACTTGAACTTGATATGAATAAGGTAAATGTTAACGGTGGAGCAATTGCAATAGGTCACCCTATAGGAGCAAGTGGAGCTAGAATTCTTACAACACTACTATATGAAATGAAGAGAAGGGACTCTAAAACAGGTCTTGCAACTTTATGTATAGGTGGAGGACAAGGAACAGCTTTAATAGTAAAAAGGGACTAAGAGATAGATATGGATTATAGATATTTACAAGTTGAGGCAAAAGACCATATAGCTATAGTCACAATAAATAAAGAAAAAAGCTTAAACGCTTTAAACACCGAGCTTATTAAAGAGCTTAGAGATTGTTTTTTAAGCCTTGAAAAAGATGAAGATACCTTTTCTATAATAATTACGGGAAAAAGCAAGGCTTTTGTAGCCGGAGCCGACATATCTGAAATGGTTAATTTAACTTCGGAGGAAGCCTTTGAGTTTTCAAAATTCGGAAATGAAACTTTTCTTATAATAGAATCTATAAATAAACCTGTAATAGCTGCAGTAAACGGTTTCGCTTTAGGTGGAGGCTGTGAGCTTGCTCTTGCGTGTGATATAAGGATTGCATCTTACAAGGCTAAATTCGGTCAACCGGAAGTAGGTCTTGGAATAACTCCGGGTTTTGGAGGAACTCAAAGACTTGCCAGAGAAATAGGACAGGCCCGCGCCAAGGAGCTTATTTATACAGGTAAGGTTATATCAGCAGAAGAAGCGTATAAAATAGGTCTTGTTAATAAACTTGTTGACCCTGACGAATTAATGAATGAAGCCATAGAAATGGCAGAAGCTATAAATAAAAATTCCAAGGTAGCTGTTGCATATTCCAAAAGAGCAATAAGAGAGGGACTACAGACAAGTATAGAAGAAGGCGTAAAAATAGAAGAGGAAAGCTTCAAGGAATGTTTTAATGCACAGGACCAAAAAATAGGCATGGAAGCGTTTTTAGAAAGAAGAAAACCAAACTTTAAATAGTAGAGGAGGATATATAATGAAAATAGGAGTAATAGGATCCGGAACCATGGGTTCAGGAGTTGTACAGGTTGTGGCTCAATACCACGATGTAATACTAAAAAGTAGAAATCTTACAGATGAAAAAATAGCATCTATAAAGGGAAAGATTTCAAAAGGATATGCAAGAAACGTATCTAAGGGTAGAATGGAACAAGCGGCTATGGACGAAGCCATGGCACGTATCAGCATAACTGAAGAATTTAAAGATATGGCTGATTGCGACATTATTATTGAAGCTGCAACAGAAGATCCTAAGGTAAAAAAAGAATATCTTGCAGAACTTGATGAACTTTGCAAAAAAGAAACCATTCTTGCAACAAACACATCATCATTAAGTATTACAGATATAGCTACAGCAACTAAACGTCCTGATAAGGTTATAGGAATGCACTTCTTCAATCCGGTTCCGGCTATGAAACTTATAGAAATTATAGATGGAATTAATACCAGTGAAGAGACAGTAAAGGCTATCCTTGATCTTACAGAAGAAATCGGAAAAACTCCTGTAAAAGTTGCAGAAGCTCCGGGATTTGTAGTAAACCGTATTCTTATTCCTATGGTAAACGAAGCAATAGGAATATACTCAGAAGGCCTTGCATCAGCTGAAGATATAGACACAGCTATGAAACTAGGCGCAAATCACCCTATAGGACCTTTGGCTTTAGGAGATTTAATAGGACTTGATGTATGTCTTGCAATTATGGATGTACTATATAGTGAATTTGGAGACAGTAAGTATCGCGCACATCCACTTCTACGTAAAATGGTTCGTGGGGGACTTCTTGGAAGAAAAACAGGTAAGGGCTTCTACGATTACTCCAAATAATTTAAAGGACGAAAATTTTTTGTAAAATCCTTTTCACAAAGATTTTGTCTAATAGAAGAGGAAATATAGAAGCACAATACTAGTCTAAAAATCGTCAAATATATTAAAGGAAAATGTACCTTGAAAAATAAAACTTGACTGACAGGTGATAGTTTTATCAAGGTGCATTTTTTATTTATTGTAGAAATTTGTAATTTACAGGGTATATAAGTAATGAGGTCATTAATTTAATTTTTAAAATTGAGGAATATCTTTTATTATAGGCAAAAAAAGCAAGGAAATGTTTTTGTTAAAAAACTTTAACTTGCTAACTTATTAGATGTTTTTAAGACTAGAAATCGATATCATCAAGACACCGATGAAAAAGATTTCATTAAAAATTTTTAAAAATGTAAGGGGGAAACAAATGGATTTCGGATTTAACGAAGAATATAAAATGATACAAAAGATCTACAGAGACTTTGCAGAAAAAGAAATAAAACCACTAGCAGAAGAAATAGACGAAGAAGAAAGATTTCCAAGAGAAAGCGTAGAAAAGATGGCAGAACAAGGAATGCTTGGAATACCATGGCCAGAAGAATACGAAGGAGAAGAAGGAGACTACCTAACCTACGTAATAGCAGTAGNGAAACAAATGGATTTCGGATTTAACGAAGAATATAAAATGATACAAAAGATCTACAGAGACTTTGCAGAAAAAGAAATAAAACCACTAGCAGAAGAAATAGACGAAGAAGAAAGATTTCCAAGAGAAAGCGTAGAAAAGATGGCAGAACAAGGAATGCTTGGAATACCATGGCCAGAAGAATACGAAGGAGAAGAAGGAGACTACCTAACCTACGTAATAGCAGTAGAAGAACTATCAAAAGTATGCGCATCAACAGGAGTAACCCTATCAGCCCACACATCACTAGGCTCAGCACCAATCTATGACTGGGGAACAGAAGAACAAAAACAAAAATACCTAACAAAACTAGCAAGCGGAGAATGCCTAGGAGCCTTTGGCCTAACAGAACCAAACGCAGGAACAGACGCATCAAGACAAAGAACAACAGCAGTAAAAGACGGAGACCATTACATTCTAAACGGCACAAAGAACTTCATAACCAACGCAGGCGAAGCAGGAATCTACGTAGTAATGGCAATGACAGACAAAGAAAAAGGCAACCACGGCATATCATCCTTCATAGTAGAAAAAGACTTCGAAGGCTTTAAGATAGGAAAACACGAAAAGAAGATGGGCATAAGAGGCTCAGCAACAGCAGAACTAATCTTCGACAACTGTAAAGTACCAGCAGAAAACCTACTAGGCAAAGAAGGCGAAGGCTTTAAGATAGCGCTACACACCCTAGACGGAGGAAGAATAGGAATAGCAGCCCAAGCAATAGGCATAGCCCAAGGAGCCCTAGCAGTAGCAGTAGACTACGTAAAACAAAGAGAACAATTCGGCAAGACCCTATCAAGCTTCCAAAACACCCAATTCGTAATAGCAGACCTAGCAAACAAAATAGAAGCAGCAAGACTATTAGTATACAAAGCAGCATGGTTAAAAGACAACAAACAACCCTACTCAGTAGCATCAGCCCATGCAAAACTAAACGCAGCAGAAACAGCAATGTATGTAACAACAAAATGCGTACAACTACTAGGAGGATACGGCTACACAAGAGAATATCCACTAGAAAGAATGATGAGAGACGCAAAGATAACAGAAATATACGAAGGAACATCAGAAGTACAAAGAATGGTTATCTCAAGATCAATTCTTAGATAAAATATTTTAATCTAAAGAAGGTGAAGCGTTATCACCATAAATTTGAATTTATTTTAATAAATAAATTATATAAATTAAAAAAGGAGGATTAAAATGAACGAAGAAATTAATGCTAAGGTAAAGGAAGAAGAGCTTACTGAAGCCGAAAGAGTTGAGAGAGATCTTAGTGAAAAAGTAGGTATTCAAGTTGACTACAGTACACTAACAACAGCTAACTTTTTAAAGGCACTTATATTTTCAGGCATAGGGGTTTTCATGTTCTTTATACCATGTCTTACAGGCTCCAAGGGGGAATCTATAGTACCTATGGTTTACCTTGTAAATGGCGCTAAGACAGCTGCTGCAGGAATACTTAACCACTTGGTAATGATTGTATGTATAGGACTTTCTATTACTTATACTTATGGTAAAATTAACAAAAACTCTTATTTTGGAAAATTCCACGAAAAAGACGGAGTTTTTACTGGTATTTTATACTATTTGGCAGCAATATTCTCTACAATGCTTGTATTCCAAGTAGGACCCGAACAAATTGTAAATCCTGATGTAGGAGGACTTGCAATCAGTCTTGCAGGATCAACACTATTTACAGTAACAATAGCAGGCTGGTTAGTAACATTTTTAATTGAATTCGGTATTCTTGAATTTATAGGAACACTTATTGAGCCTATTATGCGTAGAGTATTCTTACTGCCCGGACAATCAGCAGTAGATGCGCTTTCATCATTCGTAGCTGCTCCAGCTGTAGGTGTATTTATTACAAACAAACTTTACAATGAATGCGTTTATACTGAAAAAGAAGCTTGCTGTATAATGACAAACTTCAGTGTTGTATCCCTTGGATTCTTTGCACTTTTAGTATCAATTACAGATACTCAAGAAATGTATGGAGCTGCAGTACTTACATCACTTCTTACAGTATTTATTCTGGCGATTATAGTTATTAGAATTCCACCCCTATCAAAGAAAAAAGAACAATATAAAAATGGGGTTATGCAAACAGCAGCAATGAAAAAGCCAGGCAAATATGATTCAAAAATATTTAAGAGAGCTGTAGCAGCCGCAACAACAAAAGCTTCAGGAACTCAATATAGTGTATTCCTAACAGCTTTTGAAGATGTATTTTCATTTGCTCTTAAAGTAGTTGCTTTCGTACAAGCACTTACAGTTCTTTCAATGTTAATCAGTACTTACACTCCTGTATTTGAATGGATAGGTAAGCCAATGGTTCCATATCTAAACTTAATGGGACTTGAAAATGTTAATGATATAGCACCTGCAACTCTAGTAGGTATATCTGAAATTGCCCTACCGGTAATGACTATAGCAGGAAAGGCAATAGCACCTGCAAGTATATTCTTTGTAATAGTTCTTTCAACTGTACAAATTATATTCTTCACAGAAAGTGCCAACGCTATGTTACAATCTGATGCGGGACTAAAAGTCGGCGAATTAGTTTTAATATTTTTAATTAGAACAATTATCGCGGTTCCAATCGTAGCATTCTTTGCAAAGATGTTATATTGACGCTAGATTAGTAAAATAAAAATGTAAAAAAAGTCATAGAATAACATGGTAATCGCCATGTTATTTTATGACTCATAAAACAATAGTAAGATAAGGAGGAAAAAGATATGAACAAAGCTTTGGAAGGCGTTAAGGTTTTAGACTTTACCAATGTTTTGGCAGGACCTTTTTGCACAATGAATCTTGCCGATTTCGGAGCCGAAGTTATAAAAATAGAAAGACCCGGAACCGGAGACGGCAGCAGAATTTTCGGACCTTTTGTAGAAAAACAAAGCGGTTATTACATATTTGCCAACAGAGGTAAAAGAGGTATAACCCTTGACCTTAAGAATCAAAAGGCTAAAGAAATAATATATGAACTTGTTAAAAAAGTTGATGTTGTAGTTGAAAACTTTAAACCAGGTGTTATGGAAAAATTAGGTTTTTCCTATGAAGACTTTAAAAAGTTAAATCCGGGACTTGTTTACTGTTCAATATCAGGATTTGGACAAGTCAGCCCTCACAGAGATTTACCTTCATATGATATAGTAGCACAAGGTAGAGCCGGAATGATGAGCATTACAGGTTACCCCGATAATCCGCCTGCAAGAGTTGGAAGTTCTTTAGGTGATGTAAGTGCAGGACTATATGGTGCTTTCGGTATTATGCTTGCCCTATATCATAAGGAAAAAACAGGAGAAGGACAACTTGTAGACGTGGCTCTAATGGATTCAGTATTTGCTTTTATTGAAACCAACATAGTAAGACACACAATAGGAAAGATTTTGCCTAAGAGAGTTGGAGCAAGACACCCTCTAAGTGCACCTTTCGATATTTATAAATGTAAAGACGGTCAATATGTAATAATAGCAGTTGCAAGTAATCCTCATTTTAATGCTCTTTGCGATTTAATTGGAAGACCTGATCTACCTAAGAATCCTAAATTTGATGAAGATTGGCACCGTTCAGACAATGATGTTGAACTTAAGGCTATTATTGAAGACTTCTTAAAGGATTATACTTTAGATGAAGCTGTAAAACTTTTTGAAGAACATTCAATTCCATGCGGACCTATATTTACTGTAGAACAAGCTTGTAAAGATGAAAGTATTTTAGCAAGAAAGATGCTAGTTGATATAGATCAACCTGAAGCAGGAAAACTTACAATTACAGGTAACCCTGTAAAGCTATCACAAACACCACCGGATCCTGAACATCCGGCACCTTTACTAGGTCAAGACACAAGAGAAGTTTTAAAGGAATACCTAGGTTACTCAGACGAGGAGCTTGACAAATTAAAGGAAGAAAAAGTTTACTAAAATTTATGAAAATTTGATTTTCCAGGAACATGTTATTATAATGGAAAAGTCTAATATAAATATTTAGCATATAGAATTGAAAAATAAAAGGAGGATATAATGAATTTTAAGTACACTGATGACCAAATTGAAATAAGACGTATGGTTAGAGATTGGGCACAAGGATATTTAGCACCTAAGGCTGCTGAAATTGACGAAACTAATGAATTCCCAATGGACAACGTAAAGGCACTAATGGAACAAGACCTTATGGGTATTGCATATCCTGAAGAGCTAGGCGGCGGCGGAGCTGACGCTATATCTGAAGCAATTGCTATGGAAGAAGTAACAGCAGCTTGTGCAGCAACAGGTTCAATTATGACTGGACACTATCTAGGATTTGACTCTCTTTACCTACAAGGTACTGACGAACAAAAGGAAAGATGGTTAAGACCTGCTCTTGAAGGAGAAAAACTAGCAGCTTTCTGTTTAACTGAACCTGCAGGAGGATCAGACCCCACAGCTACAAGAACTACAGCTACAGAAGATGGAGATTGCTACGTACTAAACGGTGTTAAGCACTTTATTACAAGTGGTGCATATGCAGACTTCCTATCAGTATTTGCTATGACTGACCGTTCAAAGGGCAGAGACGGATTAACTTGCTTTATAGTAGAAAAAGGAACTCCAGGTATGAAGATAGGTGCTGGAGACGACAAGATGGGTATTAGAGGAGCAAGAACTCACGAAATTATTTTTGAAGACTGTAGAGTTCCAAAGGAAAACATTGTTGGTGAAATCGGAAAAGGATATCGTCTAGCACTTGACGTAATAGACAGAGGTCGTATCGGTATAGCTGCAATGTGTGTAGGTTTATCACAAGCAGCATTTGATGCAGCAGTAAAATATTCTAAGGAAAGAGAAGTATTCGGACGTCCTATTTCTAAATTCCAAGGTATTAGCTGGATGATCGCAGACATGGGAACTCAACTTGAAGCTATGAGAATGCTTACTTACTATGCAGCAGACCTTAAGGAACAAGGAGTTAACTTCTCTAAGGTTGCTTCAATGGCTAAGCTTTTCGGCGCAGAAGCATCTCACAAGATTGTAACTACTGCACTTCAAATTCATGGCGGATATGGATACATGAAAGAATATCCAATTGAAAGAATGTACAGAGACCAAAGAATCCTTGAACTATTCGAAGGTACTTCACAAATTCAAAGAATAGTAATTGCCGGACAAATTTTAAGAGAAGCTAAGTAAGAAAATAAAATAATATAATATAAGATTTTTGTTTTAAAGCAAGACAAAGTGAAAAAACCAAGTCTTGCTTTAAAATTGCAAAATCAAATAAAATATAAAATAAGGAGAGATCAAGTATGAATATAATGGTTTGTATAAAACAAGTACTTGATAATGCAATTGTACCTACAGTAGATCAAGAAAAGAAATGCGTTATCAAAGACGGAGTAGAAACCATGGTAAGCCCATTTGATCAACATGCTATAGAAGCTGCTCTTCAACTAGTTGAAAAGCATGGCGGCGAAGTTAGCGTAATCACAGTGGGAGATGAATCATGTAAGTCAGCACTAAAAATCGGTTTAGCAATGGGTGCTGAACACGCTTATTTAATTCATGATGAAAAAATAGGCGAACCTGATGCTCATGCAACAGCATATATATTAGCTAAGGCTATTAAGCACATTGGAGAATTTGACCTAGTTCTTTGCGGAAAACAAGCAATAGATGCAGATGATGCTCAAGTAGGAGCTCAACTTGCAGAACAACTTGACATTCCACAAATTACATTTATAGAAGAAATAGTAGAAGTTGGAGAAGATAAAATCACTTGTAAGAGAGTAAGCTCAGTAGCAGAAGAAGTTGTAGAATCAACAATGCCTGCTGTATTAACTTGCGAAAAATCTCTTAACGAACCAAGATACCCGACCTTGAAGCGTACAAGAAAAGCTAACAAAATGGAAATTCCTGTATATGACTTAGCTACAATTGGTGCAGAAGATGTAGTACAGCCTACTTCAATAATTAAAATGTATCCACCTGCACCAAGAGAAGGCGGAGAAATTATAACAGGGGACGCTGAAGAAATTGCTGTAATAGCAGTTAAAAAGCTTGTTGAAGCTAAGATTATTTAATAAAGGAGGAAAACCCATGGCAGAAACAAAAGTATTAGTTTGTCTTGAACAAAATAGCGGTGCTATAAGCGGAGTCTCCTTTGAAATACTAAGCGAAGGCAGAAGACTTGCAGACAAACTTTCATTAGATTTAGGCGCTATCCTTATTGGTAGCGGAGTAGAAGAAGTTGCAAAAGAAGCTTTCAAATACGGAGCAGACAAGGTATTTGTATGTGACGATGAAAAATTAAAGGATTACAGAAGCGAAAGCTATGTTAAAGCATTAGATAAAGTTGTATCAGAGCAACAACCTGAAATTCTTCTTTTCCCTGCAACAAACAACGGAAAAGATTTAGCAGCAAGATTTGCAGCTAAAACAGGTACAGGATTAGCATCAGATTGCGTTGAAATTAAAATTGACGAATCCAACAACAATATGCTATGTACAAGACCTATGTATGGTGGAAACGTAATGGTTGAAATTGAATGTCCTGAAAAAAGACCTCAAATGGCAACTATTAGACCTAACTCTATGGAAAGAACAGAATGCCAAAAAGAAGGCGAAGTAGTTAAGGTTGAAGTTGACTTTGCAGAAGAAGACATTCGTACAAAGGTTAAAGAAGTAATTGAAAAAGCAACAGGAGAAATTAGTCTTGCAGATGCAACTATTATAGTTTCAGGCGGTAGAGGACTTGGAGATGCAAGCGGATTCGATTTAATAAGAGAATTTGCCGACACTTTAGGAGCAGCAGTAGGAGCATCAAGAGCAGCTGTAGATAACGGATGGATAGAGTATGAACACCAAGTAGGACAAACAGGTAAAACTGTAAGCCCTAAGGTATACTTTGCTTGCGGTATCTCAGGAGCTTTACAACACCTTGCAGGTATGAAAACTTCAGATGTTATTGTTGCAATAAACAAGGACGAAGAAGCTCCTATGATTTCAGTAGCAAACTACGGAATCGTTGGAGACCTTTATAAGGTTATTCCTGTAATGATTGAAGAATTTAAGAAGGTATTTGAAGAAAGAAAATAAGCTTTTAAATTTAAGACAAGAAGTAGGCGAGAAATCGCCTGCTTTTTTATTTATATAAGACTTAAAAATTTTTTTAAATTTCTTTTAGCTTTTCTTATAATCCCTATAAAGGCGTAATTAACAAGGGGAAGGTTAATACAAAAAAGCATATAAAATCTATAAAAGAGCTTAAAAGATTAGGTCATATAGTAACAAATAAACTTTTCCGTCAAAAGTTGAAGGAATTATTAAAGGAATAGAGGCTTTTATCAAATTCAAGACTTTAAAGATAATTGTCGATTTTTAGATGGACAATAAATATAATCTCACTTAACAAAATACCAAAATTTGAAAGGGGAAAACAAATGGATTTCGGATTTAACGAAGAATATAAAATGATACAAAAGATCTACAGAGACTTTGCAGAAAAAGAAATAAAACCACTAGCAGAAGAAATAGACGAAGAAGAAAGATTTCCAAGAGAAAGCGTAGAAAAGATGGCAGAACAAGGAATGCTTGGAATACCATGGCCAGAAGAATACGAAGGAGAAGAAGGAGACTACCTAACCTACGTAATAGCAGTAGAAGAACTATCAAAAGTATGCGCATCAACAGGAGTAACCCTATCAGCCCACACATCACTAGGTTCAGCACCAATCTATGACTGGGGAACAGAAGAACAAAAACAAAAATACCTAACAAAACTAGCAAGCGGAGAATGCCTAGGAGCCTTTGGCCTAACAGAACCAAACGCAGGAACAGACGCATCAAGACAAAGAACAACAGCAGTAAAAGACGGAGACCATTACATTCTAAACGGCACAAAGAACTTCATAACCAACGCAGGCGAAGCAGGAATCTACGTAGTAATGGCAATGACAGACAAAGAAAAAGGCAACCACGGCATATCATCCTTCATAGTAGAAAAAGACTTCGAAGGCTTTAAGATAGGAAAACACGAAAAGAAGATGGGCATAAGAGGCTCAGCAACAGCAGAACTAATCTTCGACAACTGTAAAGTACCAGCAGAAAACCTACTAGGCAAAGAAGGCGAAGGCTTTAAGATAGCGCTACACACCCTAGACGGAGGAAGAATAGGAATAGCAGCCCAAGCAATAGGCATAGCCCAAGGAGCCCTAGCAGTAGCAGTAGACTACGTAAAACAAAGAGAACAATTCGGCAAGACCCTATCAAGCTTCCAAAACACCCAATTCGTAATAGCAGACCTAGCAAACAAAATAGAAGCAGCAAGACTATTAGTATACAAAGCAGCATGGTTAAAAGACAACAAACAACCCTACTCAGTAGCATCAGCCCATGCAAAACTAAACGCAGCAGAAACAGCAATGTATGTAACAACAAAATGCGTACAACTACTAGGAGGATACGGCTACACAAGAGAATATCCACTAGAAAGAATGATGAGAGACGCAAAGATAACAGAAATATACGAAGGAACATCAGAAGTACAAAGAATGGTTATTTCAAGATCAATTCTTAGATAAAAAGCAAATTTAATAAACGGTTTGCAGACTTATTTGCAAACCGTTTATTATTGTTAAATAAAAAAACTAACTATAATAATTATTTGTTTTAGAAATTTAAAAGAGGAAAATTTATTAAAAATATAATTAGACAAGATAAGGTCTAAGAATTTTTTATTTAATATACTTTATCCAATTAACAGACTCCATGAAAACTAAAAGATAATTTTAATTATATGGCTGGAAAAGGGGGAAGATAATGTCAGATAATGATTATTCTGTTGAGAGTAAATATTTAAAAAAAGAAGTGGAAGATAATAACTTAATAGAGGAAGAATTAAGTGAAGAGGAGCGAATTGAAAAAGCCCTTTCAGAAAAAGTAGGAATTAAAGCTGATTATGACAGTATTAATAGCAAAAATATTCTGAAGTTTTTATTTTTTTCAGGAATAGGAGTATTTTTATTCTTTATACCTTGTCTTAAGTATGGTGATGAAACCGTTGTACCTATGGTATTTCTGGTAAACTTTGCCACAGATGCTGTAGCCGGAATAAAAAACTATTTAACTATGATAGTGTGCATAACCCTTTCTATAACCTATAATATTTCAAAATTTTATAAAAAGGGTGAAATTTATAAGTTTCACCAAAAAGACGGTCCTATTACTGCAAGTCTATACTATTTGGCTGCCATATTTTCTTTTATGATTGTTTTTCAAGTGGGACCTAAACAAATACTTGATCCTGAAGTAGGAACAACTGCAATAAGCCTTGCAGGTAACACCATGTTTACAGTAACTATAGCAGGCTGGTTGGTAACATTTTTAACTGAGTTCGGCATTCTTGAATTTATAGGAACACTTATAGAACCTGTAATGCGTAGAGTCTTTAAACTGCCAGGGCAATCAGCTGTAAATGCTCTTTCCGCCTTTGTAGCAGCACCGGCAGTTGGAGTTTTTATGACAAACAAGCTTTACCATGAAAATGTTTATACTGAAAAGGAAGCTGCAAGTATTATGACAAGTTTTTCTTTAGTATCTCTAGGATTTTTCGCCCTACTTGTATCAATTACAAATACGCCCTATATGTATGGTAATGTAGCTCTTACATCTTTAGCTACAGCTTTTATTATTGCCGTTATTATGATAAGGATACCACCACTTTCAAGGAAGAAGGACGTTTATATGGACGGATTTGTTCAAACAGCCGCTATGAGAAAGGGTGGAAAATACACTAAAGATATTTTTAAAAAAGCTCTTGCAACAGCTACAACTAAGGCAAGAGATGCAGAGTATTCAGTACTTTTAACATCAATTAAAGAAGCCCTATCCTTTGCCTTAAAGATAGTGGCATTTGTACAAGTATTAACGGTTCTTTCAATGGTACTTAGTATATACACTCCGGTATTTGACATAATTGGCAAGCCGATGGTACCTTATTTAAAGCTTGTAGGCATAGCAGATGCTGAGATCGTTGCACCTGCAACCTTAGTTGGTATAGCTGAAATTGCCTTGCCGGTAATGACTATAGCAGGAAAGGCAATAGCACCTGCAAGTATATTCTTTGTAGTTGTCCTTTCAACTGTACAAATTATATTTTTCTCAGAAAGTGCCAATGCTATGTTGCAATCAGATGTAGGCCTTAGTTTTGGAGAGCTTGTAGTAATATTTTTAATTAGAACATTTATAGCTATTCCTATAGTTGCTTTAGTTGCAAACTTTTTATATTAAATAATCAGCTTATTAAGGAGCCTTAACAGTAAGGCTCTTTTTATTTTGCCTTTAATTCTATGAACGATTAAAAAAACAGGGCTTATAAATCCCTGTTAGTTTAAGTTAAATCTATATAATTTTCTGTAAAGAGTTGAAAGGTTAATTCCTAACTTTTCAGATATAATTTTTTTGGACTTTGTAGTCTCTCCATAGGTAGTTAAAAGATTTGAAATAATATTTTTTTCAAACTCATCAGTCATATCCTGCAAGGTCATACCCTGTTTAAAATTTAAAGAAGAAGCTTTAGTGTAGGAAGGGTCCCTGTAGCTGTTAAAGGATGGCGGCAGATCCTTAGGACTTATGACTTTGTCTGTAGAAACATTAACCAAATATTCAATTACATTTTCAAGCTCCCTTACATTTCCCTTCCAGTAGGCGTTTTTAAAAATTTCCATTAGCTCATTTGAGAAAACCTTCTTATCCTTGCCAAGCATAATACAATAATCTGAAAGCTTTGATTCTGCAATAAGTTTGATGTCTTCCTTTCTGTCCCTTAAAGGAGGAAGTTCAAGAGGAATTACATTAAGTCTGTAGTAAAGGTCCTCTCTAAATTCACCCGCAGCTACCATTTCTTCCAAATTTCTGTTTGTTGCACTAATAAGTCTGAAATCTACATTAATTACCCTTTTGCCTCCAAGTCTTACAAAGTTTCCGTCTTGAAGAACTCTTAAAAGTTTAGGCTGAAGGCTTAGGGGCAAATCTCCTATTTCGTCTAGAAAGAGAGTACCTCCATTAGCAAGCTCAAGCCTACCGACCTTACCTGAAACCCTTGCTCCTGTAAAGGCACCTTCTTCATAGCCGAAAAGTTCACTTTCAAGAAGATTATCAGGGATAGAGGCGCAATTTATTGAAATGTAGGAGTTGTACTTACGAGGAGAGTTTTTGTGAATGGATTTGGCGAAAAGCTCCTTACCCGTTCCACTTTCCCCTCTTATCATTACTGAAGAATCACCTTCTGCAACTTGTTTAGCAAGGTTAATTGTATTTCTAATTGCAGCCGAGTTTCCTAAAATATATTCAAAATTAACATTGTTTTGATCTTCTATAATGTTATAGGCATTGATAAGCTCCTTAGAGTAACTGGAAACTTGAAAAATATAGGTTTGAACTTTTCCGTTGACGGAATTTTCTATAGTTCTTACTATAAATTCATTTTTTTGGCTTATAGGTCTTCCTTTAATGTAGTAGATACTTTTTTTGTTTTTAGGGTTAAAGTTCTTAAAGATGTCAAAAATTGTAACCTCTTTAAGAACTCCGTCGCCTATGCCTAAAAGCTTTTGAATTTTGTTGTTGTAATTTATTATTTTAAAATCCGAATCAGCCAAAATTATTCCATAGTCCAAAGCATTTACTATATTTGAAAACTCTTCATTTCTAAGAGACAGATTATTAATAGTTGCCTCATAATTCAAGTTGCCTGCAAGGAGAAGACTAAGCTTTTTTAAAAACAAATCTATTTCCTTTTGATGAGAGTAAATATATTCTTTTTGCTCCTGATTAAAGGCTATTAAGCCTATAACACCTAAAGTTTCATTGTTCTTGGATAAAATAGGATATCCTATAGTAGCCACCTCTTGGCATTGGTTGGAAGATTGACAGTTGTGACATCTTTGACTTATGCCCTTTTCAATTATAAGCTCCGGTTTTTTGTTTGTGAGTATATAACTGTAAGAACAATCCTTAGGCAGTTGCTCGCCGATTCGGTCCTTATAAAGACCTGTAGCAGCTATTCTGATTAAGTCAGTATTAATTATAGTTACATCAACAGATAGTATAGAGCTTATAGCATCTGCCACTTCTCTAACAGAATTTTTTATATTAATAAGTTCTTTCATAGAATCACCTAGATAAATTTTACATAAAAGTTTGCATAAATGCAAATTTAATTATCATATTTGCAAATTTAATAAAAACAAAAATTTGCAAATCCGAAAACTCTCTTTAAATAATTGGCACAATAATTGCTTATATATAAAGTGTAAGTAAATTTAGGTAAAAATAATTTTAATATTTATAGAAGGAGTGGAGTATGGATTACAAAGAATTCTTAAGAGCGGAGTTAATACCTGCCTTCGGATGTACTGAGCCTATAGCTCTTGCTTATGCGGCAGCTAAGGCGAAGGAAGTTCTTGGAGAAGAACCGGATGGAATTGTTGCAAATTTGTCAGGTAATATGATAAAAAATGCCAACTCAGTTAAGGTTCCGGGAACTGAAGGAAGAAAAGGAATAGAAATTTCGCTTGTAGCAGGTGCTTTTCTGGGAGATGCTGATAAAAAACTTGAAGTTTTAGCTAATATTGACAAGTCAAGACTTGAAGAATGTGACAAATTAATTGAGAAGGGGATCTGCAAGGTAAACCATGTGCCGGGTATTGAATCTCTATATATAGATGTAAATCTTACTAAAGGAGATCAAAGCTCAAGAGTTGTTATAGAACATGATCATACAAATATAATTCTTATTGAAAAGAATAAGGAAGTTATTTTTGAAAAGGATTCAAGTAAAGTTGAGGAATCTGAAGTTGAACTAAGCTTTGACAAAATTTACGATTTTGCCAAAGAGGTTGACTACTCCGACATTAAAGAAATATTTGACCTTCAAATGGAATATAACTACGCTATTGCCAAGGAAGGTATAAAAAATGATTGGGGAGCAAATATAGGCAGCATAATTTTGGAAAATGCAAAAGATAATGAAAGAGAAGAAATTGCAGCCTATGCCAGTGCAGGTTCAGATGCCAGAATGAGCGGTTGTGAAATGCCTGTAGTAATTAATTCAGGTTCAGGCAACCAAGGTATTACAGTTGCAGTACCTATAATAGTTTACGCAAAGAATCACAAAATAGAAGGGGACATCCTTTACAGATCCTTAATATTTGCAAATCTTATAGGCCTATATATCAAGCAAGGAATAGGAAAGCTTTCAGCTTACTGCGGAGTTGTAGCTGCAGCATCTGCATCAATGTGTGGAATAGCTATGCTTCAGGGAGAGGACAGACAAATTATTAAGGAAACACTTTCCAATGCTCTTGCAACTAATTCAGGTATGATTTGTGACGGAGCTAAACCTTCTTGTGCCATGAAAATAGCATCAAGCATAAGAAGTGCCTTTTTAGCATTGGATCAAGCTAAAAGTGGCAACTCTTTTAAAGCCGGAGACGGAATAGTAAAAGATGACATTGATAAAACAGTTAAAACTGTAGGAAATATTGCAAGATTTGGAATGCAGAAAACAGATGAGGTTATTTTAGAGGAGATGCTTAATAACTAAGTCTATAAGCCTGTCTTATAGGCAGGTCTACATAAAAAATAAGACAATATGAAAAAGTAACAAGGCCTTTTATTTAATAAAGTATAAAAGATTTATCAAAAAAGCATACAAAATTTTTAATTTATCCATAGTTATAATTCTAATTTATGATATAATTTTACTTGTATTTGTAAAATGGTCTTTATATAACTTTTTAGGTTTAGTAATTAAAGACTAAAATAATGAATAAATTTTAAGGGGGACAATTATGTTTAAGAAGAACGGAATCATAGTTTCAATCCTTGCGCTTATTTTGGTTATGAGTGTTGCCGCTTGCGGTAAAAAGGAAAACGCTACTAACAATTCAAAAGAGGCAAATACTGAAACTACAGAAACAACTACAAATGAAACTACCGAAACTACCGGTACAAGTAGTTTAAGACCTGAAGGTCTACCTGAAGATTATCCTAATAAAGATATTACTTATCTATATGGATTCTCAGCAGGATCAATTCAAGATGCTTATATCAGAATTCTATTTGACAAGATTAAAGAAATGGAAGGCTGGAAACATGGTATGGTAGTTAACTACCAAGAAGGTGCCAGCGGAAGAATTGAATGGAACCAACTTGCAACAGCAAAACCTGACGGATATACTATAGGATTTACACCAAGTGCAATAGCAATTCCTTCAGTATCTGAAAAGGGCAAAAACAGTTTTGATTTTGACTCATTTGATTATACTTTCAATATGATGAGTGACCCGGGTGCAATCGGTGTTGCTGCGAACTCACCTTACAATTCTCTAAAAGAATTGGTAGCTGCAGCTAAGGAAAAACCGGGAACAATTTCCATCGGTGTTACTTCAGCAATAGGATCAGAAGGTCTAACGGTTAAACAAATTCAAAAGCTTGAAGGAGCTAAATTTAATATTACAGCCTTTGATGGTGGTGCGGACGTTGTAGCTAACGTAATAGGCGGACACATTGATGCATTCTGTCTAAACGTAGGAGATACTACCAGCTTCCTTGAAAATGGACAAATTAAAGTTCTTGCAACAGGTGCAAGTGAAAGATCTCCGTATTTACCTGACGTACCTACTTACCAAGAAGAAGGTTATGATGTAACTCAAGCAAGTATGAGAACAATATCTTTCCCTAAGGGAGTAGATCCTGCAATTAGAAAATACATTGAAAATTGTCTAATGGCTGCGGCTAATGATCCTGAAGTAAAGGCAAAGGCTGAAGAAATGAAGATTCCGGTAGACAGCAAGGGATCAGAAGAAATTACAGCTGAATTTACTAAACAATATGAAGCATTATTAAAGCTTTGGGAATCTGATCCATGGCAATAGTTTAAAGACTGATATTAAAGGGGAGGAAATTTTCCTCCCTTTTTAAAAAGGTAAGGAGTGTATAAATGGAATCAAAGGAAATAAAAAATGAAAACCGCGAAGTAAAATCAGAAGAAAAAAGAACCGGTTTCAATTACAACTTCATATCTGTAGCCATTCTTTATATATGGGCCCTGGCCTTTATATTTGAAACGGGAAAAATTGAAGAGCCTGACTCAAGGATTTTCCCCTATGCAGTTTCAGCTTTTGCAATATTTCTTGCAACGATACTTCTTCTAAGTTCAATTTTTGGGAAAAGAAGATACGAGGAATTTGATTTTAGCGGAACAGGAAAGGCTGTTAAATATGGAATTATTTTAGTAGGTTATGTAATTTTAGTTGCATTATTCGGATTTTATATAGCTACACCTATTTATATGATGGTAGGTATGTATTCTTTAGGACAGAGAAAAATTCCTCTTATGGTTGCAGTTTCAGTAATAACTCCTGTAATTGTATATGTTTTTTTCCAAGTGCTATTGAAGCTTCAAATTCCTAAAGGAATGTTTTTCTAAGGAGGCACAGATGGATTTTTTAAGCTACGCTTTAACTTTATTTACATTTGACAATATGTTATGGCTTACCATAGGTTCAGTAGTGGGATCTATTCTTGGAGCTCTTCCCGGAATGTCAGCTACAACCGGTATAGCTATATTTTTGCCTGTTACTTTCGGTTTGCCACCGGTTACAGGACTTATAACTTTAGCGGCAATTTATGTTAATGCATCTTACGGAGGTAATATTACAGCAGTTTTAATAAATACTCCGGGAACTGATGACTCATTATTTATGACAATTGACGGATATCCCATGACAGTTAGAGGAGAAGGTCTTAAGGCCATAGGAGTTACCACCTTTAGTGCTTTTGTTGGAGGCATGGTAGGTAGTATTGCTCTTTTATTTATAGCACCACCTCTAGCACAAATTGCAGTAAAATTTGGACCTGTTGAGTTGTTTTTAACTACTATGATGGGTATTGTAATAATAGTAGGTTTATCTAAGGAAAACATGCTAAAAGGCCTTGCCAGTGCGTCATTGGGGCTACTTTGTTCAGTAGTTGGAGTAGATGGCGTAACAGGTATGAGCAGGTTGAACTTCGGGATTCATCCGATTTTTGACTCTCTACCTTTACTTCCTGTAGTTCTTGGACTTTTTGCAGTATCACAAGTGCTTATAATGGTTGCTGAAGATCAGGATACTATAGCTATTGACGGTTCAAGTATGAAAGGCAGTCCGTTTTTGTCAATGAAGGATCACCTACATATATTAGGAACAAATATAAGATCTGCAATTATAGGAACTATAGTAGGTATTATACCTGCAGCAGGTACAACAGTTGCAGCAGGTATCAGCTACAATATAGCGAAAAAAACAGATAAAAGGCCTGAAACCTTCGGAAAGGGAAATGAAAGAGGACTTGCAGCGGTATCTGCAGCAAACAATGCTGTAGTAGGCGGATCAATGGTACCTTTACTTACTTTAGGTATTCCAGGAAACGGTACATCAGCACTATTTCTTGGAGGACTTTTAATCCATGGTCTTGCTCCAGGGGTTCAACTTTTTGAAAGAAGTGCAGATGTTGCCTACGGTTTAATTTTCGGTTTTATGTTTGCCAATTTGTTTATCCTTTTAATAGGACTTTTCGGAGCACCTTTATATGCAAGAGTTACAATTATACCTAAGAGCATACTTATTCCTGTAGTAGGATGTTTCTGCGTACTTGGAGCATTTACTTTCAGATCATTGGTATTTGATATATTTCTAATATTATTCTTCGGATTTATAGGATACTATATGATAAGAGCAAATTTCTCTATGGCACCTTTTGTACTTGCCTTTGTACTTGGCAAGACTACTGAAATAAGTCTTAGAAGGGCCATGTCTCTTTATGGAGGAGCAGGAATGGTGCAAGCTTTCACAAAGCCGATTCCGCTACTTTTAATTGCTGTAAACTTAATATTTTTACTGTCACCTTTTATAGATGACTTTAAAAAGTTAATTTTTAAAAAGAAGGCTTAGAACTGGTTATTTATAAGGAGAACTGAACTATATGAAGAAAATGACTAAAAAAGAAAGAATATTGGCTGCAATTGAAAAAAAGGAAGTAGACAGAATACCTTTTAGTATTTGGTACCACCTTCCTGAAATTGATCAAGATGCGGTACACCTTGCAGAAGTTCAAATTGAGCTTGCTCACTTATATGACATGGATTTTATTAAACTTATGCCCTATGGAAACTATGGAGCTCATGATTTCGGACTAAGCTGTAATTTTTATTGCACACCGACTCAACCTGTTTTTGAAAGAAAATTTGCAATTGACAGTGTAGAAGAATGGAAGGATGTAAAAGCCCTTCCCGGATGTTTTGGAGAACATGGTAAGCAAGTACAACTTGCAAGAGAAGTAAAAAAACAACTTAAAGGTGAAGAGATACCTTTTGTACAAACAGTATTCAGTCCTTTAACAACAGCTAAAAAGCTTGCAGGGAAAAGAATATTTGAAGATATGAGATCTCACCCTGACTACATTCACCATGCACTTGAAGAAATTACAAAAACTACAATAGAATTTGTAAAACTTAATATTGAAGCAGGTGTAGCAGGATTTTTCTTTGCATCTCAATGTTCAACAACAGACTATATGACAGAAGAAGAATACAAGAAATTTGGAGTTAAGTATGACCTTGAAGTTCTAAAGGCTTGCAATGAAGGAACCTACTTCAATATACTTCATATTCACGGAGACCACACTATGTTTGAGCTTCTTGATGATTACCCTGTTCAATGTATTAACTGGCATGATAGATGGACTAAGCCAAGTATGAAGGAAGCAAGAAAACTTTCAGACAAGTGTTTCCTTGGAGGAATTAACGAAAAATGGCTTGTTGAAGCAAAGCCAGGTGAAATAAAAGATCATATAAGGGAAGTTGTAATGGAAGCAGGGCCTAAGGGTATGATGATTACACCTGGATGTGTAGCAAAACTTGATACACCTGAGGTTAACTACTATGCAGCAAGGACAGCTGTTGAGGGTCTTTACGAAGAAGCGATGAATAAATAAGTATAGAAAAATAAAAGGACTCCCTTAAATTCCTATATAGAATAAGGGAGTTCTTAATATTCAAGGAGTGGTGATTATATGGACGGTGACGGGTGGTTACAAATATTAACATTATTTTTACTTTTGCTTGGAGCATCATATTGTGCTTCAGCAGAGATAGCCTATGCGTCAATAAATAAAATTAAATTAACAAAACGTGTGGAAGAAAAGGATCCTAGAGCAATAAGAGCAGAATATATTACAGAGAACTTCGACAAGGCTCTTACAACCCTTTTAATAGGCAACAATATAACTCATATAGGATTTGCGTCTCTTGTAACGGCAATGACTACGTCTCAATTCGGAATAAAATATGTCAAATATGCGACGATTATTTCAACCTTGGTAGTTTTTTTATTTAGTGAAATGATACCGAAAAGCTTCGGTAAGTCAAATCTTAAATATGCCCTTTCAATTTCAGGATCTTTAGAATTTATGATGAAGGTTTTTAAACCTCTTAACTATTTTTTTATGTTAATATCTAATTTTTTATCAAAGCTTTTTCCTGAAAGTGATGAACCTGAAATAAACAAGGAAGAGTTTTATGAAATAATGAAAACTGTAGGAGAGGAAGGGATTTTAAGCAGCGACAAACACGATCTTGTTTTGTCAGCCTTAAATTTTGACGAAAAATCTGTTAAAAAGGCCTATCAGCCTATAGAGAAAGTAATTGCACTGGATATTAACTCAAATAAGGAAGAGATAATCTCAACAGTTAAGCATTCTCGCTATTCAAGATTTCCCGTATATAACAAGGACATTGATAATATAGTGGGTATTTTGCAGAAAAAAGAATTTTACAGAGAATATGTTAAATCTGGAGATTTTGAAATTACAGACCTTTTAATAGATCCATATTTTGTTGATTTAAATACAAAAATAGATGATCTTCTTGAAAATTTAAGTAAAAAGAAAAATCATCTCGCCATAGTAAGAGATAAGGGAAAAGTTATCGGGATAGTTACAGCTGAGGACATTCTTGAAGAACTTGTCGGCGAGATATGGGACGAAGAAGACATAGTAAATGACGAGGTAGGTGTTAAAGCATGAAAGCACTACCTTATATAGGAATAATAATATGTATCCTTCTGTCAGCCTTTTTTTCAGGCTCAGAAATCGCGTTTGCTTCTGCAAATAAGCTAAGACTTAAGACAAAAGCTGATGCAGGCCATATGAATTCAAAAATTGCCCTTAATATTATGGAAAATTTTAACGACACTCTTTCTACAATATTAATAGGCAACAACCTTGTAAATATAGTTGCAACATCTATTTCTACTATAATTATTATGGATCTTGTTGGAAATGGAGGAACTTTAATTGCAACAATTGTAATGACTGTAATAATTTTAATATTCGGTGAAATAACTCCTAAGGTTATAGCTAAAAGAGAAGCTGATAAATACGTACTTGTAGCAGCACTGCCTTTAAAAATATTAAAGATTCTACTTTTACCAGTTGTAAAATTGGTGGGTCTTATAGTAGGCGGTCTTTCTAAACTTTGGGAAGAGGACAGCGAAAAGATAACTGAGGAAGACTTAGTTACAATAATAGAAAATGTTGAAGATGAAGGAGTAATAGACAAGGAAAAGTCCGATCTTTTGCAATCCGCTCTGGAGTTTTCAGATACTATAGTATCAACTATAATAACCCCGAGAACTGACCTTCTTGCCATAGACCTGGAGGACAGCGAAGGGGAAATTATGGACACTATTTTAAACTCCTCCTATTCAAGGATACCTGTTTATGAAGAAAACATAGACAATATAATAGGCATACTTCATATAAACAGATTTCTTGAGGCTATAACAGATATAGAAGATAAGAAAAATCCTAACTTACACAAGCTTTTAAGGTCAACCTTAATTGACACCTGTTTTATTCATGAAACTATGAAATTGCATAAGGTATTTAAGCTCTTAAATAGGGGAGAAGTCCAAATGGCAATTGTAACAGATGAATACGGAGGTACCATGGGTTGTGTAACTATGGAAGACCTTATAGAAGAGCTGGTGGGAGAAATTTATGACGAATACGATGAAAACGAGCTTCTTATACGTAAAATAAAGGATAATACCTATGAAGTAAGCGGAGAAATTTATACAAAAGACTTGTGTCAGGAATTAGACCTTGACGAGGATATTTTTGAGAGCAATTTTAATACCCTCGGAGGATTTGTAATAGATAAGTGTCAGGAATTGCCAAAAGAAGGAAGGGAGATTAAGGTTGAAAATATAGACCTTAAGGTTTTAAAAGTTTGCGTAAATAGAGTTGAGAAGGTACTTATGACGATTAATCCGACAGAAGAGGATTGACTGTAAAGGGAGGATAAATATGGAAAACAAGACGACGAAGAATGCTAATATAGGAGTGCTTTATGTTTTACTTTCGGCACTTTTTTTCGCTGCAAGCTCCTCCTTCGGGAAAATAATTACAAGAAACTCAGAGCTTTCAGGTGCAATGAGTTCCTTCAGTAGGTTTACTGTGGGAACTATGATAATGTTTGTCTATATGGTGGCGACTAAAAAATCTTTTAAAGCTAATAAGATGAAACATATAGTTTTTAGAGCTGTCAGTAACAGTATAAGTATTCTTCTGTTTTCAATAGGATTTCAATTTACTACAATTACTAATGTAAACATGCTTCAAATGACCTATCCCGTATTTGTAATGATACTCGCACCTTTGCTTTATAAGGAAAAAATTGCAAAAAAGAGTTATTTTTACCTTGTTTTGGTAATGCTTGGTTGCTACCTTGTTGCCTATCCGAAATTTGATAACTTAAATATAGGCGATGTCCTGGGATTTTTGTCAGCAATTGCAGGAGCCTTCAGTGTTCTTTCACTAAAGAATGCTCGTAAATATGATGATACATACATAATAATATTCTATGTATTTTTAATTGCCATGGCAATTAACTTTCCCTTTGCTTTAAGGGACTTTCCTAAACTGACGGCAGATCCTTTTATTATATTTAATATATTAATGTCAGGATTAGCAGGATTTTTAGGACAAATCTTTATTACTGAAGGTTACAAATATGTAGACAATGCTACAGGAGCTATGGTATCAACAAGTAGAATAGTTATAGCTGCTGTAATGGGCTACTTTATCTTTAATGACCCTATAAACTTAAGGATAGTTATAGGTGGAATTATAGTTATATTTGCCCTTATAGGTGCTAGCGGATACTTTGGTAGAAAAAGAGCCGCTAAAAATAAATAAAATATAAATTTGCCAAGTTTTATTTCTTGACTAGTCTTAAGAGTAAAGGCGAAAACTTTTATAAAAATCATATTTTATAAGGTTTTCGCCTTTATATTTTTGTAATCAAACTTGAATAAAAACAAGAAAAATCTATTAGATTAAAGGTTTGTTAAAAATGCTTTACTATTTTTACTTTTATCATTTAAAAAATTTACCTTTTCGGTTATTATATTTATGTATCAAGGAGGTAGATATGTCTATTAATTATTTGTTGGGTTTATTGGGAGGCTTAGTTCTTTTTCTTTACGGCATGGAACTTATGAGCTCTTCTCTTGAGCTTGTTGCCGGTAGAAAAATGCACAATATTATTGAAAAAATAACATCAAACCCCCTTAAGGGAGTGCTGGTAGGCGCCATAGTTACTGCAATTATACAATCATCATCTGCAACTACCGTAATGACAGTAGGTTTTGTTAATGCAAGGCTTATGACCATACCCCAAGCAGTAGGTATAATAATGGGTGCCAACATAGGTACCACAATTACAGGACAACTTGTTGCTTTAAATATTACAAAAGTAGCACCGGCTATGGCTTTTTTAGGCTTTGTAGTTTATAAGGCATCAAAAAAAGAAAGAATTAAATACTTAGGTAGAGTAGTTTTAGGTTTGGGAATGCTTTTTATAGGAATGCAGATGATGTCAGATTCAATGTCTCCTTTAAAAGATGAACCGGTTTTTGTAGATCTTATGACAAGATTTGAAAATCCTTTTTTGGGGGTAGCTGTAGGAGCGATCTTTACTGCTATTATACAATCTTCCTCTTCATCACTTGGTATTCTGCAAGCCATATCCAATCAAGGGCTTATAGGTTTAAGTTCCAGTATGTATATAATTTTTGGATTTAACATAGGCACCTGTATTACATCTGTACTTTCAGCTGTAGGTGCCAGTAAAAATGCACAAAGAACATCTGCAGTTCACGTGCTTTTTAACCTTATAGGAACCATTATATTTATAATAATTGCTAAAGTAGTACCTGTGTCGGATTTTGTAGTAGGTTTTTCCAAAAACACCGGAGCTGCACAAGTTGCAAATATGCATACCTTATTTAATATAGTTACAACTATTTTGCTCTTCCCCTTCTCTAAAAAGCTTGCCCTTCTTGCAAGTAAAATAATACCTGGAGAAGACGAAGAAGCTGATTCACTATCACTTCAATATATAACCGACAGAAATATGATTGATCCTAATATTGCCATTACCAATGTTAGAGCTGAAACCAACAGGATGCTTAAGCTTGCAAGGGAGAATTATGAATTATCCATGAATATATTCAGAAACTTTGAAGAGGATCAATATGAAAAGGTCTTTAGAAATGAAGAAACTATTAACTTTTTAAATTCCAACATTACCAGATATATTATAGATGTTTTAGGGGACAGGATGAATGACGCCTTGGCACAGACCTTTACTGACTATATGAGAATAGTAAGGGATATAGAAAGAATAGGGGACCATATTAAATCCATAGCTGAATTTGCCAAGTCCAATGTTGAAAGAGAGCTTGCCTATACCCAAATGTCGGCTGCTGAACTTAAAAATATAGAAATTCAAATAGAAACTATGTTTGAGCTGGTTGAAGCTAAGAAGGAAGGAAAATCTAAGAAGGAAGAATTAAGAGAACTTAACAAAAAAATAGAAATTGAAACTATACAGTACAGACAATTTCATGTAGAGCGTATGAAAACTGGAGTTTGTGACCCTGAAAGCGGACTTATCTACGAGAAAATTTTAACCGCTCTTGAAAGAGTTAGCTCTTATCTGTCAAATGCAGGCAAGCTAATGTTATAAAAGAAAAATCAAAAAAGACATAAGAAGCTTAAAGCTTCCTATGTCTTTTCTTTATTCACTAACAGTTTTTAGAAAGCTCTTACTTGTTAAAATAAGGCTTAGGGTAAGTAAAATGTGTCCCAGTCCACTTATAGAAATAAGACCAACCTTAGTAAAGGTGGCATAAGTGTAAGGGTCGGTTAAACCATGTAGGAAAAGACCGGACAAAGAAAAGTAAATGCCGAAATTATAAAGCCTCATTAATTTTTCAGGTTTATCTTTTGATAAATTTGAATCCTTAGCAAGAAGGTAGAATATAGAGGGTAAAACAAAGCCTAAAATTATTAAGTGAGTATGAACCAAGGCCATGGGTTTAGCCAAGGGATAAATTTTTCCAAGCTCTCTATAAACCGCACCTGCAAGTATACCTGTAAAAAGATAAGCTATGGCAAATTCAAGTATGCTTCTTTTTTCAAAGTCACCCTTTATATTTGAATAAAGCTTTACTACTATCATTACATACATTACAGTTTTAGGCACCATTAACATTCCAACAGTGGGGTAAGCTTCCTTTAATAAAACTACAGAAAGATAGAAGAAGAAACTGAAGAAAACATAGATGTAAAGATTTTTAAAATCTTTTCTGTCTCTGTATTTGTAAAGAAGGATAATATCTAAAAGACCCATTAGTACAAAGGGAGTGTTGGCAATAATATTAACACTATTTGACTTGTTAAAAGATACAAAGACACCTACAAGCCTTGCTATAAAAAGTCCTCCCATTAAAAGGTCCAGGGATTTATTCTTATTATCAATTTCTTTTGATATATAAATGTAAAAAAGCAGATAAAAAACTGACATAGTTATTGCGGATATTCTAGTTCCGAAAAATAAAGCATTTGCATTTAGAATAAATCCATTTTCCATGGAGTGTGAAATCATTCTGGGGATCAAGTGAAATGCATCACCAAGGCCCAAAAGCAGGGTCATGGATCCTAAAATCAAATTGTTTTTATTTCTGAGAAGAAGCATCCTTATACCTATAAATATTACAAAAGCCAAATATAAACCGTCAAAATAAATTTCAAAAGCTTTCATTTTTAATTCCTCCCATTAACCAATTTATATATTTATCTGAAAATTTTAAAAACTCATCTTTTCCATATTCTTCTAAAATACTTTCCTTCATTAATTGATGAAATACAGCCATAATATATAAAATATAGTCCATTTCATCCTTAGATAAGTGCTTGTTTAAAAAATCTTTTCCATGAGAAAGGTAAGAATTTTCAAAAATAAAAAAATTAGGCCTATATAAATTTTTCAAATTTTTATTGTAAAATTCATCAGTTAGAAATTCTTTGTAAGAATAAAGAGTCTTTTCGATATCGTGATTATTCTTTTCCCATAAATCAAAAAATTTATGGTGAATTAGTCCTGTTTCCTTTTTTAAAATAGTAAAGTAACAGTCATCAAGGTTTTCAAAGTATTGATAAAATGACCCTCTTGCAATGTCAAGTTTTTTAACTATATTGGAGACATTTATATTATAAGGATCCTCTTCTTCAAAAAACTCCTTAAGTTTTTGATAAATTATACTTCTTTTTTCTTCATCCAGATTATAAAAAGTAGCTTTTGCCATAAGTCCTCCCTAAGTGACACGGTGTCACTTTATTAGAGTTTAATTCCTATTTTTACTTTTGTCAAAGGATTTTTAATAAAAAAAGCAAGATTTTTATCTTGCTTACTTATAAATAGTCTAAATAACTTAATAATTTTTAAATTTTATCAATAAATTTTCAAAGTTTTTCTTAAGCTTTAAAAATTTCAGAGTGTACCTTTAAGCAAAGCTCATTCCAGATACAGTCCCAACAAATTTCTTCTCTCCTACCGAGGATAATAATATTTTCCAGGGCAATTTTTTTTAATTCTAGCCAAGGTTTTATTTCTCCGGGCTCTAATCCGGTAAGCTCTAAAACTTTCTTATCATAGGAGGAAACTTTTTCAAGGCTTTGACAAATACCGTTTTTGTTTTCGGGGCAGGCCCTACAAATATTATCCAGGCTATTTATTATTTCAACTTGAGGATTCTCCTCCAGCTTTTTTAAAATTGATGCCATATTTTTTGAGAATTCATTGTTATAGCCTTCTCCTACAAAATAGCTTGTACATAAAAGATGGTGAGCTCTAATTTTTATCATAAGTACCTCCTTAGATTTCCACCTAATCATATATTTTTATAACTTTCCTGTCAATTAAGATGAAGGTTAAAAAACCTTAAGTATTTTTTTGATTACTAGGAAGAAAAATTTCCTTAACTTATGGTATAATCTTAACTCGAGGAGATGGGAAAATGCCAAAGAGAGAAGATATTAGGAACATAGCTATTATCGCCCACGTTGATCACGGCAAGACAACCTTAGTTGATTCCTTGCTTAAACAATCGGGAATATTCAGACAAAATCAACAGGTAAACGATAGAGTTATGGATTCTGGAGATATAGAAAGGGAAAGAGGTATTACTATTCTTTCTAAGAATACCTCAGTAAGATATAAAGATACAAAGATAAATATAATAGATACACCGGGACACGCGGACTTCGGGGGTGAAGTGGAACGTGTACTTAAAATGGTAAACGGCGTAGTTCTTTTAGTAGATGCTTTTGAAGGACCTATGCCTCAAACTAAGTTTGTTTTAAAAAAGTCCTTTGAACTGGATCTTGATGTTGTAGTGTGTATTAATAAAATAGACAGACCTGAAGCAAGACCTAATGAAGTTGTAGATGAGATATTGGAACTTTTTATAGAACTTGGAGCCAATGAAAGAATCTTAGAAAGTCCCTTTGTCTTTACATCAGCTAAGGCGGGGATTGCAAAGCTTAATCTTGATGATAAGGCTCAAGATATGTCAGCACTTTTTGATACTATTTTAAAATATATACCAGCACCGGAAGCTGACGAAAATGCTCCCTTTGCTCTTTTAGTGTCAACTATAGACTATAATGACTATGTTGGTAGAATAGGAGTAGGCAGAGTTGAAAGCGGAGTCTACAGAGAGGGAGACAACGTAGTTTTAGGCAACTATCAAAGGGGAGAGGACTTTAGAAAAATTAAAATTTCAAATATTTATGAATTTGAAGGTTTAAAAAGGGTGCCTGTAAGTGAAGCAAGAGCAGGTTCAATAGTAGCTGTTTCAGGTATAGAGGGTATTAATATAGGGGATACTCTTTCCTCTGCTGAAAATCCCAGGAACCTTGAATTTGTAAAAATTTCCGAACCTACAATTGCCATGAACTTTTCAGTTAATGACTCTCCCTTTGCCGGTAGAGATGGAAAATTCTTAACTTCAAGGCAAATCAGGTCCAGACTTTTTAGAGAATTGCAAACTGATGTAAGCTTAAGAGTTGAAGATACAGACACTACGGATAGCTTTAAGGTGTCAGGTAGAGGGGAACTTCATCTTTCAGTTTTAATAGAAAACATGAGAAGAGAGGGCTATGAGTTTCAAATTTCAAAGCCTCAAGTTCTTTTTAAGGAAGAAAACGGAAAAATACTTGAACCTATGGAAATTGTAACTATAGATGTTTCTAACGACTATGTAGGCAGTGTAATAGAAAAACTCGGCAGGAGAAAGGGGGAACTTGTGTCCCTTCAAGAACCCAACGGAGGCTACTCAAGACTTATATTTAAAATGCCTGCAAGAGGGCTTATAGGCTATAGGGCCGAATTTTTAACCGACACTAAGGGGGAAGGTATACTTAATACGATTTTTGACTCCTATGAGGCCTACAAGGGAGATATACCTAAAAGAGTTGACGCATCAATTATATCCTTTGATACCGGAACGGCATCAGCCTATGGACTTAACAACGCTCAGGATAGAGGGGAACTTTTTATTGAACCCGGAGAAGAAGTATATGAAGGTCAAGTTGTAGGATCATCTCCTAAGGGAGTAGAAATTGAAGTTTCAGTTACAAAAACCAAGAAGCAATCCAATGTCAGAGCATCAGGTTCAGATGAAGCTCTAAGACTTTCACCGATAAAACAAATGAGCTTGGAAGATGCTCTTGAGTTTATTGAAGATGATGAACTTATAGAGGTTACTCCTAAACTTTTCAGAATAAGAAAGAAGATTTTAAGTAGTCAAACCAGATATAAATCAAAAAAATATGATAGGTGAGTGAGTTTATGCTAGGTATTTATTTGGCAATAAGTAAATTTATAGAAACCTATTTAATTATCTTTATAATTAATATTGTTTTCAGTATGATTATAATTTTTGCCGAAAGACGAAATCCAGTATCCACCCTTATGTGGGTTATGGCAATTAACTTTTTGCCTATTATAGGATTTATAACCTATCTTTTAATAGGTCAGGATCTTTCCAAGAAAAAAATGTTTAAGGAGTCTAAAGATCTTAATCAGGAAATCAGAAATATAGCAGATAGGCAACTGGAAGATATAAAAAGCGGCAAGCTTGTTCTAAGTAAAAGAACAGAAGAATACAAGGAGATAGTAGAACTTTTTAACAGAGGTGAAGGTGAGGTCCTTTATACAAAAAACTCCATTAAAAAGTTCAATAATGGAGAAGATCTTTTTGGGCAAATGCTAAAGGATATGAAAGAGGCAAAAAATTGCATATACCTTGAGTCCTATATTTTTAAGTCCGATAAATTAGGCAAAAAGTTTATGGAGCTTCTTAAGAAAAAGGCCGGTGAAGGTCTAAAAGTAATACTTCTTGTAGACGGAATGGGAGGCAGAAATTTTAAAAACTCGGACAGAAAAGATCTTGAGAAAAACGGAGTGGAAGTTGTTATATTTTTCCCTGGACTTTTTAGAACTATAAATACCCGTATAAACTTCAGAAATCACAGAAAAATAGCTGTAATAGACCATGAAATAGGATATGTAGGAGGCTTTAATATAGGGGATGAATATCTATCTGAAAGTAAAAAATTTGGATTTTGGAATGACACTCACCTTAGAATAATTGGAGACGCTGTATCAGGGCTTGAGTATAGGTTCTTTTTAGACTACAGCTTCGCCTCAAATAAAAAATCGGGGGAGTTTATATCCCTTGTACCGGAGCTTCTTCCCTATAAGGAAGACATGGATAAGGAAGTATGTATAGTATCAAGTGGACCGGACACAAAGGTAAACTCCATAAGAAGCGGTTATGGAAAGCTTATTACCAGATCCAGAAAGTCGGTTTATATAAGAACTCCTTACTTTATTCCCGACAGTGGTCTTATGAATGCTTTAAAAACGGCAGCACTGTCAGGCTCAGATGTAAATATTATAATACCTAAAAAAAAGGATCATCCCTTTGTTCACTGGGCATCTCTTTCCTATATAGGAGACCTTCTTTCCTGGGGTGTTAAGGCCTATATGTATGACGGAGGCTTTTTGCACTCAAAGGTTCTTATTTGTGATGACTATATTTCCAGTGTAGGAACGGCAAATTTTGACATAAGATCATTTGAACTTAACTTTGAAGTTAATGCCTTTGTCTTTGATGAAGTTCTTAATGCTTCACTTAAGGAAGATTTTATTAAGGATACCAAAGAGTCAATAGAGATTACGGAAGAATATTACAAAAACAGATCTGTAGTAGTGAAATTTCTTGAAGGAATCAGCAGATTGCTTTCTCCTTTACTATAGGTGGTAGTATGAAATTTTTAAAGAAAAGTCTTATAAAGGTTGTTTTGCTTTTATTTCTTGCGCTGATTCTTATAAGGTTTTTAGACTTAAGGGATTACGTTGCCTATGAAAAAATGGACGGCAAGGTTAAAATTGAAGAAATAAAGGAAAAAAATAAAAATATTATTGAAGTCCTTTTAAATAAGCTGCCTATATGAAATTTGAAAAATAAAATCTAAAGTTAAAAAATCTCTTCTGAAAGGGAGATTTTTTTATTATGTCATTAAGCTTTAGTACAAGTTTTTTAAAATTTATTATATAATTAGTAATTAAGAAATTTTATAAATTAAAGGAGAAGAAATGTTAAAAGATTTTAAAATAGATGAATTTAAAAATATATATGAAAATGAAAAAAGAAGCGATTTAGGTAAGGAGCTCGCCTACTATCAAAGAATATGTATGGAGGAAAATATTCCTGTTATTATTATGATAGAAGGTTGGGAGTCTTCAGGTAAGGGCTATGTTTTAAATGATCTTGTAAGAGAGCTTGATACAAAAAACTATAAGGTAAGTATTTTTAAGGACCTAAAAGATAATGACGATTACTTTTATACCCATCAGTTTTGGGAGCATATGCCTGCCAAGGGACATTTCGCTATATTTGATTGCAGTATGTACTATCATATGTTTAATGACCTTAATAGTAATGAAGATATTGAAAAAATTCGTATAAAACAAATTATGAACCTTGAAAAAATCCTTTATGATGATCACACCATACTTATAAAGTTTTTCCTTCATCAAAGTAAAAAGAGACAAAAAAAAGCTATAGAAGAATATATCAAAAGCGACAGCCGTAAGTTTTTAGTAAGTGAAGAGGATATAGATCAAAATCAAAGGTATGAAGATTACCTTAATCACTTTGACTTGCTTCTTAGTCAAACGGATTTTGATATAGCTCCCTGGAACATAGTTTCATCAGAAAATAGGAAATCGGCATCAAAGTATATTTTGGGAAAAACTCTTGAAATCGTAAAAAGTCAAATTGATTACATAAGACAAAGAAGAAAGGCAGAGGAAAGCTGGAAGCATTCAGATAAAAATATCCCGGATATTATAGGAAGCCTGGACCTTGATAAAGGTTTAGATGAAAAAGAATATAAGAATCAAATAAAGGATCTTCAAAAAAAGGCGGGAGACCTGGCCTATAGCCTACATACCAAGGGAATACCAGCGGTTCTTGTATTTGAAGGACAGGATGCATCAGGTAAGGGAGGAGCCATTCAAAGACTTTTAAGAAGAATAGATGCAAGGTCTTATTCCATTAACCCTACATCAGCACCATCTGACCTGGAGAAAGACCACCACTACTTATGGAGATTTTACAACAACCTTCCTAAGGATGGATACATTGCAGTTTTTGATAGGAGCTGGTACGGCAGAGTTATGGTGGAAAGAGTAGAGGGATTTGCCAACGAATTTGAATGGTCAAGGGCCTATAGGGAAATTAACGATATGGAAAAAGAGCTGACAGATTACGGAGCCTTGGTGATTAAATATCTTATAGTTATTTCAAAGGAAGAACAGGAAGAAAGATTTAAAAAAAGACAGAAAGAAAAGCCCTATAAAATAACTGAAGAAGATTGGAGAAACAGAGAAAAGTGGGATGACTATGTCCTTGCTATAAATGAAATGCTTTACAATACAAATACAAGTCATGCTCCCTGGAAGGTAATAGAGGGAAATGATAAAAAATATGCCAGAGTGGAAGTTTTAAAAGAGTTTATAAAAAGAGCTGAAGAAATCTTAAAAGAAAATTAAATATTATATTTAATAAAAACCTTTTTGTTGAGTAAAAATCTTGGCAAAAAGGTTCTTTTGTAGGTAAAAGCTTTTATAAAAGTATTAAAATTTCTTAAACTTTACACAATATAAGAGAATTTCCGCTGATTTTATGTATAATTATAAAGAGGTGTTATATGAATATAAAAATAGTTGTCAACATGAATTTCGGTCTTGAGTCCGTTGTTAAAAGAGAGCTTGTTGACTTGGGTTATAATAATCTTGAAGTAAATGACGGTTCTATAAAGCTTGACGGGACCTTAAGGGACATAGCAATTCTTAATTTAAGGCTAAGAAGTGCTGAAAGAGTTTTTATAGAACTGGCAAGCTTTAAAGCTGAAAGCTTTGAAGAATTATTTGACAATGTATATGAGCTTCCCTGGGCTGATATTATCTCTAAAAATGGAAATTTTATTGTCCAAGGCAGAAGTGCAAAATCTAAACTCTTTTCAGTTTCGGACTGTCAAAGAATTACTGAAAAGGCAATAATAAAAAAGCTTCAAAAAACCTATGACATAGATTTTTTCGAGAAAAGTGCAGAGAGATACAAGATAGAGGTTATCCTTTTTAAGGATGTAGCAAGAATAGTCCTAGATACATCAGGAGAAGGGCTTCATAAAAGAGGATACAGAGAAGCATCCTATAAGGCTCCTTTAAGTGAAACTATAGCTGCAGGATTGGTTCAGCTATCCTATTGGAGAAAAAATAGAATTTTTTGGGACCCCTTTTGCGGATCAGGCACTATAGCAATAGAGGCGGCTATGATAGGAAAAAATATAGCACCTGGACTTATGAGAAAGTTTGACTTTGAAAAGTTTTTCTTTATAGATGAAAACTATTTTAAGGAAGAAAAGGCTAAGGCCTATGGCGATATAGACTATGAAAGCAAGCTTGAAATTTACGGGACTGACATTTCCTATAAGGCTATAGACATAGCTAAACACAACTTGGAAATTTTAGGTTTGGAAGACGATGTGAAGTTTTTTGTAAAGGATATAGCAGATCTTGATATAGCAGGGGAATACGGAGTAATAATTACAAATCCTCCCTATGGTATAAGAATAGGACAAGCTGAAAAAGATCAGCTTGAGAAAGAGCTTGGAGATCTTTACAAGAGCCTAAGCACCTGGTCCCTTTATGCCATATCTGCAGATGAGGACTTTCAAAAGAACTTCGGGAAAAGGGCAAATAGAAACAGAAAGCTTTACAACGGCAGGATAAAAACCTACTACTATCAGTACCATGGTCCTGCACCTAAGTAAGTATAAAATTTAAAAACTATGTGGTATAATCTTCCGGAGGTGCGAAATGAAATCTGTTTATAAAGATATTATATTTAATAAATCTAAACTTAATTACCAAATGCTTGATGCCATAGCGGATCTTGTTAGAGTAATAGATGCAAATGACAGGGTTATCTTTGTAAACAGCGCCATGGAAAAGCAACTGGGTTATGACAAAATGACTCTTGTATGCAGAATTGACGAATTTGAAATTCCAACAACTATAGCTAAGAGAACTATTGATACGGGAGAAATTATTCAAAGGGAAGAAATCATAAATGGCATATATTATTCAGTTAAATGCTCACCTATTAGAAATACCGGGGGACAAATACTTGGAGCTATTGAAGTTTTTAGAAATATTTCAACAGAAAGAAAACTTATAACTGAAATTATAGATAAAAACAAAAACCTTTCTGTAGAAATGGCACAGGCTGAAAAAATTCAAACCCTGCTTTTACCTGAAGAAGGCTTTAACGAAAACATCAAGCTTAATTACATATATAAGCCATCAAGTATTTTAAGCGGCGATATGTTTGATTTATTTAAAATTGACGAAGACAACTTCGGCATTTATATCGCCGACACTGTAGGTCATGGTTTTGCGGCTTCAATGCTGACTATGTTTATAAGATTTATTATAAGAAGTATTAGGCCCTACACTTTACTTTCTCCGGCGAAAGCTTTAAAAGCTTTACAGACCAGGTTTTCAGAATTAAATTTAGGCATAGAAAATTATTTTACATTTTTTTATGGAGTCTATAACAAAAAAACATCTGCCTTTCTATATTCCAATGCCGGTCATTATCCCTCTCCAATACTTATATCTAAAGGTGAGGCTCAGGTTCTTGAAAGCAGGGGCTATCCTATAACCAAGTTTTTAAAAGATGCCGACTATACAGAAAAAAAGACGGATCTTAATACAGGAGATAAGCTTTTTCTAATGACTGACGGTATAATGGACAGCAAAAACTCTAAAAATGAAATTTACGGCACAAACAGAGTGGTAAAAATCCTTGAAGATCATGAAAATGGAGAACTTGATCTTTTAGCAAATGATCTTTACAAATTTACTCTAGGAGAACAAAAAGATGATATTACTGCCGTTTTATTAAAGGTATGGTAATGATTAAATACATAAACAAAGAATTATCGGAAAAGGTCTTTTCAGAAAATAAAGAAAGCTTAACTAAAGCTGAGACCTTTTTAAAAGAAGAATACAAAGATAAATTAATTTGGACAGATATAGAAAAAAACATAAAAATTGCAGAATCCATAAAAAACCTCGCCGATAAAATAAAATCCGCCTACGACTTAGTAATAGTTTGTGGAGTTGGAGGATCCTATCTTGGATCAAGAGCAGTTATAGAGGCGATAAATGGATTTCAGGGGACAGGTCTTAACAAGCCATCAGTTATTTATATGGGCAACAACTTGTCTGTTTCCTATATATCAAATGTAATGGATATAGTAAAGGCATCTAACCCCTGCCTTATTGTGATATCAAAGTCCGGCAACACCATGGAAACCCTAATAGGCTTTAAAATAATTAAGGACTATATGGAGGAAACCTATAAGGACTATAAAAATAGGATTTACATAATTACTGCAGACAATGAAGGCAGCCTTAACAGATACAGAAGGGAAAATGACATTGAATTTATTTCCCTTGATGATGACTTAGTGGGCAGGTACAGTCTTTTAAGTCCTGTTGGACTTTTGCCTATGGCAATTTGCGGCATAGATATAGATGCTCTTTTACAAGGAGCTCTGGACTACAAAAATCATCTTGAAAGAGGATCTATAGATGAGAAGGAGGCTTTAAAGTATGCTCTTTCAAGAAAATTATTTTTCCAAAAAGGCAAAAACATAGAAATACTTACAGTTTCAAATCCTAACTTTGAATTTTTGCTTAAATGGTATGTGCAACTTTTTTCAGAATCAGAAGGCAAAAGCAAGGAAGTTATTTTACCCATTTATCTTATTTATTCTCAGGATCTTCATTCTATGGGCCAATTTCTTCAAGAAGGACCAAACAATATATTTGAAAGTCACATAGACTTTCAACAACCTAAGAAAGACTACAATATAAATTTAGAAGCAATAGATTCAAAAAGATTTCCGGGCTTAAATAAATTTTCTCTTGAAAGTTTAAATAAAAAGATAATGAAGGCGGCAAGAAAGGCTCATAAGCAAAACGGCATAGACAGTTCAGAAATAATTTTAAAAACTCCTGACGAATATCATCTTGGTCAGCTCCTTTATTTCTTTATGTACTCCGCTTCAATATCTTCAGTACTTTTCGGAGTCAATCCCTACAATCAACCGGGAGTGGAAAAATACAAATCAATATTTAGAGAAATTATAAAATAATCCGGGAGACCGGATTTTTTATTTTAATTATAAGCTAAAGAAAATTAGTGCATATTTTTAAAGGGTTCAAGGGAAAAAAGGATTTCATGGGAAAAAAGAGCTTTAATTTCAAGGACTAGCTAAAAAGAATAAAGTACTTTAAATAAGCTATATTCCATAAAATAAAAACTTTTAAAATAGTTAAAAAATTTCATAAAAACGATTGCAAAATTCATTTCCTTATGCTACTATGTACTTGTGAATATTTCCACTATGTTGTTAATATTATTCAATTATCTTTTTTCTTCCCAGCTATACAAAAAGGACACCTGAAGGTGTCTTTTTTGCTTGGTAAATTTTATAAGTAACTTGTTTTTTCGACTGATGTCGAATTTTTTTATGAATAAAAATCTCCCTTAACTGAAATTTCTCCGCTGGAAAGATTTTTTTCAGAACCGTCTTTAAATTTAACTATAAGGTTTCCCTTTTCGTCAAAGTCTTTGGCTAGGGCGGTGTATTTTTGTCCGTTTAATTCAAATTCAACTTCCTTTCCCAGAACTAAAGAATAGGACCTGTAAAGGTCTAAAATTTCTTCGTCGGTTTTTTCATAATAGGCACTATAAAATTCATTTAGGACCTGAGCGAGAAATTGATTTCTAAGAAGGGACTTTTCATTAATGGACCCTGCAGTGGTGCTTAGTTCTTTGCCAAAGGTTGACTCCTTAGTAGTAAAGTTAACACCTATGCCTACAATTATGGAGTTAATATGTTTAGTTTCAAAGTCGGCATCAGCTTCTGATAAAATTCCGCAAACCTTTCGACCATTAATAAATATATCATTAACCCATTTTATTTTAGGGTTTTTGCCTGTGCTTTTATCTATGGCAAGAGCCACTGCAACAGCTGCTTTAACTGTAATTAAATCAAAGGAATCCATTTTAAAGTCCTCCTTCGGGAAAAGACAAAGGGAAAAATATATACCGGTTTCCTTAGGAGATAAAAAATCCTTGCCTCTTCTTCCTCTTCCGGCAGTTTGTTCGTTTGAAACTATCAGGCTGAAATTTTTAAGAGTGCCTGAATATAAAAGCCTTTTCATCTGTGTGTTAGTTGAGTCAATAGAGTCATAGACCATAATATCCATGTCCCTTAGCTCTTTTCTAAGGTCCTTTAAAATTCCGTACTTGTTTAATTTGTCACAGGACTCGTCTAAGCGGTAGCCCTTGTTGGGAGAACTGTTTATTAAAAATCCCTCTTCTCTTAAACTGTTGACCCCTTTCCAAATGGCACTACGAGATATGTTAAGGGACCTTCCCAAATCCTCGCCGGATATAAAAGTATCCCTGCTTTCTTCCAGAAGCTTTAAAATTTTTTCTTTAGTATTCACCTTGTCACATCCTTGCTTAGATTCTACTACATATAAAAGTAAAAGCACAGTTTAATTAAAAAGTAAAAAAACAAAAAAATTAAATATTTAAGGATTAGGAATTTGCGGACTTTTAAAGCGTTGAGGAAAGTGATAAGATAAATCTTAGCTGATACCCAGTTAAATTAAAATAGGAGGATTTTATGAAAGTAAAAAATTTAAAGCTTGCCTTTGTATTTTTTCTTATACTTGCAGCAGGTCTTGTGCTTCCAAAAGAAATAGAAGCTACAACCTATACACCTGCAAGTATGGATGAAGTAAAAAGCCAAATTGAAAGCGCAGCTGACGGAGATGTTATAGACCTTGTAAAATTTTATAACAAAAATGAATTTAAGTCGGGAGGCAATGACTTTTCTTCCCTTGGACTAATTAATGTAAATGGTAATATTACCATTATGTCATCGGACCCTAAAAAAGCTGCCTATGGATGGGCTACAACAGAAGGAGCAAGAGCCGTTTATATTTCTAATATAAGCTTTGATATAGCTTACGGAAAAACCCTTACTATGAAGGGACACCTTTATTTAAAGGGACCTGAAAATAGGGCATTAATTTCAGGTGAAGGTAATCTTTATTTAACTGAGAGAATGAATCTTTCGGGACAAAATGGCAACCCTGCCATTTATCTACCTAAAAGTTCAGTAAAAATAGAAAACCTTATGTCCTATACCGGAGATGAAAAAACAGGAAAAACTAATGAATATGGAAATCCTATAAGAGTTTCCTTAAAATATTACAGCAGAATTATAGGTGGAGATTCTTCAACAGTCAGGGGAGCAGATGCTATTGTTGCTAAAGATATTGAAGTTGATCAAACTAATTTAGACTTTAAACCTTACCCTTATACCGTTGATCAAGGCCTTTTTATAAGGGGAGGTAATGGTCTGGGAGATAATATCCAAGGCGGCTATGGTATAAGAGGAGAAAATATAAGTGTAGATCTGTCAGGAGAAAAAAATGAAACTTATTCTAACTCAATTATTATTTCAGGAGGAGCAGGTGGTTACGGTCAAGGAGCAATAATAGGAAAAAATATTAATATCAAGTGCGCCGGATACAATAAAATAGTTTCAGGTAATGGAGTTGATCTATCCGTAGATGAAGGCAAAAGAGAAGAATTTTACTATGGTACTATTGAAGTGGAAGACGGAGGCCATTTAGACTTTGCAACAAAAGAATTCTCGGACCAAAAAATGAATAGCATAACTGGTGGCAATGGTAGATACATAGACTCCAACGGAAATCCTGCTTCAGAAAAATTTTTTAATGGAAAAAGATTTACCAACTTCTATGGACCTATTATCCTTGCCAATGGTAATGCAAGTGTAAATGTCTATAGAGGAGACTTTATAGATAAGGGTGGCAATGACATGATGCCTTCCGGTTCACCTGATCCAGACTTTATGGATAAGCTTCCCCATTCGCCTGTTATAGAAATGGACATGGGAACCTTGAATTTAGGGAGGCCGGGTCAAACCGATCCTTTATCAATAGGTTGCGGTTCTCACTTCTTTAACACATCAGAAGCCATTATAGACTCAAAGGCTGATGTAAATGTTTATGGAGTAAACACCTTTATTCAAGGTCCGACACCTGGAACAAGAACACCTAATACAGGTTACAGTGACAACCCCATAGCTCCTAAGGTTGGGGCTGCAGGTATTAGAACTATCGGTAGGGTTTTAGTTGACGGGGCTAATATTTGCGGTGGAGGAATATATAACATATTAAGTGATAATGGTTCAAAAAAAGACCAATACAGATTCGGTTCAGGTATAAAAGATGCAAGTGAGGTTAAACTTGTAAATGGAGCAGTGGTTCAAGGCTATGGTCCTATAAAATATTTGAAAGATAAAAGTATATACAAATACAGCAATAGAATTGTTGTACCAAATGTATCTGCAGGTTACGGACTTGAAAATGTAGGCAGTGTATATATTGAAAACTCAGAGGTCCATGGTGGAGACATTTCAACAACAGGATCAAACTGCCCAGGCTCAACTCCTGGAAACTGTGAAGGCAAGGGTAGTGCCGGAGCCGGGATAAAGGGCGCAAAAGACATTCAAATTATAGGTGACTCTTTAATAACAGGAGGTTCATCTATTAATCAAATCGGAAATCTTTTTGCAGACAGACTTAGTGCAGGAAGTGCCATTGACGGAGCAGAAAATCTATCTGTAAGGGGTGGAGCACAAATTTACGGCGGTGGAAGCTCTACAAAGTCAGGTCACGGCATTGCAAATGTAGATAATGTAGTTGTTGAAGGTGATGAAGCAAGAGGAACGGAACCTATAATTTTTGGCGGGGGCTGCAGACCTGTAGGTACTGGAACTGACAAGCAAGCAGGCTCAGGTCTTTATATGGTAGGAAATGCAACTATAAAGGCAGGTAAAATTGAAGCTGGTAATAAGCTTTATCAAACCTATGTAGAAGCCTATAAGACTAAGATGCACGAAAGCACTACAGGGGATGGATTTTCAGGTTTATCAGCTGAAGCCTATGCCATATCAGCAAGTGGCAAGGTTATAATTGATGGTGAAGGTCAATTTACACCGCAAGTTATGTCTTATACACCTTTTGACGGTTCAGTTAAAGGAGATCCTATAAGTTCAATCTTCCTAAAGGATAATGGAGCCTTATACGTAGGAAAGGCCAAGGTGTTTTCCGGCGGAGATGAAGCCTACAGAGATAAAAATATTTTAGTTACCGGCGGTAAATACCATGTGGACATATTTAAAGAAAACACCATAAACTCCTATGAAGAAGTTAAAGATGAAAATGGAAATCCTCAAGGTATAAAGTATAGATCCAATAATTCCCTTGCCCTTTATAGAATACTTAATAAGGGTAAAGGCGGAGCTTACTCAGATTTTATAAAGGAAGAATTAATATCAAGTCCTGCCTATGATGGCGTATTTTTAAATGATTTAGGATTAAATCTTTATAAGGAAAATGAAAATCTGTCAACTAAAGTTTTGCAAAAGGAAATATTGAGAAAGAATTTACCTCAGGGACTTGAAACCACTAACTTTAAAGAAGAAAAAAGCCTTACAGATATGGCAAAAGACAATATAATTTTAGGAGAGGAAGTAGTTGAAGATCATTATTCTGTAAAGTATGATTCCAACAAGGACTCCTATCCGGGAATTCTAATAGAGGGAAATGCACCTGTAGACAGTAAAATCTATAAATCAGGTGAAAGTGCCACAGTTTTAGGGTTAGGCACAATGACTGCTCATGGATACAGGTTTGCAGGTTGGAACACAAGTAAAGACGGAAGCGGACAAATCTATTTAGAGGGAGATAAAATTCAATTAGATAAAGAATTAGTTCTTTTTGCCAAGTGGGAAAAAATAGAAGATAAACCGGGAAAAAACGAAGTAGAGCATGATCATGAAATCACTGTTGGAACCTATATTCTTCCAGCTAGTAAAACAGAAATCCACGACAGATATATTTACGGTTATCCTGACGGAAATCTTCTACCTGAAGGCAAAATAACAAGGGCTGAAGCTGCAACAATTGCTATAAGGCTAAAAGGAATTTCAGCAAATAATACCACAAAACCCGACTATGCTGATTTGGAAGAGGGAGCATGGTATCTACCTTATATAAATGAAGCTTTAAAGCTAAATCTTTTAGAGGCTGATAACAATAAGCTTAGACCTAACGATCCTATAACAAGGGGAGAAATGGCAAGACTTCTTTCTCCTATTGACAAGACCAACACCGACAAGGCGGATTTTAAGGATATAGTGGGACACAAGTACGAAAGCCAAATTAATCAAGCCTATGGCAACGGAAGGACTATAGGTTATCCTGACGGAAGCTTTAAGCCGGACAATGAAATAACAAGGGCTGAAGCAGTTAAAATGTTTAACAGTATCTTTAATAGGGTTCCTGATTTTGATTTTGTTAACAAGGAAGAAGCCTTTTTAATAAAATTCAAGGACCTTAATAAAAATCACTGGGCTTACTATGAGCTTGTAGAAGCTGCAAACAGTCACGAATTTAAAAGAAAGGCAAATGGAATAGACGAAACCTGGATTGAGCTTATAAAATCCGGCAGTCTAACTAAATAAAATAAAAAACTAAGAAGCCTCGGAAGCTATAAACCATAGCAAGCCGAGGCTTCTTATATGTTAGCTTATGTAGAAAGGCCTCTAGATAAATTTATAATTTAGTCTATAGGTTAGATTCAAAAATTTACATAAAATTCACCAACCTTGACAAAAAACCTTAAAGAGGTTAAAATGTTCTCCTAAGACTGTTAAGGTCTTATAATCAGAAATTTGGAGAGATGTCCGAGTTGGCTGAAGGGGCCCGCCTGGAAAGCGAGTATACGGATTACCGTATCGAGGGTTCGAATCCCTCTCTCTCCGCCATAGCCATGATAGACGGGGAATTAGCGATGCCTTGTAGCCTGCGATTCGCTATAGCAGGGTCGAATTCCCATAGGAGGGCGTAAACTGTGTAGCCTGCCCCAAGTGTGTGGCGTTGATGATAGGGTCCTGCGCAAAGTGGCCCTGCGAACCGTGTCAGGTCTTGACGGAAGCAGCACTAAGTAGGTGTCCGCTTGTGCCGCAGGAGTGCCTTATCTGAGTTAACTGCTTGGGTACCGTATGTTGTTTAAGTTCGAATATGGGTTCATGGTACATATTTAAGCACCGAAAGGTGCTTTTTTCATTTACTTACACCGGGATTAATTTATCCCGGCTTTTTTATTGAGTGCATTTCAAATTTTAATAAAATCACTTTTAAAATTAAAAGAATTGATTATTTTAAAAATAAAATATTTTAAAGATAGAAATAAAAAAACGGTTTTGTTTATCAAATAAAAAAATATTTAATAGGAAATTATAAAATTAAGCTACAAATTAAAAAAAGATTGATAAATTTTATCAATTACTCTTTAAATTTTAAAAAGATGTGGTATAATCATTATTAAATGAAAAGGGTTATCAATAAATGACAACTAAACCTTATACATAAAGACAAATAAAAATAGACTATGGAAGCCGGACAGGAAATTATTCTAAAAAGTAAGCAGAAAATAGGAATAGGCAGATAAAACAATAATATTATAAGTAGATATTTAAAAATATTTACTTAAAAGCTAAGTGCATATAAAAAACATTTAAAAGAAGCCTTATTCCAAAATCCAAGCTAAGCTATTTCAGAAAACAGAAGCTTGGAAACCCCCTAATAAAAAGTATGATTAACATATAAAAAACATTTTTTGATAACCCGCTCTTTTAGAATATAAGTTGATATGTGAGGATCTTTAAAATTATAGGAAGCTTATCTATAAATTAAGAGAGAAATACCTCACTTATAAAAATTCAACTTAAAAATATAATTATGAGTCCATAAATAACTCATATAGGTAGCTGATGATCCGGGTCTTATACCTGTAATTCAATCAAACTTCACTACAGCATCAATTTTGTCCTTTATGTTCTTTAATCAACTTACCATACCTTGCTTTGCAGCAACGGGTGCAATAAAAGAAGAAATGAATGACAAGAAGTGGTTTACCTTTGCCATAGTTTATCAAATAGTTTTCTCCTATACTATAGCCTTTATGATTTACCAGTTTGGCAGAGTTCTATTTGAAGGCGGAGCAGTAAACGGATGCACCTTTGGTGCTGTTGCAGTTCTTTTAGCTTACATTTATCTATTATTTAGACCAGAAATCAAGGGAAATGTAGAACAGCTAAGATCTGTAGAGGTGAGACAATGAACATTCAAACATTTATAGTATTGGCAGTAGTTGCTACAGTAGTTTTTTTCGCTGCAAGATACAGCCTAAAGAAAAAAACCTGCGGTTGTAATTGCAGAGGATGCAGTCAATCAAAATCCTGCCAAGTTAAAAAAGCTTAATAGATAATTTAAACATAAATTGGCACTTTTCGGTGCAAAACCCCATAAAAAAACCTTTTAAAAGAAGTCTAATCATAGGATTAGGCTTCTTTTAATTTATAAAGATTTAAGAAACCTTCAGTAGATATAATATTTATAAAAAAATTTATTATAGTAAAGATTTGTAGCCTTCTATTTTGTCTTATTTAACTTATATGAGTCTTATGAGGCTTGAAAGAAGGGGCTATAAAGTATAAAATTATTTTAGTAGATAAAGAGGTGTAGTATGATTATAGTTATAAGGATTTTGTTTGCCCTTGGTCTTGTAATTTTTTTAATTGATCTATTGGGACTTATAATGTATATTTTCGGATTTAAAAACACCTTAACAAGGCTTGCTTTTAGAGGACTGTCTCAAGATAAAATAAGAGCCTATAAGCCTTTACTTATTATAAAAATTATGGTTATGGCAATATTTCTTTCAGTAAGCCTTTACGCTTATATAAAGAAGATAAATATGCTTTGCCTTATTTTGCTGATAATGGATAATGTTTTTATAAGTTTTTATGAAAGAATAGTGAAGGAATTATAAGGAGGAAGTATGGAAGAAGTTAGAGTTAGATTTGCGCCTAGTCCTACGGGATTTTTGCATATAGGAGGACTTAGAACAGCACTTTATAATTATTTGTTTGCCAAGAAAAACGGTGGCAAGTTTATTTTAAGAATAGAGGACACTGACAGAACAAGATACGTTGAGGGGGCTATAGAAAATCTTATAAGATCCCTTGAATGGGCGGGGATTGATCATGATGAAGGCGTTTTTATAGAAAATGGTAAAATTGTTGAAAAAGGAGATGCAGGTCCCTACATTCAATCTAAAAGACTGGATATTTATAAAAAGTATGTAGACTATTTAATTGAAAACGGTAAGGCCTATTATTGCTTTTGCTCCAAGGAAAGACTTGACAGTTTAAGAGAGGAGCAAAGAATTAAGGGACAGGTACCTAAATACGACGGTTTTTGCCGAGGACTTTCTTTGGAAGAAGCAAAAAAGAGAATCGCCGATGGTGAAGACTATGTAGTAAGACTAAAGTTGCCTAGAAATGAAGATATAGAGTTTAACGATGCCGTAAGGGGAAGAGTTGTAATAAACAGTGACGAAATGGATGATCAGGTTTTAATGAAGTCTGACGGATTTCCTACATACCATTTGGCTGTAGTTGTTGATGATCACCTTATGGGAATCACCTATGTAGTAAGGGGAGAGGAATGGTTGCCTTCAACTCCAAAGCATGTTTACCTCTATCAAGCCTTCGGTTGGCAAGCTCCCACCTTTGTTCATCTGCCTACAGTTTTAAATAAAGACAGAAAAAAGCTTTCCAAGAGAAATGATGACGTGGCAGTTGAGGACTTTAGAGATAAGGGATATTTACCAGAGGGTTTAGTTAATTATCTTGCTCTTGTAGGCTGGTCACCAGAAGACGGGAAGGAAATTTTAAGCCTTGATGAAATGGTTGACAAGTTCTCCTTTGACAGAGTTGGAAAAAGCGGAGGAATTTTTGACAAAGAAAAGCTTGACTGGGTTAATTCTCATTATATTAAAAATTATCCCCTTGAAAAGATTGCCGAGCTCTCTATAAAGCCTATGGTTGAATCAGGCCTTATGACTGAAGAGGAAATAAGAGGAGATTGGGAAGGTTACCTTTATCTTGTAGGAACTGTAGTGGATAGCCTTAACAATGTTGGCGAAATAGCCGACAAGGTTTCCTTCTTATTTGGAGATTTAAAAATAGAGGAAGAAGATGCTCTTGCTGAAGTGAGATCTGAAAACATGCCTATATTAATAGATGCCTTTGAAAATGAACTAAATCAAATAGATGAAGTTGACGAAGACTTTGCTAAAAAAGTTATGAAAAAAATTCAAAAGGCTACGGGAATAAAGGGCAAGGGTCTTTATATGCCTGTAAGAGCTGCTATAAGCGGAAATGTTCATGGACCGGAGCTTAGCAACATTATTATGATTCTTGGCAAGGACAGACTTTTAGAAAGACTTAATGCCGCAAGGAGCTACAGATAAAATTTTTAAAGGAGAAGATTATGGACATAGATAAAAGGTTGGACGACTTTACTGAAGATCACTATTATAAACTTAAAGATCTTATGTATAGTGAAAAAATGGAGGTTAATCCTAAAAACACAGTTTTAGTTATTATAGATGCACAGAAGATCCACTATAGAGAGTTTATAGAAAAGTCCTATAGGGATATGGGCTATAACCTTGAGGAAATAAAAGATATAGTTGACAGACAGGTGGAACACGAAGGTGAAACCCTAAAGAAGATAGAAAAGATTTTAAATAAGTGCAGACAGGTGGGAATAAAACCAATTCACGTAAAAATAGAGTCTCTTTTACCGGGAGCTGAAGATACAGGCAGGCTACATGCATCAGCCGGAATGTACTATCCGCCGGGAAGTCTTGCAACTGAATTCTGTAAAGAGGCTGAGCCACTTAAGGGAGAAATAGTTTTAACTAAAACCTGTTCCGGTATTATGGTAGGCACCCCTATAGACAGAATTCTTAGGAATTTGTCTATAGAAAATGTTATAGTAACGGGATTTTATACAGATCAATGTGTTTCAACATCTGTAAGGGACTTAGCTGATGCTGGATATAATGTAACAGTGGTAGAGGATGGAGTAAATGCCATGTCCAAGAGAAGACATATTCATGCAATGGAACCTTTAAGGTACTTGTATGCCAATTGTGAAGATACAAAAAGTCTTTTAGAAAGACTTGATGCTATAAATAAATAAGTTCTGCAAAAAATAAGCGGTTTGCCTAGTGAAAGAATCAGAAGCAAATCGCTGTTTTTTATTGATGCTTATAAAGCTTTATTAAAGGCAACTAGGACCTAAAGATTATTTTACCTTCATCTATAGTGTCTACAATGGCAAGGGACAAAAGATCATAGCCTTTTTCTCTTAAACTGTCGCCGCCTTTTTGAAAGCCCTTTTCTACTGCTACTGATAAACCCTTAATTTCGGCACAGGCTTGATTAGATATATCAATAAGCCCTTCCATAGCAAGTCCTGTTGCTAAAAAGTCATCTATAATAAGGAGCCTATCCCCTTGTGAAAGATATTTTTTTGAAACAGTTACTGAATAGGTTTTATCATATGTATAGGATTTGACCTGTGATGAGAAAACATCCCCTTCAATATTTTTGGACTTGGATTTTTTGGCGAAGACCACAGGGATATTGTCCATATGATAAGCTGTTAAAATAGCCAGGGCTATACCTGAAGCTTCAATAGTCAAGATTTTATTAATCCCTCTGCCTGAAAAATACCTTGAAATTTCTTCGGCGAGTTTGTTTAAAAAGTCCGTTTCTAAACGATGATTTAAAAAGGAATCTACCTTAATTATATTATCTTCTAAAATTTTTCCGTCATTTAAAATTTTTTCTTCTAAGAGTTTCATTGCACACCTCATGACAATTATATCAAATAGGGTAGTATAATATATAGTAATAAGAAAATTATAAAGTAATAAGGAGGAAAAAATGTTTTACGAATTAGCTAAAAGGAGAAGATCCTACAGGAAGTTTTCCAATGAAGAGATAGATGAAGACAAGCTTAAGAAAATTTTGGCCTCAGGGCTTTTAGCACCTACAGGCGCCAACTCAAAGAAAATTGAATTTGTGGTTTTAAAAAATCAAAAGGATATAGAAGTAGCATCTGAACTAAAACCTATGGGATCCGCTTTTTTAAAGGAAGCCAAGGTTGCTATTATAGTTTGTTGCGACAAGTCCGCTCCTACTTACAGACAAGATGCTTCCATAGCGGCAGCTTATCTTCAACTTGCAGTAGAGGATGAAGGCTTGGGATCCTGCTGGGCAAATGTTATAGGGGCAAGATACAATGACACAAAGACTTCTGAGGACTACCTAAAGGATAAATTTTTCATACCTGAAAGCTTTCATATAGAGTGTGTTATAGGACTGGGAGGAAAGATTAAAGAGGCTGATGAAAAAGCTCCGGACTTTTCAAAAATTCACTATAACAGGTTCTAAAATTTCGCCTTTAAGCCCTGTGCTTAAGGGTGATTTTTATTGACAAAGGCAGGGACTATGGTATATTTATTATAGTATTTTGAAGAATTATTTTTTTCTAATTGGTGGGACAAAAGTTATATGAATGGGATGGATAGAAAATGAGGGATAGATATGAATGCTGAACTTATTAGCACTTTTGTACCTGAATTTAGGGACATTTTCATTAGAAGATATGAAATATTGGAGTTTTTAAATAGAGAGGGGATTGTTGGCAGAAGAACTCTTTCAAGTAAACTTAATATTCCTGAAAGAATTATTAGAGAAGAGATTGCAAAGCTGACAGAAATGGATTGTGTGTCAGTGGATTCATCAGGGATAACTATAAAAAAAGAAGGTAGGATAAATTTAAAAAGATTCTATGAAGTATATAGGGACCTAAACAATCTTACTGAACTGGGAAATAGAATAGCATCTATTTTGGGAATAGCTGAAACTATAGTTGTAAAGGGGGATTCATCAAGTGATGATTATGCCTTTATAAATTTAGGATCAGCCACAGCAAGACTTATTAATTTAAGCATTTGCGATGGAGATTATATGGGAATTACCGGAGGCAAAACTCTAAGAGCTATAGCCGATAGGTTAAGTGAAAATAAAAGGGATCTTGATCTTACTATTATTCCTGCCAGGGGATCTTTAGGTAAAGTTGCAGATTATCAATCCAACTCCATAGCTGCCACTATGGCAACAAAGCTTCATTGCAACTATAAGGTCTTGCCTGTTCCTGATGCTGTTTCTAAAGAAGCTTTAAATATGCTTCTTGAAAATGAAGAGGTTAGCGAAACCTACAATATGCTTAAGAATCTTGACCTTTTTATTTTCGGCATAGGTAGGGCTGATGAAATGCTTCAACGTAAGGGAATAGATGAAGCTACAAAAAAAGAAATTTTAGATAAGGGTGCCGTATCTGAAGTAATAGGCCACTATTTCGACATTAAGGGCAAAGAGATTTACGAGGCTAAAAGCATAGGTATATCCCTGAAGGATTTTTTGAAAATTCCCAGAGTTTTCGCTGTAGCCGGAGGGGCTGAAAAGGCTGAGGCTATAATATCCATTTCTAATTTGAGAAGTGACATGGTTTTAGTAATAGATGAAAGTGCGGCAAAGGAAATTATTAAATTAGGAGGTAAAAGATGACAGTTAAGGTAGCAATTAACGGTTTTGGAAGAATAGGAAGAGATGTTTTAAGAATATGGGCTCTAAGTGAGAACCCGGGTTTTGAAATAACTCATGTAACGGCAAGAAGATTAAGTGACACTATGAAGGATAGAATAAATCTTTTTAAGTATGACACTATATACAGAAAATTCCCGGGAGAAATTGAAGTTCTTGATGACGGTTTTAAAGTAAATGGTAAAAAGGTTACCTTTTTAGAAAGTAAAAAACCTGAGGAAATGAACTGGAAAGAATTAGGAGTAGATGTAGTAATAGAATCTTCAGGTGCTTTCAGATCCAAGGAACAATGTCAAGGACACCTTGATGCAGGGGCTAAGAAGGTTATTATTACAGCGCCCGGCAAAGGGGTCGACCACACTTTTGTAATTGGTGTTAATGATAAGGAATATGATCCTAAGAACCACAACATTATATCTTCAGCTTCCTGTACAACAAACTGTCTTGCGCCTTTAACTAAGGTAATTTTAGACAACTTCGGCATTAAAAGAGGGCTAATGACTACTATCCATGCCTATACCAACGACCAAAACATCCACGACTCAGTTCACAAGGATCCCAGACGTGCCAGAGCAGCAGCTGAAAATATAGTTCCTACAACTACCGGAGCAGCTAAGGCTGTATCTTTGGTAATCCCTGAAGTTGAAGGAATATTAACAGGTATGGCTGTAAGAGTTCCCGTAGCTACAGGATCTCTTGTAGATGTTACCTATGAAGTTGAAAAGGAAGTTACAGTTGAAGAAATTAATGCAGCTTTAAAGAAAGCCGCTGACAATGAATTAAAGGGAGTTCTTGAATATACTGAAGATCCTATTGTGTCTTCGGATATTATTCAAAACGAACATTCTTGTATTTTTGATGCTTCTTTAACTCTTATAAAAGATAAAATGGTTAAGTGTATAGCTTGGTATGATAATGAATGGGGTTATTCAGAAAGGGTTATAGACCTTACAAGCCTTGTAGCACAAAAACTTTAAAAATTGGCGAGAACCTTAGGGTTTTCGCTTATTTATTGCAAATTTAAAATAGTTTAGGATTATGGAGGAAGTATGAAAAAAACTTTAAAGGATTTTGATTTTAAAGATAAAAAAGTTTTGCTAAGATCAGACTTAAATGTTCCTATAAAGGACGGAAAGATAACTGATGACACCCGTATAGTAAAGAGCCTGCCTACTATGAATTATATTTTAGATCAAGGGGGATCTCTTATTGTTATAAGTCACTTAGGAAGACCAAAGGGCAGCTACAAAAAAGATCTTAGCCTTAAGCCTGTTGCCCATAGAATGTCAGAGCTTTTAAATAGAGAGGTTAAGTTCATAGAAGATAAGGATGTAATTAATGAAAGGGTAAAGGGTGAGCTTAAAAATTTAAGGCCCGGAGAAATAGCCCTACTTGAAAATACCAGATTTAGACCTGAAGAAACTGAAAATGAAAAATCCTTTGCTAAGGACCTAAGTGAAGAGGCGGATATTTATATAAATGATGCCTTCGGCACCAGCCACAGAGCCCATGCTTCAAATGTGGGAGTATCGGAATTTTTACCTTCAGCCATGGGGCTTTTAGTTGAAAAGGAAGTAAAGTATCTTTCAGACAGTATTGAAAATCCAAAAAGACCCTTTGTAGTAATCCTTGGAGGAGCAAAGGTTTCAGACAAAATAGGAGTAATTGAAAATCTTATTAACAAGGTAGATAAAATACTTATAGTAGGAGCCATGGCTTTTACCTTTATTAAGGCAGAGGGTTATGAAGTGGGAAAATCTCTTGTTGAGGAAGATAAACTTGATGTAGCCCTTAATCTTTTAAAAAAGGCTAAAGAAAAGGGAGTAAAATTGGTACTGCCTGTAGACGTTCTTGCTGTTTCTGAAATTAAAGAGGGACAAAAGGGACAGATGGAAGACATAAAACATATAGGTTCAGACTTAATAGGAGTGGATATAGGAGAAAAATCCATTGAAAATATTAAAAAAGAACTTGAGGGAGCAAAAATGGTAATTTGGAACGGACCTGCAGGAGTTTTTGAAATAGATGAGTTTGCAAGGGGAACCTTTGAAATAGCAAAGACCTTGGCAAGCTTAGACGGAGCTTTAACTATAATAGGTGGAGGAGATTCCGCTTCTGCAGCTGAAAAATCCGGATATGGAGACAAGATTTCCCATATATCAACAGGTGGAGGAGCCAGCCTTGAAATGATAGAGGGCAAGGAGCTTCCGGGAATAAAATGCATTGAGGAGAGAAAATGAGAAAAAAGATTATAGCGGGAAATTGGAAAATGAATATAAATCATCTTGAGGCTGAAAAGCTTTTAGAGGATTTAGTTAAATGTGATATTAAAGATAATCATGAGGTTATTGTATTTCCACCATTTACTTCTATTCCTGCAGCTCTTAAAGTCGCATTAAATAGTGAAATAAGAGTAGGGGCACAAAATATATCCCAATATGAAAATGGAGCCTATACAGGAGAAATATCCTCAGATATGCTTTTGACTTTAGGTGTAAAGGATGTAATAGTAGGCCACTCTGAAAGAAGAGAAATCTTTAAGGAAGATAATGAAATTGTAAGAGATAAGGCGAAGAAGGCTTTAGAGGATGGATTCCATGTAATTTTATGTCTTGGGGAAAATCAAGAAATAAGAGATAGAAGTAAAGAAGAGGATTTTGTTAAGAATCAGCTTATAAATTCCTTAAAAAATATAGACATTAGGGGCAAAAATATTATCCTTGCCTATGAACCTATTTGGGCTATAGGAACAGGCAAAACCTGTAGTGGGGAAGATGCTGAAAAAATGTGCTTCTTTATTAGAAAAACTATTAAAGAGCTTTACGGTGAAGATGAAGCATCCTTAATTAGAATTCTTTATGGAGGATCCGTTAAAGCTGAAAATATTTCAGACCTTATGGCAAGAGATAACATAGATGGAGTTTTAGTAGGAGGAGCTTCTCTTAAAAGCGAAAGCTTCAAAAAACTTATAAATTACGAGGTATAATATGAAACCGGTAATGTTAATAATATTAGACGGATTCGGCTTAGGCAAAGACTATGAAGGCAATGCCGTTAAGCTGGCAAAAAAAGAAACTATAGATAGACTTTACAAAACCTGTCCCTATTCACAACTTTTAACATCTGGAGAGGCTGTGGGGCTTCCTGAGGGACAAATGGGAAATTCCGAGGTAGGTCACTTAAATATAGGTTCAGGTAGAGTTGTTTACCAAGATTTAAGTAGAATATCAAACTCTATAAAAAATGGAAGTTTTTTTGAAAATAAAGTTTTAAAGGACACTATGAAAAACGCCCTGGATAAAAAGTCAGCTCTACATCTAATGGGCCTTCTATCAAAGGGCGGAGTTCACTCTCACATGGATCATCTTGTAGCCTTAGTTAAAATGGCAAAAAAGGAAGGACTTAAGGATGTATATATCCATGGAATTCTTGACGGAAGGGACGTGGCCCCTGACAGCGGTCTTAATGATATAAAGGAGTTTGAAGAAAAATTAGCTGACATAGGCATTGGAAAAATTGTTACTCTTTCAGGAAGATATTATGCCATGGACAGGGACAAACGCTGGGATAGGACAAAACTCTATTATGACGATGTTACTGAATCAAAAGGAGAGTCCTATGAAAGTGCCGAGGATCTTATTATAGCAAACTATGAAAGAAAAATTTTTGATGAGTTTGTAGTTCCCGGATATATAAAAGAAGATGGTAAGGAACCTGTAAGAATTAAGGAAGATGACAGTCTTATTTTCTTTAACTTCAGACCCGACAGAGCAAGACAAATAGTAAGGGCCTTTCAGGATGAAAACTTTGAAGGCTTTAAAAGAGATAGGATTAGGGTCTATATGACTACCCTAACAGAATATGATACTACCATTCCCCATACTCACATAGCATTTGAAGAGATAAGACCTGAGAAAACTCTTGGAGAAATTCTTGCAAGGGAGGGCAAAAGACAACTTAGAATAGCGGAAACAGAGAAATATGCCCATGTAACCTTTTTCTTTAACGGAGGCAGGGAAACTCCTTATAAGGGAGAGGATAGAGTTCTTGTTCCATCACCTAAGGTTGCAACTTATGATCTTAAACCTGAAATGAGCGCCTATGAGGTAACTGATGAGCTTATAAAAAAACTTGATGAAAGGGTTTACGATTGTATAATCCTAAACTTTGCCAATACTGATATGGTGGGACACACAGGTTCTCTTGAGGCGGCTGTAAAGGCAGTCGAAGCTGTAGATAAATGCCTTAATAGAATTTTAAATAAGCTTGATCAAGTAGGTGGGGGAGCTATAATTACGGCAGACCATGGTAATTGCGAAGAGATGATAGCAGAAGACGGAAGTCCTGTAACAAGTCATACCACCAACCCTGTTCCGGTATTTTTATACGGAGGGAAAGGTTATAAAATTTCCCAAGGTGCCCTATGTGATATAGCACCTACTATTTTAGAATTGTTGGCTATAGAAAAGCCTGTAGAAATGACGGGCAAATCATTGTTAATAAAGGAGTAGAAAATGAGTTATATAGTTGATGTTTATGGTAGAGAAGTTTTAGACTCAAGGGGCAACCCTACAGTTGAAGTTGAGGTTACAACTGAGCTTGGAGGCTTCGGCAGAGCAATTGTACCAAGTGGAGCATCTACAGGAGCCTATGAAGCTGTTGAATTAAGAGACGGTGAAGACAGATACCTTGGTAAGGGAGTTAAAAAGGCAGTAGATAATGTAAATGAAGTTGCAGAGGAGCTTGAGTATTCTTTTGATGCTTTAGATCAAGTAGGTATAGACAAGTTTTTAATTAATCTTGACGGAAGTGAAAACAAATCAAAGCTTGGAGCAAATGCAATTTTGGGAATATCTCTTGCAGTTGCAAAGGCTGCCGCTGATGAACTTGGTCTTCCTCTTTACCAATATATAGGTGGAGTTAATGCCAAGACCCTGCCAGTACCTATGATGAATATTTTAAATGGTGGAGAGCATGCCGATAATAATGTGGATATTCAGGAATTTATGATTCTACCCCTTGGAGCAAAAACCTTTGCTCAAGCTATGGAAATGGGGGCAAGGGTCTACCATAACCTAAAAAAGGTTCTAAATGAAATGGGCCTTGCTACAGGAGTGGGAGATGAGGGAGGCTTTGCTCCAAATCTTAAAAGTAACAGTCAAGCCCTTGATGTAATAGTAAAAGCTATAGAAAAATCAGACCTTGTTCCTGGTAAAGATATAGGTCTTGCTTTAGATGTGGCAGCTTCAGAATTCTATGAAGACGGTATTTACTTTATGAAGGGTGAAAACAGAAAATTCAACTCCAAGGAGCTTACAGAATACTATAAAGAGCTTTGCGAAAAGTATCCAATTTGCTCTATAGAAGACGGACTTAATGAAGACGATTGGGAAGGTTGGAAACATTTAAATGAAGAGCTTGGAGATAAGGTACAACTTGTAGGAGATGACCTTTTTGTAACTAATACTAAAAGATTAGAAAGAGGTATAGAGGAAAAAAGCGCCAACTCCATTCTTATTAAACTTAATCAAATAGGAACTCTTACAGAAACCTTAGATGCTATAAATATGGCAAGGTCCAACAACATGACCGCTCTTATTTCTCACAGGTCAGGGGAAACGGAAGATGCAACTATTGCAGATCTTGCAGTGGCAACTAACGCAGGCTTTATAAAAACAGGAGCACCGGCAAGATCTGAACGTGTAGCAAAGTATAACCAACTTTTGAGAATAGAAGATGAGCTTGGAGCTGCTTCAAACTATCTAGGCTGGAAAAGCTTTTATAATTTGAAAAAATGATTTATTTAATTAGACATGGCAAGGCTCAGTCCTATGCCGATTCTGATTTTAACAGAAGACTTACTCCTGAAGGCAAGGCTGAGCTGGAGGAAAATTTTAAAAACTTTAAAGAAAGCTTTAAGTCTGAAAATTTTAAAGTATACTCTTCACCTTATTTAAGGGCTGTGGAAACTGCAGAAATATTTGCAAGGATATTTAACTGCGACTTTGACATTTTAAATGACCTTGCTATGAATAAGGACTATGATAAGGTAGTTAATGCTTTAGATGATAAAGAGGACTATATTCTTATAGGACATGAGCCTTATATTTCAGATGCAATTTATAAGCTTACAGGCAGTATGCTTAAGGTTAAAAAGGGATCCATTCACAGAGTAAGATAGAAAATTTAAGGAATAAAGGATTTAGATAATGTTAAGGTCATGGTATTTAATCTTTTCTTAAAGTCTTATAAAAATATAATTGAGGTAAACAATGGATAAGTACGATAAATATATAAAAGCAAGAAATGAACAAAACCTTTATGCAATTCATTTAGGTATAATAACCACTAAAATGGAAGAAGGCTATGCTAAGGGAGAGATAAGTCTTAAAAAAGAATACTTTAATCCTATGGGTAGCGTTCACGGTGGTTTAATATTTTCTTTAGCCGATACAATAGCAGGCTCAGCCTCAGTATCCTATGGAAGTAAAACCGCCACCTTATCAAGTAACATGAATTTTGTTTCAGCAGCCTTTAACACTGAAAAAATAGTTGCCGATGCAAAAGTGGTAAAAAGAGGCAAAAAGGTAATAGTAGTAGAAGTAACTGTAAGTGACGATAAAAACAAAGCTGTAGCCCTAGGTACCTTTACCTTTTTTAATCTTGAAAAACCTTTCCTTGAAGAATAAGAAATAAAGTATTGAGGTAGACAATGGGTAAGTATGATAAATATATAAGGGCACAAAATGAAGACAGTCGCTATGCAATTCACCTTGGAATAAAGACTACGGAAATAAGAGAAGGCTATGGGAAGGTAGAAGTGGATTTAGTTGAAGATCACTTTAATCCTGTAGGCAGCGTTCACGGAGGTTTAATATTTTCTCTGGCGGATATTGCTGCAGGTTCAGCTTCAGTATCCTATGGTACAGGTACTGCAACTGTGGCAAGTAACTTGAATTTTGTTTCAGCAGCGGTTAATAGTCATAGGATTATTGCAGAGGCAAAGGTTATAAAAAGAGGAAAGAAAATATTAGTAATAGATGTGAAGGTTTATGATGATAAGGAAAAGCTTTTAGCAACGGGAACCTTTACCTACTATAACTTAGGTGAACCCTTCGGCAAGGAATAAATTTTAAAATTAGTTACAAGAGAAAAGAGTTTAATAAATCGGAAGGCCCGGTCTATTAAACTCTTTTTTTTTATTTCAGCTCATGTATAAACAAACCTGATCTGGGCTTAGGCTCAAACCAAGTTGACTTGGGAGGCATTACAAAATTAAGATCTGCAATTCCCATTACTTCTTCAAGAGAGGTGGGGTAAAGTGAAAAGGCAACCTTCATGTCTGATTTAACTCTCTTTTCCAATTCCTCCATTCCTCTTATTCCACCGATAAAGTCTATTCTGTTGTCGGTTCTGGGATCTCTTATACCAAGATAAGGAGAAAGAATCTTATTCTGTAAAATTGAAACATCAAGCTTTGCAATTGGGTCCTTTATTTCCTCACCCCTGTAGGTAAGCTTGTACCAATCTCCATTAAGATACATCCCGAACTGTCCCTTTGACTGAGGTTTATAAGCTTTATTGACCTTTAAGATGTCAAAATCCTTTGATAGCTTCTTAAGAAGCTCTTTAGGACTGTTATTGTTTAAATCTTTAACTACTCTGTTATAGTCGTAGATTTTAACGCTGTCTGAGTCAAAAAGAATTGACATAAAGTAGTTAAATTCTTCATTGCCCCCGTAATTTGGAAACTCTTTTCTTCTAGCTTGTGCAACCTTTACGGCAGAGGCACTTCTATGATGGCCATCTGCAATATAAAGATTTTCCACTTTTTTAAAAGCTTCTATGAGCTTCTCTATTGTGCTTTTATCCTTTATTAGCCAAAGGCTGTGTCTTACTCCGTCAGGACTTATAAAATCCACATAGGGGTCACTTTTCTTTACATTTTCAATAATGTTTTTTATATCGGCTTTTGTTCTATAGGTTAGGAAAATCAGACCGGTATTGGCGTCAAGCTTATCTATATGGTCCGTTCTGTCCTCTTCCTTATCGGATCTTGTATACTCGTGTTTTTTAATAGTATCATTTAAGTACTCATCTACTGAGGTCGTACAAACAAGTCCTGTCTGACTATGGTCTGAGCTTTCAAGTCTGTATAGATAGAAGCAGTCCTCTTTATCTTTTACAAAGTAACCTTGATTAACCATTTCTTTAAAATTATTAAGAGCTTTAAGGTTAATATCTTTTTTATTAATTTGACTGTTTTCTTCAAGGCTTGCCAAAGGAAGATCAACCTTAAGAAAGCTTAAATTTTCTCTTTTTATTTCTTCTTTTGCTTCTTCAACTGAATATACATCATAGGGTAGGGCTGCAATGCGGCTTGCTGAACTATTAACGGGCCTTATAGCCTTAAAGGGTTTTATTGTTGCCATAACTCCTCCTATTTAATTAATCTTACTCTTACTACTCCTTCTATATTCCACAACTGATCTCTTAGGGCTTCATCCACCTCTGAATCAATGTCTATCATAGTATAGGCCCACTTATCCCTGTGCCTGTTTAGAAGATTGGCTATATTAATATTTCGGTTTGCTAAAACTGCAGTAATTTGACCGATCATGTTAGGTATATTTCTATGGTTTACTGTAATTCTATGGACGCTTGAGCAAACTCCCATATCACAATCGGGAAAGTTCACTGAGTTTTTAATATTGCCGTTGTTCATATAGTCGACCATTTGATTTACTATCATTTTTGCGGAGTTTTCTTCACTTTCAGGTGTTGATGCTCCTAGGTGGGGGATATTAATCGTATTTTTAAGCTTTAAAGTTTCAGCATTGGGAAAGTCCACTACATACTTTGATACAAGACCTGTATCCAGAGCTTTCTTTAGGGCTTCAATATCCACTAATCCGCCTCTTGCTATATTAATAAGTCTTAGTCCTTTTTTAGCATTTTCAAGAAGCTCTGCACTTACATATCCCCTTGTAGCATCTGAAAGAGGTATATGAATGGAGATGTAATCGCATATTTTAAAAAGCTCTTTGGGATCCTCCAGGTATTTTACCTTTGAGTCCAGAGTCAGTGCATTTTGAATTGATATAAAGGGATCAACTCCGTAAACCTTCATTCCCATGGCAAGTCCCATGGAAGCGACGAGTTTTCCTGTGGCACCTAGGCCTATTACTCCAAGGTTCTTTCCGTAGATTTCAGGACCTGCAAAGTTTTTCTTATAGGCTTCAACTTCTTTCTCGGCGTCAGAATCGTCTTTTAAGGTCTTAGCCCACTCAATGCCTCCGATAATATCCCTTGAAGACATAAGCAGGGCTGAAGCCACCAGCTCCTTAACTGCATTTGCATTGGCTCCCGGAGCCTTTGCAACTACTATGCCCAGTTCTGAGCAGCGCTCCACAGGTATATTATTTACTCCGGCACCTGCTCTACCTATATAACGAATGTTTTTTGAAAAATTGTAGTGGTGCATATCGGCACTTCTTACTAAAATTGCATCTTCCTCATCTATATCGGGACCGAATGTGAAGTTATCCGGGATAAGGGCCAAGCCTTTAGCTGATATATTGTTAATAGTTTTTATTTTATAATTTTTAATGGCTTTATTCATATTTTCTCCTTAAATGTTATTTATTTCAAAATCCTTCATGTAATCTATAAGGGCATTTACTCCTTCTAAAGGCATGGCATTATAAACACTTGCCCTCATACCTCCTACAGATCGATGACCTTTAAGGTTAATAAGACCCTTTTCTTTTGCTCCCTTAACAAAGGATTCGTCTAAATTTTTATCCCCTGTTACAAATACTACATTCATAAGGGATCTGTCCTCTTCTTTAATTTCATTTTTAAAGAGCCTGCTGTTATCTATAAAGTCATAGAGAAGCTTGGATTTTTCTCTGTTAATTTTTTCGATTTCCTTAACTCCTCCAAGGTTTTTAAGCCACTTGGCAACAAGACCGCAGATATAAATGCTGTAGCAGGGAGGAGTGTTATAAAGAGAATCCTTTTCTATGTGAGTTCTGTAGTCAAACATAGTCGGCAGACTTCCCTTTTCCTTATTAAATATATCTTTTCTAACAACAACAAGGGTAAGACCGCTGGGGCCGAGATTTTTTTGTGCCCCTGCAAAGGCAAGGTCAAACCTATTCATGTCATAGTCCTCTGACAGGATATTTGATGACATATCTCCTACAAGTAGAGCTGGTATTTTAATGGAATTAATAAGGCTAGGAGAAATTCTTGTTCCATAAATAGTGTTGTTGGTACATAGGTAAAGATACTTTGTCTTGGGATCTATTTCATCCACTTTAATGTCGGGAATATAGTTAAAGCTTTTATCCTCTGAGCTAGCAAGGATGCTTATATCTCCAAAAAGTAAAGCCTCTTTATAAGCTTTTTTTGCCCAGGAACCTGTTATTACATAGGCCGCTTTATCCTTAGGGTCAAGTAGGTTCATAGGAACCATGGAGAATTGCGATGAAGCGCCACCTTGTAAAAATAATATTTCGTGATTTTCATCCACTTTTAAAAGTTCTTTTAATAAAGTTTTTGTTTCCTGATGGATTTCACTATACTCAGGGCTTCTATGGCTCATTTCCATAACCGACATACCGCAGCCCTTGTAGCTTAACATATCTTTTTTAGCTTCCTCTAAGACTTCTATGGGTAACATTGCCGGACCTGCTGAGAAATTATAAATTCGTTTCATCGTTTCCTCCTTATTTTTATTATTATCATTAGGCACTGTGATGAAGTGATAAATGATAATTGGACTTATTATACTCTCAATGATTTTTTATTGCAAGAATTTTATTTAAAAGGATTTGTAAATCTTCCAAGAAAAAAATCCTATAGAGTCGGACTTAAAATTTGTCTTTAAAAATTAAAAAACCAAGACTTCGTAAGAAATTTTTAATATTTGAAAAGACTTAAAATTATATTTTTATAAGGGGAATATGATACAATTAGTTGGAAAAGAGGTAATTATGAAAACATCATATATATTAATGCTTGTAACAATAATTTCAAAAATTTTCGGTTTGGCAAGGGAAAAGGCTCTTGCACATTTTTTCGGTGCCGGTATGGTAGCAGATGTATTTTTAGTAGCTTTTCAAATTCCTATGACCTTTACCAATGTTATAACAGGTGCAACGGCAAATGGATATATTCCCATTTACAATGAAATTGCAGAGAAGGAATCCTACAAAAAAGCCGACGACTTTACTGCAAATCTATCAAATATAGTATTCATATTTACTTTTATTATTTCAATAGTAGGTATAATTTTCGCCAAGGATTTAGTTAACCTTATGGCTATAGGATTTAAGGGAGAAAAGCTTGAGCTTGCCACCTTTATGACTAAGGTATCCCTTTTAAGCCTGTGTGCGACCTCTGTTTTTTCTATATTTAAGGCCTATCTTCAAATAAAAAAGAACTTTATAGTTTCCGTCTGTCATGCAATAATTATGAACCTTATAATAATTGCTTCCATGGCCTTTGCCTATAAGGTCGGGGCTGAGTATCTTGCCTGGGGAATTTTGGCAGGCTTTGTTTGTCAGTATCTTATATTTTTACCTTATATTAAGAAAAACGGATACAGACACAGCTTTAAAATCAACTTAAGGGAAGACAACTTTTTAAATCTTATGAAGATAATTCTGCCTGTTTTAATATCGACTTCTGTTATTGAGCTTAATTTTATAATATCCAAGTCTTTGGCATCAGATCTTTTTTCAGGAGCCATATCTTCTTTAAACTATGCCTATAAGCTTCAAAGCTTTGTTACAGGGATTGTTGTTACCTCTATAGTAACTGCGGTTTATCCACAAATGGCAAAATACGGAGTTAAAAAAGATTTTAAGGGACTTAAAGAAGAAACGGGAGACGCCCTTTTAACCATGGCAATTTTAGTTATACCGGCATCCTTGGGCCTTTTTATATTCTCAGGTCCCATAGTGAGGCTCTTATTTTTAGGAGGAGCTTTCTTGGAAAAAGACGTTACATTAACAGCAACAGTTTTGTCCTTTTATGCCTTTGGAATTATAGCCATAGGCTTTAGGGAAATAATATCGAGGGTGTTTTACACCTTTATGGATGCAAAAACTCCTGTTATAAACTCTGTTATTATGGTGGCAATAAATATAGCTTTAAGTCTTGTTTTAGTAAAGCTTATGGGAATAGAGGGCCTTGCCTTGGCAACTACTATATCCTTTATAATAGGGGCGCTTTTAATCACCCTAAGTGCCGGATTAAAAATAGGAAATCTTTTTACTAAAAGGACCTCCAAGGAGCTTTTAAAAATAATTATCGCTTCAGGTCTTATGGGTCTTTTGTCAAAAATAGCCTTCGAATTTTTAGGAGGATTTTTAGGACAAGCAATATCCCTTTTATTATCCATAGCTTTGGCAGGCTTTGTTTATCTTTTGGCACTTATAGTATTAAAGTCAGAAGAGGTCTACTCAATTATTAATAAGCTTAAAAATAGAAGGTAAAAATATTTTTAAACACTTATAAAAATATAAGATTAAGATTTAACTGAAGACAAATAAAAAAGGCGGGTCCATAAAAGCTACCTGCCTTTTCATGTATTATTTAATTTTATAGAAGCTGAGTTATAAAAATTACAACTATAGCTATTGGAGAAATATACTTAATACTTAAAACCATCCACTTTCTAATAAGTGGATTTTTTATATTGGCAGCATTCATAGTGTTTTCAATTCCCCAAACGTAGCCGCAAAAAATTGCAATTAACAAGCATCCTATAACAAGGACGAAGTTGCTTTCAATTTTGTCCAAAAGTTTAAAGAGAGCATTATTTCTTATGGAGAAAAATGCTATAAAAAGTATAAAGGCTACAGCTATTAAAACTGCCTTAATTCTTGATATTTTATACTCTTCACTCAGTAGACCCACTATAGCTTCAAGGACTCCTACTGAAGATGTAAAGGCTGCAATATAAAAGCCCAGATAAAATAAAGGAGATAAAATCCTGCCTGCCGGTATAATGTTAAAGGCATTGGGCAAGGTTAAAAAGCTTAGGGCAACTCCCTCTGCAGCTTCAAGCTTAGTGGCAAATACTATAGGCATAATCATAAGCCCTGCAGCTATACCTGCAAATATAAGGGCTATACACACTACACTTGCACTTTTAAAAATGTCTTCATCCTTATTCTTTATGTAAGATCCGAAAACCATAGAGCCTAACATTGCAAGGCCTAAGGCGAAAAAGGCCTGACCTAAACAGGTAAGCAGTGAATCCATAGTAAACTTTGAAGGATCAGGTAAGAATAAAAACCTTACTCCTTCCATAGCTCCTTGAAGTTTTAAAGATGAAACTATAATTATAGCCATAATAGCAAAAAGCACAGGTAGAAGTATTTTTGAAATTCTTTCTATACCCTTTTGCACACCGAAAACTATAACAACTACATTAAGGAGAATATTAATTACAAAATAAATAAAGACTGCATTTTTGTCAGCATTAAAGCTTTCAAAGAAGTTTACAATTTCATCTGTTGAAAGATTCATTAAGCTGCCCCCAAAACTTGCTACTACATACTTAAATATCCAAGCATAAATAGGTGCTGTATATCCTAAAATAAGTATTGCGGCAAGTAGATGCAGATAACCTGCATAGTACCATTTCTTTCCGGGAGCTAAAGACTCATAGGCCTTAATGGCGGTTTTTTGTGATGCAAACCCTATAGTTATCTCACAAGTCATTAGAGGTATGCCTATTATTAAAATAATTGCAACGTACATAATTATAAAAATTGCTCCGCCGTTTTCTCCAACTACATAGGGGAACCTCCAAAGACTTCCTATACCTAAAGCAAGACCTATTGCCACAAGTATAAAGCCCATTATGGAGCTAAATCCTTCTTTCTTTTCCATTGACATCATCCTTCCTCATCAAATAGTATAATATATAAAGTTCTTAATTAGTATCATTCATTTTTAAATATTAGAATAAATTTATCTATAAGGGGAAATTATAAAATATCTTCTTATTTTTAAATAATATTTAAGCAAATGCTTATAGAAACACAATTAAGGGTATAATATAATACCACAATAAAGCAATAATTTTATAAGGAGGAAGAAAAATGAAAATATTGGTGCCTATTGACGGATCAAAAATATCACAAAATGCAGTTAAGGCTGCAAAGGAAATAGGAGAAAAGTTCAAGGCTAAATTAATTGTACTTACAGTTATTCCCGAAACTACAATTTTTGAACAATTTCCTACCAATTTTCCCTATGCCCTTGAGGTAAGCAAGGCAAATACCGAACATGCTGAATATGTATTATCAGATATAGAAAAGGAAGTTTCAGACTATCCTTATGAAGTTGAAACCTTTTATAAAAGCGGAAATCCTGCAAGTAAAATCGTAAAGTTTGCAGAGGAAGAAGGTGTAGATCTTATAGTAATGGGAAACAGAGGTCTGGGAGCTTTTTCAAGAACTTTATTGGGATCAGTATCATCAAAGGTAATTAATCAGTCTAAAATATCTGTATTAGTTGTTAAAAGCGATATTGAAAAGAAGGGCGAATGATTTGTCATAAATCCATTTATTTGCTGGACGAAGAGGTTTCTTTATTGTGAAAAGACTGTCTTAAATTTTTCTACTTAGCACTAAGTTCTATTACTTATAGACAGGTCTTGTAAATTAAAGGTTGGAGTTGTTTTTCATTAGGATGATAATTTAGGGAGGAAGAGAAAATGAAAATTTTAGTACCTATTGACGGATCAAAAATGATGAAGAAAACAATCGATGCTGCAAAAGAAATCGGAGAAAAGTTTCAAGCTGAGCTTACTTTACTGATGATTATACCTAGCGGTTCAACTTTTGACCAAATATCCTTTGAAGGAACAAATTATCCTTATACCAAGGAGCTGAAAAATGCAAATGAGGAGAACGCCAAACGTGTACTTTCTGAAGCTGAAAAGCAAATGTCAGGCTACTCTCATGAATTTAAAACAGTATATTTAATGGGCAAAGCTTGGGAAAAAATAATCAACTATGCCGAAGAAGAAGGCATGGATATGATAGTAATGGGTAATAGAGGTTTGGGAGCCTTTTCAAGAACTCTTTTAGGATCAGTATCATCTAAAGTAATTAACCATTCTCCTATAACTGTAGTTGTAGTAAAGGGAGAGCTTGAAAAATAAGAGTTAGACAATAAAGAGAAAATAAAGCAGGAGACCGGGAGGTCTCTTGTTTTTGTTTATAAAGCACTTGCACTTATTCTATTTTAAAACAATCTGAGAATTTAAAAGTTTACAATAAATTATATAAGAAAACCTATAAGAGAATTTTTAATTATCCACCCTTGAATTTACAGAATTATATAAGTGCCTGTTGGGGCCTAATATTGAATATATAGAGGATTTAGAATATAATACATAGTTAATGACGTTAATTTTAGATATTTGGAGGGAATGAAATAATGAAAAAATATTATTTGACTACTCCTATTTATTATCCCAGTGATAATTTACACATAGGACATACTTACTGCACCGTTGCTGCGGACAGTATTAAAAAATACAAGGAACTTCAAGGATATGATGTATTTTTTACTACAGGTGCTGATGAGCATGGTCAAAAGATAGAGGAAAAAGCAAAAGAAGCGGGAGTAAGTCCTAAGGAATATGTAGACCATATAGTTAAAGGCATAGAAGAACTTTGGAAAAAAATGGACATAAGATATGATGCCTTTGAAAGATCCACCGACCCCAAACATGAAAAGGCCGTTCAAGAGATTTTTCAAAAACTTTATAATAAGGGCGAAATCTATAAATCTCAATATGAAGGCTACTATTGTACACCTTGCGAGTCCTTTTGGACAGAAGCACAATTAAAAGAGGGCCACAAGTGCCCGGACTGCGGCAGAGAAACTCATCTTAGCAAGGAAGAAAGTTATTTTTTCAGACTTTCCAAGTATAGGGACAAGCTACTTGACCTTTATGAAAAAAACCCCGGCTTTTTGGAACCCCTTTCAAGAAAAAATGAAATGATTAACAACTTCCTCAAGGAAGGGCTTGAAGATCTTTCCGTTACAAGATCCACCTTTGATTGGGGAGTTAAGGTACCCTTTGATCCTAAGCATGTAATTTATGTTTGGGTAGATGCTCTAAGCTGCTACCTTACAGCTATAGGCTACGGAAGTGATGAGGAAAAATTTAACAGCTACTGGCCGGCAAATGTTCACCTGGTAGGCAAGGAAATAGTAAGATTTCATGCTATTATCTGGCCGGCTCTTTTAATGGCTCTTGATATAAAGCTTCCTGAAAAGATTTTCGGTCATGGTTGGATTCTTTTTGACAACGATAAAATGAGTAAGTCCAAGGGAAATGTAGTTTATCCAGAACCTATTATTAAACTTTATGGTGTAGATGCTTTAAAATACTATCTTTTAAGAGAATTTAGCTTCGGCTCCGACGGATCCTTCACTAAGGAAAACCTAATGCAAAGACTTAACTCCGACCTTGCCAACGATTTGGGAAATCTGCTTTCAAGAACAGTATCCATGATAGAAAAGTACAGGGACGGACAACTTCCTCAAGCGGGAGAAAAGGAAGATGTAGATACAAATCTGATAGATCTTGCAACAACTACATCACAAAAAGTGGATGAAGCAATGGATAACTTCGAGTTTTCAGTAGCCCTTGAAGAAATATGGAAGCTTATTAGGAAATGTAACAAGTATATAGATGAAACAAGTCCATGGATTTTGGCAAAGGATGAAAGTAAAAAGGAAAGACTTGATACGGTTCTTTATAATTTAAGCGAGTCTTTAAGAATAGTATCTATACTTTGTTATCCATTTATAACTGAAACTTCTAAAAAAATCAGAGAGTCCTTAAGCATAGAAGAAGAACCATTATGGGAAAATGCAAGTTCCTGGGGTCTTATTAAAGCGGGAGAAAAGGTTAAAAATTTAGGACCTATCTTCCCAAGACTTGATATAAAGGCTGAAATAGAAAATCTTAACAATGAAAATCAGGCATTTGCAGATTATAGAGCAGCGGAAAAAGCAAAATGGCAAAAAAATGACAAAAGTGAAGAAAAAGAAGACGAGTCAAATCTTTGCACCATAGAAGATTTTAAAAAGCTTGAAATAAAAACAGCCTTAATAGAGTCAGCGGAAGATCATCCCAATGCAGATAAGCTTTATGTCCTTAAAGTAAAGGTTGGAGATGAAGAAAGGACAGTTTGTGCAGGTATTAAGAAGGAGTATAAAAAGGAAGATTTAATAGGCAAAAAGGTGCTTATCCTTGCCAATTTAAAACCTGCAAAGCTTAGAGGGATTGAGTCCCAAGGCATGATTCTTGCCGCAGAAGATAAGGAAGGAAAAATCTCTATAACCACAACTCTTGAAGATATAGCTGACGGAGCGACAATAAGGTAGGTGATTTTTTGATAGATTCACACGTACACTTAGATGATCCTAAATTCGATTACGATAGGGAAGACATTATTAATTCCTTAAAGGATAGGGGAATAGACAGAGTTTATAATATAGGTGCCGACCTTGAAAGCTCAATAGCAAGTGTAAGCCTTGCAAAAAAATACGATAATATAAAAGCTGTAATAGGAATCCATCCCCATGATGCAATAAATTACAATGACAAGGTTGAAGAAAAGCTTATTGACCTTGCCAAGGATGAAAATGTAAGGGCAATAGGAGAAATAGGACTGGACTACTATTATGACAACTCCCCGAGAGATATACAGGTTGAAGTATTTAAAAGGCAAATTGAGTTGGCGGACAAGTTAAATCTTCCCATAGTCGTTCACTCAAGAGATGCTTCAGAGGAAACCTTTAATATAATTAAAGAATCGAAGGAAAAATATCCTAACTTAACCTTTTTGATTCATTGTTTTTCTCAGTCTGTGGAAATGATGAAAAGGTATATAGACCAAGGCTGCTATATTGCCCTTGGAGGAGTTGTTACCTTTAAAAATGCCAAAGTACCTAAAGAGGTTGCAAAAGAAGTACCTTTAAATAGACTTTTACTTGAAACCGACTGCCCCTATCTTGCTCCTACACCTATGAGAGGCAAGAGAAACGAGCCCTATTATGTAAAATATGTGGCAGAAGAAATAGCTTCCATAAGAAATATGGAGGTTAAGGATCTTGTAGAAATAACAGATGCCAATACAAGGAGATTCTACAATGATTAAAGAAGTAATAGTAGTAGAAGGAAAAGATGATATTGCTGCCGTAAAAGCAGCAGTAGATGCTGAAGTTATTGCTACATCGGGCTTCGGTTACGGTAGAAAGCTTATAAAGCTTTTAAGAAACCTTAACGATAGATGCGGCATAATAATCTTTACCGATCCGGACTATATGGGCAACAAAATAAGAAGAGATTTAGATAAAAATATAAGGGGAGCAAAACATGCTTTTTTGCCTCAGGACAAGGCGAAAAGAAAAGATAATATAGGAGTTGAAAATGCCTCTAAAGAGGATATTTTAAAGGCCCTTCAAGGAGCAAGACCTATATATAAAGAAGAAAGCTTTGAATTTACCAATATAGACCTTTTAAAAACAGGCCTTAGCGGTAAAGCCGACTCTAAAGAAAAGAGAAAGAAGGTAGGAGATTTTTTAAAAATAGGTTATGGAAACTCCAAACAATTTTTAAACAAGTTAAACTCCTTTAATATAAGCAGGGAAGAATTTCAAAAAGCGGTGAAAGCGGTGGAAAATGGAAAGACTTTATAAACCGGCTAGAGTAGTGGAATTACAAAATAAATACGGATTCAGATTTACCAAATCCTTGGGTCAGAATTTTTTAATAGACGGCAATATTGTAAGAAATATTGCAGACCTTGCACAAATAAATAAGGAGGACTATGTTCTTGAAATAGGACCCGGTATAGGCACCCTAAGTGAAGAAATTGCCCTTAGGTGTAAAAAACTTGTTTCCATAGAAATAGATGAATCCTTAAAAGAACTTTTAAAAGAATCCCTACCCTATGACAATGTAAAAGTTATTTTTAAAGATATAATGAAGCTTGACTTAAAACAACTTGTAGAAGAGGAATTTCAAAACAAGGCCATTAAGATTGTGGCAAATCTTCCCTACTATATAACCACACCTATAGTGTCAAAGCTTATAGAATCAGGTATAGAAATAGAATCTATGACCTTTATGATTCAAAAAGAAGTGGCAAAAAGATTTTCCGCCAAGCCATCAACTAAAGATTATGGTTCCCTTAGTGTCTTTATACAATTTTACTCAAATGTCAGCTATGAGTTTAGCGTTTCAAAAAACTCTTTCATTCCCAAGCCAAATGTTGACTCAGCTGTGGTAAAATTAGAAATGAAGGAAGAAATTCCCGAAATTGACACTGAAAAGTTTTTTAAAATTGTAAAAGCCGCCTTTTCAAAAAGGAGAAAGACTATATTAAATGCCTTGTCAACTTACGGTTTTAACCTTGAAAAAACAAGTATTTTGAAAGCCTTAAACCTTTCAAATATAGATCCAAGAAGAAGAGGAGAAACCTTAACTATTGATGAGTTTGCAGTACTTACTATAAACTTTCCGAGCTTAGGGGGAGATAAAGATTAAAGAAAATGAAAAAAAGGAAGAAATACTTAGCGATATATCAGATTTTCTGTCCCGGGGGAAAAGCTTGGACTATATGTCCTTAATATTTAAGCTTCTAAGCGATCCCACAAGACTTAAAATTATATATATCCTATCTAAGACACCTATGTGCGTAAGTGATATAGTGGAAGCCCTTGATATGAGTCAATCTTTAATATCTCACCAGCTTGCCCTACTTAGAGAGGCTAAGCTTATAAAAGTAAAAAGAATTTCAAGAAATGCTATTTATTCACTTGATGATGCTCACGTCCTGTCAATATTCAATCAGGCCCTGGAGCATGCAGAGCACGAAAAATGATTATATGCCCTATAATAGGGTATATAAATTACCACGAAGGAGGAATTTTATGAGTAAAGTTGTAGTATACACTTCAAGTACCTGTCCTTATTGCACTATGGCAAAGGATTATTTAACAGAAAAAAACGTTGAATTTGAAGAAAAAAACGTTCAAACAGATAAAGCGGCAAGAGATGAGCTTCTTGCTAAAGGATATACCGGAGTTCCGGTAATCTATGTAGATAATGAAGAGATAGTTGGCTTCGATAAGGCAAAGCTTGACAGTCTACTTGACAAATAATAGAATTTTAAGCCCCTAAGGGGGCTTATTTTTGTTTAAATCAGCTATGAAATCAGGTAATAGGTAACTGATTTATCAATATAAATCAACAAGATTATATGCTATATAAAAAAAGAATTAGCATATAAAAATGAATATTTAAAAAAATATTTGACAAATAAATATTAAAGGAGTAGACTATTAAACAATAAATAGTCTACTATTTAAGTATAGCATAATTATTTATTAAATTAAATTATTGACGTGTTTTAACTAAACTTTGACAGCTTTGGCATTATTTATAATTTTTAGGAGCTTAAAATGGAAAGGACATATTTAGAGGAGTTAACAAAGAGCAATTTAATAAATGGCTTATATATATATATATATGACATTTACGCCCTTAAACACGTTTAAAAGAGATTTAAAAGTAGCATTTTGATTAGATTTAATCAATGTGCTACTTTTTGTGTTTTATATGGAGAAAATATCATGATTAACAGGGGTGAAGTTATGGGGAAATTAAAAAAAATAGGCTCCTTTATTATGGCAATAATTTTTATCCTACAAGTTTTTCTGGAACCTGTGGAAGCTTTTGCCATAGATAGGGAAGAAAAAAAGGAAAGCTACATAGAAAGGGACTTTCAAAATCTTTTGTCCATAGAGAGTAAAAGAGTTCTTGATTCAAGAATAGGAGTATATAAACTGGATCTTAAAAAGGTAGACTTTGAAGCAGGGTATAACTATGCCCTTTTAATGTCATGGAGACTGGATAAAAACACCTTGCCCGGAACAGTTTCTTCAATAACCCTTCCTGAAGGAGTTAAGTTAAATACTTCAGGATTAATCCAAGATGAGAGTGGTGTTTTTTTAGGACAAATAGTTCAAAACCAACTTGCACTTATTAATCTTTATTACAAGGACGGAAAGATTAATTTCATATTAACAGAAGAAGGTTCTGCCCTTACTGCTACAAAAGAACTTTTCGCTACAAATATTCTTCTTAATATTAATTCAACAAGTCAAATAGATAAAAATGAACTTAGATACTTAGTTCAAAACAATCAAGGTGAAAGTTATGAGCTAAGAGATCTTGTTGACGAGATAAACTATGAAAAACTTTTCCAAACAGAGAATCAAGTGATTATAGAAGAGCCTCAGGGAACAGAAATACCTGAAGATCAAAATCCTACAGTAGAGTTTCAAATAAAAGAAAAGGATGAGAAGGAGGAGGAAGAAAAATCCAAGTTTAATCTTTTTGGAATAAACAAGGAGGAAAACAAGGAAAAACAAAATAAAGAAAAGTCCGACAATACTTCCAAATCTTTAAACAAAACATCAGAAAGCGTAAAGACCGGATCTTTATTTGAAAACAAAAATGAAAAGAAAACAGGATCGCTAATAGAAAAACAGGAAGAAAAAACTTCCTCCCTTATAGATAATAGAAAAGATAAAGAGGCAGGTTCTTTAATAACAGTAGAAGAAAGTCAAAAGACCGGTTCACTTTTAGATAGTGAAAAAGAAGAGAAGACTGGATCACTAGTTGAAACACCTGTAGAAAAAAGAACAGACTCCCTTTTAAATGCTGAAGACCCTATATATAGAGAACCTGAAGATGACAACAAGGTAAAAAATATTGAATACGCTAACTCTTCCAATGAAATTGAAATAGAATCCAAATCTGAGGCTACAAATGAAAAGGCCAATTCAAAAACCGACAACGAAGAAAATTATGAAATCTTTGACCTTGAAGAGAAATCTATAAAATCTGAAGAAAATAGGAGAGACCTTAATATAAGGGAATTACCCGAAATAGGAGCAGCAAAGACTTATGGTCCTGGTAGTCAACTATCAGGAGAAAACACTCAAACTGATTTAAAGGAAGAAATACAAAATCCTTTAGGAGAAACTTCAGATCCTATGGAAGAAGCTCCTATAGAAGAAAGACCTCAAGTGGAAAATTCTCCTGAACTCGTAGATTCACCCAGAAAAGACATACTTCTTTTAACCAGATCTCAAGGTGAAAATCTTCTTAAAAATTCTGAAATTATAAAGACTACAGATACCTATACTCTTAAAAAGACAGTAGAAATCCTTGATGTTAATGGCATGACCCATGAAGAGGAAAGAATAGTAGGAAACTATGCTACAGATTCTCAAGGGAGATTAGTTTTCCCCGACCTTTCAGACGGTAGATATACCTTTATAAAAGAAGGAGAAGGACCGTTTGGCAGAAGCTTTACTATAAACCAAGGTATGATAGTTTATGATACAAATGTTCTTTCTGAAAATATAATTGATATTTCGGAAAAACCTCAAGAAATTCAAAAAGCAGAAGAAACAAAGAAAGACTTCACAAAAGAAAAAGGACTTATAAAAATTGAAATAACCCTTACAGATAAAGAAGGCAAGCCTATTGATCCACAAGGAGCAGTTTATTCAGTTTATAGAATAAATGGAGGCATTGAAGAAAAAATTGATACCCTTACCTGGACCAAAGGAATTGAAAACATTGATCCTAAGGATCTTTTAAAAGAGGTAAAAAGTCCCCTTCAAATAATGGAAGAAGTAGGAAATAAAGAGGATTCTTTAACTAATAAGGAACTTGAAAGCACTGACAAGTTAAATTCAGAAGAAGATAAGGAAAAATCTTTAGTCCCACAAAAACTTGAAAATATAAAATTAGAAGAAGCAAAAAAAGATGAAGTAAAAGAATCCACCATAACAATAGAAGAAAATAAAAAAGCCGGAGAAGCTTACAAGGTTATGGAGGATGTTGAAAACAAAACCTATCCAAAAGCAAGTCTGGAACTTCCTCAAGGTAGATACATTCTAAAGGAAGAAAATCCACCGCTAGGCTTTGAAAAAACAAGAGGAGAAATCGAACTTACAGTAAATAACGAAGTCCTTGTAAACCAAGGTTTGGAATTATCCGAAAATATAAATCCTAACAGTCTTAAAAATGCTGATTCTCATATAGGAAAGGCCTTAGACAAGGCTGAAGAAAATCAGGGAATTTCTCTTGAAGGAGAATCTTTTAATACAAAAGATACAGAAAAAAGACTTGACCTGGAAAAAGCCGGCAAAGATGTAGGGAAAAATTCGACTGCAATAGAAAATTTATCTGAAGAGAAAATAAACTTAGAAGAAAAGTCTTTAGCTCTAGGTTCAGATAAAAATTTGAATGATTCCCTTTCAGAAGAAAAACCGCTTGAAGAAAAATCATCTTCATTAAATACAAACTTGGCTATAAAAGAAAATGATAAGTTAAAAGACAAGGTTAAAGAAGAAAAAGCGGGAGAAGCTGAAAAACTTGGAGACCCTAAAGCGGGATTCTTACCTGAAAAACCTGGGGAAGAGACAAATACTCAAACAGAAAACAAACAAGCCGAGGAAGAAAAACTTACCTTAACTGCAAAATCTCTTGACAGTATGGGAAAACTGGAAAGTCAACTTGTAAAAGAAGAAGATGCAAATACACCGGCACAAGTAACCATATCCTATATGGCAATGAGAGCCGAAGGACAAAAGGCTACACTTAAAATTGACACAATAAACAAGGCAGGTTCAAAACTTTTCTACGGAGGAACATCAAGTGCCGAAATAGGAAACCTTCGTGACGCAGCGCTAAACCACGATGCAACCTATGGAGTTTATAAGAAAAACGACCAAACAGGAAACTATGAACCATTAAATATTTACAATAAAATGGTTTATGACCCTAACCTTAAAAAAGAAGTACCTGCAATGGAAAACGGTCAACCTGTAATGGTTAACTATAAAAATGGTAAATTCGGTACAGTAACCCTTGACAACCTTCCGCCGGGAGACTATGTAGTAAAGGAAATTAAATCAGTTTTCCAATATGCCTTTAAAAACTTAGCCATGAAGTTTACAGTTGGGGCAGATGGCAAAATTATAAACTTTAAGGATGTAAGGGTTGATCTTGCTGACTATGAAAAAGATCAAACTATTCCAAGTACAAATGAAGTTAGCAGAGTTAAATTAACTTACAACCAAAAAATGGACTTGGATAGCAAAAGAATTATTCTTGCCGGGGAAGTACATGAAGCGGAAAACAACAATATAAATGAAGTAAGTGAAAATCAAACTACAAAAACTGTAGCTGCCACTTATCACAAGGGCAATCTTAGAGTTAAAAAAGTTGATAAAAACGGCAACCCAATTGAAGGAGTAACCCTTGAACTTCACGGACACGATGCCAACAGAATTTTGAGAATCTACCGTGTTACAACAGATGCTAACGGTATAGCTGAATTTAGAGACCTTAACGTGCCGTCCTACCACTTACTTAAAGAAGTTGAGGCACCGGATGGATATGCACTACCTAACCATCAATGGATGATTTACTTCGGCGAAGGCACTTGGGTAGAATTTGACGATAATCATAAGCCTAAGACAGAGCATATACCTCTTCAAATTTCCGATAACCAAGTCTACGCGACAAAGGTTCAGTTAAAACCTATTATAAAACTTAATCCTCAAGAAACGCGACAAGTTGTGGAAAATGATAAGTACAGGCCTTTAATTGATGGAGTAACAGGAGCTTCAATTGCACCTAAAAACTGGTTCCAATTCTTAGGTATCAACAATCCTACAGGAGCACCGACAGAGGACACACCTGCTGCAGAGACTTATTGGTCTGCAAATTGGAATAATCCTAATTACTTTACCGACGGCAACTATGAAAAGAGTTTTAATGCTTCCAAGGACCAATTATTCTATAACACGAGAGAAGCTTTGACAAAATCAACAGACGATGTAAATGTTTATAACTTTACAATTACCAATAATCCGAGAGCCAAAGTTACAGTTAATAAAAAAGATGAAAAGGGAGACATTTTACCGGGTGCAACCTTTGCAATTTATAAGGTAAATGAAGACGGAAGTCAAACACCTATGAAGAAGGGACTTAACGACTGGACTGAAGTATCAGGACTTGACGGCAAGGCGATTTTTGACAACATTCCTGAGGGCAACTATGTAATAAAAGAAACGAAATCCCCGGGAGGTTATAGCGGAGACGGCAGAGAATACAAAATCACTGTAGATGAAAACGCAAATATTAAATTTGAGGACAATACGGAAAAAGTAGAGACACTGTACGAAAAAGTAGTAGGAACCTATACTTATAGAAACACAAACTGGATTGGTCAAATAGAAGCTGAAGATATATTTTCTATTAAGTCTAAAATTACATCGATAGACACAAAAAACAAGACTTTTGAAGGAATCTTTTATTTAACTTGCTATGATAATATTGATAGAAAATATATTAACCTTTATTTGGATGATCCGGGATATGGGGCAGAATTTCAAGTTTTACCCTACGTGGAATATTTCGGAAATCAATTCCCGACTGAGTATAGAGGTAGAAGCAATTCGGCTACAACAAGCATTAATACTTTCGAGACTTTCTTGATAAAAACCGGATCGACGAATTATATGCCTGATGACATGAACCCCGATTTATCTAGCACAAACATATATACTTCTCTTGGAGAGCAAGCATATAATCCAAACGATAAACTCGGATTTCAAGGTATTGACAGTCCAAGTGGTGTGATCATAAAAATAAAAGGATCATACGATGGAGATAAGCCTATATTTACTCAAGGGGTTTTAACTCATACTGATAGGCCTAATGACAATCCGGGATATTCTACATCAGGAGTTAAGGTGACGGGAGAAGACATAACTACAGAAAATCAATCACAACTTGATTTTAATGTAACAAACACAAGGGATAAGGTTACACCATTAGATAATAAGGGTGTAATTAAACTTAGTAAAATTGAAGCCGGAACAAGCAACCTTGTTGGAGGAGCAGAATTCGGTTTATATGTAGGCAAGTGGGATCAAATTGGAGAAAGAGATAAGCCTTTTGCAAAAGCCACAACAACAGCTAATCAAATAGGTACTGAAACACTCCATGACGGAAAACTTGTTAACTTGAAGTTTCAAGATGTACCGCCGGGAACCTATACCTTAAAGGAATTAAGTGCACCTTACGGTTATGAAAAGACCCTGCATACATGGACTGTGAGAGTATTCTCTTCAGGTCTTACATTAATAAGCTTAAATCCGACCTTTGAGGAAGACCCGACTCTTGAAGAACCGGTTAATGTAAATGACAAGATTACAGTATCAGACTTTAACATTAAGGTTGACAGTACAAGACCACGTACAACTATTTATCCAAATATTAACGAGTTCTTTGAAATGACCTTTAAAACAAAAATGGCTAATGGAATTAGAAGAGGAAACTATTTTACCATTGACTTAGATGAAAAGCTTTCTCTTGAAGGAACCTTGGCACAAGTTGATCTTCCTGATATGACCCTAAACGGATATGTACTTGCAACAGGAGAAAAGCTTCCTGGAACCAACACAGTTAAATATACCTTTACCGAGGCTGTAGAAAATATAGGAGATTTAAAATCAGACTTTACCATTGCTTTATCGCCTAACAGAAAGGTGGTTCTAAACGATACCAGGACAAAATTTACTGTAAATGTTGCAGGAAAGCCATTTACAACTTCCGACACCTTCGGTATCGACTATTCGGGAGGTTATCCTCAATCCTTTGGAAGTTATTTTTGGTTACCTGACACCTATAGTAAGACATCACTAAACTCAGCTTTCATTAATAAGATTGATAACGAAAATGCAGAAATTCAAAATATTTTCTATGCCAGACCTAAACCGGGAGGATCTCTTGTTGATTCGAGATATTTATACTTTGCTATAGGAGATGGGATTTTAGGACCTAACAGTAAAACTAAATATGAGCTTTATGAAGTGAAAAACCCCAATTTTGTAAGCAATCCTGAAATTACAAATGGTGGTACAGACAATAGCGATATGTCAAATCTTATGCCAAGATCTTTTGCAGTAAACTTAGAGGATACAGTTAACTATACTTTAATTGATTCAGGTACTATGCCTAATAATGGTTACATACCTGTTCCTAATCAATATAAAAACTCTTACTTAATTTTAAAAACCGTATCTCCTTACGACATTAAGAAAGAAAAAGCTTTTATATATGTTACAAATATAGGATGGATCGGTAGAAATCAGTATACTCAACAAATTACCACCAATATAGTAACAAAACCAAGTAAGATTTTTACTCAAACAGACTTAACTGAAGGTGAGGTACTGGCATTTAACAAGAAAAAGGATCCAATGTACTTTAACCTGTGGAAAAAGGATGCCCAAAAGGAAATTATTAATAAGGGAGAAGTAAAATTCAAAATGGAGGTAGCCGATGACTATCCGGACTCAACTCCTGTACCTGATGATTTAAAGGAAATCACCTTTGATTTATCTAAACAAACCTTAGACCCTCTAAATCCTTTAAAGATTAAAATTCCTGCAGGTATGACAGGAGAATACAGTCTTACAGAAACGACTGCTCCTAAAGGCTATATAATTAACGGACTAACCTACAGAATAAAAGTTGATTCAAACAAAAGAACTGTAGAGCTTATAAGCGTAAAAGATTCTCAGGGAAAACCCGTGGAATATAAATTTAAGCTGCCGGGAGCTGCAACAGAATCATCACTTACAGCTACAAACCCCGCACCACTATATAGAGAGCAGGTAGATGCAAGTGGAAAGATTACAGTAGATACTCAAATCGTTTCAATAGACGTCTTTGACCCTCAAGGTGAATTTCCAAGATCCGGAGGATTGGGAACCACGCTCTTCCATGCCGGGGGTATAGGACTTATGACTCTTGCCATGATATTTATAGATAAAAGAAAGAAGTTAAATGAATACATGGGAAAGGGGGGATACTGATGGTTTACAAATCCCTCCTTTACAAGGGAGTAATGTATGTGAAGATTGAATAGCTACATATAGGTCAAGAAAAATTGACAAGAAAGTTAAAATCTTCGCAAAAGTTAAGTTAAATAGCCTGGCGGAAGAGAGCCAAGCATTTATAAAATTTTGAATTTTAGAATGGAGGAAAATAATGAAAAATACTAAGAAATTATTATCACTAGTTTTAGCCTTAGTAATGTTACTTGGAGTAGTAGCACCTCTAAGCGTATTTGCTGAAGCCCCTGTAGGGGATATTAAAGAAACTGACATTCAAGATACTAAACCGAATCCCACACCAGTAATAGTACACAAATTGCAAGCAGACAGTTATACAGGTGTTCCTGACAAGGGATATCCTCACAATGGTGGAAAACTTGATCAAACACAACTTGATAAATTAGGTACTAATGTAAAAGAACTTGACGGAGTTACCTTTACTTACTATAAGTTAACAGATTACACACAATTTAAAAAATTCCTTGATGCACCTGGTTCTTATAACACCACTAAGTTAGTTGAAGCACAAGGTCTTACAAAAGCAGGTACAATAACTACTGCAGGTGGACAAGGTGCTACGGCATCACTTACTGAAGATGGATATTACTGGTTTGTAGAATCAAAAAAGCCTGATACAGTATCATCATCTATAGCAGTACCTTTTGGAATTTCTATTCCTGTAATGAACCAAATTAAAGTCGGAGACCATGAACCCGGCACAGTTTATTTAAAGACAGTACACGTTTATCCTAAGAACGTAACAGGTACTGAACCTACACCTAAGAAGACTGTAGGAAATGAAGTTAACATGAATGAATCTCACAATGTAGGAGACCCTCAAAAATGGTATCTACAAGCAACAATTCCCGCAAATATAGCAGACTATGAGAAATTTATATTAAACGATGTTTTCTTTAAGGGTTTAACCTACAAGGGAAATGTTAAAGTTTATTTAGGTTATGACGGAATTACATCAGGAGAAGTTAGTTTAACAGGAGGAACAGACTATACCATTGTTCAACCGGCAGTAGATAAACATTTTACTAAAGAAATAGACTCAACAACTGAAGTTCCTGCAGATGAAAAATTCAGTATTACTTTAACTGAAGCAGGAATTAAAAAACTTGCAGCTAATTATCAAACAGTTAAAGATGCAGCAAAAGGCAAGGAAGTTAAATTATATGCAACAGTTGATACAGTTATTAACGAAGATGCAAAAATGGGTACAAATATCCCCAACACCTTTGATTTAACATTTAAGACCAAGAGTGGAGAAGATAAGAATAAGAAACCTGATACTCCTCCAACAGTAAACACCGGCGGTAAGAAGTTTGTTAAGGTTTCTGAGTCAGAAGTTACTAAGACTTTAGCCGGAGCAGTATTTGAACTTTACGACGGAAAAACTCAAATTAAATGGACTCAAGCTTTAATAGATGCTAACCAAGCAGCAATAACTGCAGGTAAATTTGCTTCTGATGCCAACGGAACAACTTTAACTGCCGCTACAGTGGGACAACCTATCTATCTAATGTCTGATGCTAACGGTTTATTTGAAATCAAAGGTCTTGAATATTCAAGTTGGAAAAAAACAAAACTTGATGGTTCAGAAGAAACAATAACTCACGACTACAAGATTAAGGAAGTAAAATTCCCTAAAGGCTATGCAGGAAATAAAGGTGAAACTATTTATAATTTCACTGTAGATGCAAATTCTTATAATGGTGGTCCTAAAGAAACTCATGATGCACAAGGCAATATGCTTGTTAAGAATAAGGACTTAACTATACCTCCTACAGGCGGTATCGGTACAGCTATTTTCGGAGTAGCAGGTATTGCTTTAATGGGCGGTGCTTTTGCAGCTATTAAGAAAAGATCAGCTGAAGAAGAATAAGAAAGAGGGTGGACCATGCTAAAGTTCAAAAATAAAATATTTAAAATGCTATTTGTCTTTGTATTTTTTAGCATGGTTATTTTCTCAAACACTATTTATGCAAAGATTATGACCCTGGACTTTAATGGTATAGGCACAGACAAAGTCGACAGGGCAAATAGAGATTTAAGTATTTGGAAGGTAAGCGACAGAATTTATAGTGAAGAGGAAAGGCAAAAGCTGGTTAAGGACCTTGAGGGCAAAAGCCTCGAGGACCTTAAGGGCTATCCTCTAAATAGATATAAAACCGACAGTGAAGGAAAACTTGTTTTAGATTTGGGATCCGGAACTTATTATGTAAGAGTGGATTCTAAAAAGGGATCGGGAGATATTTATCCCTTTGCCTTTGTAGTTGATGACAAAAGGGATGAAGATGTAATTTATCCTAAGGGTCATGGAGATACTCCTCCGGGAAGTGTTGAACTTTTAAAACTGTCTAAGGATAGACTTCCTCTTCCAGGGGCAGTATTTAAACTTTATAAGTTAATTGACGGCAAGGAAGTACCTATAAGGTCATCTTCAGACTCCTATAATTTTGTAACTGATGCCAAGGGAAAGATTTATGTATCAAATCTTGAGCCGGGGGACTATGTATTTGAGGAAGTACAGGCTCCATCAGGCTATAAGATTAGAGATCCTAAAACTTATTTTTCTATATCTTCTTCAGGAACTACTTACCTTGAGATATATAACTACAAGGAGGAAGAGGGTGGAAAGAAATTTAAAAAGATTTCCTCCAAAACTGAAGAGGGTCTTGCCGGTGCGGAATTTATTGTAACTAAAAAAGTCGATAAATCTTATGAAAGAGTTAAGGTCAACGGCAAGGATTTAGTTGTAGTTTCAGATAAGGACGGATTTTTTAGAGTTGATAATTTGGAATATGGGGAGTATTATCTTTGGGAGACTAAACCTCCTGTAGGATATGAAGGTTTGTCTACGGGGATAAGGTTTGTTGTTGATGACGATTCTTTCAGCAAGGATCTGTATATTAAAAACAAGCCGACTTATGAGGAGCCTAAGCCTAATCCGAATCCCGACAATCCTAAACACGAAGATACGCCGGGACCCAAGCCTCCTATAAAGATTCCTAAAACCGGAGACATTAATCTTATAGTGATGATTTGTGCAGGGTTTATTAGTTTTATTCTGGGAATTAAGATGGTTAAGGAAAATAAATAGTTTGAGATTTTAATCAAGAACCTTTTTGATCTCCTATGATTACTTTGTAATGGTAGGAGATTTTTACATAAGAGGAGAGTAGTTTTGAAAAAGAAGAAAAGAACATGGCCTTTTAAAATAATTTTTGTTTTGGGATTTTTAATTTTAATTTACCCACAAGTATCAAGAATTTATTATAGAGTTGAGTCTACGCAAGAGGTCTCCACCTTCGATACTGCAAAGGAAAAGCTGACTGATGAAGAAGTAAAGGAAAGAATGGAACTTGCCAAGGACTTTAATGATTCTTTGGTAAATAAGGTTACTGAGGATCCTTATGCCAAAAACAGACACGACAAGGGTAGAGCGGAGTATGCTCGTATGTTGGAGCTTCACGAAAAGATAGGTCATATTCAAATTCCTTCTATTGATGTGGATATTCCAATTAGGGCAGGGACATCTGAAGAAGTGCTTCAAACTTCTGCAGGTCACCTTGAAGGCACCAGCCTTCCTATAGGAGGCAACTCAACTCATACTGTTATAACTGCTCATTCAGGTCTGCCTACCGCCAAGCTTTTTTCTGATCTTAAAAAAGTTAAACTTGGGGATAGGTTCTATATTCACAATTTATCTGAGACTATAGCCTATGAAGTGGATCAGATTTTAACAGTTGTGCCTGAAGATTTTTCGAATCTTTTAATTGTGCCGGGTCACGATTATGCGACCCTTTTAACCTGTACACCTATTATGGTAAACTCCCACAGGCTTTTGGTTCGTGGTCATAGAGTGCCTTATAGCGAGTCTATTGACGACAACTTTATTTTATCCAGCCAAAGGGAATTTATGTATAAGTATATTTTTATTGGAACTGTAGCTTTTATAATTCTTATGCTTATTTTAATCAGGTATTACAGAAAGAAGTCCGAGCTTTTGCTTGTGGATTTAAGGGAAATTAACAAGAAGCAAGATGAGGTGGATCATGGAGAAGAATAGTATGAGGAAAAAAAGAATCTGGCCCTTTGTTCTCTTGTTTATCTTGGGATTTTTAATTATGATGTATCCCTTAGTCAGTCAATATTACTATAGAATTGAAGCAAATAATCAGGTTATGGACTTTCAAAGTCAGGCAAAGGAGCTTGATGAAAATGAAATTTTAAGAAGGATGAACCTTGCAGAGGGTTACAACTCATCCCTTGACCCTTCTAAACTTGCCGACCCCTACAGCGAAAAGGAGAAGGCGGGAATAGCTGAGTATGCCAGAATGATTGAAGTGGCTGAGAAAATCGGTTTTGTCGAAATTCCAAAAATCGACGAAGTCCTGCCTATATATGCAGGTACCGGTGAAAGGGTTTTGCAAAAGGGAGTCGGTCACCTTGAAGGTACCAGTCTTCCTATTGGAGGACCAAGCACTCATACGGTTTTAACTGCCCACAGAGGTCTACCTACAGCTAAACTTTTTAGAGATCTTGACAAGCTGAAGGTGGGAGACATCTTTTATATTCACAATATAGACACAGTTTTAGCCTATGAGGTTGATCAAATTTTAACTGTGGAGCCTTGGGATTTTGAATCTATTTTAGTTGAAGAGGGCAAGGACTATGCAACGCTTTTAACCTGCACGCCCTATATGATTAACTCCCACAGACTTTTGGTTCGTGGACACAGAATTGATTACGTGCCTCCTATAAAAGAGGAGTCAAGACCTCTTAACTTTGTAAACTTAAATTACAAGGATGCACTTACCTTTGCACTTCCTTTAGCTGTTTTGGTATTTGTCTTTATGATTTATTTTAGACACGACTACAAAAAGAAAAAGAAAGAATTAAAAAGACTAAATGAAATAAGGTATTTTAAGGATAGGAATCATGAGGAATAGAAAAGTTATTTTCGGCTACATTTTAATTTTAGTAGGCATACTTCTGCCTCTATATGCCTTTTTGGGATTGAGTCGAGGGATAGTTTTAGATAAAAGTAAATACGATAGGTTTATGAAAAGTGACGTAAATCAAAACTTGGAAGAGGAAGTAGCGGCCTACAATGAATCTTTAGGAGATAAAAGTGTAATTGTTGATCCCTTTGTAACTGAAGATTATGTTTCAGACTATTCATTTATGGAAGACCCTGATGCAGTTTTTTGCTATTTGAAGATTCCCAAGCTTGACCTAACTCAACCGGTTTATTTAGATGCTTCTAACAAACACATGGCAATGGGAGTAGGACACATTGAAGGGACAGATTTACCCAGTAGAAAAAAGGGAATAAGAACTGCCATTGCAGGACATAGAGGCTACTATGATGCCATAATGTTTCTTCACTTAGACGAACTGGTTGAAGGAGATAGGGTGTTTTTAGAGTGGCAGGACAAAAGTTTGGAGTATAAGGTGTACGGTAAAGAGATAATAGATCCTTGGGACTGGCAAAAGTTAAATCCTGTTGAGGACAAAAATATTTTGACCTTATTAACCTGTGATCCTCTTCTTCCACCAAGACCAAAAAGGCTTTTAGTAAATGCTGAGCTTGTAGAAGAAGATAAGGAAGCATTAGTTGTAGACAGTGAACCGGAGGAAAAAGTATCAGTTAAGGTAAAGCGTGTCAACAATATTATACTTGCGACAACAGGAGTCCTTGCACTTGCCTTTTGTATAAGTTTATTTAAGTTTATAATTTATTTGAAAAAGGGAAAGTCTCTAAAATGATTTTAATTTTATCGACATGAAAGGTGAAAACTTTTTGTGTCGATATTTTTTGTTTTATGGTGAAGATATGTAATTTGTATTGGGAGTTGTTAGTCATTTCGACTGAACTTCATTTTTAGTCATTTCGACCGAGCGAATGCGAACCCCTTCCCCAGTCATTTCGACTGGAGTGAATGCAATGAGCGAAACGGAGAAATCTCTCTTCTGTATTGAGATCTCTCCATGCGTTCACTTCGTTCACTTAGTCGAGATGACAGGTTTTGTAATAGTCCCTTAGTCTAGATGACTACAACTCTAGACAGCAATATTTATACAGCTACAATTTTTTATCTTTGTTGAAAATAAGTGATTAAGATTAATAAGATATACATTTTACAAAGGAAAAGACTTTTTTATGGTATCATATTAGATAAAGTGATTTATAATTTTTAATTTATAAGAAGGTGTGAGAAAGTGAAGAAAAACTTTGAAAGATTAACTTCAATAGTTTTAGCATTTCTTATGGTAATTTCTATGACGGATTTTGTTTTTGCCACAGGTAGGAATCCCATAAAAGATGTTGATTACTATGTAGATGATTTTGGTAAGGGTCCTGAAGCTCCCGATATGATAAGAGTAGATTCTGAAATCTATGAGGAAGCTATGCAATCTGAAGATTCAAAGAATCCTTGGATAAGACCGGAAGTAGGATATAGCTTACAGCAGCCTATGAGAGGTCCTGCTGTTAGAGAGAGAATAGAAATAAATTCCAAGGAAGATTTTTTAAAGCTTTGGAATACGACGGAATATTATAGCGGTTTTGGCGGTTCAGCCTATCAACCGGGTCCTGGTTATGATAAGGGAGATGCTTGGCATCACGGAGTTAAGAACAAGGATATTGTTTTAAATACAAACATTACTGTATCTTCCGATGAAATCAATGGACCGATTCCGGAGAATGAACACGACCCCATTAACAATATAGGCTTAGGTATGGACTCTTGTAATTTTTACGGAAACAATCATACTATTACCGTAACCAAGGGTATGAGAGATATCTATCCCCTATTTGGAGATATCAACAACAGAGAAGATCATGAAAATTCCAGAGAAATAAAGGACTTAAATATTGTCTATGAAGGTGATGTTGTCGGCTCCGCTTTTGCAAGAAATTTATACAGCTATATTTACAAATTTGGCGATGATGATATTACTGATTACAAAATTTCAAATATTAATGTCGATGTAAAGGGAAGCATTCTTCCATATGTTACCTTGGATTATGCCAGTGACTATTCTTCCAGAGAAGATATTGACAAAAGCATCTATACAAGCTGGGACTCCCGTGTGGATACGGAAAACTTTGCAGTAGGTATGGCCTATTACCTTAGCAATGTGGAAATTGACGGATACAATTTGAATGTTAAAGGAAATATAGGCTCCAAAGAATTACAAAAACATCCACTTGCCAAAACGGAGCTTGTCCATTCGATAGCGGCGGGATTATTTTATAATAAAAGTATGTCTACTTATTATATCTTCCCGGAAAGTAGAAATATCAATATCAATGTAGGTGGAGGAATTTATTCTCACTCCAACAACTATAGAGCGGAATCATATGGCATCGCTATGGATGCACAAAACAAACGCTTTTACAACGTAAGCTTAAGAGTTGGACAAGATATTGAGGCAGTGGCTGAAGGTGTAATGAGGTCAACAGCGAAATACGGCGGCTACTATGATCCGTCCGCTGCTATAGGGTTTGCAAAGACCTTTCACCATTTAGAGAATGCAAACATAAATATCGGTGGTTCGATTAAATCCTTAAACGATACAGATGTAGATATGAAGACATGTGCGGCAGGGCTTGGTATATGGGATTATATAAATGCTTATAAGAAGCCGGGAGAGAAGGGAATAACCGACAAAAACAGTCTGGAAAAACATCCCCTCACTGTTAAAAATGTAGAGTTAAATGTAGGCGGAGATGTCTATGCGGAATCGACCAAAAACCCAAGGCATAAAGAAAATGTCATAGGCACTGAAGCTGTAGGCGGAATGCTTAATACTGTAAACTCCGGCTTTATCAGTTTCGAAGATTTTTCAGATAATAAAATAAAAATAAATGGAGATATTATCGCTAAGTCAAACTATGGTAAAGGTATAAAAAATGCTTTTTCTCGTGCGGCTCTTTGGGGCTACTTTGTAGGAAATAACAATGAGTTTTCCGCAAAGTCAATCCAATCAGTCGCAAAAGATAATTTTGCCTATGCTGCACCTTATATCCACTATTTGAAGGGAGAAGGAAACAAGGTAAATGTACCCGGGGGCATCACCATTGATTCCCTAGAAGACTATGCCGGCGGTGTAGCCTTTAATGTGACGGAATACGATGGAAATAAGAACATGACAAATGTAGGTCCAATTAAGACGACACACCCTGCAGAAGTGGGAGGCTTTGCAGCTGAGATCTGCGCCCATAAAAACCATAAAGATCCGAAGAATACCGGCGGGATATACGCTTATGTTGCCCCGGTGGTTAAGAATGTTCACATTGTACCTGACATTATTGTAAACTCCGACGGAGAAAATTATAAAGGCAAGGTTTGGTTTGGCGGGTTTGTCGGATATAATACCGGCACTATTGAAAACTGCAGTGTCAAACTTAAAGATCCCATCGTTTTTAAGGTATCGCAAGATGCTAAGGTGGGTGGCTTTGCCGGACAAAGTAATGGAGAGATTTTAAATTCTTCCGCTTGTATCAAGTCCATCGAAGTCGACGGCGGAGGAAACAACCTAAATGTTGCAGGATTTACAGCCTATGCCAATGGTGATATCATTAAAAACTCATCTACTTTCGTCAACGATTCCATTAAAGTGACCAACGGAAATTACGTCAACGTCGGTGGCTTTAGAGGAATTGCCTTTGATTGTATCGATGATAACAATTCAGCACAAGTGGGGGAAGACATAACTGCAGGTCAAAATACAGGTCCTGTAACTGTTGCAGGATATGCCGGAAAGATTCAAGCACATTCCGGAAAATTAAATTCTGAGGTGAAAAACTCAACAGCCTTAGTTTTTGGAGATGTAAAAGGACAAACAACAGCACCTTCTTTTAATGCTCAAGGAGCTCCTTTATTAAGAAACACAAGTGCAGGTTTTATCGGAGTCGTTCAAGGAAAAGTGTTCCAAGACCCAAGTGGACAAATAGGCGTACGTCCGGTGGATATTTTCGACTCTGTGGCTTATGTGGGCGGAAAGATGTTTTCCGACTATCCCGATAAAAACAGAATAAACGGATCCGTGGGAATACTTTTCGGAGGAAGATTGAGAGGCTTTACAGTTATTGCAAATTACACTGACGACAGTATTCAAAATGTTATTACCGCCAACAATTACCTGGAGAGTATAGGTTTTTCAGAATTTGATGACAATGCCAATTACTATGTAGAAGTAAAAGACGGCAAACGTACAGCTTGGCCAATTTATGTGTCCGATCAACCTGACGGATCACAAAGCTTCGACAAGACTAACCCTGATAAACCTGTCGGAGAAATCACTATTGCACCGAGAATTTTCCAAAAAGATTATTGGGAACAAAATGCAAGTGAAGACAAAGTAAAACTTCCTTACGAAAAATTTGATTACGTTACGAATGACGGTGGATTGACCTTGGAAGGATTCTCGAAAGATAAAGATTCCATCGCAAAAGGCGGCGATTTTTCAAAGGCGACTCTAGAAAAATACTGTGTGCGCCATATGGCAATTAGAAATAACAAAATTACCTATGATATATTTGGAATAAGGGGACCTATAAATAGTGCTACAGTTATATTCGATCTTAACTACCTAAAGGATGATGGAAGCCCTGCAGGAACTTTAGATTCTATAGATACTCCAAAAGGTTTAGCTTTAGGAGCTAGCTTCCCTTCAATGCCTATGCGTCAAGGATATAGATTCCTAGGCTGGAATACAGAAGCTGACGGAAAGGGAACTATGTTTACCGATGCAACAGTCGTAGATAAAGATTTAACAGTTTATGCACAATGGAAAAAGGATGAAGCAGAAACTGTAATTGTTGAGTTTGATAAAAACGATCCATCTCCTAATATAATTAACAGGATAAAAGTAGAACCGGGACAAAGCTTAGGCGAAAAATTCCCAATGGCACCTGAAAGAGACGGATACAGATTTATAGAATGGAACACAAGCCATGACGGACGCGGCAAAACCTTTACTTGGGATACTATAGTAAATGAAAACATCAAAGTTTATGCAATTTGGAATCAAAAATCCTCAGGCGGTTTTAGAGATCACTATGTACCTTTAGAAAAGACAGAGGAAAAAACTGAAAGCCACAAGGCATATATAGAGGGCTATCCTGACACTACTATAAGACCCGAAGGCAACATGACAAGAGCAGAAGCAATTACAATTGTGGTAAGATTACAGGGATATATTTTGACAGACGGTACAAACACAGTCTTTTCAGATACAGAAAAAGATTCATGGTACAATAAATATATTAATGCAGCTTACAGCGCAGGTATCCTGGAAGAAAAAGCAGGAGACAAAATAAGACCTGATGACAATATTACAAGAGCCGAGCTGGCAAAGCTTATCTCCTATATAGACAAGAAAAATGACAAAAACATAGAAGCACCTTTTGGAGATATTAAGGGCCATAAATATGAAAGTGAAATTAATCAGGCCTATAATAACGGTAGAATAAAGGGATATCCTGATGGAAGTTTCCGCCCTGATGGAGATATAACGAGGTCTGAAGTAGCTGCAATAATAAATCGTCTTTACTACAGAAGCCCTGACAAGAAGTATATAGACGACAATCAAGCTTTTATAAAACAATTTAAGGACTTAGAAAAAAGTCACTGGGCATATTATGAACTTGTTGAAGCATATGAGGGTCATGAATATGTAAGAGTTTATAATATTATGGAAAATTGGAAGAGTTTAATTAAGAATCAGGTAAAGTAGAAAAGCAATTAGGTTTATATTAGAAATTTAGCTTATATCGACATGAAAGGTTAAAACTTTTTGTGTCGATATTTTTGTGTTATGGTAGAAAGGATAATTAAATTTTATATATTAAGGAATTTCGACTAAACGTTCTTTTTACCCAGTTATCTTGAGGGGCCCTCCACTCCCAGTCATTTCGACCGAGCAAAGCGAGTGGAGAAATCTCACTTTTAAACCCGAGATCTCTCCATGCAGTCGCTGCGCTCCTTTAGTCGAGATGACTGACTTCTAAAAAATCAATTAGTCGGTCCGGTTATTTACACGTTTATTTTTATTTTGTGTTATACTTTCTCCGGGAGGAGTCTTTATGAGTAAAAAGGTTCAAATGTCTGAAACAATTTCAATAGGTACTCTACTTGCTCTATCAGGTGGGCTTATGGATGCCTACTCTTATATTTTTAGAGATCATGTTTTTGCCAATGCTCAAACGGGAAATATAATTTTATTTGGTGTCAATTTGTCTCAAGGTGATTTTCAAAGCGCTTTTAAGTATTTTTGCCCCATAGTTGCTTTTGCTTTTGGAATTATTTTGTCTGAGGTTTTAAGAAGTTTCGGCAACAAATACGGACTTCATTGGAGGCAGATCGGGGTGCTTTTTGAAATTTTAATTTTATCTGCTGTGGCTTTTATCTCAACTGACTATAATTTGTTGGCAAATAGTTTAACTTCCCTTGCCTGTGGTATTCAGGTTCAGGCTTTTAAAAAGATCTATTCAAATTCTATAGCTACTACTATGTGTATAGGCAATTTAAGAAGTGGAACGGAAAATTTTTACAGATTTGTAGTTAATGGCAATAGGGTCCATTTAAAGAAGGCTTTTCTATATTATGGTATAATCCTTTGCTTTGTAACAGGGGCTATTATGGGAAATGTTTTTATTAAACTTTTTGAAGCTAAGGCTATTCTTTCAAGCTCTTTTATTCTGTTTATTGCTTTTCTTTTAATGTTTTTAGAGGATGTGGATCCCATTGTTCCTTATAAATAGAAAAGGCTTAACCAACAATAGGTTAAAGCCTTTATTTTATTTGTCTTTTAACATGTTTTTTATTCTATTAATCTGATAATCTCTGTCTTCTAAATCTTTAATAAGGTTAGGGAAGGCTTTAAGTATTCTCTTTTCTCCAAATTTATCAAATCTTTTTTTAAACTCCTTGCTTCTTTCGTCAAATTCTTTTACCCTTTGCATATTTTTAATTTCGTCTTTTTTATTCTCCAAGCTTATGGTTCTGTCATAGACTCTTTCACCTATATCGTCTGAAACTTTTCTAATGTCGCTGCCTATTTTGGCTGAAAGCTTAAGTTTTTTGTTAAGGCCTATTAAGGTGTTTATGGTACTGATAAAGTCCGCTATAAATAAAATGATAAGAAAGCCTTCAAGGTAGGTTAAAAGTTTAAGGGGTATAAGGGCTACCATATCTTTTATAACAGGGTGAACGGCTTCGTGAATAAGAAAGCAAAACATACCCCAGATAATGGAAAACTCCAAACATATATAACCGCCAAGGTTAAGTCTTCTGTCAGAGTAGTCCCACCATCTTTTGTGAAAAATCTTTTCCAGGATAAAGCCTGCGATAAATTCAATTGTCGATGCTATAAGTATGGAGCCAAGAAAAAGAATCAACTTATTTTTCTCTGCTATGTCGCTTAAAAGATAAATAACGGAGCAGGCACCAAAGCCGTAAATGGGGCAGTAGGGTCCGTTTAAAAATCCTCTGTTTATAAATCTGCCTCGATGAATTGCCTGAAAGCTTACTTCTACTACCCAACCCATAAAGGCATAGATAAAAAAGTAACTGAGATAATATTTTTCCATAATGACCTACTTTCTATTTAAGTTTAAATTTGATTTAAAAGGCCAGATCTTTATAGTCCTGTCTTTTAACTGCAAGGTAATGGTTTGAATTTTCCGTAAAGACTACTGCCGGTCGTCTTAGGGAATTGTAGTTTGAAGACATGGAAAATCCATAGGCTCCTGTGGACTTTATAAGTATAAGATCTTCTGATTCAATTTGCGGAAGCTTAATATCTTTTATAAGTATATCTCCGGACTCGCAGCACTTACCGCAAAGTGTAACTGTTTCTATAGAATCTTCATCAGTCTTATTGGCTACCAGGGCGGTGTACTTGGCGCCATAAAGAGCGGGCCTTATGTTATCCGTCATGCCACCGTCAAGGGCAACGTATTTTCTTATGCCCTTAATATCTTTAATATTACCTACTGTGTAAAGGGTTGATCCGGCTTCACCAACTATACTTCTTCCCGGCTCTATTGTAACTGATGGAGTATTGTCGGCGAAATGGCCTTTAAGCTTCTCCATAACAGGGTCAAGGAAGTAGGAGTAGGGCTTTCTCTTCTCATCAGTATAGTTAATGCCAAAGCCGCCTCCTATATTTAGTTCTTTTATATAGCTTCCTGTAAGGTCTTTTGTCTTTTCAATAAGGTCTATAGCAATATCAGTGGCTTTTAAATAAACAGTGTTGTCGAAAAGCTGAGAGCCTAGGTGGTAGTGGTAGCCGATAAAGTTAATAAAGGGATCATTTTTTAGCTTTTTAACCTCTTCTAAAACATCTATAAGGTTAAAGCCGAATTTTGAATCAACCATAGCAGTTTGAATGTACTTGTGAGTTTTTGTATCCACTCCCGGTGTTATTCTAAAAAGTACATTTGTCTTAGTAGAATATTTTTTGCAGGCTCTTTCTATCATTTCAACTTCACCTGAGCCGTCGACTATAATTTTCCCCACGCCATTTTTTACAGCCATATCTATTTCTTCATAGAGTTTATTATTTCCGTTAAATTCTATTTTTTTGGGATCAAAGCCAGATGCCAAGGCTATGTAAAGCTCTCCCGAGCTTACTACATCAAGATTTAGACCTTCCTTTGCAATAATATCAAGAAGGCTTTTGCAGATAAAGGCCTTAGCAGCATAGGATACTGTGGTATTTTCGTATTTATTTAAAAAATCTTTTTTTAATTCGCTTATTCTATCCTTTATATCATTTACTGAATAGATATAAAGGGGAGTGCCATATTCTTTTTTTAATTCTGTAACACTTACTCCGTCAATATGTAAAATATTATCCTTTTTAGTAAACATAATCATCCTCCTTACATTTTTTCATTATACCAAATAAAAATTTGTAATATAAAAAAACTCCGTAAAAAACGGAGTTAATTTTGTCTTTATTTAAGTATGCAGAATTTATAATCCTTATCTTTAAAATAGTCAATTATAGATTGAAGAGCATCAACTGTATGATCTTTGTTTTTGGCGTCGTGCATAAGGACAACGGCAACTTCGTTATGGACATTTTTGTTAAGGGTCCTATCTACATAGGTAACAAATTCTTCAGGGCTTGAAGGTCTTCTGCTCTCAGGTTCGGCATCACCTGTCATGCAATTCCAGTCAATCCACTCAATTCCATTTTGCTTTAAAATTTCATCAGATTTAACGGTGTTGTCCCAAGACATATGACCTCCCGGGTATCTCCATACATTAGATGAAAAATCCTCTCCAAAAATATTCTTAAGTCTGCCTTGTGAAAGCTTCGCTTCTTCAATAATCTTGTCGGGGTCAGCCTTTTTTTCAGGATAAAGATCTTCATATACATGTGAAAAAGAATGAAGGGCAATAGAGTTTCCCTTAAGAACTGTCTTCTTCAAAATATCCTCGTGGTGTTCATTAACATCCTTTCCTACTACAAAGAAGGTTGCATGAACATTGTTTTTCTCTAAAATACTAAGAATTTTCGGAGTTACATAATTGTTGGGACCGTCATCAAAGGTTAGAAAAACAAGTTTATCCTTGCCTTCGTATTCAGCCTCGCCTCTTATATAAGATCTTATAGTTTTAGTATCGTAGGCATAATCATCAGCCATGGTTATATGATTTGATCCGGGGACCAAGGTTTTAACAATTGTAGTGGCCTTGTCATAGACCTCAAGACTTTGATCCTTTGGATTTAAATACTCTTTAGGTGGCTTGTAATTTATACCATTAAGATTATCGTAAGCAAGGCCGAAGTACCAAGCAGGTAGAGAGCCTTCAATAGATATGGTTTTAGGTTTATTTATAAAACCCTTTATGGCTTTTGATATGCCAAATACTATTAAAAGCAAAAGTAGACCTGCAAGGATTCTTCTCCTTCTCATGCGTCTTCTTCTTTTTTGCATTCTCTTCTTTCTTTGAAGCCTGGTTGATTCAGGAGCTTTTTTAGTTTGTTTATTAAAATTATTATCAGAGTTCATTATCTTCCTCCGGGGATATCTATATAAAAACATTAAATTCATATTGTAAGTAATAGTGTACCATGAAAATTAAATTATTAAAATATAGTAGATAAAAATTGCTTTCTATAAATGATTAAATTTATCAGCTTTATAGTAGGATTTAAAAATAAAGATGACTTTTATGATAAAATTATCTTTAAGAGGGGAGAAATCTATCTTATTAAATCCGAGATCTCTGCTTGCGGTCGCTGCGCACCTTTAGTCGAGATGACTTGACTTTGTAATATTCACTTAAGCGAGATGATTATAATTTATTTAAGTCTTGTATCAAAATAGTCTAAAAGCGTTTTAAGGGGTAAGAAGGGGGAGCGCGAGGGGGACGATAGGGAGAATCGCAACTCCCTTAGTCCCCCTCGTATGAAGAAGTATAGAATATAAAAAGAGATCTCTGCTTGCAGTCGCTGCGCACCTTTAGTCGAGATGACAAACTTAGAAATAACCACCTAGTCGAGATGACTAATATCACCAGTCATTTCGACTGATAGAAAGCACCAGCACCCCAGTCATTTCGACCGAACATAGCATTCGACCCTCAGTCATTTCGACTGGAGCGAATGAAATGAGCGAAACGGAGAAATCTCTCTTTTCACCCGAAATTTCGCCATGCCTTCACTTTGTTCACTTAGTTGAGATGACAGACTTAGAAATTTCTTATTAATTATATTAGAGGAGGCTTTATGGAAAAGCTTTTAGTAAGTGCCTGTCTTTTAGGCTGCAAATGCAGATATGACGGCAGAGATAACAAAATAGATTTAAAGTATCTTAAAGAAAAATATGAGTTTGTTTCCTGCTGTCCTGAAGTTTTATCAGGTATGACTATTCCAAGAGAGCCTGCTGAAATTTTAAAAGACAGGGTTATTAATAAACAGGGAGAAGATGTAACGAAATATTTTTTAAAGGGAGCGGATAAGGCTCTTATAATTTGTGAGAAAAATAATATAAAAAAGGCCTTAATGAAGGAAAAATCTCCAAGTTGCGGCAGCTCCTTTGTTTATGACGGAAGCCATAGTAGGGTTTTAATAGAGGGTCAAGGCTTTACTGTAAGGGCTTTAAGGGAAAAGGGCATAGAAGTTTACTCTGAAAGGGAAATAGACAAGCTCCTTTAATAGAATCGATAGTATATAGGGTCATAGGCTAATGTGTTATAATTAGCGTGGAGGTAGTTATGTTTAGCGATTTAATAAAAAAGAGAAGAAGTATAAGAAAATTTAAAGATCAACCTCTTAAAAAAGAAGAAATAAAAACTATACTTGAGGCGGGTTTAAGATCTCCCACTGCTAAGAATTTAAAGTCGGTACACTTTGTTGTAGTTGAGGATAAGGACACCTTGGAAAAGCTTTCACATTTTAAGACAAAAAATGCAGGTTTTTTAAAGGATGCCGCTCTTGCTATAGCAGTTTTGTCTGACAAAAGACTGGCAGTTACAACCTACAGTCAGGATGCTACTATTGCCGCTACAATTTTGCAGCTTCAAGCTGAAGATTTAGATATAGGTTCTTGTTGGGCTAATATTAATATTGCGGTAAATGACAAGGGGATACCTGCAGGGGATGCTGTTAGAGAAATACTTGACATACCTGAATACATGAATGTGGAATGTGTTTTGGCTTTTGGATATAAGAACGAAAAAAAGAGTGAGAAAGCTTTAAGAAGCTTTGAGGATTTTGTTCATTATGGAAAATTCTAAAACTTTTTATTTAAAGAACCTGGAGGAAACAGAAGCTTTCGGTTTAAAATTAGGCAAGCTTTTAAAGGCGAAGGATGTAGTTTGCTTAAATGGAGATTTAGGTGACGGAAAGACAACCTTAACCAAAAGCATAGGTAGGGGAATGGGAATAAAAGATTATATAACCTCCCCCACCTTTAATATTATTAATGAATACTATAGTGACCTTAACCTTTATCACTTTGACACCTATAGACTCGAGAATGTGGAAGAAGTGGAATATCTTGGCTTTGATGAATATTTTTACGGTGATGGAGTTTGTGTTGTTGAGTGGGCGGATAGAATAAAAGATTTTTTGCCTGAACAATATTTGGAGATAAACTTGGAAAAGGTTGATGACAATAAAAGAAAAGTTGAAGTAAGGGCAATAGGGGAAAGGCCCTGCTTTATATTGGAGGAATTATGATAACACTTGGTCTTGATACGTCAACTATGAGGACATCTGTGGGACTTGCTTATGACAATGAAGAAATAGCTTCTTTTGAAATAACCTCATCTGTAAATAACTCTGAAGACTTAGTTGATATGGTGGATGACATTTTTAATAAACTTAAAATTACTATATCTGATGTAGATCTTATAGGGGTAGGTATAGGACCGGGCTCCTATACGGGGACAAGAATAGCCGTTACTGTGGCAAGAACCTTGGCACAGGCTTTAAATAAAGAGATAAAAGCTGTATCCTCTTTAAAGTCCTTGGCTTTAAATTATCAGGGAGACAGGAGGGTTTTATCCCTTGTTGATGCTAGAAGAAATAGAGCCTACTATGGGCTATATAAAAATTCAGAAGGGATACCTGTTGATCTTTCTTGTGACGGAGTTGAGGAAGTTGAATCTTTAAGAAATCGACTAAAGGGGGAAAGACTTCTTTTATTGGGAACGGGAGCAGACAAGTTTAAGGACTTTTTTGCGGAAGAAGCTGATGTTGCAACTATTCCCGACAGATATATTAAAGGGTCCAATATAGCAAGACTTGCCTACTTGGAATACAAGAGAACAGGTGGAGATAACCTTTTGGAGGTTTTACCCAACTATGTAACTAAATCTCAAGCTGAAAGGGAGCTTGAAAAGAAAGAAGCGGGACTTAATGAAGTTGATTAGGGCATGCCAAGAGGACATAAAGGAAATTGCCCTTATGGAAGAAAAAATATTTTCTAATCCTTGGAGCGAAAAGATTTTAAAGGACTATATTTTATCTTCAAATTCTATAATTTATATATTAAGAGATAAAGATCCTATAGGATATTTATGCGGATCTGAAATTTTAGGAGAGGTGTCTCTTGATAGAATAGGAATTGATAAAGAAAAAAGAGGCAAGGGCTATTCAAAAATTTTAATGGACAGGTTTATAGAAGACAAAAAGGAAAAAAATTTTACCTTAGAGGTAAGATCTGATAATGAAGCTGCCCTTTCTTTATATAAAAATTACGGTTTTAAAGAAGAAGGCTTAAGAAAAGACTATTACGGTTTAGGAAAAGATGCAATAATAATGTGGAGGCGAAAATGAAGGTACTGGCTATAGAAACATCGTGTGATGAAACTGCCGCTGCGGTAGTGGAGGATGGCAGAGAGGTGCTGTCTAATATAATATCCTCCCAAATAGCCACTCACAAAAAATTTGGAGGAGTGGTGCCTGAGATAGCATCAAGGCAGCATGTTGAGGCTATCAATACAGTTCTTGATCAGGCTATAAAAGAATCGGGAATTAAGCTTTGTGATATAGATTTAGTTGCAGCTACAAGAGGCCCGGGACTGGTAGGGGCACTTTTAGTAGGCCTTAGCAGTGCCAAGGCTCTTGCTTATGCAATAGGCAAGCCCTTTATAGGAGTAAATCATATTTACGGACATGTTTGTGCCAACTACATAAGCCACAAGGACCTGGAACCGCCCTTTATAGGTCTTATAGTTTCAGGAGGACACACCTACCTTGTAAAAGTAAGGGACTATGTGGATTTTGAACTTATAGGAAGGACAAGAGACGATGCTTGCGGAGAAGCTTATGATAAGGTCGCTAGGGCCATGGGTATAGGTTATCCTGGAGGACCTGTAATAGATAGACTTGCTAAAAAAGGAAAAGCCGACATTGATTTTCCAAGAGTAATGCTTGAAGAGGACTCCTATGATTTTTCCTTCAGCGGATTAAAAACTGCGGTGATAAATTATCTTCATCACATGGAGCAAAAAAAAGAAAAATATAGAGTGGAGGATGTGGCGGCATCCTTTCAAAATGCTGTGATTGATGTTCTGGTAGATAAATCTATAAGACTTGCCAAGAGGGAGAGGTTAAATAAGATAGTTATTGCCGGAGGGGTTTCGGCAAATTCAGCCTTAAGGGAAAGATTAAAAGAATCAGCAGCTAAGGAAGGCATAGGTGTCTATTATCCGGATCTTGGCTTGTGTACAGATAATGCAGCTATGATAGGATCTTTAGGTTATTATGTATACAAGTCCGGGAAAATAGATGGAGATTTTTATGCCAGACCTAATTTATCTTTGTAAGATAGGAGGATAAAAATGAAAGATTTTATATTTGATGTAGGAACTAAGATTTTATTCGGTAAGGATCAATTAAAAAATTTACCTAAGGAAATTAAAAAATATGGAGACAGAGTTCTTCTTGTTTATGGAGGAGGCTCTATAAAAAAAATAGGTCTTTATAATAAGGTAGTGGAGCTTTTAAATGAAAATGATATTTTCTTTAAGGAGCTTGCCGGAGTTGAACCTAATCCGAGAGTGGAATCTGCAGCAGAAGGAGTAAAAATAGCTCGTGAAAACAATTTGAACTTCGTCCTTGCAGTAGGAGGAGGCTCAACTATAGATTGCTCCAAGCTAATATCAGCAGCCTTTTATGAAGACTGTTATCCTTGGGACATTGTAACGAGAAAGGTAAAACCTAAAAAGGGACTACCTATAGGAACTATACTTACTTTGGCGGCAACAGGTTCTGAAATGGACAGAGGGTCTGTCATTACCAATCAAAAGACTAAACAAAAACTCGGTTGGGCAGCAAACTTTACCCTACCTAAGTTCTCTATATTAAATCCGGAATTTACCTATTCAGTACCTAAAAAACATACTGCTGCAGGTACTGCAGACATTATGAGCCATACTATGGAAAACTATTTTACCTTAAATGACGGAGCTTATTTAGTAGACAGATTTTCCGAAGGACTTCTTAAAACCTGTATTAAGTACGGCAAAATCGCTTACGAAAAGCCTGATGATTATGAAGCAAGGGCCAACTTAATGTGGGCAAACACTTGGGCTATTAACGGTTTACTTGATTCAGGCAAGGACACTGAATGGTCAGTTCATGCTATGGAACATGAGCTTTCAGCCCACAATGATTTAACTCACGGTTGGGGGCTTGCTATACTTACACCTTCATGGTTAAGATACTGCCTAAGCAATGATACTGTAGATAAAATTTGCGAATTTGGACAAAATGTCTTTGGTCTTGAAATTGGAGAGGACAAGTTTAAAACAGCTGAAGAGGCAATTAAACTACTTTCAGAATTTTTCAAGTCCTTGGATATACCTCAAAGTCTAAAGGAAGTAGGCTTTAAGGAGGAGGATCTTCCTGTAATGGCAGAGGCCTGCATTAAAAATCACAAAGGAAATATAAAGGGCTTTGTAGAACTTGATGAAGCTGCAGTTTTAGAAATTTATAAAATGAGTTATAAATAATGAAAGCACAAAAAGTATTTAGACTGTGGGTAGCTGCAATTATTCTTTTGTTGCTACCTACAAGAGTCTATGCGGACATGGGGCCCAAACCCAGTCTAAATATAAAAATTAAAAACTTTGAAGAAGGTTATAAGCTTTACCCTTCAAGTAAGGAGTATAAGGATTATACCTTAATTAATAGAAATGAAGATTTAAGTCAGGAATTTGTAGACCGGTACAAGATTTTAAATGGTATTGATAAAGGCATACCTATTCAAAGCTACTATAAAGAAGAGGGAGGATATCTTCTTCATACATACAGTTACAGAGTCCCTCCTACTATAAGATATATTTGTCTTGAAGCTGACGGATCTGTAAGGGAGTCAAACTATTTTCAAATAAAGGTCTTTAATGAAAATCTTGCCTTGGATTTGGAGACTATGACTCTTAAAAGGTCAGTGCCCTTGGCTGTTGACTACTTACTTCAATTTTTAAAAACTTTTTTACCCACACTAGCCTTGGAATTTGCCCTGCTTTATTTTTTCGGCTATAGAGGTAGACACAACTTTAAAGTTTTTTTACTGATAAACCTTATAACTCAAGGGATTCTTCATATAACTTGCAGCTATGTTTGCTTTAAATATGGATTTTTGTCGGCAGGTCTTACTATGGTGCCTATAGAAATATTTATAATTATAGTTGAGGGAGTTTATTTAGGTAAAAATCTTCAAGGGAAAACAACCCTTAGAAATGTTGTCTATGCCATATCTGCCAATATTTTAAGCTTTCTTTTAGGTATTAGTTTATACACAATTTAATTTTCGGAGATGATAACTTGTTTAATGTAGTTTTATATGAACCTGAAATACCTCACAATACCGGTGCTATTGCAAGAACCTGTGTCCTTACAAGAAGCAGACTTCATCTTATAAAACCCCTGGGATTTTCCATAAGCGATAAGGCTTTAAAAAGAGCAGGTCTTGATTACTGGAAGTATTTGGATCTTACAGTCTATGATGACTATGAAGATTTTTTAAGAAAAAACACCGATATTTGTATTTACTACTCCACTACTAAGACCAGGAACAACTATTCCCAAGTTAAATATAAGGATGGGGACTTTATAATGTTTGGCCCTGAAACTAGGGGGATACCTGAGGATATACTTAAAAGATATCCCGGTAGGTGCATAAGGATACCTATGATAGGGGAGTTGAAAAGGTCGCTTAATCTTGCCAACTCCGCAAATATAGTTTTATATGAAGCCTTAAGACAAAATGATTTTCCAAATTTGGTGTAGGAAAGTCTAAAGAATAATTTAATAGACTAAGGATGAATATTTATCTTTTCACATTTTGACAGTAAATAAGTAATGCTTTCTTATTTATAAGAAGATTTATTTATATTTTTAAGCCTTGTCAATTTGCTGAAGCTCATTTGTTCATCCTTTTTTATTTGGACTTATAGTCAATTTATAATTTTTTATAAAATACAGAGGGTGTAAATAAAAAATTTTGAAAAGTATAAAGAAATTTGCAAAATTTCCTTTACAAATGTCAAAGTCTTTTATATAATATTAAAGCGTTTGAAATAGATTAGTTGCGATGATTCCATAAGTTGCTTGAATTTTGCGGAAAAAAGGAATTCAAGGTAATTATGGATGAGAAGTTCGGGCAAGACTCGGGCGTAGGTTATTTTTTCTTTTTTAATGCACACCATGAAACACCGGGGTGCGTTTATCAATAACCTTACTCGCAAATGTTTTTAGCGAATAGGAGGGAAAGTATGTCAAATAATGGCAAACAAAAAATAAGAATCAAACTTAAAGCTTATGATTATGAACTGTTGGATAATTCAGCTACAAGGATAGTTGAAGCGGCAAAACAAACCGGTGCTGTTGTATCAGGGCCTATACCGCTACCTACTGAAAAGGAAATTATCACTATACTAAGAGCTGTTCATAAGTATAAGGATTCAAGAGAACAATTCGAACAAAGAACACATAAACGTCTTATTGATATTGTAAATCCGAATCAAAAGACTGTAGACTCACTTATGAAACTCAACTTGCCGGCAGGCGTTGATATAGAAATTAAGCTATAATAATTGTTCTTTATAAGATTGTATGACAATCCGCTGTAAATTTTAGGAGGTAAATATTGAAACTATTAATTGGTAAAAAGATTGGTATGACCCAAATCTTTGATGAACAAGGCGTTGTTACTCCTGTAACAGTTATTGAAGCTGAGCCTAATGTAGTAATTCAAAAGAAAACAACTGATGTTGATGGATATAATTCAATCCAAGTAGCTACCGGTTATGTTAAAGAAAGAAGAGTTAACAAACCGCTTAAGGGACACTTTGATAAAGCAGGCGTAGAGTACAAAAAACATATTAAAGAATTCAGAACTGAAAATCCTGATGACTTTAATATAGGAGATGAAATCAAGGTTGACTTGTTTAACCAGGGAGAATTTGTAGATGTTACAGGTACTTCCAAGGGTAAAGGAACTCAAGGTGTTGTAAAAAGACACGGTTTCGGTCGTGGTAGAGAATCTCACGGCTCAAAGTTCCACAGAATGCCCGGCGGTATGGGAGCTGCAACTTATCCGGGAAAGGTTTTTAAGAACCACAGAATGGCAGGTAAGATGGGCAACGAAAAAGTTACCGTACAAAACCTTGAAATCATAAAAATAGATTTAGATAAAAACCTTATTCTTGTTAAGGGAGCAATTCCCGGACCTAAGAAGGGTACAGTAATAGTAAAAGAAACTGTTAAGACCAGTAAGTAGTGAAAGGAGGGTGTTATAAATGCCTAAGATTTCTGTTTTAAATATGGATGGACAAGCCATAGAAGAAATTGAATTAAATGAAGAATTATTTGATGTTGAAATAAATGAGCATGCTGTATATCTTGTAGTAAAAAATATTTTAGCAAACAGAAGACAAGGTACACATAGTGCAAAGACACGTGCAGAAGTACGTGGAGGCGGAAGGAAACCTTGGAGACAAAAGGGTACAGGCCGTGCAAGACAAGGAAGTATCAGATCACCTCAATGGAGAGGCGGCGGAATTGTTTTTGCAAAGAAGCCTAGAGATTACTCTTACACCACTCCAAAGAAGGTTAGAAGACTTGCTCTTAAAAGCGTTCTTACTTCAAAGGTTAAGGAAAACGAGCTTATTATAGTTGATGATTTTAAACTTGATGAAGCAAAAACAAAGAACTTTGTAAAGGTTCTTGACAATATTAAGGCAAAGAAAAAGGCTTTAGTAGTTTTACCGGGAAATGATGAGTCTTTAAGAAGAGCATCAAACAATATAGCAAATGTAAAAACAACTATGGCTGAAAACATAAATGTATACGATATATTAAAATATGACTCTTTAGTAATTACTAAAGACGCTTTAAGAGTTATTGAGGAGGTGTTCAATTAATGAGTAATTTTGATCTTATAAGAAAGCCCATTATTACAGAAAAAAGTATGGAGCTTATAGAAGAAAGAAAATACACTTTCCAAGTTGAAAAGACAGCTACAAAACCTGAAATCAAAAAAGCCATTGAAGAAATTTTCGGTGTAGAGGTTGAATCAGTGAACACCATGAATATGTATGGAAAACTGAAAAGACAAGGAGCACATCAAGGAAGACGTGCTTCATGGAAAAAAGCTATTGTTAAATTAAAAGAAAGTTCAAAACCTATTGAATTTTTCGAAGGAATGGAATAATAAGGAGGTAAAAGGATGGCAATTAGAGGATTTAAACCAACTTCTCCTGCATTAAGACAGATGACTGTCTCAACATTTGAAGAGATAACAAAAAAGACTCCTGAAAAGAGTCTTACAATAAATCTTAATAGAAGCTCCGGAAGAAACTCTTACGGTAGAATAACCTCAAGACACAGAGGTGGCGGAGCTAAGAGAAGATACAGAATTATAGATTTTAAAAGAGATAAGGACAATATACCTGCAAGAGTTGCATCAATTGAATATGATCCTTATAGAACAAGCTATATTGCACTTCTAAACTATGTAGATGGAGAAAAAAGATACATTATAGCACCTAACGGATTAAAAGTTGGGGATGTAGTTGAATCAGGTCAAGAAGCGGATATTAAGACAGGTAACGCTTTAAGACTTAGAGACATACCTATAGGTACAGTAGTACACAACATAGAAATGCTTCCCGGAAAGGGCGGTCAAATAGCAAGATCCGCAGGAGCATCAGCACAGCTTATGGCTAAAGAAAACAAGTATGCTCAACTTCGTTTACCTTCAGGAGAATTTAGACTTGTACTACTTGATTGTAAAGCTACAATCGGACAAGTAGGAAACCTTACACATGAGCTTATAGTTTTAGGTAAAGCCGGCAAATCAAGATATAAGGGAAAAAGACCTCATGTAAGAGGATCAGCAATGAACCCTGTAGACCACCCACACGGCGGTGGAGAAGGAAGAGCACCTATTGGTAGACCTTCACCAGTAACTCCTTGGGGTAAACCGGCTCTTGGACTTAAGACAAGAAAGAAAAACAAAAAGAGCAACATGTATATAGTTAGAAGAAGAACAAAGTAAGGGGAGGTAAAAAATGAGTAGATCAGTTAAAAAAGGTCCTTTCGCAGACGAACATCTGCTAAAGAAAATAGACGCTTTAAACGAAAAAAACGAAAAGAAAGTTATTAAAACATGGTCTCGCCGCTCCACTATATTTCCGGAAATGATATCACATACAATAGCGGTACATGACGGTAGAAAGCATGTTCCCGTATATATAACAGAAGATATGGTAGGACATAAGCTTGGAGAGTTTGTACCGACAAGAACCTTCAGAAGCCACACCGGCAAAAGTGAAAAGACCACAGACGTGAAGTAGAAAGAAAGGGGAAAAATATGCAAGCAAGAGCAATTGCAAAATATGTTAGAATTTCACCTCTAAAAGTGAATTATATATGCGCTGAAATTCGCGGAAAGCAAGTAGATGAAGCCCTTTCTATCCTAAAGTTCACTCCTAAAAGAGGAGCAAAAGAACTTTACAAGGTGCTTAATTCTGCAGTAGCGAACGCTGAAAACAACTTAAATTTAAATAGAGACAATCTTTATGTAGTAAAAGCATACGCAAACGACGGTCCTACAATGAAAAGATTTCGTCCAAAGGCAAAAGGTATGGCATATCCAATTCTAAAAAGATCAAGTCATATCGGTGTAGTAGTTGCAGAAGCAGAATAAGGAGGGTGAATAATGGGCCAAAAAGTTAATCCTCACGGACTACGTGTTGGAATAATAAAAGACTGGGATTCAAAATGGTATGCAAATAAAAAAGAATTCGCAGATTTGTTATTAGAAGATAATAAAATTCGTAAATATGTAAAAGAAAAATTATATACAGCGGGAATTTCAAGAATAAATATTGAAAGAGCATCAAAGAAAATTAAACTTTCAATTTCAACTGCAAAACCAGGAATGGTAATTGGAAGAGGCGGTACAGGAGTTGAAGAACTTAGAAAAGATCTTGAAAAACTTACAGGCAAAAGCATTGTAATAAATGTTGAAGAAATCAAAGTTCAAGACCTTGATGCTCAATTAGTTGCAGAATCCATAGCAGAATCACTTGAAAGAAGAGTATCTTTCAGACGTGCTATGAAGCAAGCAATTCAAAGAACAATGAGAGCCGGAGCAAAGGGAATTAAAACTTCAGTTTCAGGTCGTGTAGGCGGAGCAGACATGGCAAGAACAGAAGGATATTCAGAAGGAACAATTCCTCTTCAAACACTAAGAGCTGATATTGACTACGGATTTGCCGAAGCTGATACAACTTATGGAAAGCTTGGAATAAAAGTATGGCTATACAAGGGAGAAGTTCTTCCCCAAGTAAAACAAAAAGATAAGAGAAGAGATTTTAAGAGAAGAAAACCTCAAAATAGAGATAATAGAAACAACAGAAACAGAGATAATAGAAACAGAGGTCCAAGAAACAACCAAAGGACCAAAAGCGAAAATTAATCCTGTAGATGAGAGGAGGAAACAAATATGTTAATGCCTAAAAGAGTAAAGTATCGTAGAGTTCACAGAGGCAGAATGAAGGGTAAAGCACTTCGTGGAAACAGTCTTACTTATGGAGAATACGGTCTACAAGCTCTTGAGCCGGCTTGGATTACTTCGAATCAAATAGAAGCAGCTCGTCGTGCTATGACTAGATATATAAAAAGAGGTGGAAATATCTGGATAAAGATATTCCCGGACAAACCTGTTACTGAAAAGCCTGCGGAAACTCGTATGGGTTCAGGTAAGGGAGCTCCTGAATACTGGGTATCAGTAGTAAAGCCCGGACGTATAATGTTTGAAATGAGCGGAGTTTCCGATGAAATCGCAAAAGAAGCTATTAGACTTGCAGCGATGAAGCTTCCTATAAAGACAAAAATTGTTATGAGAGAAAAGGATGGTGAATCAAATGAAGACTAAAGAAATTCGTCAAATGTCAAGTGAAGAACTTACAAAGAAAGTTAACGAACTTAAAAACGAATTATTTAACTTGAGATTCAGACACGCAACTGGTCAACTTGATAATCCATCAAGCATAAAGCTGGTAAAAAAAGATATAGCAAGAGTAAAAACTATAATAAAAGAACGTGAATTAGAAGTGGGAAAGGAGGCTTAATATAATGGAAGAAAGCAAAAGAAAAACTATTATAGGAACAGTAGTAAGCGATAAAATGGATAAAACAATAGTTGTAGCTACTGAAACTTTCGTAACTCATCCCATTTATAAAAAAAGATTTAAGAAAACTACTAAATTTAAGGCTCATGATGAAAATAATGAATGTAGAATAAATGATAAAGTAAAAATCATGGAAACCAGACCACTAAGCAAGGACAAGAGATGGAGATTAGTAGATATTATTGAAAAAGCGAAATAATTTCTAGAAGGAGGAAAGCTCATGATTCAACAAGAAAGTAGACTAAATGTTGCTGATAATTCCGGAGCTAGAGAACTACTTGTTATAAAAGTACTTGGTGGTACTAACAGAAGAAATGCAAATATAGGAGATATTGTTGTTTGTTCTGTTAAAAATGCAATTCCGGGAGGAGTTGTAAAAAAAGGTTCTGTAGTTAAAGCGGTAATTGTTAGAACAAGTAAGGGAATCAGACGTAAAGACGGTTCATATATAAAGTTTGACGACAATGCAGCAGTAATAGTAAAGGATGACAGAAGTCCGGTAGGAACTCGTATCTTTGGGCCCGTTACCAGAGAATTAAGAAGCGGAAATTTCATGAGGATAATTTCCCTTGCACCGGAAGTACTTTAATGGGAGGTAATTATGCGTATTAAAACAGGCGATACTGTAAAAGTAATTGCCGGAAAAGACAAGGGAGCTACCGGTAAAATACTAAAAACCTTTCCTAAACAAAATAAAGTAATAGTAGAAAAGGTAAATATGGTAACAAAACATATGAAACCGAGAGGTCCCCAAGAACCCGGCGGAATAAACAAAAAGGAAGCACCGATTCATGTGTCTAATGTAATGTACTACGATACAAAGACAGGAAAGGCTACAAGACTCGGTTACAGAATAGAAGACGGAAAAAAGATCAGATTTAAAAAATCCGATAATGAAGCAATAAAGTAAGGAGGTAGACTATGACTTCAAGATTAAAAGAAAAATATAACAATGAAGTAGTAAACTATCTACTTGAAAAATTTGAATATAAAAACATAATGGAAGTTCCTAAACTTGAAAAAGTTGTAATTAATATCGGATTAGGTGAAGCAAAAGACAATCCTAAAGCTCTTGAATCAGCTATAAATGATCTTACTATAATTGCTGGACAAAAACCGGTAGTAACGAAGGCTAAAAAGTCAATAGCAAACTTTAAGCTACGTGAAGGTAACAAGGTTGGAGTTAAGGTAACTCTTCGTGGAGACAGAATGTATGACTTTTTGGACAAGCTAATGAATGTTGCATTACCAAGAGTTAGAGACTTTAGAGGAGTTAAATCAACGGCATTTGACGGAAGAGGAAACTATGCGCTTGGATTAAAGGAACAACTTATATTCCCTGAAATAGAATATGACAAAGTTGATTCTATAAGAGGTATGGATATAATAATTGTCACTACAGCACAAACCGATGAAGAAGCGAAAGCTTTCCTTGACAAAATGGGAATGCCATTTGCTAAGTAAATAGGAGGAAACATTTGTGGCAAAAAAATCAATGATAGCTAAGCAAAAGAGAAAAGCTAAGTATAGTTCAAGAGAATATACAAGATGTAATATATGTGGTAGACCACATTCCGTTTTACAAAAATATGGAATTTGCAGAATTTGCTTTAGAGAATTGGCATATAAGGGACAAATTCCTGGAGTTAAAAAAGCAAGTTGGTAAAGAAACCATTAGCAGGAAGGGAGGCAAATTAATATGATGACAGACCCAATTGCAGATATGCTTACTAGGATTAGAAATGCAAATAATGCAAAACATAAATCTGTTGATATTCCGGCTTCAAATATTAAAAAAGAAATATCCGAGATACTGTTAAGAGAAGGATATATTAAAAATTATGAAGTTATAGATGACGATAAACAAGGTGTAATTAGAATAGATTTTAAATACGGAGAAAATGACGAAAAAGTCATAAGCGGAATAAAGAGAATTTCAAAGCCTGGCCTTAGAGTTTATGCTCAATGCAGCGACATTCCTAAAGTTCTTGGAGGATTAGGTATTGCAATAATATCAACTTCAAAGGGAATACTTACTGATAAAGAAGCTAGAAACTCTAATGTAGGTGGAGAAGTTATCTGCTACGTTTGGTAATTTAGGAGGAAATATGTCTAGAATAGGTAAAAAACCAATTGAAATCCCAAACGGTGTAGATATTAAAATAGAAGATAACACAGTAACCGTAAAGGGACCTAAGGGAGAATTAAAACAAACTTTTGATCCTAACATGAAAATAGTAATGGAAGGTCAAGAAATTATTGTAACAAGACCTGATGAGAGCAAGAAAAGCAAATCAATGCACGGTCTTGTAAGAACACTTATTGCAAATATGGTAATAGGTGTAACAGAAGGCTACAAGAAAGAGCTTGAAATAGTGGGTACTGGATACAGAGCAGCTAAAAACGGCAAGAAACTCGCTTTAACACTTGGCTTCTCACATCCTTTAGAACTTGAAGATCCTGAGGGAATAGAAGTAGAAGTTCCTGCACCTACAAGTATTATAATTTCAGGCATAGACAAGCAAAAAGTAGGAGCTTATGCCGCTAAAATCAGAAGTTACAGAGAACCTGAACCTTACAAGGGCAAGGGTATTAAGTATGTTGGTGAATATATAAGACGTAAAGTAGGTAAGACAGGTAAGTAAGGAAAGGAGTAAAAAAAGTGTTAAAGAAAATTGATAAAAACGCAACGAGAATAAAAAGACACAAGAGAATCAGAAATAAAATCTCCGGAACAAAAGCTTGCCCAAGACTTTCAGTATTTAGATCAAGTGCACACATCTATGCACAAATTATAGACGATGAAAATGGAAATACATTAGTACAAGCTTCAACTCTTGACAAATCATTAAATCTTGAAAGCACAAAAAATATTGAAGCTGCTAAAGAAATTGGAAAGTTAGTTGCACAAAGAGCTCTTGATGCAGGAATAGAAAATGTAGTTTTTGACAGATCAGGATATATATATCACGGTCGTATAAAAGCATTAGCTGACGCAGCAAGAGAAGCCGGATTAAAATTCTAAAAAGGAGGGGAAAATGGAACGTTCATTAATCAATGCACAAGAATTAGACCTTGAAGAAAAAGTAGTTGCTATAAATAGAGTAGCTAAGGTTGTTAAGGGCGGTAGAAATTTTAGATTTTCAGCGCTTGTAGTAGTTGGAGATCATAACGGACATGTTGGAGTAGGAACTGGAAAAGCACTTGAAGTGCCCGAGTCAATTAGAAAAGCAACCCAAGATGCAAAAAAACACCTGGTAAAAGTCAACCTATTGGATACTTCTATCCCTCATGAGGTAACCGGAGTAGTTGGTGCAGGGAAAGTATTTCTAAAACCAGCACCGGCAGGTACTGGAGTTATTGCCGGTGGAGCAGTGCGTGCAGTTTGCGAACTTGCAGGAATTTCAGATATTCGCACTAAAAACATAGGATCAAATAATCCTAGAAACATTGTCAATGCTACAATTAAAGCCTTAACAGAACTAAAAACAGTAGAATCTGTAGCAAGACTTAGGAATAAGTCAGCTGACGAAATTTTAGGATAAGGGGGTAAGCACTATGAAAATCAAATTAGTAAAAAGCCCTATAGGAAAGATAAAAACACATAAGAAGACAATAAAAGCACTTGGATTTACAAAACTAGGACAAGTAATTGAACATGAAGACAATCCTCAAATTAGGGGAATGATTAAGCAAGTTGCTTATATGCTTGAAATAGAAGAATAAGGAGGTGTGAAAGGTGAAATTACACGATTTAAAACCTGCTGAAGGCGGCGGAGTAAAGTCCAAAAAAAGACTTGGTAGAGGTATAGGTTCAGGACTTGGAAAGACTTCAGGAAGAGGACATAAAGGACAAAACGCAAGAAGCGGCGGCGGAGTAAGACCTGGATTTGAAGGGGGCCAAATGCCTTTATTCAGAAGACTACCTAAGAGAGGTTTTACAAACATATTTAAAAAAGAGTATGATGTAATAAATGTTTCGTCTTTAAATGTATTTGAAGATGGGGCAGAAGTAACACCTGAAATATTAAAAGAAATGGGTATTGTAAAAAACAATAAAGACGGTATAAAAATTCTTGGAAATGGAAATCTTGAATCCAAGATTACAGTTAAAGCCCACAGTTTTTCTAAATCAGCTGTAGAAAAAATTGAATCAGCCGGCGGAAGGGCAGAGGTGATTTAATGATTTCCACATTTAAGAATGCTTGGAAAATACCATCACTTCGCAAAAAAATGCTATTTACACTTTTTATGTTGTTGATCTACAGACTTGGATCACACATAACTGTACCCTATATGAATGCGCAAATAGTACAGAAATTATATAGCAGTACAGGTCAAACAGTATTCTCTTTACTTGATTTGATGGCAGGAGGAAACTTCAGTAAATTTACGATATTTGCTGCAAACATATATCCATATATTACTTCATCAATTGTAATTCAGCTTTTGACAATAGCCATTCCTTCATTGGAAGCATTGTCAAAGGAAGGAGAAACCGGAAGAAAGAAAATAGCAATGTATACAAGATACCTTGCAATAGTTATAGCTTTTGTACAAGCAATAGGATTTTCTTTTGGATTTTTCGCTGAAGCTGTAGTAGCAACTACATTACTTGAAAAATCAGTAGTAGTTTTATCAATAGTAGCAGGTTCAGCATTTCTAATATGGATTGGAGAGCAAATAACTGAACATGGAATAGGAAACGGAATATCACTTCTTATATTTGCAGGTATAATCGCAAGATTTCCTACAGATATAATGAGATCAGTAACTCTTGTTAAGGCAGGAAAGGCAAGTCCTATATTTTTAGTAATATTTCTATTAATAGCTATCTTGATAGTAGTATTTGTAGTTGCCTTAAATGAAGGGGAAAGAAGAATTCCCGTTCAATACGCTAAAAGAGTTGTAGGAAGAAAAATGTATGGCGGACAATCAACTCATATACCTGTAAAGGTTCTTATGAGTGGAGTTATGCCTATGATCTTTGCAAGTTCCATTGTTTCTATACCGACAACTATTGCTTGGTTTACTAAAAATGAATCAACAAGAAGAACAATTGCCAAGTTTTTTACAGTAGAGGGAGTGCCGGGAACAATATTTTATGTAGTATTTACTGTATTACTAATAATATTCTTTACTTATTTTTATACTGCTATTCAATTTAATACAGTTGAGTACTCAAAGAACTTACAACAAAACGGAGGATTTGTCCCGGGAATACGTGCCGGAAAGTCCACTTCAGATTATTTACAAAGAACAGTAAACAGATTATGTTTACCTGGAGCAATAGCACTTTCAATACTTGCTATATTGCCGATATTTTTAACAAGAATATCACATCTTCCATTTAATTATGGTGGTACGTCTATAATAATAGTAGTCGGAGTAGTTCTTGAAACTACAAGGGTATTGGAACAACAAATGCTTATGAGACACTACAAAGGATTTCTTAATAAATAGGAGGAAAGATAATGAAGTTAGTTATTTTAGGACCTCCAGGGGCAGGTAAGGGAACTCAAGCAGAATTTATTATAAACAAATATAATATACCTCATATTTCAACTGGAGATATTTTTAGAGAAAACATCAAAAACCAAACTGAACTTGGCAAAAAAGCTAAGTCCTATATGGATAAGGGATTACTTGTTCCGGACGAGTTGGTAATAAAAATAGTTCAGGAAAGAATTTCAAGAGATGACTGTAAAGACGGTTTTCTACTTGATGGCTTTCCAAGGACAGTAGCACAGGCTGTAAGCCTTGATGCTCAGCTGGATAAGCTTGAAACTAAACTTGATAAAGTAATAAACATTGATGTAGACAGCGAAATTTTAGTGGATAGAGCAGTTGGAAGAAGAATATGTAAGACATGTGGTGCTACTTACCACATTAAATATAATCCACCTAAGGTTGAAGGGGTTTGCGATAAAGATAATACAGCTTTGATTCAAAGAGACGATGACGTTAAGGAAACTGTTGAAAAAAGAATAAGTGTATATTTGAATCAAACAGTTCCTCTTTTAGATTACTATACAGCGCAAGGACTTTTGATAAATATCGACGGTTCAAGAGATATTAAAAAAGTATCTGAAGACATAGTAAAAGGCTTAGAAAAATAATTTATGGACAAAACTTTTTTTATAAAGGTTGGTCAAGTTGTTAAATCAAAAGCCGGTAGAGATGCAGGTACAGTATTTTTAGTAAAAGAAATCCTTGACAAAAGCTATGTAGCTATAGTCGATGGTAAGGTTAGAAAACTATCTAAACCTAAAAAGAAGAAACTGAAACATCTGATAATATATAAAGATTTAATAGATATAGACAAAAGTGATTTAAATGATTCATATATTAGAAAAAGTTTAAAGGACTATAGTTAAAGAGGAGGAACATTAATGCCTAAAGAAGACGTAATTGAAGTAGAAGGCGTAGTAGTGGATGCACTTCCAAATACGAATTTTAAAGTTAAACTTGAAAATGGACATATAATACTTGCCCATATTTCCGGAAAGTTAAGAATGAATTATATAAGAATACTGCCTGGGGATAAGGTAACTGTAGAACTATCTCCTTATGATTTAACCAGAGGCAGAATAACCTGGAGAAAGAAATAAACCCTAAATTAGGAGGGATAAAATGAAAGTTAGACCATCTGTTAAAAAGATGTGCGAAAAATGTAAGATAATAAAAAGAAATGGTCATGTAATGGTCATTTGCGAAAATCCGAAGCATAAACAAAGACAAGGATAAGGAGGCTATTAATGGCAAGAATTGCTGGTATTGACTTACCCAGAGAAAAACGCGTTGAAATTGGTCTTACTTATATCTATGGAATAGGCAGAAGCAGATCTCAAGAGATTCTTAAGAATGCCGATGTTGATTTTGATACAAGGGTAAAAGACTTAACAGAATCTGAGCTTGCAAGAATAAGAGAAGAAATTGACAAGTATCACGTAGAAGGAGATCTTCGTCGTGATGTGGCAATGAATATAAAGAGGCTTAGAGAAATAAACTGTTATAGGGGCCTTAGACATAGAAAAGGACTTCCTGTAAGAGGACAAAGAACAAAGACCAATGCAAGAACCAGAAAAGGTCCAAAGAAATTAGCTGCTAAGAAAAAATAAGGAGGGAGGTAGATTATGGCTAAGAAACAAAAAACTACACGTACTAGAAGAAGAGAACGTAAAAACATAGAAAAAGGACAAGCTCACATAGCATCAACATTTAACAATACTATGGTTACACTAACTGACATGAGCGGTAATGTAATATCTTGGGCAAGTGCCGGTCAACTTGGATTTAGAGGTTCAAGAAAATCTACACCCTTTGCTGCTCAAGAAGCTGCAGAAGAAGCTGCAAATAAAGCAAAAGAACATGGATTAAAAACTGTGGAAGTATATGTAAAAGGACCGGGTTCAGGAAGAGAAGCTGCAATAAGATCACTTCAAGCTTCAGGACTTGAGGTAACTATGATTAAGGATATTACACCGATTCCACACAATGGTTGCAGACCGCCTAAACGCAGGAGAGTTTAATTATTTACGCTCCTAATAACCCATAAAGGAGGGTAAGTCAATGATAGAAATTGAAAAACCTAGTATAGAAGTAATTGAATTAGATGAGTCCGGAGTCTATGGAAAGTTTGTAGTAGAACCATTAGAAAGCGGATTTGGAATTACCATAGGAAATTCTCTTAGAAGAGTGCTTTTATCATCACTTCCTGGTGCTGCAGTGTCTATGCTTAAAATAAGGGGAGTGGAACATGAATTTTCCACAATTCCCGGAGTGCTTGAAGACGTACCTCAAATAATACTAAACATCAAGGGCATAGTTGTTAAATATAATGGAGATGAGCCGGTAAAGGTTACAATTGAAAAATCAGGTGAAGGAGATATCCTTGCATCAGATATAATAGCAGGACCTGAAATTGAAATTGTAAATCCAGATCATCATATAGCTACACTTAATAAAGATGCCGATGTTTATATGGAGCTTACCATTGAAAGAGGTAGAGGTTATGAGCCGTCTGAAGAAAAGAAAGATGAAATTTCTGAAATTAGTATAATACCAATAGATTCAAACTATACTCCAATTAAGAAAGTTAATTGGAAGGTTGAAGGTACAAGAGTTGGACAAAGAACTGACTATGATAAGTTGATTCTTGAAGTAACAACAGACGGATCTATGGCTGCAGACGAGGCAGTATCACTTGCCGCAAAAATTTTAACTGAACATCTTGATCTCTTTATTAAACTTACAGAGCATGTAAACGATGTAAGCATAATGGTGGAAAAGGAAGAAGACAAGAAGGAAAAGGTTCTTGAAATGACAGTAGAAGAACTTGATCTTTCAGTAAGATCCTTTAACTGCTTAAAGAGAGCTAATATAAACACAGTTGACGAATTAATGCAAAAGACTCAAGAGGAAATGATGAAAGTCAGAAATCTAGGTAAAAAATCCTTAGAAGAAGTAGAAAATAAACTCGCTGAATTAGGCTTAAGTCTAAGAAAAGAAGACGAATAAAGGAGGGGCTATTAATGGCAAAACTAAGAAAGCTTGGTCGCCCGACTGCTCATAGAAAAGCCATGATTAGAAATCTTGTAACATCTCTTCTGGACAAGGGAAGGATTACAACAACAGTAACAAGAGCAAAAGAAACAAAAAGAATGGCTGAAAAAATGATAACACTAGGCAAACGTGGAGATCTTCACGCAAGAAGACAGGCCCTAGCTTACCTATATAGTGAAGATGTAGTTACAAAATTATTTACTGAAATTGCACCTAAATATGAATCAAGAAATGGTGGCTACACAAGAATATTAAAGCTTGGCAATCGTCGTGGAGACGGAGCTGAAAAAGCTATAATAGAATTAGTATAAGAGAAGTCCTAAAAGGATTTCTCTTTTTTTATATTAAGGTCTGGTTTATAAGTATAATTTTATGTAATAGAATTATAATCTTCTTTTTAGTACATATAAAGTTTTAAGTAATCACTAATAGAAGAATAATATTTGATTTTATCAGTAAGCCATATATAGGAGAAAGATTATATACATAAGTATTAAAAAAGGACTCATTTATTCCATAGATAAGTGAGTCCTTTCTTATTTGATTTAAAAGTTATTTTAATTTCATATCTCCGTCTTTAATTAGTCCCTTGCTTCTCATATAGACATAGATAAAATAGGATATTAACCCCGGTAGAACAAAGTGCAAAATCAAAATAAGAAGAAAAATTCTGGACTTAGGCAAGCCTTGGCCCATAGCATTAATGGTACCTATTTGTCCTACTAGACCGCTGGTACCCATACCTGAGCCTAAGGGAGTGTTTTCCATTTTAAATACGCTTGTTGCCAAGGGACCTAGAATTGCCGATGTCAGTGTGGGAGGTATCCATATTTTGTGATTTTTAATTATGTTAGGCATTTGAAGCATACTTGTACCGAGGCCTTGTGCTACAAGTCCGTCAAGTCCATTATCCTTAAAGGATATAACGGCAAAGCCTACCATTTGTGAACAGCATCCAACAGTTGCGGCTCCTCCTGCAAGTCCGCTTAGGGAAAGCATAATGCAAAGGGCTGCTGAAGATATGGGAAGGGTAAGGGCAAGACCAACTAAAACCGATACAAGTATACCCATAATAAAAGGCTGCTGGTCCGTAGCAATCATTATGAGGTTTCCAAATCTCATCATTAGAGATTCTATATAGGGGCCTATAAAGTTAGCTACAAGGATACCGCAAAGGACTGTAACAGTAGGTGTTATAACTATGTCGATTTTAGTTTCTCCGGAAACAATTTTTCCAAACTCAACTCCAAAGATAGTTGCAACAAATACTCCTATAGGACCTCCAAGTTCATAACCTGCTACACCTATAAGGGTACTTGAAAATAAAACCATATCAGGTGCTTTAAGGGCATAGGCTATTGAAACTGCTATAGCCGGACCTGTTGCAGCCTGTGCTATAGGCCAAAGGGTCTTGGTTAGAAAGTCAATATTAAATTCTTCTCCTATGGTATTAAGTATAGTGCCTACAAGGAGTGAGGCAAATAGTCCATAGGCCATGGCTCCCAAGGCTGTAATAAAATATGTCCTCCAGGATACAATTATATTTTTTCTTTTTAAAAATTCTCGCATAATTCCTCCAATATTTTTCAATATTATAGCATAGTAAAAATTAAAGATACAGTGTTCACCAAACTTTCATAAATTGTAAATTATTTTACACTTAATTTACAATTCCAGGGTTTCGACTTTACAATTCATACATATAATAAGCATGAAAAATTTAGTAAGAATAAAAATAATTGAAAGGGTGGAAAAATGAAATTAATTAATTTAGGTAAAAAAATCGCTGTAGGTGCTTTGGTAGGAACTATGTTATTTTCTCTAACTGCTTGTGGAGGTAACAAGACTACTGAAACTACTAATGAAGGAAAAACAAATACCGCAACAACTGAAGAAACAAAAAATACTGCTGAAGAACCGGCTAAGGAAGCTACAACAGGTGCAATTGATGTAATTTCCAGAGAACAAGGCTCAGGCACAAGAGGAGCTTTTACTGAAATTGTAGGACTTGTTGAAAAGAATGCATCAGGAGAAGAAGAAGATAAGACTTCACCGGAAGCAACTGTTCAAAACTCAACTAACGCTGTTATGACTGCAGTAGCTAACGATACAGCATCAGTAGGTTACATTTCTTTAGGTTCACTAAATGATACTGTTAAGGCTGTAAAGGTTGAAGGTGTAGAAGCAAGTGCCGACAATATTAAATCAGGAGAATACAAAATCGCAAGACCTTTTAACATTGTTTATAAATCAGATCTTCCTAAGGAAGCACAAGACTTTTTAGACTTTATTATGTCTGATGAAGGTCAAGAAATTGCAACTGCTGAAGGCTATGTAGGAGATCCTCAAGGTAAAACTTATGAACCATCAGGTAATTCAGCTCACATTACAATTTCAGGTTCAACTTCAGTTACTCCATTAATGGAAAAGCTTGTAGCTGCTTATCAAGTACACAATCCTGACTTTCAAGCTGACATTCAAGCAACAGGTTCATCAGCAGGTATTAAGGATGCTCAATCAGGAGCAGCAGTATTAGGTATGGCTTCAAGAGAATTAAAGGATACTGAAACAGGTATTGAAAAGACAGTTATAGCAATGGACGGCATAGCAGTTATAGTTAGCAAGGACTCTACAGTTGAAGATCTTACAATAGAACAAATTAAAAATATTTTCAACGGAACAACTACTGATTGGTCAGAAGTTCAATAAGAGAGATAATAATGGAAAACAAAAACTATCCTAACAAAGAGGATAGGGGAAAGATTGCAGAATTTAAGGAAAAGGTATATAAGTACTTTTTCCTTATCTGTGCTTTACTGTCAATCCTCTTTATTATATTAATTTCGGTGTTTATATTTAAAGGCGGATTTAATGTTTTTAAAACTGTAGGGATAAAGGATTTTATTTTTAACACTAAATGGGCACCTATGGATACCCCTGCATCCTATGGTATTTTGTCAATGATATGGGGCTCAATAGCTGTTACTATTTTAGCATCTTTAATGGCGGTACCTGTTGCCATATTTACCTCCTTGTATTTGGCCCTTGACTGTCCGCCTAACTTATACAAGGTTTTAAAACCTGCACTTAATTTAATGGCAGGTATTCCATCTATTGTTTACGGTTTCTTTGCCTTAACGGCAATTGTACCTATTATGAAAAAACTTTTCGGTGGAAATGGTATGAGTATTTTAACTGCGGGCCTTCTTCTTTTTGTAATGATACTTCCCACTATAGTAAGTATATCGGAAACTGCCATAAGGGCAGTTCCGAAATCTTACTATCAAGGCTCAGTTGCCTTAGGGGCAACTCACGAAAGGACAGCTCTTAAAGTTATTCTTCCTGCTGCCAGATCTGGTATATTTGCAGGGATTATATTAGGCATAGGACGTGCTATAGGCGAAACAATGGCTGTAATACTTGTTGCGGGAAATCAAACCAGAATGACCTTTAATATATTTAAGGGAATAAGAACAATGACTACAAATATAGTTCTTGAAATGGCCTATGCTACAGGACTTCATGAAGAGTCTCTAATTGCAACGGCCTGTGTGCTTTTTATCTTTATACTTATAATAAATCTTTCCTTCTTTATTTTTAAGAAAAGGAGTGAATACCTATAATGTCAATATTAATAGCACTGATTAAGGTCATACTTGTATTTGGACTTTTAGTTTTAGCTTGCGCTATATATTTAAAGACTAAGGGCATGTTAAACGGCTATAGACTTGCGTCAATGATTTCTCTTGTTTTAACCTTTGGTACTCTTATTTGGATTATAGTTTACATTCTCTCCATGGGAGTGCCTCACATGAAAGCAAGTCTATTTGAATGGACCTACACAACGGAAAATGTATCTATGATGCCTTCTATAATAACTACTTTAATTGTGGTTTTTCTAGGAATAGTAATAGCAACTCCCATAGGTGTATTTACTGCGATTTATCTTGTTGAATATGCTAAACCGGGATCAAAGGTTGTTGAAGTAATAAGACTTGCCGCTGAAACCTTGCAAGGTATACCTTCAATAGTCTACGGACTTTTTGGTATGCTATTTTTCGGTCAAGCTTTAGGTTTAGGCTATTCTATAACATCAGGGGTTTTAACAGTATCAATTATGATTCTTCCCCTTATAATAAGATCAACTGAAGAAGCCTTAAAATCAGTAAATGATTCTTTAAGACATGCAAGCTTTGCCCTAGGTGCAGGAAAGTTCAGAACTATATTTAAGGTGGTGCTTCCCATTGCTATGCCGGGAGTCCTTGCAGGTGTAGTACTTGCTACAGGACGTATAGTAGGAGAAACGGCCTGCTTGATTTATACTCTTGGAACTGCAACGGCAATGCCTACAGGGATAAGTTCATCATCAAGAACCTTGGCTCTTCACATGTATATGCTTTCATCTGAAGGACTGTATGTAGGTCAAGCCTATGCAACTGCCATGATACTTCTTGTAGTTGTACTTATAATAAACTTCATTTCAACAAAGATAGGAAATAAATTAGCGGAGGTTACAAGTTGAATCCAAAAATAAAAATAGAGGATGTAAAGTTATACTATGGTGACTTTCTAGCTCTGAAATCCATAAGCATGGATATACCTGAAAATAAAATAACAGCCTTTATAGGACCTTCAGGTTGCGGTAAGTCCACCATGTTAAAATGTATAAACAGAATGAACGATTTAGTTGAAGGTTGTAGAATTGAGGGTCTTATAACACTTGACTCTGAAGATATCTACAGTAAAGAATACAATGTAAACAGACTTAGAAAGAGGGTGGGAATGGTATTTCAATCCCCTAATCCCTTTCCAAAATCAATTTACGATAATATAACCTACGGCCCAAGAACTCATGGGATCAATGATAAGGCAACTCTTGATGAAATAGTGGAAAGATCTCTTAAACAAGCAGCTATATGGGAGGAAGTAAAGGGAGATCTTAACAAAAACGCTATGGCTCTTTCAGGAGGTCAACAACAGAGACTTTGTATAGCAAGAGCTCTTTCAGTAGAACCTGAGGTAATACTTATGGACGAACCAACTTCCGCCCTTGATCCTATATCAACAGGCAAAATTGAAGACCTGGTAACAGAATTAAAAAAAGAGTATACTATAGTCATGGTAACCCACAACATGCAACAAGCTTCCAGAGTGTCAGATAAAACAGCCTTTTTCTTAACAGGAGAGGTAGTGGAATTTGCGGATACCTATGATGTATTCTCTAAGCCTCAAGATAAGAGGACAGAGGATTATATTAGCGGAAGGTTTGGGTGATAATATGAGAGATAAATTTAATGAAGAACTTAAAACACTTAATGAAGAGCTTTTAAAAATGGCATCTCTAGGTGAAATTGCCATAGAGAAAGCGGTAGGATTAATGTCTGACTTTAACGAAAATACTGTAAAAGAAGTGGCAAACCTTGAAGAGGACATGGATAGAATGGAGGATAAGATTCAATCTCTCTGTCTAAGACTAATAATTGAACAACAGCCTGTAGCAACGGATCTAAGAACAGTTTCATCAGCTCTTAAAATGATAACGGACTTAGAAAGAATAGGAGATCAGGCTAAAGATATAGCTGAAATTTGTAAAAATCTAAGAGGAAATCAAGAAAGCTTTGAAAGTATAGACTTAATTAGAGAAATGGCAAAGGAAACTAATAAAATAATTAGAAAAACAATAGATGCCTTTGTTAATAAGGACCTAGAGGCCGCCTATAAAATAGAAAAAGACGATGATATAATTGACGAATACTTTGTAAAGGTAAGAGATGCTTTAATAAAAAGAGTCGAAGAAAAGCATCCAAACCCTGCAAACATTATAGATTTTATGATGATTGCCAAGTACCTGGAAAGAATTGCAGATCATTCAGTCAATATATCAAAATGGGTAATATTTTCAATTGAGGGGTAAGAATGTTAATTTATATTGTAGAAGATGACAGCTCAATTCAAAAATTAATTGAATATGCATTAAAATCAAAAAATTATAAGTGCAAGGGTTTTGAAAGAGGAAAAGATTTTTTTAAAGAACTAAATAAACAAATTCCCGATCTTATTCTTTTAGACATTATGCTACCGGATATGGACGGTACTGAGATTCTTAAAAATCTGAAGCAAAACCCCCACACATCTTCAATACCTATTATGATGATTACAGCAAAAAGCTCAGAATATGATATAGTAAGCTCCCTTGATATAGGAGCCGATGACTACATGACAAAGCCTTTTTCAGTTTTAGAGCTTTTATCAAGAGTCAACGCACTTCTAAGAAGAAATAATAAACAAGTTGAAGAAAATATGGAATTTCAGGGAATAGAAATAGACTTGTTAAGACGTAAGGTAACTGTAGATGATGAACCTGTAATTTTAACCTATAAGGAATTTGAACTTTTAAAATATATGATGAGTAATATTGATATAGTTTTGTCCAGGGAAGTTCTCCTTAACTCCGTTTGGGGATATGATTATGAAGGAGAAACAAGAACTGTAGATATGCATATTAAGTTACTTAGAGAAAAGCTCGGTTCAAAGAGAAACCTTATACATACAGTAAGGGGAGTAGGTTATAAAATTTCTCAGGGAGAAAATTATGAATAAGAGAATATTTAGAAGCCTGGCTTTAATTTCATTGATAACACTTGTGTTAAGCACGGTGTTATCAATATTTTTAAATTATAGATTCTATGAAAACAATACACAGGAAGATATGAAAAATCTTCTTAAGGTAGTTGAGTATAACCTTAGCCAGTCTCAGGATAGAGTAGCCTACCTGAAAGATTTATCTAAAATAAACGACAACATTAGGATAACTTACTTCGATAAAGATGCAAACCCTATTTTTGATTCCTTCGTTGATGCAAAGGAACTGAAGAATCATGGGGATAGAAAAGAGATAAAAGGAGCTAAGGAGCAGGGCAACTACAAATCTATCAGATATTCAACCACCCTTTCTACCAATACACTTTACATGGCATCAAGGCTTGACGATGGAAGCTACATAAGGCTTTCAAGTAGAATGAGTACAATTACCGGAGTATTTTTAAAAATATTACCATATAATATTTTTATTGCTGCAATAATATTTGTACTTTCACTTTTTATGTCAAAATATTCAACGAAAAGAATTCTTGAACCACTTAACGATTACTCCTTAAATCCGGAAACTGTAAATCTTGACAAAATACCGGAAATTACACCCTTTATAAAAGAAATAACTGCACAGAAAAACACAATAGCTGACCACTTGGTGGAAATAAAAAGGGAAAGAGATACCATTAGAGTAATACTTGAGAACATGAAGGAAGGTCTTTTAATTTTAGACTCTGACAGAACAGTTCTTGTAATAAACAAAAAGGCTATGAAGCTCTTTGAGTGTAGAGATCCTCTTAATAAAAATATACTTTATGTAACTAGGACTCAGCAGCTTTTAGAGGCGCTGGAGTCCTGTTATAAAGGGGAATCTTCAAGTGGATTTTTTGAAGTGGAAGACAATATTATAAAATATTATGCCAACCCCGTTTACTTTGACGGAGAGATAACAGGATCTCTAATACTTTTAATAGATGAAACAAAAGCAATTCGAGCTGAAAGAATTAGAGAAGAATTTTCCGCAAATGTATCCCACGAACTAAAAACACCACTTACATCTATTTGCGGCTTTGCAGAGCTTCTTAAAAACAATATGGTAAATACAAAAAAGGATAAGAAGGAGATAATAGAGAGAATTTACGAAGAGTCCAACAGACTTTTAGAGCTAATAGATGAAATAATTAAAATTTCAAGACTAGAAGCGGGAGTTGCCTTTGCAAAAGAAGAAGTAGATTTGCAGGAAATTTCTGAAAAAGTTATGGAACACTTTACCCCTAAGGCAAAGGAAAAGAAAATTAAACTCTCATCTCAAGGAGAAGCAAAGATAGAAGCAAATCCTACAATGATTTGGGAGTTGGTATCCAACCTTACAGACAATGCAATAAAATACAATAGGGAAAACGGATCCGTTGATATAGAAATTAACCAAGTCAAGGGCGGAGTTACAATAAGTGTAAAAGATACAGGAATCGGAATAGCAGAAGAGGACATAGACAGAATTTTTGAAAGATTTTACAGAGTAGATAAGTCCAGATTTAAAAAACTTGGAGGTACCGGGCTTGGACTAAGTATAGTTAAACATATAGTTAAAAGCCATGGTGGAAAACTGGATATAGAATCAAAGATAAATGAAGGAACAAAAATCACAGTTTTTTTGCCAGAAAAATAAAATTTATAAAAAATAGACCCATGTCGGATAGAGATTTTTATCTGACATGGGTCTTCTTTTTTCCAAATTATATTTAAAATCAAAAAGTGAAAACTACTTCAAAAGCATTGGAAGGATATATATTAAAATGGCAGCTATAGATAATATTGCAACTATATTTTTCCAAATTTTATATTCCTTATCCATTTTAATAACTTCTTCAGGGCTTGGTTCTTCAACAGATACATTTATATAGTCAGGGTGATGAATTTCACTTTTATATTTTTTCTTACAATAATAATAAATAAGAAGTCCTAATAAAGACCACACAATTCCTGTAATAACAGCACTACTGTCAAGATAGAAAATCATCAAACAATATATAGCCATGCTTACAGGTACACCAATCTTAACTCCTGGAGCCTTATAGTGTCTTTTTAACTCAGGATAATTTTTTCTAAGACCAAAAGCTGCAGCTATACCTATTACATAATAGAAAAGATCGGCAAATAAACTCAATGAAGCAATATAAATTAATGAGTTGCTGGCAACTAAAAATATTGAAAGAAATCCTAAAGAAATAATTGAAATATATGGAGTTTGATATTTAGGATGAATCTTTGAAAATACTTTAGGCATGGATCCATCTCTTGCCATGGTGAATAAATATCTTGGAGGTACAGCGATACTAGCATTAAGGGTCGAAAAATCTCCGCCAAAGGCTATACCCATAGCTAAAAGAATTAAAGGTAAACCGAGAATGCCGGCTGAAGTCATAGCTTCTGCATATGGAGCACTTGCTTCAGCTATAGCAGACATTTTTTCAAGAGGAACTATAGCAACTAAGAACCATTGGAAAAATGCGTTTACAATAAAGACAATAAAGGGTGCCAGAAATAGAGCTCTCGGTATATTTATATGAGGATACTTTATCTCCTCGCCCAGAGCACAACAGGTTTCAAATCCTGCAAAGCACCACCATATCATAGCAACTGAAGATATAAAGCTGGACAGGTTTACATCTTTTAAAAACTCAGGCATAATTAAAAAGTTAGGCATATTAGCATTTGGAATCATAAGAAGAAACCAAATCAAGGCAACTCCCCAGAAGAAAAACATAAATCCATTTTGTAATCTTCCTGTCATTTCTACACCCATGGTATTAGTTATTATAAATATAAATATTACTAAACAGGCCAAAGCCACATCGCTTATGGGAAGCTCATAACCTAAGGCTCTAAAAATAGTTTTAAAATAAAAGCTGAAAGCCAGAGATTCACCACTTGTAACAGCAATAAGTGAAATTATAAAATTCCAACCTGCTAGAACTCCGAAAGGCTTTCCAAGTCCAAGAGAGGCGTATTGATAAGTACCTCCGGCATAGGGTAAGGCTGAACCCATTTCGGCATATAGCAGTGCTGGATATATACTTATAAGCATTGCTATAAAGGTAGCTAAAATTACTGATGAGCCTAAAATTCCTACTACATTACCTCCTGTTGTAAATAGCCCTACACCTATAACGGTGCCTACAGTTATGGTAATTGCTTCTCTCATACCAAAGGTTCTTTTTAAGTTTAAACTTTTGTTATCCATGACTACCTCCTTATTTTGTAAACTATAATCTTTTCTTAGCTGCCAAAGAATGTGCTGATAGCCCCTCATCTTCTGCTAGTCGGCTAACAAGAGGAGAGATTTTTTTAGATGCAGCCTTTGTCATTTTTTGATGAGTGCAAATTTTCAAGAACTTTCCTACCCAAAGACCTCCTGTATATCTTGCGGCCTTAAGAGTCGGGAGGGTGTGATTAGTTCCTGAAGCATAATCTCCAAAAACTTCGGCTGTATTTTCGCCTATGAATAAGGACCCGTAGTTAACAAGATCTTTGATTATAGTGTCAGGATCTTCTATGTTAACTTCAAGGTGTTCAGGCGCATAGTCGTTTGCATAATCAACAGCCTCCTTTAGATCCTCAACTAAAATAATTTCTCCGTTGTTTTCCCATGATACACTTGCAATATCTTTAGTCTTAAGATTTTTAAGTTCTTCTTTAAGACAGTCTAAGGTTCTTTCAGCAAGTTGGGAAGAGTTTGTAATTAAAATTGATTTTGCATTAACATCATGTTCAGCCTGGGCAAGAAGATCTGCCGCTATAATATCAGGGTTGGCATACTTGTCAGCTATAATTAAAACTTCGCTTGGACCTGCCAAAAAGTCAATTCCAATTTGTCCGTAACATTGTCTTTTGGCTTCCGTTACATATTTGTTTCCAGGACCTACAATTAAGTTTACGGGCTTAATAGTTTCTGTTCCATAAGTAAGAGCGGCTATGGCTTGTACTCCACCAAATGCATAGATCTCATCGGCTCCTGCAATATCCATGGCAACAAGAGTTTTATAGTCTATTTTGTCGCTTCCTTTTCTTACAGGAGAACAGGCTACCACTCTTTCAACACCTGCAATTTTTGCCGGGGTAATTAGCATTAAAGCTGTGGAGAAAAGAGGATAATTGCCTCCCGGGACATAGCAAGCACAGGATTTAATAGGTATAATTCTGTGTCCCAAAAAAATTCCTTCTTGAGGAGAAAAATTTTCTACTTCTTTAATGCTTTTTCTTTGCTCCTTTGCAAAAGCTTCAATGTTCTTATAAGCGGCCTTTAAGTCTTTAATTTCATTGTCACTTAGTTTAGAATAAGCTTCCTCAATTTCATCTTTAGATACTCTAAAGCAAGTTCTTTTACTGTCATCAAACTTTATTGAGTAGTCCATTAAAGCCTTATCTTTGTTTTCTCTAATGTCTTTGATAATACCCTTAACAATTTGACTGATATCTTCATTGTCTGTAAAATTTACGGTTTTTCCTTGTTTTATATATTTCATAAGAACCTCCTTTAATATATTCTTAAGTTGATTATACAATTTAGTGTATGGTGGAGGTCAACATGATTTATCGTGATTAATTGATAAATTGTAGAGTGGGCTCTACATTAAAGAAAATAAGATATAATAGATTAAAAAGGAGAGAATAAAATGAGAATAGGTGATGTGTGTAAGAAATACAAGATTTCAAAATATACTCTTTATTATTATATAGACTATGGACTTATAGTGCCCCCTAAAGATGGAACAAGATATTATTTTGACAAAAGAACCTTAGAAGATTTAGATATAATTGTGGAATTAAAGAACCTTAGATTCAGTTTGGAAGAAATTCATAAAATAATATCTTTAAGAAGGATATCTGGCCTACTGTCTATAGATGATCTTGAAGATATAATTAACATATATACAAGTAAAAAATCACAATGTTTAGAAGAAATAGAAGACTTGAAACAAACTGTAGAAAATTTGGATCAAGAAATAAAAAAATATTCAAGTAAAAAGTCAGGTATAAACAGGACAGGAGTACCTCTAAGTATGCTTGATCTTTTATCTTGCCCTGAATGCGGCCAAAGAATGCAAATAAAAGAAGCTGAAATGGATTTTAAATATATTTATGAAGCTAAAATAAATTGTATTTGTGGAGCTAAATTTATTGTAAAAGATGGAATATTACTAACAGGTAATAGAAATAAAAGTAAATATGATAAGCCGGATTTAAAAAGGGAACTATATAAGGATCTGCCCTTTAAAATAATAAGCCATTTTCAGCATTATTATAATTTTATGCTGGACAGAATAAAGGAAATAGATTTTAATAATAAGGTGGTTTTGGAAACATATATTAATGCCTGGTTTTTTATTCATAATCACATTTCAGAGCTTGATGAATCGGCAAAGTATATAGTAGTTGATAAGTACCCCGAAACAATCCTTATGTATAAAGAAATAATTGAAAAGCAAGGTAAAAATTTGGATATATTATATATAGCGGACAGCACAACTAATTTACCTTTAGTTAAAAATTGTATAGATGTAAATATAGACTTTTTTGCTATTAACGAACATAATTTTTATAAGGATTCATTTTTAATTAAAGATTTGCTTCCTTACCTAAAGGAAAAATCTGATTTAATAGGAATTTACTATTACTACAAGGATAGAAAGAGCAAATCTGTTTCAAATTTATTAAAATATTATCCTGAAAGCAGTAAAAAAACCTTCAGCCTTGATTTTTTTCTTAAATCAATGAAAGATTGTGGTTATAGTAGAAAACTTTTTGAAGCTCTTGATACAATTGAGGATACCGGGAAAAATTTAGGATTCGGCTTTCATGAAAAAGGAGATAAGCTTGATTCTGTTTGCTACTTTTATAGAAATTATTAATATTTTAAAGAGGTGATATATGAAAAGATTATATGGAGATGAAAATTTAACTTACTACTTGTTGGATAAGAGTCATATTGATGACATAATAAGTCTTACTGATGAGATCCACAGCCTTATGGATGATAAAAGTATGTTCGTAAGAGATGACAGGGAGGAGCTTGAAGCTATTTTTGACAGTGGCGGAGAGATTATAGGTGTATATGATAAGGATAGACTTATTGCCTTTAGGTGCACTAATATTCAGAGTAAGGACAAGTCTTTTATTAATGATATGGATTATGTTAAGGGGAATGATAAAACTGTAGTTTATCATGGAAGCTGTATGGTTCATATGGACTACAGGGGCAGAAATCTTCAAAATATTACCAGGTCTTTAATAGAAGAATACTTGGAGGAACATGATTTTGAACATTTTTATTCAACAGTATCTCCGTCTAATCCCTATTCCTTTAAAAATGTTTTTAAAAACGGTTATAAGATTGTGGCTTTAAAAAATGTTTACCAGGACGAGGATAAACCTGAAGGCTATTTAAGGTTTATCTTTTACAAAAACAGAAAGGCACCCTTTGATTTAATTAATGATGAGGAAATTCTTATTGAACATGGAAAAACTGAAGAAATGAAAAGGCTCCTTGTAGATAATTACCTTGGAGTATCTTATAATGATAAAGGCATTGTATTTAAAAAGCTTGCCGGTAAATAGATTCAAATAAAATTTTGTAAATATTCAGTATAAGATTAATGTTGAGATAATTTATTTTCAAGGATATAATATATTGAGAAAAATAAAGAGGAGCGGAGTAAATGAGAGTTTCGGTAATACTTGCAGCTGGTGAGGGTAGCAGAATGAAATCCAATAAACCCAAGGTTCTTCACGAAATTCTCGGTATGCCTATGATTGATTATGTAATTGAGGCTACTAAGAATTCTAATGTTGAAAAGACAGATGTGGTCGTGGGTCATGGAGAGGATAAAATAAGGGAGTATTTTGGAGATAGGGACATTACTTTTAAGAGTCAGCCTATAGGAGAAGGTTGCCCTTATGGCACAGGTTTTGCCGTTATGCAAACTCTGGACAGTTTCCATGATAATGACACTGTTCTTATATTAAATGGTGATACGCCTCTTATTAGGTCCGACACTATAGATGAACTTATTAAGTTTCATGAGGTTAATAATTTTTCCGCTACGATTCTTACGGCGGTTCTTGACTGTCCTTATGGTTACGGCAGAATAATAAGAGATGATAAGGCAAGAATAAAAAAAATAGTTGAGGAAAAGGACGCCTGCCAAAAGGAAAAATTAGTAAGGGAAATTAATTCAGGAATTTTTGTTTTCAAGGGCAAGGATTTAAAGGAGTCTTTAAAAACTTTAAATACTGATAATACTCAAGGAGAGTTGTATTTAACCGATGCTATAGAATCTCTTTCTAGGGAAGGAAAGGAAATCGGCGGCTTTAAGCTAAAGGATAACAGAGAAATTGTAGGAGTTAATTCAAGGGATAATCTTGCTCTATGTACTCAAATAATGAGGGAAAGAATTAATAATGATTACCTGATTAATGGAGTTACTATGATAGACTCTAAATCAGTTATTATAGAGCCTAGGGTTAAAATAGGCAGAGACACTGTAATTTATCCCGGAGCTGTAATTCAGGGAACAAGTGTAATTGGAGAAGGATGCACTCTTTATGGAACAACAAGAATAGTGGATTCTATTATTGGAGATAATGTATCAATAGATAACTCTTTAATTGAAAATTCACAAGTGGGATCAGGTTCAAAGCTTGGACCTTATGCTCATATAAGACCTAATTCAAAAATAGGCAAGAATACTAAAATCGGAAACTTTGTAGAAATTAAAAATTCAAATTTCGGAGATGGCTCTAAGGCTGCTCATCTGGCTTACGTTGGAGATGCCGATATAGGTAAGAATGTAAACATAGGTTGTGGAGTGGTTTTTGTAAATTATGATGGAAAATCAAAACACAGAAGTACAGTAGGAGACCATGCCTTTGTAGGGTCCAATGCAAATATTGTAGCACCTGTTAAAATTGAAGACTATGGATATATAGCCGCAGGCTCCACTATTACCAAAGATGTAGGAGAGGGTCAATTATCCCTGGAAAGGGCAAAGCAAGTAAATATAGACGGATGGGTTGAAAGAAAAGGGTTAAAAAAGTAGGAGGCTTTAGTTATGAGTCAAAGTGTCGGAGAAATAATGATCTTTACCGGAAATTCAAATCATAGTTTGGTGGATAAAATCTGCAAAGATTTAAAGGTTAAGCAGCCTAATTGCAAGGTAAGTACCTTTTCAGACGGAGAAATAGCAATTGATATTTCCGAAACTGTAAGGGGTAAGGATGTTTATGTAGTACAGTCAACATCAAATCCTGTTAACAAAAACTTAATGGAATGTCTAATACTTTTAGATGCCTTAAAAAGAGCATCAGCTTGTAGAATAAATGTTGTAATACCCTATTACGGTTATGCCAGACAGGACAGAAAGACCAAGGCTAGGGAACCTATTACTGCAAAGCTTGTAGCGGATCTTTTAACTGTTGCAGGGGCACAAAGAGTTATAGCTATGGATTTACACGCAGGCCAAATTCAAGGATACTTTAATATTCCCGTGGATCACCTTACAGCAGTAAGATATTTGGCAAACTATTTTAAGGATATAGTAAATCCTGATGAATTTATAATAGTATCTCCGGATCTTGGCGGAGTAACCAGGGCAAGAAAATTTGCCAACGAACTCAACCTTCCTATTGCCATAATAGAAAAGAGAAGACCTAAACCTAACGTATCCGAGGTAATGAATATAATAGGAGACATTAAGGGGAAAAATGCTATTTTAGTAGATGACATCATAGATACTGCCGGCACCTTGTGTAATGCAGCTGAAGCTTTAAAGAAGAACGGAGCAAAGAAAATCTATGGATGTGCCACTCACGGAGTTCTTTCAGGACCGGCAATTGAAAGAATAGAAAATTCTCTTATGGAAAAATTTATAATAACCGACACTATAGAATTTAATCAAAAAGATAAAAGCACGAAGATAGATGTAGTGACTGTAGCTCCTTTATTTGCCGATGCAATTAGAAGAATTAACTCCAATACATCTGTAAGTGCAATGTTTGATTAAGGTGATAACTTGTATATTATAGCAGGTCTTGGAAATCCAGGAGATGATTACAAGTACACAAGACATAATATGGGCTTTTTGACAATAGATAAAATCGCCGAAAGGTTAAATATTAGGGTAAATAAAATTAAGTTTAAGGGTCTTGTAGGAGATGGAAGCTATGCAGGAGAAAAAATTCTCTTAATTAAACCTCAAACCTATATGAATAAAAGCGGAGAATCTATAAGAGATGTAGTTAACTTTTATAAAATCGACCCTCAAAACCTTATTGTCTTGGTAGATGATATAGACATAGACTTTGCTCAGGTTAAGATAAAGCGAAAGGGGTCCGCCGGGACTCACAATGGACTTAAATCAGTTATTTATCAACTGATAAGTGATGATTTTCCGAGAGTTAAAATAGGAGTAGGAAAAAAACATCAGGGTCAGGACTTGGCAAACTTTGTTTTAAGCGGATTTTCCAAAAGTGAAAAAGTAGAAATTGAAGAAGCTATAGAAAAGGCGGCAGACGCAACTCTTGAAATTATTGAAAGAGGAGTCGAATCCGCCATGAATAAATATAACGGAAAATAAAGAATCGGGGGAGAGGACTTTCCCGATTTCTTGTCGTGTAAGAAGGTGACAGTTTGAATTTTATAAGTGATCCCATTAAGGACCTTAAGGCTTATAAAGAGATAGTTAGCTTAATAAATATCGGTAAAAGCCCTTTAGGAGTTTACGGAGGGGTATCAGGACAAAAAAGTCATATGATTTATAGCCTTTTGTCAGATAAAATAAAACCGATTATTTTTATTGCCGGAGATAATTTAAAGGCAAGACGAACCTACGAGGACCTAAGAGCCTTGGGAGTTAAGAATACAGGTTTATATCTTAACAGAGATCTGTTTTTGTACGACAGATATTCTAAGGGACTGGATAATATAAAAAAAAGGGTTTCAACTCTTGAAGGTATAGTAAATAAATCCTTTTCTGTAATAATAACCACTCCGGAAGCTCTAGGGGACAAAATTATCTCTAAAGAAATTTTTAAGGATAATGTCTTAAAAATAAAAGTTGGAGATGAAATAGACCTTAAAAATTTATCGCAGAAATTGGTAGATATGGGTTATGAAAGGCTTGATCAGGTTGAAGGATTCGGTCAATTTTCTCAAAGGGGCTCTATAATTGATATATATACTTCATCAGGGCCTGTAAGAATTGAACTTTTTGATGTGGAAGTAGACTCTCTAAGATCCTTTGATATAGCTGGGCAAAGATCAATAGAAAATTTAAAGGATATAAAGGTATCCCCGGCGACAGATATTTTAATTCCAAGAAGTCAAACAGAGGCTATAGCCGACAAATTAGAAAAAGCATTAAAAAAATCAGAAATTAAAAATAATAAAGACAGGCTCAGGGAAAAGTTTAGAAGGTACATTGATGATTTAAAATCTCAGGGATCAGTTAAAAACACTGATTTAATAATTCCTTTTATAGAAGATAAGTATCTTGAATCTATACTGGACTATTTTAACAAAGACGCTCTTATAATATTTGATGAGCCCAATGGAGCCATGGATAAATTAAAAAGCTTGGATGAGGAATATAAATCAGGGCTTGCAGACTTAATGGATGCAGGAGAAGCACTTAAAGAGCATGAAAAAGTAAGGCTTTCTCCTGAAGTTGTAGCGGAAAAAATAAAGAAACACAGGACTATTTTACTTAGTGCCTTAACGGCTTCTTTTAAAAATTTTAGTCCCCAGGGACTTGTATCCTTAAAAATGAGATCATCAACTAACTATAAGGGTAAAATGAAGCTTTTTATAGAAGATCTTAACAGATATATCTATAGGGGCTATAAAATCGTAATTATGGCAGGAGACGATCAAAGGGCAAAAAGGCTAAAGGATACCTTGTTTGATGAAGGAATTACAGCAAGGTTTGAAAAAAACTATAAAGGCCAAATTAAAAGCGGAGAAATTATAGTAACAGTGGGAGCTTTAAATGAAGGCTTTGAAATAGTGGACCTTAAATATCTTCTAGTTAACTATAGGGAAATCTATGGTGGAGATACAAGGGTTAAAAAGAAAAAAAATAAAAAATCTCTTAATTTTGATGATCTTAATATTGGAGATTATGTAGTACATGAGGCTCACGGAGTTGGTAAATATGTAGGGACTCAAAGACTTACCCTAAAAGGTGTTACCAAGGACTATGCCCTTATTCAATATAAGGGTACCGACAAACTCTTTTTGCCTATAGAAAATTTAGACTCTATCTATAAGTACACATCATCAGAGGGGAAGGCTCCTAAAATCAGTAAACTCAATTCTTTAGAGTGGAATAGGGCCAAGTCAAAGGCTAAAAAAAGTGTTGAGGATATGGCGGAAGACTTAATAAAGCTTTATGCTACAAGAATGGAGTCCCAAGGTTTCGCTTTTAGCAAGGACAGTTTATGGCAAAGGGAATTTGAAGACTCTTTTGAATTTGAAGATACACCAGGACAAGTCAGATCATCTGAGGAAATAAAAGAGGACATGGAGTCTAACAGGCCTATGGACAGGCTTTTATGTGCAGATGTAGGCTATGGTAAAACCGAGGTTGCAATAAGAGCAGCCTTTAAGGCTATAATGGACGGCAAACAGGTCGCTTTTCTTGTGCCTACAACTATTCTTGCCAGACAGCATTACAATACTATTGTAGACAGATTTAAAGGCTATCCCATAAGCACCGTTCTACTTTCAAGATTCAGAAGTAAAAAAGAACAGGAAAAAGACCTTAAAGATTTAAAAGCCGGTATTGCCGATATGGTTGTGGGAACCCACAGAATACTTTCAAAGGATGTAGAATTTAAAGATTTAGGGCTTCTAATAGTTGATGAAGAGCAAAGATTCGGAGTAAGGGATAAGGAAAGACTTAAAATGATGAGGGAAAATGTGGACACACTAACTCTAACTGCCACACCTATTCCTAGAACCTTGCAAATGTCAATGATAGGCATAAGAGACATGTCAGTTATAGAGGAGCCTCCGGAAGAAAGATTTCCCGTGCAAACCTATGTTGTTGAATACAACAATATGATGATAAGAGATGCAATAATAAGAGAAATGGAAAGAGGGGGACAAATTTACTTTGTCTATAACAGGGTAGCAAATATGGAAAATAAACTTTCCGAATTAAAAGCTCTGGTCCCTGAAGCAAGATTTGCTATGGCACATGGGCAAATGCCGTCAAAAATTCTTGAAGACACAATGCTTTCCTTTATTGACGGAGATTTTGATGTTCTTTTATGTTCAACCATTATTGAAACAGGTATGGACATGAAAAATGTAAACACCATGATAGTAGCCGATTCAAACAGACTAGGCCTTTCTCAACTCTATCAACTTAGAGGAAGAATAGGAAGATCAGACAAAATTGCCTATGCCTACTTTACCTATGAGCCTAATCTATCTTTAACGGAGATTGCACAAAAAAGGCTAAAGTCCATAAAAGAGTTTACAGAATTCGGATCAGGCTATAAAATCGCTTTAAAAGATTTGGAAATAAGAGGCTCAGGCAGCATTTTAGGTTCAAGGCAAAGTGGACATATTAACTCGGTGGGTTACGATCTCTATATAAAATATTTAAAAGAAGCTTTAATGAAGCTTAAGGGTCAAGAGGTAAAAGAAAGACCAGACACATCAATAGATCTCAACATAGACTCCTATATTCCAAGAGAATATATAAAAAATGACAGCTCAAGAATAGAAATATATAAAAAAATCGCATCAATAAGTTCAAAGGGGGACTATAGTGACTTGGTAGATGAGCTTATTGACAGATTCGGCGAACCGCCTAAAGAAGTTATAAACCTTATGGACATAGCTCTTTTAAGATATCAGTCCAAGGAAGCCGGCATCTTGTCTATAAATCAAAAAGATTTTACTTACGAAATTAAACTTTTAGAATTTATAGACCTTGAAACTGTTAAGGCTCTTGGGAAGGGCTTTAAACAAATGGAGTTAAATCCGGGCAGTGAACCCTCCTTTAAGCTGAGAAATTTAAAAAATCCCATAGAAGATCTTAATAAAGTAGCTGAAATTTTAAAAGTTACACAAAAAAATCACAAGAAAAGATAATAAATAGTGTATAATTAATAAATATGAAATATGAAGTAGAAAGGATGATATCTTGAATATCAATATTAATAAAAGATTAAAATCTTTTACAAAAAAATTAACTTTAACCCTGGGACTTGGAGCCCTAGTTTTAACATCAGCTTGCGGTAAAGGTCCTGCAGGAGTAGTTGCTACAGTAAATGGTGTAGACCTTACAGAAGAGGATTTTTTAGTAGAGTATACGGCACAAAGAAACAATGCCATTATAAGCTCAAACTATAATGAAAGTGTTTTAAGTCAACCATCCTATGGAGATCCAAGCCTTACAGTAGATCAGGAGCTTAGAAGACAAACCTTAGAAAACATGATTCAAATGGAAGTAATAAAGCAAGACGCTGAAGCAAAGGGAGTCAAAATTGACCAAAAGGCAATAGATGAAAAAATAGCTAAGGCTAAAGAACAATCCGGCGGAGATGAAGGATATACTGCAGCTCTAAAAGAAATCGGTGTTACTCCTAAGTTTTATGAAAACTTTATATACACAGGAGAGCTTGCTACAAAGTATAGTGAACTTCTTGAAAAAGAAGTAAAGATAGAAGACAAGGATTTAGAAAACTATTACGAAAAGAATAAGGATAACTACTTTACAGCAAAGGCTTCACATATTCTTGTAGACAATGTGGAACTTGCCAACAAATTAAAAAAAGAACTTGATAAGGGAGCAGATTTTGCAGAGCTTGCCAAGGAAAATTCAATTGACCCGTCAAATGCAAAAAACGGCGGAGAGCTTGGAGAGTTTAAAAACGGAACTATGGTTTCAGAATTTGAAGAAGCTATAAAGCTGCTTAAAAACGGAGAAATTTCAGACCCGGTAAAAACACAATTCGGCTATCACCTAATTAAGCTTGAGGATAAAAAGATAACTCCTTATGAAGAAGTTAAGGATGAGATAAGAAAAGTTTATACTAGACAAAAGAATCAGGAATATTTAGACAACTTAGTTAAAAAGGCTAAGATAAAGAAGTATCTTGATCCTAAAAATGAAATTGAAATTCCTGAAGAGTACAGTGTAGTAATGCCTGCAGCTGCAGAACAAAATCCACCGGCACAAGGAAATGAACAAAAAGCTCAAGAAACAAATCAAGCAGAGCAAAAAGCAAATAACGCAAAAACAAATAACGCAAAAACAAATAACAAAGCAAATAATACTAAAAATGATAAGAAAAACTAAATAAAAAAGGGGCAGGTCTTAAAGGACTTGCCCTTTTATATTTCTTATTTATTCTTGTAGGATCCAAAATTAATATCTTCCATGTCCTTGGCAAACCTTACAGCACTTGCAACATCCCTTGCAAGCTTGTGATGCTTAAGAGTATGGACTCTTACAGCCTCAACGCCCTTTAAGGTTGCTATAGAGGTTAAAACTGATGAAGCTTCATCTCTATTTTCAAAACCTTCAGTACTTTCGGGGTTAGTTTCAAATCCTGAAGTCTCAATAATATTTTGAACGAATCTTTTTCTTGATACTCCTAAAAAAGTAAAAAATCCCATTTCTCTAATTACATCAATTTCATTTATCAGTATAAGATTTTCCTTTTTAGTAAGACCAAAACCTATACCCGGATCCAACATAATTCTTTCCTTAGGAATGTTGTATTTTTTTGCCAGGTCAAGAGATTTTTTAAAATATTCTTTCATGAGCTTAACAATTTCCATGTTCCTAAAGTCCTTTAACTCATCTTGACTAAAGACACCTTGGGCGCCAAAAGAAGGAAATATTTTTGAACTTGGATGATTAGGTCTTGCAATAACAGGATTAAACATTACAATGGCAGCTGTTGAACTTAACCCTATAGTTTCAGCCATATTCTTATCGCCAAGAAAACCTGTAATATCATTTATTATATCGGCGCCTTCTTCAATAGCCGCCTTGGCAACAGCTGCCTTCCAAGTATCTACTGAAAGAGGCAAATCAGTTATATTTCTAAGCTCTCTTACAACAGGAGCAACTCTATCAATTTCTTCATCAATATTAACATAGGTGCTTCCGGGCCTTGTGGACTCCCCACCTATATCCAACATATCAGCACCGTCTTTAATTAATTCCTCAGCTCTTTTTAAAGCCTTATCTCTCCCAAAGTATTTTCCCCCGTCTGAAAAAGAATCCGGAGTAACATTAATAATGCCGCAAATCATAGTTTTAACAGGTCCAGTTAAGGTCTTGTCCCTGTAGCTGAACTTCAAATTTTCCATAACAATCTCCTACTTTCCATAACAATCCCTAAAATAAAAAAGGCACACAAGAGTGCACCGCAAATAACAGCGGAAGCGACAAAAAACCGTGTGTAATCACTTCGTCTTGTAACTACATCCCATTTACAAGCACTTTACGAATTTTGCCTACTCTGTTTTAAAGGTCTATATAATTTCCAACGATTTAAATACTATAGTAAGGTTTTACTTTTGTCAATTTATTTTCCTCAAAGACTACCCGGTTTTAAAGCTCTTTACAAGTAAAAAGTTAAATATTAGAATTAACAGGAGGTGTTTTACATGATAAATATAGTAGGGCTTGGATCTTCAGATAAAGACGGACTTACACTTGAAGCCTATAGGATAATGAAAAATAAAAATAAAAATTTTATAAGAACAAAAAGACATGAAGCTGTTAAAATCCTGGAAGAAGAAGGAATAGATTATGAAAGCTTTGACTATCTATATGAAAGCGAAGACTCTTTTGATAAGGTTTATGAAAAGATAGTAGATAGACTTATAGAAGAAAATAAGAAAGGGGATATTAACTACTTTGTGCCGGGAAGCCCCTTTATAGCTGAGAGTACAGTAGTAAGACTTATAAAAGCAACAGATGACTATAGCTTAACTGCAGGAGTAAGCTTTATAGATCATTTACTTAATGCTGTTAAGACGGACCCTTCAAAGCATATGATTCTACTTGATGGGGATGATTTTAATATTCACAATGTTAATCCTCGTGGAGATATAATAATAACTCAAATCTATAATAAAAGAATAGCCGTAGATTTAAAGCTAAGTCTTAGTGAAGTATATGGAGATGAGTATGAAATCTATCTTGTAACAGATGCAGGCCTTAAATCTGAAAAAGTTTATAAGTTGCCTATTTACAAACTGGACCGTATGGAAAACATAAACCACCAAAGCGCTCTTTTTATACCTAAGTGTAATAGACCTGTTTTAGGAGATATTCTTGACTCTTTAGAGGATGAGCCTATTCAAAATAATATAGATATAGATGAACTTATTGACTCCACCTTGGAAAACTTAAAGGCCATAGCTTCTTTAAATAGAGAAGGTCTATATAATTATAGGGAAATTTTCGACTTAATATATAAAAAATCCTCTAAAAATAGGCTTTTTAAGTAAAATACTATGGAAAAAGTAAAATTCTTAATGTATAATTACTTATAGCCTTAATCATGAATGACAGATTAGTAAGTTAATTAAAGATTTAGTTGTTTTTAGTGTTAAATATAAAATTAATACTAATAATTGGCGAAATTGCTTTTATTTAAGCTGTATTTTTTGTATAATATCCATGAACTTATTAATCAAACAACGAGAGTGAAAATAAAAGGACTTATTATAAGGAGGATTTTAATGAACAAATCAGAATTAGTAGCAAGTATTGCAGAAAAAAGCAATCTAACAAAAAAAGATGCTGAAATGGCACTTAACGGTTTTTTATCTTCAGTTGAAGAAGCACTTGCAAAGGGAGAAAAAGTTCAACTTGTAGGATTCGGAACTTTTGAAGTTAGAGAAAGAAAAGCTAGAGAAGGAAGAAATCCTAGAAACCCAGAAGAAGTGATTCAAATTCCGGCTTCACTTGCACCTGTATTCAGATCAGGAAAAGCTCTTAAAGAAGCAGTTAATAAAAAATAATTAGAAAAAATTTAAGGGGGAGCGTAAGGCTTCCCTTTTTTTATAAGGAGATTTAATGAGAATAGATAAATTTTTAAAGGTTTCAAGAATTATAGTAAGAAGAACTGTAGCAAAAAATGCTTGTGAAGCTGGCAGAGTGAAGATTAATTCTAAACCTGCCAAGCCAGGAGATGAAGTAAAAATTGGAGATATTATAGAGATTGCTTTTGGAAACGCAAATGTATCTTATGAGGTAATGGGTATTAAAGATCACGTTTTAAAAGATGAGGCTGACAGTCTTTACAAAATAGTAAATTAATTCGGGTTAAGGATAATTTAAGCTTGAAAAATGCTGCCTTTAATGTGATAATTACCTTGGAGGTTGTTATTATGAGAAGAACTAAAACCTTTCCCTTATTCTTTGCAATTATTATTTTAATTTCAGTTACCTATGGAGCTTTTACTATAAGCTCAGCTATATCTGAAAGAAACAGAAAACTTTTGGAAGTTTCAGCCAAGGAACAAAAAGTGATTGAACTTAAAAAAAGTATAGCAGAGTTGGAAAATGAAATATCGGAATCAGACTCTATGAAATATGTAGAAAAGGTTGCAAGAGAAGATTTGGGCATGGTTAAACCCAGGGAAGTGGTTTATGTGGACAAGGATAAAGAGGACAACAACCTTTAAGAATATTTTACGGGAGGATTATTAATGGCATTATCTGTTGGCCAAATAGTTGATGGTGTAGTTTCCAATGTTTTGAAATTCGGGGCTTTTGTAGACTTAGGGGATAACAAAAGCGGGTTGGTACATATTTCAGAAATTTCACAGGACTATATTGAAAATGTATCTGATATTTTAAAAAAGGGACAAAAAGTTAAAGTTAAGATTATATCCCTTGACGATCATGGCAAGATAGCTTTATCTATGAAACAGGCCGAGGAAAAAAAGAAAAAACCTGTAGAAGTTGATTTTTCAAATAAGGATAAGGATATGTCCTTTGAAGATAAGCTTTCAAAGTTTTTAAAAGACTCTAATGAAAAACTAGAGAAAGCTAGATCAAGAGAGAATTTCAAGATGTCAAACAGGTCAAGAAATAGATAATATGGTCATCTAAGATGACCTTATTTTTAGTTATAAACAATGAATGAAAAGTTTTTAGAAAATATAAAAAAATTTAATATGATAGAAGAAGAAGATAGGATAATTGCAGCGGTTTCAGGTGGAGCCGATTCAATTTTTATGCTGTATAATCTGTATCTTTATTCAAAAGAAAAAAATTTTGAACTTATAGTGGCTCATGTAAACCACGGAGTAAGAAAAACTGCAAAAAGAGATGAGGTCTTTGTAAAAAATCTTGCGGAAAAATTCAACCTAACCTATAAGTCAGTACATGTAAATATGGAAGTCTATGGAAGAGAGCACAAAATGACTGATGAAGAGGCTGGAAGATTTTTAAGGTATCAATTTTTTAGAAAGCTTAAGGGAGATTCGGGAAAAATATTTCTCGCTCACAATGCCGATGATCAAGTTGAAACGGTTATTCAAAGAATTATAAGAGGCAGCGGTATAGAAGGGCTTTTGGCCATGTCCTATGTGTCAGGGGATTTATATAGACCCATGCTTAATATAAAAAGAAAAGAGATAGAGGAATATCTCAGGGAAAATGACATTTCCTATGTAGAGGATGAAACTAATTATCTTGACATATATGGAAGAAACAAGGTAAGACTTAATTTAATTCCCTATATTGAAGAAAACTTTAATCCGGCTTTTAAGGATGCGATTTTAAGACTTTCAGATCTTGCAGAAAAAAACATGAATTTTATAAACTCTTTAGTAAATGAGTATCTAAAGGAAAACAGAAGCGGAGATGCCCTTAATATTAAAAAGCTTAAAACCATGGATAATTATTTTATAAGTGAAGTAGTAAGAAAGTTTTTAAAAGAGGAGCTTTCCACTATAGATGGAATGTCCATGGTAAATATAGATCAAATAGTTAAGGCTATTAAAGGCTCAGAATCTACAAGAATAAGTCTTCCTAAAAACCTAAGTCTCGGTATCTCTTACAATAGTCTTTATATTGAGAAAAAAGAAACCTTCGACTTTGAAGAGATTATCCTTACTGAAGGTATAAATTATACGCCCTTAGGCAAGTTTACCTTAGACTTTAATGGAACCTATAGGGTTGAGAAAAATCTTATTTCCATAGACAAGGATAAGGTTAAAGGTAGATTACGTCTTAGGAGAAGAAAAGAAGCAGACAGGTTTATCCCTTTGGGTATGAAGGGATATAAAAAGGTTAAGGATTTTTTTATAGATGAAAAAATTGAGAGAAGATTCAGGGACATAACACCTATAATATGCGATGATGAAGAAATAATCTGGATTGCCCCTTATAGGATGAGTGGACTCTATTCTATAGATAAAAAAACTGAAAATATAATAAATATTAGCATGGAGGATCTAAATGAGTAAATTAAACATGGAAGACCATATTAAAGAAGTACTTTTTACAGAAGAGGAAATTCAAAAAAAGTGTGAGGAAATAGGAGCGAAAATTACCGAGGACTATAATGGAGAGCTTGTAGTAGTAGGTATTTTAAAAGGCGCTATACCCTTTATGATGGATCTTGTTAAGAGAATTGACAGACCTGTAGTAATGGATTTTATGGATGTGAAAAGCTATGAAGGTACTACCACTACAGGAGAAGTTAGAATTTTAAAAGATTTGAGCATTAAAGTTGAGGGCAAGGATGTTTTAATAGTGGAAGACATAATAGATACCGGCCTTACCCTTTCCTATCTTCTTGAGGTACTTAGAAGCAGAGGAGCAAAGAGTTTAAATGTTTGTACTCTTTTAACCAAACCTGCAAGACGTAAAAAGGATATAAAAACTAAGTATATAGGCTTTGAAATTGAAGATAATTTTGTAGTAGGATATGGCATGGACTACAATGAAGGCTACAGAAATCTGCCTTATATAGGAATTTTAGATGAATCCGTTTACATATAGTTATATATATAAGTTTACACTTCTATGCTATAATTTAAAGGAAGGAGTGATAAAAAGGTGAACAGAAAAATAAGCGGAGTATCACTCTACCTTATGCTTATAGTGCTGGTGCTTATAGGAATAAGATTTCTAAGCCCTCCGGCTGAAACTATACCTGAGGTAGACATAACAAAATTTATAGAATACGTTAAAGAAAAAAAGGTTACAGAAATAACTTATGACGACAGGGAAGTTATTTTTGAAACCGATAAAAAAGAAACCTTTCATACAATAATTCCCCAGGAAGCGAGAGTTTATATATATGATAACTATATTTCCAAGGCTATAGATGAATCAGGAGTTAAAGTTACATCTCTAAGAGATAAGCAAACTCCGGTTTATATGGAATGGATCCCTACTATACTTATGATAGTGGTCTTTATAGGATTTTGGTATTACATTATGAACCAGTCTCAAGGTGGAGGATCTAAAATGAGTTCCTTCGGCAAAAGCAAGGCTAGGGTGGTAAAACATGATGACAAAAATCATATTACCTTTAACGATGTAGCCGGGCTTGTTGAAGAAAAGGAAGAGCTTTCTGAAATAGTTGACTTTTTAAAAGATCCTAAGAAATTTGTCGAAATGGGAGCTAGAATACCTAAAGGAGTTCTTTTGGTAGGACCTCCGGGAACAGGTAAAACTTACCTTTCAAAGGCCGTAGCGGGAGAAGCTAAGGTACCTTTCTTTATAATGTCAGGTTCAGACTTTGTAGAAATGTTTGTAGGAGTCGGAGCATCTAGAGTAAGAGATCTTTTTGAAACTGCCAAGAAAAATTCTCCTTGTATAATTTTTATAGACGAAATTGACGCAGTAGGTAGAAGGCGTGGAGCCGGACTTGGCGGAGGACACGATGAAAGAGAACAAACTCTTAACCAACTTTTAGTTGAGATGGACGGCTTCGGGAAAAATGAAGGAGTAATAGTAATGGCTGCTACCAACAGAGCCGACATACTGGATCCTGCACTTTTAAGACCGGGACGTTTTGACAGAACCGTTTTTGTAGGAAAGCCTGATGTAAAGGGCAGAGAAGAAATTTTAAAAATTCATTCTAAAAATAAAAAAATCGGTGATGATATAGATTTTAAAACAATAGCAAAAAGGACTCCTGGATTTACTCCGGCAGATCTTGAAAACCTAATGAATGAATCTGCACTCCTTGCTGCAAGAAGAAACAGCAATAAAATAGAAATGGAAGATATAGAAGAGGCTTCAATTAAGGTACAGGCGGGACCTGCTAAAAAATCCAAGGTAGTTACGGAAAAAGAAAGAAAACTTACTGCGGTACATGAAGCAGGACATGCTGTAGTATCAAAGAGCTTGCCAGGAACGGATCCGGTTCACTTAATAACTATTATTCCAAGAGGTATGGCAGGAGGTTTCACCGCCTATATTCCTGAAGACGATGTTAACTTTATGACTAAGGGCCAAATGAAAAACGAACTGGTATCTCTTCTTGGAGGTAGGGTTGCGGAAGCTTTAGTTTTAGACGATATATCAACAGGTGCCCACAATGATATAGAAAGAGCTACATCAATTGCAAGAGCCATGGTTACCGAGTATGGTATGAGTGAAAAACTTGGAACAATTAATTACGGTGAAAGCGGGAACGAGATATTTATAGGCAGGGACCTGGGCAGAAGTAAAAACTATTCAGAAGAAACTGCAGCAGAAATAGATAAAGAGATTTCAAAACTTCTTAATGATGCCTACCTTAAAGCAAAAGAAATCTTAAGTGAAAACATGGAAAAACTTATTAGAGTGTCTGATGTTTTACTTGAAAAAGAAACTATAAGAAGAGAAGAATTTGAGAGAATCTATGACGGAGAAGAGGAACCTGAGCTTAACAAGGAAGAAGCAAAAATTGAAGAGGAAGATCTTTCCGATGAAGCTAAAAAATTAATTCATTCTCAAGATAATAAGGAGAAAGAAGATAAATAAAATCAAAGGTCCCTATAAAAAGGGATCTTTTTTATTAGCAAAAATAAATTTTTCTATTATATTTAAACTATCAGGTTTAAAACATGGGGGTATCATTTTAACGTAGACCGGTTTTAAATCAGACATTTTATTAAAGCAGAATCTTAATTAAGCTAGTATTTAATAGTTGTAAGGAGGTGCAATATGGCTTTAGCTTTTAATTTTACTTGGCTTTTTATGCTTATACCCCTTGCTATAAAAATTGCCATAGCAATTTGGATTTATAAAGATGCTAAGTCAAGAGGTAAGGATAGTATCCTTTGGATTCTTTTAGTAATGTTTACATCCAGCATACTGGTACTTTTACTCTACTTAATAATTGAGGGAGAAGACACAATAACGTGTCCCTACTGTGGTCACGTTCAAAGTAGGAACCTGTCTTACTGTGGCTCCTGCGGTAAGAAAATAGATATTGAAGATAGTGATGTCAAAAGTCGAAGCTCGGATAGGAAATCCGTCTATCTTGTAATTTTTCTTATTTGTCTGGCAGGCTTGCTTTCATTTCTAATAATGAACATTGTGATTTTAAAAGGATAATAAAAAATTTTAATTTCAAAAAAAGGCGAGGACTCAATCTTCGTTTTTTTGTGTTTATTAATTAGTATTAAAAAATAAAAAACGATTGCAAAAAAATATCTACCTATAGTAAAATTACACTGTCTCAAATAATTAATTAACTAAAGGAGGAAGAGTATGAAAGGTTTTGCAATGTTAGGAATTGGAAAGATAGGTTGGATTGAAAAAGAGGAGCCTGAACTTGGACCACTTGACGCTTTGGTAAAGCCTATTGCCCTGGCACCATGTACATCAGATATTCACACTGTTTGGGAAGGCGCTATAGGAGATAGACACAACATGATCCTGGGTCATGAGGCTGCAGGAGAAGTATATAAGGTTGGAGAGTTGGTAAAAGATTTTAAGGTTGGAGATAGAGTTTTAGTTCCTGCTATAACTCCCGACTGGTCATCTTTAGCATCTCAAGCCGGATTTCCAATGCACTCAGGTGAAATGCTTGGCGGCTGGAAGTTCTCAAACTTTAAAGACGGGGTGTTTTCAGAATATTTCCACGTAAATGATGCAGACGGCAATCTTGCCCTTATACCTGAAGGTGTTGACCCTGTACTTGCACCTATGTTGTCAGACATGGTTACAACAGGTTTCCACGGAGTTGAACTTGCAGATGTTCAATTTGGTGATGAAGTTCTAGTTATAGGTATAGGACCTGTTGGTTTAATGGCTGTAGCAGGATGTAATCTTAGAGGAGCATCAAAAATTTATGCTGTAGGTACAAGACCTAAATGCATTGAAGCTGCAAAATTTTATGGTGCAACAGATATAATCAACTATAAAAACGGTTCTATATCTGAACAAGTTCTTGAACTTACAAATGGTAAGGGTGTAGATAGAGTAGTTATAGCCGGAGGCACTGTAGATACCTTTGAAGAAGCTGTTAAAGCTCTTAGACCCGGCGGAAAAATAGGAAATGTAAACTATCTTGGCGGCGGAGATTACATTAAGATTCCTCGTGTTGAATGGGGTGTAGGTATGGGCCACAAAATTATTGCAGGAGGTTTGACTCCAGGCGGCAGACTTAGAATGGAAAAATTAGCTAAGCTTGTATCTTGTGGTAAGCTTGACATTTCAAAGCTTGTTACTCATAAATTTAACGGTTTTGACAAGGTTGAAGATGCCCTACTGTTAATGAAGGAAAAACCAAAGGATTTAATTAAACCGGTAGTAATAGTTGCTGAAGATTTAATGGAAAAATAATGAAGGTAATAGTAGTATCAGGTTTTTTAGGAAGCGGAAAGACAAGTTTTATACAAAGCTTTGCCAAAAATTTAGATGATATAGCCATATTGGAAAACGACTATGCCGGAGCAAATGTAGATGAGGATCTTTTAAGAGAAACCGGAAGGGAAATTTTATCCCTGGAAGAAGGCTGTATTTGTTGCAGCAAGAAAGGTGATTTTGCTACAAGTGTTTTAACTGTTGCAAATACTATAAATCCTTCTTACTTAATAATAGAGCCTACAGGCTTGGGATTTTTGTCAAAGATTATAGAGAATATAAAAACTATAGAATATGAAAATATAGAACTTCTTTCTCCTATAACTATTGTTGATTACTATCAAATAGATGATTATTTAAAGAACTACAGGGAAATATTTATAGACCAAATAGAAAATTCATCTTATATATTACTTTCAAAGACTGAAAATATTAGTGAAGAAAGTATAAATAAGGCCATAGAAATTTTAAAGCCCTATACAGGGGCAAAGATTTACAAGAAACATTATAAAGATTTTTCAAAGGATGAATACAAGGAGCTTATAGATAAGTATGACTATTCTAAAATAGACCTGTCAAACTTTGAGCATTTTCATATGGAGTCCTTGTGCTACGAAAATGTTTCTTATAAGGATTTTCAACAAATGGGCACTATTTTTAATGCAATTTGCCAAGTTAGGTTTGGCAAAGTTTTAAGAGCCAAGGGCTTCGTAAAGGTTGATGATAAAACTGTTAAGATAGATATAGTTAACTCTAAATTCAGCTTGGAAAAATATTCTGGCGAAGCGGGTAAAAATTTGATTTTTATTGGAGAAAACCTTGATAAAAGAGCCTTTGATATAATGTTTAAAAACAAATAGGCTTTGCGGGAAAATTAAAAATTTATTCTGATAAGACATAAACCGCATTAGACCCTTATAGAATTTAAGGGCCTTTTGTGGTTTATTTTTGTTTAGATAGAGAAATTATAAGAAAAGATATAAAAAGCAAAAATTTTTAGCTCTTGGATGGTTTAAAAACTTTTTAAAACCTCAATAAACCTATCCACTTCACTAAAGGTGTTAAAGGTGGATAGGGAGGCTCTTACCATACCTCTTTTTTCCGTTCCCATAGCTCGGTGAAAAAGCGGGGCACAGTGGAGCTTTGCCCTTGTGGCAATTTTTCCCTTTTCCCAAAGAAGATCTGAAACCTTTTCTGAGGAGTAGTCCTTGTAGTTAAAGGAAACAATAGGACCATGGGGATAAACGTGGTCAGTGTAAAGCTTTACTCCATCAAGCTTTTCCAGAGACTTGTAAAGATAGGAGGATAGGTCGTAAAGATTCTTGGAGATTTTTTTAATTCCAAGGCCTTTTATGTATTTAATACCTTCTAAGAGTCCAAGGTTAGATGGAAGATTTAAAGTCCCATATTCGAAAATATCCGGCATAAAGTTGTTTTGGTGGGGGTTCACAGAGTTACCTCCTCCACCGGAAAACACTTCTTTAAATTTTATATCGCCCTTTACAGCAATGCCCCCTGTACCTTGAGGGCCATAGAGTCCCTTGTGTCCTGTAAAGCAAAGTACAGCTCTGTCAAAGCCTTTAAGGCTTAGGTCCATGGTGCCACCGCCTTGAGCTGCATCTATTAAGAGAATAAGTCCGTGTCTTTTGCAAAAGTCTCGAGCCAAAGATAAGTCGGTAATTTCTCCCGAAACATTGGACATGGCAGTTAGGCAAAGAAGCTTTGTATTTTTTTGTAGAAGGTCTTCAAGGGGATTTAGGTTTATTTTGCCCTTTTCAGTTAAGGGAAGATAGGACACCTCAATAGCTAAGATATCCTTTAAATGATTTAGAGGTCTAAGGACTGAGTTATGCTCTGCAAGTGATGTAATAACATGATCACCCTTTTCTAGAATGGAGTTTAACACAAGATTTAAACCTGTAGTTACATTTGCACATAAGGCAACATTTAAAGGGTCTAGGGAAAAAAGCTCTCCAATTTCCTGCCTAAGAGAAAAAAGGCTACTAAGGGAATTTAAAGACATATCATAGGATCCTCTACTTGCATTTCCAAAGTTTTTTGAGTTTACGGCCTCCATTAAAGCCACACCTACTTGAGGCGGTTTTACAAGAGTTGTTGAAGCATTGTCAAAATAAATCATTTAAGGGGATAAACTCCTTCCACATTTTCCCTACCTAGGACATCTAAAACCTTATTTAAGTTTTCTCCGACCTTTAAGCCGAAGCCGCAATCGGAGCTTATCCAAGAGGGTAAGGTAATCAGTCTTGTACCTAAGTCTTGAGTCTTTTTTTCAGCAGCCATGGCGTAATTGGAAGACTTAAAGGTAATCAGGTGATAGGTCAGCATGGTTTTACGACCTTGTATTTTATTTGCAGGTCTACAATATTATCCATGTTTGTTATTTGTCCAACCTTTAGGGAATCCTTTAAACCGTAATTGTTTAAGCACAGTCCACAGGATAAAACTGTAGTGCCTTTTTCTTCCAGTTTCTTTAAATCTGAAACGGTATTTTCATTTAGAGTGGAAAGTCTTACTCCATAGTTATAAAGGACTACATAGGTGGGAAGGCTTTCTTTTTCTGGTAGGGAGTAAAGAAATCCCTCCAACAGTTTTTTAGAAAAGTCTTCATCTCCAAGACCCAGTCTGTCAGATGAAAAGACAACAATAAATTCATCTTCTTGAGGCTTATCTTCTGCCTCTATATCTTTAACCTTTTCAAAGGCAACCCTATAGGTTTTATCTTCCTTGCTTGTTTTGGTTTTATAACCAAGGTGATCAGCCATTTTAGCTAAATTTTCAGTTGCAATTTCATTATCTACAAGTACACAAAAGTCCTTGGGGCTTTCTTCTTTTATAAGTTTTTTTGCCAGTATTACCGGTCTTGGACAAAGAAGCCCCATAGCATTAATTTCTTTCATAATCTACCTCACTATAATTTTTTTATCTTTTTTTTCAATGACCTCAGCGATAATTGAAGCTGGGATATTATTTTTTCTAAGTTTTTCTACAAGCTCATTAGATCTGTCGGATATGGAGACAAGAAGCCCACCTGATGTTTGAGGGTCAAATAGCACTTCCTCAAGAGCAAAGTCGTTTATTTGAAAATCAACAAGATTACTATAGGATTTTCTATTTCTTTGACCTCCGGCAGTAAATAAAAATTCTTCGGCGGATTCTTTAGCACCGGAAAGGATAGGTAAGTTTTCCGTGTTTATTAAAGCTGTATCATTTATCATTTCACTAAGATGTCCTATAAGTCCGAAGCCCGTTACATCAGTCATGGAGGTTACAGGAAAGTCCTTTAATATATCATAGGCATATTTGTTAAGAGTTTTCATGGATTTTACCGCATTTTCAAAGTCATCGTCCTTACACTGACCCACAGTTTTTGCAGAAGTTAAAAGTCCAACTCCTAAAGGCTTTGTAAGGATAATCTTATCGCCAACTTTTGCAGAGTTGTTTTTGTAAATTTTTTCAGGATTTAAGACTCCTAAAACACAAAGACCGTATTTAATTCTCGGGTCGTGAATAGAATGACCTCCTGCAAGGGAACATTGGGCTTCCTCAAGCTTTTTGGCACCGCCTTTTAAAATCTCTTCTAAAAGACTTCTGTCCTCCTCTTCAGGAAAGCAAACTAAGTTAAGGGCACAAATTGGCTCTCCTCCCATTGCATATATATCTGAAAGAGCATTAGCTGCGGCAATCTCTCCAAAAACAAAGGGATCTTCTACCATAGGAGGGAAAAAATCACAGGTAAGGGCAAGAGCTGTCGAATCATTAATTTTTATAACAGCTGCATCGTCATTGTTGGAAAAGCCTTCAAGGATTTCCTTTCTCTTAAATACAGTTAAAAGGTCTAAGGTTGCCTTTAAATCGGAAGCCGAAATTTTAGCATTGCAACCTCCGCAAACTTCAAGTTTCATCGTCTCACCTCACTACAATTACTATAGCACTTTAAAAAATTTTTTAAAACATTTATAATTAGACTATGTTTAAAGCAAATGATTATGAAGAAATTTTAAAATTTAATAAACCTCTTTTTATAGATTTAAGAAGTGAAGGTGAATTTAAGGCAGGGACAATTCCCGGAGCTATATCTATGCCGGTTTTGTCCAACGAAGAAAGAAAAGTTGTAGGCACCCTGTATGATAGCGGTAAAATAACTGAGGCTAAGCTTAAAGGAGTAGAATTTTTTACTCCAAAGCTTGTGGACTACTATAAATTTATAGCAGAGGCCTGTAGGGACTATGAGCCTATTTTATTTTGCTCAAGAGGTGGTTTCAGATCTACAGTATTATTTGATCTTTTAAAAAGCTTAGGTCAAAAAGTTTACAAGCTTAATTTAGGCTACAAGGGTTATAGGGCCTATGTACTGAAATGTTTGGAAAACCTTGGGGATTATGAATATATAGTTTTAAAGGGGTTTACAGGTTGTGGCAAAACGGAAATTTTAAAGGAGCTTTCAAAAAGAGGTAAAAATGTATTAGATCTTGAAGGCTTAGCAAATCATAGAGGATCTCTTTTTGGAGGAGTAGGTCTAGGCAATCAACCATCACAAAAGACTTTTGAATCGGAGATTCTTGAGTCCTACAGGAGGTTTAAAAAAGGACCTGTATTTGTGGAAGCCGAGTCATCAAGAATAGGAGATTTGATTTTACCTCTTAAGCTTAAAACTGCTATTGCCACTTCTCCAAAGAAGGTTCTTATAAATGACACAGTGGAGGGTAGACTTGCAAGGATTAAGGGAGATTATCTAAGGGACTATAGTGAAGATACAAAAAAAGAGCTTATGGAAGCTCTTGAAAACCTTAAAAAATACATAAGCCATAAAAGGTATGTGGATTATTTAAATTTAATTAAAGAGGAAAAATTTGATTTTATTATTAAAGATCTTATGGAAAAATATTATGATGCCAACTATGCTATAAAGAAAGATGATTTTATTTTGTCTATTAACAATGAAGATCCGGAAAAATCCTGTGACTATTTGTTGGAAAAGCTGGGTTTATAAAATTAATGTAAGGATTTTCATTTGAAGAGATAATATAAAAAGGACTATGTTTAATTTACACAGTCCTTTTTTAATTTATAAAAGTATTTAATTGTTTTCGTTGGAAGATTTTTTCTTCTTTTTAGTCTTAGGAGCATTATTGTTATTGTCAGTTGATTTAGACTTTTTCTTTGAAGATGATTTTTTGCTATTGTTATTGTTTTTGTTATTGTTATCTTCGTCATCGTCTTTACTTTCAACAAATGAGTATTTGTTCAGGTAGTGAGGTTTAGTTCCTTCAACAAAATATTCGTATCTTCCGCCTACATACTTTCTGTAAAGTCCAGTTTCAGGTTGAGGAAACTCTTTATCCTCCAAATCTTTATGAATAGGCTTCATAAATTCTTTCCATAAACTTGCCGCTACACTTGACATAAAAGGCATAGGCTCGTGAAGGTCATTACCTATAAAAACAGAGCATAAATAATAGGGAGTGTATCCTACAAACCAAGCTTCCTTCTTTTGATTTGTTGTACCGGTTTTGCCGGCTATACTCATTTTAGGGAAGTTGGCATTGGTACCCGTACCTTTTTTAACTACATCTTCCAATATATTGGTAAGGATAAAAGCGTTTTGAGGTGAAAGAATCTTTTTTCCCTTTCCGGATCTTTCATAAATCACTTCTCCTGAAGAGTTTGTAATTTTATCTATAAAGCTGGGCTTTTGGTAGACTCCTTCATTGGCAAGGGGAGTATAAGCTCCCGCCATTTCAAGAGGTGATATTCCTTTAGTCATGCCTCCAAGTGCCATAGATGAAGGGATTTGATCATTAGTAACAGGATTATCCTCTGGCCACACCAGGGAAGTAACACCTATATCCTCCAGGTTTTCCATAATCATTTTCATAGCCTTAGGCTCATCAACTGCCTTGGAATATGGGTAGTTTTTGTTTGAAGCCATATTATAGTCCACGCCTATATCCCTTGCTACCAAATAAGCGCCGACATTTGACGATCTTACAATAAGGTTTCTAATATTGGTCCAGCCTACATAAGAGCCAACATTGGTAGGTGTATATTTAAAAATACTCTTAGGTAGAGGCGCATCAAGATAAACATCCGCCGCAGTGGCACCATTTCTAAAAGCCGTCATATATACGGATATCGGCTTTATACTTGAACCGGGCGATCTTGGTGATGTAGCCCTGTTAAAGTTGGAATTCCCTGCAATGCCTCTTCCCCCAATAAGAGCCTTTACCTGCCCTGTATGAGGATCCATTAAAACTGCTCCTACTTGAGGTTGCTTGATTCCGTTTTCATCAGTTCTACTTCTTGGGAAAAGCTTGTCATTGTTTACGACTTCTTCCATGTGTTTTTGCAAGTCCAGGCTCATAGATGAATAGATTTGGAATCCGCCGGTGTAGAGCTTAGTATTTGCCTCTTCATTTGAGTAACCTAAGGATTCTAAAATACTTATGGCTTCTTCTTTAACCTCATCAACAAAAAAGGATGATAATCCCTTTTCCTCCCTAGGACTTAAAACAATATTTATAGGTTCAATTAAAGCAGCCTCGTATTCTTCGTTGCTGATGTAATTTTGTTCCTTCATTTTTTTTAAAATAAGCTTTTGTCTTTCCTTGGATTTTTCATTAAAAACCGCCTTCATAGGCACCAAGGTTCCGGATTCTACAAGTTTAAGATCAAAACTGTCGATTCTACCAAGCTCTTTTAGCTTGGAAGATATAGCTAAAGTTTCTTCTGATGGACTTTCTCCACTGGTGGGTACAAGTTCAAACTGTATACTTTCAATATTATCTTCACCTGTTATAGCTTCTCTAATATAGGGAGAATATTTTTCGGGCCTATTGGTTATTCCGGCTACTAGGGCACATTCTGCCAAGCTTAGGTCAGAAACATTCTTGTTAAAAAAGGTCTTTGCTGCCGCCTGAACTCCTACAGTACCCTTTGAAAAGCCTGCGGAATTCATATAAGCTTCTAGAATTTGATCCTTTGAAAGCTTTGATTCCATTTCATAGGCATAGTAAATATCAGTAAGCTTTCTTTCTATACTTTGATTTGAAGAAGTATAAAGGTTTTTGGCAAGCTGCATTGATATAGTTGAGCCGCCTTGAACAATTCTGCCTGCCTTAAGGTTGCTGACAAGTGCGCCTAAAATTCTCTTAAAATCCACTGCATCATGTTGATAGAATCTTTCGTCCTCAATGGCAATTACTGCATTTTTTAAATTTTTAGGGATCTTGTCTAAAGTAACATATTGTGAAAACTCATTTAAAACCAGAGTTTGAATTAAATTTTCCTTATCATCATAGACACTTGATGTTTCGTGAATTAAAGCTCTGTAGTTTTCAGCGTCTATTCTCGGTGCTTTTTTAAGTATTGAAAGCATAGATGTACTTACAAAAGTTCCTAAAGTTATTAAGGCTGATAGGGCAAGTATTAATAATATTTTAAAGAAGCTTGATAGTCGCAGAAACTTGCGACGGCCTCTTTTTTTATTCCTATTCATCTGATGACCTCCTCAATAGTGTCATTATACTATATTTTGACGCCTTTTAAAACAAAATCAATTTAAAATGGGTATAATATACTAACAATAGAGATTAGTGATAAAATTTAAATACAGTTTTATTTGAAATTTATATATTTTAATTATAGGAATAATGAGAACTGAACTGTATACTTACCTCATAGGTAATAAATAAACAATGAGAGGTTAAAATGAAAGCTATAGATTATTTAGTAAATGAACATGAGGAAATAATATTATTTACCGATAGACTTGAAGAAGAGTGTCTTAAAATTATGGAAGATAAGCTTATAGATGAAAAATTTTTCAGGGCAGCTATAAGGTATATAAGGGAATTTGCAGATGGAGTCCATCATAAAAAGGAAGAAGATATACTTTTTAAATACATGGTGGAAAGCTTGGGACCTGCTGCCGAAAAACTCGTTAAAAACGGAATGCTTGTTGAACACCAAATGGCTAGGGCTTATTGTATGGAGTTGGAAAAAAGTCTGGAATCCTATTTAAAATCAAAGGATAATAGAGACCTTCTTCAAGTAATAACCAATACCATGAGCTATGTAAATCTTTTAAGGCAACACGCCGATAAGGAGAATAAGGTTGTCTATCCCTTTGCACAAAAGCATTTATCCAATGAGATAAAAGATAAGATTGAAATTGAATCCTTTGATCTTGTGGAGATAGAGAAGCGCCTTATGCCAATGAAGGAAGAACTGAAAAAAATAATTTTTTCATAACTAGTAAAAAAGAACCTCTTTAAATTCTATGATTAAGAAATAAAGAGGTTCTTCTTTTAAGTAAAAGTATTTGAAACAAGTTATTATAAGTCCTTAATCCATTAGGGCTTTTTTTATTTTCGGAGCGGCAATAGATGCAACTATCATTTTTAAAAGGTCACCAGGAATGAAAGGAATCATACCTATGGAAAGAACACCATAGAGTGAGTCCGGTGCCTTACCTAAAGATTTTAAAATAAAGTACATGTAAGTAAGACCTATAAGGTAAATAAAAGCATTACCTATAAAAATTGCAAGAAAATTTTTGTAGATACTTTCTTCTTTAAATTTTCTTACAAGTAAAGCTATAGAGTAGGCACCAAGAGAAAATCCTAAAATAAAGCCGAAGCTCGGTGAAAACACTGATTGTACTCCACCGGTAAAGCCTGCAAAAACGGGAATACCTACAAGGCCTATAATGGTGTAAACTGCAACTGATAAAAATGCTTCAGCAGGTGTAAGTAAAAGGCCTGCCATAAAAACAAAAAAAGTTTGTAGAGTTACAGGTACCGGATACATAGGAACCGGAACGAAAGACCCTACTGCTATAAGTGCAGAAAATAATGCCGTTTTAGTTAATGATTTAGTTTTAATATTCATATCTTTATCCTCCTATTGTTCACTGAAATCATAATACAAGTTGACAATTCTGTCAATATTAATTTCATTGCAATTTATGTTATTTTAAAATTCGTATCTACTGTAAAATTATTTGCCCTTACTTGATTTTTATAGGTTCAAAGGATATACTTAAAAAAAATTATCTATGGGGGAAACTATGTTATTAGTAATAGATGTTGGCAATACTACTATAGTTTTCGGTGTCTATCATAATGATGAACTTATTAGCGATTTCAGAATAGCCACTGTTAAAACAAGAACATCAGATGAGTATGGAATGCTTTTTTATAATAGTCTGTCTCACGCAAATATAGATGTAAATGAGATAGATGATGTTATTATATCTTCAGTAGTTCCTAATCTTATGCACACCTTGCCGAGTATGGTAATTAAATATTTTAATAAAAGGCCTATAGTTGTTAATAGAAATTTGAATTTGGGTTTAAAAATCAAGTATGTAAATCCGGATGAAGTGGGAGCTGACAGGTTAGTTAATGCGGTTGCAGCTATAAAAAATTACGGAGGCCCCTGTATTATAATAGATATAGGTACAGCCATGACTTTTTGCGTAATAGATAAGGACAACAATTACTTGGGTGGACTTATTATGCCCGGTATAGGAATATCCGCCGAAGCACTTTTTATGATGACTTCAAAACTTCCTAAAATAGAAATAGTGAAGTCTGAGAAGGTAATTGAAACAAGCACAGTTGCGGCTATGCAGGCGGGACTTTATTATGGTTTCACCTCCATGATAGACGGAATTCTTGAGAAAATAGCAAGGGAGCTTAATATGGATCTTAAGGATTTAAATATAATTTCAACTGGGGGCTTCTCTTCTCTTTTAACATCAGATTCAAAATACAATATTGTTATAGATAGGTTTTTAACTTTAAAAGGTTTAAAGCTTATTTATGATTTAAATAGGAAGGATAAGTTTGAAGGATAAAATACAAGGAGCCATACTTTCGCCTTTAGCAGGATACACAGACAAGGCTTTTAGAGAAATATGTTCTGATATGGGTGCCTACATGACGGTTACTGAAATGGTAAGTGCAAAGGCTCTTTATTATGATGATAAAAAATCCAGAGATCTTTTAGCTATATCTCCCAAAGAAAAAAATGTAGCTGTGCAAATATTTGGAGATGATCCGGATATTATGGGATATGTAGTTAGAGAAAAACTTAAAGGTTTAGGATTTAATTCAATAGATATAAATATGGGCTGCCCGGCGCCAAAAATTGTAAAAAACAATTGCGGGTCAGCTCTTTTAAAAGACCCTGATCTTGCCTATAGTATTATGAAATCTGTAGTTGAAAATTCAACAGTTCCGGTATCCATAAAAATTAGAAAGGGAATAGATGGAGTAGATTCCCTTGCTGTAGTAAAGGCTGCTGAAAAAGCAGGTATTTCCTATATAACCCTTCACGGAAGAACTAGGGAAGAATATTACAAGGGTAAGGCTGATTGGGATTATATAAAGAAAATTGCTCAAGAAGTTAAAATACCCCTCATAGGGAACGGGGACGTTACCTCCTATGAAGATGCTATTGAGAAAATCAACTACTCAAAGGTTGCAGGAGTAAGTATAGGTAGAGGAGCAATAGGAAATCCTTTTATATTTAAGGAGATTTATAATAGATTTAGAGGCTTGGAATATAAGAAGCCTGATTATAAAGACAGGATAGAAATGGCACTTTATCACCTTGACTTAAATGTTAAATACAAGGGATATAGACAGGGAATTCTTGAAATGAGAAAACAGTTTATGGGATATTTTAAGTCAATGCCCGCCTCAAAAGACCTAAGGGATAAAATAAACAGGACTATGGATTATGAGGAAGTTAAAAAACTAATAGCAGATTATGAACTAAACATAGATAAAGCTTGACATTATGGGATATATAAACTATAATGATGTGGATTTTAAGGGGAGATTAGGCGTAGGACGCCTAATTTTTGTTTGAATTATATTATTTGAAATAAGATATTTCTCAAAAGCCTATATTAAGGCGTGGAAATATTTACTTTAAGGAGCGATATTGTGGTAGAAAGAGATATTTTCTTTACAGCTGAAGGTTTAGAAAAAATAGAATCAGAAATTGAATATTTAAAGACTGTAAGAAGAAAAGAAGTAGCTGAGAGAATAAAAGTTGCTTTAGGATACGGAGACCTTTCAGAAAACTCCGAATATGATGAAGCTAAAAACGAACAGGCACAAGTTGAAGAAAGAATTGCCAAGCTTGAAATGATGCTTAGAAATGCAAAGCTTATAGATGAAAATAAACTTAACAAGGAAATTGTGAATATAGGTTCAATTGTTAAAATAAAGGATTTAACAGACGGAGACGAAGAGGAATATTCAATTGTAGGTTCTGCAGAAGCCGATCCACTTAATGGTAAAATTTCAAATGAAAGTCCTGTAGGCGCAAAGCTTATAGGTTTAAAAATAGGAGACGTCGTTGAAATAGAAATACCTGACGGTTTAGTTAAGTATGAAGTAACTGATATTTCTTTTTAGGAGGTAATAATGCAAAATTCTGAAGAAAAAAATCTTAATGAAATGCTTCTTTTAAGGAGGCAAAGGCTAAAGGAATTAAGAGAAGAAGGAAAAGACCCTTTTAAAATATCAAAGTATAATGTCAGCGACTATTCACAGGACATTAAAGACAAATTTGAAGAATATAATGGCAAAAAAGTTTCAGTTGCTGGTCGTATAATGAGCAAGAGAAGACATGGTAAAATTGCTTTTTTAGACCTGCAGGATAAGCTTGGAAGAATTCAAATTTTTGCCAGAAAAGACGTTCTTCTTGAAGGCTATGAAGACGTAAAAAGTTACGATATAGGCGATATAATAGGAGTAGAAGGTGAGGTTTTTAAAACCGAGGCCGGAGAAATAACAGTAAGAGCAGAATCAACTCTTTTGCTTTCAAAATCTTTGCAAATTCTCCCGGAAAAATTCCATGGCTTAAAGGATCCTGACCTTAGATACAGACAGAGATATGTTGACCTTATAGTAAATCCTGAAATTAAAGAAATCTTTTTAAAAAGAAGCAGAATAGTTAAATCAATTAGAGAATACCTTGACGGTAGAGGATTTTTAGAGGTTGAGACACCTATTTTAAGCACCATAGCAGGGGGAGCTAATGCAAGACCCTTTATAACTCATCACAATACCCTTAACATGGACATGCAACTTAGAATAGCCAATGAGCTTTTCCTGAAAAGATTAGTTGTAGGCGGCTTCGACAAGGTATATGAAATGGGTAAAATGTTTAGAAATGAAGGAATGGATACAAGACATAACCCTGAATTTACCAATATGGAAGTTTATGAAGCCTATGCAGACTATGAAGACATGATGAGAATTACTGAAGAAATTTTTGAAAAAGCTGCCATGGACCTATATGGAACTACAAAAATCACCTATCAAGGAACAGAAATAGACCTTAAAGCCCCATGGAAAAGGCTGACTATGATAGATGCCATAAAAGAAATTACCGGAGTGGACTTTAATGAAATAGATGAAGATGATAAGGCGAGAGAAATTGCAAAAGCAAAGGGACTTGATGTTGATCCTAATTGGACAAGAGGTCATGTAATATCTGAAATGTTTGAAGAATTTTGCGAAAGCTCACTTGTCCAACCTGTATTTATTCTAAAACATCCTGTGGAAGTATCCCCACTATCTAAAAGATCAGTGGAGGATCCAAGACTTACAGACAGATTTGAAGCCTTTATAAACACTTGGGAATTTGCTAATGCTTTCTCTGAATTAAATGACCCTATTGACCAAAAGGAAAGATTCGAGCAACAAGTTAGAGAAAAGGAAATGGGAGATGAAGAGGCTCATCCCATGGACTATGATTATATAAACGCTTTAGAGGTAGGTCTACCTCCAACAGGAGGGTTAGGTATAGGAGTAGACAGAATGATTATGCTTCTTACAGACCAACCCAGTATAAGAGATATACTTTTATTCCCAACAATGAAGCCAATAGGCTTAGAAAAGGCAGAAAATGGGGGCTTGTCAAAAGAAACTTACGAAACTTACGACAAACTTACGACAGAAGAAATTGACCTTTCAAAAGTGAAAGTTGAACCATTATTTGAAGATATGGTAGACTTTGAAACTTTCTCAAAATCTGATTTTAGAGTTGTAAAGGTTAAATACTGCGAAGAAGTTCCTAAGTCAAAAAAACTTTTGAAATTTACATTAGATGATGGTTCTGAAAAAGAAAGAGTTATTTTATCTGGTATTAAGGAATATTACAGCGCAGAGAGCTTAATTGGAAAGACACTACTTGCAATTTGTAATCTTCCTCCTCGTAAGATGATGGGAATCGACTCAGAAGGTATGATTATATCTGCAATTTGTGAGTATGACGGTGAAGAAAAACTTAACTTAATAATGCTGGATGATAATATTCCAGCAGGATCAAAATTATATTAAAGGACACGCTAATTATGAAACTGGGGTTTGTTATGAATCCCAGTTTAATTTTTAGGAGTATGTATGAGATGGATAATTAGAATAATTTTATTACCGATAAGATTAGTGTTTAGTTTGCTCATAGCTTTTTTAACCTTCATATTAAGTTTGAGTACTGCGTTGTTAAGCGTAGTTTCTACTTTGATTTTTATAATTGGAATAGCTAGCATTTTTCAAGGAGACAAGCAAATTGTAATTGAAGCACTAATATTAGCATTTTTATTTAGTCCATTTGGATTACCTAAATTAGGTATATATGTTATTGGATTATTAGAATTATTAAACTATACAATAAAATCAATTTGAAGAAAAATAAATATAAGACAACCGTAGACGATAGAAAGCAATAATTCTGTCGTCTTTTTTATTTTAAAGAGAGGAGGTAGGAATGAATTTTGATTATTTTTATAATAGGCAATCTGAAATGTATAACTTCATTAGGTTACCTATGGTATTAATGGAAGATGAGATTTTTGGGAGCATTTCTATTGAAGCTAAAGTTTTGTATTCATATATGCTTAATCGAATGGGTCTTTCATATAAAAATGGCTGGATAGATGAAGATGGAAAAGTCTTTATTTATTACACAATTGAAAGCATAAAAGATCAATTTAATTGTGCGAGTGAAAAAGCAAATAAATTAATAGCTGAACTTGATATTAAATCAGGAATAGGACTGATTGAAAAGAAAAGACAAGGACTGGGAAAGCCTAACAGAATTTATGTTAAAGACTTTATGAGCATATTTAATAATATGGAATTAAAAAATCAAGAAGTTCGAAAAACAAAATTCCAGAAGTTCGATAATCGAAATTCAAGAGATTTGAATATCGAAAGTCAAGATTTTCGAAAATCGGAAGGTAACTATAACAATATTAATAATAATGAGTTAAGAAAGAATGATTTTAGTAAAGGTCAAAAGCCTTATGGAATATATAAAAATATATTTTTGACTGATGAAGAATACAAGGACTTAACAAATGAGTTAGGAAGTAGAATTAATGAATACATTGATAGGCTCTCGTCATATATGAAAGCAAATAACAGAGAGTATCAAGACCACAAGGCAACGATAATCAATTGGTATCTTAATGATCAGTCGAAAAACATTAATGATAATACAACAAGGAAAATGAATTACGATATAGGAGAGAGTTTATGACAAGTTTAAAAGATTTTGTATTAAGAGAAAATGATATTGAAAGAAATGGGCATATCTATTGCAAGGTATGCGGTAAAAGAGTCGATGGAGAATTACTTGACCTTGGATTTACAAAGTTTATTCCCAGAATTAAATGCGAATGTGAAATAAAAAGAGATAAGGAAAATGAAGAAAGAGAAAGACTGATGAAAATATCATCATTGAAAAGAGATTGCTTCTCATCGCCGCTCCAACACCAATATACTTTTGAGAAATACTTAAATGAAAAAGGTCAAGCTTACAAGGTTGCTTACAATTATGCTAAAAGTTTTGAACAAATGAAGGAAGACAATGTTGGACTTTTATTTTATGGAGATGTTGGCAGTGGAAAAACTTACCTTGCTTGTGCAATAGCAAATGAATTAATTGAAAGAGAACAAGTTAAAGTTAAGATTATGAATTTATCTCAGGTTATAAATCAAATACAAAAATCAGCATTTAAGCTAGATTCAAATGAAATTATAGATAACCTATCAAATATTCCGTTGTTAATATTAGATGATCTTGGAATTGAAAGGGATACATCTTATGCAAGAGAGCAAGTATATAACATTATAAACTCAAGATACTTAAAGAGTAGGCCGACGATTTTCACTACAAACTTATCATTGGAAATTATTCAAAATCCAAACATTGACCTTGAGTATCAGAGAATATATTCAAGAATACTTGAAATGACAATACCAGTTAAAGTTACAGGAGAAGATTTTAGAAGAAAAATTCAACAAGAGAAGTTAAGAAAATACAAAGAGTTACTTTTATATGGAGGTGGAATAGATGATTAATGAAGAAGTATCAAGGTCAAGTCTTAATCTTGAAGTAAGACTTGCAAAAGCAACAAGTAAAGCAATTCTTGATGCCTTAAAGAAAGTACACAAGCAAATAGAGGAACAAGGAGGCTTGAAAAATGTAATAAAAAATAACGGAGAAGAAGTAAAGCTAAAAGATATGGTTAAAAAGGGACAGTTAGAAGAAATTAATCTAAAAGATCCTGAGTTAAAAGAACTAAAGAAAATTTTAAATAAACACGGAGTGAAGTTTTCTGTTATGAAAGATAAGGAAACTGGTAACCACTCTGTGTTTTTTCAATCTAAGGATATAAAGGTAATGGAACACGCCTTTAAAAAAGCAGTTAAGGCTTCTGAAAGAAAGGCCGATAGAAAAGATTCAATAACGAAGACTATAAATAAGTTTAAAGATATGGCTAAGGACACCATTAGTAAAGATAAAGTTAAAAATAAACATAAGGAGCAAAGCTTATGATAAGTAATTTAAAAACATTTGAAAATAAGAATTTTGGGAAACTCACTGTTATAGAAAAAGACGGTGAGTTTTTCTTTATAGCAAATGAAGTAGCAACCATGTTAGGATATGTCAATCCAAGAAAAGCTATTTATGACCATGTAGATGAGGAAGATAAGGGTGTAACGAAATGGAACACCCCTGGAGGAATACAGAATATTTCAATAATTAACGAATCAGGATTGTATTCACTTATCCTCTCATCAAAACTACCACAAGCAAAAATATTCAAAACTTGGGTAACTAGAGAAGTCTTACCAAGTATTAGAAAAAACGGAGGATATATAGCAGGGCAAGAAAAGAAAACTAACGAAGAGTTACTTGCAGATGCAATTCTTTTAGCCAATAGAATTATCGCTGAAAGAGAAGAAGAAATTGAAGAATTAAGACCAAAGGCAGATTATTATGACAAATTAGTAGATTATAACCTACTAACAAACTTTAGAAATACTGCCAAGGAGTTAGGAATACCACAAAATCAATTTATAAGTTTTCTAATGGATAAGGGATTAATTTACAGAGATAAGAAAAAGAAACTCTTACCTTATGCAGATAAGAACAAGGGATATTTTGAAGTCAAGGAATGGGTTGATCCACTAGGTACACTTGTAGGAATACAAACATTTATAACACCAAAGGGAAGACACTACCTACTAATTTTATTAGATAGTGAAGGTTTCTACGATGAATAAGGTATTAGAATCTATTCTTTCTGATATTAAAAACTTAATTAAAATAGACAACTCAAAGAAATTTATATTATCAAACATTCCTTATTTATCCTTTTTCTATATTGGAAATATCTTTTCTAAGCACATAAACTCTTATGTAGGAGGAGATATTATTGATAGAATAATGGTGGGAATTTCTGATATAGGAACTTTATCTTATATACCAAGTCTTAATCCAAGGGACTTATTAGTAGGTTTTTCAGTTGCTGGTCTTGTTAAGCTAGTTGTTTATAGCAAAGGAAAAAATAAAAAGAAATATAGGCAAGGCAAAGAGTATGGATCTGCAAGATGGGTTGCATAATATTAACTGAACAGGAGTGATATATAGACACGAGAAAAGGAGGATAATGCCATGATAGAATATCACAATAAAATTACAGCACTATACTCCCGCCTTTCAGTTGGTGATGAAGATAGAGACGGTGGCGAGAGTAATAGTATTGTAAATCAAAAAGCCTTTTTAGAAAGGTATGCAAGAGAAAAAAAGCTGATAAACATTCGCCACTATATCGACGATGACGAAAGCGGTAGGTTCTTTGACCGTTCAGCCTATACACAGATGATAAGCGATGTAGAGCAAGGCAAAATAGGAATTGTCATCATGAAAGATATGACAAGATGGGGAAGAGATTATCTCCAAGTAGGAAATGCGATGGAGATATTTAGAAGAAACAATGTACGCTTTATCGCTATCAATAACGGAATAGACAGCATTGACCAAAACACATTGGAATTTGCCCCATTTATCAACATCATGTCAGAGTGGTATGCAAGAGACATCAGCAAGAAAGTAAAGACAGGAATTAAAACCAAAGGAGCAGACGGAAAGCCTGTCGCAACAGAAGCCCCATACGGCTATATAAAAGACCCTGAGAACAAAGATTATTGGATCGTTGATAAAGAAGCTGCCGAAGTTGTAAAACTCATTTTCAGGCTATTTATGGAGGGGAAAAACAGAAATCAGATAGCTGTTTACCTGAAAGAAAAAGAAATACTAACCCCAACCTTTTATATGAAACAACAAGGCAGAGGAACAGCAAAAAACAAACCACTAAATGAAGAAAACAGATATAACTGGAACAAAGCAACTCTAACACGCATACTGAAAAGACAAGAGTATTGTGGTGATGTAGTCAACTTCAAGACCGAAAAGCATTACAGAGATAAGAGAAACCATTATGTAGATAAAAGCAAATGGCAAATAACAGAAAATGTGCATGAGCCGATAATAGATAGAACTACCTTTGAAAATGTAGAGCGTATGTTAAAAAATGCACCTGTAAAAAGACCAAACGGAGATGGAGAAATTCACGCACTTTCAGGCTTGATGTACTGTAAAGATTGCGGAACAAAAATGCACATTCGCACCATACACAAAAATGGAAGAGTACAGCATGTAACCTATTGCAGTGAATATGCCAAAGGGAAAGCAAAGCACCCCAAATGCAACTCCCCACACCGAATTGATGTTGATGAGGTTATGGAAAATATCGCAGAAGTCTTGCGAAAGATAGCACAGTATTCTTTGGAAAACAAAGCAGAATTTGAGAAACTTGTAAAAGAGAGTCTGTATAAAGAACAGACCGAAGAAGTCAAGAAAAATCAAAAGCGTATGCCACAAATCACAGATCGAATGGAACAGATAGAAAGAGTGATGAATAAACTCTATGAAGATAATGCACTTGGAAATCTGGATACAGAACGCTATGAGCAGTTATCAAGAAAGTATGCAGAAGAATACTACACCTTAAAAGCAGAAAAAGAAGAAATCAAAGAACGCTTATCCGAATGTGAAAATGCAAACCAAAGAGCAAAGAAATTTATCAGACTTGCAGAAAGCTATTCCAACTTTGAAGAACTTACCCCTACCATTATCAATGAGTTTATCAGTAAAATCGCAGTGCATGAAAGAGATGTAAAAAGAGCAAAATATGTAGTTCAACGAATAGAGGTTTATTTTAACTATATCGGAAAATTTGAAAATGAACTTACAAAACAGATAGAGCCGACAGAACAAGAAATGATACAGATGAGGGAAGAAATAGAAGAAGCAAGGAGAGAAAAATCACGAGCTTATCATAGGGCATATTCTAAAGCATACAGAGCCAAAAATCTTGAAAAGTGCCGAGAGTATGAAAAATTAAAAGCAAGAGAATACAGAGCAAAAAAGAAACTACAAGCAACAACCTAAAACCAAATATCAATTAATCGCAAAAGAGGTTTCCTAATCACAGGAAATCTTTTTTTTGTGCAAGTCGAAAGGAGGAACTAAATGGCAGAAAATGAGAAAACAGATATTAAAGAAATACAGACAGAACAACATCAAAAGCCCGATGGCATTCTTACAAAGAAGATAAATGGAAAGACCTTTGTAACAGAGATATATTTTGATAAAAAGAGTAAAGAGACATTTCAAGATAAGCTGTTCAAAGTAATACATTCAAAGGACAAATAGTAGTGAGTAGAGAAATATGACAGTAGAAAAATATCGAAAAAAATGCTATAATATTAGTCAATATAGATAAACAAATTAGAATTTGTAGAGGTAATTAAATGTTAATAAAGATAGCAATACTTAGGGGAATTATTCCTTTAATCATAATGACAATAATATCAATAATAATGAAATATCAAGGGATAGATCCTTTCCAGGTTAGAGGGACATTCATAGTTGGTATCATTATAGCTTCGGTAGCTGCAGCTTCTGTAATATATGAAATCGAAAATTGGTCATTGTTTAAGCAATCAGTCATACACTTCTTAATTATGCTGGTAACAGTGTTGCCTTTATTATATATAAGTGGTTGGTATAAATTGAATAGTGTTTTAGACTATGTAAAAGTATTTGGAATATTTTTATTTGTAGGTATAGTTTTATGGACTATTTCATATTTTATTTTTGGGAAAACTTTAACTAAATAAATCCCAGTTTGTAGAACTAACAATTTAATAAAAATTACCACAGGAACAGTAAATCAAAAAAGGTTTACTGTTTTTCTTTGCTCAAAATTAGAAAGAGAGGAAACGAGAAAATGAAAAACATAGAAGAAAAAATCTTAATGGCAGATGAAGAAATCAGGCAGTTACAAAACAAAAGGAAAAAGCTCATCAGTCAGCAGAAACAGGAAGAAAGAAAAAAGAGAGATAAAAGGATATATGAAAAAGGAGCAGTCTTTGAAAGCATATTTACAGAAAGTAAGAATTTAACCAAAGATGAATTTTATCAGCTAATCACATCTCTAATTCGTAAAGAAGAAGCTAATATCAAAATTAAAAAAATCATTGAAAGCAGAGAAGAAACGGAAAATCAAAACACCGAAACCCAAGAGGAAGAAACGGACATAGAGGAATAGTCCCTTGTTTACAAGGGCGCACATATACACCTTAACAGGTGCGTGCGTTCTCCGAAGGCTCTTAGCAGAGGGCATATCAGCTAACGCTGATACAGGGGGAGCTACACTCCCCTACGGAAATAAATTTCCTACCCCTTGTGTACTTCCCAAAAGAAATCGGATAAAAAGCTATCCGATTTTTTTAGGAAGTTCTATCTATCTCCACCATAACCATATCAGAAAATGGAAAGGAGGTTTTTTACTATGGCGATATATCATCTTTGCATAAAGATTATTTCAAGAGGTAAAGGCAAAAGTGCAGTAGCAGCTTCCGCCTATCGAAGTGGCGAGAAGATAAAAAACGAATATGACGGTATAGTCCATGACTTTACAAGAAAAGGTGGAATAGCCCATACAGAAATTCTTTTACCACAAAATGCACCACAGGAATTTTCAGATAGAGGGACATTATGGAATAGTGTTGAAAAAATAGAAAAGAGTAAAAACTCACAACTTGCAAGAGAAATTGAAGTAGCCTTACCCAAAGAATTAGACCGAGAGAAACAAATAAATCTTGTACGAGAATATGTAAAAGAAAATTTTGTAAAAGTAGGTATGTGTGCCGATATTGCAATACATGATAAAAATGATGGAAACCCACATTGTCATATATTACTTACCATGCGACCACTAAACGAGGATACAACATGGGGAGCAAAATCAAAAAAGGAATATATCCTTGATGAAAACGGAGAAAAAGTAAAACTCAAAAATGGAAATTACAAAACACGAAAAATCAATACAACAGATTGGAATGAGCAAGACAAAGCAGAAGAGTGGCGAAAAGCATGGGCAGATATCACAAACAAATATCTTGAAGAAAACAGCATACAGGAGAAAGTGGATCATCGCTCTTATCTAAGGCAAGGAATAGAACAAATACCGACCATTCATTTAGGAGTATCAGCAACACAAATGGAAAAGAAAGGCATATCCACAGACAGAGGATACATCAACAGAGAAATCATACATCAAAACAAGATATTAAAAGAAATCTCAAGAAGAATAAAGGCATTGCTAAATTGGATAAGGGGAATTGGAAAAGAAGAAAATACAGAAAATGAAAATACAAAGTTCACCCTCCCACTCAAAGAAAATTTGCAGTCAATCTTTGAAAATCTTATCCGTGAAAATGCAGATAAGAATAATGCTGATTTAGAAAAATATATTGAGAGTTATCAGCTACTCAAAGATAAAAATATCACTTCATTATCCCAGCTAAAAGAAAGTATAGTTACCTTACGAGATAAGAATTACAAGACCACAAGAGCCTTAAAAGATACCGAAAAGAAAGTTGATGATAAAACAAAACTCATAGACCAGTCAGAAAAATATTTGAAGCATAAGGACACCTACAAAGCCTATACCAAGACAAAGAAAAGCAAACAGGGGAATTTTTATAACGAGCATACGGCAGAAATTATTTTATTTGAAAGTGCTAAGAAATATTTGAAAGACCATTTAGGAGAAAGTAAAACCTTAGCCATCAGTAAATGGAAATCAGAACTTGCCACTTTGAAGAAAGAGAAAAAGAACCTATACAGTCAAATATTGGAGATACGAGAAGAAGTTGAACAGGCTGAAAAAGTTAAAACCTGTATAGAGCAAATAGAGGGACACGAAAAGCGACTATCACAGGTAAAGAGGAATGAGTTAGACCTATAAAACTAAGTGAAAAAATGGTATAATATTAAAAAAGATAGAAAGGGGGCTTTGACACTGAGTAAAAATAAAACAGCTACATTTTTTGCAATATTAGCAGCAGCATTATATGCAATCAATGTACCAATATCGAAAATATTATTAGCAAATGTGTCTCCGACAATGCTTGCCGGTTTTTTGTATTTAGGAGCAGGTGTTGGTATTGGGATATTACTTGGAATAAAGAAAACTCAAAACAAATTGACTGACGAAAAATGGCTTAATATAAATGATTTACCTTATACAATTGCAATGGTTGTTCTTGATATAGCAGCACCGATATTTCTGATGTTTGGCATTGCCAATACAAATTCTGCTAATGTCTCGTTAATTAATAACTTTGAAATTGTTGCAACATCGGTCATTGCCCTTTTGATTTTTAAGGAAAAAATTTCTAAAAGATTATGGATTGCTATTGTCCTTGTACTTTTATCAAGCGTCATTCTTAGCTTTGAGGGGATGGAAGCATTAGCACTGAATAAAGGTTCAATGTTTGTTTTATGTGCTTGTATTTGTTGGGGGATTGAGAATAATTGTACAAGAAGTATAAGTGATAAAAGTTCTGAGGAAATTGTGTTAATAAAAGGAATTTTCTCGGGTATTGGCAGTATTGTTATTGCTTTTATCATTGGAGAACATCTACCTGAAATACTATATATACTTGCGGTTATGTTACTTGGTTTTGTGGCATATGGTTTAAGTATAAATTTTTATATTATGGCACAAAAGAACTTGGGTGCAGCAAAAACAAGTGCATTTTATTCTATAGCACCATTTTTAGGAGTGGGATTTAGTTTTATCATTTTGGGTGAAAGACCAACAGTAAAATTTTATATCGCCCTCGGCATTATGATAATCAGCACATTGATTATGATAAAAGATACGCTTGGTAACGAAAAAATATATAATGGATATGTCCATACCCACCAGCATAAGCACGGAAAAGTAGTACATTCGCATGAGCATAGACATTTTATATTTAACCCTATGCATATACACAGTCATTCTCATGCAAACACATAAATGATTGGAAAATGGCTTAACTTATATAACCGTTAAGAAATAAGCATAATACAACAAAGAGAAACAGTGAATCAAAAAAGGTTTACTGTTTTTCTTTGCTTAAAAGTTAATACGGCTTACAGAAAGAGCGTCCATAAATATAAAAAGGTACTTGACAAAACGCTTCCTGGGGAGAAAGCAAGGATATTGCTCCATATATTGACCCTAAGTTTGAAAACAATGTACTAATAACTAATACCGAAAGACTAACAATGAACTCAAGACCTAAAAACCCTAAATATGCTAGAAATAAAAATGTATTAGTAATAGGTGGTTCTGGATCAGGTAAGACTAGATTTTATGTAAAGCCAAATCTAATGCAAATGCATTCTTCTTATGTAGTAACAGACCCTAAAGGCACACTTGTGTTAGAGTGTGGAAAAATGCTTTATGAAAATGGATATGACATAAAGATTTTAAATACAATAAACTTTAAAAAATCTATGAAATACAATCCATTTGCTTATCTTCGATCAGAAAAAGATATTTTAAAGCTTGTCCAAACTATAATTGCCAACACCAAGGGAGATGGAGAAAAGGCAGGAGAAGATTTCTGGGTAAAGGCTGAGAAGTTATATTACACCGCCCTTATCGGTTATATCTATTATGAAGCACCAGAAGAAGAAAAGAACTTTAAGACGCTTTTAGATATGATTGACGCAAGTGAAGTCAGAGAAGATGACGAAACCTATATGAACCCAATTGATAGGCTATTTGAAGCTCTTGAAAAGAAAGACCCAAGCCATTTTGCAGTTAAGCAATATAAGAAATATAAGCTTGCAGCAGGAGTAATAGAATTAAGGAGAACACTTAATCACTGTTTTAGTGAAACATGTACTTCTTAATTCTTTTTTATTTAAGAAATTAAGAGAAAGGAGGAAAAAGTGAGAAGTTTTGAAAAGATAACAGCACTCTATGAGAGATTAAGTCGAGATGATGAACTTGAAGGAGAAAGTAACTCAATCGTTAATCAAAAGAAAATCCTTGAAGAATATGCAAGTAAGAATAATTTAACCAACATCATCCATTTTACAGATGACGGAATAAGCGGGACACAGTTTGATAGACCAGCCTTTATGGAAATGATGAATGGAGTAAATACTGGAAATATCGGTTGTATCATCGTAAAGGATATGAGTAGACTCGGCAGAGATTATCTCAAAGTCGGTCAATGTATGGAGATATTAAGACAAAAGGGCGTAAGACTGATTGCTATCAATGACAATGTAGACAGCTTTTACAGAGAAGATGATTTTACCCCTTTTAGAAATATTATGAATGAATGGTATGCAAGAGATACTTCAAGAAAAATACAATCTACATTTAGATCAAAAGGAGAAAGCGGAAAGCATACGGCAAGCACTCCACCTTATGGCTACATCAAAGATGAAAAAGACAAAGATAAGTGGATTGTAGATGAAAAGGCAGCCGAGATAGTAAGACGAATATTTAATCTTACAATGGACGGAGCAGGACCATACAAAATAGCAAAGATACTGGAAGCAGATAAGATAGATATACCCGCTTATCATCAGCAAAAAATGGGATATGGATTACATCAAAGCAAAAACTTTGAATATCCTTATCGTTGGTGTAGTTCCACAATTGCCAGTATCTTAAAGAAAAAAGAATACTTAGGGCATACAGTTAACTTTAAAACAAGAAAACATTTCAAGGATAAGAAAAGTAAATATGTATCCGAAGATAAATGGCTCATCTTTGAAAATACTCACGAAGCAATCATAGACCAAGAAACCTTTGATAATGTGCAAAGGATAAGAGGAAATGTAAAAAGGTATCCTGATGGTTGGGGCGAATATCACCCACTAACAGGACTGATGTATTGTGCAGATTGTGGAAGCAAGATGTATGTTCATAGGACAAATAACTATAAGAATATTCCTTATTATGTTTGCAGTAATTATAAGAAAGTGCCTTGCGGAACGCTATGTCCATCAGCTCACAGGATAAAAGCAGAAGTAGTCTTAAACCTTATCCAAGAAACATTAAAAGATATAAAAAATTATCTTGATGAAGATAATGAAGCCTTTCTCCATTCCATTCAAAACGAAATGGAAGAAACCGAGAAAATGGAAATGGAAAAGAAAAAGACAAGGCTCACAGATAGTAAAAACAGACTTCAGGAACTGGAACGCTTAATGTGTCGAATATACGAAGATATGATATTGGAGAAGATACCGAACACCCGATATGAAATCTTAAACAATCAGTATGAAACAGAGCAAAGGGGACTTAGCAAAGAAATCGATGGGTTGGAAAAAGCCATCAAGCGATACGAAAAAGAAACCGATAGAGCCAAGAAGTTTATCCGGTTGATTGAACGCTATGATAACTTTGACGAACTGACACCGACCATCATTAACGAGTTTGTAGAAAAAATCTTAGTCCACGAACGAGATCGAAAGGGCAGTCAAACCGCCAATCAGAAAGTCGAAATCTACTTCAACTTTATCGGGAATTATGAACCGCCGAAAGAAGAATTATCCGAAGAAGAAATGCAGAAATTAACAGAGGAGGAAGAAAAAGAACGAGCAAGAAAAGACCGACTTCATCAAAACTACCTCAAGCGTAAAGCAAACGGCAAGCAAAAAGAATATGAGGAAAGATATAAGGCAAGGAGAGAGGAGAAAAAAACAGGAGAAGCTAAAGGTTTTGAAAAGACTATGAAAAAGCATAAAATAACAAGATTAAAATCAATTGACAATTTGTCAGTTTAGATGTATTATATAAATAATAGGAGGTATAAAATGAGAGATGTAAAAGAACCTGAAATACGACGTGCAGAGATTATGGATGCTGCAATGATACTCTTTATGGAGAAAGGATATACTAATACAACAACTCAGGATATAGTTGATAAAGTAAATATATCAAGAGGGTTGTTATATTATCACTTTAAGAATAAAGAGGATATCTTATATTGTCTTGTAGAACAATATTCAGATAGACTACTGAAAGATATTTATATTATTGCTTATGATGAAGATAAAACTGCCATAGAAAAAATCAGATCTTTTATAGATGTCACAATTATATCTTCAGAAAATATTTCAGCAGAGGGTACAGTGCTACAAAAAACAATTGACCTTAAAGAAAATCAATATATGATAGATAAGTTATCCCATAAGCTTGTTGAAAAACTGACAATATATTTTGAAAAGATTATAAATCAAGGAATAATGGAAAGAGTTTTTTCTGTAAAATATCCATTAGAAACAGCAGAGTTGCTTATGACAGCTTATGTTTTTGTTTCAAATAACATAAGTATAAGATATTTAAAGGAAGAACCTGTTGATAACTACTTAAATGCATTTAAGATAATGCTTGAACAAAGCTTAAATACGAAAAAGCTCTTTAGTAATTAAAAAAGAATAGAATGTTTGCAAGGAGAATAATTTGCCGATAGCTACTGATACACAAGTTATCGGTTTTATTTCAAGGAATAACTGACAAATTGTCAATGGAGGTGGAAATTATGTTAGAGATAAAGAATTTTAGTAAATTCTATGGGAACAAAAAGGCTGTTGAAAACTTATCCATTTCAGTACAGCCTGGAGATATTTATGGATTCATTGGTGCAAATGGAGCCGGAAAAACTACAACGATAAAAGCGGTAGTTGGAATTCATGATTTTGAGAATGGAAGTATAACGATTGACGGGCATTCTATTAAAGAAGAGCCTGTTATTTGTAAGAAAATAATGGCATACATTCCGGATAATCCGGATTTATATGAACATCTGACAGGATTTCAGTACATCAATTTTATTGCTGATTTATTTGAAGTTTCTACTGAAATACGCAGAGAAAGAATTCAGAGATACGGCGATTTATTTGAAATGACGAAACATCTTTCGGGAATGATATCTTCGTATTCACATGGCATGAAGCAAAGAACGGCGATTATTTCTGCACTGGTGCATTCTCCAAAGTTACTAATTTTAGATGAACCTTTTGTTGGACTTGATCCGAAAGCAACTTTTCTACTAAAGAAAATAATGCACGAATGCGTATCAGATGGAGGAGCTATTTTCTTTTCAACACATGTATTGGATGTTGCAGAAAAATTATGTAATAAAATTGCAATTATAAAAAATGGAAAGTTAATTGCGAGCGGAAATACAGAAGAAGTCAAAGGCAATAAATCTTTGGAAACTTTTTTCATGGAGGTGCAGGATAATGAGCAAAATTTGGATACTAATTAGAGCACAATTGATAAATTTCTTTCCGATCAACGAAATGAAAGAGCCGGGAAATAAAAAACAAAGTTCAATTGTTATTGCAAGTTTTGGAATAATAACTCTTGCTATATTTTTCTTTGTTTATAATATCATAACAGCCAAAACATTGGTACAACTGGGACAGCAGGAGTTGATACCGGCATATATGGTATCGGTATCAAGCTTTGCAATATTATTTTTGACAATATTTTATTCGAATGGGATTTTATTTGGCAGTCGTGATATGGAAAATCTTTTGTCATTGCCTGTAAAAAGTTCGGATATTATAAGCAGCAAGTTTATGTTTATGTATTTATTGAATTTTTTAATAGGATTGATGTTTATGCTTCCGGGGGGAATTGTTTGGGTGTTAAACGGAAGTTTAAATGCATTACATATTATATTGTATTTTACTTCCATAATTTTTGTTCCGTTGATACCTATGTGTATAGCAGCATGTATGGGAATCATTATTGTTGTTGCTTCATCTTTCTTTAAGAGAAAAAATGTTATTGCTTTAATTTTTTCATTTGCAATGATAGGGATAATTGGATATATTGCAGTGTCAGCTATGAAATCAGGTAATGAAAATAGTATTGGGATTATGCTTTCTAAGCAAATTACCGGATTGTACCCGTTATCTAAGCTATTTATGGAATACTATAATTTTCCAATTTACATTGGAGTAGGATTATTTATTGTTCTTTCAATAGTATTTTTTTATATATTTGCCAAAGTGGTTTCATTGAAGTATGGGTTGCTTAATACTCTTGCTAAAACAACAACAAGATATTCTGACAACAAAAATTCGAATAATAGAAAATCAGTATTTTTTGCCCTATATAAAAAAGAAATGGGACTGTTTCTAAATTCATATATGGCAGTATTGAATGCAGGTCTTGGTGTAATACTTTTATGTGTTTTCAGCATATTTCTTCTTTTTAATTCTTTACAACAAATAGGGGAATATTCGGGAATCGAAAATGTTAATGAATATCTTTCAAATTTTGCTCCGATGTGTATTGCTTCAATGTTTTTACTTAGTTGTCCGGCAGCATTTTCCATATCTTTAGAAGGTAAAAATGTTTGGATTTTGCAAAGTTCTCCTATTAGGGTAAAAACGATTTTAAATTCTAAGATTGCAGTAAATCTTACGCTTCATTTAATTGGATATATTGTTTCTGTGTTTATATTTTTGCTAAAGCTTGATATGGAAATTATTCAAACCATCAGCTTAATAATTGTTCCTATTTGTTATTCCGTTTTTATAACAGTGATTGGAATTTCTTTGAATAAAAAATTTCCCAACTTTGAATGGGAAAGTGAGATGATGATAGTAAAACAGAGTATGCCTGTTATTGTATCTGCAATTATTGGAATGGCTGCATTAGTTATACCAATTCTTTTCCATTGGTTTTTGCATTTTTCTATAGTACCTACATTATTGGGAGTAGCACTTATTTTGCTCGTTATTGCGGGTGGCGTTTATATAAAAACTTGTAGATTAAATTTTTAGTTTAAGGAGGAGATGTTCTATGAAAAAAATTATTAAAAGATATAATGGTGTTTATTTCAATATTAAGTTTATTTGCAATATTTCATGAGTAAAAGATGATAGATTTAGTTAGTATATTTGATTCCCTATCAAATCCCATTAGAATGGATATTTTATTAATTATTTCTAATAAAAATTTAACTGCTGGAGAAATAGCAAGTCATTTTAAATTAGAAAAAGCAACTATATCTTATCATCTATCTTTATTAAAAAAGAGTAAATTAATTACCGACAGTAGATATAAAAATTATATCTATTATTCAATTAATAGGGATACATTTGTAGAAGTTATAAGGTGGTTAGATAAATTTTAGGAAAATAGAAAGCTATTGACAAATAGAAAGGAGATTTGCCATGAAAAAAAGATTTTTGAAAGATGTATTAGTGCTGATAGGAATGATGTTTGTAATATTTATTATTTGCATATTTCTTCCAGAGAAAATTCCTGTTCATTTCAATGCAAAAGGAACCCCTGATATGTTTGCTAATAAATATTATCTTCTATTCGCTACAGTTATTCCATACTCTGCATATTGGAAATTTGTACGAGGAAGGAAAAATAAAAACGAATGAAAATATATCCATATTTACAAATTGCATCAGTGTTAAGAGCGACTATTTTAAGAGGAGATTATGCTCCGGGACAACAGATGCCACCTATAAGGGCTTTAGTACAGAGGGAGGGATGTAATCCTGCAACAGTTCAAAAAGCTTTAAAAGTTCTTGAGAAACAGGGACTAATTGTTAGTCGTGGAAGTAAAGGATATTTTGTTATTGAAAGTGATCAGAAAATAATTGAGTTAAGAAATCAGTATTCGAATACACTAACAAAAATGCTGTTGGAAAAACTATATGAGTTAGGATTTTCGGATACTGAGATAATCAAGATGTTTGAAGAATATGTTGCAACTAAAAATAAATGATTAGCATGGAAAAACTAATCTAAGAAGGGAGAAAGATTTGATTTATATAAGTTTTATGGAAGGATAAATAATGGGAACATCAAATTCTGTTATTAGCATAAGATATATTTATCCTTTTTTATGTTTGTAATTGCTTACACATAGCAATATCATTTTATCAAAACCAACAAAGTAGAAAATCATATAAAGTATTAGTTTTTAACCTAAGAGGACATTTTACGCCAAAGTGTAGAAGTCCTCCTTTTTTATTCTCAAAAAGCAAAAACAGAGAGCAGAAAAAGGAGGATAGCACAATGGGTAAAAAAGAATATCACATCTATGTTAGAGGGAAAGCTGTACCTGTAAGTGAAGAAGTATATAAAGCCTATTGGAAGATAACCGAGCATGAAAAATATCTTCAGAGAAAGGATTGGAAGTATGACGTGATTCCATTTTCAGCAATGGATTATGACGGACACTTTGTAGATAACATCATAGATGAAAGAATAGACTTAGAAAAAATTGTAGAGGTCAAAATGCAGATCGAAGAATTAAACAAGGCATTAGCTACACTCACAAAAAAAGAAAGAGAGCTGATAGAAGCCATTTTCTACAAAGAAGAAAGTCTCAGGTCGATTGGCAAAAAAGAAAAAGTAAGCTATCAAGCAATTGGGAAAAGGAGGGATAGGATTTTAGAAAAACTAAGAAAACTTTTAGAAGATAAATTCTAAAGAGATGGGAAAGGTTAAGTATCAAAGAAAGGTGCTTAGCCTTTCTTTGTTTGGAACACAACAATATTGAAATGGAGGAATGAAAAATGAAAGAGTTAGAAAATGTAATGAGCCAGTTGGAAAAAGAAACTAAGAAAAAAGAACAGGCGGAAAACAAAATCAAGCAACTAAGACAAAAGAAATCACAGCTAAAAAGAAAGGCGGACACGAAACGAAAAGTAGAAAAAGGAGGCGTGTTTGAGAAATTTGAAAAACAGATAACCGGAGCAGAAGAAAGTACCGACAATGATTTAATCTATGCCTTTTTAGATTATGTACTTTCCGATAATCGAAATAGAGAAAAGCTAAAAGAACTTACAGAAATTCATTTAAAAGAAAAAGAAATCTCTTTAGAAGAAAATCCAAATCTTAAAGAGGAAAATACAAATGATGATTTTGAAGAACTGGCAGAGGAAGAACAAGAAAAACAGAAAATGTATTAGAAACTAAGATGGAGCAAAGTGAGAAACATTTTAACACTTTGCTTTTTTGTGGATTTGAAAAATCTACAAAAAACAAAGTTCACAGGGGTCTAAGGGGGAGTAGCCCCCTTGAACAAATAAAAATGCTTTAGCGTTTTTGTTTCCTTAGCGGAGCTATAAGCTTTCCGCAGGAACGCAAAGCACCGTAGTCAAACGGTGTATCTTTGCGCCCTTTGAAAAAGGGAGTGAAGATACGACCTGAACATTAGGATAGTAAAATCCCAAAATTGAAAACAGATAAAGGAGGAAAAGACAATGGAAATCAAAAGTTTGCATACCCATGTAGATATTGTGGCAAGGTCAAAAGGGCATAGCGTGATTGCAAAAGCTGCATACAATGCAAGAGATAAATTACAAGATGAATACTATGGAAAAACACATGACTATTCTAAAAAAGAAGACCTTGTATTCTCAAAAATATTTCTGCCGGAACATATCCCGAAAGAGTTTTCAAACAGAGAATACCTATGGAATAGTGTTGAAAAAATAGAGAAAAGTAAAAATTCACAACTTGCAAGAAATCTGCTCTTTACACTTCCAAGAGAATTAAATGAACAGGACAGAATAAAATTAATCAGCGAATTTATAGAAGAAAACTTTACTTCTAAAGGTATGATAGCAGACTGTAATATTCATAATCCTATGGCAAGCGATCATGAAGAACAACCACACGCCCATATCCTACTTACCCTTAGAGAAATAGACGAAAAAGGGAATTGGAAACCGAAATGCAGAAAAGAATATATCCTTGATGAAAACGGAGAAAAGATAAAACTGAAAAGCGGAAACTATAAATCAAGAAAAGTAAATTTGAACGATTGGAACGAACCTGACAAAGCAAAAGAGTGGAGAGAAAACTTTTCAAAGAAAGCAAACGAATACTTGGCAAGAAACAACATAAATAAAAGGATAGATCCACGCACCTTTAAAGAACAAGGCAGAGAAGAACTCCCGCAAATTCATTTAGGCACAAGCAGTTATCAGATGGAGAAAAAAGGCATACAGACAGAGAGAGGAAACCAAAACAGAAAAATCATCGCCTTGAATTTAGAATTTAGAAAATTAAAAGAGGAGCTATCCAAACTTACATCTTGGATAGGCTCGTTACTTGGAAGTCTGCAAGTAAAATATGATGAATACAAACAGGAGAAAAAAGAAGAATATGAGAACAAGGCGGAACTCTTTAATCTCTATGAGTACATCAGTATTTATTATGACTTACAGGGAGAAAAAGCAAGAAAGTTAAATCCCTATGCAAGCAACAAAAAGATAGGTGCAGACCTAAGACGATTTTCCAAAGCAAGAATATATCTGAAAGATAACAATCTTAAAACCATAGCCGACCTACAAGAAAAGATAAGCACATTACAATCCCAAAATAAGAAGGTTAGTCAAGACATTAAGGCGAAAACCACAAGAATAGAAAACTTAAATAAATGCTTTGCCTATGCGGACATCATCAAGGATAACAAAAAAGTCTTTGAGGAATGGAACAGTAAATCCCTATTCAAAGACAGCTTTTACAATTCCCATAAAGATGAGATAGATAAATATAAAAGAGCAAGGGCAATTCTTGAAAAGATAACAGGCTCATCGGCTATTAAGATAAAGGACTGGAAAAAAGAAATCCAAAGCCTCGAAGATGAAATATCGAAACTCAACAGACAATCTCAATCAATCAAAGAGGAATACGAAAGTATTAACCATATCAAGTATGCCGTCAAGACAGTCAATGAGGATTATGGAATAGATTTATCCATTGAGATTGACAAGGCAATCAAGAGAGGAGAAAAACAAAGTGTCATTGCACAGATTAAGAAATATCAGGAGCAACAAGAAGCCTACGAAAAACGAAAGGAAAAGACAAAGAACTATTACAGGAATGAGGAAAGATGAAGTCCCAAAATGGGATAACATCGTAAATAAGATAAGCAGACGCACTGTTTCGGTACATAAGAGGAACGAAAGGAGAGAAAAATGGCAGATAACAGAAGATACTATTGGTTAAAGCTGAAAGAAGATTTTTTTACAGACAAGAGAATAAAAAGACTAAGAAGAATATCAGGAGGAGATACCTATACAATCATTTACCTCAAATTGCTTTTGCTTAGCCTAAAAGATAGTGGAAAACTGTATTATGACGGAGTAGAAACAGACTTTATCAAAGAGCTTGCCTTAACGATTGATGAAACAGAAGATGATGTAATGGTTACAGTGAACTATCTTATGGCACAAGGATTGATGGAGATAATCACAGAAAATGACGAGTATTTTTTAACAGAAATCCCAAGTCTTATAGGTTCAGGAACAGCGTCTACAAGGCGTTCGAGAAAATCGAGAGGACAAAAAGCGTTGCAATGCAACACTAATGCAACACATTGCAACCTTTTGCAACAAAATTGCAACGGAGATATAGAGAAAGAAATAGATATAGAGTTAGAAAAAGAGGGGGAGATAGAAAAAATATCCCCCGTTTTTTACGGAGAATATAAAAATGTTTCCTTAACAGATGAAGAATATGGAAAGTTAAAGGATAAAATGCAAGGTCATAGGGAGAAAATGATAGAAAAGCTTTCGACTTATATGCAAAGCACAGGAAGAAACTACAAAGACCATTATGCGACCTTAATTCATTGGTATGAACAAGATAAAGGGAAATTAAAGGAGTGCAGTAAATCAACAGTATATACCCTTGAAGATTATGACAAGGGAGAACATTTATAATCTCATATAAGACGGTGGAGAGGCTTTTTTAGAGCGTTAATGGTAAAAGAGGTATCAGAATATAGCTAAGTGTGAAAACATCATGTGAGGGCTTAAAATTGCAGTATGGAAAAATCATCGTATTTATGATAAAATGACAGTGATATGATAATAAACTCAGTTATAAAGAGAGGATATATAAATGCGAATTCAATTTACAGTAAACGATGAAGAACTGAAAATTTTAACTAAAAAAGTTATAGAGGGTAATTACCCAAGTATTAGTGAATATTGTAAGTGTAGCAGTTTACAAGAAAATACAAGTTATGTTGACTTATATAATACCTTACTAAATAAAATAAGCTTTTTGCCGAAAGACAAAGAATTTGTTTTACGAGAGTTAATAGCAACACCGCCGGCTTTGATTGGCAGATGGTTTTATGAAAATGTAAATAAGGGACTTGTGAAAAATGTAGAACACATCGGAAAAGCTGAAGGTGGAGTAGAAAAATATAAAAAGATATGAGACTTATTTCAAAAAGCTACGCAGTGCGTGGCGGATTGGAAAAGATATTTAGATAATTTTGGAGGTGCATTTCATGGCAGATGAAAATAAAGAGATAGTTATTGTAGATGATAAAACTATACAAGAAAAAATATATTTCATTCGTGGACAAAAAGTAATGCTTGATGCAGATTTAGCTGAAATATATGGTTATGAAACTAAAAACTTTAATAGACAGGTAAAAAATAATATTGAAAAGTTTGAAGGCGAAGATTTTATGTTTCAATTGACCGAGAATGAGTTTGAAAACTTGAGGTGCAAAAATTTCACCTCAAGTTGGGGCGGCTCAAGGTACCTACCAAATGCCTTTACGGAACAAGGTATTTATATGCTTATGACTGTATTAAGGGGAGAACTTGCGATTAGGCAAAGCAGAGCCTTAATTAGAACATTTAAGCAGATGAAAGACTTCATTATTGAAAATCAAGATTTTATCGGTTCAAAAGAATTAGTCCAAATAGCTATTCAAACCAACCAAAACACAAATGATATTGCAGAAATAAAATCTCAAATGGCTACTAAAGAAGATTTGAAAAAAGTAATGGATAATTTTATCGATCCGGACACTTACAAGCATTTCCTTTTGATGAATGGAGATAAGATTGAAGCGGATGTTGCCTATACAAAAATATATAAGTCAGCAAAGAAAAGCATTTATGTAATAGATAACTATATAGGCTTGAAAACCTTAGAATTATTAAGAGCTGCAAAAGACAATGTTGAAATTATAGTCTTTAGCGACAATGTGAAAAATAAAGATATGCTTACAAAAAACATCCTAAATGATTTTAGAAGAGATTATCCAAATATCAACTTAAAAATGAAGGTTGCAGGCAAAAAATATCACGATAGATATATTGCAATAGACTATGGAACAGAAAATGAAGCCTTTTATCTTTGCGGAGCTTCATCAAAGGACGCAGGAAATAAAATATCAAGTATTACCAAGATAGAAGAATCCTCTAAGGATATGTATCATACAATGTTTGGTGGAATGTTAAACAATAAGAATTTGAAAATTTAATATGCAGATAACAGAATAGACAGTTATATGAGCTTTAAGCAAGGCGGTAGAAGTAAAAATCTAATCGCCTTTTTTATTGAAACAAACAGGAGAAAAAATATATGCACGAAAATAAAAATGAACAGAATATAGGAACAAAAACTATCAAGAAAATTGGTAAAGCAACCTATGAGGTTGTTGTTCACTTTAATGAAAATGCAACAGAAACAATGCAAGACAAATTAAAACGCATAATTCTTAGAGAAATGGAGAGAGAAAAACATCAAAAAGTCGATAAAAATGATTAGAAAGTCCTTGACAAGTTGTTACAGGAAAAACTGCAAAGTCAATTCTAATATCTTGTGGAGCAAGACTTGCACCTTTTGACATAAGAGAGCTTAGAGAACTAATGAGCGAAGATGAATTAGAACTCGATAAAATTGGAGATAGAAAAACTGCTTTATTCGTAATAATATCAGATACTGACGATACTTTTAACTTTGTAGTCTCAATAATGTATTCCCAATTATTTAATCTACTATGTGATAAGGCAGATGATGTGTATGGTGGAAGACTTCCAGTTCATGTTAGGTGTCTACTTGATGAGTTTGCAAATATAGGTTTGATTCCTAAATTTGAAAAACTGATTGCAACCATTCGTTCAAGAGAAATATCAGCAAGTATAATTCTGCAAGCACAATCTCAATTAAAAGCAATTTATAAAGACCATGCAGATACGATAGTTGGTAACTGTGACTCAACACTCTTTTTAGGAGGAAAAGAAAAAACAACAGTAAAAGAATTATCTGAAACCTTAGGAAAAGAAACCATAGACCTATATAACACATCAGAAACAAGATCAAATCAAAAATCTTTTGGTCTAAATTACCAAAAAACTGGTAAGGAACTTATGAGCCAAGATGAAATAACTGTAATGGATGGCGGAAAGTGTATATACCAACTAAGAGGAGTAAGACCTTTCTTGTCTGATAAATTTGATATTACAAAGCATAAGAATTACAAGTTATTGGAAGATTATGATAAGAGAAACTTGTTTGATGTTGAAGAGTATCTAACAAATAGAGATAAGGTAAAGTTAAAATCTAGTCATAAGATAAATAGGTTAAACATTTGATTTTATGGAGAAAGCAAAATGTGTGAAAATAGAAAATCATCTTTAATTATATTAAATATAAACGGTGAGCAGTTTATTTTGGAAAGTGATACAGAACTCACAATGGATAAGAAAAATTATATTGAAGCAATATGTGAGACAATGTACAATAAAAGCAATGAATGGTATGAAGATATATATGATATGTCCCCATATGATATAGCTGAGCTATTTGAGAAAACAGTAAAGGACGAAGTAGGGATAAATGTTACATTTAAAGCGATAGACCTTGAAGTATCGATTTTAGAAGACTAGAAATAAAGTGTTGATAGGCGATAGAAATTAAAAATTCTATCGTCTTTTTTTATACTCAAAATTAGGAGGTTAAAATGGTAAGGATAAGAAGTCCCACTTAAAACAAATTAATATGAGACATTTAGCGATTGAAATATAAGTTCAGTCGCTTTTTTAATTGAAATTTATAGATTAAGGAGAAGAAATTAATGGATAGAGAAATGATAAATATTAATGCAAATTTAGTTAAGGAAGCTGAATTTTCAGAATTTGAAAAAGATGGAGAAAATGTTCAAGTAGCAAATTTTGCTCTTGTTAAAAAATATGGAAAGGGCAAAGAATATACAAATTGCTCAGTATATGGAGAAAAGGTAGAAATTGTAAAAGAATTTGAAAAAGGAGATCTAATTCATGTCTTTGGATATTTCAAAGAAAATAAAAAAGGAGATAAGGTCTACAAGAATTTTATAGTTAAATCACTAAACAAAATAGAAAATAAGAAAGAAAACGAGGAGGAATAATATGGAATTTTTTACAGCTGGAGTTGGAGTTTTAAAGACACTTGTAACTGCAATTGGTGCAGGTTTAGGAGCATGGGGAGTTATTAACTTAATGGAAGGTTATGGTAATGATAACCCTGGTGCTAAATCTCAAGGTATTAAGCAATTGATGGCGAAATAAAGACGGAATGACACAACAAAATCTCTAAAACAAAACAGATACTCAAATATAAATTGAATATAACCAATATTTATGGTATAATCCTTATAAATATAGTATTAAAAGAAAAGAGGATTAGTATGGCATTAAATTATAAACCGTTATGGATACAGTTAGCCAAAAAAGGCTTGAAGAAAACTGATGTAATAGCTATGGCAAATCTTACCACCAACGTTATGGCACAGATGGGAAAGAATAAGCCTATAACACTAAAAAACTTAGAAAAAATATGCAAGGCTTTAGATTGCACACCAAATGATGTATTTTCATTTGATGATGATTATATTGGATAAGTATATGGAGTTATGAGATATGAAAGAGATAATAATTATAGATGATGATATTGCGTTATGTAATTTAATTAAAAAATGTTTAAGCACAGACGGATATTCAGTAGATATTGCCAATAACGGATTGGATGGATATAAGAAAATCCGAAGTGCAAATAATCTGTGCTTGATTTTATTAGATATTATGCTTCCTGATTTTGATGGATTTCAAGTTTTGGATATGATAAGAGAAGAATACACTGTTCCAGTTTTAATGTTGACCGCAAAGTCCGATGATGATTCGAAAATTTATGGGCTTAAACAAGGTGCGGATGATTATCTAACGAAGCCGTTTAATATTAATGAACTTAAAGCAAGAGTTGAAGCTATGGTCAGAAGATTCACAGACTTTAATCAGAAAAGTACAGATCAGCTTAATGAAATCATAATAGAAGATATGAGAATAGATAAAGAGAATAGAACTGTAAAAATAAGTAATAACAGTATCGAATTAACAAGTAAAGAATTTGACTTGTTATATTTTCTCGCATCTAACAAAGGGAGAATTTTTACAAAAAAACAAATATATACGAATGTTTGGGAAGAAGATTATCTTTTTGATGATAGTAATATCATGTCCTTTATAAGTAAACTCCGAAAAAAAATAGAACCTAACCCTGAAGAACCGACCTATATTTTGACAGTAAGAGGCGTGGGTTACCGTTTTAGTAAGGGGGAATGATGTATGGATATAAAAAATATCATAATCTTGATACTTTTATGTGTGATCCTATATTTAGTAAAAAAGATCACGCATATAAAAAAGGAAATAGATAGGATTAGGGAGGTACTTGTTGATATCAAACATGGTGATTACAATCGCAGAATTTTAATTAAGAAAAATGAAACTACAGAAAAGATCTGTCATGATATAAATGAGATAACTCTACAAAGTCAGAACAAGCTAATAGAACAAAAGCAGTCAGAACAGGCGTATAAATCGCTTATGACAAGTTTGTCTCATGATGTGAAAACTCCTTTAGCATCTATGGTCGGGTATTTGGAAGCAGTGCAGGAGGGAATTGTTACGGGAGATGAGAAGGAAGATTATATAAAAATTTCTTTAAGTAAGGCACATTACTTGAAGGATTTTGTAGAAAAACTCTTTGATTGGGTAAAGTTGGATTCAGGAGAATGGAAGTTTTCTTTTGTAGATAAAGACCTGAATGAATTAACAAGAAATGTGATAAGCGACTGGATTCCTATTTTTGAAGAAAAACATATAAGTTATGAAATTGAAATTCCGGAACAGGAATTCTATATAAAGATAGATGAAAATGCCTATTTTAGGAGCTTAAACAATATTATAAACAATATTATTATTCACAGTAATTGTGATAGAGTACACTTGAAATTAGAAGAATCGGATACAAAAGCTACTTTGATGATTTTAGATAATGGAAATGGTATAAGTGAAAAGGACTTACCATATATATTTGATAGGATGTATCAGGCAGATAGTTCAAGATTAACAAAAGGATCGGGACTTGGCTTATCAATTGCTAAAGAATTGTTAAGAGTGAATAATGCCAAAATAAGGGTAAGTAGTATACCTAACATAAAAACTGTCTTTACTGTGGAGTTTGCAATGTAAGTAGCTGATTTAGAAAGCCCCTTTTGGGGCTTTTTTTATTGAAACAAGATAAAAACAAGGGTGTCGCAAGATTATGGCAAGGTTAATCATTTATAATATTTATTGTAAGGAGGTGCGATATGTTCTTGATAAAAGCTGAAATAAAAAAATGGAAGAGAAGTAAAATTTTGATAGGTATTATTATACTAACTGTTATCTTGAATTTGTTTGCAATTGAAAGAGCATTTTCAATTTCAAGAGAAAGTCCTATCATGGATAGTTTTGGAGACTTATATTGTTTAGCGTTTAAGAATATAACTTTTGTGTTCTTGCCAATCGTAATTGGAATGATTTCTACAATGTTATTTTTTGACGAAAGGAAGAATGACACTTTAAAGAATGTACTAATAACTTCGGTTAGTAGATTTGAAGTATTTTTTGCGAAATTTATTTTGATAGAATTACTGACTATATTTTTGATGGTATTAACATATATGTCATCAGTTTTGGGTGCAGTATTAAGTGCCGGATTCGTAGATTTTAATTTAATTACATTAAAAGAGGCAGCAATATTATATATGCTTGCAGCTTTATTAATTCCGATTGCAATGCTTCCGGTAATTTATATTGCTACTTTTTCTAAGAGTTATGTTTTACCTATTTCTATGTGCTTGCTTTATTTAGGAATTGGGATATTTGGAGCTTCGATATTAGTTCATATACATCCGCTGGCAAGTTTATTAGGGGTTTATCAAAATGTATCATCGGCTGCCAAAGAAATGGTAGAAAACAGTATAGGTGGATATTCGTTAAATGTATCGCAGTCTAGTTGTTTGTTACATATTTTAACAATTGGAACACTATTTTTTGTGTTCTCTATAAAATCTATGAAAAGACAAAATTATTAAGGAGAAAAAAGAAAATGAAAAACTATATTATTGAAACAAAGAATTTAACAAAAGTGTATGGAGAACAAAAGGCTGTAAATTCGGTAAATTTACACATTGAAAAAGGTTCTATATATGGGCTATTAGGACGAAATGGAGCAGGAAAGACCACTATTATGAAGATGATACTGGGACTTACTGATATTACGAATGGTGAAGTAAGTGTTTTTAACCAAAATATAAAAGGTAATGAGAAAAAGATTTATCCAAGAATTGGTGCGATTATTGAAACACCCGGATTTTATCCTAATCTTACAGGGACGGAGAATTTGGAAATATTTGCACTGCTTAGAGGAACGGCTTTCCCTGATGCGGTAAAAAATGCTTTAGAAGTAGTTGGCTTACCACATAAAGATAAGAAACTATTCGGAAATTACTCTTTAGGAATGAAGCAGAGACTTGGGATTGCTAATGCAATTTTACATGATCCAGAGGTTTTAATTTTAGATGAACCGACAAATGGCTTAGATCCCATTGGAATAGCGGAAGTTAGAAATTTTATAAAAGATTTAAGTGTAAAAAAAGGAAAGACAATTTTAATCTCCAGTCATATTTTATCTGAAATAACACTTCTCGCTGATACAGTTGGCATTATAGATAAAGGGGTTCTTTTAGAAGAAAGCAGCATGGAAGAATTAAATAAAAAAAATAGAAAGTATATTATGTTGGAAGTGTCTGATGTATCAAAGACGACTATTGTGTTGGAAAAAGAGTTCGGAATAACCAACTATTCTGTTGAAGATAATAATCATGTAAAGATATATAGTCACGGATTAGATATGGCAAAAATTAATAAGTCATTAGTTATGAATGGAATATCGGTGGCTTCATCACAAACCTGTAATGATTCTTTGGAAGATTACTTCAAGAAGATAACCGGAGGAGAGGGTATTGCTTAATTTAGTTAAAGTAGAGTTTCTTAAATTGAAAAGGAAAAAGATTGTTTGGATGATGTTTCTGGCAACACTCTTAATGCCATTGCTTGCCACTATATACTTTGGGAATATAGACCTTTCAGACAATGCAATGAAATATTTCAAATGGACAATCTTTAGTTATAATTTATGGCTGATTTTACCAATTATATTAGGAATATTTTCCACAATGATTGTGTCTATGGAGTATGAAAATGACACTTTTAAAGCATTATGGATTGTTCCGATACAAAAGACGAAGCTTTTAATTAGCAAATTTATAATTGTGTTTTTATATACTTTAGTCTTTATGGGTTTATCAATTCTCTTTACACTTCTTTTTGGAAGAATTATTCATCATATAGAGATGGATCACTTTTTGTTGATTTTTCTCATTAGAAAGTGTTTTGAGATTAGTGGACTTTTATCAGTTTCCATGCTGCCTATTTTATCTATCGCATTTTTAACAAAAAAATACATTTTACCGATTTGCATTACGATTGTTTATGCCTTTTCGGGATTTGTAATTTTAATGGTTAATATGTATATACACCCATTATCAAGCTCTACAGCAATTGTTTTGAGGGATGTCCCGGGAATAATATTAAATCAGGATATAAATATATTTTATTCTCTTCTTTGTATAGGGATATGGGTCGTCGGATTTACAATAGTTACAAAATTATTATTGAAAAGGAGAGGATGGTAAATGAAGACACTTTTATTAGCTGAATATAAAAAACTTCACAGATCAAAATTGATATTTTTGCTTGTATTTGCACTCATAATGACTTTGGGAGTTGTTTTTCTTCAAGGACAATTTACATTTAGTGGGGAAAAGTATATAGACACATTTGGATGGTATATTTTACAGGTGCATTCTTTGACCACATATTTTGTCTTGCCAAGTTTGATAGCATTGTTTGGAGGATATATTATTTGTCGTGAGGAACAAGAAGATGTACTGAAATCATTAAGGCTAATACCGATAGACGAGAGTAATATGATTACTGCAAAAATGATAATTACTCTATTAGGTAGTATTTTTGTTTATTTAATACTATTTACGGCATCCTTAATTATAGAAGCGGTATTGCATTTACACGCAGTAAATATGAGTGAAGTAGTTCACTATTTTGTTGTATATGTATTAACTGGAATAAGCGTTTTTATGGTAATATCTCCAATTATTGCACTTATTGGACTTGTTAAAAGGAGCTACTGGATAGCTCTGATTATCGCTGAGATATACTCTTTTGTGGGAATATTTTTTGCCTCAAAGGAAATTTTAAGAGCCATTTATCCAATATCATCTGTGTTTATTTTGTCAGGAGCGTATGAAACATCAGCGATAGAAATTATGATTAGTATAATTGTAAATACTTTTTGCTGTTTAATAGCGTATAAGATATTAAATAAAATAAGTATTAGTAAAAAGTAAATAAGAAAAACAGAAGAAATCAATCTGAATTATTTATAAGAGGACATTTTACGCCAAAGTGTAGAAGTCCTCCTTTTTTATTCTCAAAAAACCAAAACAGAGAAATAAAAAGGGAGGAACGCACAATGGACAAAAGAGAATACTATATTTATATCAGAGGGAAAGCCGTAGCCGTAAGTGAAGAAATCTACAAAGCTTATTGGAAGATAACAGAGCATGAAAAATATCTCCAAAGAAAAGATTGGAAGCATAATGTAATACCATTTTCAGCATTAGACCATGACGGACACTTTGTAGATAACATCATAGATGAAAAAATAGACTTAGAAAAAATCGTAGAAGTAAAAATGCAAATTGAAGAACTAAATAAAGCATTAGCTACACTGACAAAAGAAGAAAGAGAGTTAATGGAAGCCATCTTCTACAAAGAAGAAAGTTTAAGGTCAATTAGCAGAAGAGAGAAAGTTACACATCAAGCAATCAGTGGGAGGAGGGATAGAATTTTAGAAAAGTTGAGAAAATTTTTAGAAGATAAAATCTAAAAAATGATGAAAGGTTAAGTATCAAAGAAAGGTATTTAGCCTTTCTTTATGAGAACAGAAAAAGATTAGACGAAAGGAATGAAAAATGAAGAAAGAAAAAACATTACAGGAAGTACAAGAACAAATTTCTGAACTTCAGGAAGAAAAAGAAAAGTACGATGTAAAGCTGAAACAACTACAAAATCAAGGGAAGAAATTAGAAAAGTTGGCAAATGAAAAGGAACGAAAAAGAAGAAATCATAGGCTCATACAAAGGGGCTTGATAGTAGAAAGATTGGTTAAAAATCTTCTAATGTTTACTAACGATGAGGTAGAAGAATTACTTAAAGTTGCTACTCACACAGAAGAATACAGACAAGCCTATGAAGAAATGATAAATGGGAAAGATATAGAAGATGAAACAATCATCGAGTAGATAAAATAAAAAATCTTAGTTTTTTCAGAAGCTCCCTGCAAGGGCAAAAAGCACCGCAGGTCGCAAAGCACTCTTTAGGGTGTATAATTGCGCCCTTAGTAAACTAAGGGATTTTAGCAAGTCTTTGAAAATCCAAAACTTAATAAAAACATACGGATAAAGCAGATAGGAAAATATATAAAAAATAGCCTATCTGCTTTTTCATTTACATGAAAACAAACAAAAAATGAAAGGAGCTTATACCGATGGCAGAAACATTTCACTTTAGTATTTCCATGATAAGCAGAGGTAAGAGTAAATCGGCAGTTGCAAGTGCAGCATATATCTCTTGTGAAAAGATCAAAAATGAATGGGACGGAGAAGTCCACGACTACCATAATAAAAAGGGACTTTTACATTCGCAAATTTACTTGCCGGAGAACATACCAAAAGAATTACAAGACAGAAGTTTTTTATGGAACAGCGTGGAGCTAAATGAAAAGGCAAGCAATGCACAGCTTGCAAGAAACTTCATTATTGCTTTACCGAAAGAGTTATCCTTTGAGGAAAATAAGAAACTTATTACAGACTTCATACAAGAAAATTTTGTATCAAAAGGAATGATAGCAGACCTTGCAATACATGATAGAACAAGTGAAGATAACAACAATATCCATGCACATATTATGACTACCCTTAGACCAATCAATGAAAAAGGAGAGTGGCAAGCAAAATCAAAAAAAGAATATATCCTTGATGAAAACGGAGAAAAGGTAAAACTAAAAAGTGGGAACTACAAAACAAGAAAAGTAGAGCTGACAGACTGGAACGATAAAGGAAACGCAGAGAAATGGAGAGAGAATTTTGCAAGCCTTTGTAATCAGTATTTAGAAAAAAATCATCAGGAAAAAAGAGTAGATCATCGTTCCTACAAAAGACAAGGGATAGAAGAAATTCCAACCATTCATATGGGAGCAAGTGCCAGTGCATTAGAGAAAAAAGGAATAGAAACCGACAAAGGAAACATCAATAGAGAAATCAAAAAGCACAACTCCTTAGTAAAGGCTATTAAGAGCAAGATAAAAGAAATAACTTTTTGGATAGACTCTTTACTTGGAAATCTGCAAGCAAAATATGATGAGTATAAACAGGACAAGAAAGATGAACTGGAGAATAAAGCAGAACTCTTTAACCTCTATGAGTATATTTCTATCTACAACGAGATACAGGGAGAAAAAACAAAGAATTTATCATACTATGGACAGATAAAAAAGGGAAATGCAGACCTAAAGAGATTTGTAAAAGCAATCTACTATTTGAAAGATAATCATCTTCAAACCATAGCAGACCTACAAGGAAAAGTCTTTGAACTTGCAAAGCAAAGTAAAAAGATAAGCAGTGATATTCAAGAAAAAACACAAAGAATTAAAGACTTAAATCAATGTGTAAGTTGCATAGACTCTATAAAAGAAAACAAAAAAGTCTATCAGGAATATAAGAGCAAAACCATATTCAAAGACAGCTTTTATAATTCTCATAAAAAGGAAATAGATAAGTACCAAAGAGCAAGAAAGACTATAGAAAAATTTACTGGGACTTCAGCCATAAAATTAAATGATTGGCAAAAAGAAATTACAAAACTTGAAAAAGAAATAGAAGTCTTAAACAAAGATAAAATCAAAATTCAAGATGAATTTAAGCAGATAGACCATATCAAATATGCAGTAAAGATTGTCAATGATGAGTATGGCATAGATTTATCCATAGAGATAGACAAAGCAATTAAGAGAGGAGAAAAGCCAAGTGTAATTGCACAATTGAAAAAATTCCAAGAACAACAAGAAAAAAGAGATCAGTATAGACAAAAGGCAAAAGAAAAATATACGGAACAAGAAAGATGAAATCATAAAATAGGACAACCTTTAGTAGGGAGTGAGCAAATCATTTAGTACTACAAACTGACGCACTATTTCGTTGCATAAGGCTGCGTACCCATTTTGTGAACGCAGATATAAAGATGAGTCCCTGTTTCGGGGACACATATAACTAGTGTCGTGTTTCACGATGGCAGCTATATAAGGACTTCATATTTCAGGGTGTATTAACTATAAAGAGTGTCATAAATTACTACTTCCTTTAGCTGTATAATATTGAACACACTCAATATTTATGGTACAATTAGCAATATAGTATGATGAGTTAAGGAGTAAACTTATGAATAATTTAGTTGAAAATCTTCATGCAGATGTTTATGCAAATATAAAAAAACTAATGGATAATGCACGAACTGATGTAGCGAAGCAAGTTAATAATATATTAGTAAAAACTTATTGGGAAATAGGGAGAATTATTGTAGAAGATGAGCAAGGTCATTCAGATAGAGCTGAGTATGGGAAAACTCTACTGAAAGATTTGTCTAAAATGCTGACTAAAGAATTTGGGCGTGGATTTTCGGTTTCTAATCTACAGTTTATGAGGAGATTTTATCAAGAATATGAAATTCAACAGACACTGTCTGTTAAATTGAGTTGGTCGCATTATTGTGAGTTGTTGTCTATTGACGATATGAATAAGCGTAGTTTTTATGAGAAAGAAACGGTCAATGCAAATTGGTCTGTAAGGGAATTAAAAAGACAAATAAATACATCACTATTTGAGAGATTATTGCTATCAAGTGGAGATGAAAATAAAGAAAAAGTATTAGATTTAGCTCTAAAGGGAAACGAAATAGCTACGCCAAGTGATGTAATAAAAGATCCGTATGTATTTGAGTTTTTAGGACTACCTGAAGAAAAGCCAATGATGGAAAGTGATTTAGAAAAAGCACTTGTAACTCATATAGAAAAATTCTTATTGGAACTTGGTAAAGGCTTTATGTATGTTGGCTCACAACAAAGGGTAACACTTGGAAATACCCATTATTATGTTGATATGGTATTTTACAACAAGATACTCAGAAGCTATGTTTTGATTGAATTAAAAACAGGAAAGCTAATGCCAGAAGCAGTAGGACAGCTTAATATGTATCTTAACTACTATAAAGCAGAAGTTAATGACGAAATGGATAATGAACCTATTGGAATTATCCTTTGTGCGAACAAGGATAGCATACAGGCAGAATATGCACTTGGTAGCTTATCTAACCAGATATTTGCTTCTAAGTATACGCTATACATTCCAGACAGAGAACAATTAGAAGAACAGGTAGAAAGAGTAGTAAAAAAGTACAAGAAAAAATAATAGTAAAAATTACAGAAATATTTTAGAGAAGTAAAAGCAAAGGTGCCGATACTTCTCTTTTTATTTGAAGAAAGGTAGGAATAAATGGCAGATAAAAGAATGTTTTCATTGAAGATAGTGGATAGCGATTTATTTTTAGATATGCCACTAAGTAGCCAATGCCTATATTTTCATTTATCAATGAGGGCAGATGATGACGGCTTTGTGGATAATCCAAAGAAGATAATAAAGATCATAGGAGCAAATGACGATGATTTAAAAATCTTAATTACAAAAGGCTTTGTAATTGTCTTTGAAAGAGGAATTATAGTCATTACCCATTGGAAGATAAATAACTATATCCGAAATGATAGACGAAAAGAAACTTTGTATATCAAAGAAAAAGAATTCTTATCAGAAACAGAGAATGGAGCGTATATAAAGCTTGAAAATCTTGGTATGCCAAATGACAACCACTTGTCAACTAAAAGTCAACCAACTGACAACCAAGTGTCCGTCAATTGTCCGCATAGTATAGATAAGGGTAGATTAGATAAGATTAGTATAGATAAGGGGAGAGGAGAACAAGAAAACCAATCAGCCCCCTTTTCTTTTTACGGAGAATATCAAAATGTTCGATTAACTGACGAAGAATACCATAAGCTAAAGGATAAGCTTCAAGGTCATACCGATACCATGATTGAAAAGCTATCAAGGTATCTTAAAAGTAAAGGAACAGATTATAAAGACCACTATGTAACCATTCTTAATTGGTATGAACAGGATAAAGAAAAACTAACACAGAAAAACACTCAAAATGGAAGTTCTAAAACCTACTCAACCAACTATGAAGATAGCGATAGCCTATAAACATCATATAACAAGGTGGAAAGGTGTTTTTAGAGCATTAAAGCTAAAATAGGTATCAGAATACACCAAAGATAAAAAAACCTTAAAACGCATTTCACTAATTAACAGGGAAAAGGAGAATTAAAGTTATGAATAACAAAGAAAATCAAAATATGGTAACTACAAAAATACGAGGTACAGATTTTACCTACAACAAAGATACTCAGCATGAAAAGGACGGACATATCTATTGCAAGGCTTGTAATGAAATAATAGATGGCAAAGTAATTCAGATGTTGGATAAGCCTATGATTATCAGAACAACTTGTAAATGTGATAGAGATAGACAGGAACGAGAAAAACAAAGAGAAAAGCAAATAGAACAGGATAGGTTAAGACAAAACTGCTTTATATCCAAAAATCAAAAAGCATATACCTTTGAAAATGCTGATGAAGATACCGATAAAGAAATCATCAAAAAAGCTAAAAACTATGTAAAGCATTTTGAAGAAATGAGAAAGGACAATGTAGGCTTGCTTTTATATGGAAATGTAGGAAGTGGTAAGACCTATATAGCTTGTGCTATTTCCAATGCCATAATCACAGAGTATTCTTATACAGTTAAGATGAGAAATTTCGCACAGATACTAAATGACTTACAAAAAGGTGGCTTTAACCTTGATAGAAACGAATATATTGAGCAAATAACAAATCCAACCTTACTAATTCTTGATGATTTTGGGATAGAGAGAAATACAGAATATGCCTTAGAGCAAATCTACAATGTGATAAATGCAAGATACCTAAAGGCAAGACCGACCATTATAACTACAAACCTTAATTTTAAGGATATAGAGAAAGAACAGGAAGATATAATGCTTGGGAGGATTTATTCAAGGATAATAGAGATGTGTTTACCCCTTAGAGTTATAGGAGTGGACAGAAGAAAAATACAAAGTAAAGAAAAGCTGAAGAAAGCACAAAACTTAATAGATGAGTAGAGGCGATTAGAAAAGTAAAAAATTCTAATCGCTTTTTTAATTGCAAGGAAAGGAGCAATCGATGAAAAAAGAAAAGACAAAATATATTGTAAAACGAAACTATACAACACAAAGAACAGGAGCAGAAGCGTTTATCAAGCTGATTAAAAAAGACAACAACATTGAATATACACAATATAATATTGATAAAGATAAGAAAGTGTGCTATACTAAAGACAGTTTTAGAGAGGGTTGTGTCATTCCTAAAAATCCAAAGGAGGAATAGGAAATGATACAAACAAATTCAAATCACTTTTTATATCGGACTGCAATTTATTGCAGACTGTCTAAAGATGATGAGCAGAAAGGAGAGAGTGCTAGCATACAAAACCAAAGGGATATGCTTGAACATTATGTCAAGGCAAGAGGTTGGAATATAGCTGATGTATATGTCGATGACGGATACACAGGCTTAAATACGAACCGCCCCTCATTTCAAAGACTGATAAAAGATGTTGAGGAAAGAAAAATTGATATAGTCATTACTAAAGACTTATCAAGACTTGGAAGAAACTATCTTCAGACAGGATATTATACCGAGAATTTCTTTCCAAAAAACGGAGTGAGATATATCGCAGTCAATGACGGAGTGGATACCTTACAGGACAATAATGAGATAGTACCCTTTAAGAATGTACTAAATGAGTTTTATTCAAGAGATGTTTCAAAGAAGATGAAATCGGCATATCTTACAAGAGCAAGACAAGGTAAATTTACAGGCTGCCTTGCACCATTCGGATATATGAAAAATCCTGATGATACTTACTCTCTTATGGTAGATGAAGAAACTTCGTGGATAGTGGAAAAGATTTATGACCTTGCTATCAGTGGATATGGAGTACAGGCAATAAGGCGAATACTCTTTGATGAAAAAATTCCTACACCTACTTGGTGGAACAGGAAAAAGGGACTTAGAAATGTTTTTACCAAATTAGAAAAAACCGTAAAAGACGGCGAGTATTGGTGGGATTGTACAACAATCAAGGAGATAATTGAAAATCCTGTTTATCTTGGACACACGGCAAGTCAGAAAGCAAACTATCAATTCAAAATCGGTTGGCTATCAGACAAACCAAAAGATGATTGGATAGTTGTAGAAAATACCCACGAACCTATCGTTTCAGAAGATACCTACAAAATGGCAAATGAAAAGATAGAAAGTAGGAAGCGACCTTTTAAGACAGGAGAAGAAAGTATCTTCGCAGGACTTGTCAAATGCCCTGATTGTGGGAAAGCCTTAAATCTTGGAAGAAACAACTCAAAGAAAAAAGAGAAAATACTCACTTGTAACACTTATCGCAGATACGGAAAAAACTTGTGTACTCAGCATAGGATATACTTTGATACTCTTTATGAAATCGTACTTGCAGATATTAGAAAGAATGCAGACTTCGCTTTAAAAGATGAAAAGGAAGTCTTAAAGGCTCTTGAAAAATCAAGAGATACAGAAAATGAAGAAGAACAAATCTATATCGCAAAGAAGATTGAAGAAGATAGTAAAAGAGTGGCAGAGCTTGGTAACAAGATTGAGAAACTCTATGATGATTGGATAAATAAGAAAATCAGCGAGAGCAATTTCCAAAGAATACTTGAAAAATCTCAAGATGAGCAAGAGCTTTTAACAAAGCGAATTGAGGAAATGGAAAGAAAAGTTGTTACAAGTAGAGTAGATGAAAATGGTGTCTATAAATGGATAGAACTCATCAAGAAACACAAGAATATTAAGAAGCTGGACAAAGAAACCTTAAATGAACTCATCTCAAAAATCTATGTTCACGAAAAGGAAGTAGTGGACGGAGAAATCACCCAAATAATAGAAATACATTACAATTTCATAGGAAATACAGACAGCTTACAGGTCAGCTACAATCTCTAATTAGCCATAAAGCAGCTTATGGCTGGTGGGGGAATTGTACTAATCGGTATTAAATTAATTCCACTACTTGCAAATGCTTTAAATTAGGAGAAAGTCTATGTTTGGTATCTTTGACAAGCTAACTGAATTTTTTAAGGATATGCTACTCGGAGGTATCAAAGCAAATCTTGAGTCCATGTTCTTAGATATAAATGACAAGGTAGGAGTTATTGCAACTGATGTTGGGAAGACACCAATGGGTTGGAATGGAGAAGTATATAACTTCATAAAAAACATTAATGATAATGTGATTGTTCCAATAGCAGGTCTTATCATAACAGCAGTTTTATGTATTGAGCTCATAAATATGGTTATGCAAAAGAATAATATGCACGATGTTGTATTCTATAAGAGAAGTTATTCCAATATAGAATAACCTCAAATATAAAATACAAATTATCAAGCCTATTTACGATTGTTACAACCAAATAAATGAATTAGAAATATTGGAACTACTTTTTTCTTTTCCTAAAGTTAATACCTGAGTTTTTAATGATAGGAGATTTCTTGAATAGTCTCCTTAAAAATTCCTTTTCATCTTCAGATAACCTTTTATACTTTAGTTGAAAGGAATTACAGAAAATTTCAATGAACTTGTCTATATTGTTCCCTGAAGAAACCATGATTTGACGAATTTTTTGCAATGATAAAGTATCATCATCTTCAGGAATACTATCAATATCCTGTTCATGTTTTTTACGAATATCTTTTAGAATAGTATCCCATGTTTTATGAGTAATATGACAAAAGAAATCTTCTTCACCCACTTGAGCAGCCGATAGAGTCCTTAAAGTATGGTCACTATCAATATTGGGATGTTGACTAATGATTTCAGCCCTGACAGTTTCAAGAGAAGAATTTAAGTCATTAAATCGCTTAGTAGCAACACCATCAACAAAAATTTCCGTATTAGCCATAAGCTCCCTAAACTTATCATGTGTAGCAATTTCACAAAGTAAACGATTATTTATAGAACTACTTAGCAATAAATCAATCATATTATCACTCAAGTGTAGATTAGTTAAATCTGTATTTGGGTGATTTTTATTTTCCGTAAGGCAAAGCAAATAGTCGGTAGAAACATTATAAAACTGTGCAAGTGTAACTAAATTACCATGATTGATTTCTTTATAGTCATCATTTTCATAGTTACCTAAAGCAGATTTTGAAATACCTGTTAGCTTAGCTAATTCCTCTAAATTCAAATTATGAGCAACTCTTAAATCTTTTAAGCGTTCCTGTAAGGTTATTTTACACTTCATGACAGATAACCTCCTTAATACAAAATATTCTTAATAAATATTATATCATACTAAGTCCACAATCGTGGAAAAATGGGAGCGAAAACGGATATTCCAAGATTTAGGACATACGGGAAGAATAGCAAAAATACAATATCATACAGACATAAAGAAAATTGTTCTTTTACAATTGAATGAGCGGTCTGTAAGGATATGTATCTATGGGGAAGTAGGCGATGACTTTATATGTAGTAGAAAAGAGCCCGTCAAGTAGAACGAAACGTCGCTGTGAGATTCAGGGGCAGGAACTATATCAGGTGTAACCGACAAAAATTAGAATCAGATAACAAAAACTATTGACAAATAAAAATAATTATGGTGTCATTGTCTTAACCAAAAAGAAAGGTTTAAAAACAAGAGTGAAAAATAGGATTAAGGAGTTGAGAAAACCATTGGGTTTATCTCAACATAGATTAGGAAAAAGGTCAGGAGTAACAAGAATAACAATAAATAGGATAGAAACAGAAAATACAGTGCCTACATTAAAGGTGGCAAATGATATTGCAAATACTTTGGGTGTGTGTATATATCAAGTATTTGATTTAGATGGCACAGGACGTTATAAATGTTTAAATTGTAATTGTGATAATAATTAGCAAATTTCATTGCTAATTTATGTTATATCTTAAAATAAAGGGAGGTTTAAGTATGAGTAATTATATGAATCCTCAAAGGTATAGAAACGGAGATTGATTAGTTTTTGAGTTGATTTGGTAATTTGAAAAAAGTTGTATTTAAAATTAGGAGGATTATTATGAAACTTAAAAATAAAATTATCAGCAGTTTATTATTATCGAGTGTTTTAATTACTCCAATTGCGGCGTATGCAGCTAGTGAGAGTCTTGATGGTGGAAGTGGTTCTTGGTATGGTGGAATAGATAATCATGTTTTATATTCCAAAGTATGGGATCATAAAGCGGATGGAAGAAGATATCATGCAACTGTTTGGGTAAAGGATGATAATGGAGACAGAGATGAAGTGACAGGAACAACTAATGGTATTGATGCAGATGGTGAAGTAATAGTTACCAAAAGTGCATCTTATGATCACTTTTTTACTCCTAATAAGGCTGGTTATAAGGATTACGCTGTTATAACAAATCGTAGTATGGATTATAATGAAATGAGTACTGCACCTACTCCTGTTGAACTTGAAGTTGATTTGTGGGATGAGTTACAATAGTATTGAATTGTAATAACATGGGGAGTGAGAATTCTCACTCCCTTATTTTTATTATTGATGGTGATTAGTATGAAAAAATTATTTACATTGACCGGTGTTTTTGCAGGAATATACTTAGTATTTTTATTTATACTTTTTTCAAGTTCTCTGATTTTCCCTAATACTCAGGGACAGTTGTATGACTGTACGTTAGAAAAAACAATTACTGCAAAAGAATTAAGTGACATATCGAACAAATATAAAATTACAACATTTACAACTGAATATAAAAACACTAGTTTTTTTGAAAAAGACATAACCTTTAATTTTTTTAATAATTCAGATGTCAACAATATTAGATATGGATTGCAAAAAAAAATAATTAGAGCTAATAAAATCCTGTACGAAGAAAATTCAAATGAGGAACTAAAAATACAAAGATTTTGGGCTATAAATAATAATGAAGCTAATTTTAAATTATTTTCTGAAGATTTAAAAGAATATGTTTTACAAAAAGAGGAATTTGAAAGTCATAGAATGAATTTCTCGATTGTTTTTGCGGAAAAAAATATAGAGTTTTTTATATGTGTAATAATGTTTTTGATTTTTTGCGTAAGCATATATTATATATTGCGAAGCAAAGAAATTGCCATATTGAAATTAAATGGATATAATATTTTTGTTATCTCCATGAAGATTTTAGCAAAAGCAGTGCAACAGATTACGATAGGGTATACCATAATAGGATTGGCTTTTATTGTTTATTTAAATTTGCTTGACGGTACTCTGATTGGTGATTTTTTAAGACTTTATATGTATATATTTATATGCTTATTTGTGGCAATGTTAGTTATATGCATAATCGGTGCGGTCTTTATTAAAATATTAAAAATAATACCTGCCTTAAAAAACAATAAAAACAATAAAATTCTTATTATTTTAGTAGTGGCGTTTAAGGTGGCTATAACGGGTATATTTATATTTTCTGCTACTCACTTATGTAATGACTATTTAGACTATAAATTAACCACTGAGGGTTATGAAAGTATAGAAAGTAAAAATTTCAATTATATAAAAACATCAAAAACACCAGACGGAAATCTAATGGAAAATATATTGATTGCTATGGAAAAGAGCAACTTAGAAGATATTTATGATTATTCTAATCCAAGCTATAGTTTAAATGGACATGAGGTATTTAATAACATTAAAAAAAGAGAAGAGATGATTACGAATCCACCTGTGATTAGAATGTCTCATAATATGCTAAAATATGTAAAGATATATTCAGAGGATAATTCTGTTATTGATGTAAACTCTTTTGATAATAGAAAAACAATCATATTACTACCTAATAACTTGAGAAATAGAGCAAACGAAATACTAAAAAAATACGATGATATATCAAATTCAAAAGTTATATATATAAAAGACAAACAAGAACATTTTAATTTTTTAAGACCTAACGAAAAAGTTTATAATGCTATTTATTTATTGAAACCTATAGAAAGAAGTATTTATTTTAATAATGGTAGAGTTGTTTTTGGTAAAGAATCAACAGTTAAAATGGAAAAATATTTACTGAAAATAGGTGCAGATAAAGGAACGGTACAACTTATTAACTTGGAGTCTGAACACAAAAAAATGTTAGATTATATGCAGTTAAAGTTGATAGATAATATTCAGTTGTTTTTTATAAATACATTATCGTTTTTCTTAGCAATTATTGCAGTTGGTATTGTTTACTGCGAGTTTAGAAAAAAAGAGATTGCGATAATGAAAGTATCATCACAAAAACCGCTTAGGGTAATTTCTGTATTATGTAGTGTAAATGTAGCAATTACAACGGTAATAAGTTTGATTTTGAATCCGTTATTATGCACTGTTTGTGGATTGGAAATTGTAATATATATTCTAATCGTTTATTTATATTATTCGAGAAAAGCTGTAAGCGTTTTGAAAGGTGAATAATTTTCACAAGGAGGATTTTATGATTGAGCTTAAAAAAGTATCCAAATCATATGGAGATAAAGTATTATTTAATAATTTTAATTGCAATGTTAAAAAAGGAGAGTTTGTAGGTATTAAAGGTTGCTCAGGTAGTGGTAAATCAACTCTTTTAAATATAATAGGCTTGTTAGAAAACTGTGATAGTGGAGATATTATAATAGATGGTGATAAAGTAGATTATAAAGATAAAAAAAAGGTAAAAAAATTATTAAAAACACATATGGGTTATCTATTTCAAAATTTTGCGTTAATAGATGACTTTACAGTTTTGGAGAATTTATCAATAGGAATTAGTGGTAATAAGAACGAAAAAATCAATAAGATAAAAAAAGTTCTTGGGGATCTAAATTTAGATGTTGATTTAAATAAGAAAATATTCAAACTTTCTGGAGGTGAGCAACAGAGAATTGCAATAGCAAGACTTATATTACAAAATAAGTCTATAATATTAGCGGATGAACCAACTGCATCGGTTGATCCACAGAACAGGGATATAATTTTAGATATATTAAAAAAATTAAATAAAGAAGGAAAAACGATTATTTTAGTTTCACATGATGACTATGTGATAGAACATACAGATAGAGTTATATTCTTATAAATTATATTATAAAAGGACTATGGTAAAATACTTTAGTCCTTTTATAATATTTTAGATTTAGTAACTCGGATTGGAGAGTAAAACTTCCAACCTGAGTTGATTGAAAAATAGAAACGGAGAAAATAAATATGAAAGAATTAGAAAATGTAATGATTAAATTAGAAAAAGTTACAAAGAAAAAAGAGCAGATGGACAATCAAATTAAGCTATTGAAACAGAAAGAAAAGAAGCTTAAAAGAAGTGCAGAAACAAAAAGAAAAGTAAGGAAAGGTGGAGTGTTTGAAGCCTTTGAAAGAGAAATTACAGGTATGCAGGAAGAAACAAATAATGATTTGATCTATGACTTTTTAGACTATATCCTATCAGATAATAGGAATAGAGAAAAACTAAAGGAACTTACAGAAATTTATCTTAGAGACAGAGAAATTCCTGTAGAAGAAATTGAAAATCTTGATGATGAAAATGATAGCTTAGATAATCTAAAAGACGAAAACTTAGATGAAGATTTGGAAGCTGGCTTTTTAGAAAGTTAAGATTAAAAAATAAAGAATAGATAGGTGGCTTTTATGAAAACTAAATGTAAAAATTGATGTAGCAAAGTGGAGAGATTTTTAACACTTTGCTTTTTTATTGATTTTTAATCAAGAAAAAACAAAGTTCACAGGGGTTAAGGGGGAGTAGCCCACTTGAACAAATAAAAATGCTTTAGCGTTTTTGTTTCCTTAGCGGAGCGAATAGCTTTCTACAAGAACGCAAATCACCGAATGTAGTCGGTGTATCTTTGCGCCCTTTGAAAAAGGGAGTAAAGATACTTACTACCATAAAGATTATAAAATATTGAAATTTAATATAGGATAAAGATAAGCAGATAGAAAAATTACTAAAGAAAATCTATCTGCTTTTCTTATGTTGAAGAATAAAAAATAAAAAATGAAAGGAGCGAAAAATAATGGAGATAAAAAGTCTGCATACTCGTGTAGACATAGTATCAAGATCAAAGGGAGCAAGTGTAATAGCAAAAGCAGCATATAATGCAAGGGATAAATTAAAAGATGAATACTATGGAAAAACCCATGACTATTCAAAAAAAGAAGATCTTGTATTTTCAAAAATATTTCTACCAGAACATATACCAAAAGAATTTTCCAACAGAGAGTACCTGTGGAATAGTGTTGAAAAAATAGAGAAAAATAAAAACTCTCAACTTGCAAGAAATCTACTCTTTACAATTCCAAGAGAATTAAATGAACAGGAGAGAATAAAACTTATCAGTGAATTTATTGAAGAAAACTTTACCTCTAAAGGTATGATAGCAGATTGTAATATTCATAATCCTATGGCAAGCGATAATGAAGAACAGCCACACGCCCATATCCTACTTACCCTTAGAGAAATTGACGAACAAGGAAAATGGAAACCTAAAAGCAGAAAAGAATATATCCTTGATGAAAATGGAGAAAAGATAAAGCTAAAAAGCGGTAACTACAAAGCAAGAAAAGTAAACTTAAATGATTGGAATGAACCTGACAAAGCAAAAGAATGGAGAGAAAACTTTTCAAAGAAAGCAAATGAGTATTTAGAAAAAAATAATATAGATAAAAGAATTGATCCACGCACTTTTGAAGAACAAGGTAGAGAAGAACTGCCACAAGTTCATTTAGGGACAGCAAGCTATCAAATGGAGAAAAAAGGTATACAGACAGAAAGAGGAAATCATAACAGAAAAATCATAGCCTTAAATAAAGAGTTCAAAAAATTAAAAGAAGAAATTGCAGAAATAAGCAGTTGGATTTTAAGTTTGATAAATATGGTAAAAGGACTGTTGAAAGGATTTTCTAAAGAAAAACAAGAAGAATATAACCTAACTCCAGACCTTTTTGATGTTTATTCCTATCTTGAAACCTACTATAAAATTCAAAAGGAACTTTCTAAAAATCTAAGTTATGACAGTAGAATGAGAAAAGAACATTTTGACTCTAAAAAATATGTTAATGCCCTATCCTATATGAGCAGCAATAACCTAAAGACAATCATAGATATACAGTGTAAAAAAGATGAAGTATTGACAAAGCTAAAAGAAAATAAGGAAAGCATAGCCGACTGTAATAAGCAAATTAAGAACATAGAAACTATAATCAAACAGGCTAAAATAATGAGAGAACATAAAACTGTCTATGATAGATACAAAGGAGCTGGTAATTCTATCTTCAGTAAAATAGCAGGAACAAGTAAAGAAGAATATTACAATTCCCATAAAGAAGAAATTGATAAATATATTAGAGCAAAATCTATTCTAAAAAAATTAAGTGGAAGTGAAAAGATAGAAACAAAGAAATGGGAGAAAGAAAAAAGAGAGTTGCAGACAGATATAAATCATCTCACTTTTAACCAAAAATTTATAAAAGAGGAAATTACTCAAATAAACCATATCAAATATGTAGTAGGAGAAGTAAATAAAGACTTTGGAATAGTTATAAATATTGAGATAGAAATAGCCTATAAAAAAGCTATTGCAAGAGGAGAAAAACCAAGTGTAAAAATGGCATTAGAAGAATTTCAAAGGCAGATTAAAAAAGAGGATAGGCAAAAAGCATGGGCAAAGAAGTATTACAAGAATAAAGACCATATTCATAAGGAAACTGAAAGATAGAAAAGAGCCTTTATTTTTGGTATAATTATGTCAATTAAAATAAAACTTTGATGATAAAATGAGCTTATTTGCTATAAGCTGTTTATGATAAAAAATTAAAACTCGTACCGCTGGTGCGAGAATTGAGATAAAAAAGCGATTGGAGTTGTAAGAATGGATAAAAAAGATTTAGCTATCATAGGAGATAGTGAATATAAAAAATTACTTTTAGATTTAAAGGAAAAAGTTAGACGCAGTCAATTAAAAGCAGCAGTAAAAGTTAATTATGAGTTACTCGATTTGTATTGGAACTTGGGGAAAGAAATTGTTGAAAAACAAAAGCAATATTCTTGGGGTGATAGTTTTCTAAAATTATTGAGTAGTGATTTAAGAAAAGAATTTCCAGACATGAGAGGATTTTCAGCCGTAAACTTAAAACACATAAGATATTGGTATAACTTTTATAATGATTACCTAATTGGGTTACGAGCTGTAACCCAATTATCGGATATTGAAAGAAGGATAAAAAGTATTCCTTGGGGACATAATCAAAGGATTATGTATAAGTGTAAAGATGTCAAAGAGGCTTTGTTTTATATAGATAAGACTATTGAAAATGGGTGGAGCAGGACGGTTTTGGAACATCAGATTGATGGAGATTTATATAAAAGGGTTGGGAATGCAGTTACTAATTTTGACAATAGATTACCGGCTGTCCAATCTGAATTAGCTAAGCAAACAATAAAAGATCCATACAACTTTGATTTTCTAACAATAAGGGATAAATATGATGAAAGAGAGTTGGAAGAGGCATTAGTAAATCAAATAACTTCTTTTCTTTTGGAACTTGGTACAGGATTTTCTTACATGGGTAGGCAAGTTCATATCAAGGTTGGAGAAAGTGATTTTTATATAGATTTACTTTTCTATCATGTTAAACTACACTCCTATGTTGTAGTAGAATTAAAGACAGAGAAATTTAAGCCGGAATTTGTAGGACAACTCAATTTTTATGTAACAGCTGTAAATAAGAATATGAAATCAAATAGTGATAATCAAACCATAGGAATACTAATTTGCAGAGATAAAGATAATGTAGTCGCTGAATATTCGCTTGAAAATATCTCACAGCCAATAGGAATAAGTAAGTATGAAATTAGCAAACTACTTGAGCAGGAATATAAAAGCAGCTTACCATCTATTGAAGAAATAGAAGAGTCTATAAAAGAATTAGATTCAGAAAAATAAAAAATGAAAATGGCAAATAGTTATTAAATAAATAGCCATATACACTTACAAAGGGCGGTAGAAGTAAAATCTATCGTCTTTTTTATTTGAAGGAAGGACGAAAATATAAGTAAAAACAAAAGATTATTACAGGAATAAGGAAAGATGAAATCCTAAAATAGGACAACATAAAAAACAAAAGCTGATGGAACAAATCGTTCGGTCAGATAAATAAGCTGACGCACTGTTTCAGAGCATAAGGCTGCGTACCCATTTTGAGAACGCAGATAGAAAGATGAGTCCTCGTTTTAGGGACGCATATAGCCTGTGTCATGTTTCATGATGGCAGTTTTATAAGGATGCCCTGTTTTGGGGCGTGCTAACTATAAAGGGTGTCGTAAATCACGACTTCCTTAAAAACTAAGAGGGGGTAACGATTTGTTACACCCTTTTTTAGAAGAAAAGAGAGGAGAAAAAATGGCAGATAAAAGAATGTTTTCACTAAAGATAGTGGATAGTGACTTATTTTTGGATATGCCACTAAGTAGTCAGTGCCTATATTTTCATCTATCAATGAGGGCAGATGATGACGGATTTGTGGATAATCCTAAGAAGATAATAAAAATTATAGGAGCAAATGAAGATGACTTAAAAATCCTAATTACAAAGGGATTTGTAATTGTCTTTGAGAGAGGAATTATAGTCATTACTCATTGGAAGATAAATAACTACATCAGAAATGACAGACGAAAAGAAACTATGTATATTACGGAAAAACAAAGTTTAACACAAACAGAAAACGGAGCATATATAAGGCTTGAAAATCTTGGTATACCAAATGAAAACCAAGTGTCAACCGTTTGTCCGCATAGTATAGGTAAGGGTAGATTAGATAAGGTTAGTATAGATAAGGGGAGCATAGAACAGGCTAGCCCCTTTTCTCTTTACGGAGAATATAAAAATATTCGATTAACTGATGAGGAATACCAAAAGCTAAAGGATAGGCTAAAAGGACATACCGATACGATGATTGAAAAATTATCAAGATATATCAAAGGTTCAGGAAAAGACTACAAAGACCACTATGTAACAATCCTTAATTGGTATGAACAGGACAAAGAGAAACTAACACAGAAAAATATTCAAAATAAAAGTTCTAAAACCTATTCAACCAACTATGAGGACAGCGACAGCCTATAAATATCATATAACAAGGTGGAAAGGTGTTTTTAGAGTATTAAAGCTGAAAGAGGTATCAGAGTATACCCAATATAAAAAATAAGCCTTAAAACGCATTCCACCACTTAAATAAGAACAAGGAGGATGAAAGCTATGAATAACAAAGATACTCAAAATATGATAACTACAAAAATACAAGGTACAGATTTTACCTACAACAAAGAAACTCACTATGAAAAAGACGGACATATCTATTGTAAGACTTGTAATGAAAGAATAGACGGAAAGCCTATTCCAATGTTAGATAAAAAGCTAATGATAATTAGAAATGCTTGTAAATGTGATAGAGATAGAGCAGAGCAAGAAAAATTAAGAGAAAAGCAGATTGAACAGGATAGACTTAGAAAAAACTGCTTTATATCCAAAAATCAAATAGCCTATACCTTTGAAAATGCTGATGAAGATACCGACAAAGAAATCATCAAAAAAACTAAAAACTATGTAAAGCATTTTGAAGAAATGAGAAAGGACAATGTAGGTTTACTCTTATATGGAAATGTAGGAAGTGGTAAGACCTATCTTGCTTGTTCAATAGCAAATGCCATAATCACAGAGTATTCCTATACTGTTAAAATGATAAACTTTGCACAGATACTAAATGATTTACAAAAAGGTGGCTTTAACCTTGATAGAAATGAATATATAGAGCAAATAACAAATCCTACTCTACTAATCCTTGATGATTTTGGAATAGAAAGGAATACAGAATACGCCTTAGAGCAAATCTACAATGTGATAAATGCAAGATACCTAAAGGCAAGACTGACCATTATAACTACAAACCTAAATTTCAAAGACATAGAGAAAGAACAGGAAGATATAATGCTTGGCAGGATTTATTCAAGGATAATAGAAATGTGCTTACCTCTTAGGGTAATAGGACTTGATAGGAGAAAAATACAAAGTAAAGAAAAGCTGAAGAAAGCACAAAACTTAATAGACGAGTAAAGGCGATTGAAAAAGTAGAAATTCTAATCGCTTTTTTTATTTTACAGGAAGGAGAATTTATGAATACCATACAAACAGAAAACACAGACAATAAAAAAACTAAAGTAATTCAAAAAGAAATTGGAAATACAAAATACACTGTAAATATCTTTTGTAAGAAAAATGGAAAAGAGCTGAAAGATAAGATGAAATCAATCATTAAGCAGGAAGTTATAAAAAATAGCGACAATTAATGGTGGAAAAAATTATGAAAAAGGAGTATAATACAAATATCGTAGGTAGGCTTGATAGACAGGAGGAAAATATGTCTATTCAAGCTAACAGAAAAACAGCTCTTTATTGTCGTTTATCAAGAGATGATGAACTTCAAGGAGAAAGCAATTCCATTACAAATCAAAAGAAGATTTTAAGCCAGTTTGCCAAGCAGAGTGGCTTTTTTCAGTGTGAATTTTTCATTGATGACGGCTACTCAGGAACAAATTTTGACAGACCTGAATTTCAAAATATGATAACAAGGGTTGCAAATGGAGAAATAGGAACAGTAATTGTAAAAGACTTGTCCAGATTTGGAAGAAATCATCTTCATGTAGGGATCTATACAACAGAATTTTTTCCGAAGTATAATGTAAGATTTATTGCCATAAATGATAATGTAGATACCTTTACTACCGATATGGAAACAGATATAAGTATTCCAATCAAAAATATTATTAATGAAATCTATGCAGTAGATACCAGTAGAAAAATTAAGGCAGTATATAGGGCAAAGGGACTTGAGGGAAAGCATACAGGAAGCCATGCCATATATGGATATAAAAAAGACCCTGATAACAAGGATAAGTGGATTATTGATGAAGAAGCTGCAAAAGTTGTAAAGAGGATTTACTCTTTAGTTGTAAGTGGACTTGGACCCTATCAGATAGCAGATTTATTATACAAAGAGAAAGTCTATTCTCCATCGTACTATATGGCTATGAATGGCTATGGGAATCGTATCAATAAGGAATTTGACACACCATATCGTTGGTGGGGAACAAGTATTTCGTGTATTGTAAGACGTGAAGAATACTTAGGTCATACTGTAAACTTTAAGACCATCAAGCCAAGCTTTAAGGATAAGAGAAGGTACACCAATAAAAAAGAAAATTGGGCTATTTTTGAAAATACTCATGAAGCGATTATTGACAAAGAAACATGGGAAATTGCCAATTCCCTTTTGAAAACGACAAGAAGGCAGTCGAGAGAGGGAACGGTAAATCCACTAACAGGCAAGCTGTTTTGTGGAGATTGTGGAGAAAAACTATATAATTCAAGAGGGATAAATAGAAAGGGTACAGGACATTACAAAGAAGATGTCAGGTATGATAATTATATATGCTCAACCTATCAGAAACATAGAAATGAATGCTCTGCACATTACATTCGTACAGAAGTTGTTAGAGAGCTTATTTTAGAAGCATTAAAAGATATTAGTAAATACATTGAGGATAATGAGGAAGAATTTAAAAATATCGTTATATCTGCAAGACTTGAAGAAAGAGAGAAAAGTCAAAAGGAAAATATAAAGAAATTAAACGCTGATAAGAATAGATTAGCTGTAATAGATAGGTTATTTGTAAAATTGTATGAGGATAATGCAAGTGGCAGAATAAACGATGAAACCTTTAATAAGATAGCTATCCAGTATACTGATGAACAAAAGATCTTAAATAGTGAAATATTTGAGCTTGAGGAAGTAACAGGAAAGCTACAATCTGTTAGTGATAATACAGAGCAGTTTATTAAGACCATTAAGAACTTTACTGATTTTTCCATACTCACAACCTCAATGATAAATCAATTGATAGATAAAATTGTGATATATCAAAAGGAGAAACTTAAAAGATATAAGTTTACTCAAAGGATAGATATTTACTTTAACTTTATCGGTAAGTTTGAAATAGAAAAGGATGATGAAATAAAGGAAGATACCTATATAGAGGAAAAAGAAGATAAAAAGTATATTCACAAAGACAGCAGATTTTCACCGATAACAGAATATCTGAAAGGGCAAGACAGAGAAATAGAGCTTGATTTTTCAAAGGTGGAAGAACTTATAGGCAGAAAACTTTGCAAATCAGCAAGAACCTATCCAAGCTATTGGTATGCAAGTGAAGATAGACCTATGGGAAATTCTATTTATAATGCAGGATATGATATTGTAAAGTTAGATGTAAAAAAAGAAACAATAAGGCTTATAAACTACGACAAGTAAAATATAGATGAGATTAGAGGTAACTACTAAAAATGGTGGTTACCTCTTTTTTTATTTGTAAATATTTGAAAAACTTTGTTGACAAATATCAACCGATACAGATACTTTTGAGTTTTTCAAATACATTATAAAGATGTTTATAGCAGTCTACCTTGCAAGCCATGCCTTTGAATTTTCAATGGCAGTCTTTGATGTGGCACAAAATCTTGTAAACAAAGCGGCAGGGGTAATCACTACTTCTGCCACTGTTTCAGGAGATCAGATAGTTGCAATGGTTGATGCATTAAAAGAAAAAGAAATAGGTGAGCTTTTAATGATACTAGTTGAAACGAGCCTTGTAAGGATTGCAATTCAAGGAATATCACTAGTTATAACATTAATAGTATATGGGCGTATGTTTGAAATATATGTCTACTCATCAGTATCATCCATACCATTTGCGACTATGGGAAATAAAGAATGGGGTCAGATTGGAACAAATTATATCAAGGGACTTTTTGCCTTGGGACTACAAGGTTTGTTTTTGATGGTATGTTTAGGTATCTACACCGTTTTAATAAGAACGGTACAGATTACAGATATTCACGCAAGCTTGTTTAGTATATTAGGATATGCTCTACTACTTGGACTTATGATGTTTAAGAGTGGAACAGTTGCAAAAAGTATTATGAATACGCACTAGGAGGAATAAATGTTAAAAAAGAAAAATTGTGCTTTATTAGGACTTGGAATTTTATTGGGAGGAACTTATGAAATTTTAAAAGAGAAAAAAAGAAATGAAGAGATTAGAAACTTAAAGAGGAGAATAAATATACTCGGAAGATGTCACAATGAATTTGTTATGTATCAAGGAGCATACAATGACAGAAATGAAGAAAAACAAGAAGAATTAGAAGAAAGAATTAGCTACCTAGAAGAAGAAACAATATCTAATTATGACCATATACTTGAACTTTCCAAAGAAGAAGTAGAGGGAGATTAAAATGGCATATGTACCAATACCAAAAGATTTGGACAAGATTAAAACAAAGGTTGCCTTTAACTTAACTAAAAGACAACTTATAGGTTTTTCTGTGGCAGGACTAATTGGCATACCGACTTATTTATTTATGAAAAAATATCTACCTAATGATGTTTCAATCATTGTAATGCTAATAGTAACTCTGCCAATCTTTTTTATAACCTTATATGAAAAAGATACCTTAACTTTTGAAAAATATTTTAAATTTTTCTATCTTCATAAGTTTTATCAACCAACTAAGAGAATAAGAAAGGAGGCATACCTTGAAGCAAAGAAAAAAGCAAATCAGCGACTTAAATCTAAGGGAAAAACAATTAAAAAAAGACAGAAAGGAAGTAAGAAGGTTAAAAACAAAGAAAGATCCAACAAATAGTCTTCTAAGTGTACTTTTAAAGAAAGAGAAAAAGAGATTTACTGTTGAGGATACAATTCCATATATAAGAATGTTACCAGAGGGCATTTGCCAGTTAGATGAAAAAAATTATTCAAAGACAATTTCATTTCAAGATATAAATTACCAGTTGGCATTGGAAGAAGATAGAGATTTAATCTTTAACCAATTTGCCAACTTTTTAAATTCTTTTGATCCAAGTGTCCACATTGAACTTTCGTATGCAAATCAATTAGGAAGAAATAAAGACCTACAAGATGCAATTAAAATTGCTGATAAGGGAGACTTCTATGACGATGTAAGAAAAGAGTTCAGGGAGATGTTAAAGCTTCAACTTGCAAAGGGAAATAACGGACTTAAAAAGATGAAGTATATAACCTTTACAATAGAAGCCGATAATCTAGAGCAAGCAAGAGCAAAGTTAAATAGACTTGAAGTAGATATTTTATCCAACTTTAAATCTATGGGAGTAAGAGCTGAGAGCCTTGATGGCGAAGAAAGACTAAGACTTGTTCACGATATGTTAAATCCAGACAAAAACTTTGATTTTTCATATAAGGATTTGAAGAAGAAAGAGTCTACAAAATCACATATAACTCCCAATATTTTTAATTTTGCACCAGCAAATAATTTTAAATTTGGGAAATTCATTGGGGCAGTAAGCCATTTTCAAATACTAGCAAGTGAGCTATCAGACAGAATGCTATCTGAGTTTTTAGATATTGATGACAATATTTATGTAGCTTTTCATATAGATGTAGTTGAACAAGCAGAAGCTATTAAACTCATTAAGAGAAAGAACACAGACCTAGACAGAATGAAAATTGAAGAACAAAAGAAAGCAGTTCGTGCTGGATATGATATGGATATTATTCCTTCAGATATAAATACTTTCGGAGCTGATGTTAAGTCCATGTTATCTGACTTACAAAATAGAGATGAAAGGCTCTTTGTAGTTACCATAGTAATGATGAATTTTGCAAGGACTAATCAAAAATTAGAAAACACCATTGCTCAAATATCATCAATTGCAAACAGACATAATTGTCAGGTAAAAAGATTATCTCATCAGCAAGAACAAGGACTTGTTTCTGTCTTACCTTTAGGAGTTAATCAAGTCGAAATTAAAAGATTTTTAACTTCATCATCAACGGCAGTATTTATGCCTTTTACAACAGAAGAGCTATTTATTGATTCGGCAAATTCTTTGTACTATGGCTTAAATGCCCTTAGCCAAAACTTGATTATGGCAGATAGGAAGAAACTAAAGAACCCTAACGGATTAATATTAGGAACACCAGGTTCTGGTAAATCTTTCTCAGCAAAAAGAGAGATGGCAAATGCAATTCTTGTCACAGATGATGATGTAATTATTTGTGATCCTGAGGGCGAGTATTCAAACCTTGTAAAACAATTTAATGGAGAAGTTATTAAAGTTTCAGCAAAGTCAAAGGACTATCTAAATCCACTAGATATAAATATGAACTATGGAGATGGGGACGCACCTTTAAAAGACAAGGCAAATTTCATAATGTCTATGCTTGAACTTGTAGTAGGAGGATCTGGTCTTACTGCTGCAGAAAAATCTGTTATAGATAGGTGCTTACCAAAGATATACCAAAAATATTTTGAAGATCCAAAACCAGAAAATATGCCAATATTAGGAGATTTATACGATATGCTCCTATCTCAAGAAGAGGGAGTTGGAAGAAAACTAGCAACAGAAATGGAAATTTATGTTAAGGGAAGTCTTAATGTCTTTAATAATAGGTCAAATGTTGACTTAAATAGGCAACTGCTCTGTTTTGATATAAAAGAGCTAGGAACACAACTTAAAAAAATAGGTATGCTTGTAATTCAAGACCAGGTTTGGAACAAGGTTTCCCTAAATAGAGGAAGCAAATCTACCAGATACTATATAGATGAGTTCCACCTTTTATTAAAAGACCCACAAACTGCTTCATATTCAGTAGAAATCTGGAAAAGATTTAGAAAATGGGGAGGTATTCCAACAGGCATAACTCAAAACGTAAAAGACCTTTTAACAAGTCAGGAAATTGAAAATATCTTTGATAATACAGACTTTGTTCTAATGTTAAATCAAGCATCTGGAGATAGAGATATACTTGCTAAGAAATTAAAAATATCGCCTTATCAGCTAAACTATATTACTAATTCAAACGCTGGTGAGGGACTATTATTCTTTGGAAATACTATTGTTCCATTTATAGATAAATTCCCTAAAGACACCATGCTATATAAGCTGATGACAACAAAACCAGAAGAAGCTAAGTAGGTGTGATATGGATAAAAAACTAAAAAAAGATTTTCAAAAGAAGATTATACGAAATAGGGACGCTCCTGAAAAGAATATAGATAGTAAACTTGTTCATTCAGATGATTATACCAATAAGATTATTAAGACTAAGGATAGGTTTGGAGATAAAATAGCTGAAAAGGAATCTAAACTAATTCATGAGAATATATTATCTAAAGAGCAAAAACAAGATAAACTAAAAGATTTTCAGAAGTCTAAAAACAAGGAAAGAATTAGAAAAGAAGTTTTAGATAATAAGAATAAGGCTGAAGAAATAAAACAAGCTAATTTTGAAATAAAGACAGATGAAAGCTTTAAACTTGATGAAGACTTAGATGTAGACTTCAAAAAGGTGAATTTTGATAGTAAAAACAGTAGAAATATTAATTCTAATAAACTAACAACAGATGATATTTCAGCTAAGGCTCAGCCAATAAGCAATAAGAAGGCATCAAGTAAAAGACAAGTTCTTAAAAATTATGAGGATAAACTTATCCATAGCAAGGATAAATTCCAAGACAAAATCAACGAGAAAGAGTCTAAGCGAATCCACACAAGTGAAGATAAACCTATTGAAACAAAGAAAAGTAAGAGAATATATAGAAAAGATAAGCTTGTTAAAGATGAAGTAAGTAAGGACGAGAGTAATGCTAATATCGATAAAAAGCAAAAGCAGAAGCTTTATCAAGAAAAGAAGTTTAGAGATAAGAAAAAATTTTCTAAAGAAATAGATAAAGAAAATAAGCTAAGCGAAGTTGATACAGATAAGACTTTTGATAATTCGAAGGTTAAAGACAATTATCAAGAATTTATAAAAGATGAAAAGGAAACAAGCCTTAAACCGTCAGAACAAAAGAAAGTTAATAAAAAGAAGACTTACTATAAGAGAAAAAATTATGAAAGTGATAAATTCACTCGAAAGAAAATTGATGACTTAAAAAAAGAAGCTAAGAAAGTTACAACTAAAGATTCTAAGAAAGCACAAGATGTTAAAGATTTTATCTCAGATAAAAAAATTGGAGATCTTGAAAAGTCTAAAAGCAAGCTAAAGGATAATATCTTAAAGAATAAAACTAAAGGAAGCCTATCTTCTGGGGTTTTATTATCTGGAGCTAAGTCATCAGAGTTAGTGAGAGATTATCTAAGTTCAGGATCTGACAATACTGGTGTAGAATCTGGAGAAAAGGCCGCTAATGTAAGCTCTAAACTTCAGCATGGAATAAGGAAGTATAAGCTAGACAAAAAGAAAAAGTCCTTAAAAAAGCTATCTAAACTTGATAAGAAAATAAGAAATAGAAAAAGCAAGTTGGAGTTTAAAAGTGGCTTGGAAGATTTAAAAAAGTCAGACGCCTATATAAAGAAAAATAGATTTAAGAAGTTTTATCAGAGAAAACAAATGAAAAGCATGATAGCTAAAAAGCACGAAACAAGACTTGTGGATAGAGTTAAAAAAGCTATTTTAAGTTTAGGTAAGGCTTCTAAAGAGCTAATCGTAAGAAAAAGTAAGATGGTTCTATTTCTAGTAATAGGACTAGGTCTTATGCTATCAATCATGATTGGTGGTGGAAGTGTTGGCATGAGTGGATTAAGCAACTCTGTTAACTCAGTAATGACAACAACATACCTATCACAAGATACAGTTCTAAGTGAAGTTAATCAAGAGTTTTCATCAATGGAATATGACCTACAATCACAAATCGAAAGCGTAAAAACGAGTCATCCTGGATATGACGAATATATCATAAACAAAGAAGGAGAAATTGGTCATAATACCCATGAACTTTTATCCTATATAACTTCAAGATGTGGAGAAGTAAAATCAGCATCTGAAGTAAAAGGAATTTTAAAAGAGCTTTTCGATAAGATGTATAAGCTTGACTTTAAGGAAGAAATTGAAATTAGAACAAGAACAGTAGCAAGAACTAGATATGATAGTCGAGGCAATCCTTATACTAGCTATGAAAAAGAAGAGTACGAATATAAAAAGTTAATTGTAACTTTAAAGAAAAAAGAAATGGATGAAGTTGTTAGGGAAATATTTAAAGATTATCCAGACAATGTAGTTCATTATGAAGCTCTTCTTGAAGCTAATGGGAATATGGGAGATGTTTTTGGATCAGGTAATGGCGACTTAGGAGAAATAGTAGACAATCCAAACTTTGGAAATCCTGGTCTTGCTTTTGATTCTGAAACTACCAAAGCCTTATTTAATGAAGCAGAAAAACATATAGGTAAAAGATATGTGTTTGGAGCAAGTGGACCATCTAACTTTGACTGCTCAGGTTTTGTATGTTGGTCATTTACAAAGTCTGGTGTAAAGAGTATGCCAAGAACAACTGCATGGAGAATATACAAAGACTATTGTAATCCAGTAAGTCCAAGTGAAGCTCAACCTGGAGATATTATATTTTTCCACTCAACATATAACAGTGGAACACCAATATCTCACGTAGGAATATACGCAGGTAACGGAATGATGATTCACGCAGGAGATCCAATTCAATACACATCAATAAATTCAAAATATTGGAAATCACACTTTTATGGATTTGGAAGACCAAGATAGAAGGGAGATATTATGTGAACAGAAAGCTTGTAAGTATTAGGAACAAAAAGAAAAAAATAGAAGAGAAGTTAAAAGATTTAAATGCAAAATACAAGGAAATTTGCGACGAAGAAATACAAGTTGAAAATGAAGAAATAATTGTAACTCTTAGGAGGAACAATATTAGCTTGGAAGAATTAATGGAGAAAATTAATGAAAGAAAAAGAGAAGAAAAATTAAAAGAAAAGGAGAACATTCATAATGAAGAAATTTAATACGAACAGACTAAGAGCCTTTTTTATGGCTCTTTTATTAGTTTTGACATCAACTGTGCATACAAGTGCATTTGCAAAGTCTGATGTTACTTGGACGGAAGATGATTTTATGTATTCCTCTGAGGGAAATATAATTGCCTTTAGTGATAAGGGTTTAGAAAAGAAAGAAAGGACAAATATTCTAGTATTTCCTGAAGGAACCAAGTCTATAAATGGAAATTACTCTTTAAATCATTCAAACGATGAATTTAGATATAAAAGAGAATTTGGACGTGGCAAACATTGGGATAAAGTAATTATTCCTGATTCAGTTAAGCATTTAGGTTATGCTGCCTTTTACGAAGCAAGTATAGATGAGGTAAAACTATCAAATAGTTTAACTTACCTTGGAGGCTTAGCATTCTTCAACTGTGGACTTAAAGAAGTAGCTTTACCTGATACTTTGGTAAATATTGAACATAATGCTTTTGAAAGAAATAATCTTCAAGAAATAACTATACCGAAGTTTGTGAAGACAATTGAACAATATGCTTTTTCAAGAAATAAATTGCACACTATAAAAGTTTTAGGCAATCCAAATATTAACAGTAAGGGAGTATTCCACAATCAAGAAGTTGAATATAGACCAAAACAAAATCCATTTTACGAAAATCATTTTGGTTTCAGAGGAAATCAAGGATTCAAATCTATTCCTAATGGGTTAAGGTATGAAAATGGAGAGTTTGTCTTTGATAAGAAAGTAGATAGTGTAGAACTTGAATTCGATTATAACAATGATATGTATCAAGGAAAGATGACTATTTTCAATCCAAACAAATATTCCATCGATACTCAAACTGATTTGACAGGACAAGATATTGATGGAAAGGACAATAAGATTGATGATTTAACTAAAAACATTAAGGACTTAGAAAATCAGATCAAAGACTTAAATGATAAGAAAAAAGAAGACCAATCAAAGATAGATGAATTAAAGGAAAAGTTAGAATCTTGCAAAGATAATGGAGAGAAACTAAAACAAGAAAAGGATAAGCTAGAAGAAGAGATTAGAGATAAAGATAATAAGATTGCTCAATTGAATAAAGAAATTGAGAATCTTAAAAATTCTAATAATGATGAACTAATAGCAGAAATTACTCAGCTTAAAGATGAATTAAAAAGATTACAAGATGAAAATACAAAACTAAAAGAAGATTATTCATCTACAAAATGGGAGTTAGAAGCTGAGAAAGAAAAGACCGACAAAAACGAAAATAAAATCAAAGAAATGCAAGAAAAGCTTGAGTCTTTAGAAGGGGAACTTGCAAAGAAGACTAAAGAAATTGATGATAAAGATAATAGAATTAAGGACTTAGAAAAAGCCCTTGATGAAAAAGATAATAAGATAAAAGACCTTGAGTCTAAAAGGAAAGAGACAGAAAATTCTAAGTCAGAATGCTGTAAGAAAATTGAAGAGGTTCAAAAGGCTATTGATAGTTTAAAAGAATCTTCTGAAAATACAAAAAAAGAATTAGAAGAGAAAATTAAAGAACTAGAAGAAAAACAAAAAGCTTCTGAAGAAGAAATTAAAAAGTTAAAAGAAGAATTAGATAAGAAAATTGAAGAAGCAAAGAAGTTAATCGAGGAAGCAAATAAAAAAGCAAAAGAAGAACTTGAAAAACAAGCTAAAGATGAAAAAGATAAAAATCTAAATCAAGACTTATCTAAGAAATTAGATGAACTTCTAAAACTCCAAAAAGAAAACAAAGAGAAGAAAGAAGATAAGAAATCTCAAGATAAGAAGTGGGACGAAATTTTGAAAGCTGATGATAAGAACATCCTAAATCAATTTGATCTTAACAAGATGAAAAAGCAAGAGGAACAACAAGGTAAAAAACAAGTTAAAGATGAAAAAGAATTTGCAGTTTTCCAAGTAGACAAAAACTTTTATAACATTATCAATAAAGATGGTAAGACAACAGTCTATATGGATGTAAAAACTTATGTAGACCAAGGAAGAACTATGATTCCAGTAAGATATATTGCTTATACTCTAGGTTTTAATGTTGAGTATGACAACTCTACTCGTGAAGCCATTTTCTCAAACAAAGAGAATAATATCTTAGCTAAAAAGACATTAAGACTAAATATTGATACTGGTGTTATGAAAGATTCAGATGGAAAGGTCTACAATTCAGATGTTAAGCCAGTGATTATAAATGGAAGAATTCATGCTTCAATTTCAAATATTGCTAAAGCTTTTGGAGCAAGTCATGGAGATATTAAAGATGGCAAAAACCAAACAATAGAATGGGACAATGCTAGAAAAGCAGTCTATGTATTTAAAAATGTAAAATAAGAAAGGATAGAAAAATGAATAAGAGCATTAAACGAGGAGTAGCCATAGCGTTACTCCTTTTTACATTTACAGTACCAGCAACTACATTTGCAATGACAAATGAAGGGCAAATAGAAAGTCAAAACGAATCAATCTATGAACCACAAAAAGAAGAATTTGAGAAAATGTTGAAAGATGATGTTTTTGCACCATCAAAAGAAGAAATTCCTTATCAAGATGTTCCAAGAATACCAGGAAATACAAGTGAAGCAACCAAGCCTTCAAATAATCCTCCAAAGAAAACACCACTTGTAAAAGGTGGTAATACAAAGGCAGTAAATAGTCTAGCAACACAGGAAAATAAGGCAAGAGGTTCAGTAATTGAAAATGTAGATAGGAATGGAAAAGATATTACACCAAGTGGAGATACAGAAAAAGATAAAGAAAATCCAGTAGATGTAAGACAATTTTTAACATTTCAAACTAAAAGTGGAAAAACGATGCACCTAATAGTGGATCACTCATCAAATCAAGATAATGTAAGATTATTAACAGAAGTAGGAGAGCAAGACCTACTTAATATGATTGAATCAGAAGATAAAAATACTATAAAGGTTGAAGAGCCTAAGAAAGAAGAAGTAAAAAAAGAAGAACCTACTGTTGTTCCAGTAAAAGAAGAAAAGAAAAGCGGAATAGGTTCATTTCTAATTGTTGCACTTGTAATTGGAGGAGTTGTAGGAGCAGGATACTATTTTAAGGTAGTTAAAGCAAAAGAAGATAAAATGTTGGAAGACTTTGAAGAAGATGATGAGGATTATATTAGTGAGTCAGAAGATGAGTCTGACAATGAAGAAAGTCATGAAGAATCTTTAGATGAAGACGATGAAGATGAACTATTATAATAATTTTTAAAAGCTTGAGCGAGAGAGAAATCTTTCGCTCTTTTTTTATTTATGGAGGTATTAATGAAGTTAGTAATAGCAGAAAAGCCAAGTGTAGCAGTTACAATTGCAAAAGTAATTGGAGCAAGAACAAGAAAAAACGGATATTATGAGGGAGGTGGCTACATTGTTTCATGGTGTGTTGGTCATTTAATTCAAATGGCAAGTCCCGATAAGATAGACGAAAAATGGAAGAAATGGTCAATGGACACTCTTCCTATAATCCCAGAAGAATATATTTATGAAGTATCTAAAAGCACTAAGAAACAATATGGAGTTTTAAAGAAACTTTTAAACGATAAGAACATCGACACAGTTATAAATGCTTGTGATGCTGGACGAGAGGGAGAACTTATCTTTAGGCTTGTATATAATCAAGCTAAATGTAAGAAGAAGATTCAAAGACTTTGGATATCTTCAATGGAAAACAAAGCTATTGAAGATGGATTTAGAAATCTTAAAGATGGAGAAAACTTTGAAGACTTATATAGATCAGCAAGTGCAAGAGCCATTGCAGATTGGCTGGTAGGAATGAATCTAAGTAGGCTTTATTCTTGCATTTACAAGGAAACATATTCAGTTGGTAGAGTACAAACACCAACCCTATATTTAATAGCTAAAAGGGATAGTGAAATAAACCTATTTAAGAAGCAAAAATATTATACAGTTGACTTATCTTATGGAGGATTGAAGCTTGTATCAGATAGGATTGATAGAATTGAAGTTGCAGAGCAACTTTTAAACTTGCTAGAAGATGAAATAGTTATTACAGAGGTAGAAGATAAAGAAATAATTACAAAACCAGATAAGCCTTATGATCTCACTACCTTACAAAGAGAAGCAAATAAATATTTTGGATATTCAGCAAATGACACTTTAAATCTGGCACAAGCTTTGTATGAAAAAAAGCTAATCACATACCCAAGAACAGACAGCAGGTATTTAACCGATGATATGGTTAATACTATAAAAGAATTATTAGAAGGACTTGAAGAAGACTTTAAGGTTAATGAATCAAACTTTAAGTCTATTTTTAATTCATCTAAGGTTACAGACCACTATGCGATTATTCCTACTATATCGGGCATTGAAAAAGCTAAAGATTTATCTGATAAAGAAAGCAAAATCTATAAACTAATTAAGGATAAATTACTTGCTTCATGTTCGGATAACTTAAAGGAATCTAGCAGAAAAATCAAATATGAATATGATAAATTTAACTTCAATGCAAGTGGCAAGACTATAATCGATGAAGGTTATACAAAGTATCTAAAGAGCTATGGAAAAGAAAAACAAGAAAATGAATTACCAGATATAAAGACTGGAGATAAAATTAAGCTAACTTCTAAAAATATATCAGAGAAATTTACCAAAGCTCCAAGTCATTATAACGAAGATACACTTTTAAAGGCTATGGAGAATGCAGGAGTAGAATCCTTGGATAAAGACATAGAAGTGGAAAGAAAAGGCTTAGGAACACCAGCTACAAGAGCAGGAATTATTGAAAATCTTATCCATAAGGATCTCATAAGAAGAGAAAAGAAAAATTTACTTGTAACAGAAAAAGGCAATAGACTTGTATCGATTGTAGAGGATAAGTTTAAGTCGGCAGAAACGACATCTGAATGGGAAATGAAACTTGCAAAGATTAGCTCTGGCGAGGTAGATAAAGAAGACTTTTTAAGAGAAATAGAAGATAGTATAAGGGAACTTGTAGATAGGTACAAGAATAATCTAAATGAATAAGGTAAAAATATTAGAGCTTTTCGGTGGCATAGGTGCTATTAGAAAGGCTTTTATTAATTTAAAGATACCTTATGAAGTAGTTGATTATGTAGAAATAGATAAGGCTTGTGTTAAATCATACAACGCACTTTATGAAGAGAGTTATAAGCCAAAATCAGTAGTAGGATATAAAGCTCCTGATGAAAAGATTAACTTAGTTATGCATGGTAGTCCTTGCCAAGACTTTTCAAGAATAGGAAAAAAGCAGGGAGGAGTAAAGAATTCAGGAACTAGATCAAGCTTACTATTTGAAACAATTAGAATAATAAAAGAAATGAAAGATAAACCTAAATGGATAATTTGGGAGAATGTAAAGGGAGTCCTTGATAGAAATATGAGGGACTCCTTTTTTATTTATCTAAAAGAGCTAGAAAACCTTGGATATGAAAGTAAGTATGAAATATTAGATGCAATGGACTTTGGGATACCTCAAAAAAGGGAGAGGATATTTGTTGTTTCATGTCTTGGAACAAATAACTTTTATTTTAATAAATTAGAGAGGAAAGAAACAAGACCACTAAGTGAATTTTTAGAAAAGGATGTAAATGAACTTTATACAATGACCCAACCTTATATGCTGAAATTTTTAAATAAAAGCATAGATAACAGTTTTAGAGGGCGACTTAAAGTGATTAAAGATTTTTCTTATACTATTTCTACAAAACAGATGAGAGTACCTAATTCTGGAATAATAGATATTGGAAATGGTCAGTATAGGTATTTAACAGAAAGAGAATGTTTAAGACTCATGGGTTTTGATGACAGTGATATTAACAAACTAGAAGAAGTGCATCCAAGAAGAAAAAATTGCACCTCAAGTAAACTATATAAGCAGGCCGGCAATTCTATTGTAGTGGATGTGTTAATGGCTATTATAAAAGAAATTCATAGAATGGAGGTAGGAAATGCAAGTAAATGATTTTAAGAATATACAAGAAGCAATAAAGTATGAAGTTTTGCAAGATGAAAATGAATATTTAAAACTCTTAAAAGTTATAGGCAATAATCAGAAATATGATTTTTCCAGCCAACTAAGTATATATAACAAAGAACCTGAAGCTAGAGCTTGTGCGACATTTGATATGTGGAAGAAATATTTCGGCAGAGTTGTTATGAGAGGTCAAAAGGGTATTCCAATTTTAGTTGGAAGTGATATAAACAAAAAAGTTTCATATATTTTTGATATTAGTCAGACCACATCAATGGATAGGAATATTAATGAGGTTAGCTTATGGCAGTTTGATCACGAAAACCATAACGAGGCTTTAAAAGAAATAATAAATAATTCTTCATTTGAAGCGAGTGATTCACTTAATGAAAATATATTTTCTTTAAGTCGAATTTATGGAGATGAATATATTAACTTGGCTCTTGCTGATTTGAGAATAGATATAGAGGATAGACTTAGCTTTGAAAAGTTTATGAGAGACTCAATATCCTATGCGGTAGCTAATAGGTTTAATACAGTCTATCCTATGGATATGGAAAATTTAAAAAATAATTTTTCTAGGATAAATACAATTTCTTTAGAGCAGATAGGTATTGTAATATCAAGGGTTAGTGAAGATATTATAGATAGCACAATAGAAAAATCTAAGGAAATGGATCGTGCTAGGCTGCTGACAGAAAGGGTCGCTGCCGACTATAATAGAGATATAGAAAATATAAATGAGGATAGAGGAGGTCAAGATGATTTATATAGACGATATGATAGGTCAAGAAGTAGAGATGGACGAGTTTTCACAGATGGAAGCGACAGAAGAAATAGCAATGAAGATCGAAGAGAAAACCTTGGATATGATGGAGAAGGATCTGGAATTTATGGAGAGATTTCCGAATCCGACATACGCAGTTCTAAGACTGTCTTACCTGGTAGGGAGCGAGGATATGGAGAACTGGAAGAAGCTTCAGGAAATGTACGAGGAGAAAACACTTTTGAACCATCTGAAGGAAATTCAGAATCAGGCAGTGGACTTTATCAAGAGAGAAAAAGTCAAAATGATGAAAGCACAAGGATTGACAGAGAAGATGATGAGAGAGAATCCAGAGGAATACCAAGGACATATGAACAACTTGATGGCAACAGTGAAGAAAATGGCAATCAAGGAATACGTGGAAGCTTAGAAAATGAAATAAGCCAAGAAAAGGAAGCTGATGAAGCTTCTTTTTTTGATGACAAAAACGCTGAAAATAGAAAAGATTATTGGATTGTAGAATTTAATGAAAACCACGAATTAGTTCCCGATTATAGTGGGCAGATAGTAACCAAAGAATTAATTAATCTCCTAAGACAAAAGGATATTGATGTTAAAGACCATAATCAAAATCTTGGAGAAAATGAATTTGGAGAAATTACAGATGATTATATCGGATATTTCAAATTCTATTTTGACCACTATGTAGACGGAGAAGTTGTCGAGCATTACAGGATTGACCTTGGTGATGGTGAAGAAGTAAATGAGCGTGAATTTTCATATTTAGAAGAGCAAGTTGCACTAAGTGAGGAAAACTCTTTACAAGAAGAAGTTAAGGAAAAGATAGAGCCTAAATTTAAAATAGGCGATCAGGTTAGATATAAAGATAAGGACTTCACCATTACAGATTTTGATGAACTAAGTGGAGGACTTAAAACTGTCACTATCAGAGATAATATGGAATATATGGGAGGTATGATTAGGGGTTCGGAAGTAATTCCATATAGAAACGATTCATACCTTGAAGAAATCTTTGAAAATCTAAGTCAAACATCAGAAAAACTAGCAGTAAAAGTTGGTAAGGAATTTATTTTAGAAGATGAGAATATCTTTGATGGAATTAACTTAATTGAAATAGGAACTAAAGTAGAAGTTAATGGAGAAGAAATTCCCTTATATAAGGGTGAAACATTTGAAGAAAGTAGAAAGATTGATGAGCTTTTAGATAGTGGAAATTATGAGATACACAAATTATCTGAATATGAAAAACAAATTGAAAGACAAGTAGAGCAAGAAAGCTTTATTGACAAGTTCAATCCTGAAATTGATCAAATGATGGATAGGTACAATGTGCCTAGGGAAGCAGCCGAAAACTTATTGAGGGGTAAAGAAGATTTAAAAAATCTAGGCTATGAACCTAATAAGGAAAGACTAAGTTTTGCTAGAAATTATGACTTGAAAAATCATATCTACTCAGAATACCTAACACCATCAGAAAGGCTAGATAAAAATATAAAAGCTATTAAAATGCTCAAAAGACTTGAAAATGAAAACAGGAGTCCAAGAGAGTATGAACAAGCCTATCTTGCTGATTATCTGGGTTGGGGTGGTCTTGCCGATGTCTTTGATGAAGAAAAAGGAGGACAATGGCTTGAAGCAAGAAATATTTTAAAAGAAAATCTAACAAATGAAGAGTATTTGAATGCTAAAGAGTCTACCTTAACATCGTTTTATACACCTAGAGAGGTAATGGATGGAATATATAAGACTCTAACAGATATGGGATTTAAGACTGGAAATATCCTTGAACCATCTGCAGGAGTTGGTAACTTCATAGGTAATATGCCAAGTGAAATAAGAGGCTCTAATGTCTATGGAGTAGAAAAAGATAGTCTAAGCGGAAGAATAGCAAGAGAGCTTTATCCTGAAGCTAATATTCAAATTAAAGGCTTTGAAGAAACAAACTTCTCAAATAACTTTTTCGATTTAGTTATAGGAAATGTTCCCTTTGGAGATTTTAAAGTTAACGATCGTGAATATAACAGAAATAATTTTCTGATTCACGATTATTTTTTTGCAAAGTCAATAGATAAGGTAAGAAATGGAGGAATTATTGCCTTCATAACTTCATCTGGAACTATGGATAAAAAAGATGAATCTGTTAGAAAATATATTAATGCAAGATGTGAGTTTTTAGGAGCTATGAGGCTTCCTAATACAACATTTAAAGGACTTGCTGGTACAGAAGTTACTTCGGATATTATTTTTTTAAAGAAGAGAGATTCAGTTATAGAAAGAGATGATGATTGGATATACCTAGCAACTGATAAAAAGGGTTTGACTTACAACAAATATTTTGTAGATAATCCTCAAATGGTATTAGGGGATATGAAAGAAGTATCTGGTAGATTTGGAAATACTATTACTTGTGATGAAAAAGAAGATGAAAAGTTAAAAGATTTAATGGATCTTGCAAGTAAGGAAATATCTTCAAACTCAAAATATGAAGAAGTCGAGCTATTGGAAGATGAAGAATTAAGTCTTCCAGCAACAGATGATGTTAAGAATTTTTCCTATACCATCATTGATGAAGAAGTCTACCTAAGAGAAAACTCAGTCTTAATTAAGCAGAATATGTCAGATAAAAATAAAGAAAAGATAAAAGATTATCTTGATGTAATGAATGCTTTGAAAGATGTAATAGAAAAGCAAAAGGATGATTTTTCTGACGAGGAAATAAAAGAGTCACAAGCAAAGTTAAATGAAGTCTATGATAACTTTTCAAAGAAACATGGCTTTATTAACTCCTTATCAAATACTAGAGCCTTAAAGGAAGACTCAAACTTTCCTTTGGTATCATCAATAGAAATACTTGATGATGAGGATAATTTCAAAGCTAAGAGTGATATATTTTCAAAAAGAACAATAACAAAGGCAAAGGTAGTAGACCATGTAGATACTTCCCTTGAAGCTTTAGTTTTATCAGTTTCACAAAAGGGATATGTAGACTTTGAATATATGGAATCTATCACTAATAAAGATAGGGACACCTTAATTGGTGAACTTGAAGGCGAGATATTTTTAGACATTAAGGATACAGACCTAATAAATAACAGAATGCCCTTTGAAAACTTTAACAATGACGATCCATTTCATTTTTTATATGTATCTGCTGACGAGTATTTAAGTGGAAATATTAGAGAAAAAATTGGCTATCTCAATTCATATATCGGAGAAATTGAAAATGTAATAGATTTAGCACCTTCTGAAAAGAAAGACACGTTATTAAATGAGTTAGGCAAGCTCAAATATCAAAGAGAAAAATTACAAGAAGTTATGCCTGAAGAACTAACTGCTTCTGACATAAATGTAAGGTTAGGAGCAACTTGGATACCTCAAAAAGATATAGAAGACTTTACTTTTAACCTTTTAAAAACACCAGGTTATGATAGGTGGAATATAAATGTTAGGTTCTCGCCACACACAAGTGAATGGAACATTGAAGGTAAAAGTGTTGACTCAACTAATGACCTTGCTAACATGACTTATGGTACAAGTAGAGTTAATGCCTATAAGCTAATTGAAAATGCTCTTAATCTAAAAGATACGAAGGTATTTGACCAAGTAATAAATGATGATGGTTCTAAGACTTCTGTATTGAATAAAAAAGAAACTATGCTTGCAAGTCAAAAGCAAGAACTGATTAAAGAAGAATTTAAGAATTGGATATTTGAAGATCCTGATAGAAGATATAGATTAGAAAAGATTTATAATGAAAAATTTAATTCAATTAGAAATAGAGAATTTGATGGTTCTAACTTAACTTTTGATGGAATGAATACTGAAATCAGACTACGAGAACACCAGAAAAATGCCATAGCAAGGACTCTTTATGGTGGAAATACACTACTTGCCCATGTAGTAGGAGCAGGAAAAACTTTTGAAATGGTAGCTTCTGCTATGGAATCTAAAAAGTTAGGACTTGCAAGTAAGTCATTATTTGTAGTTCCTAACCATCTAACTACTCAAATTGGTAGGGAGTTTATGCAATTATATCCGTCAGCGAACATTATGGTGGCCGATAAAAAAGACTTTCAACCTAAAAATAGGAAAAGATTTATTGGTAGGATTGCAACAGGAGAATATGATGCAGTCATCATAGGACACTCTCAATTCGAAAAAATACCAATGTCTAAGGAATACCAGGTAAGGCATATACAAGACCAAATAGATGATATAGTTTCCTTTATTGACGAGAATAAAAGAAATAGAGGGGAAAATTTCACTGTAAAACAACTGGAAAAGACAAAGAAGAAACTCTTGGTAAGACTGGAAAAACTAAATGATGACTTTAAAAAGGATGATGTAATAACCTTTGAAGAACTAGGAGTAGATAAGTTATTTATAGACGAAGCTCATAATTACAAAAACCTATTCTTGCATACAAAGATGAGAAATGTTGCGGGTATCGGTCAGAGTGAAGCCTTTAAGTCTTCGGATATGTATATGAAATGTAGGTATATGGATGAAATGACAGATGGCAAGGGAGTTGTATTTGCTACTGGTACACCAATATCAAATTCAATGACAGAGCTTTATACAATGCAAAGATACCTTCAATATGACGATTTAAAGGCAAGAGGATTAGAACATTTTGATGCCTGGGCTTCTACTTTTGGAGAAACAGAAAACACCTTTGAATTATCTCCAGAAGGAACTGGATATAGGCAAAAGACAAGATTTTCAAAGTTTTATAACTTGCCAGAACTTATGAGCATGTTTAAAGAAGTAGCAGATATAAAAACCTCAGATATGTTAAATTTGCCAGTACCAGAAGCAAACTTTGAAGTTATTAAAACAAAACCTACTGAGGAACAAAAAGAAATATTAGAATCTATTTCAGAAAGAGCTGACGCAGTTAGAAATAACCAAGTCGAGCCAACAGAAGATAATATGCTAAAGATTACAAATGATGGTAAAAAACTTGCCCTTGACCAAAGATTAATAAACCCACTACTTCCAGATGATCCTAATTCAAAGGTAAATGTATGCGTTAAAAACATCTTTTCGATCTGGGATAAGACAAAAGAAAATTCATCGACCCAATTAGTATTTTCAGATATGTCTACACCAAAAGGAGATGGAGAATTTAATATCTATGATGATATTAGAAATAAGCTAGTGAATATGGGAATACCTAAAGAAGAAATAGCCTTTATTCATGAAGCGGATACAGACAAACAAAAAGATGAACTGTTCTCTAAGGTTAGAAGAGGAGAAGTAAGAGTATTATTAGGCTCTACTCAAAAAATGGGAGCAGGTACAAATGTACAAAATAAACTTATAGCCTTACATGATTTAGACGTCCCTTGGAGACCGTCTGATGTTGGACAGTCCGAAGTGGTACGGCGAAAAGCATTGAAAACAGGACTATCTCAAAAAATACTAATGCGAACATAACTAATAAGTTGATATAGAGGATTTTTACAGTGGTTTGTGTTATAATAATAAATATAAAACTACTGTAAAGGAGGTAACCTATGGCTCTTAGCTATAAACCCTTATGGCACTTATTAGTTGAAAAAAAGATGAATAAAGAGGACTTAAAAAGAGCTGCCAATATAACAAGTAATATAGTTTCAAGAATGAGCAAGGATACTTATGTAAATCTTGATTCTTTAGAAAAAATATGTTTAGCGTTAGACTGTACCCTCAATGATGTAGTTGAAATCGTAAAGGATACAGAATAACAACTATAAAATCACTTAATTATATATTAGGTGGTTTTATTTTTTTCGCCTAAAGTTAATACCGGAGTTTTTAATGATAGGAGATTTTTTGAATAATTTTCTTAATAACTCCTTTTCATCTTCAGATAACCTTTTATATTTTAGCTGAAAGGAATTACAGAAAATCTCAATGAATTTGTCCATGTTATTTCCGGAAGAAATCATAATCTGACGAATTTTCTGTAATGATAAGGCGGTATCATCTTCAGGAATACTGTCAATATCCTGTTCATGATTTTTACGAATATCTTTTATAATACTATCCCATGTTTTATGGGTAACATGACAAAAGAAATCTTCTTCGCTTACTTGAGAAGCCGATAGAGTTCTCAAAGTATGGTCATTAGATACATTGGGATTTTGGTTTATTATTTCAGTCCTTACAGTTTCAAGAGATGAATTTAAGTCATTAAATCGTTTAGTAGCAACACCATCAACAAAAATCTCCGTATCAGCTATAAGCTCCTTAAACTTATCATGTGTAGCAATTTCACAAAGTAAACGGTTATTGATAGAACCACTTAGCAATAAATCAATCATATCATCACTCAAGTGTAGATTAGTTAAATCTGTATTTGGGTGATTTTTATTTTCCGTAAGACAAAGTAAGTAATCAGTAGATACATTGTAAAATTGTGCAAGTGTAACTAAATTACCATGATTGATTTCTTTATAATCATCATTCTCATAGTTACCTAAAGCAGATTTTGAAATACCTGTTAGTTTAGCAAGCTCTTCTAAATTTAGATTATGTGCAACTCTTAAATCTTTTAAGCGTTCCTGTAAGGTTATTTTACACTTCATAACAGATAACCTCCTTGATACAAAATATTCTCATAAATATTATATCACACCATTTCCACAATCGTGGAAAAGTGGGAACAAAAAAGAATATTCCAAGATTTAGGACATACAGGAATAGGGACAAAAATGCAATATCATACAGACATAAAGAAAATTGTTCTTTGACAATTGAATGATCGGTCTGTAAGGATATGTATCTATGGAGAAGTAGGCGATGACTTTCTAAGTATCAGAAAAGAGCCTGCCAAGTAGAACAAAACGTCGCTGTGAGATTCAGGGGCAGGAACTATATCAGGTGTAACCGACAAAAAAAGGTAGAAGCGGCTAACGAAAACTGTTGAGAAATGAGAAATATTATAGTAAACTTATATTAACCAAAAGACAAAAGAAAAGGGGTAAACTTTGGATAATAGAATTGAAGAATATAGGAAACCGTTGGGGTTATCTCAACATAGATTAGGTAAAAAAATAGGAATATCAAGAGTGAGTATAAATAAAATAGAAACTGGAAAAACTGTACCTACTCTAAAGATAGCGAATGATATAGCGAATGCCTTAGGAGTTTGTATATATAAGATTTTTGATTTAGATGGTACTGGTAGGTATAAATGTTCATCTTGCGACTGTAGTTAAAAACACTAGTTAGAATAGTGATTTAAATATACAAAGGGGTGAAAATATGAAGAATATAATTCGGGTTTGTGGTGTAGTAATGTCAGTAGTTTTGCTATTGCTGACATGTAAATTATTGGAAGCAAATCAGCAATATGAGCCATTTAATTCGGAATCAATTATAGAACTAAATACCATTGATACAACGACAAAAAAAGATATATTGATAGAAGAACTGAATGATATTGTGGATAGTAATAATGGAGGGATGTACAAGGAAGTAGCAGGAACAGAAAATATTAGTAAAGAAAGAAACATTGTTTGGTTTGGTAGTAAAAAACCAAGTTCACATAATATCGTTTTAAATAATGACACTATTCAATGGTTATCAAATAATTTGTCAGGAAAGCTGATTCACAGTAACAATATGGGGGATACTCCATTATCAGGTGAATATGCTATAACAGACAATTTAAAGACTGACTTGGATGTGTGGGCGAAAAATAATGATATAAATATAAATTATTTTAAGGGTTCAAGCACTCTTAAAAGGATATATATGAGTCTCTTAGGCAATCCAATTGGAAATACATTGATGGCGATGTACATATTAACTCTTATGGTTTTCATTTCATACTTTTTGGTAAAAGCAAAAGAGCGAAGTATCAAATTGTTATCGGGAGTTAGTAAGCAGGGGATTTTCACATCTGATATAGAATATCTATCTAAAAATATGTTTATCGGATATTTGTGTGGGATTTTCTTTATGTCGCTATATTATTTATTGACAAAGAATTTTCAAAATTTGTTATTGATATTAAAGATGTCGTTAGTAAGCGTATTGGCATCGTTTGTTGTTATTTTGCTTTTGAGTATGATATTATCTGTGGTTGTTATTCCTAATGTTAAATACATTGCAAACAGAGAAATACCAATTAAAAAATTTGAATGCATGACAACGATATTAAAACTAGTAGCGATTGTATTTGCAGTATCTGTTTTAGCAAATACTGTTTTGTCTGCAACTGTAGCACAAAGAATGTCGAAGGAATATTCCTCTTGGGCAAATATTAAAAACACTTTTAGATTGTCATTTTCAACATTAGATGATTTATATGAGGATAAAAATTTAGAAGATGTAAAAAATTTTATTTCAGAAATGCAAAAAGAAAATAGCATGAGTATATCTCTTGTTGTGGATAAAAGTGTAGAAATGACTGACGAATTAAAAGAGGCTGGATTTGATCATTTTGTTATTGTGGATAAATCATGGCTTGATTTTGTTGGAGTAGGTGTAAATGAAGAAAAAACAAATGGAAAGTTGGTAACCTATGCTTTTGAAAGTATGAGTCCCTCACTCAAGAAATTTGCTTTAGAACAAATGCCGTTATTGATAAACGAAGATGTAGTAAAAACGGAAAAACTAAAATACTATAAATTTATAGGAAGAAAAATGGGAGCTTTAGCACCTAACACTGGCGATATGGATGCTTTAATGTCCTTAAAAAATCCTTTAGTGGTTGTTATAGACAATCCTGCCAAAGAATTAAAGGTTCAGGGATTCGTAATTCCAACATTGTCAAGTGGCAATATAATATTTTCAGATAAGGCTGTGTTAGATAATAGCTTGAAAAATAACATTATGAAAAAATATATAATTTCAGTGGATAATATAGCTGATTTAGCTTTAAAAATTGCCCAAGATTTTAAGGAGCAATTTTGGAGTTATATTATGGCTAGTGTTACTCTGTTAGCAACTATAGTTTTTGCAGGATTGTTAAATGCAAAATTATGGGCGTATAAAAATAAGAGAAGAATATACATTATGATGACCAACGGAATCAAATGTGGAGATATTTTTAGAGAAAGTAAGAAGAAAGATATATGTATATTTGCAATTGGGATTTGTATAGCTGGATTTTTATCATATTTTGTACAAAATATGAGTATAAGTATTATTGGAAGTGTTGTTGCCGTTATTTTGATACTTTATATTATAGGAATTAGTTTAAGCTATGGCTTTTTTGCAAAAAAAGAATTCAATAATGCGATTTATAGAATTTAGATGGAGGTAATGTAATGATTAGAGCTGAGAAACTATGCCTAAGGATAAAAGAAAAAACGATATTTGAAAATATGAGTTTTTATATAGAAAAACCACAAATGGTAGCTATAACAGGAGTTTCAGGAAGTGGAAAAACTTCACTACTAAATTGTATGGGGTTAATAAAGGATGTAAGTTCAGGAAAAATCTATATAAATAATAAAGATTGTACTTGTTTACAGGAAAAAGATAAAATTTCATTTTGGGAAAACACAGCTACATTTATATTTCAAGATTATGGGATTATTGATGAAGAAAGTGTTCTTTATAACATTACATTCTCGAATAAGAAGTCTAATCAAAATAAAGCTAAGGCTTATTTAGAGAAAGTGGGGTTGAAAGAAAAGGCTAACAATATTGCATCTACTTTATCAGGAGGAGAAAAGCAAAGATTGGGAATTGCAAGAGCATTGTATAAAAAAGCCAAAATAATTTTTGCTGATGAACCAACTGCGTCCTTAGATGAAAAGAATAGAAACATTATAATAAACCTCCTAAGAGAATGCGTGAATAATGGTATATTAGTGGTAGTTGCAACTCATGATGATAGATTATCTCAATCTTGTGATAAGATAATTTCGATGTAAATTGCTTGGATATAAAAAGTTTAAAGGCTATTTATCTATTAAAGATATTTAGCCTTTTGTATTTTATAAAATTTGAAAGGAGAATTAAAAATGAAAGAATTAGAAAAAGTAATGGAACAATTAGAAAAGGAAAATACTAAAATTGAAAAGGCACAAAACAGAAAGAAACTTCTTACTCAGAAGCAAAGCAAATTAAAAAGAAAAGCTGAGACGCAAAGAAAAATTCAAAAGGGCGGAGTGTTTGAAGCCTTTGAAAGAGAAATTACAGGTAGACAAGAAGATACAAATAACGATTTAATCTATGCCTTTTTAGATTATGTCCTATCAGATAACAGGAATAGAGAAAAGTTAAAGGAACTTACAGAAATTCATCTTAGAGCTAAAGAGATTGATGTAGAAGAAATTAAAAATCCTGATGATAAAAATGACAGCATAGACAGTCAGAAAGTAGAAAAGCCAGATGAAGATATGGAAGATGATTTTTTAGAAAGTGAAGATTAAAAATAAAGATTAGATAGGTGGCTTTTATGAAAACTAAATATGAGAATTGATGTAGCAAAGTGGAGAGTAATTTTAACACTTTGCTTTTTTGTTGATTTGGTAAATCTACAAAAAACGAAGTCCACAGGGGTTTAAGGGGGAGTAGCCCCCTTGAATAAATAAAAATGCTTTAGCGTTTTTGTTTCCTTAGCGGAGCGATAGGCTTTCTGCAAGAACGCAAAGCATCGTAGTCAAACGGTGTATCTTTGCGCCCTTTGAAAAAGGGAGCGAAGATACACATCATCATAAGGATACTAAAATATGAAAATTAAATACCAGATAAAGATTAGCAGATAGAAAAATACTAAAGAAAAATCTATCTGCTTTTCTTATGCCTAAAAATATAAAAATAAAAAATTGAAAGGAGCGAAAAAGAATGGAAATCAAGAGCCTACATACCCATGTAGATATAGTTTCAAGGTCAAAAGGGCATAGCGTGATTGCAAAGGCTGCATATAATGCAAGAGATAAATTAAGAGATGAATACTATGTAAAAGTCCATGATTACTCTAAAAAAGATGACCTTGTTTTTTCAAAAATATTCTTGCCGGAACATATCCCAAAAGAGTTTTCCGATAGAGAATACCTATGGAATAGTGTTGAAAAAATAGAGAAAAGTAAAAACTCACAGCTTGCAAGAAATTTACTCTTTGCACTTCCAAGAGAATTAAATGAACAGGACAGAATAAAACTTATCAGTGAATTTATTGAAGAAAACTTTACCTCTAAAGGTATGATAGCAGATTGTAATATTCATAATCCTATGGCAAGCGATAATGAAGAACAACCCCATGCCCATATCCTACTTACTCTTAGAGAAATTGACGAACAAGGAAAATGGAAACCTAAAAGCAGAAAAGAATATATCCTTGATGAAAATGGAGAAAAGATAAAGCTAAAAAGTGGAAACTATAAATCAAGAAAAGTAAATCTAAATGATTGGAACGAACCTGACAAAGCAAAAGAATGGAGAGAGAATTTTTCAAAGAAAGCAAATGAGTATTTAGAAAAAAATAACATAGATAAAAGAATAGATCCACGCACCTTTGAAGAACAAGGAAGAGAAGAACTACCACAAATTCATTTAGGGACAGCAAGTTTCCAAATGGAGAAAAAAGGTATACAGACAGAAAGAGGAAATCATAATAGAAAAATCATAGCCTTAAATAAAGAGTTCAAAAAATTAAAAGAAGAAATTGCAGAAATAGGAAATTGGATTTTAAGTTTGGTAAATATGGTAAAGGGACTGTTGAAAGGATTTTCTAAAGAAAAACAGGAAGAATATAATCTAACTCCAAACCTCTTTAATGTCTATTCCTATCTTGAAACCTACTATAAAATTCAAAAGGAACTTTCTAAAAATCTAAGTTATGACAGTAGAATGAGAAAAGAACATTTTGACTCTAAGAAATATGTCAAAGCCCTATCCTATATGAGTAGCAATAATCTAAAGACAATCATAGATATCCAGTTTAAAAAAGATGAAGTATTGACAAAGCTAAAAGAAAATAAGGAAAGAGTAGCGGATTGTAACAAGCAAATTAAAAATATAAAAACTTTAATCAAACAGGCTAAAATAATGAGAGAACATAAAACTGTCTATGATAGATACAAAGGAGCTGATAATTCTATCTTCAGTAAAATAGCAGGAGCAAGCAAAGAAGAATATTACAATTCCCATAAAGAAGAAATTGATAAATATATTAGAGCAAAATCTATTCTAAAAAAATTAAGTGGAAGTGAAAAGATAGAAACAAAAAAATGGGAGAAAGAAAAAAGAGAGTTACAGACTGATATAAATCATCTCACTTTTAACCAAAAATTTATAAAAGAGGAAATCTCTCAAATAAACCATATCAAATATGCAGTAGGTGAAGTAAATAAAGACTTTGGAATAGATATAAACATTGAGATAGAAATAGCCTATAAAAAAGCTATTGTAAGGGGAGAAAAGCCAAGCGTAAAAATGGCATTAGAAGAATTTCAAAGACAGATTAAAAGAGAGGATAGGCAAAAAGCATGGGCAAAGGAGCATTACAAAAAGAAAGACCATATTCATAAGGAAACTGAGAGATAGAAAAGAGCCTGTATTTTTTGTATAATTATATCAATTAGACTTTGAAAAGATGATGGAGAATTGCTTACAAGCTGTAAGCTAAATGAAAGAAAGAGAAAATGGCTACAAGTTGTAGCCTGAAAAATATATTGGAGGTGCATTTTGTGGAAGAGCAAAATAAAGAGATAGTAATTGTAGATGATAAAACTATAAAAGAAAAAATCTATCTTATTCGTGGACAGAGAGTTATGCTTGACACTGATTTAGCAGAAATATACGGTTACAGCACAAGAGCGTTTAATCAACAGGTAAGAAATAACATAGAAAAATTTGACGATGATTTTATGTTTAGATTAGATAAAATTGAGTTGGAAGATTTGCGATCAAATTTTTTGACCGCAAATGTTAGTCCTAAAAGTAGAGCATTGCCTTATGTGTTTACAGAACAAGGTATTTATATGCTTATGACTGTGCTGAAAGGTGAACTTGCTATAACACAATCAAAAGCACTTATTAGAACATTTAAGCAGATGAAAGACTTCATAGTTGAAAACCAAGATTTTATCGGCTCAAAGGAATTGGTTCAAATAGCAATTCAAACAAATAAAAATACAAATGATATTGCAAGGATGGATAGCAAGATTAACACGTTAGCTACTAAAGAAGATTTGAAAAAAGTAATGGACAATTTTATAGACCCAGAAACATATAAACATTTCCTTTTGATGAACGGAGATAAGATAGAAGCTGATGTTGCCCATACGAAAATATATAAATCAGCAAAGAAAAGTATTTATGTTATAGATAACTATATAGGGCTTAAAACACTTGAACTTTTAAGAGCTGCAAGAGATAAAACTCAAATTATAGTCTTTAGTGATAATGTTAAAAATAAGGATATGCTTACAAAAAATATTTTAGATGATTTTAGAAAAGATTATCCTAATATAGACCTGAAGCTAAAGATAGCCGGTAAAAAGTATCACGATAGATACATTGCCATAGACTATGGAACAGAAAATGAAGCCTTTTATCTTTGCGGAGCTTCATCAAAGGATGCAGGGAATAAGGTATCAAGCATTACCAAGATAGAAGAATCTTCTAAAGATATGTACCATGATATGTTTAGTAAGATGTTAAATAATAAAGACTTAAAAACTTAATATATAATTATGAAAAAATTATAGCAATATGCAAGGCGGTAGAAGTAGAAATCTATCGTCTTTTTTTATTGAAGAAAGGTAGAAACAAATGGCAGATAAAAGAATGTTTTCACTAAAGATAGTGGATAGCGATTTATTTTTGGATATGCCACTAAGTAGTCAATGCCTATATTTTCATTTATCAATGAGGGCAGATGATGACGGTTTTGTGGATAATCCAAAGAAGATAATAAAAATCATAGGGGCAAATGATGATGACTTAAAAATCCTAATTACAAAAGGTTTTGTAATTGTCTTTGAAAGAGGAATTATAGTCATTACTCATTGGAAGATAAATAACTTTATCAGAAAAGACAGATATAAGCCGACTATGTATATAGAGCAAAAACAACAGCTTTATCAAACAGAAAATGGAGCATATATTTCAGAAGAAAAAGCTGGTTGTCATCTGGTTAACCAAAGGTTGTCAAGTGGTCAACCCAGTATAGATAAGGGTAGATTAGATAAGGTTAGTATAGATAAGGGGAGAATAGAGCAGGTTGCCCCAATTTCTCTTTATGGAGAATATAAAAATATTCGCTTAACCGATGAAGAATATCAAAACCTAAAAGATAGACTGCAAGGTCATACTGAAATAATGATTGAAAAACTGTCAAGGTATATCAAAAGTAAAGGCACAGACTATCAAGACCATTATGTAACAATCCTTAATTGGTATGAGCAGGATAAAGAAAAACTATCACAGATAAATAATAAAAATGGAAGTAACAGAATCTATTCAACCAACTATGAGGACAGCGACAGCCTATAAATATCATACAACAAGGTGGAAAGGTGTTTTTAGAGCGTTAAGGCTTAAAAAGGTATCAGAATATAGCTAAAACCTTAAAACGCATTTTACAAGCTAATACAGAAAAGGAGAAATAAGATTATGAATGATAGAGAAAATATTATTACTATAAAAATTCAAGGTACGGATTTTACCTACAACAAAGAAACTCACTATGAAAAAGACGGACATATCTATTGTAAGACTTGTAATGAAAGAATAGACGGAAAGCCAATTCCAATGTTAGATAAGCCTATGATTATTAGAACAGCTTGTAAATGTGTTAGAGATAGACAGGAACAAGAAAAACAAAGAGAAAAACTGTTAAAACAAGATAGGTTAAGACAAAACTGCTTTATATCCAAAAATCAAATAGCCTATACTTTTGAAAATGTTGATGAAGATACCGACAAGGACATCATCAAGAAAGCTAAAAACTATGTAAAGCATTTTGAAGAAATGAGAAAGGACAATGTAGGCTTGCTTTTATATGGAAATGTAGGAAGTGGTAAGACATATATAGCGTGTAGCATTGCCAATGCCATAATTACAGAATATTCCTATACGGTTAAGATGAGAAACTTTGCACAGATACTAAACGACTTACAAAAAGGTGGCTTTAACCTTGATAGAAATGAGTATATTGAGCAGATAACAAGCTCTACCCTCTTAATACTTGATGATTTTGGGATAGAAAGAAATACAGAGTATGCCTTAGAGCAGATTTACAATGTAATCAATGCAAGATACTTAAAAGCAAGACCGACCATTATAACGACAAACCTTAACTTTAAGGATATAGAAAAAGAACAGGAAGATATAATGCTTGGCAGGATTTATTCAAGGATAATAGAGATGTGTTTACCTCTTAGGGTAACGGGACTTGATAGAAGAAAAATACAAAGCAAAGAAAAGCTGAAGAAAGCACAAAACTTAATAGATGAGTAGAGGCGGTTAGAGAGTAAAAAATCTAATCGCTTTTTATTTTACAGGAAAGGACGTATGTAGATGAATAATGAAAAAAAGAAGAAAAACAAGAAAATAAAATTTGAAATTAAAAGAGTATATGTAGGGAAAAAGCCCATTGAAGAAGTGTTTGAGGGAGTAATTGAGCATATAGCTATGAAAAATTTAGAAAATACGAAAGAGGATAAACGAACGCAAGCGTGATGAATAGTTGAATATACAGGAGTGTTTTGATATAATAATCATATTGAGATAGTCCTGTTAAAAGAAAGGAGCGTAAAATTGAACAGGACTAAAAAATATATTGCAGCTTTGTATTGCAGATTGTCAAAAGATGATGGTAGTACAAATGAAAGCATGAGTATATACTCACAAAAAGCAATGCTAAAACAGTATGCAGAACAAAATAATATAGCTGTATATGATTATTATGTTGATGATGGCTATTCAGGGACAAACTTTGAAAGACCGGCATTCAAAAAGATGATAAGCGATATAGAAAACGGAAAAATAAATTGTGTTATCACAAAAGATTTATCAAGACTTGGAAGAAACTATCTTGAAAGTGGTGCATATATTGAAATGTATTTCCCACAAAAAAATGTAAGGTATATCGCAATCACTGACGGGATAGATACCTTAAATTCCTATGAGTTTGATATAATGCCATTTAAGAATATCTTAAATGAAATGTATGCCAAAGATACTTCAAAGAAAGTAAAAAGTGCCTTGAAAAGTAGAATGAAAGAGGGAACATATATTGGCTCAAAAGCCCCATTCGGCTTTAAGAAAGATCCTGATGACAAGCATAGGTTAATTATAGATGAAAGGGTAAAACCCATCATAGAGCTTGTCTATGAGCTTTGTTTAGAGGGGAAAGGTACACAACTAATAAGTCAGGAAATGATGAAAAGGAAAATACCAAGACCAAGCTCCTTTTTAGAAAATGCAGATAAGCTGTATGGACTGACAGAAGAAAATAAGTACAAATGGACACATAGAATGGTTCTTAGCATTTTAAGAGACCCTGTCTATTGTGGAAATATGGAAAGAAACAAAAGACCTACTCTTTCATTCAAGAATAGAAAAAGGCTATATGTCCCCAAAGAAGATAGAATTGTTGTAAAAGATACTCATGAGGGCATTGTAAGTGAGGAAGTATGGACACAAGTACAGAATATGCTTGATAAAAGAAAGAATACAAATAAAAGCAGTATAACCTATGATAATATCTTCAAAGGTTTAGTTAAATGCCCTGATTGTAATTATGCCTTGACGCCAAAGACAGATTATAGACTGAATAAAAAAGATACAATAGATTTTGTGCATTTCTCCTGTTCAGGCTATAAAAAGTATGGAGTAAAGGCTTGTACATCACACAGGATAAACGCAAGAGATTTATACAATGTTGTACTTGAAGATATACAGTATCATGGGCAAATGGCACTATCAAGCAGAGAAGATTTTGTTATGAAAATTGCTGAGAAGATAGACAAAGATAAGGTTGATGAAAGAAAGGACAAAACAGAAAAGTTAAGTCTTTATAAAAATAAGCTGAAAGATTTGGATAAAGCCTTTGAAAAACTCTATGAAGATAGGCTGAGTGAAAGCATATCAGAGCGTAACTTCAATCTTATGAATGAAAAACTATCAAAGCAGCAAGAAGAACTAATTGAAGAAATAGACTTGCTTGAAGAAGAAATAAAGGCAATAGCAGATACAGAGGAAAACTGTCAGCAGTTTGTAGAGAATATAAGCAAGTTTGCAAAGATAAAAGAGTTAAACCGTTATATTCTTAATCAAGTTATAGACAAGATATATGTGTATGACAAGGAAGAAGTTGATGGAGAAATAAAACAGAAAGTAGAAATACACTATAAATTTATAGGGAAATTAGATTGACCACTTAGGACAGTTCAACTGACCTAGAGCAAAGAAGTGGTAGAATTGTTCGTCAGGGCAATGAAAATGATAAGGTAAATATCTTTAGATATGTAACCGAGAATACATTTGACGCCTATTTATGGCAGACAATAGAGAATAAGCAGAAATTCATTTCTCAAATTATGACTTCAAAAACTCCAGTAAGAGTTGCAGAAGATGTTGATGAAGCAAGTCTATCTTATTCAGAAATTAAGGCTTTAGCTACTGGCAATCCTCTAATTAAAGAAAAAATGGATTTAGATAACGAAGTTACAAAACTAAAAATGCTGGAAGCAAACTATAAGTCTAATAAATACAAGCTTGAAGATAAGGTAAATAAAATTTATCCTCAAAGTATTTTAAAAACTGAAATGGAAATAAAAGCAGTTAAAGAAGATATTGCAAGTGTAGAGAAATTAGGAGAAGGAGATAACAAATTCACTTCAATTAGTCTTGGAGCAAATAAAATTTTAGATAAGAAAGAAGCAGGAGAGAAGCTACTAGAAGAAATAAAGAAGGTAAAGATAAATGATAGCAAAGTTATTGGTAAATATAGAAATTTAGACTTACAAGTTTCATATAACTTTATGACTAATACTCACACCTTTAAACTCCTAGGAAAAGCAGAATATTTTGGAGAGTTTTCAAACTCTACTGATGGCAATATAACAAGGCTTGATAATGCAATTGAAAAAATGCCTTCAAGACTTGAAAGGTTAAATCAAAACCTTGAAAACTATAAAGAATCTTTAGAAAATGCTAAAGTAGAATTAACTAAACCATTTGAAAAAGCAGATGAGTTAAGGGATAAGACGCTAAGACTAGCTGAAATTAATAAACTTTTAGATATGGGAGAAGTGGAAGAATTAGAAAACCAATCACCACTATTAGAAGATTTAAAGAGGGCGATAGTTGATTATTCTAACTACGAGTTTTCAGAATCCAATAGCTATGAAGATTTTGACAAACTATACCCCGATTTAAGCCATATAGGACTTGCCTATACAGAAACACCTGATGGTAAGCATTCGATTCAATATGAGGTAAATTTGGAAGAAAAAACATGGACTCAGTATGTAGATAATGTAGCTATTAGAACAGAATCTTTTGTAGAGGAAGATATATCTAACTCACAAGCTCTTAAAGATATGACCGAGGCTATAAAGATGTCTAGTTTTGATGATCTGGTATCAGTAGATGAAGAAGATTTAAAACAAGCTTTAGGCTTAGCAATAGATGATGATGGAAACTTCTATGATCCACTAGCAAAAGATCTTGATAATGACGGAATACCAGATAGGTATGACAATGATTTTAAAGATAGTGATTACTTTGAATCAACTTATGATGTAGAGGATAATCTTCATGCAAGGGAAGAGAAACCATCGATATTAGGACAAATATCAAAATTCAAATCAGAAGAAGAAAGAGATAAAAATCAAGAAAAAAGTGAAAAAGGACAAGAACGATAAAGGAGGGCGTAAGGCTCTCCTTATTTAGTACAAGGAGGAATTTATGGAATACAAAGATATTAGAGAAAATTTAGAAGAAATGATGAATGATAACTACAAGGATTTTATAAAAGCACTTGTGAGCATAGAAAAAGGTGTCAATGATGAAAAGGCACTTGAAGAAGTCTATGTTTTATATATGAACAATGACACAACAGGTCTACTAAGTGATGATTTTGATTATATGATTGATGATATGAAAGAACAAGGTAAGATTGTTGAAAATACCAATGAACTTGAAGAAAAAGACGACCTCATAAATCTCGTGGGTAATATATCTGGCAAAGTAGAAAACCTTGAAAGAGAAAATGCAAATGGAGAAAAGTTCAAAGTAAGTAACTTTTCTCTTGTTTCAAAAGATGACGATGGAAATAAGGTATATACAAATTGTTCAGCCTATGGAGATAAGACAAAAGATTTAAAGGACTTAAAACAAGGAGATTTTGTTAAAATCTTCGGACAAGTAAAAACCAGTATTGACAACAACGGAAAGGAACATAAAAATATTCGTATTTTGTCTTCTAAGCTATTAAAAGCAAAAGAACAAGTAAAGAGTCAAGACAAGGATAAAAAGTCCATAATAGGGCAAATAAAAAGCTTTAAGACAAACGATAAAACTAAATCTAATAAGAAAAATCATAGCAAAGGCACAGAAAGATAAATATCGGCAGTCTTCGGACTGCCTTTATTTTTTTGTTCAATTTAACGCAGTAAATCATATAATTGAAAGGAATCTGTGTTATATGCTATAATTAGGTAGTTAATCTATACCTTTAGAAAGGTAAAATATAGTATTGGAGAATGATATGGGATTTTCATATAACAAATTATGGAAGTTATTAATAGATAAAAATATGAAAAAAACAGACTTACAATGTGCAATAGCAACAACTCCCAAGACAATAGCCAAGATGGGAAGAGATGAAAATGTAAGTTTGGAAACATTAGGAAAGATTTGTGAGTATTTTCAATGTGATATTGGGGATATTATTGAATATAAAAAATAGAGTTGAGGCAAATAGTAAATAAGATTCTTACTTATATTTGTTATTTTCATCAACGGTATTTGGAAAATCTATTGATTTTAAAAAGCTGGAAGAAGAACAAACTAATTGTAAAATTTAAATAACTTTTTATCAAAAAAAGTTTGGAGGTTAAAAATATAATGTGGAAAGATAGTGAATCAAAAATTGACTATATAGATTTTGAATATATAGCAGATCTAGTAAATTATATAATTTTAGAAGATAGTTTACTACCAGCAAGTATTGGGGTGTATGGAGATTGGGGCAGTGGAAAATCAAGCATTATGTCAATAAGCCAAAAAAGGTTGCAAGATGAAGATGATAAGGCTTTGATTGTTAATTTCAACGCATGGTTGTTTGAGGGTTACGATGATATTAAAACAACAATTATTAACTATCTTTTAGACTCAATAGAAGAAAAGAAAAAGTTGGGAAATACAGCAAAAGAAATCTTGCAAGGATTGAGGAAAAGTTTGTTAAATATAAACTTAATACCAGTCATATCAAAAGGTTTTTTTGCTGCACTGTCTACATTTAGTACCAATCCCTCTGCAAGTAAATCAGAATTAATCCTTGGTCAGTCTGAGAATATAAAAGAGTTTATTAACACGGTTAAAGATAATTATATTGAAGCGACATCTGATGAGAAAATTAGAAATGAAATATCAATGTTCAGAGAAAAGTTTGGAGAGTTAATTGATACAACAGACATTACCCGTGTAGCAATTTATATAGATGAAATTGATAGATGTTCCACTGATACGATTTTAGAGCTTTTTGAGGCGATGAGACTATTTATGTTTTCTGGTAAAGTAGCTTTTATATATGGAGCAGATGAAAGGCAAATTGCTTATGCAATAAAGCAAAAATACTCGGAAGATATATCGGATAATGGTTCAAAAATAGATATTGGTAAAGAATATTTAGAAAAAATCATTCAATATCCTGTGCGTATTCCTAGAATGAATGTTGCTGAAACAGAGATTTATATAACATTATTATTAAGCGAGAATATAGTAGATGAAGATGAGTTTTCATCATTAAAAATGGATTTAATCAAACAATATAGAGAAAAATTATCAAGGGTATCTTTACCAGAAGAAAGCAAAGACAATGAACTTATAGTTAAAAATTTTACATTAGCAAAAAGGATAGCAGAACTTTTAAATTCGGGATTAAATGGTAATCCTAGACAGTTTAAAAGATTTTTAAATGAATTTGAATTAAGAAAAAGAACTGCTGAATTAAAAAACATTGAGATTGATGATCAAGTTTTAGTTAAGGTAATGGTCCTTCAATATGTAAAACCATCGATATTTACAGATTTTATTCAGCTACAACAAGAGAACAAATTAGATGAGATTTTGAGCTATTACCAAGAGATTGAGAATGAAAAAGAATCTGATGAAGATCAAAATATTAAATCTAAAGCAAACAATCTAAAAAAAGAGAAAAAGATAGATAAAAAATGGAAAGATGAATGGTTTGAGCAATGGGTTAGAATAGAGCCCAATCTTATAGATCATGATCTCAAACCTTATTTCTACTTATCACGTAATAAAGGGTTAGACTCAATTACATTCGGAAAAGCATTATCTAACGATGCTATTCAAGTTATTAGAGCTTATTTATCAGGGAATGACATTGCTAAATTAAACGCTGAGGAAAATATTAATAATCTTTCTTCTGTCGAACTTAACTTAATAGTTGAGCAACTTTCTGAAGAGTTTATTAAACAGCCTGAAGATAAGAGGTTAGGCGTATTTAAAGGTTTAATCGATTTAAGCACTAAAAGAAATGAGTGTGCAGATTTTGTAGTAAGAAAAATATCTGAGTTGCCTATAAATTATATGACTAAACCAATGAAGATGTACGCTAATAATCTAATAGATTTAGAAATACCAGCAAGTAGCGAAATGAGCAAAGTTGTTAATAGTTGGAATGATAAATAAAGATGGAGGTATGTATTGGGTACATCAAGTTCTTTTAAAGGTAAAAAAGGAAATGCATTATTACCAAATGACTTTTTACAAGAAGATAACAATAACGATGATAAAGACAATAAAAAAGATTTAGATAAACCGAATTGGACATCAGCCAAAACATCCATGAGTAAATATATTTCTTCTGGTGGGAACATTGGAAGTTCGAAGAAAGTTGTCAGTAATTATATTGGGGCAAATGGTGGAGCTAAAGCTTTCTCATCAAGGCAAGGGATAAGTTCCGCAGGGAATAATTTTTCTAATTTATTGAGTAGTATAACAAAAAATGGATTTACTACTACGATTGCTTCATTAGGAAATCAATTTATAAATAAATCCACGGTAGAGTCTATATCGCTTTTGGCAAATTATGTAGTAGAAAATTCTATATCAAAAGATGATATAGCTATAAGGAGTGCTACAGTAAACACTTTGGAAGAAATGAACTTATTGTTAGGTGACAAAGATTCTTTAACTGAAATTGAATCAAAATACTTACTTCAGTATTTTACTAGGGAATTAATTTGGCAATTAATGTTAGTTGATTACGGATATTCATTTGAAAAAAAGGGAAGCAATATTCAAGAAGCTATTAGGATTGAAAGAGATATTAAGGAATATATTCAAGCTTGCGTTGAGGTGGGATTTAATTCATATAAAGATAATTATTTCACTGAAGATTCATTTAATAAGATTTTAACTTCTTGCTTAGAGATTATGGAGGAATAAAATGAGAATATATTGTACAAATGAATCAATTGATAATATTCCTGAAGGATTTGATGAAAAACTAGATATAACAAATAAAAAAGATATTGGCTTTAATTTCTGGGATAATTACATTAAGTTAGAGAAAGAATTTTCAAAATTAGCCATTGATTTATTATATTTATCGATTTTTGTTTTTGTAGCTGATCGAATAGTAAAAAGAGATACTCAAAATGATGGTTGGACTAGGACTATCAAACTAAATATTCCCGTATCTGACATTGATTTTTGGAACTCTCAAAAAGTATTAGTAACTGATATGTTGAATTTTTTAAGTGGTGACAATTGGACTTTTGAATTTAGACCTAAAACTGTGTATCAAGAGCAAATATACTATTCATCTAAAAAGTATAAAGAGTTGAATAAGAGGAGCTATGACAAAATTTGTATGTTTTCAGGTGGTTTAGACTCTTTTATAGGAGCAATAGACTTGCTTGAAGATTCAACCTCTTCAATATTACTAGTTAGTCATTATGGCGGAGGAAAAGGAACTAAAAGCTATCAAGATGATATTTTTAAAGCTGTAAAGAATAAATATAAGTTAGATGATAGAGATCAGGTGCAATCATATGTTGTTGCTAAGAATGGTAAAGAAGATACAACTAGAACAAGATCTTTTATGTTTTTTTCGCATGCAATTGTTTATGCCTCAGCTTTTGGTAGAAAAACTCAGCTATATATCCCTGAAAATGGTTATATCTCTTTAAATGTTCCTTTATCTGGATCAAGGTTTGGGAGCAGCAGTACAAGAACTACACATCCATACTACATGAAAAAATTACAAACTTTAATAAATAATATGAATTTAGATATTAGAATCATTAATCCATATCAATTCAAAACTAAAGGTGAAATGATGAAAGAGTGTAAAAATAGTAGCTTCCTAAAAGAGCAGTATGTTAATACTATGTCTTGCTCACACCCAGATAATGGTAGATTTAAAAAAGAAAAAACATCAAAACACTGTGGAGATTGCATCCCTTGCATAGTTAGAAAAGCAGCTATAATATCAGCTTATGGGAAAGATGAAACGGAGTATAGACATAAAAACCTAGAAAAATCTGAAGCTGGAATCTTAAACAGAAATGCTTTTTTACAAATGCTTGAAAAGCATAATCCCAAAAAAGCGGTATTTGAGATACAGAAATCTGGTCCATTAACAGATAACTTATTTGAGTTTGCAGACGTTTATAATAGGAGTATAGAAGAATTAAATAAAATATTTAATGAGGTAGATATGAATGAAGTTGATTGATTTTCATTGCCATCCAGATTTATATAATGACAATTTTAAAATGTTAAACAATGGTAATAAAATAGTTTTTATGACAAATTTACCAGTTTTGTTTGAAAGATACTATCCAAAATATAAAGATTCTAAAAATAATTTTTTAGCTTTAGGCTATCATCCAGAATTGATTGAAGAGTACCCTAATTATTTTGAAAAATTTAAACAAAATTTGTATAAGACAAGGTTCGTAGGGGAAATAGGTCTAGATAATTCTGAAAGAAATAAAGAATCTTTTGAAAAACAACTAAGAATATTTCGAGAAATAATGGATGAGTGTAATAAAAGTGATGGTAAGATTATATCAATTCACTCAAGAAAAGCTGAAAGTTCTATATTTGAAGAATTAATTAATAACAATAATATATACATTCTACATTGGTACACAGGAACTCTTAAAAGACTCCTAGATGGTATGATGAAAAATCAAAACATATATATATCTGTCAATTTAGATATGACAACAACAAAAAAAGGTGCTGATTTAATTCACAGTGTACCTATAGATAGAATTGTTTTAGAAACAGATGCTCCTTTTACAAAAGAAAGTAAAAAAAGATATGATTATAAAATATTAGAAGATACTATTGCTCAAATAGCAAAAATAAAAAAATGTAATTTAGAAGATGTTACTATTCAAATCCAAGCTAATTCAAAGAAGATATTAGGATAGGAAGTAGTTACCTCTCTACTTCCTTCCCATAATAATTTTCATAGTTTTTTCTATACTGAACAAGGTCAGAAAATTGTTCTTTATTCAAAGAATACTCTTGCATAAGGGTGTTCTTTTTTTCTTGCAATTTATCGAGCTTTGATAGTATTTCTTTTGTCTTTGGTAGTTTTTTATAGTTTTCTAAGATCTCTTTAGCGGCTATTTTATAGACGGAAAGTTCGCTATAATACTCCTCTGCAAATTGCTTATCTTCAGGATTTTTCTTGTAGTATTTATATATTTCACGATACTTATTTATAGTATTAATATTTTCCATATCTTGGGATAAACTCTTCATTTCAGTTTCAATTTTCTTTATTTTATCTAATAAGCCTTGTCTATCATCAGCAGATTTTTTGATCAGGTCATCGAGTTGAGTAATTGAATTAATTCCCTGTTCTCTTAATTTAATTATTGAATCAGCCATTGTTTTGATATTATGTTTTCTTGCCCAGATTTCGTAACCTTTAGAGGATTGAGCTTTTTTATTAGTAGATATATCAATAACATTTCCTACACGTTTTTTAATAGTATTAGCTTTGTTTTTAATAGCTAAATCTATTCTTTCTTTGATTTTTTCTTCGGTATAATCTTCTCCGATAGTTTTAGCTCTTGTAAATCTTTGCTTATCTTTATGACGAAAAGCAATGTGTTTACCAAACTTAATTTCATAATCAAGGGATTTCATATTTTCTAAAAATTCTTCCCACGAGTTAGACTTATTAATCATTCTATCTATATCAAATTGCAGTTTAGACTTCCAGGAATTTCCCTTCTTGTTTTGGTCATATTCATACCAAGACTTACCAGCAGTTTTATATTTTTTCTTGTAAGCTTCATAATATTCATCAATGACTGAAAGCTTATTTTCTTTACATAATTCATCACTTTGATATCTGATTTTATGATAAGATTTTTTGTTAGATTGGTAGCATTTACCAGTCTTGTAATTAACATTATTAAAAATAATATGGTTATGGATATGCCCTCTATCTATATGAGTTGCAAGAACAAACTCATAATCTTCTTTTAAAATTTTCTTACATAATTCCATTCCTATATCGTGAGCTTTTATAGGATCAACCTCTCCTGGTAGAAAAGATTGAATTAAATGTCTAGCCAGAACTGTACCTTTAGTATCATTGTCTTCTCGTGTTTTCATAAATTGAATATGGGCAGTAGATGGATGACAGTTAAATGAAGATACCAAGAATTTTTCATCAGTTTTTTCACTCTTAGTTATATAATCTATTGCCAAATTTAGAGTTGATTTTATAGGATGTATTTTTGTAATTGCCATATTAGTCACCAGAACTTTCTTTTGATTTATTAAGAAGTAGGGAATGGATCTGCCATATTTCTTTTGATAATTTTTCTATTTGCTTATTCATTTCTTCAATTTCATTTTTGTAAATAATGCCAGTTGTATTAGTAGCCTTGGCGATCTGGTTTATGTTATTTGTAGCATTTGAAAGAAGCCATTGTAAATTTCTAAATGGTTCTAAATCTACAACATATATCTCTTTTTCTAATACACATTTTCTAAGAAAATGGGACATGGTTTTGCAATTAGCAAGTTTCATTTTCTTTTCAAATACTTCTTTTTCTTCTTTAGTTAGTTTTATTTCTATTCTTTCATTTCTAAATCTATTTGCCATCTTATTCTCCTTTATAAAATATGTTTCGGGGTCTTAGGGTTCTCCCTAACAAGGTAAAAATTAAAAAAATGGAGCATTCCGTAAAGGGCTGCTCCATTAATTTTTTCGTAAGTGTCCGTACACTTACTGTGCTTGCTATTAAAGTTATAAGCGCTAGCTATTAAAGTTATAAGCGCTAGGCGTTTATTCAGTTCTATTAATTATACCGCACTTATCGAAGCTAATAAACAACATAGAATAGATTTCAAGGAATATTTCAATATTAACAATATATTCTAAAAATGACAATTGTTTATTCTGCTAATCAGTAATGGAATCAGATAAGTTGTATAAATCTAAAATAGTTGTTTTAGACAATGTGTGTCATGATTGTATGGTTGATCTAGAAAGGAGATTAGTAGCAGACCTAACAAGACAATTTATAGAGAATTAAATAAAATGTTATCATAAAAAAATATATTTGATAGCGATTATTGACTTCATTAGTTTCTTTATGCTAAAATAAAGTAAACGGTGTTATCTTAATTTGGGAGGTGAAACTTACTGAGAGACAAAGATGTTACAATAAAGAAAATATTAAAAAGTGCAAAAAGCGAGTTTACAGAGCATGGATTCGAAGAGGCTTCTATTCGCACTATTGCTAAAAATGCAGGAATTACACCTGGTGCAATATATAAGCATTTTAAATCTAAAGAAGATATTTTTAAGGTACTTGTAAGTCCTATACTTAATCACTTATACAGAAGAAGTAAAGAATTGACAAATCAAGCGATTGAAGAAATTAAAGTAAATGGTTTACAAGCTTTTGGAGAAAAATCTGATGATAGTAATAGGGAATTATTGGAATTTATTTACCAAAACGATTCTATAGTTAATCTTCTGTTTAACTGTTCTCAGGGTACGGAATTTGAATCAATTCGTCATGATTTAGTGAATCTTGAAGTGCAGGGTGCTAAGAAATTGATCGAGGTTCTTAAAGAAAAAAAGATTGAAGTAAATGATTTGAATGATGATGAACTTCATGTTCTTTATACAATGGCATGTACACCTTTATTTGAGGTAATCACACATAGGTATTCATATAATGAAGCCTTGAATTTTATCGATATGATGGAGGCAGCAATGAATTTTGGTTGGAGGAGGATTATTAAATGAAAACATAATATAAAATTAAAAATAATAAATTTTGAAATCGGGTTAATCCCGATTTTCTGCGTTTTATGGAAAGTAAACAAAAATAAGAAAAATTTACCAGTAAAGATTATTTTGAATCAATCATATTGCAACTGGTAAATAAATATAAAAATTTAAAAGGAGGTATTCAAATGAATGAAACAAAATTAAAAACAAAAGATTTAGTTAACATCGGCATTTTTTCAGTGATTTATATGGCACTATCCATGGCGGTAATGATTATTCCAATACTTTCACCGATACTTTGGTTATTATGGCCAGCAATGACAGGCATAATATGTAATTTTATTTACATGTTGTTGGTCTCTAAGGTGCCAAAACCAGGAACGGCTTTACTTTTGATAGCAATTACAGGGATTATATATTTTGCTATAGGAGAATGCACTTTTACAATTGTCATAACTTGCGTTATTGCAGGAGTTTTAGCAGAAATTACTAGAAAAATTTTGGGATATAAAAGTCAAAAAAGCGTAATAGTATCTTCAGGATTGATTTGCATTGGGTTGATTGGCTCACCATTGCCTATGTGGTTGTTCCAAGAATCTTATATGAAATCTATTATTAAAATGGGAATGAGTCCAGAATATGTAAATAAATTACAAACTTTAATTTCAATTCCAACACTTATCGGGATGATCATTACTGCATTTATTGGAGGAGTCATTGGTGCATATATAGGTAAAGCAATGTTCAAAAAACGTTTTGAGAAAGCTGGAATTATGTAAATGGAGGGTATTGTAAGAGGCATTATAAAGCTAAATCCACTAACTGAAATCATTTTTTTGATTTCAGTTAGTATTATTAGCTTTGCAAATAATAGCTTAAAATTAGATGTTTTTATTCTTTTAATGGCTGCTATTATAGCCTTATTTATGGGACTTGTTAAAATATCTTTAAAGGCATTATCTATGTTTGTATTATTACAGGGGTTGAAATATTTTGTTTTGCCGATTCTGCCAGATGTCATCTCAGCACATTTTGGATTATTGGTGATTCATGCTCCTAAGTTAATACCGATTTTTTTAGTTGGTCAAATTCTTATAAAAACTAATCCTATACGAAATATTATGTATGCCCTAAAAATGATGCATTTTCCAAAAAGCCTGATTATTTCTTTGGCAATAAGCATCAGATATTTTCCATCTTTAAGAGAAGAAAAAATATTAATCTCAGATGCAATAAAAATAAGAGGCGTGACTGGATTTAAAAAGATACAATTAGGACTAATATCATTAATAGTTACAGCTTCTAATACCGCAGATGAATTAGCTCAGGCTATTACAGTAAGAGGGATAGAAAATCCTGCAAGAAAGACTTTTATGGATGATACAGGATTTAATATTTGGGATATAGTAATTATTCTATTATGCATTCTGATGTTCTTTAATGTAAAGTTCAAGTTATTTTTATAAGAGGTACAAAACATGATTAGTATAAATGAAGCTTCATATTCCTATAAGAGGAGCTTAGAAGATCAGTTAAAGGAAATTTCAATAAAGATTAATCAAGGAGAAGTTATCTTATTATGTGGAAAATCTGGTTCTGGGAAAACAACTATAACAAAATTAATCAATGGATTGATTCCTCATTTTTTAGAGGGAAATTTATTAGGAAATATTTTTATAAATGGGATAAACACAAAACAAATGAAGATATATGAAATTTCTGAAAAAGTGGGAACAATTTTTCAAAACCCCAAAACACAGTTTTTTAATTTAGATTCAGATAGTGAACTAACATTTGGATTAGAAAATTTAGGTGAAAACCCTGATAAAATAAAAAGACAAGTTTTTAAAGTGGTACGTGATTTGGGAATTGAAAGATTAAAAAACAGAAATGTTTTTATGATGTCAGGTGGAGAAAAGCAATTACTTGCTATTGCATCTATTTATGCTACCAATCCAGATGTATATGTGTTTGATGAACCCTCTGCGAATATTGATGAGTATGGCATTGAAAGAATAAGAGAGATGCTTATAAATCTTAAAGCTCAGGGTAAGACAATTATTATTTCTGAACATAGACTCTATTATTTAATGGATTTAATTGATAGAGCTATTTATTTACAAGACGGAAAAATAAAATATGTTTTTTCAAATGTGGAATTTTCTTCGATTAGTAACGAATCACGAAAGAAACTGGGACTTAGAACTTTTGTAAGAAAGAAAAATGATGATTTTGCAAATCCTGTCACATTTTGTGAATCTGATGACTTTGTAGTTTCAAATTTAGAATATGAAAATAAGAAACAAAAAATTTTAGATAAGATAAATATTTCCGGAAACAAGGGAGATATTATTGCAATAACAGGTAAAAATGGTCAAGGAAAAACAACATTAATGAGAATTTTGTGTGGACTGTTGAAAGAAAACGAAGGAAAAATAAGCTATAAAGGAAGTCCCATAAAATATAAAAAACGAAGAAAACTTTGTTATATGGTTATGCAAGATGTAATTCATCAGTTTTTTTCGGAATCTGTAAGAGATGAATTTAGTTTATTTGATTCTAAAATAGATGAAAAGCAAATAGATAATATTCTAGAAAAATTAGATCTTAAAAAATTAGATAATCGTCATCCTATGTGCTTATCAGGAGGTCAAATGCAGAGACTTTCTGTAGCATTGGGGATGTTAATGGATAGAGAAATTATTATTTTGGACGAACCAACGAGTGGACTTGATTATACAAATATGCTCGAAATAAGCAAAGTCATTAAAGAATTTTCAAATAATAAAATTATATTTATTGTTACGCATGATAATGAATTGATTGATAGTACATGTAATAAATTATTGGAGATTTGCGATGGCAGAATAAAAAGATTTTATGAAAGAAGGTAAAAGATGGATATCTTAAAGGGACATAAAAGCAAGATTTTCGCAGCTGTATTCATTGCGATAATAGGAGTAGGATTTGGTGTAATACCTTATTTTTCTGTAGCAGGCATTATTAATAACTTGGTTGCAAAAAATACAAATTTAAATAATTATTATCCATATATTTTTGCTGTATTTTTGGGATTTTTGGCAAGTATATTATTTCATGAAATATCTACTATTATTTCTCATAATCTTGCCTACAGGATTATTGAAGATAAAAGAAAGTTATTAGCTGACAAATTAAGTAAAATTTCTATGGGAGAAGTTGAAAGAAAAAGCAGCGGACAGTGGTCTCAATTTATGGTGGAAACACTTGATAAAATGGAAAAACCGATTGCTCATGTGATTCCAGAAGTTATTGCTAATATATTCATTCCTATAGTATTGATCATAACAATTTTTATAATGGACTGGAGAATAGGAATTGCAAATTTACTTACAATTCCATTGGGATTATTGTTCTCAATGTTAATGATGCGAGGTTATGAAGAAAAATCTAAAAGATACCAAGAAGCAGCTAAAGCTATGAATACGACAATGGTTGAATATGTAAATGGTATTAAAGTTATAAAAGCATTTAATAAATCAGCATCATCATTTGGGAAATTTAGAAAGACTGTTGAAGAGAATAAGAACGCAATGCTTGATTGGTATTTGAGTGTTTGTTTTTCAATGACAGCAACTATGGAAACTATCCCGTCAACTATGGTATTCGTTTTACCAGCTTCCTTGTATTTCTTTATGAAGGGTAGTGTTGAAGTAGGGACTCTTATCACGTGTATATTGCTATCATATGCTTCATATAAACCATTAATAAAAGCTATGAGTCATATGGAAACAATAGCAAATATAAAAGTTGTATTTGAAGAAATAAAAAAAATAATGGAAATTCCTAACTTAAAAAGAGGAGAAGAAGTAAGAGATATAAAATCTTATGATGTAGAGTTTAAAGATGTTACATTTGCATATGAAGAGTCAAAGAATGTATTAAATAATATTTCGTTTAAAGCAAATGAAAATGAGTTAACTGCAATCGTTGGAAATTCAGGTAGTGGAAAGTCTACTATTACAAAACTAATCGCAGGATTTTGGAATGTTTCTAATGGAGAAATTTTAATTGGAAAAACAAATTTGAACGAATTGCCTTTAAAACAGAATATGGAGCTTGTTAGCTATGTGTCGCAAGAAAACTTTCTTTTTAATAAAACAATATTAGAAAATTTAAAGATGGCGAAGGAAGATGCGAGTATGGATGAAATTAAAGAGGCTTGTGAAAAAGCGAGTTGCTATAATTTTATAAAGAGCCTACCAAATGGATATGAAACTATTGTAGGAAAGGGAGGAGCAAATCTTTCTGGAGGAGAAAAGCAAAGAATTGCAATAGCTAGGTGTTTTTTAAAGAATAGTCCTATTGTACTACTTGATGAAGCAACAGCATATTCTGATCCTGACAATGAATCAGTTATTCAACAGTCTATTGATAAGTTAATTAAAGATAAAACAGTGATTATGGTAGCTCACAGGTTATCTACAATTGTAAATGCAAATAAAATAATTGTGGTGGATAATGGAGAAGTAATTGAAGAAGGCACTCATAAACAATTACTAGAGTTAAATGGGAGATACAAAAAAATGTGGGATGTATATACAGAATCTAAAGAAATCGAGGTGATATAAAGTGAGAGAATTGATAAAAACTTTATATGAGGTGTCAGGGTCATATTCAAATAAAATAACAAAAATGCTTATTTTTGATGTATTTAAGGGAGTATTTGAAGGAGTTTCTTTAGGTGCAATTCTATTATGTTTGACCAAAATTTGTGAAAATATATTCACGAACCAAAGCATTTTAATGAAAGATGTGTATATTGTTTTTATTATTGCAGCTATAAGTGTGGTGGGAAAAATTATATTTGGATATCTGGCTGATAAAAACAAATATATTGCTTCGTACAATTTAGGAGCAGAAAATAGATTATATATTGGTGATCGTTTAAAAAATGTAAACATGGGATATTTCAGCACAAATTCTTTAGGGAATATAGCAGGAGCATTGTCAACTGTTATAGGTGAACTTGAAACAATAGGAGTTTTTATTATTGAGCAAATGCTTGTAGGTACAATACAGACACTAATTATGGTTATTTTCATACTACCTTATGATTTTGCAACAGCTATAATTATATTGTTGACTTTGATTGTTGGAACCTTAGTAAACTTATTCACACAAAAAAGCACAGATCAACTAACAGAGAGATTGTTAGGACTTAAATTGGATTTAAGTGAAAAAATGCTTGAGTATGTAAATGGGATAGGAATAACTAAAGCATTTGGAAAAGATCAAAATACAGTCAAGGAACTAAACGAAAGTATTACAAAAAGTCGCAAAGGCTTCCTTGCTGTAGAAAAAATTTTAGTTCCAACACAGTTTTTATTCTTGTTAGTATTTAAACTTGGTATTTGTGTGATAATTTTTAGTTCTATCATAAGATATTTATCAGGGGATATTGAAGTTACTAAAGCTATTATATTAATTGTTATGAGTTTTGTTGTTTTTTCTGGATTTGAATTAGCAGGAAGTATGCAGAGTATTAAGGGTGTTGCTGTACGAAATCTTAATACTGTTATAAATTTAAGAAATTTACCTGTAATTGAAGAAGGTGAAATGACAGAAGTAGATAAAGCAGAAATATCAATGAACAATATTTCATTTTCTTATGGAAAAGAAAATCTTTTCAATAATCTAAGTATGCTTGTTCCAGATGGAAAAACAACTGCTCTTGTTGGATTTTCAGGAAGTGGTAAAACAACACTTTGCAATTTAATGGCGAGGTTTTGGGATGTAAATTCTGGCGAAGTAAAAGTTGGAAATCTAAATATTAAACAGTACAAGTATGATGAATTGCTTTCAAATTTTAGCTTTGTTTTTCAAGACGTGTATCTTTTTGATGATACCATAAAAAACAATATTAAGTTTGGTAATCCAAATGCAACAGATGAAGAAATGATAGATATTGCCAAAAAAGCTCAGTGCCATGATTTTATTATGAAATTGCCACAAGCTTATGATACTGTTTTGCAAGAAGGGGGTTCAAACCTATCTGGAGGTGAACGCCAGAGAATATCTATTGCGAGAGCTATGTTAAAGCCAAGTAAATTTGTAATTCTTGATGAGGCAACTTCAAGCGTAGATCCAGAAAATGAAAAACAATTATTGATTGCTTTGAAAAACTTATTAAAAGGCAAAACTGTTATTGTAATTGCACACAAGCTTTCTACTGTAAAAAATGCTGATCAGATAGTTGTTTTAAAAGATGGTGTTATAAAACAAGTAGGAACACATAGTGAACTTGCATCTAAACATGGAATATATAAGGATTTTATTGAAATCAGAAAACAATCTGAAAAGTGGAAGATTTAAATTTGAGTAATAGATCAATCTTAATTTTCGACGAGCCTACAAGTGGTTTGGATTTTAGGAATATGAAAGAAGTTTCTAATGAAATGATGAGGCTTAAAGAGGACGGAGAAACTATTTTTATTATTACACATAACCCGGAATTAGTAGAATGCTGTTGTGATTATTTTATGTTTATGGAGAATGGAAAAGTCAAATGGCATGGTATTAAAGATAAAAAGGATATGGAAAAAATCAGGGAATTCTTCGATCAAACTTAAAATTTGCTTAAAAAATATGGATGAAAAAAGGAGGTAATTTTATGAAACAAGATATGAAAGAACAATTATTAAGCAAAAGACCTATAGACCTACTTTTTCAATTATCTATACCTGCTGTAATAGGAATGATAGTAATAGGTCTTTATCCACTTATGGATGGAATTTTTGCAGGAAATATTATAGGGCAAACTGCAATGACAGCTTGTGGTGTAGCTATGCCACTTACCTTTTTTAATAGTGGAGTATCTACACTCATAGGTGTAGGTTCAGCATCAGTTTTATCAAGAGCTATAGGAAAGGGTGACCAAAAAACAGTTGATAAAATTATGGGGAATTTAATCTTTTGGGTTATTCTATTTTCATCAATTATTACAATAGGCGGAATTTTACTTGCACCACATTTTTTAGATATGGTTGGAGCAAGTGGAGAAATTAAAGAATATGGTATCAGATATTTACGAGTAATTTTCATTGGTTCTTTATTTGTAAACTTTACTCAATCAGCAAACATGGTTATGCGAGGAGAAGGATTAATGAAAAAAGCAATGCTCATTATGGGGCTAGGAGCTTTTTTAAACATAATTCTTGATCCCATTCTAATGAAATTAATGGGAAAATATGCAATTGAAGGGGCTGCACTTGCAACTATTACAGCACAATTTGTTCAAGCAATAATAACACTCCATTACTTCAAATATAAAAGTAAAGCAGTAAAAATAAATAAAATCAAACCTGATCAGGAAATAAAAAAAGAAATGTTTGGCGTAGGGTCATCTGCTATGATGATGCAAATTTTATTTATGATTCAACAAACAATGCTATATAAAATGTCATTTAAATATGGCGGAGATACAAATGCTATCTTGATGGCAGCAACACTTAGAATATATGCCTTTTCATTCATTCCACTTTGGGGAATGAGTCAAGGTTTACAACCTGTAGTTGGTACAAATTTTGGAGCGAAAAAATACGACAGAGTAAAAGAAGCTATGAAAGTATTTTCTATCGGAGGATTAATTCTTGCATCAATATTTTGGATACCAGCATTAGCATTTTCAAAGAATATACTTTCCTTATTTGGAGTAGAAGAAAGTATTATAACTCAGGGAATAGGAAACTTTAGACTATTTTATTCTATCTTTATTCTATATGGAGTAATGGTAATGACTATAACATTCTTTCAATCAATAGGAAATGCTAAAAAAGCTGGCATAATAGTAATGCTAAGACAGTTATTTTTGTTCGTACCTGCCATGATTGTTTTGCCAATGATATTTGGAGTAAAAGCAGTATGGTTTGCTGAACCCCTTGTAGATTTAATTATGATAATAGCTGGTGTAGTAATGATGTTTGGGGAATTAAATAGGATGGATAAAATTGGTTTGAAAAATTCAAGTAATGAATAATGAGTGGATTGATTTAAAAGAATGGAGGTAAAATATGCAAAAAAATATAATTAAAGTAAATTTACCTTTTTTCTTTGGTTTACGCTGTTTACAAGTTAGATAACTCAGTTAAAAAATTAAATAAAATTACTATTAGAAAGAGTTTCTTTCATTCTAGAGGACTAACCATGCCCAAAAGCAGGAGTCCTCCTTTTTTTGTCTGAAAACATAAAGACAAAAAAAGAATGGAGGAAACATAAATGACAAAAGAATATTACCTTTATGTCGGTGGGCAAAAAATCAAAGTAAGTGAGCAGATATACAAAGTCTACTGGCAAGAAAGAGAACACGAAAAATATTTAGAGCAGGTGGACAAGAAAAACCACTTGCTATTTTTTTCGTCTCTAAATCACGATGGGAATTTTGAAGATAATCTAGAAGATAAAAATGTTGATGTTGAAAAAGTTGTAGCTACACAAATGATGATTGAAGCACTAAGAAATGCAATGTCAAAGTTAAATAAAGATGAACGGGAAATAATTGAAAGATTATATTTCAATGATGAAACACTTCGTGCAGTAGCAAAGACTCAAAATATATCACATCCTGCTTTAATAAAAAGACGAGATAAGATTTTAGAAAAACTAAAGAAATTTATAGAAGAAATATAATTTCTGGTTACCAAAGAGGGCAAATTTTCCTTTATAAAGTGAGGGGAGTTTTGTCCTCTTTCTATTTTAAAAGAAATTTAAACAATATTTGAACCTTAACAATTGAATAGACCAAGACAAGACATTAATCATTTTTGGAGCGTAATAACCTATCCGTCAAGATCTTTCTGCTGAAAAATTCGGCAAAACAAGTACTGCTAAGCTAAAAGCAAGGGAAGAAGAAAGGGAGCGATAAGTAAGAGTTTGAATATAGGGAGGGATACCCTATTCGCTACGAAGAAAATGAGGATAATGATACTTCTAAGGTTGAAGCCGGCTCATCCTGAACAGAGGCGGAGGTGAGATTCCTATGTTGCTAATCCAAGGCACTTGTCAATGTCAAAAAACTTTAAAAATATTAAAATAAATATTTTAAATATATTATTTGGAGGATTTATGATTAACGAAAATATAAAAGGTGTTCGTGTTTCTGAGAAAGCATTTCTAACATTAAAAGAAGCATCTGAATATTTTAATATTGGTCAAGATAAAGTTAGACAATTAACGGATGAAGATGATTGCGATTTTGTATTATTTAATGGTAGTAAGCGTCTTATTAAGAAAAAGTTAATGGAAGAATATTTAAATAGACAGTTCTCTATTTAATCTAAAACTATATATAAAACACGCTTAATGCGGTATAATAATTATAGCGTGTCTTTTATCAAAAAAGGAGAATTTTTATGGTAAAAAGACGCAAAGATAGTAAAGGGGTTGTTTTAAAAGACGGTGAATATCAAAGGTCAAATGGCACTTATGAATTTAAGTGGCAAGACAAAATAGGTCGTAGAAAATCTATCTATGCGAAAACTCTAAAAGAATTAAGAGAAAAAGAATTAGATATTTTACGCAATACTATAGATGGAATCAACAACGAAGGAAGTAGCTTGTCTGTAAATGATACTTTTAAGCTATGGACAAAGGTAAAAAGAGGTTTAAAGGATAATACCTTTAAAAATTACATCTATATGTATCAACAATTTGTAGAACCGACTTTTGGTCGCATTAAACTATCTGATATTAAAAGATCTGATGTTAGAAGTTTTTATAACAGATTAAAGGAAGATCAGGGATTGATGGTTTCTACCATAGATTGTGTTCATACTGTCTTACATCAGGTTTTAGAATTAGCAGTGGATGACGAATATATAAGGTTTAATCCGTCTGACAATGCTTTAAAGGAACTGAAAGTAGCTTATCGAAATGAATCTCCGAAGAAAAAAGCCATGACAATAGAAGAACAGGTGCTATTTGAAGAATATTTATCTAATAGTGATGAATATAAAAAATGGTATCCAATATTCATTGTTATGCTTTGGACAGGCATGAGAGTTGGAGAAGTCACAGGATTGCAATGGGACGATCTAGATTTTGATAATGGTCTTATAAATGTAAATAGGACTTTGGTATATTATAGTAAAGGTAAAGGATTAAACAATAGATATGCTATTAATACACCGAAGACAGAATCAGGTAAGCGAAGTATTCCTATGGTTCAAAAAGTAAAAGATGCTTTTCTTATGGAAAGAGAGTTACAAAAAACTTTTGGAATCGAATGTTGTGATTCAATCGATGGATTTAAAGACTTTGTATTTTTAAATAGATTCGGAAAGGTTCACAATAATGGAACACTTAATAAAGCTTTAAGAAGAATTGTTAGAGATTGCA
>NZ_LR588416.1 GCF_901447155.2 Peptoniphilus catoniae
GAGCCAGGATCAAACTCTCGATTGTAATTTGTCCTTAGCTTCAGTTCTTTTTACTGACTTTTTCCGCTAAGCTTCTTTGCTTATGATTTCTTACACTATTTAATTATCTTGGTTCTTGCTGCCTTTTGTAAGACAGCTTATTCAGTATATATCCTATGTGGATATTTTGTCAAGTCTTTTTTAAAAAATTTTTACATTTATTGACTTGACTTTTAAATAATAGCAAAGTTAAACTCTTAAATCAAGTTTTTGCTTAATAAATTTGGGTATTTACTTTACTAGGTGATTTAATGATAAAAAATGTAATTCATATTGGAATAACAGTATGTGATTTAGAAAAAGCTAAAGATTTTTACGGTAGGGTTTTAGGACTTAAACCTGTTGGAAATTTGATAATGGAGGGACCTGAAACCGATCTTTTATTCGGTAAGCAAAACACCATTGCTAAAATTGCTTATTTTAACGGTTCTGATAATTTGTACTCTCCTCCTATTGAACTTATTGAATTTAATCATCCTATAAGTAAAGAAAAGGGTAATTTTTTTAAAAGCTCTGTTTCTGAAATTTGTTTTTCTTGTAATAATTTAGATGAGGTTTATGGAGATTTGCGTAAAAAGGGTGTAAAATTTATATCTAAGCCTCAATATTTTGAATACGAGGATTCAAATCAAGAAAGCTTTAAGGCAGTTTATTTTTATGATATGGATGAAAACATAATGGAACTTGTTGAGTATATTAAATAAATTTTTGGAGGATATGAAGATATATGGTTGAATATAAATTTGTAGAAGTAAATCTTAGGGGTGCTATTAATAAAAGATATGAGAGCGAAGATGGGCAATCTCCTCAAGAAATTATAGAAGAATATGCAAAAAGATCTTATAGGTTTATAAATATACTTCCTAAGTCTTATGTAGGCTATGGAACTTTAAAAACTTATGATTTAGTTTTTGAAAAAATAAAGGACTGAAATTAATCAGTCCTTTTATTGTTCTTGTTTATTTTTAAGTTTGCATTTTCTAAAAATTTTTGCAAGTCTTTTAAATTTATGTAGTCTATTTTTCTTTTGCCGTCTTCTTTTTTCACTCTTATATCTGTTTTTATTTTCTCATTTGTTCCTGAAATATAGACAGTTAAGTTTGTCCTATATTTGCCCTTTGATAATTTTTTTATATCATCAATTTCATATGAAAAGTCATCAAGTTTATATAGGTTAAGTTCTGGAATATTTCTCTTTTTTGTAAGCTGGTCTAAGCAGTTCTTGGTCAAGTATTCTGCAAAATTTTTTTCTTCTATGTAGTCTTCTATACTCTCTGGCAAATTATATAAAATCTCGTCTACTTGGTCCTCTTTTAAATCTTTTTGACTAAAGTATAAATCATAAAAAGAATTTATCAATTTCTTATCAAAACTAAGGCTATAAGCAAGATATGCAGCTATTATTACTACAATACAAAGAAATAAGACAAGTATATTTTTATAAAATTTTTCCAAAAAATCACCTGTAGTTTCAAAATAAGTTACAAACAAGCTTTGTTTTACTTTAAATCTATTAATAAATTTAAAATTTAAACTTTGCAAATTTTATGGGTATATTTCTTTCTCTCCACTTACTTTCATATTCAGTTACTATATAATCTTCTCCCTCAATTTTTTTATCATAGTCTACTTCTAATTTCTCAAAGCCTGAATCTTCAAAATACTTTAAGCTGTCATTAAAAAAATCTAAATCATCTGTTTTTAATTGAATTATTGAATCTTTTTTTAAGATTTTTTTATATATTTCTAAAAATCTCGGATGGGTAAGTCTTCTTTTGTGCTGTCTGTTTTTTGGCCAAGGATTACAAAAATTTATATATATTTTTGATATTTCATTATCAAATATTTCTGAAAGCTTTTCTGCATTTATGGGAAGGAGCCTTGCGTTTTCTACTTCCAAGTCTTTTAATTTTCTTCCGGCATATACTAGGGCATTTGTTTCAAAATCTATTCCGACAAAATTAATGTCTTTATTATTTTCAGCCATTTGAGATATAAATCCACCCTTGCCTGATCCTATTTCTAAGTATATGTCACTTTTATTGTTAAATATTTCTTGCCAATGTCCCTTATTTTCCTTTGCTTCAAAGTCTACTTTGGGATTTTCTTTAAGCTCTGGGATGGCAAAATGTTTTTTTCTAAGTCTCATAAGTCCTCCAATTAATGAATAGCCTTATTTTACCATACTTAACTATTAAAAGCTTAGATTTTTACACACAAAAACCAACCCTAAAAGGTTGGTTTGTGAATTCATATATTAATTTGTAAATAAATCATAGTTATAAAATAAACATAAGTGTTTAAACCTTTAGCATTTAGCTACAATACAAAATATACTATGATTTGTACTTAGCCCCTTTTCTTATGAAAAGGGAAAAAATCTCACTTTTCATCGGAATCACCTCTCCAAAGTATCGACCTTCATCTTTTCATTATCTAGATACCCAGACTTTTTACTTTTAAACTTATTTTTTAAATTTTTTTATTTCCATGCTAAATAAAAGTTTAAAACTTATTTATTTCTATTATTTATGTTAAAATAGTATGACTATGTAAATGGAGGTTTCTATGGAAAAGAAAAAATTTAAAATGGGGCTTTTAATTTTTGCCGCTTTTCTACCTATAGTGGTACAGGCCTTGTTTAATTTAAAACCTGTGGTTGAGAAAAATTCTTTTTATCTTATGTTTTGGATGCTGGCAAATTATCTTTTTATTGGAGCACTTATAGATATGCTTGTGGGCTATTTAGCTATATTAAGTTTAAGGGGACTTAAAATTAACAGAAGTATATATTATTTGAACCTTTTTATTTATACAGTGTTTTTGATTTTCGTAAATACTTATTTTATACAATTTATCTATGTAAGGGATAATGCCATAATTAACTCTATAGCTTCAGTGCCTACTGCTCTTATTATTTTAACCTGCTTTGTTGTTAATTTATTAAGTGCAGCCTTTCCTACTAAAAAAGACTTGGATTCATCTATAGTTTATAAGATTTCCAAGTCCAATCCTATTAAGTTCGGCAAGGACAAATTTTCCACTGCTATAGGAAGCTTCGATGAGGGTATGGTTTTTGGAAATATTATAGTTTTTTATAAGGACCTTAAAAGCATTTATACTGATAAGGATAAGGAACTGGTTATAAAGGGAAAGGGATTTTCTAAAAACTATCTTATATCAATTGATACTCCTAAAAGTAGAGCAAAGGCTATAGAAATAATAAAAATGGCAAGAGACTTAGGAAAAATTGAAAAGAAAAAGGTAAACCTATAAGACTCGGCTTTCGAGTCTTTTTTTATAATAGCTTAATAGTATGCTGTGCCTTAAACTTAATTTATTTAAAAAAACAAAAGGGGCAAGATTTTAAACCTGCCCCATATAAATATAATTTTAAATTTTATAGCCCTGCCTTTTAAGAATGTCTACAGCCTTACTATCAACCTTTGTAAGTAAATCATAAAGCTTTGTAGCATGTCCGGTAAAGGATTCAGACCTTCTTCCCTTATCCCTTGTGTCATAATAGTTTAACATCTGAGCATCATAGTCCTTAAGTAATTTTCCGTAGTTGTCAAATATTTCATATCGGTTTTCAAAGCATCTTTTTTCTATATCCATTCTCGGTTTAAGCTGAGGGTCATCATCAGGATATCCTATGCCCATTCCTACTACAGGTAATGTATACTTAGGCAGCTTTAAAAGATCTATAAGCTTGTCTGTCCCCTTTAAAATAGATCCCAGATAGACAACACCAAGACCCATACTTTCAGCAGCAATATTTACACTTTGAGCCCCTATTATGGAATCGGTAAGGCCCTGAATTAACATTTCAATTGTGGGAGGGTCTTCATGGCATCCATTTTCCATAGCTATTCTATAATTTCTATAATTGTCTGCAACAAATACCATTAGCTCCGGTACCCTTGCTATATAATCCTGCTCTCCTATAGCCGCAAGAGCATCTTTAAGCTTTTGATCCCTTATGCGAATAATTGTGCTTTCTTGCAATCCCATAGAGTTGGGAGATCGTCTAAAGGCCTCCATAAGTGCTTCAAGCTTTTCCTTCTCAACCTTTCTTTCCTTAAAAAACCTTATTGTTCTGTGGTTGTCAAATAACTTTAAAGTTTCATTCAATTTTTTTCACCTCATTTTTTTACAGGTAGATAGACCTCAAGCCTTTTTTGTAAAATTTCTATCTCTACAGGCAAGTCCGGTCCCTTATCTCCGTCAATATCGGTTTCAACAGAGCCGTTTAATGACTCAATTTTAATTTTTTTAGAAACAAAATGTTCTACATTTTCATTTTTTTCTATTTCTCCTACAATAAGGTCTTTAGCTCCTGAAATAACATTAAGTAGATCCTTTTCTTTTAAAATTAGTACATTTGCCTTGCCGGTTGACATACCTTTATTTTCATCAGTGAATTTAATGTAGCCTATTCTGTTTGAAAGCGCTACTAAAAGATGATCTACAGGTCCTTGGTAGGTTCCTTCATCTGTTGTTATTTTTAAATTGAATTTTTCATTTTCCACAAGTTTTTCAATGGACTTTTTAAAGTAAGTGAGCATACCGAATTTGGACTTTTCCTCCGGTGACACTTCATGAATGGCTTCAGGTATTGAGCCTATACTTACAAAAAGGCTGAAACATTTCCCGTTGCATACTCCAAGGTCTATTTTTTCAGTCTTTTTAAAATCAAATTCCTCTATAGCCCCCTTCATATCCTGAGATATTTCTAAATGTTTAGATAATAAATTACCTGTGCCTCCCGGAATTATAGCAAGCTTAGGGATGTAATCCTTGTTATAGAGTCCTTGAAGTATTTCGTTAACTGTCCCGTCTCCCCCTACTGAGCATATAGCTTCATACTTTTTCATCGAAGCTTCTTCAGCAAAGTTTTTTGCATCCTCAGGTCCCTTAGTGACTCTTAAATCAACTTCATCAAAATAAGCTTCAAGCTTTTCTTTAATTGTGTCCTTAAAATTCTCAGGAGTTCCCTTGCCTGAGTTAGGATTTACTATTAACATTATTTTTTTCATAAATATCCCTTTCTACAAATAAGATCTTGTATTATTATATACCCAAGAAGACTTTATCCGATATAAAAAACAATTTTATTGCAGATTTTTAACAAGTTATTATTAAATTATTATAAAAAGGAGGATGTTTTATGCTTAAACCACGTGATGAAATTTTAAAGGTGGCAGCCTATGTGCCGGGAAAGCCTATTGAATATGTAAAAAGGGAGTTTAACCTTGACTATGTTGTTAAGCTTGCTTCTAATGAGAATCCCCTTGGAACAAGCCCAAAGGTTATAAAGGCTCTTACGGATTATATTAAAAACGGAGTTAATTTTTATCCTGACGGAAGCTCTTTAAATATCAGAACTAAGCTTGCAGAAAAATATAAAATTGGCGTAGAAAATATTTTAATTACCAACGGAGCAGATGATGCTTTAGGAATAATCGCTCAAGCCTATCTAAACGAAGGCGATGAAGTTTTAGTTTCAGAATATTCTTTTCAAAGGTACACGGACAACTCTTCAATTATGGGCGCCAAGGTTAAACTTGTACCTATGGATAATTTCCACTTTGACCTTGATAAAATGTTTGAAGGTGTAAATGAAAAAACTAAAATAATTTGGCTTTGCAATCCTAACAATCCTACAGGAACCATGTTGGAGGAGGACAAGGTAATAGAATTTATAGAGAAGGTGCCTAAGGATACCTTAATAGTTTATGACGAGGCTTACAGAGAATACGTATCCTCAGATAAATATCCTAAAGACACTGTTCACTTCTTCCAAAAATATGAAAATGTTCTTACAGTAAAAACTTTTTCAAAAATATATGGTCTTGCCGGCCTAAGGATAGGCTATGTTATTGGAAACAAGGATATAATTTCAGCTCTCGATAAAACAAGACAGCCCTTTAATGCCAACGCCCTTGCTCAGGTGGCAGCTATTGCAGCCCTGGATGATGAGGACTTTATAAAAAAGGTTTATGAAACAAATCTTGAGGGCAAGGAATATCTCTACAAGGTTTTTGAAAAATTGAACCTACCCTATATTAAAAGTGAAGCCAACCATATTTTCTTTGAAAGCCCAGGCATAGATTCCAAAGTTTTATTTGAAGCCTTGGAAAAAGAAGGAGTTATAGTAAGACCTCAAAAGGGTTCTTACACAAGATTAACTGTGGGTACCATGGAGGAAAACAAATTCTTTGCTGAAAAATTGGAAAAAGTCTTAAAAGAATTAAAATAAAAAATTTCTAAAGGACTAGTGCTATAAAACTTATTAATTAAAAAGGAGGTCCATTTATTTGAACTCCCTTTTTATAAAACTTTTAAAATTTTTATAAGTAATTAAATATACCCTCTTTATCGATTAAATGATAAGGAGGGTATATTTTTAAATCTTAATTTTTATCTATTAACTTTATTAATTATTTCCTCAAGGGTAAATAAATCCTGTTCTCCACTTGCCATGTTTTTAAGAGTGTACTTTTCTGTTTTAACCTCTTCTTCTCCAATTACTATGGTATAAGGAATATCAAGGGCATTTGAATATTTGAATTTTTTGCCGAGTTTAGCTTTCTCGGTATAAATCATACATTTTACTCCGCCTTCTCTTAGCTTTGAAACAAGCTTTACGCCATAATCAATATACTCATCCATAGGTATAACAATAAGGTCTATAAGGCTTTGTTTTTTAGCTTCAATAATCTTCGCTTCGTTAAGCTGATAGAAAAGTCTTGAAAGTCCTATGGATAAACCTACTCCCGGAAGTTTTTTGTCTGTATAGTAGCTAGCAAGATTATCGTATCTTCCTCCCGAACAAACTGAGCCGACTTGAGGGTAATTGTCTAAAATTGTCTCATATACTGTGCCTGTGTAATAGTCAAGTCCCCTTGCAATTTTTAAATCTACTGAATAATTTTCTTCAGGCACATTAAAGTCCGCTACATATTTAATTACGGTTTTAAGCTCATCTAAGCCTTCTTTGAAGGTTTCATTTTCAATGTTAAGGTCTTCAAGTTGTTTAAATATTTCTTCGTTGTTTCCGCTAATTGATATAAAGTCCAAGATCTTATAGGTTGTTTCTTTGGAAATTCCGTTTTCCATAAGCTCTTCAATTACATTTTCTTTTCCGATTTTATCAAGTTTGTCTACAGTTCTTAAAACATTAGCTGAGTCTTCTATATTAAGAGAGGAGAAAAATCCTGTAAGTAAACGTCTGTTATTTATTTTAATAGTAAATTCGTTAAAGCCCAAATCCTTAAAGGTGTGATAAATAACTACAGGAAATTCCGCATCATTTAAAATATCAAGCTTCTCATTTCCTATAGTGTCAATATCGCATTGATAGAACTCTCTGAATCTTCCTTTTTGAGCCTTTTCTCCTCTATATACCTTTCCTATGTGATATCTTCTGAAAGGGAAGGACAAGTCGTTAAAATGCTCTACTGTATATCTGGCAAGAGGAACTGTCAGGTCAAATCTAAGTGACATATCTGTATCGCCTTTTGTAAATCTGTAAATTTGTTTTTCCGTTTCGCCGCCGCCTTTTGCAAGGAGCACTTCACTTTTTTCAATTACAGGTGTATCAATTGGCAAAAACCCATGATTCTCAAAGTTCTTCCTTATAGTGTCCATCATCTCGTTAAATAGAATTTGATCTTTAGGCAACAACTCCATAAAGCCCGGAAGTGTTGACGGCTTAACAATGTTACTCATTTTTACCTCCTGTTTTGTAAATCTTACATTATTGCTATTTTTTATATAATTGCTATTTTATGTACTTTATCACTTTATCTTATACTTGTCCATACCCGGTCTAAGTATTTGCATCAACAAGGTATAAACCGGCAGTATATAGGCATAGCAAATATAGGGCAGGACTCTATGGTCCAGGCTTAGGGTGCTTAATGGTACTGCCAGGGCTATAGACCAGGGAACTAAAGATGCCATAACTATAGTTGTATTTTCAATGTGGATGGCAAGGGTCTGATCGTCATCTATTCCCTTACATAGCTGATAGGTAAGTATCGTTGCAAGGGATTGATTGCAGGCTATAAGATTGGTGATTATCCCAACTACAAAGGTTGCAAAGAAGGATCCGGTTCTGTCGGCAAGATTCTTAATTTTGTCCTTAATTTTAATTAAAAGTCCCGTGCCTTCAAATATGCCTGAATAGGTTGCCGATATAATAATTATTATACTTACATTAATCATGGAGACTATTCCTCCACCATGAAAAAGCTTATCTATTTGGTAATTATCAGACCTGTATCCTAAAAGTCCATAGGTTAAAATATCCGCCACACTTTCTCCTTGATAGATATAGGCCAAAAGACCTGCGGTTATTATAGATATAAGCATGGTTTTTTTAACATTTACTCTAAATAAGGACAAGGCTATTATAATAGCTGCAGGCATTATTAAAAGAGGGTTAAGGTTAAAATTTCCCCTTATTGCATTTATTATTTCAAAATCAACATCTCCTGAAAGGTTACCCCTACCCAGCAAATAGTATATAAGGCAGGTGATAATAGTTGGCACCATACCTGTTCTAAACATATATTTTATATTGTTAAATATATTTGTACCTGTTATCTCGCTTACTAAAAGGGCGGAGGTTGACATGGGAGAGCACCTGTCTCCGTAAAATATGCCGCTTATTATAGCTCCTCCTGTTATAAGCTCATTTATCCCCATAGCCCTCGCCATAGAAATACATATTACTCCCATAGTAGCCGCTGTTCCGAAGGATGTGCCTATAAGTATGGAAAGCAAAGAGCACAAAATAAAGGTAACCAGAATAAAAAGATCCGGCGTTATAAAATTAGATCCCTTACTTATTATGTAGGCTATAGTTCCTGAAGCCTTCCAAAGGGCTGTAATCATTCCTATAAGCATAAAAACAAGAAGAATATTTTTCATTTGCTTTATACCGGTAATGCACATTTTTAAAAGGCTTTTGAAGCTATGTCCCTTTATTCTTCCGTAGGCTAAAAACAAAACAAATCCGAAAACCAGGGCATTAATAATTGCAAAATCCTTTATCACACAAAAAACCAAGGACAGGGCAAATAATAAGAGTATTAAAATTTCAAACATAAAAATCTCCTAAAGCTTAACTAATCTTCAAAATCCATTTTAAATATATGGAGATCCTTATAATCCTCTCCCATAAGCTTCATACTAACAGTTTTAAAGTCGTCTACATCTCCTGTAACGTAACAGCTTATTTTTTGTCCCTTTTTGTCTGATAGAATTTTAAGTCCACTTAGCATTCTGTTTAAGTCTCCTGATATTGACTTTGCAGGATTAACAATTTTAGCATTTTTATCCTGGTCTTTTAAAATTTTTTGGATATTATTTTGTGCAAAAAGGAAATAGGTGCATCCTAAAAGCAAAATATCATAGTCAAAATCACTATACTTGTCCATTTCACCTTTAGCTGCTAAATAGCCCTGTCTTTCTTCTCCAAGTCCATCCTTAACTGCGCTGATTAAATCGGGACAACCGGTAACTCTTGTATCTACTCTTGAATCTATTTTTGCCATAGCTTTTTGAAAAATATCGGTTCTTGCAGTTGCATCTCCTGCCAGTATAAGAACCTTTCTATTATTAGTAATCATAGCTGAGTCCACAATGCCTGATCCCATTACTGCCAAGGTTGGAAAATTAAATTCTTTTTTTATTTCATCAATACAATAGGGTACTGAAATATTACAAGCCATAATAGCCAGCTTTACATCCATGGTCTCAAGCTTTTTAAAGCATTCCATGGTATATTTGGAAATGTCCTGACTTCCCTCTGCCCCATAGGCAGCTCTACCTGTATCTGCAATATATATAAAATCCTCATTAGGAAAGTCTTCCTTTAATTCCTTAAGTATACTTAATCCGCCAATACCACTATCAAAAATTCCAATAGGTCTGTCGTTTAAAAAGTTCATTTTTCACCTCTTCTATTTCAGGTAAACATCTTTCTTATATAATTGTATCAAAGTGTAAAATAAAAAAACAGTCTTGAAAATTTAAGACTTGTTTATAGATTTTAATTTCACATATAGTGTATACTGTTATAAAGTCAGGAGGGCTCATTATGATATACCTTATAGCCGGATGTTCAGGCAGCGGAAAAACTACCCAGGGAAATATTTTAAAGAAAAAGAAAAATTTTCATAGGATAATTACCTACACTACAAGGCCTAAAAGAGAGGGAGAGGTTGACGGTATAGATTACCATTTTATAACGAGAGAAGACTTTAGGTCTAAATCAGGCAAAAAATTTTTTATTGCTGAAACATCCTATGCCGGAAACCTTTACGGCATATCTAAAAAAGAACTTGAAAAATATAACGAGAGCAGGAAAAATATAATTTTAATTTTAGAGCTTAAAGGGGTTGCGGAAATAAAAAAGACTTTTAAAAATTCTATTTGTATCTACCTTAGACTTAGTGAGGAGGAAATGATAAGAAGAATGAAAAAAAGAGGAGACAGCCCTGAAAAGGTAGCAAACAGGCTCAAGAGCAAGCAAGATTTCCTGCCCTATGCTGATTATGTAATTGACGCCTCCAAATCCATTGATGAAGTGGCTAAAAATATTGAAGCTATAGTAGAAGAGCAAAATAAAAATAATCCCACCTTTTAGGTGGGACCTTTTATTTAAAGCCTAATTCATTTCTCATAAACATTAAAGAGTCAAAAATCATAAAGGTTGTCATTTGATGTGATGTCGCTTCATATCTCTTGTAGCGAATCAAATCCTTATTCTTATAATCTTTAACTATATCATTGTAAAAGTCCTTCATGGAATCGGGATCCACCAGGTGATCTTCATCTCCGTTGCAAAGTATTATAGGTCTGTCGACTATGTCCTCCTTGTGTTTAGACGGACTCATTTGAAGTAAAAATTCAAAGGCTCTTTGTCTTTCGTAAGGAATCTCATCGTCACCTTCGCTTAACTCATCTACAAGCCAGCTCCAATCCATAATACCGTTGTAAAGAAGTCCCACTGCAAGACTCTTTTTAAAGGTGAAAAGTCCACCTGCTGTAAAAGCGCCCATGGAGTGGCCTCCGACTCCTATGTTTTCTTCAGCTATACCAAGTTCATTTACAACATAATCGTGAATCATAGGAAACTCTTCAATATGCTTCATAATTACTCTAGGCATATATTCCTTAAGGACTTCATTGCTGTCATAGTCCAGTCTGCCCCTTCTTCCGTGATAGAGCCCTTCAGGAAGAATTACCTGATAGCCGTAGGCTGCAAATATATTTGCTCTTAAAATTTGATTAAAGGCATTACTTGCCCAACCGTGATAAAAAATAATAGCCTTTTGATTTTCTTTCTTATCTCTGGGAGTGACAACATAAAGAGGGTTTTCTCCAACCTTTACATCTTTTATTGTCGCATATTCAGACATTAAATAATCCACAGTTACCTCCTATAATTTCCAACTTGGCGGTTCAATATTGTTCTCTTTTAAAAATTCATTAGCTCTTGAAAAAGGTCTTGAACCGAAAAAACCTCTGTGAGCTGACAAGGGTGATGGATGAGGCCCCTTAATAATTAAGTGCCTGTCATTTGTTATAAACTTTTCCTTTGACTGGGCGTGTCTTCCCCACAGTATAAATACCATAGGATCAGGCTTTTCATTCAGCAATTTTATAACCTCATCTGTAAAAATTTCCCAACCTATTTTAGAGTGACTCATGGGAAAGTGGGCTCTTACTGTAAGAGTTGTATTAAGAAGCATAATGCCCTGTCCCGTCCACTTAACTAAAGATCCGCTTTGAGGAATTTCTATTTTAAGATCGTCATGAAGTTCCTTGTAAATATTCATAAGGGAGGGAGGGATCTTTACTCCATCTCTAACGGAAAAAGACAAGCCCTGGGCCTGAGAATAATTGTGGTAGGGATCTTGTCCCAGGATTAACACCTTTACATCCTTATAGGGCGTATATTTAAAGGCGTTAAATATATCTTCAGCCGGAGGAAATATTTTAAAGTTTTTATACTCATTAATTAAAAGCTCTCTTAAATTCAAATAATAGGGTTTTTTAAATTCATCCTTTAAAAGATCGTCCCAATCATTATTAAACCTATACATAACTACCTCATCTAATTAAATTTAAAAAGAAATTGTCTCCCTTTTCCTTAATAAAATATTCAAGATCCTTTTTGTTTTCCTTTTTGCAAAAGACAACTATAGAGTCCCCCTTCTTAAATTCAGAATTTCCTCTAGGCACAATTACAGTGCCGTCTTCTCTTACTATGCCTCCTATAAGAACACCCGGTGGTATCTTGGCGTCTTTAAGCTTGTGACCTATTAAGCTTGTGTCATCGGGTAATTTTAATTCCAAAACCTCCGCTAAACCGTCAAAGGTCATATAGGTTGATATACCCTTATCCTTACTTATAGTTTTTATAATTGCATTTGATGCTATATTTATAGGATTTAGGACTCCTGTAAACTCAAGTTCATCTAAAATTTTAAGATAGTTCCTTGATAATATTTGCAAAAATATATCCTCTATATTTAATTTTTTAGCCATAAGAGATAGGGCAAGATTAAGCTCCTCATTGTCAGTTAAGGCTATAAATACATCGCTTTTATCTATATTGTTTAAATCGAAAAACTCCGCTCCTTTAAGATTTGAATTAATAACAAAGGCATTGGGATAGTTCTTTCTGAAAGATCTACATTTATCCGGATCACTATCCACTACAGTTAAGTCTTCATCCTTAAATATTATTGCAAGTTGATTGCTGATTTCGTTAATACCTGCTATGGCAATTTTCTTTCTCATTTGCTTTTCGGCAATTCTAAAATACTTCATTTTAAAATTCATAATATCTTTAGAAAGTCCCATAAGGTAAAGGTAATCCTTATCCCTTAATACAAAGTCGCCATTAGGTATAATAAGCTCTCCGTCTCTAATTACTCCTATAACCAGTATAACTGAAAGAGCACCTATATCTTTTATTTTTTTACCTTCCAGGTCCTTATCCATTTTTATACCGTGACCTATTACTTCAATTTTACCCTTCCCGAACTTATCTGACTGGTATCTTATGTTGCTGCTAACTATATCTCCCACAGACAAAGCTGTTTCAAGATTAGGATTTACGATTTTATCTATCCCCAAATAATTTCTTAAATAATAAATTTGTTCCATGGATTCAGCTTGATTAACTCTACAAATAGTATATTTGGCTCCCATATTCTTTGCTAAAACGCTGGATAGTATGTTGGTTTTATCAGAGTTAGTTGCAGAAATAACAAAATCATAAGTTTCGACTTTGAATTTTTTAAATAATTCAGGAGTTAAATTATCATTGAGAATGCTTTCAACATTATCAGATTCGCGAATTTCTGACAAAGCTTTTCTGCTCCTGTCCACTATTGTAATTTCATTTTTTCCTACTGCAACGGTGGATAAAATATTTTGTCCTACCTTACCTGCACCTATTATAAGTAATTTCATGCTACACCTACACAATCTTCTTTTTTCTAACTGTTGGTATCAGTGCCAAAAGGGTAAAAAATTCAAGTCTGCCCAATAACATTAAAAAGCAAAATAAAAGTTTAAAGAAAGGATTGTAAAAGGCGAAGTTTCTCGTTGGTCCTACTGCACCAAAGCCCGGTCCAACATTTGAAAGCATAGTTACAGTAGTGGAAAGGGAACTTAGAAAATCAACTCCGCTAAGACTTATAATAGTTGATGACAGAAGAGTTATTAAGAGATAAACTCCCATAAATCCGTGGATACCGGCTATAACTTCATCATTTAAAATTCTTCCGTTAACCTTAACGGGAATTATAGCATGGGGATGAAGAACCTTTATTACCTCTCTTTTTATAAGCTTTCCAAGTACAACTACTCTTATAACCTTCATACCTCCGGCAGTTGAACCAGCACTTGCGCCCATAAACATAAGCATAATTAATATATACTTTGAAAATGTAGGCCAAAGATCATAGTCAGCATTACTGAAACCTGTAGTTGATGAAATGGAGGAAGCTTGAAAAAATGAGTCTAAGAGAGATTTACCGAAGCTTGCGTAATTATTTATAAAAAGATCTATTGCTATTAGAGTTACAGCAAAAAATATTAGTAAATAATAAGTCCTGAATTCTTCATCTTCTAAGATATTTTTAATCTTCCCTTTATAAAGGTAGTTATACATGGAAAAGTTAGTTCCGCAAAAAAGCATGAAAAATGATAATACAATAGGAATGTAAGCTCCTTGAAAATAGCCTACTGAGTTTGCCTTTGAAGAAAATCCTCCGGTTCCTACAACTCCAAGAGTATGAACTATAGCATCAAAAGGTGTCATACCTCCTAAAAGCAAAAGTAGAAAAAGAACTACTGTTATTATCATATAAATAATATATAGTTTTTTGGCAGTATCTGCCATTTTAGGTGCAATTTTTCCTGCAACTGGCCCCGGGCTCTCAGCCTTAAAAATTTGATAGGCCCCTATACCGAGTTTAGGTAGAAGTATAAGAGTAAAGACCAGTATACCCATTCCACCTATCCAGTGAGTCATGCTCCTCCAAAGAATAACAGACTTTGCAACTACCTCCGGATTTTCCATAACACTTGCCCCTGTAGTTGTAAAGCCTGAAACTATTTCAAAAAAGCTGTCTATATATCCCGGCAAGGATCCTGAAATGTAAAGGGGTAAGGCCCCGAAGGCTGAGGCAAAAATCCAAGATACTGACACTATAAGTAAACCGTCCTTGGGGGTTATTCTAAGACTTTTTGCAGAAAAGATTCTCGTTATTACTGAAGCCGCAAAAAGTAGGGCTATAGTTACTAAAAATGCTTTAGTGGCACCGTCTTCTATTGCAAAGCTTAAAAGTAGAGGTGGAATCATAAATAGGGCTTCAATTGTAAAAATTATTCCCAATATTCTAAATATGATCGCGTAGTTCACTAAAGAATCCTCCTCTTTTATTATCTGAATAAAAATATTTCTTTAAAACAGATATGCCTCCGTGGCGACAAAAAACTATTATTCTGTCCCCTGCCTTTAGCTCGGTACTTCCATTAGGTATAATAACCCTGTTATTTCTTACAATTGATGTTATTAAAACCTCTTTAGGCAGGCCCAAATCCTTAACGGGTTTTCCCAGTATATCAAGATTATTCGTTAGAAGAATTTCAGTAAATTCAGTTTCTCCATCAAGCATAAGGTTAACATTTAATGAGCCTTGTCCTCTTACAAACTTAAGTATAGTTGATGCTGTAATTATTGATGTGTTAAAGGCCGCATCAAGTCCAAGTTTGTCAACTATCATATCATAATTTGACCTTGAAAGCTTAGCAACTGACTTATATACACCAAGTTGTTTTGCAGTAAGAGCCATAAGAAGGTTCGCCTCGTCTATGCCTGTAGCTGCAACAAGGGCATCATAGGACTCAATCATTTCTTCATTTAAAATGTTAAAATCCGTTCCGTCTCCGTTTATTATCATGGCATTGGGCAACCTTTCCATAAGTTGATTGCACCTTTCAGTATTTATTTCTATAATTGTAGTTTCAATTCCGTCCATATCAAGTAAAAGTCCTAGATAAAGGCCTAATTTTCCTCCACCTAAAATAATTACTCTTTTAACGGATTTATGCTTATTTATACCGGAATGATTTTTGTCAAAGTCTTCTATATCATCTCTTGCCCCTACAATAAGTATAGAGTCATTTTCTCTTAGTATTGTTGATCCATTGGGGATTATAGTTTTTCCTTCTCTTGATATTGAAGTAATAAGCATACCGTTAAAGCCCACAAGATCCATAACTTTTTTATTTATAAAATCAGGGTCCGACCCTATGTGGAAATCTACAAGCTTTACCCTGCCATTGGCAAATTCGTCACTTACAAGTAAATATTTTTTAAGCAGATACTTTTCTATTGATAGAGCCGTTGCATGATCCGGGTTGATTATCTCATCTATTCCAAGCTCATTCATAATAAATCTTATTTGGTTATGATATTCAGGATTTCTTACTCTGGCTATTACTCTATCGACACCAAGTCTTTTAGATAGAGTTGAGATTAGTACATTTGCCTCATCTGATGTTGTCGTTGCAAGTAAAAGATTATAGCTTCCAAGATCCAGCTCCTCTAATATCTCAAAATCCAAGGCATTTGCATTAACTGTTAAAACATCAAGAGAGTTGTTTACATTTTCTATAATCTTTTCATCATTGTCCAATATTGTAACATCACAATTTTCAGCAACTAAAGCCTTTGCCAATCTAAAGCCTAGCTTACCTGCACCTGCTATTAAAACTTTCATAAATTCTCCTATTTAAAATACCTATCTACAGTTATTTCACTTTTCTTTCCAAGCTCTTTTTCTATAGTATCTTCTACATAGTTTTTAAAATCTTGAACACTTTCCGCCTTTTCTATCTTTTGTGCATCAACTACAACATCTATATGAACTAAGTCATCTTCAAGGTAAATATCATGAAAGGAAATAAGCTTGTCGCTTTCTCTTACGACTTTTTTCATAAGATTCACAACTTCTCTTTCTTCCTTATTATAAGACCCTACAGGATCTACGTGAATTGAAACATTTAAGTCGTGCTCAGTTTCTATATCTTTCTCTATTTTATCAACAAGGTTGTGAGCTTCTACTAAACTCATATTATAAGGCACCTCAACATCCATGTTAATATAAGCCTTATCAGGTCCGAAATTCACTGCTATAATATCATGTACTCCAAGTATATTATCATAATTTAAAACTTTTTTCTCAATATCTCCTATTAACTCATCAGGAACCTTTCCAATCAGCTCAGCAAAGGTATCTCTAATAAGTTCATAGCCTGAATGAATAACAACAAGACTCACTAAAAAACCTACATATCCGTCAATGTGAACATTAAACATATTATAGACAATCATTGAAGCAACTACCACAGAGGTAATAACGACGTCTGAAAGAGAGTCCTTAGACTGAGCGTCAATAGGCATTGAGTTGATTTTTTTTGATACCCTGGAGTAGAAAAAGGTCATATAAAGTTTTGCTAAAATTGAAACTGTCATTATAATTATTGATACTAAATCAAACTCTATTGGTACCGGATTTCTGATTCTGTCAAAGGATACCTTCATAAATTGAAGGCCTATAAACAAAACCGATACAGAAACAAAAAGTGCTGATATATATTCTATTCTTCCGTGCCCATAAGGGTGTTCCTTATCCGGTGGCATGTGAGAAAGCTTAGCTCCCACAAAGGTAACAACTGATGACAGGCAATCTGTAATGTTGTTAATGGCATCTCCCAAAATAGAAACTGAGTTAGTGATAATAGATAATACCACCTTAAAGGCTGCCAACAAAATATTAAACATTAAGCCGTAAATTGCACTTAACATGGTTATTTTCGTTCTGTTCTCGTCTTTAGTGTTATACTTTCCTGCTTTTAATATTAGTTTTTCCATAAAATCCCCTTTTTTCCTTTAATGCTTGAACAATTATTATATCACTAGCAAAGTTAATAATAAACTTGTTTGTTGAAAAATTCACACCGGTGCTGTAAAATTAAGATAGGTGATATAGTTGAATAAACTGTTAATACAGTGTGATTACACAATACTTGACAATTATAAATATAAAATTTTAAAAGATAATCAGCCTTATTTAAATGCGGAAGTGGATTTTTATTCACCTGTAGTAAGCTTCTTAAAGGGCAACAAGATTTACTATTCCAAAATTTCAGTTAAAGACCTTGAAGAAAAAGAAGTTGTAGAAATCTACAAGCATCACCAAGGTCCTATTAGGGATACGCTTTTTTCTATTATTTTAGATAATATCACCTATAACGTAAGAGAGGGACGTAATTTTAAAATCCCGGATCTTTACATAAGAACGAATTTAGGTAAGCTTGTGATATGGGGAAAGATTAATTCTCAAGAATTTGAAATTTTTTTAAATGGTGAGCCTGTAGCTTCTATTAAAGGAAGTGTCAAATCAACTAAAACATACATACTTAACTATCTTGAGGACTACTCTTCTCTTGAAAAGCTTTTTCTTTCAATAGCTCTTATCTTAGATAATCTTTACCACGACTATTAATTGATAATAAAGCCTTGCTTAAATTTTTATAGCAAGGCTGTTTTGTAAACTCTATTTAAGTTAAAGAGATTTTTAGTGAAATTCGGAGGTTATTATGTTTAAAATAAGAAAATTTTCTATTCTTCTTCTTTTAACTATTATTCTTACATCTTGCACAAAAACGGCTGATAAATCCCTCTATGAATATAAGCACGAATATATGGCTGACGTTTCAAAAACAAGTGCTATTATTAATAAATTAGACTTTGGCAAATTCCTTAAATGGGACCACATGGCCTTTGAATATCCTGAAGATAAAAATATGCTGGTCCTTTATTATACAAGTAATGAGGATAAAATAGCCCAGGGTCAAGCTCAAAACATATTTAACAACTGCGTCAAGCTCTTCGCTCTTATCCATAACCTTGACGAAATTAAGGTTATCATTAACGATAAGGAAGCTTTCTACACAAATAAGCTTTCCATTGAAGAAGAAAAAATATTTTCCAAAAAATTTGAAGATTATTATACAAGTGAAGAATATTTTTATGAACTGGAAAATCAAATTAAAGATTTGGATAAGACCATGTTTGTATATGAAAATTTTGATATTTAACACATCTATAGGGGAAAAGAATGAAGGAAATAATGGAAAAAGAAGAAAACTCGAACTTTTATAAAAAATTACTCAAAATCAGTCTAATATCAATCGCTTTTTATTTTGCTCTTTACTATATAGATGGAGTAAGTAAAGCCTTGTCTAAACTTTTAGCTATTATGTCTCCATTTATTGTAGGCGGAGCAATTGCTTTTATACTTAAAATCCCTATGAACTTTTTTGAAAATAAAGTTTTCTCTTCAATTAAGTCACCTAAGTTTAAAAAGTTTAAAAGACCTTTGGCGGTACTTCTATCTCTTATAATTCTGCTGCTTATTATAAGCTTTTTAAGTGCTTTGGTTATACCTCAACTAATTAAGTCAATAATAACATTAAAGGAAAAGCTTCCTGTTTTTGTAAAGGAACTGGCAAATCTTATGAGAAGGGTTCCCTTTTTAGTTAAGTATGCAGACGCTATTGAAAACCTATATAGCAATCTATCTGTAGATGCCTTCCTTAAAAGTTTTGAAGATTTTATTTTTTCAAAAAATTCCAAACTTTTGTCAAAGGGTTTCAACTTTACAGCCTACTTGGCAAATTGGATTACAAATTCTCTCTTATCCCTAGTCTTTGCCCTTTATATTCTCTTTGATAAGGAGAAGCTTGCAAGGCAATCGAAAAAATTGCTTTATGCTCTTCTGTCAAAGGAAAAAGCAAACTATGCCCTACGCGCTTTTAGTCTTGCTCACGATTACTTTAACGCCTTTGTATCGGGACAAATTTTGGATGGACTTGTAATAGGTCTTATGACCTTTATTGGTATGATAGTAATGTCTATGCCTAATGCTGCTATGATTTCAGTAGTAGTTGCTTTCTCTGATCTAATTCCTATTATCGGGCCTATTATAGGCGCAGCTATAGGGGTCCTTTTTATTCTAATAGAGTCTCCTGCTAAATCTCTGATGTTTTTGATAATGATGCTGATTTTTCAACAGATTCAGGGAAATATTATCTATCCTAAAATTATGGGAGATAAGCTTAATCTTCCATCAATGTGGACCCTCTTTAGCGTAATAGTAGGGGGCTCCCTTATGGGTATTGTAGGTATGTGGATTTTTATACCAGCCTTTGCGGTAATTTACACTCTTTTATCCGAATACATCAATAAGCGATTAAATCAAAAAAAATATCAAATATAAAACAGGGTGGACTTTAATCACCCTGTTTTTCTTCTCTCATCATGTTAACTAAATTAATAAATTTGTCACTTACTTTTGAAACTTCGTTATTGTAATTATAAATAGTTTCGGAAATGTCTTGTGTCTTCTCTCCCTTAAGGGCTCTAGTTGCTTCAACTACCTTGTCAAACTCTTCATTTTGTATCTTAAAACTTTCTACAAAATCATCAAAATTTCTTTTTATTCGTATGTCGCTTTTTATAAATCTTGAGTCTGAGAGCTTTAGGTAGTAATCATAGTGGCTGTTTAGAGAGTTTTGTAGGGAGGTTAAATCTGAACTGTTAGATCCCTTTTCCATAAGGTCTGATATTACTTTCATCTGTACCTCATAAAGATCAAAGAAAGATTTGGTAAAGATTTCCATAAATTCTTCTGAACTTTCTATATCCTTATAATCAGGAGCTCTAAGATAATCATTTCCACTGGACCTATATTCAACAGCTGTATTTATAAGCAGGACTTGAGTAAATCTGTTTTCGCTAATTGAAAAGTCAAATATAGATGCCAAATCTCTTAACCTGTAATAATTATATCCTCCAATATTTATTCCCGGTATTACCAACTCTCTATTCTCTATGTAAATTTTCGACTTGGCGGGATAGCCTGTGGCAAATCTGTTGTATATGGAGCTTTCTTGTCCTGTATAATTTTTTCTTCTTATTATTCTTATTAAATCATTTTCTTCTTCATATATAATATCGAATCTTTTTGAAGTGTTTTTCAAAGCCTTGGCAAGGTCTCTTAGCCTATAGTAATTATATCCATCAACATTATAGGAATAAAAAGGTCTGGACTCCTCATTTACCTTTAGCTTATATGGACTTATGACTAAACCTTCCTCCATAGCATAGGATTTTTTTGCAAATATAATTACAAATAACAAGACCAGGTATATCTTTTTCATATCATACTCCTAAACTTTAGATCCTATTGAAATCAGCATTTTTATAATATCATAAATAGTCAATAAATAAAACATAGACCTATGGAGCTTTATTAACTTAAAGGTTATAATATTGATGGTGATAATGTGAATAAAAATAAGAAAAATAAAAAAAAGAGGCGAGCTAAATTGTTACTATTACTTATATTTTTAATTCCTCTTATATACAGTTTGTTTACTAAAAATCCTAAGGGAACAAATTTAGCCGGTGATTTTACAAATCCAATTGAGGTTAAATATATAGAAGATTTAAGCTACAGTAAAGATAATAAAACTGTCCATGAGCTTAATATATTTAAGGAAGAAATGGATTTAATAGAAAAGGCTGAGGACTTTTTAATTATAGATTTATTTCTATATAATGACGACTATACAAAATCATCTATTCAATATCCAACTTCCGTATCTGATATGACAGATGCCATTATAGCTAAAAAAAATAGAAATCCTTCCATGCCCATAGTCTTTATAACAGATCCCATTAACAACTTCTATGGTGCCTATGAGCAGACCCATCTTAAAAGATTAAAGGATGCCGGAATAAATGTAGTCGTTACAGATCATAACAAAATGAGAGACAGCAATCCTATTTTTTCGGGCTACTACAGATTCTTTATTAAATGGTTTGGCATAGGAGAAAAGGGATTTATAAGAAACTTCTTTGATGCTAATGGTCCTAAGGTTACTATAAGATCAATTTTAAAGCTTGCAAACTTTAAAGGCAATCACAGAAAAGTTTTTATAAGTGAAAATGAAGCCATGATTGCATCGGCAAACCCTCACGATCCAAGCTCCTTCCACTCAAATGTAGCCCTAAGATTTAAGGGAGAGGCTATTAAAGATCTTATAGAATCTGAAAAGTCTGTTGTTGAATTTTCAGGAGGAGACTTCCCGGATATAAAGGTGTCTGATAATTTTAAGGGCAAAGACGAAAATATAAAATTGAGAATTTTAACTGAATCTGAAATTTTAAAGGCCCTTCTTGAAAACATTAATAGGGCTGAATCTGAAGATGAAATTTATATAGGTATCTTCTACCTATCCGACTTTAAGGTCCTTAAATCTCTTGCTAGTGCTTCTGATAGAGGTGTTAAAATAAAAATAGTTGCCGATCCTAATAAGGACGCCTTCGGTATAGAAAAAAACGGCAATCCCAACAGGTCAGCTCTTTGTACTTTGGCAGAGAAAAACGAAAACATAGACCTTAGGTGGTATGACACAAGGGGTGAACAGTACCATACTAAAATGGCATTTTTTAAATATAATAAATCCAAGCTTGCCCATGTAATTTTAGGATCTGCAAACTTTACCAAAAGAAACCTTGAAAATTATAATCTTGAAACAGATGTTGAACTGGTAACTGACCTGTCAGGTGAAATTCCCCTTCAAATTTCAAATTACTTTAAAAGAGTTTGGAACAATGAGGACGGCAACTACACCCTTCCTATGGAGACCTACTATGAAGATTCTCCTTTAATGAATATTTTATGGAGATTTCAAGAATTTACCGGTTTATGCACCTGGTAGGATGTAAAATTTTAAAAATTTTATATAAACCAAAAAGAGTCTTAAGCATATAGCTTAGGACTCTTTCTTAGATTATTATTTACTCTTCTTCATCATCTTTAACTTCTTCATGCTTGGAAGCTTCTTCTTCAAGTTTTTTCTTGGCAAGGTATTCTGCCTTAACCTTTTCTTCTACTTCTTTTGATATATCTATTTTAACCTTTTTGGTTTCTGAAATTTCTACAGGGCCTCCTATAGTAAATACAAGCTTGCCTTCTTCATTTATTCTGCAAGTCAATTCAAGCTCGCCATTGGGTTGGTGGATAGTTGCCTTAAAATTTTCGTCCCTTTTATCATTATTAAGATAATAGCCAAGGGCCACTGTTCCTGATGCACAAGATGATTCTCTAACAAGAGTGTCTGCTTCTACTACCTCTACATAAGGTACCATTGATGAGTCTTCCTTGTTATAAAACAAAACTCCATAGGCCTTTGATTCAATTTTATTCTTAGCCGCATCAATTACTTTTTTTACAAAATCCTTGTCTTCTTTCCTATCATCTATAATAACGTGAGTTATTCCTGAAAGTTCAACTATTTTATAAGACTTGCCTTCCACTTCAAGCTCTCCGACTGAAATAGCTTCAGGAAGTTCTATATAGGCGGTGTTGTTTATAGTGTTTGCCAAAACATATATAGGGTGGTCTATACCGCTTACATATACTTCCATGTTATATTCGCCCTTTTCTTCTAAAAAGGTTGCTGAATATAAACCGTAGGCTCTCGTTGCATTGCCGCAAAATTCTCCTCCCGCCATGTCAAGTCTTAGTGGAGGTCCATCATAGCTTGGACTTATAAAGCCCACCTGCTCAACGGAGCTGTCTATCTGTTCCATAATAGCCTTGGTATAGGCAGGTCTAAAACCCGGATATACCGGCCAAACTACAAAACCTGTAATATTTCCTGCAGGGTTTGCTACAAAAAAATCAAAACTTTGTATCATATTAATTCACTTCCCTTAAATCTTTTTTCATAATCCTTATAGCAACATCGGGATATTCCATGCTTAAAAGGCCCATGGCACTTAATATATAATCCTTATCTATAAAGTATTCAGGATCCTTAGGGTTTAAGGTTTCAGGATCGTTATTTATTAAAGAGCTTAAAATTTTAACAGGCTTTTTGGCGTGGACCAAAACTCCTCCGGTACCTATCACATTTTTAAGATTAGTAAGGTCCTTACCTGTTTGATAGTAAACGTACCTGGTTTTTGTAAATCTCCTTGTAAGAACACCTACATGGCGGTTAACTGCGTGTTGAGTTGCAACACTTGCCATTGCTGCATCAAATTCAAAATCCCTTTGGGTCTTGGGAACAAATTTTATATCCCCGACTCTTTTCTTTATGCCTTCAAGTATATTTTGACGGCTTGGCAAAAATCTTGAAATTTCTTCATCTCCTGATGCTTCATAAAGACTTAGAGCGGAGTACCTCATTCCCAAATCTCCCTCTACAGTTCTTTTTGCAAGAGGCTCCAAAAGGCCTTCATATATAACTGTATTGTCCGTAGGGTGTCCGTAACCTATAGAGTGAACATCTGTAGTTGCTCCCCCTATATCAACAACCATAAGATCCCCTATTCCCTTTTCTTTTTCAGTGCCTAAAGATAGGGCCTGTGCAGCCTTAATAACTGCTTGTGGTGTCGGCATTAAAATCCCGTCAATTTCATCTTCCACATTATTCATACCCTTTGCCTTTACAATCCTATCCATAAATATTTTTCTTATGGTTTCTCTGGCACTTTCTGCATTTAAAATATTTACAGCAGGCATTACATTTTCAGTAACATAATAGTTCATGTTCGCCTCTTTAAATATTTTTTCAACTTCTTCCAGGGCATCTGAGTTAACTGCAACAACTACAGGTATCTTAAGTCCTATTGTCGCCAAACTCTTTGCATTGTTTATAACGTTAATTCTATTTCCGTGTTCAGTTCCTCCGGAAAAAAGAATTATATCACAGGGGGAATTTTTAATTTCTTCCAAATCTTTTTCAGGAAGCTCATAATAGTAGGTCTTTAAAATTCTTGCTCCGGCACCAAGAGCTGATCTTTTTGCAGCTTCAGCTGTAAGGTTTTTAGTAAGGCCTATGGCTATCATTTTAAGGCCTCCTGCAGCTGATGAACAGGCCAGTACTCTATCAGGCTTAGGATCTTCTCCCAAATCTTCTTTCATTTTTTTATAGGCTTCGTCATAGCCTATTCTAACATCTTTTTCAACTGTAGTTATAGCGGAACTTCTTGCTATTATTTCTTCCTTATCCATATCGACTAAGGTCAACTTTGTATATGTTGATCCGAAGTCTACTAATAATATTCTCATGCTATCACCTAATATAAAAGTCAATATAAAAACGGGACTTCAGAGGTCCCGTTTGTTTTTAGTTAATTTCAGCTTCAACCTTTTCAAGAATAGGTGCAATTCTCTTATCAAGATCTTCAAGAGATTTTGCCATTTTATCCTTTAAGTCCTTTACATAAGCTTCATCTTTAATTGAGCCAAGATTTATTTTTACGTTATAAAAAGCTCCTGTAACTGCTAATTTTATATTTAATACTCCAACGCCGACATCTGTTATTGCATTTTTGTTTCCAATTTCAAGAAGCTTTTCAGCATAAGGAATAAGTTCTATTGTCTTTAATCCAACTGTTAGAGGTATATTTGCCGCATTTTTATATTCTTCCTGAATCTTTGCACTTCTTGCAGCTTTTTCCTCTTCTGTTTCCTTAGGAAGTTTAAAGGCTTTCATAACTCCATTAAATGAATTTGCGTCTTTATCTATAAAATCTACAAATTCTTTTTCAAAAGCTTCCAACTCTCCAATAAGAGGTTTTACTTCTTCATGAACACTTTCATAATTCTTACTTTTTACAGTAAGATTAGCAACCATTGCTAAAAGTGCCGCAGCTTGTGCAGCTGCAAGAGCTGAAACTGATCCGCCACCTGGAGCCGGTGAATCTGAAGCTGTTTCGGCTACAAAGTCTTTAACTGATAAATCTTTTAACATTTTTCCTCCTTAGAATAATCCTGTCATTGTTCCGTCTGCTGATACATCCATTTTGTCAGCTGCAGGTACTTTTGGAAGTCCCGGCATAACCATAATGTTTCCTGTTTCGCAAACTATAAATCCTGCACCTGCAGAAACTCTTACTGTTTGAACGTTAATTTCAAATCCTTCAGGAGCTCCTACTGCCTTAGGATCATCTGTGAAGGAGTATTGAGTCTTTGCCATACAAATAGGCATTTTATCTAATCCGAGTTCTTCAAGAGTCTTAATTTCTTTTTTAGCTGCAGGGCTTAAAACAACTTTTCCGCCATGATAGATTTCTTTAACAATTTTATTAAGTTTTTCTTCAATTGTTAGGTTTACATCGTAAAGAGGCTTATAGTCTGCTTTTTCTTCGTCAGTTACCTTAACTACTATTTCAGCAAGTTCTTTAACGCCTTCGCCGCCTTTTGCCCAACCTTCGCAAAGTGCAACCTTTACTCCGTATTCTTCACATTTTTCCATTAAAGCTTGGATTTCAGCTTCTGTATCGTCTGCAAATCTGTTTACTGCTACTATTGCAGGTATACCGAATTTTCTAATGTTTTCAATGTGACGTCCAAGGTTAGCAAAACCGTCTTTAAGTGCTTGTACGTTTTCTTCTTTAAGTTGATCCTTTGCTACTCCACCATGCATTTTTAGAGCTCTTATTGTAGCAACTATTACTGCTGCTGATGGTTTTAATCCGCCGAATCTACATTTTATATCAAGGAATTTTTCTGCTCCAAGGTCAGCACCGAATCCTGCCTCTGTAACAAGATAATCTCCCATTTTTAAGCCAAGTTTTGTTGCTATTAATGAGTTACATCCGTGTGCAATGTTTGCAAATGGTCCACCGTGAATTAGTGCTGGTGTGTTTTCAAGAGTTTGAACAAGGTTAGGTTTAATTGCATCTTTTAGAAGCATTGCCATTGCACCTTGTGCATTTAGATCTCCTGCTGTTACCGGCTTTCCTTCAAGGTTATAAGCAACAATCATCTTAGATAGTCTTTCCTTTAGGTCGGGTAGGTCGCTTGCCAAGCAAAGTGCAGCCATAATTTCTGATGCTACAGTTATCATAAAGTGATCTTCTCTTGTAAATCCACAGGCTTTTCCGCCCAAACCTATTACTATGTTTCTAAGAGATCTGTCGTTCATATCAAGAACTCTCTTCCAAGTAATTCTTCTTGAGTCTATGCCAAGCTTGTTGCCTTGGTGGATATGATTGTCAATTAAAGCAGCTAAAAGGTTGTTTGCTGCAGTCATGGCATGTAGGTCCCCTGTAAAGTGAAGGTTAATATCTTCCATAGGTACTACTTGTGAATATCCGCCGCCTGCTGCTCCGCCCTTAATTCCGAAGACAGGTCCTAGAGATGGTTCTCTAAGTGCTACTATGGCATTTTTACCTATTTTGTTAAGTCCTTGAGCAAGTCCGATTGATACTGTTGATTTGCCTTCTCCTGCAGGTGTAGGAGTGATTGCTGTAACAAGAACAAGCTTTCCATCTTTATTTGATTTTAATCTTTCAATAGCATCAAAGGAAATCTTAGCCTTGTATTTACCGTAATTTTCAATTTCTTCTTCTTTAATTCCGCATTTTTTAGCTACTTCAACAATTGGAAGCATCTTAGCTTCATCAGCTATTTGTATATCTGTTTTAAATTCTGCCATAAAATCCTCCTTTATTTTTTATAAAATTATCTCAAAACTCCAGCTTATTATATTACAATTATTCTTCAATTAAAAGTGTTTCAAGTACTTGCTCAGGTTTAAAGTCTTCAATTTGCATGTAGTATGCTGCTGAATCAATTAGAGCTTGTAGAGGAATCAATCCTATAAGTTCTGTGTTTGCTACGGTTACTCCATAACGCTTAGCTTCAGACTTAATCATTTCAAGTGCTTGATATACTCTTGTCTTTTCAAAGTTTACAAGGTTCATTGATACTTGAACTTGTCCCTTTTCTTCAAGAGCAAGACCTATACCTTTAACATATCTAAGTCCTCCACCAATATGACGAACTTTTCTTGCTATAGCATCTGCTATTTCCAATTTATCAGTATTTAAGTTTACGTTAAAAGCAATTAAGTGGAACCTTGCAGCAACACCTGTTACACCGCTTTTAGCATTCATTTCTTGAGGTCCGAAATCAGGTTTCCATTCAGGTTGTTTAATTTTTTCAAAGAAAGCTTCATATTGTCCCTTACGAACTTTTGCCAAGTTTTGTCTTTCAGGAGTGGTAGCAGCGTCTTCATATAGATAAACAGGAATTCCCATTTCTCCTATTGCTTTACCGGTTCTTCTTGCATATTCTATACAGTCTTCAGTTGTTACTTCTGTTACAGGAACGAAAGGTACAACGTCAACTGCTCCCATTCTAGGATGACCGCCTGTATGTTTTGTCATATCTATAACTTCTATTGCAACTTTTACAGATTCAAGAACAGCTTTAATAACTGCTTCAGGCTCTCCTATGACCTCTACAACAAGTCTGTTGTGGTCCTTATCTGGTTGATAATCTATTAGCTTTACATTTTCCTTAGCTCTGAAACATTCAACTATTTTATCGATCTTTTCAGCGTCTCTTCCTTCTGAATAGTTGGGAATACACATTACTCTCTTCATTAATATACCTCCTAAATTAATATCTCATTAACTCTCTTGTTGAGAGTAACAGATCTCAATCTACAAATCGTCTAATAAATAACATAGTTTACAAAGCTTAGAGGATATTTTTACAACTCTTATAAGTGGCTTTATAGCCTTGTTTAAAAAGGTTTATTATAAGTGATTTATAGACTTTTTTCTTCATAAAAATAGAAGGAGCCTTGGCCCCTTCACTATTTTTTAATTATTTTTGATCCTTATATCCTTCTCTTATAACCTTGTATTCTCCTGTTTCGGTATTAAGATCATAAATGTTGAAGTTAGTCTTAATATCAAAGCCTTCATAATGAGTTGCAAGGTTAATTGAACGAGATCCGTCTTCACCGCTTCTTACTCTATGAAATACATTTACAGGCCAAACTAATACTGCTCCACCATCTACTACTCTCTTGCCGTTGTGCTCAATATATTCTGGAGTTACAACAAAGCTTTCAACCTTTCCATGTTCTACACTGTAAAGGTCAACGTGTCTTTCACCTGCGAGTACAAATAGGTTGTCATCTTGATGTGTATGCATATACCAAGGTCTTTCCACTCCTTCTACAGATCCCGGGGATATAGCGGCACCCTTATGAATAACTCTGTCTATGGCATCTACCTTCATTACATTTGATTTTCCTATTACATCAAATACAACACCTTCTGTTTTTCTAAATTCTTTTAATTTTAAAATTCGATATAATCCCTTTACTTCTTCTATAATATTGTCCATAAAAAACCTCCTAGTTCATTAAATATATTATTTTTATAATCGACACTACTAATATACCCTTTATTTTTAATTTATATCTTTTTGCTATATGTTTTTTATGGCAATAAATTTAGGCCGCTTCTCTTATATTTATAAAGATATTTTCATACATGTCCTTTATCTTAAAAAGTATTCCCTTTTGAGTAACCCTGTCCTTATTTATTAAGTCAAGTTTTAAAATTTCTTCCCCATTCATTGTGTATTTTACACTGCCAAGAGTTTCTCCAACATCTATAGGAGGTTTAAGGTCCTCCTTAAAAATAAATTCTCTTTTAATTTCACTTTTACCATCCCAAAGAATTGAACCTTGTGATTTCTCATAAAGATCAATTTTATCTTGAGCAGCATTTTCAATTTTTATGCTTGTTATGGCATTTTCAGGGTCTCCTATGTAGATATACTTGTACTTTTTAAAACCCTCTTCCATAAGTTTGTTTGCAGCAACATATCTTGCCCAGTCACTTGGAGAGCCTGTCGTTATACCTATGAGTCTTGTATCAAGGCTCTTTTTCTCTTCTCCTTTTTGTAGTCCTGTGCTTATTAGGCATCTTCCTGCAGCATTTGTATAGCCTGTTTTAAGTCCGTCAATCCCTTCAACTATTCCAAGAGAGGGATTTGTATTATATTCTACAAAGTTTCTGTCCGGCTCCTCTATTTTATCTTTTGATGTTATTTCCAAAACTTCAGGATGTTTCATAATAAGCTCCCTTGCTAAAAGAAACATCTCTCTTGTAGTCATTTTATTATAATCTTCAATTTCATAGTTTGTAAGGCCTGTGGGGTTAACCATAGAAGCATTTTTAAGCCCAAGCTCCTTGCACTTGTCATTCATCATTTCCACAAAGGCTTCCTGAGATCCGGCAATGTGTTTAGCAAGGGCTGTTATAGCGTCGTTTCCGGATACGATTAAAGAGGCCTCCAGTAATTCCTGTACTGTCCTTTGATCATTTTCCTTTAATTTATAGCTTGATCCTCCTAAAAGTGCAGCTTCCCTATCTATTAAAACTATATCATCCTTGGATATGCTTCCTCTTTCGAGCTCGTCCAGGACTACAAATACTGCAACGAGCTTAGATGTTGATGCCATTGCCCTTACTTCATCTATATTATAGGATTCTAAAATTTTTCCGCTTTTATAGTCCCCTAGAAGATAAGACTTAGTAAGCTCCGTAAGAGGTTTTGCTTTTAAGCTTTCAATTTTTAAAGCTTCTTCATAGGTCGCCCTTTGAACTCCATTTTTTGTGGGTACCCAAATATTTTGATTTCTTATTTCTTCAGTTTCTTTTGTTTCAACTTTTTTGGAAGCATTTCCGGTCTTACTTGTATCTGATATCTTTTGTCCAAGGACTCCTGAAGGAAATAGTACAACTATTGCCAACATCAGGCAAAGAAATTTTTTCATTTACTCACTCCTATATAATGTTAAAAGCTACAAGGAACTTATTTCTAAAATTAATAATTATCCAAAAAGCTTATTATTTCTCCATTATTTTTATAAGCTATTATAGCTCCAAGGTCAACATTTTCAGCAGACCTTAAAATATTAATATCAACATTTTTATTTGTCTTTTTAAGATCTTCTATAAGATCCTTTATAAAGAACCTCATGTTTCCTTCTTTTTTCTCCGTTACGGTGCAGGCACAGTCAAGAGCCTTAAGCCCCGTAAAATTCATAAAGCTTTTAATGGATTCTTCCTTTATATAATACATGGGTCTTATAAGCTCCAGGCCTTCAAAATTTTTAGAATGTAGTTTAGGCATCATGGTCTTGTAATTGCCGGCAAAAAGTACATTTAATAAAATTGTTTCAACTACATCATTAAAATGATGTCCCAAGGCCAGCTTGTTGCAGCCAAGCTCCTGAGCCTTAGAATATAGATTTCCCCTTCTCATTCTGGCGCACATATAACAGGGATTATCCCCGTCCAGTCTGTTTGCCACTTCAAATATATCAGACTCGTGAACCTTAACCGGTATGTGAAGCATTTTACAATTATATTCTAAAAGCTCACGATTTTCCTTTCTATATCCCGGATCCATAGCAATAAATTCAAGCTCAAATTTTCTCTTACTATGCTTTTGAAGCTCCTGAAAAAGCTTTGCCAAGGTTAGAGAATCCTTGCCTCCTGATATGGCTACGGCAATTTTGTCTCCGTCATCTATCATTTCATAATCCTTAATGGCCTTTATGAAATTTGACCAAATATATTTTCTATAAGTCTTTATAAGAGATCTTTCTATATCACTAATAGTTTTTACTTTCTTATCCAAAACAGTCCCCTTCTATTTATTATCTATGACTTTCTTTGCTATACTATTATAAGTGCATAGCATTTTATTTTACAAGTGCCTTGAATTTATTTTTGGTGTAAAATGCTTACAGGAGAGATTGCTATGAAAAAGAAAAACTTTTTAAATTTCATTTTAGGCCTTGGAGTAATTCTTATAGGTCTTGCTTGGATTGTTGTATCATACATTAACACTTCAAGTGTAAGAGCACAAGGCAACTTTATAATAGGCTATATGTTTCCTGCCCTGGGACTTATTTTTATCCTTATGGGTGTCTTCCTTATAAGCTCCTATTTAAGAGACAGGGAGAAAGACAAAATCCCGGAAGATTTTAATGAGGAAGATGAATTTAACAATATTTATATTATGCCATCAAGGGAAAGAAAGCACATAGATGCTAAGGATAGATATCGTATAAATGAAAATTCAAAGAAAATGAAATCAAGGCTTGATTATCTTAAGGAAGATTTTTTAAGGGAAAAAGGAAACAGTAACACGCTTCCCAATGATATTTATTCTTCAACTGAAGAAATTACCGTTAATAACTCTCTAAGTAATAAAGACTTATCTCCTAAGGATAAAAGGTCTTATAAATACTGTCCCTACTGTGGAGAGTCTTTAGATGATAATTTTAACTACTGCCCCTATTGCGGCAAAAGTTTTGTAAAAAAATAAGAGTAGACTCTTTTGTCTACTCTTTTTCATTTATCTTATACTCTCATAAGTCCATCTACATGAAGAACTTGTCCTGAAATGTAAGAAGCTTTTTCACTTGCCAAAAATGCAAAGGCTTGAGCTATATCTTCAGGTTCTCCAAGTCTTTTTAGAGGAATTGCATTAATTAGCGGCTTAATCATTTCATCTGAAAGGGCACTTACCATATCAGTGTTGGTAATTCCGGGAGCCACAGCATTAACACGAATACCATAGGGAGCAAGCTCTCTTGCTAAAGCAAGGGTAAAGCCGTTAACTGCGAACTTGCTTGTAGGATAAGCTATTCCACTTGGTTGAGCATCTCTACTTACCATTGATGAAGTGTTAAGTATACAGCCTGATTTTTGTTCCACCATAGTATCATAAACTGCTCTTGAACAATTAAACACAGCTACAATATTAATATCTATTACCTTTTCAAACATTTCCTGTGTATAGGTTGAAAAAGGCTCTGATGCTGATACTCCGGCATTATTTACAAGTATATCAATACGACCGTACTTCTCTTTTATCTTGTCAAAGCATTCCTTTACACTGTTGTAATCCTTAAGGTTAGGATAGACTCCTTCAACCTTTGCATCAGGATTATCAGCCTTAATTTCTTTAAGAGCCTTGTTAACAGTTTCTTCTCTTGAACCTGCTAAAATTACCTTAGCTCCTTCTTTTAGAAACTCCTTTACAGTTGCCTTTCCTATACCTCTGGTTCCTCCTGTTATTATTGCTACCTTATCTTTTAGTAACATGACTTCCTCCTCTTTTAATATTACAAAAACCACTATATGTTTTAAAAGCACAAGCTAATTTAAGCTAAGTGTTAAATAACAATAACCTTTAGTATTATACCCAATCTTTAGTGCAAAACCTTTAATTTGCAAAAAATTATCAATAATAAATGAAATTAATGTCTACTTGTAATACAATTGGTCAACTGTTTCTATTTTATTCTTTGCATCTTTAATAGAACCTGTAAATATATATTTCTTTGAATATCGATAAAATTCTTTTTTTATATCTTCCGATTTTTTCTCATCAGACTCCATAAGAAGAGCTAGGGCATAGCGACTGTAAAATCCTATAATCATTTTAGATAGGTACTTGTCTAAAAATTCCTTGTAGTCTTCAGTGTAATAGCTATTAAAGTCCTCAGTTTTTCCATTAACAAGACTTATATATACAAGCTCGTTAACCACAGACATCTTTTGAAGCTCTCCTGTTAAGAATTCTTTATTTAGTGCCTTCTTATAATACTTTTCTGCAAGTTTCTCCTCTAAAAGCTCCCCATAATAGTCCCCTAACAAAACATAGCCTTCAGCAAATTCAAAATTTGTTTTTTTAAGATAATTTATTTCATCCTCATCAAAATCCGAAAGACCCTTGCCATTGGCAAGAAATTTACTTAGCTTTAAGCTATAAGAAGTAAATATTCTATATTCTTCATGCATATCCATGTATTTTGCATTCATTGCATCATTTGCTATAGCTGATGAAAATGCTATTCCATTAAAAGCTGCTGAAATCATTCCCATGGCAAAGAAGTAGAGTAGAAAAACTCTCAAAAAATATTCCTTGGCAAAGATAAAGAAAAAAACTGCTGAAAATGAAAAAATAAGATTGGAAATAACTCCTCCATACATATAGAGTTTGTAACTATAATTAGAATATGCCTTGGCCTTAGGTGCAAGAAGAGCCTGTCCTCCTGTTCCTGGTATGTTAAACCTGCCTAAGGTAAAACCCTCTTGTCTTTTTACGAGTGCTAAATTTCCAACTCTAAACATTATAAATTCATAACCCTTTGCCAACCCTGCAACTAAATGACCTAACTCATGTAAAACAACTTGACTTAAAATCGCAAGGGCAAGTAGAAATAGCTTTATAAAGTGAATAAAAAATCCGTAGCTTTCCTTTATCGCCTCATAATTTGCCGTACTGTCATCTATATAGCCTGAAAAATATCCTATGGCAAAGGAAAAAACCACAATATAAATAAAGATCAATAGTCTTTTTAACTTCTTCATAAAAAACCTCCGTTAAACAGTATATTATCTTTAAGCTAATTCTTCAATTAAATTCAAGGACTTAATTGTAAAAGGAGGTTAAGTAAAATTAAATCTCTCTGACTTTTAATTTTAATAATTAGTTTATAAAAAATAAAAACACCGTGATTGTAATCACAGTGCTTTATTTTATATATTTACTCACTTAGGGTTTAACCTGATTAAACCTATAAATAAAAGGATTGCCTACAGGAAAGTTTATAATTGCTTCCCCGACTCTAAGATTAGCCAAGTCCCAGTTCTCAACTACATAGGCATCTCGAATTTCTTCAACGATACCTCTGTTTTGTATAGAAGACATAAACACTTCCTTCTTTCTATTTTTTCCATGAAGGTCCTGAATATAGTTTTTAGAGCTTGCATCATTAACCTTAAAACAAATACTTGTTAAGAAGCCTGATAGCAAAGATTTCGAACGATTTTCCTTATATATTTCATAAATCTGTTCTATGTTTTGAATTCCTATTATAAATTTAATACCTAGACTTCTTCCAAAGTTAACCCCGTCATCTATATGACTTAGATTTGGAAGCAGACTGAACTCGTCAACTATAAAATATGTGTTTCCTTCTGTCTTCTTTCTTGACAGGGCTTCCTTTATTGCAAGATCAAAAAGCAGAGTATAAATAGGCGATAAAACCTTACCTACTGCCAAATCATACTCAATAAAGCATCGTCTGCCACCCTTTGCTCTTACCAGGTTTCTTATGGAAAGATCTCCCTCTTTTTTAAAGTTGCCGAGAAAAACCTCCCTTACTCCCTGTTGCAATTCTGAAATAACTCCCTGAGTCTGACCTGAACGATCATCTGATATATAAGATATCATGTTGGTAAAGTCCCTATGCTGACCAATCATTCTCCTTATTAAATCAGGACTTGATTCGTCGAGAAAATCCCTTAATAATTTGTTGTTTACTTCTATTTTGTCCCTGCTTCTATAAAAATGAGTCAAAATAGCTGAAAATATATCTCTTGCAGCCATGGGAAAAAATTGTTGAGATGTATTTTTTATCTTATCTTGAAAAATTGTAGATGCAATTTCCAAAATACTCTCCTCGGGACTTGAGGAATCTATTTCATTAAATATATTCCAATAGTTTTGTCCAAGGGGACCTGTGGCAGTTTCATCGTTGCTTATTACAATATCTCCCTTTCTGTAAAAACTCTCGCGAAATTCTCCCTTAGTATCAAAAATTATAAAAACATCCTTATCGGTAGCTTTTTCGCTAAGCTGATCTATAAGCTGAAAAAATACATTGGTCTTGCCTGTGCCTATACTTCCCATAATCAACATATGCTTGCTTAAAAGCTCCCTTGTTAAGGGCAGATTCATAAGATTTCCTTTGTAATCCCTGCCGTAAAAATAAATCGGATCGGTGCCCTTTTCTATAATTCCGGGATTAAGATCTAAGGAGTTACCTGTAAATACTTCAGTCTTTTTGAGCAATGTTTCATCCCCCTAAGCTTTTACCTGCTTATCTCATCTGTAGACATATATTCTTCCTCTGATTCCAAGCTTTCCTCATAGGCCTTTTTTTCTTCTTCTCTTTCCTTCAATTCCTCTTCGTAAGCTTCTCTTTTTTGTTGCCTTGCTTCAAGCTCTTCCTCGTAAGCTTCCCTTTGCTGTTGCCTTGCCTCAAGCTCTTCCTCGTAAGCTTCCCTTTGCTGCTCCTCTTCTGTTTCCATGTTAAACTTTTCGAGATCAAGGTTTATATCTTCTTCATTTACCTCTTCAAGGTTGTACTTCTCATTCTCTTCCTGAGTCTTTTCAAAATCCTCACCATAGTCAAGACCGCTACCTATTAAAAACAAGGCTTCCTTAGCAAGTCTTACCATGGCTAAACTTTTTAATAGAGATGCTTGAAAAATATTAGGATTTTCAGGAGCATAATCAAAAACAGGTTTAATTGAAGGACCGTTTTTTAAATCAAGAAGTTTTGAAAAATTTAAGCCTACAGTAAAGTTTCCGATTTTTGCCTTGGGCTTAAAGGCTAAATCAAAATCAAGGTTTTTAAAGTCCATTTTGGCACTTGTATCAAGTCCTATATTAAAGGTGTTGTCCTTTGTCTTAAAAAATATAGTTTCCACTCCGTGACTTGTTCCGGAGGGAGAAATCTCAGATGTAGTGCTTAGTCCATCTAAAATTTTGCCCTTGGACTTTAGGCTTAAAGCATCTAAGCCGGGTATTGCTCCCTCTGAAGGATTAAAAAGTTTTTCATAATCGAGCTTCAAATTTGAACCATTAATGAAATTAAATTCAGTTGCTCCCAGGGAGGATTTTTTTATACCGACCTCATTATTTATATAAAATTGATTGTTAAGGACATTTAAAAGCTCATTATAGGATTGACCCTTGTTTTGATTAAGATTATATTTTTCACTAAGTTCCTTAGAAACTGATTCTAAATTAGAGACTTTGGAGTTGCCGATATTGTACAAGGCTTTAAGGCTATCAGTTAGATATTCTTCCATTTATTTATACCGTAATCACCTTGAGTTTGAATATCAGAAATAATTGCTCCCACTTCTCTAAGAGCAAGGTCTGTCTCAGGTGTGGGAAGAACATAATCGAATCCTGAGTTTTCTGACTTATTATCTACAAAAAGTCCTAAAAATCTTCTTTTTCTTCTTTCAATGAAAATTACTGATGATTTCGCCCTTGTATCCATGTAGAAGGTTAAATTTGGAATTTGGCTGAAAACCCAAAGGCGAATAATATAGTATACAAAAAATATAATGTCTAAAATAATATAAATAAGGAACATAAATCCATCAGGAGTATCGTAGTATCCGTAATAGCCGTAGTTCGAAAATATAGGTAGATAGGATTCTATAACACCCGTCCCTAAGAGTAAGGTGACTCCGGTTAAAATAACAGTGGCGGCAAGTAAAGATAAAAAATTGTTTTTCTTTATAAGGATACTTGCAAGAATGCCTATGGCTATGAAAACAAAGCCTGAAAATTTTATTGCAGTGGGGCTATCATAAAACAGCCTTGCATTTATTCCCAATAGTATTGATGAAATAAATGAAGTTAAAATCAAACCTAAAATAAATTTACCTACATGGGGAATATAATTTTTAGAAGCACTCATACCTGCAATTTCATTTAAATTAAATTCATTTTGCAAATTAGTTGTTCCGTTTATATTTCTTCCCTTGGCTGAAAATAAAACTCTCTTATTTGTTACAAGAAGTTTACCTATTGATTTTGAATAAGTAAAGAAACCTAGAAATACATTTTTAAAAACAGTCAGATCATATTGTCTAACAGGTATTTCTCCTTCACTGCTGGCTATAATTTCAGGTACAATTATTCCGCCTGAATAGTTCATTTCATCATTCATCTTCTTGTAGTCGTTTACCTTTTCCTTAAAGGATTCTCCAACTTTTTCTTGAAATTTTCCCTGCCAGTAGTTGAAATCGTCTTTTAAATTCTTATCTTCAAAGGATTTATTATTGCCCCCTTGATAATTAAAGTTTTGTTGACCTGTATGATTTTGAAAGTTTTGACTTCCTTGTCCTTGGGCATTGTTATAGGTGTTTTGGTTTTTTGTGCAATCGCAAACTTCTCCTTCTTCTAAAGGTCTGCCGCACTTTGTACAAAATTTTGCCATAAATTACTCCTCTCTTTTTAATATTCTCCTGTTAAAAGCTTCGCTGAAATCCATCCATAATCCAATTCACACCAGATTCTCTCTCCATCATAATAAAGACTGTATACTAAAACCTCTTCTCCCTTGTAGACTTTGTCAACAACATTTGAATTAATGTCCGGTGCCTCTCTTACATTTCCTGTACTTGCTTGTACGTTAAAGTAAACCGGATCAGGATATTCATAGTAATCATAGTCTTCATAGTCTTCGTAATCATAATAATCTTCATAATCATCATATCCATAATAATTTGAATCGGATTCTTGCTTTTGCCTTTCAATTTCTTCTTCAAGCTGTACCTTGTCGTTATAGGCTATTTCATTTTGAGCCTTGCTTTTCATTTCCCAAATTTTGGCGCTTTCAGGAAAGACCTCAAGATAACTGTTAGCGTCTTCATTTACCCCTTCATAATCTGCTTCTTCAAACTTTCTTTGGAGTCCCGTTACCATTTTATCTTCCAAAGCTTTGATTTCATCTTGAGCTCTATAATAATCCTCAGAGTAGGAAGGTATAGACTCATATAAATCTACCGCTTCCTTATAATTGCCCTTTCCAACTTCACGGCTTGCATCTGCTAAGACGTCGGAATAGTCTTCCTCATAATCTAAATCTTCACCGTAATTGTTGTTGTCATTATCAGAGCTTTGTGAACTGTTGTAAGAATTTTCGCCTTTAAAGTAGTCCTCATTGTCCTTTTTTCTTTTAAGTATTAAGAATATTGAAACTAAAACCACCAGAGTAAGAAGACCCACTATTATTCCAATAATAATTTTTTTCTTTCTGCCATCATCAGTCTCCCTATAGTCCCAGTCATTCCTATAGTCCTGATTATTATAATTATAATTGCTTCTATAGTTTCCTTCATTTGTATAGCTTTGATTGTTATTGAAGTTATTATTATAGGTTTGCTCTTGATTATTGCTTTGACTATAGTTTAGATTACTATCAAGAATCTGAGTGTCTTCAAAGTCATCATTATCCATAGGCGGAATTCCTTCTAATTCGCTCCCGCAAGATCCGCAGAATTTCGCATCGTCTTCATTGTAAGCACCACAATTTTGACAAAACACCTTTATCCCTCCTTTGTTAAATAATATTCTCTTACATTCTAGTATATAAGCTTAACCTTTTCAATCAAATAGCTTTTAAAGTCCTTACCTTGACAAAGTTTTTAAAGTGTCCTATAATTTTTTTAGTTTAATAGATATCTTCAGGGCGGGGTGCAAGTCCCCACCGGCGGTAAAGCCCGCGAGCGTAAGCTGATTCGGTGAAAATCCGAAGCCGACAGTACAGTCTGGATGGAAGAAGATTAGGCAAGATTTCTTTGCTTCTTTTAATTGTGCTTTTATGTCCTGAAGATCAGGACTTTTTTTATTGTAATTAAACTGAGAAAGGTAAATATGAAAGACCAAGAATATATGAAACTTGCCCTCGACCTTGCAAAGGGCGGCATGGGTTATGTAAACCCCAACCCTATGGTTGGAGCGGTTATAGTAAAAAACGGAAAAATTATTGGACAAGGTTATCACCAAGTCTACGGCAAGGAGCACGCCGAAGTAAATGCAATAAACAGTGCCATAGAGGATCCTAAAGGCTCAACTATCTATGTTACTTTGGAGCCTTGCTCCCACTACGGTTCCCAGCCTCCCTGTAGCAAAAAACTAATAGAGGTCGGAATTAAAAAAGTAGTAATAGGCTCAAAAGACCCCAATCCTTTAGTTGCGGGAAGAGGTATTAAAGAGCTTAAAGACAATGGCATAGAGGTGGTGGAGGGAGTTTTAGAAGATGAATGTCTTAAACTTAATGAAATATTCTTTCACTATATAAAAAATAAAAAGCCCTTTGTCGCAATGAAATATGCCATGAGCCTTGACGGAAAAATCGCCACATCAACCGGTGATTCTAAATGGATAAGCTGTGAAAAATCAAGAGAGGATGTTCATAGGCTAAGGCTTAAATACTCCTCTATTCTTGTTGGCCTAGGTACAGTGCTTAAAGATGATCCCATGCTTAACTGTAGACTTCATGGCGTCAACAAAAATCCTATAAGAATAATTTGCGACACTAATCTTAGAACTCCTTTAGATTCTAAAATTGCTAAAAGTGCAAGGGAAATTAAAACCTTTATTGCAACCTCCGAGAAAAATAAAAATTCCTTTAAGCCTTATATAGATTTAGGCTTTGAAGGTATATTTTTAAATGAAAGTAAAATAGGCGTAGACTTAAAAGAACTCTTTGCCTATTTAGGAGAAATTAAAATAGATTCAGTCCTTGTTGAAGGTGGAGGAATAATTAACGACAGTCTTTTAAAATCAGGCTGCCTTAACAAGGTTTATGCTTATATAGCACCTATCTTAATTGGAGGAAAGGATGCCAAAACTCCCTTGGGAGGAGAAGGCTTTAAGTATCTGAAGGACAGCTTAAAGGTTAAAAATATAAGTATCAAACAAATAGACAGGGACTTTTTAATTGAAGGTGATCTTTAATGTTTACAGGTATAGTTGAAGAACTTGGAAAGGTTAAAACCATTAAAAATTCAAACTCCTCCTGCAGAATAGAAATATCAGCCGAAAAAATTTTATCCGACATACACTTAGGTGACAGTATAGCAGTAAACGGAATATGTTTAACTGTCACGGATTTTACAAAGGGTTCTTTTTCTGCAGATATTATGCATGAAAGCTTAAAAAGATCCGCCATATCAAAGGTTAAACAAGGAGACTTGTTAAATCTTGAAAGAGCCATGGCATTAAATGGCAGGTTTGGAGGTCATATAGTAAGCGGCCACATAGACGGAGTTGGCAAAATTATTGATATTTATAGGGATGATATTGCCATTTGGTTTGAAATAAAAGCAGGTTCCAATATTTTAAAGTATGTTGTTGAGAAAGGCTCCATTGCCATTGACGGCATAAGCCTTACAGTAGCAGAGCTTAAGAAAGAAAGCTTTAAGGTTTCATGTATTCCCCACACTATTAAGTCTACAGTTCTTTACACAAAGACCTTAGGGGATGAGGTTAATTTGGAAAATGACCTTTTAGGTAAGTATGTTGAAAGACTTTTAACCTATAAGGATGAAAATACAATTGAAAGCAAAATCGATGAAGATTTTCTTAAATTACACGGATTTTAGGGAGGATATAAATGTTTAAATTCAGCACTATTAAAGAAGCAGTTGAAGATTTAAAACAAGGCAAAATGATTTTAGTAACAGATGACGAGGATAGGGAAAACGAGGGAGACCTTATTTGTGCTGCAGAATTTGCCACTACTGAAAATGTCAACTTTATGGCAACCTACGGCAAGGGTTTAATATGTATGCCTATGACTAGAGACTATGTAGAGAAGCTTAGATTTCCTCAAATGGTTTCAAACAATACAGATAACCACGAAACAGCCTTTACAGTTTCCATAGACCATGTGGATACAACTACAGGCATATCAGCTGCAGAAAGATCCATAACCGCAATGAAGGTTGTTGATGAAAATTCAAAGCCTGAAGACTTTAGAAGACCGGGTCATATGTTTCCCCTACTTGCCAAGGAACATGGGGTCCTTGAGAGAAACGGACATACTGAAGCTACAGTAGACCTTATGAAAATAGCGGGACTTAAAACCTGTGGACTTTGCTGCGAGGTAATGAATGATGACGGTCACATGATGAGAACCAAGGACCTGATAAAACTTGCAGAGGAAAAAAATCTTAAATTTATAACTATTAAAGCCCTTCAAGACTATAGGAAAAAATATGACAAGCTTGTGGAAGAAGTAGCTGTTACAAAACTTCCGACAAAATACGGCAACTTTGTAGCTCACGGCTTTGTAAATAAACTTAACAATGAACATCATGTAGCCCTAGTTAAGGGGGATATAGGAGATGGAGAGGACCTTCTTGTAAGAGTTCACTCAGAATGTTTAACAGGTGACTGCTTCGGATCCTTAAAGTGCGATTGCGGAGATCAATTTGCAAGGGCCATGACTCAAATTGAAGAAGAAGGCAGAGGTGTGCTTCTTTATATGAGACAGGAAGGCAGAGGAATAGGACTTATTAACAAGCTTAAAGCCTACGAGCTTCAAGATAAGGGTATGGATACCCTTGAAGCAAATATAGCCTTGGGCTTTAAAGGGGACCTTAGAGAATACTATATAGGAGCACAAATTTTAAGAGATTTGGGAGTTAAAAGTATGAGACTTTTAACCAATAATCCCGACAAGGTTTACCAGCTTGAGGACTACGGCATGAAGATTTTAAAAAGAGTTCCTATTCAAATGCCTTTAAGAGATGAAGACAGACGTTACTTGAAAACTAAAAAAGAAAAAATGGGTCACATTTTAAATTACTAGGAGGAAGAGTATGAATATAAAAACATTTGAAGGTAAATTAGTATCAGAAAAAACCAAGGTTGCAATAGTAGTTTCAAGATTTAATGAATTTATTACCTCTAAGCTTTTAAGCGGAGCTATAGACGGACTTACTCGTCATAATGTGTCAGAAGATGACATAGATATCTTTTGGGTACCGGGAGCTTTTGAAATCCCACTAATAGCATCAAAGCTTGCAAAAAAAGGAAATTATGATGCAATTATAGCCCTAGGTGCAGTAATAAGAGGCAGCACTTCTCACTATGATTATGTGTGCAACGAAGTAACTAAAGGCATTGCTCAAGTGTCTTTAAAAACAGATGTGCCTGTAGCCTTCGGCATCCTTACTACGGAAAATATAGAACAGGCTATTGAAAGAGCAGGTACAAAGGTTGGCAACAAGGGATATGACTGTGCTCTTAATGTAATAGAAATGGTAAACCTTATTAGAGAAATAGAAAATGACTAATATTATCTTTGACTATGACGGTACCCTCCACGAAACAAGCTATATATACTATCCGGCCTTCCTGAGTGCCTATAAATATTTAGTTGAGTCCGGCTATAGACAAAATAGAAATTTTGAAGTTAAAGAGGTTACCAAGTGGTTAGGCTATAACAAATATGAAATGTGGGAGTCTTTCGGTCCGGATCTGCCTAAAGAGGTTAAGGATCATGCCAGCGACATAATAGGAGAAGAAATGATTCATCTTATAAAAAACGGCACAGCAAAACTCTATCCCGGTATTGAAGAAACTTTAACTAAGCTTGTTAAGGATGGATATAGGCTTATATTTCTAAGTAATTGCAAAAACATTTATATGGAAACACATAGAAAGAATTTTAATTTAGACAGGTTTTTTACAGACTACTTTTGTGCCGAGGACTATAACTTTAAACCGAAGTACGAAATTTTTAAAGACCTTAAAAGCAACTATCAAGGAGAATATATAGTTGTAGGAGACAGGTTTCACGACATAGAAATGGCTAAGAAGCATAATCTTTCATCTATAGGTGCGGGTTACGGTTACTCCCAAGATGGAGAGCTTAAATCGGCAGATTATATAATTACAAGCCCCGGGGATCTTTATCCTACAATAAAAAAATTAAAGCAATAAAAATAAGGGATCGGTGTAAATGCCGACCCCTTTATTTATTTTCTATTTGTTTTTCCAAACATTAGATACATCATTAAGTCCTAACTTTTCAGGATTAAACTCAGGCTTTTGACCCTTCTTTTCCTGTTCCTCATAGTCCTTAAAAATCTTAACTCCTTGATTACCTATAAGCAATAGGGTGATAATGTTGATCCATGCCATCATACCGTGAGCCATGTCTCCCATATCCCATACAGTACCTACAGGTGTAATGCTTCCTATGAATACTGAAATTATAAAAACAATTTTCAATATTTTTATAGGGCCTTTCTTTTCTCCTACAAGAAATACTAAATCACTTTCAGCATATAGGTAGTAGGCGAGAAGTGCCACTGATGAGAAGCATAGAACTGATATTGCTATAAATGCCGCTCCTATTCCCGGAACTGTTGTGTTAATTGCATTAATTACATAAGCATTTCCATATTCAACTCCAGGTAGGTTCTCAACTATCATTTTGCCTCCGGGGCCTTCAACGTTGTAAGAGTTAGTTACTATTATCATAATAGCTGATGTTGTACAAACGAAAAAGGTTCCCATAAATACTGATAAAGCTCCAATTAATCCTTGAGTTACAGGGTGCTTTACTTCAGCTGTTGCAGAGGTAATTGCTGATGATCCGATACCTACTTCGTTAGCGAATACCCCTCTTTTAATACCCCAGCTTACAGCTTGACCAAGTATTGCTCCAAAAATTGCATCTTTACCGAAAGCTGATTTAAATATTAGGGCAATTGCTCCTGGGAATTTGTCAAAGTTAAAAATTATTACTACAAGAGACATTATAAAGTAAGCTATAGCCATAAAAGGTGATACTCTTTGAGCAACGTTTCCTATTCTTTTCAATCCGCCTAAAATTACAAGGGCAAGTACTGCTGTAAATATTGCTCCTGCAACTACCATGTTTACTCCAAAGGCAAGGTTTATACCCTTGGCTATATTATAGGTTTGAACTCCGGGCATTAAAAGTGTAACTGCAAAAACTCCTACACCTGCATAAAACAAAGCGAAAGCTCTACCTATCTTTTTATTTTTAAAGCCCTTTTCCATATAGTAGGCAGGGCCGCCTCTATATTCTCCATGAACTTCAATTTTATAGGTTTGTGCCATTATACCTTCAATCATAGCTATAGGGGAACCGAAAATTGCAAGTATCCACAGCCAGAATATAGCTCCCGGACCTCCAAAGTGAATACCTGTAGCCATGCCGGCTATGTTACCTACACCTACAGTCCTTGCTGCTGTAAGGACAAATGATTGAAATTGATTTAAGCCTTTTTCACCTGATTCGCTTTTTTCAGAAGAAGCCTTAATTAAAGCTTTAATTCTTCTTATTTGAGGAAATCCCATTCTAACTGAAAAGTATAAACCTCCAAGTAGAACTAACAGTACCAGGCCCATGCTCCAAACCATTCCATTTAGTTTACTAATAAGCTCAGCCATAATTTCCTCCTATTTTATATAATCTCTTTTAAATCTTCATCTGAGTATAGAGGGAACTTACTTATTAATTCTTGTGCTTCCTTCTTAAGATCATTTAACTTGTCAGGGTTCTTTGTATTTTCAGCTACATCGTTCATAATTCTTGCTATGTGCTTGATTTCTTTTTCTCTAAGTCCTCTTTGTGTAACTGATGTAAGTCCTATTCTTACTCCGCTTGTTACCAATGGTCCTAATGGGTCAAAAGGTATTTGATTCTTATTTACTGTTATACCTATTGAATCTAAAGCTTCATCAAATTCTTTTCCTGTAATATTTTTATTTCTAACATCTACTAAAACTATATGAGTGTCAGTTCCGCCTGTTACAATTCTAAAACCGTAGCCTTCAAGTTCTTTTGCCAAGGTTTTTGCATTAACAGGTATTTGTTTCATAATATTGATGAATTTTTCGCTTTTTGCATATTCAAATAACCAGCATTTTGCAGCCATAGTTGTTAAGTGCATTGATCCTAAGAATCCCGGGAAGGTTCCATGATCCAACTTCTTTGCAAATTCTTCCTTGCACATTACAAATCCGGCTCTAGGTCCACCAAGGGTCTTTGTTGTTGATGATGTTACAAAGTCAGCATAAGGAACAGGTGATGGTATTACCTTTGCAGCTACAAGACCTGAAAGGTGTGCCATATCAACCATAAAGTAAGCTCCTACATCCTTAGCAATCTTTCCTATTCTTTCAAAGTCAATTAGTCTGGGATAAGCTGATCCTCCTGCTATAAGAAGCTTAGGCTTAAACTCATGAGCTTGTTTTTCAAGGCCTTCATAGTCGATTTGTTCAGTGTCCTTATCAATTGAGTAGTGCTCGAAGTTAAATACCTTACTCATAAAGTTTGCCTTTGATCCATGAGAAAGGTGTCCCCCTTGATCAAGCTTCATTGACATTACCTTGTCCCCGGGTTCAAGTATTGAAGCATAAACTGTATAGTTTGCAGTTGAACCGGAATAAGATTGAATATTAATATGGTCGCAACCGTATAGCTCTTTTCCTCTTTGGTTGGCAAGAATTTCAAGCTCATCTGCTAAATGAGATCCTGCTTGAAATCTTTTGCCCGGATAGCCTTCAAGAGTCTTGTTGGTAAATATAGAACCTGAAAGCTCCATAATTTCTACTGGAACAGTACTTTCGGAAGCAATCATCTCTATGTTTTTTTCCTGTCTCTCCAATTCTCTTTTAACTATATCGAATAACTTAGGGTCTGAGCCCTTTACTTTGTTTAACATAAAAAATACCTCCTTTTACTATCAGTCTATCTAATAAAGAGAGGTATTTTCTTTAATTTTTTATCAATTTATTTTAATTTCTTTTCATATGTAAGGACTTTTTATAGCTTGATGGGGTAAGACCGGTTTTGTTTCTAAAATTCCTATAGAGAGTAGCAGGTTCATTGCTGCATACTTTTTCTATAAGGCTTGAGATTTTTTCGTCACTAGTTCTTAAAAGCTCTGCAAAAATTTTTATCCTTACCTCCCAAATATAATCGTTAAAATTTACTCCCGTTTTATTTTTAAAAAGTCTTGAAAGATTTCCCGGCTCCATATAATACTTCTTTGCCATTTTACTAAGACTGATGTCCTCATTGTAGTTGTTGTTTATATAGTTCACTATTTCATCTATTACTTTGTTGCCTATTGGCTTGTAGCCTACAATTCTTTCAATAGACTTACTAAAACCTTCTATATCTACGGGTTTTAAAAGTATGTCTTTTGCACCAAGCCTTAAAGCTCTTTGGGCCTTATAAAAGTCCTCGTCCTCACTAAGAAGAATATAGGATGGTCCGGGATTTTTCTCTATAAGTTCAAAGCTGTCAAAGCCTTCTATATCCAGGGACAAGAAAATTATATCCCTACTATCTGCCTTAAAATCTTTAAAGCTTGAAGAAATAAGTGTTAGCTTATAGTCATAGCCTGTATATTTAAGCAAGGTGGAAATTATCTTCTCAATTAAAGGATCATCATCAACTAATATAATTTTCATTTATATCAACCCTCGCAACTGTTCTTGATCCCTTTACCTTGTAGGCAAAGGAAAAGTCCTTGTAGCTTTTCTTCAGCTTTCTATAAATTAAATTAAGTCCTCCCTCTCCTTCCCTTATGCTTTTATTAATTCTCAAAAGAGAATTTATATCGGGAACCCTACCGTTATTTATAATTTCTATGTATAATCCCTTGTCTTTTTTCTTAATATTTACGGCAAGTATCTTGTCCTTAAGCTTTGAATCAAATCCATGTACAAAGGCATTTTCAACAAGAGGCATGAAAAGATTTGATGGAAGTTTTAAATTTTTAAGTTCCTCGTCAAGGTCAAGTCTATAGCTGAAGCTTTTCATATACCTTTTTGAGTAAAAATTAATTAATGAATTTACAAACCCCATTTGATCCTTAATACTTTCCATTAATGCTCTGTCTGAATCTACATATCTTATTGTCTTTGACAGGTCCACAATCATATTGTAAAGATCTTTGTTGTCAACTGTTTCATAGGCAAGAACATTTAGGGCTGTTAAAATAAATCTTGCATTTAGTCCCGTATCTAAAAAGGCATCCTTAGCTTTTAAAAGTTCATCTTTTTTAAGATTAAGTTCTTCCTCCTGAACTCTGATCTTACCAGAAAGGTCTTTAAGCTTTTTGTTAAGACTGTTGAACTCCAGGAAGCTTTCTATTGATCTTGCAAGGTCCTCAACTATTTTACACATACTTTCTATAGAGCCTTTAAAAATTTGATCCGCCTCATGGTCCTTTGAGCTTTCATAATATCCGGCAAGGATTTTGCCGAAATATCGGTCTTTGTATATGGATTTGGATATTATTTTATGGTCCTTTATTTCTGTGATTTTTATATCTCTGTTATCAGTTAAAAGTTTTTTTAAAGCTCTAAAGTTTTTCTCTCCTATTTGAGCAAATCTTCCATTAAAGTATATGGCCTCATCCTTGTCGTTAAAAATAGCCAAAGGAAAGTTTAAAAAATCAAGGTCTCCCTCTTTAACAATAATTTCAATTGCCTCCCCAAAGCTTTGACCTGAAGGAGTTGTAAGGGATCCCGGTTTAAAGCTTATAGGCACACTTACACACAGGTCTATAAGCTCCTGATCTTTAAGATTGGTAGTGGAGTGAAGGGCATCTCTTGGAAAATATATACCTTCTCCTGCTCTATAAACTCTTTCTTCACCATTTACTCCATAAAGTCCTTCTCCCTGAAGAACGAAAATATATTGTTCGTTGCCATAGTGTGTATGTTCCTTTTGGTGTGCCCCGGGATAAATATGTGATATTCCTATATTTACCGAGCCGCTAAGCTCTATTACCCAATTTACATAACCCCAGCTGAAGCTTTGCACTTTCATAAATTATCTACCTACTTTTCTATGCTTTGATTATAACAATAAATTAGAAAAGCTACACTAAAAAACTCCCGGCCTTTTAAGTCGAGAGCTTTTTACCTCTATTTAATCTTCTAATTTATCTTGAACAGGTGCTTGATATTCTTCAAACTTAAGATCCAGCTCAAGCTTTTTCTTTCCTCTCATAACTTCAACCTTAACTGTATCTCCTGCTGAATATTTATAGAGAATGGATTTAACTTCATTGGTGTCGTTTACTTGGTTGTCTCCTATTTTAGTAATTATATCTCCCGCTTCTATACCTGCCTTAGCTGCCGGTGACTTTTCATATACCTTTATTACAAAAAGTCCCTTGTCTCCTTCTATGTCCTGACTTATATATTTTTTAGCCGCTTCTATGTCTGCTGATAGAACGCCTAAGGATACTGACTTGTAATCTCCGGTTTCTATAACTTGTTTTATAATAGGCTTAACTGAATTAATCGGTATTGCAAAACCTATTCCCTCTGCTGAAGAAACCTTAACTGTATTAATTCCTATTACTTGACCTTTTTCATTTAGCAAAGGTCCCCCTGAGTTGCCGGCATTAATTGAAGCATCTGTTTGGATAAGTCCCGTCATGTAGCCTCCACCGTCAACTTGACCTACATACCTGTCAAGACCTGATACAATACCTTGACTTACTGAACGTTGAAAGGCCATGTCTAAAGGATTTCCTATTGCTATGGCAGTTTGTCCAAGTTTAAGCTTACTTGAGTCTCCAAGTTCAGCCGGAACAAGTTTTTTGCCTTGAGGATTTACCTTTACTATAGCAACGTCAATACCTGAATCCACCCAAATAGGCCTTCCCTTTAATGTTGTTCCGTCATCTATTAAAACGCTGCATTCTTTAACAACCTCTCCATTTAGTTTAACTACATGGGCATTGGTTAAAATATAACCCTTGCTGTCAACTACAATCCCTGATCCTGAACCTCCGGCTTCAACAGTTCCGAAAAATCCGTAATTAATTTGACCCTTGGTTGTTATGCCTACTACTGATGAAAGTGCCTTATCAGCAACTGCAGTAGCAACATTTACCTCGTCCTTAGTGGAAATGGTATAGGTGTTGGGAGCATCTACCCCTTGACCTTGGGACATATTTTCCATATTTAGAACATTGGTTATAGCTGAACCTATAACGCCTCCTATTAGAGAAAATACAAGAGCCAAAATTACAACTCCCTTACCTGACTTTTTAGGTCTTCTGTCGTAGTCCCTTTCATAGGGTGTCCTTTGATAGTTTCTATTTTCTATTTCATTATTTCTATATTCTTCCGAATTATTATCAAACATATTTCTCCCTCCATGTCTTATATATATACTAAAGTTAATATAATTAATCATTGTGAATTATTTATGACGTAATTATGAAAATTTTATTTAATTTGTCCTTAATGAGGTATCTATAGTTAAGGAGGTACTATATGCGTATACAATTTATAAAACATTCATGCTATACAGTTGAAAGCGAAAACTATTATTTGGTTTTTGACTATATCGGTGGAAATCTTAATATCCCTGAAAACAAAAAACTTATATTTTTTGTAAGCCATAGACATTCAGACCACTTCAGTGAAAAAATATTTGATTTTAAAGCTGATGCCTATGTAATCTCAGATGATGTTGAAATTCCACTAAGGGAAAATATGATTTTTATAGGCCCCGATGAAGAAAAGGAAGTCCTTGGGCTTAAGGTTATAAGTCATGGCTCTACTGATGAAGGTGTAAGCTTTTACGTAGACCTTGAGGGTAAAGGAATTATCCATTCAGGAGATCTTAACTATTGGATGTGGGACCACTATACTGAAAAGGACATTGAGGAAATGGACAGGTGGTTTAAGTCCGAGGTGGATAAGTTTAAACCCTACAGTACCTATGTGGTAATGATGCCTGTAGATCCTAGATTAAATCAGTATTATGACCTGACTGCCGACTACTTTCTTAAAACTATAGAGGCAAGGCACTTTTTCCCTATGCACATGTGGGAGGACTTTAATATATCTAAAAGGCTAAAGGACAAGTATCAGTCCCTTTATCCTGAAAAGATAATTCATGAGGTTAAGGGCGATGGAGAAGTATTTGACCTTTAATTAAGTAATTCGTATCTTAAAGCTCATAGAAAAAAGACGCTGACTTTAAAAATCAACGTCTTTTTTTAATTATTTTAAATTTTCAAGAAGCTTTACTGTAAACTTCCACATATTTTGTGTTGATGATATACTTGCTCTTTCCTTAGGACTGTGAGCGTCAAAAATATCAGGTCCGAAGGATATCATTTCACAATCAGGAAGTGCCGCCTTAAGCATTCCGCATTCAAGGCCTGCATGAGTTGCATCAAAAATACCTTCCTTATTAAAGACTTCTTTATAGGTTTTTGCACTTATCCTTTGAAGGTCGCTATCCTTTTCAAATTCCCAGGATGGATAGGTGTTTGTTATTTCAAGGTCACCTTGACACCTTCTTGCTGCAGCTTTAAGAAGCGCTATTACATAATCATACTTACTGTCCTTAGATGAACGAAGGGATAGTTCATATAAAAATCTTCCGTCCCTTTTCATAATAACCGCATCATTAATAGAGGTTTCTACAAGGCCCTCAATATCTTTTGAATGAGACAGAACGCCATCAGGTATAATCATGCCGAAATCTATAAAATTATTTGTAGCATTAAGGCTCATAGCACTTTCAATATCGCAATCTGACAAGGTAATATTAAGACCTGGATCTTCCACTTGATACTCATCTACTAAGCTTTCTATAAATTTACCAAGATCTTCGTCTTCCTTTTCAAGTCCCTTTAGATAAATTTCGGCACTTGCAATGGAAGGTATGGCGTTTTGCTTGGATCCTCCCATAATACTTCCTATTAGAAGGTTGCCCTTTTCTCTAAGTCTGTCTAAAATTCTAAATAAAAGCTTATTGGCATTGGCTCTCTCTCTTGCGATTTCTTGACCTGAGTGTCCTCCCTCTAAGCCGTCTATGTCTATTCTTAAACCTTTTTTGCCTAAGTCCTGTCTTTCTTCCTCAAAGTAAACCTCTATTACTGCGCCACCGGCACTTGATAGGGTAAATCTTCCTTCCTCTTCAGAGTCTATATTTAAAAGTCTTTTACCCCTTAGCATACTTCCGTCTACATTTGCCGCTCCGTCCATAGTAGTTTCTTCAGATGTGGTTACCAATACTTCAAGGGCAGGGTGTTTAAGGTCATTGCTATCTAACACTGCAAGGGCCATGGCAACTCCAAGTCCGTCATCAGCTCCTAAGGTCGTTTTATTTGCCTTTAAAAAATCCCCGTCAACTACAAGCTCTATAGGATCTTTGGAAAAATCATGGTCACTGTCATCTTCCTTTACACAAACCATATCCATGTGTCCTTGAAGAATTACAGGCAGGGCATTTTCATAACCCGGTGTGGCATCTTTTTTTATAATTACATTTAAAGCTTCGTCTTGGATTACCTCTAAGTTTCTATCCTTGGCAAACTTCACCAAAAAATCGGAAATCCTCTTTTCATCTCCTGAGCATCTTGGCACCTTTGCTATCTCTTTAAATATATCAAATACTTTTTTCGGTTCTAAGTTTAAATTCATACTATCCTCCTCTTATTCTCTATAAGCCTATAGTAATTTTTAGGGATTTTATTGTCAAGTCCACTTTACCCCCCCCCAAGGAAATATGCTATAATTTTAGTTGGGAGTGATAACATTGAAAATTTTTAAAAGCTATTACAAGGGTAAAGCTTATCCTAAACACGTTAAGCTCTATGAACTTATTATTTTACTTTGTCTTTATTTTTACGGACTTTTAAGAATAATGCGTAAAATTGACCTGGCCTTGGTTTGTATAATTCCCATTCTTATTATTGGGATCATCGTTTGGTTAAACCAATACAAAACTAAGCTTGATGAGTATTTCTTTCTGAATTTTTTTATAGTCATGTACTTCGTAAGTCCCAACTTTTATTTTTATGAAAATAGAATTATTTACTTCTCCATTGCAGGTCCTGTACTTATACTGGCCTACTTCTTTTTACTAAGACCTCTTCTACCTGAAAAAAAGTCCTAGGCTTTTATTTCTCCTTGGGCTATACTGGATAGTGCGGAGGTGAAAACTGATGGATTATAACAAATATAAAGAGTATAGAGATTACTACGAAGATCTTATTGAAAAGAAAGACTTAAAGGAATTAAAAGACTCGGTTAGCGAGCTTAATGTTGTAGATATTGCGGAAATTATAGAGGACATGGACGACCAGAATATGCTTTTGGTCTTTAGAATGCTCCCTAAGGAAATAAGTGCGGAAGTTTTCTCCTATATGGAAATGTACAACCAGCTTAGAATTGTAAACTCCATAACTGAACCTGAGCTTAAGCTTATTTTGGACAAAATGAATTTTGATGACAGGATTGACATTATAGAAGAAATGCCTGCAAATGTAGTTACTAAAGTCCTTGCTCAGGCACCTTCCAATGAAAGGAAACTTATTAATGAATTTCTAAGGTATCCGGAAGACTCTGCAGGTTCCATTATGACCATAGAGTACATGGTGCTTAAACCTGACATGACAGTATCTCAAGCACTGGACCATATTAAAAAGACAGGTATGAATAAGGAAACTGTTTATACTTGTTATGTTGAGGATGCCTACAAAAAACTTATAGGTTTTGTATCCCTTAGAAAGCTTGTAATATCTCCTCCTGATATTCTTATAAAAAATATTATGGAGGATGAAGTTATAAGTGTAAATACTACTGATGACCAGGAGCTTGTAGCGGATAAATTTGTTAAGTACGGTTTTATAGCCCTACCTGTAGTTGATACTGAACACAAACTTTGCGGTATTATAACCTTTGATGACGTTTTAGACGTAGTTCGTGAAGAAGCGACGGAAGACTTTCATAAAATGGCTGCCATAAGCCCATCTGAAAATGAATACAAGGACGAGTCCGCTTGGCAGCTTGCCAAAAACAGGATCCCCTGGCTTTTAGTGCTTATGATTTCAGCAACTCTTACATCGGGAATAATAGATAATTATAATTATATAATAGCCAAGTATATTATCCTTACAACCTTTATTCCTATGATTACAGACACAGGAGGCAACTCTGGAAGTCAATCTTCTACAGTAATTATAAGAGCTTTAGCCACAGATGAAATTGGTTTGTCCGATGCTGCAGCAGTTCTTTTTAAGGAATTTCGTGTAGGATTAATTTGCGGTGGAGTTTTAAGCTTAGTTAATTTTTTAAGGCTCCTTTTAATTTCAAAGGCAAGTGTAACTATTTCACTTTTAGTGTCAATAACCTTATTTATTACAGTTACCTTAGCAAAGCTAATGGGTGCACTGCTCCCCATAGCGGCTAAAAAAATAAATTTAGACCCTGCTATTATGGCATCCGCCCTTATTACAACTATAATAGACTCTGTGGTGCTTATAATTTACTTCGGCCTTGCATCAAGAATCTTGCCTATGGTTTAATTTAAAAACTCTTATTTAACAAAACAATTTTAAAATTTTATAAAATAAAAAACCTCTACAGACTCAAGTAGAGGTTTTATTATTTAGAAAACTAAAAGCTCTTCAGTTTTATAATTTTCTTTTTCATTTTGTGGACTTTCAACGGCTTCTTCAACTACAATTTGTCTTACTCCCCAGGAGTTTAATTCACTGTCCGTTCCTATCCAAACAGGCATACCTGCTTTAGCTCTTGGAAAGATAAAGTTTTCTATATCGTAGTTAAACATCCTTATACATCCATTTGATGAATAGGTGCCTATTTGTCCCGGTTTAATTGTTCCGTGAATTCCATAACCTGACTGTCCCGGTATTCTAAGCCCCATCCATCTTTCTCCTAAGGGATTTTTAGGGTCATCTGCTGCTACGGGAGTATATTTTCCTCCCATACCTCCCCAGGCCGGGTTTGTGTGTTTGTTTATTATAGTGGCCTTAGCTGAAGGTGTAGGTGTTGCAGATGTTCCTAAGCAAACCGGAAATTTATACATAGGTAGAGATCCTTGATAATAGGTTAAGGTCTTTTTAGTTTTGTTTACGACTATCCACTCTCCTTGAGTAGGAGGGTTATCAATTTCATCTCTTACAACCATATTGGGTCCATAAAGAACCTTGTTGGTCATATCATTAAGTCCCCCTGTAACTGTTAGATTACATAGGGCTTGAAATTTTTTTATCTCCGCCGTCTTCTCTGAACCCCTTTTATCCATAAAGTTGTTAGGCCTTACATAGGAGGCTTTGGCATTTGTAGGTATAAGACAAAACAAAGCCAAAATTATTATAAATAAATTCTTTCTTCTCATTACTTACTCCCGTCTATTTTTTATTTTCTAAGATTTTTTTTAAATATTTTCCTGTATAAGATTTTTTCACTTGAGCTATTTCCTCAGGTCTACCTGTCGCAACTACTTCTCCTCCACGGTCTCCACCTTCAGGTCCCAGGTCTATTATATAATCTGCAACTTTTATTACATCAAGATTGTGCTCTATAACTACAACTGTATTTCCTCTATCTACAAGTTCATTTAAAACTAAAAGAAGCTTTCTTACATCTTCAGTGTGCAGTCCTGTAGTAGGCTCATCTAAAATGTAAAGGGTTTTTCCTGTAGCCCTTTTAGACAACTCCGTGGCAAGCTTTATTCTTTGTGCTTCTCCTCCTGAAAGTTGTGTAGAAGGTTGGCCTAATTTTATATAGGATAAGCCGACATTTTTTAAGGTTTCAAGCTTTCTTACAACCCTTTCGTGATTTTCAAAATAAACAAGAGCTTCCTCAACAGTCATATCTAAAACATCTGCAATATTTTTGCCCTTGTACTTTACATTTAAGGTCTCTCTGTTATATCTTTTACCCTTGCATACTTCACAAGGAACATAGACATCAGGTAGAAAATGCATTTCAACCTTTATTATTCCGTCTCCCTTACAGGCTTCGCATCTGCCTCCTTTAACGTTAAAGGAAAACCTGCCTTTTTTGTAACCGTGAATCTTAGCTTCGTTAGTCATGGCAAAAATATCCCTTATTATATCAAAGGTTCCGGTATAGGTAGCCGGATTTGATCTTGGTGTCCTTCCTATAGGAGACTGATCTATTTCAACTATTTTGTCTATATTTTCTCCTCCCATAATTTCCTTATGCTTACCCGGTTTTATCCTGGATCCGTTTATTTTTTGTGCCAGGGATTTATATAAAATCTCATTAATTAAAGATGATTTGCCGCCCCCTGATACTCCCGTTACCGCTACAAATTGTCCAAGGGGTATTTCTACATCTATATTTTTTAAATTATTTTCCTCCGCTCCTATTATTTTTATACTTTGTCCCGTATAAGGTCTGCGAGTCTCAGGTATTTCAATTTTTCTTCTACCTGCTAAATAGTCGCCCGTTATGGAATCCTTGCAATTTTTTATATCTTCCAAGCTTCCCTGGGCTACTATATGTCCTCCTCCTCTTCCTGCAAAAGGACCTATATCTACAATTTCATCAGCTGCAAGCATGGTCTCTTCGTCATGTTCTACAACTATAAGGGTATTGCCTATATCAGTCAAATTTCTTAGAGTCTTTAAAAGCATGGCATTGTCCCTTTGATGAAGTCCTATGCTGGGCTCATCAAGTACATATATAACTCCCACAAGCTGAGAGCCTATTTGGGTGGCAAGTCTTATTCTTTGAGATTCTCCTCCTGATAAACCCGCACTCATTCTTGACAGGGTCAAATAATCCAGACCCACATTTTTTAAAAAGCTGAGTCTTTCCTTAATTTCTTTTAAAATTTCCTTAGCTATTATATTTTCCTTTTCAGTAAACTTTAAATTTTCAAAAAATTTTATCGCCTTTTCTACAGATAGTTCCGTTAACTCAAATATATTAAGTCCTCCAACCCTAACTGAAAGAGCTGAATCTTTAAGCCTTGCACCATGACACTTGGGGCATGGTTCGTTATTCATAAACTCTTCCATCTTACCTATAACATAGGAAAAAGACGTATCCATATACCTTCTTTTAATATTGGAGATTATTCCTTCAAACCTTCCTCTAAAAGTTTTATTACCTGTAAAGTGGGACTCGAATTTAAAACTTATTTCCTTATCGGTGCCATATAAAAGTGCGTCCATAACCTTTTGCGGTGCTTCTTTTATAGGCTTTGATGGATCAAAACCGTACTCCTTTGCAACCTCTCTTACCATTTCAAAGTAGTAGGTTCCACCTGCCGTAGAGTAACAGGCTATTGCTCCGTCATTTATAGAAAGTTCCTTATTGGGGATTATTAAATCCACATCAGGCTCCTTGGAAAATCCCAAGCCGTTACAAGCTTCACAGGCTCCTATGGGAGCGTTAAAGGAAAAGGATCTGGGAGTTATTTCTTCAACTACTATGCCACAGGAAGGACAGGCAAGCTTTGAAGAAAAAGTCAGTTTTTCCCCTCCAATTACATCTATATTTACTATCCCTTCAGATTCCTTTAAAGCAAGCTCTAAAGAATCCGAAAGTCTTGACTCTATCCCTTCTCTTATTATAAGTCGGTCCACAACTATTTCTATATCGTGAACCTTGTTTTTATCAAGGTCTATATCCTCGTCAAGCTCTCTCATTTCTCCATCTACAAAAACCCTTATATATCCTTCTTTTTTTATTCTATCAAGAGTTCTTTTGTGGGTGCCCTTTCTTCTCCTAACAACAGGAGCAAGAACTTGAATTCTGCTTCTTTCTTCAAGCTCCATTATTTTATCAATCATCTGATCTACGCTGTAGGAGCTGATTTCTTTACCACAGGAAGGACAATAGGGGTGCCCTACTCTTGCATAAAGTAGTCTTAGGTAGTCATAGATTTCAGTTACAGTACCAACTGTTGATCTCGGATTTTGAGAAGTGGTTTTCTGATCTATTGATATAGAAGGGCTCATTCCCGATATATAACTTACATCAGGCTTATCCATTTGTCCTAAAAATTGTCTGGCATAAGAGGATAAGGACTCCACATATCTTCTTTGTCCCTCGGCATAAATCGTGTCGAAGGCTAAGGAGGATTTGCCTGAGCCTGAAAGTCCTGTAAATACTATAAATTTATCTCTTGGCAAAGTTATGTCCACGTTTTTTAAATTGTGTACCCTTGCTCCCTTTATAACTATTTTATCTGACAAGTAATCACCTAGTTATCTTTCATTTCCTTAATTTTTTCTTTTAATTCAACTATTTTATCTCTAATTTCCGCTGCTTTTTCAAAGTCAAGTTTCTCTGCACAGTTGTACATTTCAGACTTTAAGGAATCTATCATAGCCATAATTTCCTTATCGCTGAATTTTTCAACTACATCATAATCAAATTCTTTTTCTGCGGCAATTGTATTTTCTATTACGTCCCTAATTTCTTTTTTAATTGATTTAGGGCTTATATTGTGGTCTTTATTATACTTATCTTGAATCTGTCTACGTCTGTTTGTTTCATCAATGGTAACCTTCATGGAACCTGTAACAATATCTCCATACATAATTACCTTGCCGTCTACATTTCTTGCTGCACGGCCGGCAGTTTGTATAAGGGATGTTTCCGAACGTAGGAAGCCTTCCTTATCAGCATCAAGTATTACAACTAAAGATACCTCCGGAAGATCCAGTCCCTCTCTTAAAAGGTTTATACCGACTAATACGTCATATTTACCAAGTCTTAAATCCCTGATAATTTCCATTCTCTCAAGAGTATCAACATCTGAGTGCATATAGGTTACCTTTGTTCCCATATTTTCAAGATATTTTGTAAGGTCCTCAGCCATTCTCTTTGTCAGGGTTGTAATAAGAACTCTTTCTCCCTTACTCCTCACCCTGTCTATTTCCTTTAATATATCGTCAATTTGGTGTTTAGTGGGCCTTACTTCTATTTTAGGATCAAGAAGACCCGTAGGTCTTATAATTTGCTCAACTCTTTTTTCCTCGTGTTCCCTTTCATAGGGACCCGGAGTTGCCGAAACATAAATACATTGGTTCATCATAGCTTCAAATTCGCTAAACCTTAAAGGTCTATTGTCCAAGGCTGAGGGCAGGCGGAAGCCGTAATCCACAAGGGTTTGCTTTCTCGCCCTGTCTCCGTTAAACATTCCTCTAATTTGAGGAAGAGTGGCATGGGACTCGTCTATTATAGTTATGAAATCCTTGGGGAAGTAATCTATTAAGGTGTAGGGTCTTGAACCGGGAGGTCTTTGTGAAAGGTGCCTTGAATAATTTTCAATACCTGAACAAAATCCCATTTCCCTTAGCATTTCCAAGTCGTAGTTTGTTCTTTGCTCAAGTCTTTGGGCCTCTAAAAGCTTATCCTGATCCCTTAGTTGATAAAGCCTTTCCCTTAATTCTTCCTCTATAGTTTCAATAGCCCTCTCCACTTTTTTATCCGTAGTGGCAAAGTGTGATGCGGGATAAATCATTACGTGCTTTTGATAATTTATAACCTCTCCCGTTAGGGCATCTATTTCAGAAATTCTGTCTATTTCATCTCCGAAAAATTCCACTCTTATAGACTTTTCAGATGACCAGGAGGGAAATATTTCGAGAGTATCCCCTCTGGCTCTAAAGGTTCCCCTTCTAAAATCTATATCATTTCTTACATATTGAATAGAAACGAGTTTTTTCATAACCTCGTTTCTGTCTTTTATCATACCCGGTCTTAAAGAAACCACCAGATTTTCGTAATCTATCGGGTCTCCCAAACCATATATACATGACACTGAAGCTACTATAATTACATCTCTTCTCTCAAAAAGGGACATAGTGGCTGAGTGTCTCAGTTTATCTATTTCATCATTAATGGAAGAGTCCTTCTCTATAAAGGTATCTGTTTGAGGTACATAAGCCTCAGGTTGATAATAATCATAGTAGGACACAAAATACTCCACTGCATTTTCCGGGAAAAACTCCTTAAACTCACTGGCAAGCTGATAGGCGAGAGTTTTGTTGTGGGCAATAACAAGGGCCGGTCTTTGAACCCTTTCTATAATATTGGCCATAGTGAAAGTCTTACCTGACCCGGTAACTCCAAGTAAAGTTTGGTGTTTTAAATTTTTATTTAGACCTTCAACTAAGCCGTCTATAGCTTGAGGCTGATCCCCTGTAGGCAAAAAATCCGAATGAATTTTAAAGTCCATGTTATTCCCTCCTTCCTATTAATCGAACAGTAGTTTATTATATCATATACAACTCTTCATATAAACATTTAATGACAATAGGCTAACTTTAATTGTGAAGCTTGAAAGATTTTAAAGTATAATATCCTTAGGGAGGTAGCTATGAATTCAAAACTTTTAAATGAAAAGGGTCTGCTCAATTATATAAGCGGTTCAGAATATGATATTTCTTATGAAAGAGAAAGAGAAAAGGTCAACGACTACATAGATAATATTCTCAAGTCCTTAAAGGCAAATGTAGAGTACAGATACTTCGCCTTTCAAACTCACGGGGATAATATTGAGTACTGTGACGGCAAAAGAGGAGAGGACTTTCCCCTGGGCAAAATCTTTTACCATACCGACGGACTTATTACAGATAGAGAAGATATAGCTTTAATTATAAAATTTGCAGACTGTACTCCTATTTTACTTTATGATCCAATAAAAAAAGTCCAGGCCAGCCTTCATTCAGGTTGGAGAGGAACTGTTAAAAGAATTTCAGAAAAGGCAATTGATAAAATGGTTAAGGACTTTAACTGTTCAAGGGAAAATATCTTCGCCTTTATAGGCCCCAGTATAGATATGGAAAACTATGAAGTAGGTCCCGAAGTCTACGAAGCCTTTAAAGATTTTAAAAATAGAGATAAATTCTTTGTGCCCTTTAAGGAAAAATATAAACTCAGTATGATAGATGCCAATAAGGACATACTTTTATCCTGCGGCATAGATGAAAACAAAATGGAAATTTCAAAGATTTCCACTTATAACAGCCTTTCCCTTAATTCGGCAAGAAGGCAAAAAGAAAATTACAAACTCAACTGTATCCTAAGCATAATAAAAAAATAGGGTCGGGATAATCCCGATCCTATTACTTGTCTATTGCCTTATATAAAGCCCTTATAACAATTATTGAAATAACAGCTTGAATAAAAGCTTTAATTACTCTTGCCGGCAACATTGCCATGGCTCCCTTATTGTATAAAAGAGTCAACCAATAAGTGTCAAGCCCTATATGAACTATAATACCTACCAGTGAACAAGCAACAATAGTAGCAAGAGTTAAGTTTTCCTTTTTACCCTTTAACATAGTCAGGTATACAATTCCGGGAATCACCCCTGTAAGAATTGAGCTTAGGGTAAATCCAAGGTGAAAAGCACCATGAGGATTAATCATTACCCCTACTATATCTGCAACAAAACCCACTATTCCACCTACAAAAGGTCCATACAGTAGCCCTGAAAGAATAATAGGAAAAGGTCCTATTCCCACTCTTAGGTCTTGAGTTACCATTACAGATGCGAACCTTGTTAAAACTATAGAAAGCGCTGCTAAAAAAGCTGCCCTTGCTATTACTCCTGTTGACAATTTTTCTCTCTGTTTTTCCATTAAAAAAAGCCCCTTTACTAAAATTACAAAGTAGGGCGCTAAAACAAATCAGCGGATGCGATAAAGGATCTTCGTTTAAGAACTACACCCCATTTCTTAACACTTGACGCCCTTTACCTACTCTGTTATATTCACTATATATTATTTAGAATAATTTTACAAGAATAAATATGAGGTGAAAAATGGACTATATTAAGTGGATGTTAGATAGAGGCGACCCACAAGGCGGTTATTCTTTAACAAGTGTAAAAAAATTATTGGAAATTCTTAATAACCCCCAGGACAAAATCAAAATCATACATGTTGCAGGGACTAACGGCAAAGGTTCAGTAGTAAATTACCTTTCACAAGCCTTTATTAAATCCAGTGCAAAATGCGGAACCTTCACCTCCCCCTATATAGACAATATTTGCGAATCCATTGAAATAAATGGAAACTATATACCGGAAGATGAATTTATAGACTACCTGAAAAGAATCTATCCATTAGTAAAAGACCTGGACGAAAAAAATTTTTATACAACCAGCTTTGAAATTTTCAGCGCTCTTGCCTACCTTTACTTCTATGACAAGAAGGTGGACCTTGCAGTAATAGAAGTTGGAATGGGAGGAAGAACCGACGGCACCAACACAATGAAGGCACCCCTGGCAAGTGTAATTACCTCTCTATCCTTGGACCACGTTGCAATTCTAGGCAACACTATAGAAGAAATAGCCTACCAAAAGGGCGGCATTATAAAAGATGGAGTGGATGTATTTTTATACCCACAAGTTCAAGGAGCATATGAGGTTATAAAGGACATAGCAGAGGAAAAACAGGCTAAGCTTTACACCTTCTCCCTGGAAGATGTAAAAATTTTAAAATCAGATGAACATGGTAATGTATTTACCTTTAAGGGAGAAGAATACAAAACCTCCCTTATAGGGCCTCATCAAGCCTACAACGCTTCTCTTGCCATAACGGTACTTAAAAACCTAAAGGACAAATTCAATTTAACAGACTCCATAATAAAAGAAGCCATAAGAGATGCAAAAAATATTGCAAGACTTGAGCTTATGTCACATGATCCCGTGCTTCTCCTTGACGGATCACACAATATGGACGGCATAAAAGTTCTTTTGTCCTCTTTAAAAAACTTCAACTACAATCGATTGATACTGGGCTTCAGTATGCTTAAGGATAAGGACATAAAACACGTTTTAGAAAAACTTATTCCCCTTACAGACCAAGTAGTCCTTACTGAAATTAACAACCCGAGAAAATCAGACTTAAAAGACTTGAAAAATGCAGTGGAAAAATATAAAAAAGATACCTATGCCATAACCAATATAGAAGAAGCTTTTAAAAAAACCATAGAACTTGCCAATAAAGACGATTTGATTTTATGGTGCGGCTCCCTCTACCTAATGGCCGACATTAGAAAATGTGCTTTAAAATATTTAAAAAATAAAAATGCACAGTAGATAAATCTACATCACCCGGTCATCTTGAGTGAACGAAGCATCCCACCCTCAGTCATTTCGACTGGAGCGAATGCAATGAGCGAAACGGAGAAATCTCTCTTTTTATTGCAAGATCTCTCCATGCGTTCGCTGTCACTCCTTTATTCGAGATGACAGGATTTTTAATACCCGGTCATCTTGAGTGAACGAAGCATCCCACCCTTAGTCATTTCGACTGGAGCGAATGCAATGAGCGAAACGGAGAAATCTCTCTTTTTATTGCAAGATCTCTCCATGCTTTCGTTACACTCACTTAGTCGAGATGACAAATTTGGAATAGTCATTTAGTCGAGATGACTAATTTAAAAACTGCTTCCTTTGTATGGATAACTAATATCACACAGTTAAAGGCATAAAAAAACCTATGTATTAAATAATACATAGGTTTTTATTTTATCTTCTCTTCTTTAAAAATCCTAGAGCCGCACCACTTAGTATTGCAGTTAAGATACTTAATCCCATACCAGGATCGTAAGTCTTAGGTGCCATATATACAGGTGTGGGTTCTGCAGGTTTTTCTGGAACAAACACTTCTTCTTTTGGTTCTTCCACTAGCGGTGGTGGTGTTTCTTCTTTTGGTGGTGGTGTCTCTTCCTTTGGTGGTGGTGTTTCTTCCTTTGGTGGTGGTGTTTCTTCTTTTGGTGGTGGCGTTTCTCTATCTGGTGGCGGTGTTGTTGTTGAAACTATTTTAAAGCTTTGTGCCGGATTTTCTTTATTGTTTTCAAATCCTGCTAACTTTCCATCTTCGTAAATGTCATATATTAGAACAAACTCGTCACCGTCTTTGTAGATACTTGAATCAAAGGTTATGGTTATAGTCGCTTCTCCATTTGGACTTGTGAGTTTTCCGGTTTCATAAACTATAGGACTTTCAGTCTTTACTTCTTCGCCGGTTCTCTTGTTAATAAGTTTACCAACAAATTTATATTCTTTGCCTTGGCTTAATTTGTCAAAGGTAATTTTATCTATAACCTGTGTTCTTCCGCCTTGTTCTACAGTTTTTCCTTCTCTATTTGTGCCGTCTGTTGCCAAGGTTTCAAACTTAAATGGTTCATTGGATATTTTAAATAAGACGAATCTAGGAGCGCCATAATAGCCTACTCCACCTCCACCGCCGCCGCCGGATGAACCTCCGCCAACAGGAGTGGGTATCATAAACTCTGAAACTTCAAAGTCAGGCATTGACTGAACTGCAGGTAATCCAGAATTAGGTGCTTCCGGATTAGGTGCTTCCGGATTTACAGGACCCATCGGTTGTTGTTTTAGTTCTTCGCCCTTTATATTTGTTTCATTAGGGCTATATCCCATTGTTAGACCATTGTCTTTATGATTTCTTACATAGAAGGTTTTTAGGTCGTAGTTAAGATTTGCCTCACTTCTTTGCTCTTCAACTTTATACAAGTCGGATTCGTTAGTATAGGTAATTACATATTGAAAAGCAGACAGGCTTTCGCCCTTGTTTACTTTTTGAGCCAATCTCTTTTTAGCAAATTCTTCTATGAGTTTCTTGTCAATTTTCTTTACTTGTTCCGGAGTAATATCTTCATAGGAATATTTTTCTTCTCCATCTTTTCCGTTGAAGTTAAAAGATTCCTTTATAATATTTCCATACCTTATGTGAATAGTTATAGTTCCCTTTTTAAAGTTTTTAGGACTGGTATTTCTCATAAAAGGTGCTATAATGTGAGGCTTAGGTATTCCTTCATGGCCTTGGTTCGGATTAGAACCTTCTCCCTGATCTACAGGAGGTTGAGGACTGGGTATAGGTACAGGATCAGGTGCCGGTCCAGGACCTACAGGAGGGTTAGGTACCGGTACAGGAACCAAGATTTCATTGGAAGTTTCCTTCATGTTTTCAATATCAATACCTTTTTCCGGTTGACCTTCACTGTAAATGTTAAGCTTCAGTTCTTCAGATAAAAGACCTTCGTCTTTAAGTTCCTTAATTATCTTTTGTATTTCATCATTAGGCACTTCAATACCTGCACCCTCACTTTTTGCAAGCATATAGGTTAGTTGCGATAAAACTATTGAATGTGTTTTACCGTCTTCCTTAGTAGTAACTACAAGGCTTTCACCGGTTCCAAGATTTGTTATCTTAAAGGTAACTCCCGGCATAGGCTTATCATTTTCATTAACTTTTTCTATTATAAACCCGCGATGCAGCGGTCCCTGGCCAGAAAATCCGCCGCCTCCACTGCTAAAGCATCCGGAACCTCCACCGGAGGATCCACCTCCGCCACTTTTTACAGCTTCAGGTTCTTGGATATCTGATATTTCAAGTTCTTCTGCATCAGTTTCAGCATCTTGAGCAAGACCTTTGCTTTCAGCCTCTTCTATGACTTCACTTTCTTTGTCTTCTAAAGTTCTTTCTTCATGCTCTTCTGAACTTGCTTCCGCAGCTTCTATTTCAGATTTTTCTAAAGTTGGTTCTTTTGCTTCCTTTTCTGCTTCAGACTCTTCTAAAGTTGGTTCTGCAGATTCTGGTTCTTTTTCCAACTCTTCTGAAACTACTTCTGTTGCTTCTGTTGCTGCTTCAGATTCTTCTAAAGTCCTTTCTGTTGCTTCAGACTCTTTAGGTTCTTCTGCAGGTGCTTCTGTTGCTTCTACTTCAACTGAAACAACTTTATCGGCAAGATTTGCAGTTTCTGCAGATGTTTCTTCTGCAAAAACTCCTACAGGCAGAAAGAGCAAAAGCATTGAAAGCAGCATTAGCACTTTGATTTTTCCTTTCATCCTTCTCTCCTTTCATAAAATAGAAATACCCCTCAAAATAATCTAAGGAGAGGTAAGTTTTCTCTTCTTTAAAATCGTTTTATTTTAAAGATGATATATTATGTATACTAAAATTAAGTTATATAAATTATACCATAATTATGATATTTATCCAGCTACTAATAGCTAAATTCTACTTTTTAATGCCAATAAAAGTAAATTATATATAAAAAAGATCCGGAATAATCCGGATCTGATTTTTATTATTAATTTGAGGCTTTTTTTATCTTTCTTCAAAAGTGCCGAAAACTATAGGCTTTTTACTTTCCACCATAAGTTTACCTTTAGCAAATACAGAGTCTATGTCTAAGGTATTTTCGTCTAAGAGATTTATATCGGCATCCTTGCCTACTTTAATCTCGCCCTTGTCGGCAAATTTTAAAATTCTTGCAGGGTTTGTTGTAAGTCCTCTAAGTGCAATATTAAGAGGTATATTTTCTCTAAAAACACATTCTTTTATAGCTTCAAGGAGGCAACTTGATGTACCTATGCCTATGCCTATATACTCATTTTTATCATTAAACATAGGGAAGCTTCCTTGGCCGTCTGAGGTGAAGGTAAAGTTATCAAGGCTGATTTTTTCATCTATAATTCTTTTAAGTGCCTTGGATATTCTGACCTCCCCATATTCTCTTTCCCAAAGGTCAGGGTCCTCTGCTCCTGTAAAGTCAGCGTAACCTCCCCTTTTCATGTACTTAATTGTTTCTTCAAAAAGTTCGGGATTTCTGCCTGAGTGTGTAGGCAAAAACTGTGTAATGGGAATTTCAGTTTCATCTACTGCACGGTTTAAATAATCCAGGTTGCTTTTTCCGTCACCCATGTGGATATTAATAATACCTGCCTTACCTGAAAGCATTCCTGCTACTCTTACATTTGCAGCAAGGCGAAGAAATTCTTCAAAGGTTGGTTGAGATGATCTGTGATCAGACAGGGCAATTTCTCCTGTACCTATAACTTTGTCAATAGCCATAATATCCTTCATTATGTCCCCTGTTAGGGTAGGTGTGGGGATTTGATAGGCTCCTGTATAAATATAGGTGCTTACTCCTTCCTCTTCCAAACCTCTGGCCTTGGCAAGAAGGGCATTAATATCTCTACATATACCATCTGTACCTAAGGTGCCCACTACTGTTGTAACTCCAGCCATTGTAAGGGTGGTAAGTTTTATTTCAGGAGTTCTGGTTTTAAAGCCGCCTTCTCCTCCTCCGCCTAAAATATGAACGTGGCAGTCAATAAATCCCGGGGTTAAAATTTTTCCTGTGCCGTCAATTTCTTCTACTTCAACGACTCCGCCTAAATCTATTTTTATTTCGTCTTCTATGGCGGCGATTTTATCTCCTAAAATCAATATATCTTTTATTCCCTTTTCTTCAGGGGAATAAACTTTTGCATTTCTAATAATTTTAATCATAATTCATCTCCTATTGGAAATTAATTGCAACTGCTATTACCAATATAATTGATCCCAGCAAGAAGAAAAATCCTTGCATTTTTATTTGGAATTTAGCCCATTTTGACCAGTCTATACCTGCTACTCCAAGTACACCTATAAGGCTGGCACTTACCGGAGTAAAGGCATCCATAAATCCTGCTCCCATTTGGTAGGCAAGTACGGATATTTGTCTTGAAAGTCCAACAAGGTCTGCAAGGGGTGCCATAATAGGCATAGTCAATGCTGCTTGACCTGAGTTTGATGTTACTACAAGGTTAAAGCAACTTTGGAAAAGATACATTCCTATTGCAGCTATAGTTCTCGGAACTCCTGCAAAGGCATTGCCTATTGAGTATAAAATAGTGTTTAAAGCTGAAAAGCTGTTTGCATCACTTCCGCCTAAAACTATAAGTATACCTTTAGCCATACCTACTACAACGGCGGTACCTGCAAGGTCTGCGGCTCCTGATTGGAATTTTGAAGCCATATCGTTAATTGTCATATTGTTTAACTTAAAGATTACTGCAGTTATACCTGTAACAAATCCCATTACAAAGAATTGAGATGCTATTTCAGGAATATAGTAGCCTTTTTTCATAACTCCCCAAACTATCCAAATAAGAACTAAAAGCATTTCAAAAAGTATAAGTTTGTGACCAAGTTTAAATTCTCTTGCTCCCTGGTCTTGTTCAAGCTTTGCTCTAAACTTGTTATCTGTTTCATATACAACAGACTTAGTAGGGTTCTTTCTGATCCTTTCGGCATATATCATAGTATAGGCTGCGCCCAGACCTGTAACTATTACCCAGCAGGTAAGTCTGAATCCCGCTCCTGAAAGTACTGGGATACCTGCTATACCTTGGGCTATTGCAACGCTAAAGGGACTCATCCAGGAAACGGCATTTCCAAGTTGTGAAGCGACAAAGGTTACAGTAACTGCCACTATGGAGTCGTAACCCAGGGCTATTACAAAGGGAACCATTACCATGGAAAATGGTATAACCTCTTCACTCATTCCGAAGGTTGCTCCACCTAAAGAGAATAAATAGAACAATATAGGTATTGCAAGCTTTTCAAGACCTCTTGTTTTATTAATTACTGCATAAATTCCAGCATCAATAGCACCTGTAGACATAACTATTCCAAAAGCTCCACCTACTACTAAAAGCAAAGCTACTATACCTACTGCAGAACCATACTTGTCTCCTGATACCAAGCCTTCAAATACATAGTTTAAAAATCCGAAACCGTTAAAGTCATCAGTTCCCCAAATGCCTGCGGTTTTATTTAATTTTTGTGACTTGTCATAAAAATCTTCACCATAAATTTCATAAAGGGTGTCATCTGTAAGACCTGCGGCATCAAGGCTTGACTCATCAAAAGTCTTATTTGCAATAAGATCTCCAAAGGCTTCTTCATCAATATCAAATTTTTCTAAAGTTTCTTTGTCCTCGTATAGCTTAGGAAGATTTTGATCTAAAAAATCAGCGTCTCTGTTATACATATAGCGGAAGGTTTCAGATCTTAAAACCGTTCTAGATGCAGTTTCTCCATTTGCATTTAAGTACTCCACATCATGAGTGGAAAATTTTCCGGCAGGAACTAAGAAGGTTAAAGCCCAACAAATTAAGACTACAACAAATATAATTGCATAGGTATGCGGCGTTTTAAATTTCGTAACGTCCTTTTTCATAAAATACTCCTTTCAGTTAATTAACTTTGGTTATTTTTACTTTCTGCTGTTTTAGAATAAATATATAATCTATATTTTAAATCCTAAAGGATTTATTTATTAATTAAGATTTTAAAAACCTATTACTATTCCTCCATTGTCTGCATATCCTGATGATAGGCCCTTAGTATGAACTATTATAATATCCTTGAAATTATAAAGGTTCTTTACTTTCTCTTTTAGCTCATTTGCCATATCAAGTCTATTTACATGGGATATAACTAAAATCCTCTCCTCAAAATTGTTACATACACTTCCAAGGGCATCTGCAAGCTTCATAATTGATCTCTTAAATCCCCTGTTCATTTCAAAGAGAGATATCTCTCCATTTTTTCCTTCCATAACCGGTCTTATGTTTAAAATATTTGCAATAAGTCCTGAGGTTCTTTTAATTCTGCCGTTTTTAATAAGGTTATCCAGACTTTCCAAAACAAAAAATGTAAAGTTGCTTTTAATTTTTTCTTCTATAAGATTTACAGCTTCGTTAAAATCCTCAGCCTTATCTAAAACTTCAATCATTTTTAAAAGTACTGAAGTTTGACCGGCACTTGCAGCTTGAGAGTCCACTATATAGACATTTTTGTCAGGATACTCTTTTTTAAATTCATCTACAGCTACTGCTGCAGAATTGTAGGATCCTGAAAGCTTTTTAGAAATAGTAAGTATAAATATATTGTCCTCTTTTGTATTCTTTAGGTGGTTAAGATATTCATAGGGTCCGGGGCAAGCTGTTTTTATAGGATTTTTACTATTTAACATAGCCTTTAAATAACCTTCAATGTTTAAGGTATCATCGTCTACGTATTCATAACCCTCCACTGTAATTTTAAAGGGCACGTAAGATATGTTAAATTCTTTTTCCATTTCTTTTGATAAGTCACAAGCCGTATCTGAAATTATTTTGTATTTCATAATTTATTAATTTAACCTTTCTTCTATATATTCAGCAAGATCTTCTGCATATTTTTTCAAAACTTCTTCATCTTCCCCTTCAATCATTACCCTTATTTTACTTTCGGTGCCTGAAGGTCTTATAACTACTCTTCCCTTACCTGCAAATTCTTTTTCTATATGATCTATTTTTTCTCTTATATCAGCAAAATCCATATATTTGTTTTTAAGATCTGATCTTACTTTTGCATTTACAAGGACCTGAGGGTAGGTAGTCATTAAGGAGTTAAGTTGAGATAGTTTCTTTTTTGTATTTGTCATTACTTCAAGTAGATGTAAACCGGTAGCAAGCCCGTCGCCTGTTGTGTTGTAGTCTAAAAATATAATGTGACCGGACTGCTCTCCTCCAAGTACATAACCCTTGTTTATCATTTCTTCAAGAACGTATCTGTCCCCGACTTTTGTATGAACTAAATCTACTCCTATAGTATCAAGGTATCTGCCAAGACCTATATTTGACATAATTGTACCTACTACAGTGTTTCCTTTAAGCTTGTTTCTATCTTTCAGGTAGCCTGCACAAATTGCTAAAATATGGTCTCCGTCAACTATCTTTCCTTCTTCATCTACAGCTATAATTCTGTCAGCATCTCCATCAAAACTCATTCCTATATCGGAGCCGGTTTCTTTTACCAATTTACAAATTAAATCGGGATTTGTAGATCCGCACTTGTCATTTATATTTTTGCCGTTGGGCTTGTTATTTATAACTACAACCTCTGCGCCCATTGACTCAAGTAGGGGACCTGCTATTTCAGATAAGGCTCCGTTGCCGGTATCTAAGGCGATTTTCATTCCCTTAAGATCCATATCTGCAAGGCTTTTTAAATAATTTGCATACTTGTCTTTAAGTGTGTCTTTTCTAGTTACACGACCTATATCTTCTCCCGTTACATTTTTATAGAGTTTAGTTTCTGAAAATATGTAATCTTCAATTTGATCTTCTATTTTGTCAGGTAATTTGTAACCGTCCTTGGAGAAAAATTTTATTCCGTTATGCTCAAAGGGATTGTGGGATGCTGATATTACAATTCCCGCAAGATAATCTCCCTCTCTTGTCAAATAGGCAATGGCAGGTGTAGGTATTACTCCTGCAAGCTCCACATCAAGTCCTATTGACAAAAGCCCTGATACTAAGGCGGTTTCTAAAAGGTCTCCGGAAAGTCTTGTATCTCTTCCTATTAGAATCTTTCCTCTTTTTCCCTCGGCAAGAATATAGCCTGCAGCTCTTCCTAATTTATAAGCAAGTTTAGGGCCAAGCTCCAGGTTTGCTATACCTCTTACTCCGTCAGTTCCAAATAATTTTCCCATTACATCACCCATTTATCTTTAATTAATTTCAGTAAAGTCTCCCTTTGGTTTAAAGAAGGGTCATCAAGTACAAGTTCATTTGCAAATTCAAGTATCTCTCCTATTATTTTACCCTCTTTGAAGCCTAAATTAATTATATCTTTACCATTTATCCTTAAATAATTTTTCTTTGAAATATTTTTATCTTCATTAAGAAGCTCTATTATTCTGTTTCTTCTATCTTTAAGAAAGCTTACGTCCCTGTCAATAGTGGTGCAGTAGCAATCTGAAATAAGGAGATTATATAAATCAAGTATGTTTTCTGGTCCAACTCTTCTTATTTGACGTCTTAATGCCTTGTCGGACATGATTTCATGGACCTTCATGTGGTCCTCTATTAAAATCTTAACCTTTTCTATAAGCTTATTGGGGTACCTATAGTATCTTAAAATTTCCTCGGCACGGTTTGCTCCCAATATATCGTGATTAAAAAAGTGGCCTCTTCCATCTTCACCTATAGAAAGGGTGTCGGGCTTTGAAATATCGTGAAAAAGTGCCGCCAGCCTTATACTGAGGACTGGATCTGTATGATCCACAACACACTTAATATGGTCAAATAAGGTTCTAATATGATAGGGAGTCATTTGGTCGTAGCCCACTGTCCTTTGTAAATCTGGAAAGAGAACCCCAAGGACACCTGTATCTTCCATTAGGCTAAGTGCGTCTGAAGGCTTGTCGGAAACCATAATCTTATTAAATTCCATGGCTATTCTTTCTTTGGAAATAGACTTTAAAAGTTCTCTGTTCTCAAATATGCTTTCCCTTAAATCTTCATCTAAGGTAAATCCAGCTGTCGAGAATCTTATTGCCCTTAATATTCTTAAAGCGTCTTCCTTTAATCTCCTGTCCGGGTCGCCTACAGATCTTATAATTCTGTTTTTCAAGTCCTCTTTGCCGCAAAAGGGATCTATTATATTAAAAAACCTATCCATAACCATGGCATTAACAGTAAAATCCCTGCGCTTTAAATCTTCTTCAAGACTTTTAGTATAGACTACGGACTTGGGCTTTCTATGATTAATATAATCGTTTTCCAATCTGAAGCTTGTTATCTCAACCTGGTATCCCTTGTGTAGAATGGTAACTGTTCCAAATTTTTTACCTACTGTATGAAGAATTTCATTTTTAAATAGGGCCTCAACCTCTTCAGGTCTTGCATCTGTAGTGAGGTCAAAGTCATGAGGGAGCTTGCCAAGTAAATAATCCCTTAAAGCACCCCCAACTATGTAAGCCTTGTAACTATTTTCATTTAAGATTTTAAGTATCTCTAAAATTTCATCAGGCATAATAACTCCTTAATAAATAAATTATATCACACCAAAAGACAAGTATGCCGATAAATCCTATTTATATACAAAAGCTTTTGTCTTGTGTTATAATTGACAGGAATAGGAGGTAATTATGAAAAAGAAATTATTACTTATATCACTACTCTCTCTTAGCCTTGCCTTAAATGGTTGCGGCAAAAAAGATGAGACGGCAAATGCTAAGACGGACAAAAGCAGCGAGCCTTCAGTAACTGTTTTAGACAACGAAGATAAGAATGCTTCTGAAGAAAATCCTTCTAACGAAGATAAAAATGCTTCTGAAGAAAATCCTTCTATGGATAACACCGTAGAAGAGCTTGCAGGCGACAAGACTGCTGAAGGAGAAAGTAAAGAGGAAATAAAAACCACTTCAATAAACAAGGAAACCATTAACAATTTAATTGAAAATTCAGATTATATATCAAGAGTAAGAATTCAAATGGATCCTGAAAACAATGCTACATCAACTTTTATAGAAGACTATAGAGGAGACCTTTCAAGAATTGAAATGACTCTACCTAAAAATCTTCTTGCCAACAGGGAATATATAATCTTTTATGTAGACGGAGCCAAGGGTCAAATAGAACCTACAAGAGGAGACGAATCCTTTATAGAAATAGAAAGCACAAATGATGCTAACCTTGAATATATTGAAAAGGTTTTTGAAAGTTCAAAGGCACCTACAGTAAAGGATAGTAGCGAAAAGCCTAAAACAGACCAAAAAGATAAGAAGGATTGATAAAATGAAAAAATTTTTAATATTTACCCTTGCCCTTGTTATGGCACTTGAAGTTAGCGTATTTGCAGAAAGAAGCATAAGCATAAGCTTAAATGGCAAGGAAATTAAAACCGATGCTCCTGCCTATATTAAAGATGACAGGACTCTTGTTCCCATAAGATTTATTTCAGAAGCTTTGGGTTACAAGGTGGATTGGAATGAAAAGGATAGACAGGTTACAATTTCCAAAGAAGGTATTGAAATGGTTCTTACCATTGGTAAAAAGGAAGTTTTAATTAACGGAGTAAGTAAAAGCAATGATGTTGCTCCTGAAATTACCAAGGACAGAACTTTTGTACCTATAAGGTTTATAGCTGAAAACTTCGGCATTAAAGTTGACTGGGATAAGGATAACTATGTAGTTATTTTAACCAGCAAGGAAGACAGTCTAAAGGACCCCTATGCAAAGGAACTTAAGAATATAGCGTCAGATTTTCAAAAATCCCTTGAAGATTTAAGAACCTACTACTTTGAAGATGTGTCCAAGTACAATAATGATCAAATTCTTTCAAAGCTTAATGAAATTAAGGACAAGGTTCGCTCCTTGGCAAAGAATTTAGACCAAATGGAAGCAAGGGATCAGTATAAGATTTCCTATAAGCTCCTAAAGGAAGCTATAGTATTAGGAGATAACATAATTGACAATTACAACCAGGCTCTTCTTGCAGGAGATAAGGATATTGCTAAAAGGGTAGTGGACTTGCATACTCAGCTTGCTATTAAAATAAGTGAGTTTAAATCAGCTCTTGATGCTGAATCAAAAGGACTGCCCTACAGAGAAGATAAGGACATTAAAAGCTACAATGATGCCGGTGAAAAGGGAAACCTTTTAAATGATCCAACACTTAAAAATTTATTTAACCAACTATAAAACAAAAAGACTGTGATTTTCCTTCACAGTCTTTTCTTTTATATATAAATTTCAAATACTACTTGTCTAAGCTTTACTTACTTTTAATTAAATAAAAGCTTAATCTAAATCGAAACCGCAGGATTTAAGTTTTTCTCTTATCTCTTCTGCGTGTTGGGAATTTCTTGTTTCACAGCTTATGTTTAGAAGGAAGCTGAACATTTCATTGGATTTTTTTGCCGGATTGTATTTAACCTCAGTAATGTTTCCGCCAAGATCTGCAATAATCTTTGTAGCCTTTGAAAGCTCTCCCGGTTTATCTCTAAGCTCTATATTTAAAATCGCCTTTCTTCCGGTCTTTATTAATCCTCTTTCTATTATTTTTGAAAGGATGTTTACGTCTATATTTCCTCCTGAAAGTAGGGCTACGGCTTTTTTACCCTTTAAATCAATATTTCCATATTTAATTGCTGCAAAGGCTACTGCTCCTGAACCTTCACAAACAAGCTTTTGTTTTTCCAAAAGCATTAAAAGTGCAGATGCAATTTCATCTTCTGTTACAGTTACTATATCATCAACATATTTTCTTACTATTTCATAGGTAATGCTTCCCGGGGTTTTAACGGCAATTCCGTCTGCAAAGGTATTTACCTTTGAAAGGTTAATAATTTCTCCGCCTTCTATGGAATTTTTCATTGATGCCGCATTGGCAGCTTCAACTCCAATTATTTTAGTGTCGGGTTTTAAGGCCTTAATTATAAAGCTAACTCCACTAATAAGTCCTCCGCCTCCTATAGGCACAAAGACATAATCAGCATCTGGTAAATCTTCCAATATTTCAAGACCTATTGTTCCTTGACCTGCAATTACATCTACATCGTTAAAGGGATGGATAAAGGTTTTGTTATAAGTATTGTTGTATTCTTTAGATGCAATATAGGCATCGTCGTAGCTATCACCTTTAAGTATTACCTCTGCTCCAAAAGCCCTTGTAGCTTCAACTTTTGATAAAGGAGCTTGTTCCGGCATAAATATAGTTGCCGGAATACCTAATTTCTTACATGACAAGGCTACCCCTTGAGCATGATTTCCTGCAGATGTTGCTACAACTCCTCTTTTTTGCTCTTCTTCAGTTAATTTTGATATTTTATTGTAAGCTCCTCTTATTTTAAAGGAACCTGTTACTTGAAGATTTTCAGTTTTGAGGTAGATATTCTCTCCAAGGTTTTGTGCTTCTATTAAATCTGTTTTTCTTGCAATGGATTTCAATCTAGAAGCCGCTTCATAAAAACTGTCAACTGTAAGCTTGCCATCTGTCATTTTTTATTTCCCCCTTAACCTTTTCATTAAAAATTTTTTAACTTAAAGACGTTTTTTATTTATATGTTTTTATAAGCCGGACCTTTTATTCTGACATAAATCCAAGGCTCTCTTTTTATTCTAACATTTAATGATTGGTAAAAAAAGTTTTATTTTATCTTTTAAGTGTTCTAAATGATAATGACTTTCTGAACATATTGGACAAATAAAAAAAGGTACACCATTAAAGGCATACCTTTTAAGAAAACTTTTTTAAATTTCTTGTGAATTTTCCCAAAGTCCGTGAATGTTGCAATAGCTCATTGCATATACAACACCTTTTTTATCGGTTTTAATTTGAGCTTTTACATAAGGCTTAGAAAATACTTCTTCTTCTCCATGTGCGGAAAATTCATAGCTTCCTACTTCAATTGGGAACTTGAATCCTTCAGGTTGGAAAAATACTTTAATCCATGCTATATGATGTTCTAAAGTATTAGGATGTTCAATTTCTTCTCCTACTTGAGCTACAATTGATAATTCTCCATCTTTTTGCTCTACATGTAAAGCAGGCACGTGCTTTTCATTTTTCCAATCTCCTGATTGAACAAGTTCTGTTAATTTTTTCAAATTTATTACCCCCTAAAAAATTTTTTAAACTTACATATATGTTTTACCCAATTTTGTATATTTAATTCTTTGACTTTTAATTTAATTTCCACTTACTTCAAGAATTTCATAGTAAGCCCAAAAATCTTTACTTAAATCCTTAAAAGGATTCTTGGAATACTTGTCCATAAATTCTTTATCAGGGACTCTATCAGTAAGCTTATTAAGTACTACTGCGACCTCCGCTCTTGTTATTGCCGCATCAGGTGCAAACTGATTTTCGCTTCTTCCTCTCATGTAGCCTCTTGAGGTTACATGGTCTATGGCTGTCTTTGCCCAATGGTCTTCATCTACATCTTTAAATTCCTTAGCGGGGACTTTTTCCATGGAGTCGGTTAATTTTGAAATTACTGCAGCAAATTCAGCTCTTGTTATGGATTTTTCCGGCTTAAAGGTGTTGTCTGAATAGCCTCCGAAAATTCCTTCTTTTTCCATGTAGCCTACTGCATCTGCATACCATTTATCCTGATCCACATCTTTAAAGCTTGAGAAATTTCCTCTAGGCTCCTCACCTGTCTTTATTCTTGCAAGTACACTTGCCACCTCTGCCCTTGTCATTTTTTTATTACAGCCGAAGTTTGCATCTGCATAGCCTTGCATTAAAGGCTTTCTAAGATAAGTCGTCGCTTCTTTTATTTTTTTTATGGCATCGGAGATCTCTTGACCTTTAACATCGGATTTTACTAAAACATATTGACCGTTTGCTACTGCCGCTCCAAGCCTTGCAGAGTCTTCTCTACCTGCTTTAAATACATTTATCTTCCTTGCCATGTCTACATGGTCTTGAAGAATAGTAATATTTGCTTCCTCTGAACTTATTAAAGATTTATCAGCTATGTTATCGGTAATATATTTATCTTCAGCAGGTTTTACCACAAGAGTATCTTCAGCTGAATATTTTTTATCCTTAACCATGTACTCGCTTTTAACTATAAGCTTAGTGCCTACTTCTTTTTTGCCTACCTCCACTGCAATTTTTCCATCTTTATCGGCAACAGCATTTATATTGTCCTTGCCCTCTTCTATAATTGTAAGATTGGCTCCCGGTTGTGTACTTCCTCTTAATATTTTTTCATTGGAATAAAAGCTTTTTAGTGCCAGCTTTCCATCTTCCACCTTGGTATTGGAGGTAAGATTTTTTTGAATTGAGTTTTCTTTCCCCTCCCTGTCCACATAAGTAACTACAAAAGAGTTTTCAAAGGAGTCTCCTGATGAAGCTTCCTTAACCTGAGTTTTTATATCAACTCCGAAATTTGACACTCCTGCTAAAGCATCCGCATCATTAACGGAGACTGTTACAAGATTTTGAGTTTCATCCTTTATGTTTGTTATGTTTAAAACAAGTTTAGCATCAACTGCCTTTACTCCTACAAAATCCGCTGAGGTTACCTTTAAATTTTTATCCAAGAGTAAGGTAACTGCAAATGATCTATATCGGTTTTCGTAGTTTTCAGGAAGCTTAATATTTAATTTATAATCTAAATTATCCCCTTTTTCCGCCTTGTATACTGCCGGTTGTTCCAATACCACAGATATATCTTCCATTCCATAGGAGGGTACTGAAACAATCATAATAAATACGAGAATAAATGCGTATATAAAACCTAATTTCTTATTCACACAAATCACCTCTTTACCTTTATTATAATTGACTTGGTGAAAATTTGCATTAAATTACTGTTACAAATTAACTAAATAAAACCCCTTCTGAAATTTTAAAAAAAATCAGAAAGGGTTTTGTTTACAAATATTTAATTTCAGAATTTTTATTTTTTACTTCTTCATATAAAACACTTATGGATTTATTAAGTACCGGGTGAATAAAATGAGGAGCTATTTCATAAAGCTGCTGCAAAATAAAATCTCTATATTGAATGTAGGGGTGAGGAACTATAAGCTTGTCTGTGTAAATTATCTCATAGTCCACAAAAAGTATGTCCAGGTCTATAATTCTGGGACCCCATTTTTCAATTCTTTTTCTTCCCATTTCTTCTTCTATGTCATTAAGTATTTTTAAAAGATCCTCAGGCTCCTCATAAGAGCTTGCTATAACTATTTGGTTTAAAAAGTCTGCCTGGTCGGTTTTTCCCCAAGCCTTGTTGCCTAATAGACCTGATGATTTTCTTATCTTAATGCCCTTTTCTTCCATTAGACTTATAGCCTCTTTAAGATTCTTTTCCTTGTCTCCCATATTAGTGCCAAGGCCTATATAAAAATCTCTCCTTCTTCTGGTCATTTTTACAGAGGCACTGTTAAGAGGCAGACCTATAGGTGCCCAGGGCTTTTTTACTTCAAGATCAACCCTCTTTACCTCTTGATAGCTATCAAAAATAAATTTTATAATATCAAGGCAGGAGGTCTCAATAAGGTCAAAGCTCCTTTCCTTAAATCTTTTTGTAATGTCCTTGCAAAGCTTGCCATAGTCAATGGAATATTCCAACCTATCTCCTAATGCCGCACTTGTAAAACTGTAAAATATATCGGCACTAATAAGAAATTTTTGTCCCAAGGTCTTCTCTTCCTTAAAGACTCCATGATTAGCATAAATTTCCAAATCTTTTATTTTTAAACAATCCATATTTCACTCTCTTTAGTAATTTATTTCCAAATTCTTTTTAGAATCAGGCCAGTTACACTTATCCCTTGCAGGGCAGGTAAAACAGTTTCTTGATAGTTTGTCAGCTCTGTAAAAAATTTCATCAAACTTTGACCCTTGCCCCTTTCTATGATTAAGTATGGCAGATAAAATAATCTCCCTCTCCTCTAAACTAAAATCCGTCTTATCTAAAAAGTCCTTGGCTATCTCATAGGAGGCCTCATTGTGGGGAGTACCATCTTCTATTTCCTTTACTCGTCCTATATCGTGCAGCAGAGCTGCTGAATAAATCAAATCCCTTGATAGGTCAAGGCCCTCTTCATAGGCAAGTATAGTGGCTATCCTTCCCACTGCCATAAAATGGTCCAAATTGTGTTTGCAGAAGATCCTGTACCTTTCCAATAGGTTCAGTTTATCTAAAAATTTCTGATAAGCTTCATCAAAAAAAATAATATTTGTGTTTTTCATTATAGTCCCATCATTTTAAAGGCTTCATCTCTTAAATTCTTGTCAGTTTTAATAAGTCCCTCAGCTATATAAGTTCTTGTAGAGGTGCCGGGTTTCTTTACCCCTCTCATATTCATACACATATGCTCAGCCTCCACTACAACTAAAACTCCCTTAGCATTTAAAAACTTCATAATTGCATCGGCTATTTCAAGATTAAGTCTTTCCTGAAGCTGAGGCTTTCTTGAATAAACATCTACAGTCCTTGCAAGCTTAGAAAGTCCTGCAACTCTTTGGTCAGGTATATAGGCTATATGCACCTTGCCCCAAAAGGGTAGAAAATGATGCTCGCACATGGAATGAAAGCTTATATCCTTTTCAACTACCATGCCTCCTTCAACAAGCTCAAAGGTTTTAGATAACTCTTCACTTGCATCCTTGCCAAGACCTGAAAATATTTCTTCATACATTCTTGATATTCTTGCAGGTGTTTCAACAAGTCCTTCTCTGTTAGGGTCCTCTCCTATAGCTTCAATAATCATTGAAACAGCTTTCTCAATTTTTTCCTTGTCCATTAATTTATTACATTCCTTTGCTTTTTATTAATATAAGAATAACCATTATCAAAGAGATAATGGCCCCGCAAAAAAAATCATATAAGCGGAAGCGATAAAGCATCAATTTCGTTAAAGGGCTACTTCCCATCCCTTTACACTTACGCACTTTACCTACTCTATATCAAACAACATTATACCATTAGAAGATAATTTGTAAATATTTGTAGCCTAATAAAAAAACCGGCTCCTATAAGAGCCGATTTAATGTCTTTAATCGATCTTTCAATTAATTTTAAAATGGAAATAAAGGACTTAATATTCTAAGGAAGAATATTATGGCAAGCACTGCAATCATTGGAGTGATTTCCTTCTTCTTTCCTGTTAAAAGTTTAAGCAGTACATAGGACATAATACCAAAGCTGATACCTTCAGCTATTGAATATGCAAAGGGCATCATTGTTATAGTTAAAAATGCCGGTACTGATTCTGTAAAGTCATTAAAGTTAATTTCCTTAATAGGACTCATCATGAAAAGTCCAACTATTACAAGAGCTGCTGCCGTAGATTCCGGTGGCACTATTGAAAATAGTGGAAAGAAAAATAAGGATATAAAGAAGAAAAATGCCGTTGACAAAGCCGTCAATCCTGTTCTTCCTCCATCAGCAACACCGCTGGCTGACTCTACAAAGGTGGTAACTGTACTTGTACCTAAAAGAGCACCTACTGTTGTTCCAATAGCATCAGCCATTAAAGCATGACTTGCATTAGGAAGTCTACCCTCTTCATCAAGCATTCCCGCCTTAGTTGCTACACCTGTTAGGGTACCTATAGTATCAAACATATCCACAAATAGGAATGTAAACATTATAGAAAACATTTCAAAGGTGAAGATATGATCGAATTTAAGCTTAAAGACAACAGGTCCTATATCAGGCGGTAAAGAAAATATAGATTGTGTAGGAAGTGATGAAACACCTAAAATCACAGCCACAACTGTAGAGCCCACTATACCTATAAGCAAAGCTCCCTTTACTCCCTTTGCAGTTAAAAATGCCATAAGGAACAAAGCAAAGAAAAATACGAAGGTGTTTTTAGTAAGAAGGTTGCCTAGAGTAAGAATTACTCCATCTCCCTGTCCAATTACGCCTGCATTTGAAAAGCCTATAAAGGCGATAAACAATCCTATACCTACACTGACAGCGTTCTTTAGGACAATAGGTATTGATGTAAAAATTGCCTCTCTTACGCTGAATAAGCTCAATAAAATAAATATAATACCTTCAAGAAATACAGCAGTAAGAGCAAATTCCCAAGTCTTACCAAATGATAAAACTACAGTGTAAGTAAAAAATGCGTTAAGTCCCATACCCGGAGCAAGTCCGAAAGGAAGATTAGCATACAGTGCCATTACCAACATGGCAATAACTGAAGAAACAATTGTAGCTGTAAATACCGCTCCCTTATCCATACCTGTTTCAGAAAGTATAGACGGATTTACTATAAGTATATAGGACATGGTCATAAACGTAGTAAGCCCCGCCATAAGTTCGGTTCTGGTATCAGTACCTGCTTTTTTTAAACGGAACTTCTTTTCTAAAAAATTATTTTCCATTAGATCCCTCCCGGACTCTATTATACCAAATAGCTAAGTTTATAGTATCCCTCTATAAAAATTTTTCTTTAAATCGTGTATAATATGTATCTAAGGAGGTCTAAATGAAAAATTATAAATTAATTAATGATGAATATATAAAAGACGTAGACTCAGAAGTTAAGGTCTATGAACACATAAAAACTAAAGCTAAAGTCCTCACCCTTTCAAATAAGGATGAAAATAAGGCTTTTAGTATATCCTTCAGAACCATTCCCAAAGACTCAAAGGGAGCAGCTCATATAGTTGAGCACTGCGTTTTGTCAGGATCAAGAAAGTATAAAACTAAAGAACCATTTATGGATATGATAAGGGGAAGTATGCAAACCTTTTTAAATGCAATGACCTATCCCGATAAAACTATGTATCCTGTAAGCTCAAGAAATAAAAAAGATTTATACAACCTTATGGATGTTTATCTTGATGCGGTTTTTTATCCCCTTATGAGGGAAAAAGAAGAAATTTTTAAACAGGAAGGTTGGCACTATGAGCTTGAGGATAAAAGCTCTCCACTTATTTATAATGGTGTAGTCTATAACGAAATGAAAGGTGTCTATTCAGATCCCCAAAACCTTATTTCAGATCTTATCTGCCTTAACCTTCATAAGGATTCTTCCTATGGAGTTGATTCAGGGGGAAATCCTAAAGATATACCTAGCTTAACCTATGAAGAATTTTTAAGCTTTCACAAAAAATTCTACCATCCATCAAACTCTTATATCTATCTCTATGGCGATTTAGATATGGAAGAAGCTTTGAGCTTTATTGATGAAAACTACCTTAAGCACTTTGACTACAAGGATATAGATTCAAAGATCATTCTAAATGAAGCCTTTAAAGAGCCTAAGCACATTAAGGGAAGCTTTGATGCTGATGAAGATAAAAAAAACAGAGACTACCTTGCCTATAGCTGGTGTATGGGGACTGCGGACAACAAATTGGATTCCTTTATGCAAAACTTTTTAATCGAGCTTTTAGTTAATTCCGACTCAGCTCCCCTTAAGATGGCGCTTTTAAAAAAGAATTTGGCAGAAGACATTTATGCCGAAGGATCATCTTCCCTTGCTCTGGACTTTTCAATTATTGCTAAAAACACCGACGCTTCAAGAGCAGAGGAATTTAAAAATACAATTTTTTCAAGCCTTAAGGATCTTGTGAAAAACGGTGTCAACAAGGATCTCTTAGAAGCGACTCTTAACAAATTTGAATTTGCCTTTAGAGAAGGTGGCGGTGCCTTAAAGGCAATTATCTATAATATCAGGGCCATGAACTCCTGGCTCTACGACAAATCTCCCCTTGACAGTTTAAAAACCGACGACTTAATTAAACAGCTGAGGGAAAGCATAAATACGGACTTTGTGGAAAGATATATAGAGAAGAAACTTTTAAACAACAGCTATGCTCTGCTTTTAGAAGCAAGACCTGAAGTAGGCAAGTCTAAAAAAGAAGCCCTGGAGCTTTCAAATAAACTTGAAGCCTATAAAAAATCCTTAAGCGATTCAGAAATTAACAACCTGATTAAAAAGACAAAGGAGCTTTTTGACTTTCAGCTTACAGAAGATAGCCCTGAGGATAAGGCGACTATACCCACTCTTGAAATATCAGACATAAAAAAAGAAATAACTCATATTCCAAGACAGGTAATTGAAGAAGAAGATACCACTTACCTTTTTAACCCACAATTTACCAACGGTATATCCTATCTTACTATCTCCTTTGACACAAGCCACATTAAAACAGAGGACCTTGAAAACTTAAGCCTGCTTTCAACTCTTCTCGGCAAACTGTCAACTAAAAACTATTCCTACTCAAAGCTGGATTCGGAAATCTATAAGGTTATAGGCAGCTACTCTATAAGTCCCACCTCCTATGAGGACTACTCAAATAATAAAGAGCTTAAGAGAAGACTTAACCTAAACTTTAGCAGCCTGGACATTAATTTAAAAAAATCATTAGATATAATTTCAGAAATTCTTTTTAAATCAGAGCTTGAAGACAAGGATAGAATAAAGGAAGTCCTTCTTATGGAAAAATCTTCAAACGAATCAAGTATTTTGCAAAGCGGTCACATTCTAATGATGGAAACAGTAAGAAGTTATTCCTCCAAGCAATCTTCCTATAATGCAAAAACAGGAGGACTGCCCTACTACTTCTACACCTGCGATCTGTTAGATAGGTTTGAAGAAAAATGGGAGGATTTTTATAAATCTATAAAGAAACTTTTAGCCGAATCTATAAACCGAAAAGGATTGGTAATAAACTTTACAGGTTCAGAAGAATCCTTTAAGGAAAATAAAAAATACCTAAAGGAATTTGTAAGCTCCCTTCCTAACAAAAGCTATAAAGCTTGGGACTATGAATTTAAAAAAGAAGCCAAGAACCAAGCCTTCTCCATGCCCTCAAATGTGCAGTATATATCCAAGGGCTATGATTTAGATTCACTAAAGGCAAAGTATAACGGAACCTACTCAGTCCTTTCAAATATACTTTCATCAACCTACCTCCACGACAATATAAGAGCCAAGGGAGGAGCCTACGGCGGCGGGATGAAAATTTCAAGAACAGACCTTGCAACCTACTCCTACAGAGACCCAAATCTTATTAAAACTGTAGAGGTCTATAACAATATCTATAAATTTGTAGAAAATTTAGATATGAACAAAGAGGACATTAAAAACTTTATTATCGGAACTATGAATACCTTTGATCCCCATCTTCCACCATCAGGTAAAGGCAGCCTTAACTTTTCAAGATATATGACAGGCACAAGTGAAGAAGAGGTTTCAAAGTTTAAAGAAGAGGCGATTAATACAGAGCTTAAAGATTTAAAAGCCCTTGCTCCCCTTCTTAAAGAAGCCATGGAGAAAAATTATATTTGCGCCATAGGCGGAGAAGAAATCCTTAAGGAAAATAAAAATCTCTTTAAAGAAATAATAAAACTTAATAGATAAAAATAATTTCTTTTAGTAAATCTTAATTAGGTATTTATTACCTTAAAATTTAATCGGCATAAAGGTATTAACCTTTGTGCCGATTTTTATATTTCTACTTTCCTCTAAAGTCCGACAAAGGCAAAAGGTAAAAGTTATTTTGCTATTAGCGAATGACAAAATCAAGACCGACTCAATGAATTTGTATATATTAAGCTTTAAAATAAGCTATAATATTATAAAAGAAATTAATAGATTAGAATGTGATTATGGAAATATTAAGTAGAATTTGTAAGTATTTTAAATGTGATATCTCAGAAGTATTGTAATATAGAATGGAGAAAGAATAATGAAAGAAAGTTTGTATGATAGACTAGGAGAACTTTTAAAAACAAAAGAAGAGTACAGGTCGGAAGATGGAGAACTGTTAAAAGCCAAAGTGTATTCAGATATTATGACCATGGATAAAAATTTAATTTCATTATTACTATCTGATGAAGAAGTTAAAGAAGCCTTCTTCTTAAAAGTGGATGATACTCTCGTTTTTGACAAGCAAAAATTTGCCTGGATAATTGATTCAAAAGAATTCTTGCCGGACTCTTACACGTCTTATACCAATAAAATTGGTTTAACAAGTGATGGAGATTTTATATCACAAAAAAGTGATGTGGTTTTGGATTTTCCCTATAAGGACTGTGTTCTTGAAGGAGGACAAACAAAGGACGACCAAAACAGAAAAGAAATTTTCTATAATGAAACATTAGCTCAAGATGAAATAAGACGCATGCTTGATCCAAAAGTATTTACAAAGGCAAAAAGATATACAAAAGGCGGTGTAGAAGGAGGAATTACTTTTAATGAAGATGATAATTTAATCATCAAAGGCAATAACTTAATCGCACTTGAAAGCTTATTAAAAAGATACGAAGGACAGATTAAGTGTATCTATATAGATCCTCCTTATAATACTGGAAGTGATAGTTTTGGTTACAATGATAATTTTAATCGATCAACATGGCTAGTATTTATGAAAAATAGACTGGAGGTAGCAAAAAAACTACTTTCACCAGAAGGTATAATCTTAATTCAAATAAGTTTCCATGAATACCCATATTTAAGAGTAATTGCTGATGAGGTTTTCGATAGTGGAAAACATTTATTAGATTTTAATACTCTTGTAAGACACCCTGAAAGAAGTTTGACTGGAGATAAAGAATTTAATGATGTAATAGAATATACATTATTATATTCTAGAGATAAGAATTATAAAATGCCAAAGCAAATTATAGAGAAGACTAACGATGACTACCAATATGATTTTGAGTTTAAAAATAATCCAAATGAAGTGTTAAATTTAGGAGATAAATTAGTATCTGTATATTATCCGGAAAATGTTAACATAATTAGAAGAAAAGGCCATTCAGATGGATTAAAATCAATGTCGATAAGAGGCAGTATAAGAGAAAAGAATTCAAGCGGTAGATTTTATGTGGCTAATTTAGAACCTTTAATATCAAAATATCCAAAGGGGACTATATTTACAGTTCCTGATATGGGCGATGATGGAAGGCTATTTAGAATATTTGAACTCCCAAAAGGAAATAATAAAAATGGTTTTTATTATCAGGGAAAGCCTATATCTTCAAATGTTACATTAAAACCATACCCTAATTTTTTAAATTTTGTCAAACAATATAATTTAGTAAGCGATGAAGGAAATGTATCTTTTAGAAATGGGAAAAAGCCAGAAGAATATATACAATTTTTTTTAGATATTTTAACAAAACAAAATGATATAGTTCTTGACTTCCATCTTGGTTCAGGCACAACTGCAGCAGTTGCTATGAAAATGAATCGTAGGTTTATTGGTGTGGAGCAAATGGATTATATTGAAGACATAACGATAGAGCGTTTAAAAAAAGTAATAGACGGTGAGCAAGGCGGTATTTCAAAAGCTGTCAATTGGCAGGGAGGAGGTTCTTTTGTATACTGTGAGCTTATGGAAAATGGAAATGACCTTATAAGAAAAATAGAAAACGCTGATGAGAATACTGTAAAAGATGTAAAAGCAAAAATCTACAAGGATGAAAGAATAGTTCCTTATATCACCACAGAAGAACTGGAAAGTGTGGACACTGAGTTTGAAGAATTAACTCTTGAAGATAAGAAAAAAGCTCTTATAAAACTAGTCGATAAAAATAAGCTCTATGTAAATTATTCTGATATAGATAATGCTGACTTTAATATTTCAGAAGCAGATAAAAGGTTTACTAAATCTTTTTATGAGGTGGACTAATGGATGATAAATTTTTATATGAAGAATTAGATTCAGTAAAAAAATTTGGTTTTCTAAAAGAACTACCTAACACCCTTGAAAGTGGACTTTCAGAAAAAATCCTTTTAAGAGATTATCAGAAAGAGGCCTTTCAGTATTTTATAACATATGTAGAAAACAAAGAGCTATCTAAGAATAAACAGATTCATACATTATTTCACATGGCAACAGGGTCCGGAAAGACCGTTATTATGGCGGGGCTTATCCTGTACCTATACACCAAAGGATATAGAAACTTCCTTTTCTTTGTTAACCAGACCAATATACTGGAAAAAACCAAAGAGAACTTTTTAAATGCTCTTTCAAATAAGTATCTATTTAGCAAAGAAATCGAATATTTGGGAGACAAGGTCAAGATTAAAGAAGTAGACAATTTTATGGGACTGAATAGTCTTTCAAAGGATATTAATATATGCTTTACAACTACACAAAAACTACACTTTGATCTATTAGCTCCAAAGGAAAACTCCTTGACCTATAAAGATTTTGAAAACACAAAAATCGTCTTTATATCGGATGAATCTCACCATGTAAATACCATAACTAAAAGACTGACAAAAGATGAAGAGGCTGACAAAAACTCTTGGGAATACTCAGTGATGAATGCATTTCACAGAAATAAAGATCATGTACTCCTAGAGTTTACGGCAACGGCAGATATTAAGGATAAGAATGTAAGAGCAAAATACTTGGATAAGATGATTTATAATTATCCACTCTTAAACTTTAGACAGTCAGGCTATACTAAAGACTTTCAAAATTTTGCTACTAATTCGACCCTTTGGGAAAGATCATTGATGGCTATTGTAATGAGTGAGTATAGAAAATATCTCTTCTCTGATTCCGGTGTAAACATTAAGCCTGTTGTTCTTTTTAAGTCCCAAAGGATTAATGACTCGGAAGAATTTTATGATGAATTTTTTGAAAAATTGAAAAGTCTATCGACAAGTGATTTAGAAAGCTTATACAATACGGAGATAAAAGAGCTAAGTTCTGCTCTTGAATATTTTAAAAAGAAAGATAATTCTCTAATGCTTCTAGTTAATTCATTAAAAGACGGTTTCACAAAAGATAAGTCCATTATCATGAATGGAGCGGCTGACAATACGACAGACCAGCAACTACAGGTAAATTCACTGGAAGATAAGGATAATCCAATTCGTTTTATTTTTGCCGTGGATATGCTTAATGAAGGATGGGACGTTTTAAATCTATTTGATATCGTAAGGCTTTATGATACCCGTCAAGGTGGAAAAGGAATATCTAACTATACTATTAAAGAAGCTCAGCTTATTGGACGTGGAGCCAGGTATTGTCCATTTAAGGTGGATGAAAGCCAAGAGAGATTTAAAAGAAAGTATGATTACGATTTAGACAATCCCAATAGAGTGCTTGAAACTATGTATTTTCACTCGAGAGACGACTCTAAATATATTTCTGAGCTAAGACAAGCACTTATTGCAACAGGAATGGAAGACCAAGACCCGATAAAGATCACCTATGAAGTAAAAGATTCTTTCAAAGAGTCTGAAATTTATAGAAAGGGCTTTGTATTTTCAAATACACGTGTACAAAAGGATAGGTCTAATGTTAAAGGGCTTGAAGAAAGTAAAAAAAATACTATTCATCCTTATACGGTAAGGGATTCAAGTGGAATGATTCATACTCTTTTTGGACAAGATAAAGTGCTTGAAGAACCGGCAAAATATATGCTTAATACCTCTTATAAGTTTAAAGATATACCCTATAATATTTTATCTGGTGCTGCAGAAAGTTTTAGAGAACTTAGATTTTCTGTTTTAAAAGAGAAGTATCCAAGATTAGAATCAGTCAGAGAATTTTTAACTGATGACAATTATTTAGGGAATAATGTTTTAGAGATTGTCCATAGTAATAAGATGGTCGCGGGAAGAGATATATTTAATGGGCTTATAAGAGCCTTTAACAGCATTTCTTCTTTTATATTAAGTCTAAAACCTGAGTATGAGGGATCGAGAGTATTTTCTCCAAGCAAATTGTCCGATGTTATAAGGAATAAGTCTATCTATCTATCAAGTATCGATACTAGTGGAGGTATGGGCGAATCCCAAAACACCAACCCAAATAAGAATTACCAACTAAGCCTTTTTGACCAGGACTGGTATGTTTACAATGACAACTTCGGAACAAGCGAAGAAAAACTCTTTATTAAATATTTTAATAGGGAGATTAAGCCTAAATTAGAAGAAAAAGGGGTTAAATTCTTCCTGGTAAGAAATGAAAGAATTCCAGAGCTTGCGATTTACTCTTTTTCTGATGGAGAAAGATTTGAGCCTGACTTCTTGCTTTTTGTTGAAAAAGATAAGTCTAGTACTAGATCAAACTACCAAGTTTATATAGAACCTAAGGGAAGTCATCTTTTAGATAAAGATGAGTGGAAAGAGAAATTTTTACTCGAAATAAAAGATGAACACGAAGTGGAAAACACCCTAGTTACTGCTAACAAAGATTATATGATTTTAGGACTACCTTTCTTTAATGCAGAAGAGAGAATGGAAGATTTTGAAAAGAAAGTTAGAGAGTGGTTGGAACAAGTGTAGAAGATATAACTAGTGATGAGTAGAAAGGACTGGAATATATATTTTAATAGCATGAAGAAAGAGACTAGGTAGGCTTTAATGCTGCCTAGTTTTTTCTTACTTTCTTTACTTAATTATATACTTTTTGAGCTTAAAGCAAAAATAAACCCGGTGTACTGCCGGGTTTATTAAGTGTATTTATTTAGATTTTATTTTTTATATCTTTCTGCCAAGGCTATAATTCTATCTACTGCATCTATTGCCTTTTTCTTGTCTTGTGAGAAGTTAAGTCTAATGTGTCTTGTAAATTCTTCTCCAAATTCTGTGCCGGGTGTTACAATTACATTTGCTTGAATTCTAAGAGCATTTACAAAATCATTAAGGCTTATTTTAAGTTCAGGAAGCATTGGGAACACATAGGATCCTCCCTGAGTCTTTCTTGTTTTAAATCCAGCCTTGTTAAACTTTTCAACTAAAGCGTCTCTAATTTCTTCGTGATCTTTTATTCTATCCTTTAACCAATTTTCAGGTTCACTGAACCAGTCTTTTAAAACTGCTTGTGAGTATCCTGCAGCTCTTAGAGATACAATAGCCTGTAATTTTTCCATTCTTGCAATTATGGTCTTTGAGCCGTATCCTACTCCAAGTCTGTATCCACTCATGGATTCTGTTTTTGAAGGTCCTAAAATTGTTATAAGTTTATCCTTGTTTTTCATTTTTGAAATCATGTGAGTAAACTTTTCGCCTGAAAAAATTTGTCTTGAATAAAGTTCATCAGCTATTACTGTAACATCGTACTTATCTGCCAGGTCTGCAATTTTTTCTATTTCCTCTTCGCTATAAATTACACCTGTGGGGTTATTGGGATTTGAGAAAAGTAAAAGTTTTGAACCTTCCTTAAAGGTCTTTTCCAATTCTTCAAAATCTATTCCGGCCTTATCGCTTTTATCTTCATATTTTATTCTTACATATTTTGGTTCACCATCGAAAAATTCCACAAGTTTTCTGTTGGCAAAGTAGTCAGGGGCAATTATAGTAGCCTTATCTCCTACAACAAGGTTTGCTCCTATAGCAAGAAAAAGTGCTCCTTGGGTTCCGGGAGTAATAATAATTGAATCCTTATCTAATTTTTCACCTGCAAATTCGCTGATTTTTTCGGCTAAATATTCTCTAATGGATTCTTTACCTCTGTACTCTGTATAGGCTTGAGCTCCTCCGATTTTAAAACCTTCGTTAAATCTCTCTATTGATCCCGGAATAGGTGTATGGGCATCAACATCTCCGTGAGAAAAGTCAACAGGCTCTCCCTGAATATTTTCACCTAGATAGTTAAAGCTGTCTTCTTTTTTTCTGACTTCCTGTCCTGGAGCATTGTCCACTCCTAAAACCTTAAACTTCTCAAAAATATCTCTCATTTTTACCTCCATTTATTAATTATTATATAAAACTTTCTCATCAATTTCATTTACTGACTTTGCCACTATCAAGGTACCTGCCAAATCTCCTGTAATATTTGCAGTTGTGTGAGGTATATCTATAACAGGCCAAATTGCGGCTAAAATCGGCACCAAGGTCAATGGCATACCCAAAGTTTGTAAGAGAACTGTAGACATTACAATGCCCGCTCCCTTTACTCCGGCAGCTCCTATGGAAAGAACAAGTCCCATAAAGACAAACTGAACCAGGGATGCAAGTGTTATTTCAAAACCATAAAGATTTGAAGCAAATACTGATATTACTCCAATTGCTACAGCCATTCCATTCATGTTGCAAGTATTTCCCAAGGGTAGAGTAAAGCCGTAAACCTTCTCGGAAACTCCAAGTTGCTTTTTGGCAAGGTCAATTGATACAGGAAGAGTTGCAGCAGATGATGTGGTTGAAGCTGCAACAATCATTGATGGCGCTATCTTCTTAAAAAATAGCATAGGGCTTACTTTGGCAAGTACTTTAACTAACAATGCCTGCATAATAAATATTACAACTATACAAGCTACATAGTCTGTTATTATCATATTAAGCACCTGCATTAACATTGAACTTGAAAGAGTAGTCATCATTTCAGCTATAAGGGCGAAAATACCTATTGGAGAAAACTTCATAATAACTTCTGTCATTTTAAGCATCATATCTGCGCCTTGTTCTATAAGTTTTACCAAGTCCTTTGTGTGCTCTCCCAACATAAGAAGTATTACCCCTGCCATTATGGCAAAGACAATTATTTGTAAGGTGTTTCCTGTTGAAAGGGATTCAAAAATATTTGTAGGTATCCAACTTATAAAGTTGTCGAGAAAACTGTATTCCGCAGCCTCAACAGTTTGCTCTGTAAGAAGGTCTGTAACTCCCTTACCCGGTTGACTTACAAGGGCAAAAGCCATTCCTATAGCTGCAGATATGGCAGATGTAGCCACATAAAAAGCAACTATTCTTATTCCAACTGTTTTCAGCTGGTTAACATCACCCATTTTACAAACTCCACTTATTAAAGTAGTAAGTACCAAAGGTGCAATTAACATTTTTAACAGCCTTAGAAAAATTTGTCCTAAAAAGCTTATGTATGGCACGTATCCCGGCAAAAATATTCCCAAAAGGGCGCCGAGAATTATAGCTATTACTATTTGCTGCCAAAGTTGTAACTTTTTCATAAGAAAACCTCCTTATTTCTTCAGTCTTTTATGTTATAATTATATCATCAAATTATAACTTTATGGTGATAAAATTTGTTTTTAATCTTTAAACCCTTTACTTATCTATAATTATATAATTAAATTTTACTCACCTATATGAAAAAAGTTTAAAATTTATAAAAGGAGGAGTTTATGTATAAGCCGGTTTTTAGTGAAAGTTTATTAAATGAAATAAGAAGTAAATTCGCCTATCTCAATTATGACCCGACTTATGGAAAAAGAATTTTTCTTGACAACGCAGGAGGGTCTTTAAGACTTACCGAGTCAATTACCGACAAGGTCTATTGGGACCTATTTCCTGATTGCCCTTTAAGGTATCACAAGAGAGCACTTGATATAAACAAAATTGTTACAGACTCCGAGAAGGAGCTTTTAACCACAGTTTTTGGGGCCTCAAAGGGCAGTATTATGACTGAAATCTCCGCTTCCTCCTGCTTTTTTAAAGCAACAAGAACTATAGTTGATGGTGTTAAGGGAAAAAATGTTGTTACTTCCAATGTGGAACATCCTTCAGCCTATGACTCCTTAAAAATAGCTGCAGAGAGAAATAATTTGGAATTTCGTGTAGTTGAAGTTGATAAGGAAACTGGATTTATAAATCCTCAAGACGTGGCGGATCTTGTTGATGAAGATACAGTTGTAGTAAGTATAATTGCAGCTTCAAATATCAGCGGCAACATTATGGATCTTAAAAAAATTAATGAACTTATTAGAAAAAAGAAAAAGGATGTTTATTTTATATCCGATGCGGTACAACATATGCCTCATGGCCTTGTTGATGTAGTTGAAGAAGGTCTTGATTTTGTGAACTTCGCCTTGTATAAGTTTTTCGGCAACAGAGGTTTAGGAATAGGCTACTGTTCTGAAAGGATGTCAAAGCTTAATCACGATAAACTTATTGCCAAGGATGATTCTGAATGGATGGTAGGTACTCCGGCACCGACTCTTTATCTGTCAACTTTAAAGGTTATAGATTATGTTTGCTGGATCGGCAGTCACTTTACTGAATCCAAGGATAGAAGGACTCTTTACTCTCAAGGTATTAACAAAATAGCCGAGCAGGAAAGAGCACTTCTTTACTACGCCCTTGAGGGAGATAAAACAGTGCCAGGTTTAAGACACATTGACAATGTAACTGTTCATATAGATACAGAGGATCTAACAAATAGAGATTTAATTATGGCAATAGAAATAGGAGGTATATCCTTTGAAGATGTTGTCGAAGAATACTCTAAAAGAGGAGTCACTCTCTTTAACAGAGTCAACACTTCAATATACTCAAAGAGAATTGTTGAGGCTTTAGGTTTAACAGGTGCCATAAGGGTTTCTCCTCTTCACTGTCAAAACTTTGACGAAATAAGAGAGTTTTTAATTATAACTAAAGAGATAGCGGAAAAATTTAAAAAGTAATTTAAGCTTTATTTGAAAATTTTCCAAAAATAACTCCCGGCTTTTCAGTCGGGAGTTTTTATTAAAGGTTTATAATTTTTATTCATATCTAAGTGCATCTATAGGGTTTAACTTTGCAGCCTTGTTGGCAGGGTAGTAACCGAAAAATATGCCTATAGTCATGGAGAATCCTACTGCAAGGATTACTGAACCGATTGATGGAAGTGTCGGCTCTTTCATCATACTTGATCCTGCATAGCCTATAATAGCTCCGAGAATTATGCCGAGAATCCCTCCTATTACACAAATAATTATACTTTCTATAATAAATTGCAGCCTTATATCCTTGTTGGTAGCTCCAAGGGCCTTTCTTATTCCGATTTCTCTGGTCCTTTCAGTAACTGAAACAAGAAGTATATTCATTACTCCTATACCTCCTACTAAAAGGGATATAGCTGCAATGGCACCTATAGCAAGTTGAACATTTGCCATGGCGGAGTTTGTCTCATTCATATTCTCCTGTAAAGAGTAGGTATCTATTTCCGATGACTTTTCCAAGTATTTGCCTTCATTGAAATATTTTTTAATTTTTTCTGAAAGCTCATCTACATTTTTGCTGTCCTTACCTAGGACTAAAATATATTGGTAATTCTCCTCATCTCCTGAGGAATTAAATTGGGAATTTGCAACAGTTGTAGCTATGTAGAGACTGGTTGGAGAATCTTCATTTTCTCCACCGAAAATCCCGGCATTAAAAGGTACATACTTATATATGCCCACTACTCTATAGCTTCTAAGAGAATTATTAACTGATACTTCTATTTCTGATCCTAAGGCTTTTTCCGTACTTCCTCCGTAGATTTTATCTACAACCTTGTCTGAAATTATCCCCACTTCTCTTCTTCTTTCAATGTCTTCATCGTTAAGAAATCTGCCTGCAAGAATTTCAAGCTTATCCATGTCTTTAGTGCCCGGTGATGTTCCTAAAATTGAAACATTTGCAGTTTCTCTATCCTTTGTTACAGTTCCTGAATAAGGACCTTCTGAAAGAACTATGGATTTAATATCTTCTTTAAAGGTTTCCTCCATCAAGTCTATATCTTCTTTTGTCATAAGGTCGGAGGAGGAAATATCATCGTAATTATAACCTTCCTTTGGACCAACCATAACCTGTATAGCTGCGGCATCCATTTGAGAAAAAGCTGATGATATGGTATTTGATAGGGATCTTCCTATTGTAAGGATACCTATTACTGAAGCTATACCTATTATTATCCCAAGCATAGTTAAAAAGCTTCTCATTTTATTGGCAAGTAGACCTGACAAGGATGTTTTAATATTTTCAAGTATTTCCATTTGCCACCTCAATTCTGCCATCTGTCATAGTTAAAATTCGTCCCGTTTCTTCTGCAAGCTCGGTATTGTGTGTAATAAGGACTATGGTTTTGCCCCTTTCTTCATTAAGCCTGTGGAAAATATCCATAACATTTCTGCCGGTTTTTGTATCAAGGGCTCCGGTAGGTTCGTCTGCAAGGATAATATCAGGGTCATTTGCCATGGCTCTTGCTATGGCGACTCTTTGCTTTTGTCCTCCTGAAAGCTCGTTAGGGTTATGACTTGCCCTGTCCTCCATATCTACTACTTTAAGAAGGTTCATGGCTCTTTCATTTCTCTCCTTGGAAGAAACCTTGCCATACATCATAGGCAGGGCAACATTACCTAAGGCGGATATTCTTGGAATAAGGTTAAAGTTTTGAAAGACAAAGCCTATTTTTTTATTTCTTATTTTAGACAGGTCCTTGTCCTTAGTTTCCATTGTGTCTTGACCGTTTAAGTAATAGCTTCCTTCAGTGGGTCTGTCTAAAAGTCCTATAATATTCATTAAAGTTGATTTACCTGAACCGCTGGCTCCTACTATGGAAACAAATTCTCCCTCAAAAATTTCCAAGGATATACCATGTAAAATTTCAAGCTCATTAGGCTGACCTATATAGTATCTCTTTACTATATTGGCCATGTCTATAATTTTTACTTCCCTATTCATTTTTTGCCTCGTCAGATTCTTCTATAGGACCCACTTCCATGCCTGCACTGTATTTATCAGGCATATTAATTACATTTAGACCTTGAAGCTTTGTATCAGATGTTATTACGGCTTCATAGTCGTTCTTTTCTTTAACTATTACAGGAAATTCCTCAAGGGTATACTTATTAACCTTTTCTCCTATATGGGCAAGGATAAAGCTTTTTCCATTCTTTTCATAAATTGCATTTACAGGTACTGTAAATACATCCTTTTTACTTTCAAAAATATATTTAACTCTAAGGGTCATTCCCGGTTTTATTTCATTGTTCACGTCTTCAATGGTAAGTTTTGTTTCATAATAAACCTCCCCTGATCCTTGAGTGTTAATGGCTTTATTTTGAATAGGTGTAGGATTTATAGATTCAACCTTTGCCTTAAATACCTTTGATGAACCGAGAGCGGAGCTTGTAACCTCGGCATCCATACCGATTTTAATATTATTTATATCAAATTCCTTAACCTTGGACTTTACTATAATTCTATCTACCGTATCAACCTGTGCAAGGTAGTCTGCCGGTACCTGTCCTTTTATCATGTTAATCTCTGTAACTGTACCTGATATAGGTGCCTTTATTACAGTTTTTTCAAGATCTTCATAAAGATGCTTTAAATCAACGCTGTTTACACTGTTGTCTCCTGATGCTCCTGCTATATCAAGGTTGCTTTTTAAAGAGCTTATTTCATTTTTTGCAGCAGCTTGTGCCACATCGAGATTTCTAAGGGCACTTTCATAAGCGGTTTTTAAGTCATTGGCGTTTTTTCTATAGACCTCAAGCTGATCCTGCCTTGACATTTCAGTTTTGCCCTTTTGGTCCTCTCCTAAGCTTAAATCGCTTTTAGCCTTGTTAAGGACAAGGCCCTGTTGATCTATTTCCATATTGGAAGCCTCTATTTGCTTTTGTGAGCTTTCTATTTCAGCTTCATACTTTGCCTTGTCAGTTTGAGCTAAGGTTAAATCTTCAGTTAAGCTTTTTAGCTCAGCCTTTAAGGCTTCAAGCTCTCTTTTATCTGCTTCAAGCTTTCCAAGATTTGAATTATCTTGAGGCAAAGAATTAATTCTGTCTATCTCTTTTCTTATTTGAGTCTCTCTTTCTCTTAGTGAATTTAAAAGTGAATCTGAACCGGGTACACTTGTGTCTACAGAATTTATTTTAAGACCTATGTCTATAAGCTCCTCATTAAGTCTATCTAAATCTACTGAAGAATTTGTCTGACTACTTGAGGCTGACTCTATAAGTCCTGTAAGATCATTAATTCTTTTATTTAAGTAGGACTCTCTTTCCTTTAAATTATGTATTTTTGAGTTTACAGAATTTAGCCTAGAGGAGTTTTCCCCTATAGTTCCTTGAAGACTTAAAAGCTTTTCCCTTGACTGGTTATAATTTAGCTGTGCCGCATCTACAGAATCCTTTGCTGTCTTATCTGTTGTATTTTCCTGAAGAATTTGAGAATTATATCCTAAGCTGATGGATCTTTCATAGTCATCATAAGTCCTTTCAGCACTTTGCCATTGGTCATAGGCTGCAAGAACTGCATTATTGGCAGCTATTAAGTTTGCATTGGTACCTTCATCTAAGCTTTTTTTAGCATCATTAAGTCTATCCTGAGCATTTTTAACCTGTGTTGATGTAGACTTGTTGTTGGCTGCAATTATAGCCTGCTTAGTTTCTATCTGTTGCCTTATAGTGGCATCATCAAGTCTTGCTATAACTTGGTCCTTTTCAATTTTATCTCCAACCTCAACATTTATTTCCTTAACGGGAAGAGCCTTTTCGCAATAGATTTTCAAACTGTCTTCACTTACTGCCTCACCTTGTTCGGTAACTGCAGTTTCAAAATCTTTTTTTTCTAAAGTGGTAACTTCACTTCTAGCTATTGGAGGAATTTCCTCTCCCTTAAAGAATATTTTCTTAGCAGCTATAAGTAGGAGTAAAATTATAGGCAATATAATTAATAATTTTTTGTGTTTTGATATAAAATTTTTTAGCTTTGACATCTCTGCCTCCTTCCTCACAATTATACTATAAGTAATGAATCTGTTTATTAATAAATCATTAAGACTTTCTAAATTATTTCTAAATTTACAAAAAATTACCGTCTGAGACGGTAATAATCAGTTAACCTCTTCTTTCTTGTAAAGTAAATAGGAGTAGGCTACGGGGATCGCCACCATTAGTGCAATAAGAGTAATTTCTATATAAGCGAGAATATTATAGAAAAATATAGAGGCAAGAAGCATTAGTATCCCACATACAACCCAAAGATATCCCGCCAATCTGTGAGTCTTTTCCCAAACATAATCACTGTTTAGAGTCCAGGGAACTCTTATGCCTATAGAGTAATTTCTCTTAGTCTTAGGCAGATAGTTTCCTATAGCTATAAACAAAAGGCTTAAAAATATAGTTAAATAAAATCCTACTTTTATATCTTTTCCCAAAGCATAAGCTATAGTTATATAAGTAGTTACAAGACACAAAATAGGCACTCCTATAAGAACTACATTAAGGGCATAGTCCCCTTGGTTTTTCCTTTTAGGATCAGCTGATGTAACAAAATATGAAATAATATATATGCCCAGCATAATAAGAGGCAGACCGAAAAGGGCAAAGGACTTACTTGCAAAACTATCAGGTATATCATTTGAATTAAAATGAATAGCTACAGTATCCGGCAGCCTATTATAATAAACAAATCTTATAATAAAGGGAATTATAAAAATTAATAAACCTATTTTAAATGTCGTCTTTCTTTTCATTTCCATCACCTTCTATAAAATTTAAAATATTTCCAACAAGCTCTTCAAAAACTGAAGCATTTAAACTGTAGTAGATAAAATTTTTCTCCCTTGTATCAATTACAAGACCCGCATCCTTTAACAATGAAAGATGATAGGAAAGAGTTGCCTTAGTCATATTAAAGTTTTCTGCAATTTCTCCGGCACTCATTCTTCCACCCTTAAGCATTAAAAGAATTTCTCTTCTGTTTTTATCTCCCAGGGCCTTAAAAGTTTTTTCAAAATTCATATACTCACCTGTTTCGAATTTTTTCTAATTAGATTTTAACAAGGTCCTAATAAAAATGCAAGAACTATTTAGAAAATTTTCTAAATATTTTTAATGCTTTAGACAACTGTTAAGGTCTATTGCTTTTCTTAAAGCAAGATATAAAAACTTTTCCTTTAAATTAAAAAGACCTTCATAAGCTCCTTAATGTAAGGTTACTATGAAAGGTCTTTTCTTTATCTTCTCGCCGATCTTTTATATCTGTCTGGAATTTTATAGTAGACTGCCGTTCTGCCTTCTTTTTCTTTCTTTTCAAGATTCTTCTTTGCTTGTGAAAGCATTAATTTAATTCTGTTAAATTGATTTACCTCACTGGCAGAGGCATCAAAGTCTATTGGTACTATATTTGATTCAGGGTAATGCTCCCTTATGGCCTTTATTACTCCCTTGCCTGTTATGTGATTAGGCAGGCAACCGAAAGGTTGTACACAAACTATATTGGGAACTCCCATTTCTATAAGCTCAACCATTTCAGCTGTTAAGAGCCAGCCCTCTCCATATTGATTGGCAAGGTCCACATAAGGCTTTGCAAGATTCATTAGCTCTTTGACTTTTTTTGGAGAATCATATCTTGATTTGTTAAGCCTTGCCCTTATATGCTTCCTATACATTTCAATATAGGCTATACCCATGTTGCAAAGTATTGCGGGAAGCTTATCCTTGGACAACTTTTCATTTTTTATTTGTGCATTTTTAAATGAATACATTAAAAAGTCCGTTAAGTCCGGAACGACAACCTCCGCTCCTTCCTCCTCAAGCTTTTCAACTATGTGATTGTTGGCTGCAGGCAAATATTTTACCAAAATTTCTCCAACTATACCTACCTTAGGCTTGCTTTTATTTTCTATTTCAAGATTTTCAAACTCAAATATCATCTTTGAAATATTTTTTCTAAAGCCTGCTATGGAAAAGTCTTTAGTCTTTGAACACTTTTCTATCCATCTTCTCTTTAGGATTTTACTTGAGCCCTTTATCTTTTCGTAAGGTTTAGTAGCATTGTAAAGCCTCATTATTAAATCCCCATACATCATGGAAACAATAAGCTTGTTTAGAATTCTGATTCCCTGTACAGGTCCTATTTTTAAACCGGGATGACTTTCTATACCCTGGAAGGATAGGGCAAGCACCGGCACATGACCGAAGCCTGCATCTTTTATGGCCTTTCTTATAAAGCCTACATAATTTGATGCACGACAAGCCCCGCCTGTTTGAGTAATAACTAAGGTAAGATTGTCAGTATCATACTTGCCGCTTTTTAATGCATCTATAAACTGTCCTACTACAAAAATTGACGGGTAGCAGGCATCATTGTTTACATAATTAAGACCTTCATTTACCACTGACCTTGAAAGATCGTGAAGAACCTCAACATTAAAACCTTCATCATTTAAAATATTTTGAAAAATTTCAAAGTGTAAGGGCGACATTTGAGGTAAGAGCAGGGTATGCTTACCCCTCATTTCTTCAGTATATTCAAGGGGCTTTTCATTAATAACTGAATATGTCTTATCTCTTTTTCTTTTTTCTGAGGCTTCTATTAAGGACCTTATCCTTATTTTAATAGCTCCCAGGTTATTTACCTCATCTATTTTAATTACTGTATATATTTTGTTATAGGCCTTTAAAATTTCATTTACCTGATCTGTGGTAACTGCATCTATTCCGCAACCGAAAGAATTTAGTTGAATCATTTCAAGGTTATCCTGTGTTCCTACAAACTTAGCTGCTCTATATAGCCTTGAATGATAGTTCCACTGATCAAGAACTCTAAGTCTTCCTTCAATTTCTGTTAAATGGGCAATACTGTCTTCTGAAATCACTCCCAAGCCTAAAGAGTTAATAAGCTCTGAAACTCCATGGTTAATTTCAGGGTCTATATGGTAAGGTCTACCGGCAAGAACTATTGCCTTTAGGTTCTTTTCTTTTATTTCCCTAAGGGCTTCTTCACCCTTAGCCCTTACATCCATTCTGTACCTGTCCATTTCCCTATATCCGCTTTTTACAGCCTTCTTTAATTCCCAAAGAGAAATGTTATTAAAGACCTGGCTTAATCTTTCAGCAAGTTTTTTTCTGTCGTCAAAGGATATAAAAGGATTTAAGAATTTTACCTTATTCTTTGACAGGTTTTCAAGGTTATTTTTAATTACTTCACTGTAGCCCGCAACAACAGGACAGTTTAAAGTATTGTCGGAATTTTTATAATACTTTTCTTCATAGAAAACTGAAGGATAAAAAATAAATTTTACTCCCTTTTCTATTAGGTCTTCAACGTGGCCGTGAGTTAATTTTGCAGGATAACATGCGGTTTCTGATGTAATGGACTCTATACCCTTTTCATAAAGCTTTCTGTCGGACTTGTCTGAGAGTACAACTCTGTAGCCAAGCTGAGTAAAGAAAGTATGCCAGAAGGGATAATTTTCGTAAATGTTAAGAACCCTCGGTATACCTACAGTTCCTCTTCTTGCATCCTTTTCATCAAGAGAATCGTAATCAAAGAGCCTTTTGTACTTATAGGTATAAAGGTTAGGTAGGGCATCTTTTTCACTTCTTACTATACCTGCTCCCCTTTCACACCTGTTTCCTGTAATATATCTCTTGCCGTTGGAGAAAATATTAACGCTTAAACTGCAATTATTAGTACATTGTCTGCAGTTTGTAGATATGCTTTTATATTTAAAGCTTGTAAGCTCATCCTTCTTTATAATATTTGATAATCCTGTTGACCTCTCCTTGGAAATAAGTGCCATGCCCAAGGCTCCCATTAAACCTGCAACATTAGGTCTTGTGGCTTTTACTCCCGTAACCTCTTCAAAGGATCTAAGAACAGCATCACTTAAAAAGGTTCCTCCCTGGACAACTATGTTTTTGCCCAGCTGTTTAGGATCTCTGATTTTAATTACCTTTTGAATAGCATTTTTAATAACAGAATAGGAAAGACCTGCCGCAATATCAGCTACACTGGCACCTTCCTTTTGTGCCTGCTTTACGTTAGAATTCATAAAAACAGTACATCTGCTGCCCAGGTCTACAGGCTTTCTTGATTTTAAAGCTTCCCTTGAAAATTCCTCCGGTGTCATTCCTATTGATGAGGCGAAGGTTTCAAGAAAAGATCCGCAACCTGAAGAGCAAGCTTCATTAAGAAGTATTGACTCAATAACTCCATCGGAAATCTTCATGCTTTTCATGTCTTGACCGCCAATATCAAGAATAAAGTCAACATCAGGATCAAAATATTGAGCAGCCCTAAAGTGGGCGATGGTTTCTACTTCACCGAAATCCAGGTTAAGTGCGGCCTTTAAAAAATCTTCGCCATAACCTGTAACTCCTGACGCTGCTATATAGGATTTCTCATTTTTTCTTTCATATATCTCTTTTAAATTTTTTATTGCTATATCTAAAGGCTTACCCTGATTAGATCCGTAATAGGAAAATAGAATTTCATTGTTTTCAGATAAAAGCACAAGCTTTGAGGTTGTAGAGCCTGAATCCATACCAAGATACATGGGGCCCTTATATGTTTCTAAATCTCTTCTGGGCATTTCCTTAGTTCTGTGCTCTTGTCTAAATACCTCAACCTCATCTTCGCTTTCAAAAAGTGGTTTCAATATAGATTTTTCTTCAAAAGGAGCTTCTTCAATATGGTTAACTCTATCGTATAAATCTATAAGAGAAATATAGTCATAATCAAAGCTTGCCAAGGCTGCTCCCATAGCAACAAATATTTGTGAATTGTCAGGAGCAATTATTTCATCTCCCGTTAAGGCAAGAGTTTCTATAAATCTCTCTTTAAGCATAGGCAGAAAGTGCAAAGGTCCTCCTAAAAAAGCAACCCTGCCTCTTATAGGTCTGCCACAAGCAAGATTTGATATTGTCTGATTTACAACTGACTGAAATACGGAAATGGCAATGTCCGACTTGTCGGCTCCTTGATTAATTAAGGCCTGAATATCAGTTTTTGCAAAAACTCCGCAACGTGATGCTATAGGATATATTTTTTTATAGTCCTTAGCCAATTCATTAAGGCCTGAAGCATCTGTTTGTAAAAGAGTTGCCATTTGATCTATAAAGGCTCCGGTTCCTCCTGCACAAATGGAATTCATTCTTTGTTCAACAGTTCCCCTAAGGTAGGTGATTTTTGAATCCTCACCACCAAGCTCTATAGCGACATCAGTTTGTCCTATAAACTTTTGTATAGCTTCTGTTGCAGCAATAACCTCCTGTACAAAGTTTATGCCCAGCATCTTATGAATGGAAAGCCCTCCAGATCCTGTTACGGCAATTGTAACGCTGTCGTATTTGAATTCATTATAAAAGCCGTTTATTATATCTCTTATAGTTTTCTTTACATCTGAGTTGTGCCTTTTATATGTTGAATATAAAATATTGCAATCATTGTCCATGGCCACAAGCTTAACTGTAGTTGACCCGACATCAAGACCTATATGAACTCTCATTCAAATACTACCCCCCTTCATCTTTCTCCCCCTATATTCGTATAGATATTATACTACAATTAGGTTTAAATATGTACGATATATGAATGAATGTACATACTTCACAAAATTTTTACAACTAAAAAAGAGACGGCCTAAGCCATCTCTCTTCTCTTATTATTCAGCTATTATTCAGCGTGTGCAGCTCCAGTTGGACAAACACCTTCGCAAGATCCGCAATCAATACAAGAATCTTGATCTATTACATAAATGTCTCCTTCTGAAATACATCCTACTGGACACTCAGCTTGACAAGCACCACAAGCGATGCAATTTTCGTCGATTACATATGCCATTAAAAGCACCTCCATGAAATTTTATTTAATATTAAATGTTCTAAGTAATTTTATCACAAAATCTATTAATCTGCACTATATGGTAAAAGTGAAATTTGTCTTGCTCTTTTAATTGCTATAGTCATTTGTCTTTGATGCTTTGCATTAAGGCCGGTAATTCTTCTTGGAAGAATCTTGCCCTTGTCGCTTACATAATTCTTTAATAGAGCCACATCTTTATAGTCGATTTTTTTGTTTTTATCTTTTTCAAAAGGATCGACTTTTTTTCTGGGTCTAAATCTCCTTTGCATGTTCATCCTCCTTAAAAGGGTATATCGTCATTATCTACAGGGAAAAATCCTTCATCGCCTACTTTATCATCTTGGCTATTAAAGTCATTTGAATAGGCACTGTTTACCGGTTGATTGTTGAAGTTTTGATTTATAGGAGGTCTTCTCATTGCATTGTCAGTTTGACCTGAAAGACTCTCTATAAAATCTACACTTTCAGCTATTACATCTGTTGTATATACGGTTTGACCATCTCTTTCATAGCTGCCTGTTTGAATTCTACCTGTAATTCCTATTCTATTTCCCTTTTTAAAATAATTTGCAATAAGTTCTGCCGTTTGTCTCCAAGCAGTACAGCTTATAAAATCAGCTGTTTGTTGATTGGAGGCCTCAGCCTCTCTTTTTCTTTCCTTGGACATTCTTCTGTCTACTGCAATTGTAAATCTTACTACTGCAGCTCCGTTTTGAGTATATCTTAGTTCCGGATCTCTTGTAAGTCTGCCTATTAATGCTACATTATTCATATTTACACCTACTTATCAAGTCTTACAACCATGTGTCTCATAACCGGATCAAGGATTTTTGAGACTCTGGAAAATTCGTTAACAGTATCAGGTTCTGCTTCAAATTCTACTAAATAGTAGAAAGCTTCCTTAAAGTAATCGATTTCGTATGCCAATTTTCTCATACCCCATTCGTCTACCTTGTTTACAGTACCATTATCTTCAATAATCTTTTTCAGTCTTTCAAAAGCTTGAACTCTTTTTTCCTCTTCAATGTTTGGATAGAACATAATTACTACTTCATATTTGTTCACTCTATTCACCTCCCTATGGACTTGCGGCCTATATATCTATAAGCAGAGTCGGTTTAACTCATACATTATATATGAGTCTATATTTTTAGTCAATAAGTCATGCTTTTTATTTCAAGAATTTTCTTCACCCTTCTTGTGATGAACTATACTGACAAACTTGTCTCCTTCTTTTATTTTGCGAACTCTTTTTTCAAATTCCATTCTGCTTAACCAAATTTGTCTGTCGCAGCCTAGGCATCTAAGCTTTATATCGACACCTGTTCTTGTTATTTCCCACTTGTTCTCTCCGCAGGGGTGTCCTTTTTTTAAAGTAATTATATCTCCAAGCTCATATACCAGCATTTTTCACCTCTGTTCTGAATTTAGGCGGAGCAATATTATTTTCTATAAACATTTCCACCACCCTTTGTCTAATTTCGTACTCAACATCAAATTGCAGGCCCGGACCTGCATTTGCAGCTACAGTTATATCGTAACCGTCTTTACCGTTTCCTGTAACTCCCCAAATATTAGGTCCTGCTAATATTCTTTTATCCTTTTTCAAATAATCAAGCTTTTCTCCAAGAAGCTTAATAACCTTTTGAGGTTCTTCCTTTAAATCTACAGAGAAAACTACCTTGGCTCTCATATCTCCCCTTTGTTTATTTGTAACAATTGAGATTTTACCGTTGGGAATAATATGTATATCTCCTGAATAATCTTTAATTGTTGTAGTCCTTATGCCAAGTTCTTCAACTACTCCCGACTTACCCTCTATTTGAACCCAATCCCCTACACTGTATTGATCTTCAAGTATTATAAAAAATCCGTTTATTACATCCTTAACAAGGCTCTGAGCTCCAAAGGATAAAGCCAGGGAACCGATTCCCAGGGTTGCAATTAAAGATGAAGTATTAACTCCAACCATATCTAAGGCTATTGTAGTTGCAAGAAAATAAATTAGAAATTTTATAACCTTATTAAGAAGCTTTACCAAGGTAACGATTCTCATAAAGGACTTGGAATTTTCTTTTTTAGACAGAATACTTCTGTTTATAACCTTTGAGGTTAAGGAAATAGTTATATAGGCGACTAAAAAAATCGCAAAAATAGTAAGAATCTTTCCAAAAATATTAAGATCTCCATTTTCTCTTTTTATTAAATCATTGAAAAAATACTTAATAGAATTAAAGTCCATTATCCTTTAGTTCCTTCCATTAGATATTTTGTATAAATTAATCTTGCCTTCTTTAAGAGATCCCAGGGTAACTCCTGAAATTTCTATTTTATCAACCTTGGTTCCAAGTCTTGTATAAAATTGAGACTTTTTCCCAAGCTCTCCTCCTATGTCGCTTTCACCATAAGCATAAAGGGAGTTTGAAACCTGAGTAAGCTTGTTTACATTGGCTGATAAAATTATTTTGTTAACCTCTTCAGGCTTAAAATTGTATTTTGAAATAATATTTGAATGAAGCAAATATATATTTCTATCAATAACCATAATATCACTAATGTTAGGTATCTCTTTTCTGGCTTCCTTGTCCCCTTCATAAACATAGAGGTTTTTGTCAGTTGCCATAATTGTTCTTTTCTTTGACCTGTTAATATATAAACTTACCTCAGATGAAAATTCCTTAATTTTTTTGTCATTTCCTGTTTTCATTACAAGGATGGTCTTGTAGCCTGTAGCATCTTTTAAAATCTCCGCCACACTGAATTTATCCGACTCATATAAATCATAGGTTAGAATAGTATTAACTGTGGAATACAAATCACTTAGACTGCCGTCCTGATTTAGAAGCTTAAGATCTTCACCATCTTCTCTCTTTAAATGAAGAACAATCTCTCTGTTATTGTAGCTGATATTATACAAATCACTTGGCAGCTTAAAAACTCCTAAAGAATCTCCCGTATCATTATACTGATAGAGTTTTTTTAAGTCCTTGTCATATAAAAATACAAAGTTGTTGGCAAAATAAACCTCTATGCTCCTGTCTGTGAACTTTACGGTTTTCATAAGATTTCCGTCCTTGTCGCAAAAATACAAGGCATCATTATCATAGAGCATAATACCGTTAATACCTATTTTAAAATCCTTTACATATTCTATTTCACCAATAGTTCTATCAAAAACTATATCTCTTTTCCCGTAAATACCGGATCTTTTAATAAAAACCACTGCAATAATTACAAGCAGTAGGGATAAAAGTCCGATTTTAATATATCTTTTCAAAGCCAACCTCCAAGGAAATTATAACACAGTTATCCTTTCTTATTAAGATGAACCTATTAGAGGACTTTAAATTTTAATTAAATCTTCTTATGATTTGTTATAATGAATCTGTAGATTAGTGTAAATTTTATAAATAAGGTGAGACATGAAAATATTAATTGTAGAAGATGAAAAAGAACTTAACGACACCTTGGCAAAAAGCTTAAGGCTTTCAGGTTATTCCGTAACATCGGCCTATAGGGGAGATGAAGCTGAAGAGCTTAGTTATGTTAATAGTTATAATTTAATAATTTTAGATCTTAATCTGCCGGGCATGTCCGGTTTTGATCTTTTAAAGAAAATAAGGCAAAGAGACAAAATAGTAAATATTATTATCCTAACTGCCCGCTCTCAAGTCGATGACAGAGTAAAGGGTCTGGACCTCGGTGCCAATGACTATATGGTAAAGCCCTTTTACACAGAGGAGCTTGAAGCCAGAATAAGAAATCTTTTAAGAAGATCAGGAGAAATATCATCCTATCTTATAAAAATAGGCGAATTTACCTTTGATACAAAAAATAGAACTGCCTATGCTGATAGTAAAGAAATAAAACTCACACCTAAGGAGCTGGGTATTTTGGAATATCTTTTACTGTCTATGAACAGGTATGTAACTATTGAAGAACTTATGGAGCATATTTGGGAGGATGACCTGGACTTTTTCTCCAATACGGCAAGGGTCCATATGGTTTCTCTTAGAAAAAAATTAAGGGCTGCTCTTGGCAAGGACCTTATTGAAAATAAAATCGGAAGAGGTTACATAATTAATGAAAAGAAATAGTATAGTTTTTAAAACCGTCAGCGTTGTTATACTTATATTTTTTCTCATGCTTCTTATTACAAATATAGCGATTAATAAGAAAAATGAAAGTCTAACTGAAGACATAATTAACAATCTTGAAATAAGTAGTGAAAGCTCCAATATAGACAAGGAGAACACGATAGTTGTCATTAATAAAACCTATGACAATACCATTTTCGACTTCAGAACCTACTCCTTAATAGTAATGGGTTTTGTGTCAGTTCTTGGAGGAGGTATCTTTTACCTTTGTATTAAAAAAATGCTTAACCCTGTATCAAAGCTTGCAGAGGAAATTAAAGCAGTTGATATAAATAACATATCTGAAGATCTGGAAATTATTAAACCTATAAAAGGCTCAAGTGAGGTGGAGGAGCTAAGAGTCTCCTTTAACAGCGCTTTTAGAAAAATCTATCAAGACTATAAAAGCAAAAGAGACTTCAGCGAAAGTGTAGCCCACGAGCTTAAAACTCCTCTGGCTATAATAAAGGCAAGACTTGACCTTTTTAAAAAGGATCCGCAAGATATAGAAGACTTCACCCAGTCCATGGACAAAAATCTCTCTCGCCTTGATGAAATGATTGAAAGTATTTTAATCTTAAGAGAAAACAAAACACCTAATTTAACAGAGACGGATTTTAGAAGTCTTATTGAAGAGCTTGAGCCTGACTTTATAAATATTTACGGTTCAGATATTAAAATAGATATTTTAGGAGACCTTAATATAAAAACAGACCCTCTTTTAATACAAAGAGTCATTTATAATCTTTTAGACAATGCCTTTAAGTATAGCAAAGGCAAACCCGTAAGGGTAATCTTAAGCAATGAAGAAAAAACCTTTGAGCTAATTGATCAGGGTCCCGGAGTTTCTAATAGCGATCTTGAAAATATTTTTGAAATTTTTTACCGAGCCGACAAGTCAAGGAGTAGAGACACAGGAGGTTATGGCATAGGCCTTGCCATAGTAAAAAGCATAGTTGCTAAACTCAAGGGAAGAATTGTAGCTAGAAACTTAGATAAGGGCATGTCCTTTAAAATTTATTTTTAAATTTATTTTAATTTATATAAATCTTTATCTAATCTTTATATCCTAAATGTTAAAATACCTAGCGAGGTGAAAAAATGATGATTAAATCAAAATACATAAGGGCAAGCTTGTTTTGTCTATCTATTTTCTTTATAGCCTATGGAGCCTACAGAGGAGAGGCCGACTCCGTTTTATCAAAGGCTATTAGAATTTGTTTGGAGTGTATAGGAATTGGATGAGAAAAAAATAAGCTTTTTTAAAAACAGAAGACTTATTCAAGGTTTTTCCACTTTGGTATCCAACATACACCTCCCAAATTTTGTAAAGGGTACCATTTATACAGGAAAACTTAAAAAAGTTTGCTTACCCGGCCTTAACTGCTACTCCTGCCCCGGAGCGACAGGCGCTTGTCCTATAGGTGCCTTTCAAGCAGTAGTAGGTGGTAAAAATTTCAGTTTTTCTTACTACATAAGTGGAATTTTAATATTTTTAAGTCTTTTGGTGGCAAGATTGATCTGCGGATTTATTTGCCCCTTCGGGTTTTTTCAGGACCTTGTTTATAAAATCCCCTTTAAGAAATATTCCACTAAGAAACTTAAACCCTTAAGGTATATTAAATATTTAATAATGATTTTTTTAGTCTGGGGTCTTGTGGCAATTACAGCAAACAAGTCAGGTATATCCATCCCTTACTTCTGTAAGTATGTATGCCCTCAAGGTATCCTTGAAGGTGCTCTGCCTCTTTCCCTGGCAAACCCCTCAATAAAATCTGCCCTTGGTAAACTTTTCTACTTTAAGTTTAGCATTTTGGCATTAACGATTTTTTTGTCCATTATTTTTTATAGGCCCTTTTGTAAATGGATCTGCCCCCTTGGAGCTTTTTACTCCTTGTTCAATAAAATATCTCTGTATCAAATACACTTTGACAAGGAAAAGTGCATAGCCTGTGGCAAATGCCTAAGGGCTTGTAAAATGGACGTAAATGTAATTAAAGATCAAGCTCATCCTGAATGTATAAGATGTAATGACTGTGTAAGAGCTTGCCCAACAGGAGCCCTCTTTACTTCAGTAGATAAATTAAAAAACAAATCAGAAAGGAAAATTATTAATGAAAATGAAAAAACTTCTAGCCCTTGTGCTTCTTGTAAGTCTAAGTCTACTTGCAGCATGTAATAGCAACAAGGAAAATAATCAAGTAAATACTTCCGAAAACACTTCTCAAAACGCTTCTTCAACTCAAGAAGACAAGAGTCAAACTCCAAAGACCTTTCCGGCTTTTACAGCTAAGGACTTTAAAGATAATGATGTTGATGAAAGTGTTTTTAAAGACAAAAAACTCACCCTTGTTAACTTTTGGTTTACAGGTTGCAAGCCTTGCATAGATGAAATGCCCTACCTTGGAGAATTATCCAAGAAGTTGGAAGAAAATGGTATGCAGTTAATAGGTGTTTGTGCAGATGCCGATAAGGAACCCTATCTAACAGATGCAAAAAAAATAGTTGAAGATTCAGGAACAGACTTTAGACAAATGGTCTTTAACGGTGGAGATATTATGAATGGATTTTTAGGAAACATAATGGCATTTCCTACAACCTATATAGTAGACGGTGAAGGTAACATAATTTCAGAACCTTTAATCGGAACTCTTGATCAAGCTAACAATGCCGAAAAAATAAATTATTTTATAGAACAATATAAAAATGCAAATTAAAAAAGAGTCTTACGACTCTTTTTTAATTATAGAGATTTTTATCTCCAAACTTGATTTTACTGTCAACTACAACTCTCTCTCCGGGAAGTCCGTATTCATCCATTAACAAAAATAAAATCTTACAAATCTCAGCTCTTGAAATTCCTTCATTTGGCCTTAAAAGAGAATCCTCCGCCCCGTTAATAACTCCAAGACTTACAAGTCCGCCTGCATAACCTCTGTTATCTTCTGTAAATAAAGACCCATCCTTAAATTTGCTGAGAACCTGAGGATTTTGCTTTAGCTTATACATATATCCAACTATTCCCATAACATCCTGTCTGGAAATAGCTGCATGAGGATTAAGCTTTCCTGTAGTCGGGGTCAGGTAACCTGCCTTTATAGCCTTTGACACATCTTCATAAAACCAATCCGTAGTCTTTACATCTGAAAAGGTAACTGCATAAGTTTTTTTCAAATTGGCCATTGAATTTATTATAGAAAAAAATTCAACTTTTGAAATATTGTTATCAGGCTTAAATTTGTTTCCATCATATCCGGTTACAAATCCGATACTGCTCATTTGATCTATATAATCCTGTGCCCAATGTCCCACAGTGTCGGAATATTTAACTGCAAAAACCGGATTAGAGCTAAATACAAGCAGAAGAGTAAGTAGAATTAACAGCAGCTTTCTACCTTTTTTCATTAACCCTTCACCCTTTTTCCTATGTTAAACCATTATTTAACTGTCTATATTGTATCATGCTCCTATATGTTTATATTTTAAGTTTGTATTACATAAAAAATCCCTTTTGTAACACAAATGAAACATTACTTCCTAAAGTAGTTTACGGCACCCTTAAATATATTTTGCAATTCTACATCATAGATATTTTTATAAAGGTCCTTTGCAACTCTCTCAGAGTGTCCCATTTTACCAAGAATCTTTCCGTCCTCTGATATAATGCCTTCAATATTATATTCTGATCCGTTTGGTGAAACCTTATAAACTGCCGCAACCTGTTCCTTATCTAAAAGATCCTTTAGGACTTTTTCATCTACAACAAATCTTCCTTCCCCATGAGATATTGGCAACCTATAAATTTTTTCCTCTGACAATTCACTTAACCAAGGTGAGTTTACAGTAAGAACTCTTGTATCAACAAACCTTGCTATATGTCTTTTTGCTCCATTAAGAATAAGAGTCGGTGAGTTTTCACTTAGCTCCTTAATTTCACCATAGGGTAGAAGTCCTGACTTAACTAAAGCTTGGAAGCCGTTACATATACCTATAATTAAACCGTCATTTTCATTTAAAAGTTTATTAATGGCAGCTGCTACCTTCTCTGATCTTAATACATTGGCTATAAACTTACCTGAACCGTCAGGTTCATCTCCTAAAGAGAAACCTCCCGGCAATGCCAATATTTGAGATTTTTCTATAAGAGCCGCCAATTCATCAAGGGACTTAACTATATCCTCATGGCTTTGATTTTTAAATACATAAATTTCAGCCTCTGCCCCTTGTTCCTCAAAGGCCTTCGCAGTATCCCATTCGCAGTTGGTTCCCGGAAATACAGGTATTACAACCTTAGGTCTATCTACAGGCTTGTAGGATTTCATTCTTCTCTTTTTATTCTTTTTGTTTTCTATGCCCGGATCTTTTTCTTCCTTATAAGGTTTAAACACGTCATCAAGGCTATGAAGATAATTTTCCTTTAATTCCCTTTCGTCAAGCTCAATGCCATTTACTCTTATGCCTTCCTTAAAGCTTCCGATTTCTTTTATAAAGTCCCTGTCCTCTTTATATTCAACTACAAAGCTTCCGTATTTAGGACTGTAAAGATCTTCAAGCTCAATATCAAAGCCTGTATTTCCAAGTGCTTGTTCATAAATTTGAACAAGAGTTGATTTGGTAACAGCAAAGGCGGAGATTACATTTTTATCTTTAATCTCTTTATTTAACCTTTCCATCTTTTCCTTCAGGTCTTTTAAATCAAGCATACCCTTGGAATTAATTTTACTTTCAATTAATCCAAGTTTGCCTTTTCCCTTAAGATCTTGTGAAACTATATTTTCAATGTCAGCTGTTGTTACTGCAAAAGAAACAAGAGTCGGTGGAACGTGAATGTCTTCAAAGCTTCCACTCATAGAGTCCTTTCCTCCTATTGGAGGTGCTTCAAAGAACTTCGATGCTTCAAAGGCACCTAAAAGTGATTTAAGAGGTTTTGACCAAACTTCCTGAGAATCCATTTTTTGATAAAATTCCTGGAAGGACAAACGTATTTTATCAAGAGATGCTCCTGTTGCAACAAGCTTTGCAATAGACTCTATAACTGCATAATAGCCTCCAAGATATTGAGATTCTTCACTTAAGTATGGATTAAATCCATAGGACATTAAAGAAACTGTTTTAGTATCTCCCTTTAAGCTTGGAATTTTTGCAACCATTGCTTGAGTAGGATTGTATTGTTGATTTCCTCCAAGAGGATTTAATACTGTTGCTCTACCTACAGTTGTATCAAAAATTTCGTAAAGATTCCTTTTGGAAGTGTTATTTAAATCCTTAAGGTATTTTGCTAAATTTTTAGGATCCTTATCTGAATTATTAAGAACCTTGGCTACATCTTCAGATGTAACCTTTACCTTTTCTTTTCTATCTGCTCCGTTGGTGTTAATAAAATCGTAGGACAAGTCGCAAATTAGTTGATCTTCATAGTACATAAGCATTTTGTTATTATCTGTAACATTTGCAACTATTCTAAGCTCAAGATTCTCTTCAAGAGCATATTTTTCAAATTCCTTATAGTCGTTCTTATCTATTACTATTGCCATTCTTTCTTGAGATTCTGAAATTGCAATTTCCCTCGGCTTAAGTCCTGCATACTTTAAAAGCACCTTGTCAAGATAAATTTCAACTCCATCGTGCAATTCTCCTATGGCAACTGAAACTCCACCTGCTCCAAAGTCATTACACTTTTTAATCATTTTGGCAACCTTTGGATTTCTGAAAAGTCTTTGAATTTTTCTTTCTTCAGGGGCATTTCCCTTTTGTACCTGTGCAGACTCAGTAACTATTGAACTTACAGTATGGGTCTTTGAAGATCCTGTAGCTCCGCCTATTCCGTCTCTACCTGTTCTGCCTCCTAGAAGCACAACTATATCTCCGGGAGTCGGTTCAATTCTTCTTACGTTTTCTTCAGGTGCCGCTGCTATTACAGCTCCTGCTTCCATTCTTTTTGCCACATAACCCGGGTGATAAATTTCATCTACATAACCTGTTGTAAGTCCTATTTGATTACCGTAGGATGAGTATCCCTTAGCTGCTTCCGTTGTTATTTTTCTTTGAGGAAGCTTGCCCTTTAATGTGTCCTTTATAGGTGTTTTAGGATCTGCCGATCCAGTTATTCTCATTGCCTGATATACATAGGATCTGCCGCTTAGAGGGTCTCTTATTGCTCCTCCAAGACAAGTGCTGGCTCCTCCTAGTGGTTCTATTTCAGTTGGATGGTTGTGAGTTTCGTTTTTAAACATTAATAGGTAGTCTTCAAGTTCTTCTTTGCCGTCTTTGTCAACTCTTACTTTTATCCTTACTGAGCAGGCATTGATTTCAGAGCTTATTTCTAAATCTTCAAGTTTGCCTTTTTCCCTTAGATACTTTGCTAAAATAGTGCCGAAGCTCATTAGAGATATAGGCTTTTTAATATTAAGCTCTTTTCTCATTTCAAGATAATTGTCGAAGCTTTCCTTAATCATTTTGTCAAGCTCAGTCAAAGGGTTAAAGTCTATGTTAAGCTCCGTATTAAAGGTTGTATGCCTACAGTGATCTGACCAGTAGGTATCAAGTATAGCAATTTCAGTTTCGTTAGGATCTCTATTTTCGGATTTAAAATAATCTCTTACCATTAAGGCGTCTTCAAAACTCATTGCTAAAGATTGTTTATCAATAAAATCTCTTAATTCTTTGTCATTGTAGTCGATAAAACCTTCATATACCAGATTCTCCCTGTTAACACTTTTTGTTGATGAAAGTGTTGTAGGTACATTAAGAATTGGAACTCTGTGGGAGTCTACGGGGTTTATAATGTAATTTTCTATTTTCTCAAGGTCTTCTTCCTTTACTCCCTTAAAATCATAAACTGTACTGTAAGAAACCTTTATATCCTCGTCTACAACTAAGGAGATAGTATCAAGTAAGCCTTGCTCTCTTTGGCTGAATTGACCCGGTAAATAAGCTGATGCTATAGGATTTTCAAGCTCCTTTTGAAGCTTAAGAGCATCTTCTCCTATATAAATATCATCTACCGGCCTTTCTGAAAGAATGGTGTATTTTATCTTGTCTATTACCTCTTCGCTTGTTTCTATGTCGTATCTCTTGTATAGCTTTACAGAATCTAAATCTATACCTAGAGATGATTTTATTTCTTCAGTTAAGCCCTTAGATTCAAAATCAAATTCATCCTTCTTACATACATAGACTCTTTTTACTCCGGGGCCTATGTCCTTTCTATAATACATTCCGTCAAAATGTACTTTTTTAGCATCTTCATAAACCTGTTTAATCGCTTCATCAAAGGTATCGGCACTATAAACAAGATTAAGGACTCTACCTCCATCAGTAACAAGCTTTCCGTCTTTTAAGGCTGTCCCTGCATGATATATTTTTGATTTAATACCATCATCAAAGCTTATTTTCTTGCCCTTTTCATAGGATCCCGGATATCCTCCGGAAGCAAGTACAAGACAAAGAGTTTTCTTCTTGTTTAGCTTTAATTCTACTTCTGATAGTCTTGCTTCAGAGGTTGCTTGTAAAAGCTCCAACAAATCATTTTCTATATTTTCAAGGATAACTTGAGTTTCAGGGTCTCCGAATCTTACATTAAATTCAAGAACGTCTATGTCCTTATCCCCTATCATCAATCCTATAAAAAGAGTACCTCTATAGTCTATTCCTTCACTTTTTAAGCCCTGAAGAACGGGATCTAAAATTTCTTTTCTTATTCTTTCAAGGAAGGGTTCAGCTTCTATATTAGGTGAGAAGGTTCCCATACCACCGGTGTTTGGACCAAGTTCACCTGTAAAAATTTTCTTGTGGTCTCTTGAGGTAGGTAGGGCCAAAATTGTTTTTGAATCAGTAAGACTTATTAAGGACATTTCAAATCCACTTAAAAATTCCTCTATAACAACCTTGTCACAGTTAAATTTATTTTTATTTAATACTTCATCTAAAAAGTCCCTTGCTTCTTCAAAATCAGATGTAATAAATACACCCTTTCCTGCAGCAAGTCCGTCAGCTTTTATAACAGTTCTTCCCTTTTCATTAAGAAGTTTTTCAGCAAAATCAACCGCTTCCTTAAAATCTTTTGTCTCAATATAATCAGCTGTAGGAATCTTATATTTTTTAAGAAATCTTTTAGTAAAAGCCTTACTATTTTCAAATTCCGCAGCTTCTTTATTAGGTCCATAAATCTTTAGACCTTCATTTTGAAATTTATCAACTATACCACTGCAAAGAGCCGCTTCAGGTCCTACAACTGTATAGTCAATTTTTTCTTCCTTTGCAAACTTGAGCAAGGAGTCTATGTTCTCGGCAGATATTCCTGTATCCTTGCCAAGCTTACCTGTTCCTCCATTACCTGGAGCAAAATATAGTTGTCTTGTTGAGTCTTTTTCAAGAAGTTTAGTTCCTAAAGCGTACTCTCTACCTCCCGAACCTACTATTAATATTTTCATGGCTCCTCCTAATGTTTAAAATGCCTATTTTTACTAAATACCATTGAAATGCCAAGCTCATTGCATTTCTTAATGGAATCTTCGTCTCTTAATGAACCTCCCGGTTGAATTATGGAAGTAAGTCCCATTTGTCCTGCAAGCTTTACACAATCGTCAAAGGGGAAGAAAGCATCTGATGCCAAAACTCCTCCGTCAAAGCTCTTGTCGTAGTGATTTTTAATATTTTCAAGAGCCCAAATCCTTGAGGTTTCTCCTCCTCCTATTCCTATAGTTGTCTTATCCTTAACTACAACTACAGCATTGGACTTAACGTGTTTTACTACCTTCATTGCAAATTTTAAATCCTCAGTTTCCTTTTCTGTAGGAAGCTTATTAGTTACGGGACTAAATTCATCTTCAGCCTGATCTTTTTCTTGACAGAGAACAGCTCCGTTTAAGTATTTAATATCCATGTCAGCTTTTTTAAGGTCAAAATCTACCTTAACAAGTCTGATGTTTTTCTTCTTTGTTAAAATTTCAAGAGCTCCCTTTGTAAAATCTTTTGCAGCTATAATTTCAAGAAAAATCTTTGAGCACTCTTCTGCAAGTTTCTCGTCAACTTCTCCATTTAAAGCAAGGATTCCTCCAAAAATTGAAAGGCTGTCAGCCTCATAGGCTTTAAGATAGGAATCTAAAAGATTATCCTGTTTTGATACTGCACAGGGTGTGGCATGTTTTAAGGCTACCGCCGTATTTTTTCCAAGCTCTGCTGCAAGTTCCACAGCTACATTAAGGTCGTTGTAATTATTAAAGGACATTTTTTTGCCATGGATAATCTCAGGATTTGACAAGTAGGAATTAATAAATTTGTCCTTATATAATGCTGCCTTTTGTGTTGGGTTTTCTCCATATCTTAAGTCTTCAGCTTTTTCAAAGCCTAAATTCAAGTAGCCTGTTTCTTTACCGGTTTCTTCTTTAAAGTACCTGGCTATAAGTGAATCATAATATGAAGTAAGGCTGAAAGCTTTTGTAGCAAGCTCTGCTCTGAAGCTTTCATCTACACTATCAGTTTTTAATTTTTCTATAAGTCTTTCATAATCGCAAACATCGGTTACTACTAAAACATCCTTGTAATTTTTAGCCGCAGCTCTTATAAGGGTGGGGCCTCCTATATCTATGTTTTCTATTATTTTAGCCTTGTCTTTAGTTTCCAATGCTCCAGAAAAATCGTAAAGATTTACTACAACTATGTCTATAGGAGAAATTTTTTCGTTTTTTATGGTTTCCACATCTTGAGGATTGTCCCTTCTGTATAAAATTCCTCCATGGATATAGGGGGATAAGGTTTTTACCCTACCTCCTAAGATTTCTTTAAAGTTTGTAACGTTCTCTACAGATACAGCTTCAACTCCGGCCTCTTTAATGGCTTTTAGGGTGCCTCCTGTAGATATTATTTCGCAACCTAAATCAGATAGGCCTTTAACTAAGAATTTTAAATTAGATTTGTCTGTTACAGAAATTAAGGCTCTCAAAGATTTTCCTCCTCTATTTTTTTAATAGCATCCTTTAAGATTTTATGTTCGATTTCAAGGACCATATCCCTTATTTCATAGGGACTTTTAGCCTTACTTATATCCACTTTCCTTTGAAGGACTATATCTCCGTCATCAAGCTTGTTATTAACGTAATGAACTGTTGCACCGGAGAGCTTTTCCTTATTTTTAAATACGGCTTCGTGAACTGCCATTCCATAAAAGCCCTTTCCACCATACTTAGGCAATAGGGAAGGATGAATATTTATAATTCTGTTTTCATAGTTATTTACTATTTCTTCCGGAACCTTCTTTAAATATCCGGCCAAAACTATAAAATCTATGCTATAATCTCTAAGTTTATCAAGAAGCTTATCGTCATCTTTTATTACAAAAGAGTCTATATTTGCATTGTAACCATGTATTAAGCCCTTGGCGTCTCTGTCAGCTATTATAAGAGATATCTTGCTTTTAAATTCTCCTCTGTTTTCAGCATCTATAAGTGCCTTAAGATTGGTTCCCGTTCCTGAAATTAAAACAGCTATATTCATTTTATCTCCACGCTTTTATTTAGATTCTTAGAGTTTTTTACTTCACCTATTAGGTAGGCTTCATCATCAGTTGATTCCTTTATAAATTCTATAACCTTTGAGGCGTCATCCTTATCTACTATTACAATCATACCTATTCCCATGTTAAAAGCTCTATAAAGCTCTTCCTCTTCAATTTTTCCGCTTTGCTTTATAGCTGAGAAAACTTCTCCTATATCCCAGGAGTTTTTGTCTATACTTACAGCTAAACCTTGAGGAATAATTCTCGGGACATTTTCTAAAAGTCCTCCGCCTGTTATATTGGCTACTCCTTTTATATTAAACCTATCTATTAGGGCAAGGATAGTATTTACATATAGCTTTGTAGGCTCTAATAAAACCTCTCCTAAGGTTTTTTCGCTGCCGAAAAAGCTTTCTGTAAGCTCCATTTTAAGCTCTTCAAGGAAAAGCTTTCTTGCAAGGGAATAACCGTTGGAATGCAAACCGCTTGAAGCAAGTCCTATAATAAGATCTCCCTCTTTAATTTTGCTGCCGTCTATTATTTTATCCTTGTCTACTATTCCTACGCTAAAGCCTGCCAGGTCATATTCGTCCTTTTGATACATTCCGGGAAGCTCTGCGGTTTCTCCTCCTATAATTGCAGTTCCTGTTTCCTTACAGGCCTTGGATACACCCTTTACTATTTCAGCTATTTTTTCCGGAATGATTTTATCTATTCCTATATAGTCGAGGAAAAATAAGGGTTTTGCACCTTGACAAATAAGGTCATTTACACACATTGCAACTAAATCTATGCCTACAGTATCGTGAATGTCCATTTTTTGGGCTATTAGAAGCTTTGTTCCTACACCGTCTGTAGATGCAAGTAGCACAGGCTCTTTCATATTTTTAAATTCAGAAAGCTCAAAGCCTCCGCTAAAAAGTCCTATATCTCCTAAAACGCCACTTGTTACCGTATCCTTAACATGCTTTTTTATAAGTTCAACAGCTTTATTGCCGGAGTCTATATCTACTCCGCTATCTTTATAATTAATCATATCTACTCCTTATATAACAATGGGATCTACAGGATAATCTCCGTTAAAGCAAGCTTTACAAAATCTATCTTCTCTTATTAGGGTTGCCCTTTGAGCGGCTTCAGGTGAAATAAATGCCAAAGTATCCGCATCTATCCTTTCCCTTATTTCTTCAACTGACATATTTGCAGCAATTAAGTTCTTTCTACTTGGTGTGTCAATTCCATAATAGCAGGGGTAGCATACTGGTGGTGAAGTTATCCTCATATGCACTTCCTTGGCTCCGGCTTCTCTCATTCTTTTTATAAGATTTTGTGAAGTGGTTCCTCTGACTATGGAGTCATCTATTAATACTATCCTTTTGCCTTCTATTACGTGACGTAGAGGATTTAATTTTAATTTAACAGCCATTTCTCTCTCTTCCTGGGTTGGCTTTATGAAGGTTCTACCCATATATCTATTTTTTACCAGTCCCGTAGCGAAAGGAATTCCGGCTTCTTGTGCATAACCTATTGCTGATGGTATTCCGCTATCAGGTACAGGTACTACTAAATCCACATCACAGGGTGCTTCAATTGAAAGGTACTCTCCGCATCTTCTTCTGTAGTTATAAGCATTTACTTTATCTAAGGTTGCATCCTCTCTTGCAAAATAAACATATTCAAAAATGCAGTGTCTTGGCCTTTTAGCCTCGTCTGAAAAATAACTTTTTATTCCGGCTTCATCTATTTCTATAATTTCTCCAGGAAGAACGTTTCTGATTTTTTCTATACCTATAATTTCACTTGGTGCATTTTCTGAGCATACTATTATACTGTCTTCACTTTCACCTATTGTTAAGGGTCTTATGGCTGATGGTCCTCTAAAGGCGATAAGCTTATTTTTCATAAGCAGCACTGCTGAATAAGATCCCCTAATAACCTTCATAGTTTGTTTAACGGCATCTACTATATTTCCTTTGTAGTATCTTGCTATTAAATATAGTATTACTTCAGTATCAATGGAGGTTTGAAACATAACTCCTTCTTCTTCAAGCCTTGTTCTTAAAATTTGATGATTTACAAGAGCCCCGTCATAAGCAAGAGCAAATTCATTGCCCTTGGCAAATCCCATTAAAGGCTCAGTATTATAATCGTGAGATCCTGCAGCACCTGAATATCTTACATGGCCTATTCCTATATTGCCGCTTAATTTCTTAATCATGTTCTCATTAAACACATCTATTACAAGACCTTCTCCTCTTTCACGATTAAGGTTTTCTCCATCTGATACAACCATACCGCAAGCTTCCTGACCTCTGTGTTGTAAAGAGTTAAGTCCGAAGAATAACTTTGTACTTACAGAAGAGTTGGAATAAATACCTATAACTCCGCTCATTAGCATCCCTTCCCGTTCAATTAAATTAAATAGTCTTCCAATAAAAAATAGAGAACCCTTATTGGTCCCCCTAACACTTAGTTTTAGCTACAAAACTACCTTTTCTCAATGAATAAAATCCACAATCAAGTAAGCTGATTGTCTCTGACCTTAGTGTAGTGGATACACTTACACCATAAAACCCCATATTTAAATCAATATTAAGTTTTTTTGATTTAATATGAGTAGGCAACATCCTAACCCCCTAACTTGATTATGGCTATATTATACCATATATGAAGGAATATTAAAGTATTTTATGAAATTTTTAAAGTCTATGTAAAATTATTTATATAAAAAAAGTAGACCAATATCGGTCTACTTATCTTTAAAAACTTTAAGCATAATCTTAACTGATATATAAAATAAAATCAGTACTGCAAAAACTCCTCCAAGTCCTAATACAGCAACTTCAAATCCTGATGCTAAAATAGAATTCATACCTACCTCCTAGATAAATAATGGCACCAAGGCCAATATCATACTTCCTGCAACTACTGACCCAAGTTGTCCCGCAACATTTGCACTCATTGCCTGCATAAGTATAAAATTCGTTGGATCTTCTTCTTTTGCAAGTTTTTGCACAACTCTTCCGGACATGGGAAAGGCTGATATACCTGCAGCTCCTATCATAGGATTTACCTTTTCTTTTAAGAAAAGATTTAAAATCTTTGCAAATATAACTCCTCCTGCAGTATCAAAGATAAAGGCAACAAGACCCATAGCCATAATCATAAGTGTCCTTACATCTAAAAAGGCATCTGCTGTCATAGTTGAACCTATGGTTATTCCTAGAAGTATAGTTACAAGATTTGCCAGCTCATTTTGTGCAGATATTGATAATCTGTCAAGAACACCGCAAACTCTAATAAGATTTCCGAACATTAAGGCACCTATTAAAGCAACGCTCATAGGAGCAATAATTCCGGAAATAATTGTAATTACTATAGGAAATAGTATTTCCACTACCCTAGGTACCTTTACACCGGTATACTTCATTCTTATCTTTCTTTCCTTTTTAGTTGTTAAAAGCTTTATAACCGGAGGTTGAATAATGGGCACAAGGCTCATATAAGAATATGCTGCTACAGATATAGGTCCAAGATAATTCCTTGCAAACTCCTTTGCCACATAAATAGATGTAGGTCCGTCTGCCGCACCTATAATACCTATTGAAGCAGCTTCAGGCAAGGTGAATTGTCCTGTTGCAAGGGCAAACATCATAGTGGCAAAAATCCCAAACTGTGCTGCAGCTCCAAAAAACAACATAAAGGGACTGGCTATTAGGGGTTTAAAATCTATCATGGCTCCAACTGCTATAAAAATAAGAACAGGGAACAATTCCGTTGCTATACCCGCCTCATACAAAATTGTTAAAAATCCATCTTCTCCCACTGCCGAAGACAGAGGTATATTACATAAAATCGCACCGAAGCCTATAGGCAAAAGCAAAGTAGGTTCATATTCCTTCTTTATTGCAAGATATATTAAAATTCCGCCTATAATAAACATAATTATATGTCCTAAATTTAGGTTAACTATACCTACCAACAAACCTTCTCTTAATCCTTCCATAAATTTCCTCTTTTACTTAAATTTTAAAAATAAAAAAAGACCACTGTAATAAAAACAGTGGTCTCGTTTCCAATTTCTTGGTCTTAGCCGGGACTATGCCGTAATGACGACTAAGGTTTATAAACTACTCCCCAATGAATTATCTTCATATAGGATATATTTTTCTAAGTTTATACTTGTAATGCTTGCTATTAATACCAACCTCTAAGTTTCATAGCTTGGTCTATAGATCTTATTGCATACATATAAACAGCTTCTCTTAAGGTTACCTTGTATTCATCAGCTACTCCGAATACTCCTTCAATAGCCTTCATCATGTCTGCTTCTTGTTTTTCTTCTACTTCAGATTCAGTCCAGTAGTATCCATATTGGTTTTGAACCCATTCGTAATAAGATACAAGAACTCCACCTGAGTTAGTTAAAATATCAGGAGTTAAATTAATACCCTTCTTTGCAAGAGCTTCGTCGCCTTGAGGAGTTGTAGGTCCGTTTGCAGCTTCACATACAAGCTTAACATTAAGCTTTTCTGCTTTTTCTGCTGTAATAACATTTTCAAGTGCTGCGGGTACTAAAATATCATATTCTTTAGTCCAGAATTCTTCATCTGTAATCTTTTCTGCTCCTGGGAATCCTAGAAGAGTTTTGTGTTCTTGCTTGTAAGCTAGAAGTTCTTTAAAGTCTATTCCATTTTCATTGTATAGAGCATAGTTTCCTTCTTTTTTATCCCATTCAGCTATAGCACAAACTTTTCCACCTTGTCTGCAAATGTTCTTAACCGTAAATGATCCTACGTTACCGAACCCTTGTACAGCTATTTTTGCAGTTTTAATGTCAAGACCGAATCTCTTTGCTGCTTCTCTTACTACTATAGAAACTCCGAATCCTGTAGCTTCGTTTCTTCCTTCAGATCCGCCGAATGCTACCGGTTTTCCTGTGAAAGTACCTATATCCATTCTGTCGCCGTTTAGTTTGGTATATTCGTCAACGAACCAGCTCATTATTTGGCCGTTAGTTCCAACATCTGGTGCAGGAATATCAATTCTTTCACCAAGATATTTATAAAGACCTCTTACATAACCTCTGCAAAGTTGCTCAAGCTCTCTATCAGAAAGTTCTGAAGGATCTACAGCGATACCGCCCTTACCTCCACCATAAGGAAGGCCAAGTGCTCCGCCTTTAAAAGTCATCCAAAGTGAAAGTGCTTTTACTTCATCCATGTTTACTGCAGGGTGAAAACGAACGCCGCCCTTTGCAGGACCAACTGCATCAGAGTGAGCTGATCTCCAACCTTTAAAAGTCTTTAAAGTTCCATCATCCATTTTTACAGGGATAGTAATTTCTATAACCCTTTTAGGTTCTTTTAAAAGTTCGTAAACTGCAGGATCTGCTCCTAATTTTTCACAAGCACTTTTTACCTTTTCTTGTGCCGCTACTAGTGGATTTAAAGTATCTGTCATTATTTAACACTCCTTTTCTCCATATACATATGGACTAATAAATTTTATAAAATTCATGCGTACTAATTATAACAAATGAGATATCTTAATTCAATATAACATATTTTTATACAACACAAAACACTGTATAAAACAAATATTATATAATATACATAAATTAAAATAACCTGTTTAAATTTTTGTACCAACTTTACAGATAAGGTTAGTTCTAATATCTCACTTATCTTCTTTTCCAACAAGGTAATAGGAAATACTTACTAAAAGTCCTCCAACTATATTTCCTATAGTTGCAGGGACCAAATTGTGTAGTGCCATAGCAAGGGTAACCTCATTTGATAAAAGTCCTCCCAAAATATATACAGTCATGTTTGCAATACTGTGTTCAAAGCCTAAGGCTACAAATGGAAGAATACACCAAAATATCATAATGAGCTTTCCCGACTCGCTTTTCATCTTTAAGCAAGCAAGAACTCCAAGGCACACAAATATATTACACATAATACCTTTAAAAAATATAGCCATTACATCTGCTTTACTTTTTGAAATTGCAAGACCTACAACTGCATCTCCAACAGGAGTGCCTTTAGCTGCGGTTCCTAAGAATAAAACAGATACTATAAGTGCACCTACAAAATTTCCCACATAGGAAAAGGCACAAACCTTAACTGCATCTGATCCTCTAAGGGCCCCTCCGAAAGCTCCTCCCGACATAGTCATAACATTTCCCGTGAAAAGATCCGCACCAAGCATCATAACCAAGGACAATGCCATGCTGAATACAAAACCGTTTATAAGTTTTACAAAGGGTCTATCCACACCTGCGAAAATAGATTGACTAAGTGACATAATAAGAATTCCAAGACCTATGTAGAAGCCTGCAATAATTGCCGACACAAAATATCTGGACTTGGACTTATCGTATAGGGCAAATTTTTTCAAAGCCGCCGATTTAATAGCTTCCAATGCTTCGTTATACATTTCTCATCCCCTTATTCCTGCTATAGCATAATCTCCTTTTGTCTAATTATAGTCGAAATTTAAAAGTTTATATCAATCTTGAAAAAACCTTTTTAAACTAAATCAAAACCTTCATTAAATATTTCATCAACATAAAATAGACCTATAAATCCCGGACCTGTATGGGCGCCTATTACAACACCTACCTGTCCTAAGATAATAGTCTTCGGATCTGCAGAAGATTTTTCTACGATAGTATCTTTAATTTTTCTTGCAAAACTGTCATCATCTCCATAGGCTATAAAGACTGATTGGTCGCCAGCTGTTTTTTCATAAGTCTCAAGATATTTGTCAGTAATCTTTTTAAGAAGATTTTTATCTCCCCTTACCTTTTCTCTAGGAACTAGTTTCCCATTAGGATCAATTTCCATAAGAGGCCTTATGTTTAAAAGAGATCCTATAGCCGCAGCACCCTTTGATACTCTACCGCCTCTTACCAAATAGCTTAGGTCATTAACTGAGAAAATATGCTTTACTCCCGTCTTTATCTTTTCAACATTATCTAATATATAGGCGGCATCTTTTCCATCTTTAGCCATTTTAGCAGCTTTCACAACTACAAGACCCTGTCCATAGGTGGCGGACCTTGAGTCTACAGTGTGAATCTTTGCATCGGGATATTTTTGTAAAACTTCTTCCTTTATTTTTACCGATTGTTCATAGGAGCCGCTTAATCCGGAGCTTAGAGAAATACTTATAAGCTCTCTTTTTTCCTTGGCATATTTTTCAAAACAGTTTCTATAGTCAAAGGAACTTACCTGACTGGTTCTATAAACCTTGCCGGCTTTCATATCCTCAAAAAGTTTATCAGAATTAATTTCTCCCTTACTGTACTCCTCTTCTCCATCGTTTATAAGAATATTAAGAACCTCTATATCGTATTTTTCTATTAGCTCACTTGTTAAGTCCATTCCTGTATCTGTAACAATTTTTATACTCATTCTTTCTCTCCAAACTTACTTATTTTTCTTCCCGAAAAATCTATTGTTAAAAATCTCCTGGGTTTTAATTAATTGACTCGTTGTCAGCTTCTGAAGCTCAAGGCAAAAATCTATCTGACTCCTTAAAAGTTCAAAATAAAGATCATCCTGATTATTAGCTTTCTCTTCGTATGGCATAGGTAAGTTACTATAATCTTCATTTGACTTAGGTGCTTCAAGCTCTATTATAAGCTCTCCGCCAAGACCTCTTTGAACATTTTTTAGAATATTTTTATTAAGATCTTGAACTTTTTTTATATCTACCAAGTCCACACTCTTTTTAACAAAATCTTCCTTGTCAAAATCCACAGTCATACTTTTTTCATATATATAGGGAGCATTTTCTATAAGTTCTCCGTCTCTTACGTCTTCAAAAATCTTACTGTCAAAAGCTTCCTTAATAGCTTCTTGAGGGCTTGTTTGCCTATAACCCTTAACCTCTGCATAAATTTTATTTTCTTTAAGGTTGGCTTTTCTTAAAACCTTGGCAAGAGCATAGCTTTTAATACATTTAATCCATATATAGTCGCCCTTATTAATAGAAGCAGCCAACTCCTTTGTTTTAAGATCCATACCATTTAAATCTATTACAAGAAGATCTTCCTCTAATATGGTATCAAAATCCTCTGAATTTTTTAAATTAAGTCTATATAACATAAAGCTACCTTCCTCTATAACCCTCTTAAAAAATCCGGTCTGAAATTTTTGTTTTCAAGACTCGTGTCTATTAAATCAATCATAGCCTGTCTGTCTTCGTTAAGAGTTCCCTTTAAGGGCACATAGTTTGAAGCGTGATTGGATCTGAAGACAGTTCCTTGTGAGTCTACATTTTCTAAAAATAATTTCATCTCATAAAGAATTCCTTCGGCAGAAGGCATTTTAAATTTTCCACTTACATAGTCCTTATAAATAGGTGCATTTTCGTATATTCTCATAGTTAAATAAGATACATAATCAGGCTTGGTTTCACTAATAAGCTTGGCTGTATTTATGGCATTTTGTTCCATTTTATCAACTCCGCCAAGACCTGCAATTATAGTAATTGATGTAGAAAAACCTACCTCCTTGCACTTTTTCATAGAATCCACATAATCTTTAACTGTAAGGCCTTTTTTAATGTCTTTTAAAATCTCATCATCGCCACTTTCAAAGCCTATATAAAGCATGTGAAGTCCTCTCTTATAAAGCTCCTTTAATTCCTCCGTGCTTTTTCTGTTTATATCCCCTGCAGTTGCATAGGATGAAATCCTCTCAACATTAGGAAAATTTTCGTTTATATAATCAAGTAGTTTAATAAGATGTTCAGTTTTAAGAACAAGAGCATCGCCATCAGCAATAAATATTCTTCTTATTCTTGGAAAATACTCTCTAATATCCTCAAGATCAGCTATTATATCTTCAATATCTCTAACTATAAAAGGTTCCCCTTTATACATATAGCAAAATGTACAGCTGTTATGTGAACAACCTATAGTCGCTTGAATTATAAGTGAAGAAGCCTCACTTGGAGGTCTGTAAACATTTCCGTAATATTTCAAATTATTCTCTCCTTAAATTTTTTCCATATTTATCAAGTAATTTTTCTTTTGTTTCCCATAAATCCTGTGACAAATCAACTATATACTCTTGAGGATTATTAAGCCTTCTTACCTCTTCCCACAAGGTATCAAATTCTTCTTTAACATAAGATCTTATTTCTTCAATTCCCGGCAAATCATAAATTAATTTACCCTTATCATAGATTTTAACTAATAAAGGTCTGGCAATAAAGTTTTTGATTTTTCTCCTCTTCCAGGTAAATACAGGGTGAAATATTTCGTAGTCTTTAGAATCATCTATTTTTTCATTGTGAAGAGTAACTACATCAGCTATAGCCTTGTTGCTTTGTCTGTCATAAAGTCTATATACCTGTTTAAATCCAGGAGTTGTAATTTTAGTTACATTTTCAGAAATTTTAATCTTAGGTATTATATTGCCCTCTTTATCTTCAACAGCAGTTAACTTGTAAACTCCTCCAAACACTGGTGAGCTTTTTGATGTAATAAGCCTTTCTCCCACACCGAAAGCGTCAACCTTTGCTCCCTGCATTAATATATTCTGTATAACAAACTCATCAAGAGAGTTTGAGGCCATGATTTTAACATCCTCATAACCTGCATCATCAAGCATCTTTCTTGCTTTTTTAGAAAGATAAGCTATATCCCCTGAGTCTATTCTTATTCCCTTTGGTCTAAAACCTGCCGGCACCACCACTTCATCAAAAACCCTAATGGCATTAGGTACGCCTTCCTTTAAGGTGTCATAGGTATCTACCAAAAGCAAACAATTATCAGGGTAACACTCTGCATAAACCCTAAAAGCCTCATACTCGGAGTCAAAAAGCTGTACCCAGGAATGTGCCATAGTACCTAAAGCCGGAACTCCATATAGCTTTTCAGCCAAGGTGTTGGCACTTCCATTACACCCTCCTATATAGGCAGCCCTTGCACCTAGGTTTGCTCCTGTGTAACCTTGAGCTCTTCTTGAACCGAATTCAGTTACACCTCTTCCCTCTGCCGCATATACTATTCTATTAGCTTTAGTGGCAATCATCGACTGGTGATTAATAGTAAGAAGTATCATAGTTTCCACCATTTGTGCTTGAACAATGGGACCCCTTACAGTTATTAAAGGCTCATCAGGAAATGCAACTGTTCCCTCAGGCATAGCCCATACATCACATTCAAACTTGAAGTTTCTAAGATAGCTTAAATACTCTTCATCAAATATGCTCTTGCTTCTTAAAAAGTCTATATCACTGTCGTCAAATTTTAAATTTTCAAAATATTCAACTACCTGTTCAAGTCCCGCTATTATAGCATAGGAAGCATTGTCCGGAACAGACCTGTAGTACATATCAAAGTATACTATTTTATTTTTATAACCTGACTTAAAAAATCCGTTACTCATTGCAAATTCATAAAAATCACTTAGTAGTGAAAGGTTCATTCTAGCATAATCTTTCAATTATTATCCCCTCGTTTCTCCCTTGATTATATAATTAATTAGCTTAAGTTGCAAAGAATATAGAGGTTATTGAAAATAATTTAAAAATTTTTAAAATAAAAAATCGACACAGATTCTTTTTAAATCTGTGCCGATTATAAATATTATTTATATTTTACTTAAAATATAACAAGAGCTATTAAAGTTGTCATTATAAGAGATATTATTGCTCTTTCAATCCAAACAATTACCAAATCCTTTAATGAAATGGGTACTTCAGTTGCAAGTATTACCGGAATAGTACATGAGAACATAAGTATTCCAGTTATACTGCCAATACCCACAACAAATTTCGTAACTAGAGGAGCTTCTACTACTAAAAGCACAGGAAGATACATCTCAGCAAGTCCAAGCAAAGTGGCCTTGGCTGCAAGTAAAGGTTCAGGTATTCTAAGTGCCCAAGTTAGTGGATAAAATACATATCCTAGAATATCAAAAATTTGAGTGTACTCAGCAATTAAAAGGCCTGCAAGTCCTATAGACATAAGATTAGGTAGGTATTCTAAAACAAGTTCCATAGCATCTTTTAAATAAGATAATATATTTTTACCTATAGGATCTGATTCATCACAAACTTTTAATCCTTCATAAAAAGCATTCTTTAACAAGCTACCTTGATATTCTTCTTCTATTTCCCCTGGTTCATTGTTGCGATATTCATCAGGAATGGTCCTTAATGGTCTAATCCTAGCGGTAATAGCTGTTGTTGCAAAAGTAACGATTAGAGCAACAACAAAAAATGTATTCCAGTAATCCATTAAACCTAAAGTTTCAGCTACTACAACCATAAATGTTATAGCAACAGCAGAAAATCCAGTAACTATTATTGACGCTTCTTTCGCGGTGTATTTTTTCTCCTTATAAAGGCCATTTGTAATCATAATGCCCATAGCAGAACTACCAACAAATGATGATATTGCATCTACCGCAGATATTCCAGGGGTTTTCCAAACCGCTCTTGTTATAGGTCTAACTATCATACCTATGCAATCTACAAATCCATAACTTATTAAAAAACTTATAAATATTGCACAAACAGGTATTAATACTCCAAGCCCAACCCCTAAAGACTCAAACAAATATTGTCCTACGTCTGGAGAAAGAATCGCTTCTGGTCCCACATTGAAAAATATTCCTATACTGGCAATAGCTCCAAGTATTTTGAGTATAGAAAATACCGTTGTAGTATTATCTTTATTCCATGTTTTCCTTACAAAAGGAAGAGCTGCCCCCAATATTATAAACACAAGTGCATAAATTCTACAAAGTTGCATAAAATTACCTTGTATATAAGAAACAATCAATTCTACAGGAATTGAATTTTTCCCATTTACGGTTATTTTTGCAAAAAACATAAATATTCCTAAAGCGGAGATAATTAAAAACTTTAAAATATTAGCTCCATTAACATATTTTGGCTTTTGATTTTCCATAACCCGCCTCCTTTAATTATTAACTTTTCTTAATAAATTTCTATACAAATAGGGTGCTTGACCGTACTTCTCTTTAAATCTCTTACTGAAATAAAAAGAATCATTAAATCCTACTTTTTCAGAAATTTCAAATATGCTTTCATCTGAGTTTCTTAGTAAGTCTTCCGCAGCACTAAGTCTTACTTCTTGCAAGTAATCAGTATAGTTTTTTCCGTATAGTTTCTTAAACCTCCTACTAAAGTAGGACTTACTCATATTTGAAATATCAGCTACATCGGATAAAGATATTTCTTTATAATAATACTTATCTATAAAGCTCTTAGCAGACATAAGTCCAAAGACTATCTTATCTTTTTCCTTTAAATCCTCTATAATACTGCTGACTTCTTCCATATACATAGAAAATTGCTTTTCAATATCTTCAAAAAAATTCGCTCTTAATACCTTCGAGTTTAATTTTATTGAATACTCATAAATTTTCTGATTTTTGCTATCAAGAGACAAAACATAATCAGTAATTTCAAAATTAAATTTTATTATTATTGATTTAATAGTTTCTGAGTTAAAAGACTTATTAATGAGATAGGAAATTATTTTTTTATATTGCCTCATAAGCTCTTCATTATCCCACTGATTTATATTTTTAAAAAATAAATATTTAAAGTTAGGAATTTCTTCATTGCTGGATTCATAAGTTGTGTAGTCTTTAGTCTCTTCATAGTGAATAACATTTCCCGCCCCTAAATAAAAGGAATAGTCTAAGGCTTTAAAGGCTTCGTCATAAGATTTCCATAATATTTTATAGTTATCAACTATACTTCCTATGCCAATAGTTACACTGTACTTGGTTTTAGAAATTATGTAATTTCTTATATCTTTACAAATCTTTATTATCATATCCTTGCGACTTTTTTCAAAATTTGCAAGAATCACCAGCTTATCTGTACCTATTAGAGAACAAGCTATACCATCAATTTTCAATTTATAAAGAGCATCTTTGGTAGCTTTCAGATAATCCATTTTTATTTCGTATCTTTTCTTGTTGTCAAAAGACCTACATATTTCCCAAAAATCATCAATTATTATTGTTATTGCACAATTAGGTTTATCTTTAAGTCCAATTTGGGTCTTCATATTCTTTATATCGTCAAGTCTACTTAAATCTCCATAGATAAGATCGTATATATAAAAACTTGTAATCATAGACTTTTCTACATCAGATAATTTATCGGAATTAAAATTCTTTTCTTTACAAAGGCTTTTTAAAATTTTCAAAAGTCTTTTTTCATAATTAGGACAAATATTTATACAATAATTCAATAAATCATTATTTAGCAGTCTCTCTACAGAATCCAAATTTTCAAAATCAAATAGACCTATAAATATTACTTTATTTAACTTTTCTTTTAAAATATAAAGATTTGTTTCTATGCCTTCCTGAAATTTATATATTACAATGACAGAACTTTCAAATTCTAAAATATTCAAATTTATAAAATTTTCACTAGTTATGTCTATAACTGAGGAAGGTGCTATCTGACTATAGATTAACTTTTTAAGTTCATCCTTTATATTCAAATATATAAACATAGTCAAGCACCCTCCTCAATTTTATAAATTAAACCTTACCTTCCAATCCTCTATCAACAAGATCTTGATATTTTTCATCTATCTTAGGTGGTGCCATTTCAAAGCTGTTGTTAACAACGGTAAAGTCGTAATATCCAAGTCTTGCAACAGGTTTTAACTTATAAACATCTATTTTGCCATCTTTTCCTATTACTTCATCTGCAACATGGATTCCTATTACCTCTGCTATAATTATATCCACAGTGGCTATTCCGCCATTTGCAGGTAACCTTAGAGTTTGAAGATATTTACACTCATATTTTATAGGTGATTTTTTTACCATGGCAACGTTTATCATTTTTGCATTCTCTTTTTCAAGTTTACAGTATTCAAACTTATCTTTGCAACCTTCAGGCAACATTGCTATAGATGAGTCGTTCATTTCGGTTTTCAGCTCTTCTGTAACCATATTGTATACAAATTCTCCGGTTCTTTCTATATTCTTAACAGTGGTTTTTCTTCCTCCTGTTACCGGATGTTGGTTTGCAGAGAAAATTACCATAGGCGGATCAAATGTTAGATTTGTGAATTGACTATATGGTGCAATATTGTCGCTTCCATCTTCATTTTTAGTAGAAATCCACCCTATAACCCTAGGTATTGTCGAAGACTTAAAAGGATTATGTTCAAGTCCATGATCGTTTTTTTTGGTTTCGTAAAACATATTATTCCTCCTTATTTAATATTCTTAACAAGATTATATTTTGTAATACTTTGTTTTCATATGGAATATTTTGTCCACTAAATTAAACTTTTTGTTGTATTACCATAGTAAAATAGTAACTTGATTCTAGCAATCTGGATGGTTTATCTACAACCTATGAGTTAAAACTTTAATTTATGATTATTAAGGTTAAATAAGGATTATTTATATCTACTTAGCTTTAATAATTAAAATAAATACAGGTTGTGCTTTATTTCCTAACAAAATCAAGATTTATTACATATCTTTAATCATTGAAGATATTACTTATCGCATTAATCAATTAAAATAACTCAAAATAAAAACAAACCTAATGAATCAATATTATTAATACTATTAATAATTTAAATTGATAAAAATAAACCTTTTTGTTGGTAAAAAATAATAGTATGCTTTTTAACTATATCTTTTGACTATATAATAAAATTATTGAAAAATAGACTTTTTCTTTTATGCTTAGCTAAAGAAACCTAAGTTGTAGGCTATTTTATTATTAAAAAAGACACCTGTTTAGGTGTCTTCTTTGTCTTTTGTATTTTTTGTTCTTATGATAGTAGTTTTGTTACTACTCCTGATGCTACGGTTCTTCCGCCTTCTCTTATTGCAAATCTTAGTCCTTCGTCCATTGCTATTGGTGTGATTAGTTCTACTGTGAAGGTTGCGTTGTCTCCGGGCATTACCATTTCTACTCCTTCTGCTAGTTGTATGTCTCCTGTTACGTCTGTGGTTCTAA
>NZ_LR588417.1 GCF_901447155.2 Peptoniphilus catoniae
AAGAAAAACCAGTAAATAGTATAGAAATAGATTGGAAACTTGAACTTACAATAGGAATAGACGTACTTAATAGAGAAATAAACGGAGTACAATCAAAAATCAAGATGGATATAGCACCATATATCAAGGAAGGAAGAACCATGCTCCCAGTAAGATATGTGGCAGAGGCACTTGGATTTGACGTAGATTGGAATGAAAGTACTAGAACAGTAATATTGAAAGAAGGTAGTACAAGAGTAGAAATACCAGTAGACACCAACCAAATAATCGTAAATGGCAAAGTCTACACCAGCGATGTAAAACCGGAAATTATAAATGGCAGAACTATGCTTCCAATAGCTAATATAGCAAGAGCACTGGGACTTCAAGACGGCAAGGATATAATCTGGAATAGTCAAACCAACAAGGTTACTATTTATAGATCCATTCTTGTTAAATAAGTTAACTCACTCTTAAAATTATATATTAAAGGTAAAAACGGTTTAGTATGAGGCTAGACCGTTTTTTTTACTTAAACTCAGCTTGCTCTTCTATAATGGTGGAGAAAGTTCCTTTCTCTGCTATAATTAAGTTAAACAAACACTGATTATTTATGTGAGGTATATTATGAAAAGAAATTTTAAAATTTTAATTATTTTAATGCTTGCCGTTGCTATTTTTTCCGGCTGCAAAAAAGAAGGTAGTTCGTCTAAGCTTGTAAATGAAAATACAAACAATACAAACAATACAAGCAATATTAATAATGCTGATAAGAAAAAATCCCCAGAGAAAGATTCTAATAAGACCGGCTCTAAAGATAAAAAAGTTTTAAGGCCTGTTAAGGGTGCAAAAATCGGTTCCATGTCTTCCTATGTTGAGGATAGGGAGATTTGGAATGACTTCATGGATGAAAAATATATAGCCTCTGCAAAGAGAGATAACTTTGGCATTCACCTACCTAGGATTCTTTTAGACTCCAAGGATGCAAAGGCGGCAAACGCTGAAATTGATGAAATGGTAGAAAATATAAAAAATATATACGAGACTCACAAGGATGATTCTGAAAGTGCCGATCTTGGAATTTATCTTTCTTTTTCTACTTACCAAGACGAAAATATACTTAGCGTCATGATTGAATCCTATGATTATTGGCAGGATGATCCTGCAGATTATATTGCCTATAACTTTTCTCTACCTGATGGAAAATTTATTGATGACTATAAGCTGATGAGTAATTTCGGTGTAGATGCCGATGACCTTTTAGGCATAGTTGAGGATAGCCTGAGGGAAAGGCAAGATCTAACCACCGGCCTTTACTATTCAGATGTCCTTGACAATACCTTTATCTATAATCCAAGCAACTATACAGGCATGGTTCTTAACACCCTATGGGACAAATTCCGTTCTATAGATCATCAAATTTATATAGACGAGGTCGGCAAACCTAACTTTCTCTTTAGTCAATATGATCTTGGAAACATGGGCTTCTACCCGGTAACTTTAAATTTAAAGTCAAACAGCTTTAATAAGAATCCTATTTCTGATGAATATCTAAGGATGGCGAGAAAGCTCGGCATCGATTCTACTGATAAAAAATACAAGGCCTTTATAATTTATCTGGGCTCTGTCTATGATGAGGATAGTTTAAAGAGAACCCTTGAAAAGCTTTATCCCTGGTCAAGTTTATTTTTAGATTATGAAGATCCCAATATGCTTATCTCCATGAAAGAAAGCAAGGGCGGCGACATGCCTTTTCTAAATGGAGCTGAGTGCTATTTGATTATACCTAAGTACAGAAATGCCTCTGTCTCCCTAAAGGAATTGGAAATTTCCCAAGACGGAAAATTAAAAGAGGTGGACAATTACCTCTTGGATAATAATGCCTGTGCAGGAACTACCTTTATCTGTCAAAATATTAGTGAAATTGCTCCAAACGGAAAAATCACCATTAGGTACAGAGACGATGTCTTGGAGTTCTCACCATCAATTAGCTTAAAGGACGGCAGCCTGATTTTACCTAAGGGAGTCTTTAATGCCGAGGATATCCTCGATTGGAACAGCCTCGTAGAAGAAGATCTCTATTCATACACTATGTTTGAAAGAATTAATTTCATCCTTGGTGTAGGTTGATAACATAAAAGATTTAAAAATTAAAAGTGTCCAGTAAATGGACTTAAAATAGTTAAAAGTCTTTTATTACAAATTGAAGAATGGATAATTTATGAAAAAATCAAAAAAGGTAAAAAGAAAAAGAAGATGATTATTATAATTGTTTTATTACTCTTAGTAGCCCCTCTTCCCTTTGGCTATGAAGATTCAATATCTTCCTATAATTCAATTTTGTTTTCCTACAACGCCTATCGCATCTTAAAAAATGATGATTCATATTATACTAAAAGTGAATTTTTAATCTTTCCCTTTAATCTTTTTAAATAAAGGGATAAAAAATAAATATGGACCCTCTAGATTTATTTGATATGCTATATAAAGCAAATGTATTTTACTATTGATTTTTAAAAAATTCACATCTATTTAAGATTCTAAGGTGATGATTAAATGAGCAAGGTATTAAATAAAAAACAAATGACTGAGGAAGCTATAAAGCTTCATTATATTACACCGTCTATTACCTCCAAGTGGAATAAAGACAAGATTACTATGGAAACTCAAATTACAGACGGAAAAATTAATATTCGTGGGAATCTTAGGTTTAGAGAAAAACCCAAAAAAGCTGACTATATATTATATTTAAATAACAATAACCCCATTGCCGTTGTAGAAGCCAAGGATAATAAAAAGAGTATTTCTTAAGGTTTGCAACAAGCTATGGCCTATGCAAGGATGCTCGACTTGCCCTTTGCCTACAGTTTTATATGCCTATAATATAAAATCAATTTATATATTAAAAACTTATTTAGCATCCGAATGATTCGGGTGCTTTTTGCTGCTTAAATTAAATGTGTAATGTTTAATAAAATCAATACCATAATCCCGAAGGCCCCTATAAATATATTAAGTTTAATAACATTAAAGAAAGTGCAAAGAATCAGCTTAAAACATATAATAAAAGGCTATCCTTTTATAGATAGCCTTAATTAATTTCATCGCCTAAGTGTTTTAACTTGTCAACCTGTTCTTCTCTTCCAAGAACAATAAGCACATCTCCAATTTTAAAGGTGTAGTCAATTGGTGGGTTAAAAAGCATTTCATTGTCTTCAATCTTTTTTATTGCAAGAACGGTAAGCCCTGTTTTCTTAGGAATTTGTGCTTCAACTAAATTTTTATTTTCAAGATAGGAGCCCTTCTTCACTATAACCTCTTCAAGGTCCAGCTCCACATCTCCAATTCTTGTAACTACATCTAAAAATGAAATAATATTGGGTTTTGTCATTAGTGATGCCATTCTGTTGCCGCTTATTTCTACTGCGGACAAAGTTTTGTTTGCACCGACTTTTAATAATTTTTCACGCCCTGATTTGCTAAGAGAATTTGCAATAATGTATATCTCTTTGTTAAGGTTTCTTGCTGTAAGTACAGTTACTATATTATCCACTTCTGTTTCCAAGGTGGCAAGAAGTCCCTTAGCCCTTTGGATTCCGGCTTGCTCTAAAATACTTTCTTCAGTGGAGTGGCCTTCCACTACCAAAATGTTATGGTGGCTATAGTCGTCAAGGTCTTCACGCTTGTCCGTTATAACAACAAAGTCCAAATTCTCATCTATAAATTTTTTTATAATTACCTCTGCCAACTCTCCCGATCCACATATTATATAGTGATCACTTAGAGTGGAAATTTTTTTATTCATTTTGTTTCCCTTCCACAAATCTGCAACCTTACCCTCAACAAACATAGCAACAACTGTGGTAAAAGCATATCCCACCACACCTACACCTGCAAATATCATAAAGATTGAAAAAAGCTCCGATTGACTGCTGGTGGTTCCGATTTCGCCAAAGCCTACAGTGGATATAGTTATAACTGTCATATAAAAAGCATCTACAAAAGATACATCTAATAAGATCTTATAACCGATTTCGCCAATAATTAGTAAAAGTGCAAATGCATAAAGAATAAATTTTAGTTTTCTTTTATCTTCCATAAGCCTCTCCTCATTAACTGGATTATAATATATCCCTTAATAAAAGACTAGACCCTTAAACTCTAACAGAATAAATAAAGGCAACTTGTTTACATTAGAGCCTGCCCTTGCCTCTTAAGTGTAAAAAATCCTTAAGCTAATAGAGGGTAAATGAATAGATAATATTAAATCAGCAAACAAAAATTGATTCTTGTAAATTTTTATTTATACTTTTCCCTATTGGCCTTTAAAATTTCTTCTGAATGCTTAAGTCTTTTTAGTTCCTCTTCGTTTAAGTCCAGTTCAAGGGCTTTTTCCACGCCGTTTTTACCGATAACACATGGAGTTGACAGGTAAATGTCATTAAGTCCATAGATTCCTTCTAAAAGTGTGGAAACTAAAATTATCTTTTTTCTGTCATTTGCTATAGCATCTATCATTGAACAAACAGTATTGCCTATACCGCATTGAGTATGACCCTTGCCATCTATTACCCTCCAGGCTCTTTCTCTAACAAGGTCTTCAACCTTATCTCTGGAAAAATCTATAGGATTAGCCTTTAAATAATCATCTAATTTAATATTGTTAATAAGAACATTTGACCAGGCGACAAATTGACTTTCACCATGTTCGCCAATGGTTATGCCTCTAACATCTGAGGGATCAATGTCTAAAATTTTTGCAAGAGTTGTATTTAGTCTTACTGTATCAAGAGCGGTGCCGGATCCAATAACTCTTTGCTTGGGAAATCCACTTGCCCTATAAACCAAGTCCGCCATTAAATCACAAGGATTGCTTACCACTATAAAGATACCATTAAAGCCCGCTGCCACTATTTCTTTTACATAGGACTCAGTGCTGCTTTTAAATTTGACGTATTCTTCAAGCCTGTCATTTATTCCCGATAAGTCTCCTGTAGATAGGACTATTATGTCTCTGTCTGCCATATCTGCATAGGAGCCCCAGCCCATTTTTACATAGTGAGGATAGAAGCTTGATGCATCCTCTATGTCCATGGCTTGAGCCTTTGCTCTTTCTTCTATTATGTCGTTGTACCTTATATCAGATACTATGCCCATTCTCGCCGCCGTATACCCAACGGCAAAGCCGACTGCACCTGCTCCGATAATGCCTAATTTCATAAATTTTCACCTCAGATTTAATTATATCAAATATATTAAAGCGGGAAAATTTATGAAAAAATAAAAAATATAGTTTTTAAAAATATTTTTAAATTTATAGTTAAAAAGGCTATATTATCATCATATATCAATTGAATTATAAGCCTAATTAATATATGATGATAATTAATAATATGGACTAAATGAATTTAGTTTCTTATTAAGAATATATAGGGAAAAACAAAAATTATTCCTAATAGAGAGGGAGAGAAAGTGAAAAATTATTTAAAAAGAACAACGACATTTTTATTAGCATTACTTATGCTCTTGTCGGTTCCGGCACAGGCCTTTGCCGAGGTGAATTATAATAACTTAACGGGCGACAAATCAGAGATTGTAAACAAACTGACACCTGTTAAGCCGGCAAAGACAGACAAGGCAGCAGATTTAATTAAAAATCCGGAGCAGCCGGCCATCTACACCCTGCGTACTGATTTTAAGGTACAAAGAGGGGAAAAGTATGAGGTTGACTACCAACCATACATCGCAAGTGTAGGTGCAGCAGCAACAAATGAGGAAAAAGCTAAAGTTAAGAAGACTATAGACCTACCTGCTCTTGCTGGTTATGACGAGCCAGAAGATGATTTTAAAATTGACTACAAAACTGTCAAAGAGGCTGCAGATGGTAAGGGCAAAGCAGGCGATGATGTTAACGGCTTTAGATACTCTGACAAGCAAGATTTTAAATACACAGCTAGAAGCAATAGTATTAAAATCAAACACGTCTTCCAAGACTTAGAAGACTTTACCAAGTACACAAATCCGGATGGAAGTACTGATGAAGAACACGCACTTTTTACCACTCAACAAGGTAATACTGGTTCAACTATGGAAGTAAGTCCATTGGACAAAAATGATCCGAGAGTAAAAGGCTTTGTCCCAGAAGCTGACTCTATAACAATGCAAGTTCCGGAAAATGCTACGAACTTTATTTTGGAATACCGTTACAACCGTGCCCACTACGATGTAGTTTTTGACACTGCAGGCGGAACAGAGCTTCCAGCTCGTACCCTTTACACAGGACAAGTGATTCCTAAACTTGCCGATGAAGCTATTCCTACAAAAGTAGGCGGCAAGTTCCAAGGTTGGAAGCCATCTGTAGATTTAGAATCTATAAATGGAAGCAAATATAGGGCAGATGGAATCATCAAAGATACTAATGGCAAGGCTATTTTAAACCTAGCTGCAGATATAAAAATGCCGGCAAGTAAGGTTACCTTCACAGCAGTTTGGAAGGACAAGGACAAGGCAGGCTATGCTGTCCAATTCTGGGCAGAAAAGGCAGACCACGCAGATGGTGCTTCTCTAGCTGATAAGTACGACTATATAGGCACTCGTGTATATAAAGATCAAACCACAGGCTCGAGACCGGACCTCGACAATGAACCGGTAAAAGACATCGTCTTTCCTGACCTAGACCAATTTCGTCTAAAAAAGATATGGAATGGCGATAGATTTAATCGTGGAAAAGATCTTTATCTAAACAAGTTCTATGTTTACAACCAAGCTCTAACTCATGATCAAAATAAGGACCCTGCAAATGTAAATCTAGTTAAGTCTGTGGATGCAACAGGTAAGACTGTCTACAATATCTACTACGACAGACAAGTATATGAACTATACTTCACTGAATCCAATCATTATAAAAAGATAGATAATGGTAAAAATACTTTTTACCCTGAAATTTGGGGATATGACAAAGATAATAATCTGGTAAAATTAGGCGGTCCAGGCAATCCTTACCATTACAAGGCTAGGTTTAACCAGCTCATGCTTGGCTGGCCAAACGATTCCATGCAAACCAAGGGCTTTAGTCCTAACATGCAATCCTTCGGCTGGGGACCAAACTATGATACGCCAGATTGGCCAACTCACTTGGACACACCTCCTTATCGATTAAATGCCGATGAATTCTTGGACATGGGCGTGAAAACGGGAGATTACACCAGGCGAGGCGGCTACACGAAAAATATAGATAAGGGTGATGGAACAACCATAAATTTAAATTGGTTCGATTTTACAACTCTTTCCTTTGGTATAAAGCAGGATAAAGACTCTATGCCTCACCACATGGACTTTTGGATGGACGGCTTTAAGGACGGCGAAACAATTATCCGCTACGACCTATACAGGTCCAAGGCAGATACCAATTCTAAAGATTATGCGCCTAGATACCCCAAGGTTCAAGGCTTTACTGGCAAGAGAGATTTTGAACCAGCGAAATTTTTTACTGCAGATGACGTAGATAAAATAAACGCCGAGCGTGCAGCAGTAACACCGTTTCCTACTAAGACATATACAGTGTTTGGGAATGAACTCCCTGTAGGTAAGATGCAATTTATTTACGCCTTCTTTAATAATGCCGATGAGTTTGGTGACCCTGATGGCTGGGACGGCTTTAAAGAAAACGGCTACCTTAGGTTTAAATACACTCGTAACAAGTACCCACTAAGGTTTAACTGCGACCCGTCAGTGATTAAGGGTGACAATGAGTTTAACTCAACAAACCAACTACAAACCTTCTATGAATTTCCTCTAAAGGCTCTAAGCCCTAAAGTAGATACTACAGATGAATATAAAAAAGACAATCCAGCTAACTTATTGGATAATCCAGAGAATTTACAAAAATTAGGTCTTACTGATTTAATATTTACAGATACTGATGGCAAGTTAAAAGTTAAGCGTCCCGACAATCTTTCAGACCAAATGGTATTCAAGGGATGGGCCCTAGACCCTGCCGGCACTAAGCTTATTTGGGAGAACCCGGGCGAAATCATGCCTAACCACCCGGTAAACCTATATGCTAAGTGGGGCGAACCGGACTATAAGTGGAAGGTTACCTTTGATCCAAACGGCGGAAGCCTAAGAAATATTAAGGAAGAAAATTTAACTACAAGCCGCAAAAAGATACAAGAAGGAGACATAGGTCAAGAAGAAATAAATACCTATGCGAAAAAAGAAGCCAATGATGGCGACAAGCAAATCTTTACCGTTATCCAAAGACAAAAGCTTGTAGAACCAAAGAAGCCTACAAGAAAAGGCTACGACTTTATGGGTTGGGAAGTAATTAGATATAAGAAGGATAATAAAGGCGACTATACAAATGAAGTTGACAACTCTTATAGAGAAACTTATAAGGTTCCAGAATTATATTCCTTTGGTAACGACGTAGTAGCACCAGTCTATTTAAAGGCAATTTGGGTTCCAAACAATAGAGTAGATGTCGATGTAGTACATCACATTCTAAGCGTGGATTTAAGTGAAGAAACAAAAACCATACCTGAGACCTTGCATGGCAAGCGTGCAGGCTATCTGGTTGCCACAACCGGAGACCAACAAAACGATGAATTGGCACTTGCTTCCCATGAAGAGCTTAGTGAAAAATTAACCGGCGACTTAAAGACACTGTACGAAGACTATAATAAAAGAGTAAATTATCTAAATAACTCCTACTTCCAAACTTTCCGCGTGGAACCTGAAAAGATTGATGATGGCAGTGGAAATTTAATTCCAAATCCTGATGCCAAGAATAATGTCTTCCACTTCTTCTACAGACCATTTAGAACTCGTGACTACAAGGTTAACTATATAGATGAACGATTTAAAAACGATCCAGCAAATGGAGCAATAATTCCACAAGAAAAAGTTTCCAATGGTAACCGTCACTATGATGCAAGAAATTATAGACCAATACCAGGCTGGGTATTAGCTGATAATGAAAAACCGCAACAACAACTTTTCTTTGATGTAAACGAAGAAACAAATGCATTCTTAGGCATTAACGACACAGGCAAAGACGAAATTACCTTCTATTACAAGGATGTAAGAGTAATCGAAGTTCCAAAAGATGACCCGGTTCCGGATGGTTATGTAAGAGTAACCTTTAAGGCGGAAGAAGGCGGATCTTTCGGTAAGGATGACCAAGGTAAGGACATTAAAGAACTTAACTACGATGTAATAAAGGGACTTAAGTCAGACTTCCTTCCTGTACCGGGAGACCCTGTTGCAGAAAGTGAAAAGGTTGAAGGCAAGTACTATGTAACACCTGAACCAGGTAAAAACTTTATCAAGTGGGACAACAGAGCCTTATTAAATGACAATACAATAATTAACGACAGCTACACTTTCACAGCCTACTTTGACTGGAAAGAAATAAAAATCAATCCTCTAGTAGTAACAGAATCCTTTAAAGATCCTAATGGCACTTGGACAAATGACTTCGCTCCAACAGTTGATAAATTAAAAGGACAAGTTAAATGGTACAAGAATAAAGTTGAAGAAAATTTACCTGCCGGAGTAGAAGTAATATTTGCAGATGATATTGAAACGACTTTAGCTGATTCCTTTAAGGAGTTAGGCAAGGCTGATAAGGATGAGCTTGTAAGAGAAGTTAAAATTCCGGCAAAGATTAAATATGCTGATAATTCAATTCAAGACATTGAAATACCAGTAACAGTTTACAAAAATGTTTATGAAGCACTTACAGGAACAGAGAAACCATTGTTCTTATCTGAAGCAGAAAAGAAACCTGCTGCAGAAGGTGGCTTGCAAGATGTAACCGGCAACTACGTAATGGTTACCGTTGCCCCTACCGGCGATATGAATTCCAAGGACAACAAGGTTTACTATGTAAATTCAAAGGCTTGGGTAGCAATTTCTGAAGTTAAACCGGATGGCTCATCAACATTTATCAATTGGACAGCAAGTGTAGATGCACAAAATGATGATGGAGCAGCAAATGGTAACTTTGACTTTGCTAAGCGTCATAAATTTACTGAAGACACGGTAATTAAACCGGTAGGCGTAGCTGATGTTGTTGAACAAAAAGATCCAAACAAAAAACCGAATGTACCAAGCAGCTATGTAAAAGTAATAGTTACTACTACAGATAAGGCAACAGATGATAGTAAGTTTGAAAAAACTTTCTGGGTTAATCCAAACAAGGAAGTGCCTATAGAAGTAACAAATCCAACAGGTAAAGCTGATGTAGAGGTAGAATTGAAAGATGCCAACGGAGATTCCTTAGGCAATCAAAAAGTAACTTACACCTTTATTGAATGGCAAAAGGTTAAAACAGGTAGTGACGATAATAACCTAACAGATCTTACACCTGCAGCAACTATTGATTTGGCTAAGAACCAATATATAGACAAGGTAACGGTTGTTGAGGCATCCTATGAAGAAGAAATAGATGCAGCAGAGCTAATAGGTAAAAGTACAGTTACTAAACTCGACACACCTAAGGGTAAGGAAATTACTGACGATAGCTTAAAAGATAAAATTACTCCACCGGAAGGCAAGACAATTCAATCTATAGAAGTTATTTCAAAACCTGATAAAGATACAGTCGGAAAGTCAGATGCAAGTGTAATTATTACCTATACTGACGGAACAACAGAAGGTACAAATACAAATCCTGTTAAAATACCTGTAGAAGTTCACGAACCGATAATACCGGCTAACAAGTTTGGAGATAGACCTGAAGGGGCTATGGACAACTATGTAAAGATAACCTTCAAGGCAGGTACAGGCGGATCTGTAGATGGAACTCTAATCTACTTTGTATCACCTGAAGTTGAAGTTGACATGACTGATTCAGCTAATAGTATTACAAAGACTCCGGATGTTGGATATATTAGCGGAGATTGGGACACAAGTAGTAAATCATTAAAAGCAACATTTGATGCTGATACGGAATTTACTTTTAACTTTACAAAAACCGAGGACATAGTAGAAAAAACACCTCAGGTAACTGAAGCTCCAAAGGGTTATGTAACAGTTAAGTTTATAACAGATGGCAACGGACATTTTGATGCTGATGCCCCTGAAAAAGTTTATTATGTAAATCCCAAGGCTGGAATTAAATTAGGAAAAACAGCAACAGCTGACAATAAAACGCTAGTAGTCCCAACACCAACAGCAAATGAAAACTTCACCTTTGCAAAATGGCAAGAAAGCATTGATGAAACAACTCCAATCACAAGCGAAAGAGTTCATGTAGCAATCTTCCAATCAGGTCAAGTAACCTTGACCTACAACAAGGGCGGAGATGATGTAACAGGAACAGTACCGGGTAAGGCGACAGTAGACACCGGCAAAACAGTTTGGCTTGCAAATAAAGGTAATCTTACAAAGCCGAATGCAACATTTATAGGCTGGAAGCTTGATGAAGATGAAACAATCTATCAACCGGGAGAACAAATCACACTTAATAAGAATAGAACGGCAACTGCACAATGGTCATCATCTGTACACACTGTAACCTTTAACACTATGGGCGGAACAGATGTGGCAAGTCAAAAAGTTGAACATGGAAAGAAATTGACAAATGTTGCTATACCGACATTAGATGGTAAAGTATTTATGGGTTGGAAGGAAAAAGGAAAAGAAAGTGACCCGTCTTACTTTGACCTAGCTTCAGCTATAACAGAAGACAAAACACTAATAGCACAATGGCAAGATAAAGTTCAGAGAATTAATGACGGCGATAGAGTTGAAGAACAATTTATCAAGGTTACCTTCCTTAAGGGATCCCATGGAACACTTATAGGAGATGTAACCTATAAGGTTGCAAAAGACTTGACCTTTGACCAAGCTAAAGCAGCAGGACTAAAGGTTCCTGAAATTGTCCCTGATAAATACTACAAGGCAAAGGATTTAAATAGCGGTTGGGACAAAGAATTAGCCTTAAATAATCAAGATGTAACATTTATAGCACAGTATGAACCTAAGGCAAATGTTATTCCTGTTGACCCTAATGTTGTAGATGAAACACAAATTCAAGAAGAAAAACCGGATGATATGGTATTGGTAACATTTAAAGTATCAGATGATAGTAAATTCTATATTCCAAACAATGCAAAGTACTATGTAAGGAGAAATGTAGAAGTTAGAATTCTTACACCTGTTGTTTTAGAGAAAAATATTGGTGATTCATTTAAGGGTTGGAAGGATGTAAACATTGTTAGTGAACCTATGGATCTAAATATGATTAATGATCCTTATGCAGTAAATTTCCAATGGGTTAAACAAAGCTTTACTCAAGACACTATTATAAGTGATGAAAATTTAGCTGACATTAAAATTGTAATAGACACTCCACCAGCAGGAAGCAAAAGGATTTTCATCAAAGAGCTATCAAATGGAGCTAAGGGTAAGCTGGAAGTTATAAGAGCCGGCAATGTAATTAGCTCTTATGAAAATAACAGTTACAGCAGAAGAGGAGAAACCTTCCATTTATTTAATTTAAATGATCCATTGCAAGCTGGAGATATTATAAGATACTGGGCAGATGATGGTATTAGATCATGTGATCCTATATTAGAGACTATCCACTAACTAAGCACGAAAAATCAGACAAAAACAAAAGAACTGATCAGGGAAATTCCTTGGTCAGTTCTTTTTTTACAACATTTAGGTTTTATCTACCACAGATTAAAGGGTTAAAGTAAAAGATTTACTCACAAATTATAAAATACACATACAAATTACAAAAAATAAAAACAAACATTAAAATATAAAAGTTTCATATAAATACTAGGTTAAAAGAATTGAGATATTTAGATGGAATATGTATAATATACTTATACTCATTGTGGGGTTTTAGGTTTAAAATTTCTAGTTTGGGAGGGATGATATGAAATTGAGGATGACATTTAACACTAACTAGTGAAACTCCATTTATAAAAATATGTAAAATGTTTAAATGCTTATTTAGATTTGGCTAAAACCTAAAGGTTCCATTAATTTAAGATTTGTATAAGATCTTATGGGAACCTAGTTATAGACAAGTCTATCTAAAGTATAAACTTTTAATTAAACCGACGTGGGTCGGAGAAAGGAAATTATGAAAAAGAGAATTTTATTTTTTTTGTTAGCACTAACCATGCTGACTCAGACTCTAATGCCGACAGGATTAGTTTTTGCCGCAGAGTCTAAAGAAAAAAAAGATGGGGATTTAGTAACAATAGGAGTGCTGAATCCTGACTACTATCCTAAGCCTGAGGAATTTAAGCAAAAAGATAACTCAAAGACAGAGGCTTTAGACGGATTGGAAATAGGCAATGAAATAGTTCCCCAAGCATTAAGGAACAGCAAATCTCCATACATCGATGGACAACAACCGGCTGATCCGGACAAGCCGAAGTATTGGGCAAATGTACAGGGAAAACTTACAACTAGAGGAATTGATGGAACTACCTTTGATTGGAATAAGGTATTAGGCCAAGGTGCAAAGGTTAAGCTTTTGTTCACCCAAACAAATGGTAATGTTATGACAGGTGTAACATATACTCTATTAGTAGATAAAGATGGGACCTATACTTGGCAAGGTAGTGATGGTAAGCCTACCTACTTGCCTCTATATGATGTAGATGGAAATCCCTATACCTATAATGTTCAAATACAAAGAAACTTTAGTGAAAACGTCCAGCTTATTATCCAAGAATCTAACGGTACACCTGGTGTATCATGGAGACCGGAAGGAGACAAACAAGTTGCAACTATACAATTCCTTGATATAGGGATTCAACAACTAGCTTCTACAAAATTTGTTTCCGAATGGCACACAGGTTTAGAAGAAGCGGATAGACCTCAAATTGAAGGATACTTTAAAGTCGATGATAAAATAGATAATGACTTTAATTTTCCTAAAAATGATACAACAAGAACTATATTAAGATCTAGTTTTGTAGAAAACTTTGCAGAAGATGAACATAATGGACCATGGTCTTTCTTATCTGCTGAACTTGAAACTACTCCGCAAACTGTAGAGGTTAAAACTACTACAACAGGCTTAACTTTTGAAGAAAATAATGGAGTTAAAACTGTTAAGTCAGGCGACCATAAGTTTAAATACGACTTCACTTACGATGTCATAAACGGCGGTAAGCTTACTGTGACAGAAGTCATCCCTGTGACTTTTGATACTAATGGTGGAAAGTTTGCTAACTTTACAGCTCCTGATACTGAAACAAAAATCGTTAAAGAAGTTGAATATGAAGGCACTTTAACAGACAAGGCTGAAAATCCTACAAAGCCGGGAAAGGCTTTTAAGGGCTGGGCTACAGATGCTAACGGAACGACTCTTGCAACTGAGACCGAATATGCAAATCTTACAACTGCAAAGACCTTCTACGCAATTTGGAGCGACGAAGACATCCAAGCAGAAGAACTTAAAACTACTGAGTCACTTGGAAGCTTCCCTAAAAATAAACCCCCAAGATTTACCAATGATTTTGTTCCTACATTTGAGGACTTAAAAGCCCAAGTTAAGGTCAAAGATGCCAATGGAAACTTTGGACCGCTACCAGAAACAGGCCTAACATTCACTATAGTAGATGATAAGGGCACTGAATATGATAAAGATAGCGATGACCTAAAGAAATTTATTTATAGCAAGGTTAAAGAAAGTAAGACAGACGAAGTCTCAAGAACTGAAACAGTAAAAGCAAAGATCAAATACAGTGATGGGACTGAAAGAGAGATAGATATACCTATCAAAGTCTTAAAAAATATCTATAAGGGAACTGACGAAGGTAACAAGTACCCACATATACCTGCTGATTATGTAAAGGTAACCATTGATCCCACAGATAAGGCTCAAGACCCACGAAAGACTTACTATTATGTAAATCCAAAAGCCAAAGTTATAGTTCCAGGAAAAGATCCAGTGGGAGCTGGTGACAATAAATTTTCTAAGTGGACCATAAAAGCTGATAGTGATACTGTTGAGGCTGACTATACATTTGGAAAGAGACAAATTTACGCAGAAGCATCTACAATTACTGCCCAATATGGAACCGGAACAATCAAGATTATCTATGTTGATAACTACGGCAATGAAATCGACGCGAAGTATCATATTGCTGGACAAGATTATCCTTCAGAAAAAACTGGTGGCCTTGGTAGAGAGGCTAATTATATTGATTTTGCCAGCGAAGGACCTGATTTTAAGGGATATATCTATAGTAGTAGAGATGATATAAAGGGTAAATACTATAAGGATCCAGCAGAACCAGATAAACTGGATACAGTTAAGTACTCTTATTTAAAAAGAGTAACAACAAAAGATCCGAATAATGAAAATGCTTACTTCAAAGTAGTTTTCGATGCCAATGGCGGTAAATTTGGAGCCAACACGCAAAAAACTCTTTGGGTGTATATAAACACAGGCGACAACCCAGTAACCTTTGAAGAAGCTAGGGCAGAGATAGAAAGCCAATACGGCCTTCCAACTAAGGACATGGCTGCTTTTAAAGAATGGCAAAACAAGGCAGCAGATGGTTCAAAAGTTGCTGATGATTATGTAATAAAGGTCCCAGATTGGGATTGGGAAACATACCCTGACGATGGTTATACACCAGAAGTCTTCTATGCAACTTACATTGCAGAAAAGATGGACTTCACAGCTACAAAGGTTTGGGATATTCCAACTGGCCTTACACTAACAGAAGATGAATATCCTACTATGAAATTTACTCTTTGGAGAGCATGGACAATTGGAGATGCCGGCGAAGAACAACCGGGTGATGAAGCAGTTCAAGGAGAAGAAGTAGGATATGTTGATGGTAAGAATTTAGAAGCAGTTTGGAAAGGCCTTCCAAAAGCAAATTCAAATGGAGATCTTTACACTTACTATGTCAAGGAAGAATTTAAAGATTCTGACATTAAAAATGACAACTGGATTACCGGGACAATGCCATATGAGTATATATCAAAAGCTGAGTATGAAACAAAAGTTGCTCCTACAGAAGGAACTATTACTAACACATTAAAGAAGCCTGCAGAACCGGGAACGAATCCAGATCCTGATAAGAACTTCGTAGGCAAGTTAACTGTTAAGAAGGTTCTTGAAAACGAACCGGTACCGGCAATGGCAATGGCAAAGGGACCGATGAAAGCACCGGCTGCACCAATTAAGTTTAAATTTAAAGTAACCGGACCTTATGGCTATGAAGAAACTTTTGAAATAGAGGCCGGAAAAGAAAAAGAATTAAAAGATTTAGCTTACGGCGAATACACTGTTGAGGAAATTGAAACAAATAACTATACACCTAAGTACGTTGAAGGTGACTACACTCCGGGCACTTCAACTTTATCAGATGAACCTATAAAGGTTGAAGTATCTAAAGCTAATGACACAAAGACAGTAACAGTAGTAAACCAAAATCTTGAAAAACCGGATTCGAACTTTGTCACTCTTGAAGCTACAAAGATTTGGAAAAATGGACCGACAACAGATCACAAGCAAGTAAGTCTAAATGTATTTAGGCAAGTTGAAGGTGGTCAAAAAGAAGAAGTTCAAGTAGAAGGAAATGTAAAACTAAAGGTTACTCGCGATGCCGACGACATTAACAAATTTAACTACACTTGGACAAATCTTCCAAAACACAATACAGAGGGTAAGGAATACACTTACACAGTAGAAGAAGCTAATATTATTGAACCTACTGCTCCTGAAACAGATAAAACAGTTAAGTTTGGTGACAACACTTATGTAGTTACGCAAGATGGCAACACTATTACCAACACCTACAAGGTTCTAAAAGCTGATGTTACAGCTACAAAAGTTTGGTCAGATGGACCTGAAGCAGACCACACTCAAGTAAGTCTAAATCTATTTAGACAAGTTGAAGGTGGACTAAAAGAACAAGTTTCAGGCCTAACTCCGGAAGTTACACCAGGTGCTGCAAACACAGGAACTTTCAACTACACTTGGAAAGACCTTCCAACAACTGATGATAATGGCAAGGCATACACCTACACTGTAAAGGAAGCCGGAGTTGTAACTGATGCTCAAACAAATGAAACGACAGTTACAGTTAATGGCAACACTTATGTAGTTACAGTAAATAATGACACAAATACTGTTACTAACACTTTCAAGGCTAATACAACGACATTTACAGTTAATAAAGTTTGGGCAGATAATGTTAATGATGTTCCTACTATGAACCTCACTCTTTACAGAAAAGTTGAAGGCGGAACAGAAGAAGCAGTTCAAGGCGCAGAAGTAAAAGAAATTACAAAAACAACTACTGAAGCAACTTGGGATAATCTTCCAAAATCAGATGCCAGCGGCAAAGCTTATGAATATTCTGTAAAGGAAACATTTAAGGATGAAGATTCTGACGCTAGGAATGCTAACTGGATCCTTGGAGCTATGGAAACTGATGATAGTGGCAACAAGACTATCACCAACAAACTAAAAACAGTTCCAGGCGATAACGATACTCCAAACGAAGATGAACACAGAATGGGTAAACTTACAATCACTAAGAAGATTGAAAGTAAACCTATAGCAAAATCAAGTTCAATGCATAAAGCTCCGGCAGCTCCATTGGAATTTACCTTTAAGGTAACTGACCCCTATGGAAAGGAAGAGACATTCACATTAAAGGCTGGAGAAAGCAAAGAGCTTAAGAGCTTGCTATACGGTGACTACACTATTGAAGAAACTGATGCAAAAGGCTTAACTCCATTTGTTAAAGTTGGAGAAGACCCGGAAAATGAAAGCAATACAGGAAAAGTTACTTTAACAAAGGCCGCTAAAGAAGGCACAGTAACATTCACTAACAAGAATGTTAAGCCTGGAGAAAATCCTAACATCATTGAAGTAATGGCTACAAAGGTTTGGGTAAATGGACCGGCAACAGATCATACAGCTGTAGCCTTGAACCTTTACAGACAAGTTGATGGTGGACAAAAAGAAGAAGTAACAGATGTTACAGCAGTAAAAACTCGCGATGTAGATAACGCTTCTAAGTTTAACTATCTATGGAAAGATCTTCCAAAGATTAATGATGAAGGTAAGGAATACACTTACACAGTAGAAGAAGCCGGAGTTGTAACTGATGCTCAAACAAATGAAAAAACAGCTACAGTTAATGGCAACACTTATGTAGTTACACAAGATGGCAACACTATTACCAACACTTACAAGGTTCCACAAACTGATGAGGATGTAATCGGTACTAAGGTATGGCAAGGTGTTCCGGCAGGAACTACAACACCTACTGTCAAGTTAGAGCTTTGGAGAAAGACATCAGATGCTGATCAAGGAGTAAAGGTTGTTGATGCAACAGACCTTGATGCAAATAACCAAGCAAACTTCGGTAAGCAAGATAAGACTGATGCAAATGGCGTTGAATACACTTACTTTGTAAAAGAAGTAGATGAAAATGGAAATGCCTTTAGCCATCCAAAATACACTTCAGTGGTAGATGGATTAACAGCTACAAATACTAAAATGGCCGAAGATGGTAAGTTGATTATTACTAAAAAATTAGAAAATGTTCCTGTAAGAATGATGATGAGGTCTCCTGCAGGAAATGCAGATCCAATCAAATTCAAATTCACAGTAACAAAACCTGATGGCACAAGTGAAGAATTTGAACTTGCAGCAAATGGATCTAAGACCTTAGATAATTTACCTTATGGTGAATATACTATTAAGGAAACAGATACTAAGGGTTACACCCCATTCTTTACTCTTGGCAATGAAGAAAAACAAACCCAAGAATTTAAGGTAACTATTAATAGTAGTGATGAAGTTAATGTTACTGTAACTAATAAGAATATTATCAATCAAAATGATCTTACAGTTAGAGCAACTAAGATTTGGATTGGCGGACCTATGTCTGATCACACGGCTGTAACACTTACACTTAAGAGATTAAGTGCGAAGGCCGGCAGCATTGAAGAAGATGTAACTAATGCTTATACAGCTGAAACAATTAACAGTACTTCAGACTCAATAACTTATGTTTGGAAGAATCTTCCTAAGCATGATGATGAAGGTTATGCGTACACTTATAGAGTAGAAGAACTTGGCACAGTTAGTGACCCAACATCAACAGATAAGATATATACAGTTGGCAACAACGAATATGTATCTAAGGTTGAAAATGACTCTGACATCACTGCTAATGAAACTACTGCATTTAAGATTACCAACACCTACAAGGTTCCACAAACTGAAGAGGATATAATCGCTACTAAGGTATGGCAGGATGTTCCGGCAGGAACTATAACACCTCAAGTTAAATTCCAATTACAAAGAACTGCTAATGGTGTTACTGAAGATGTTGGACAAGCAATGGATCTTACAAATGGACAAGTAAACTTCGGTAAACAGGATAAGACTGATAATAATGGAAATGAATATGTATATACTGTAAAAGAATTAGGTGAAGACGGAAATGCATTTAGCCATCCAAACTACACTTCAGTAGTAGATGGTTTAACTGTAACTAACACTTATCAAGAAACACCTATAACAGAATATACAGTAACATTTGATGCAAATGGACATGGAATAGCACCGGAAGCTCAAACTGTAAATGTAGGTCAAACAGCAATAGAACCTAGTCCGGCTCCAACAGAAGATGGTTACAAATTTGAAGGATGGTATACAGATAAAGATGGCTTATATAGATATAATTTTGCTACTCCGGTAAATAGCAATATTACACTATATGCTAAGTGGATAAAAGAAGGCACTACTCCACCAACACCGGATAATCCGGATAATCCTTGGGGACCCGGACCTAATCCTTGGGATCCCGGACATAATCCTTGGGGACCTGGACCTAACCCTTGGGGACCTTCTTATCCTGAAAAAATAGTTGAAACTAAGATTGAAACAAAGTATATAGAAGTACCTGTTAAGGACAACGCTTATAGAAAAGAAGTTAAATATATGCAAGGCTTTGAAGGCTACTTCAGACCTAATGACGGCTTAAAGAGATCCGAGGCTGCTCAAATTCTTGCCAACGCTCTTAAAGAAGACGGATACAAGTATGACTTATCCTATAAGTTAAACTATAAGGATATAGGCGATGAGTGGTACACTGAAGCAATTAAGATAACTACTCAAGCTAATGTATTTAAGGGTTATGATGACGGCTACTTCAGACCTGACGATAAAATCTCAAGGGCTGAATGGATTGCAACCTTAAAGAGATTCCAAAGTATAGCCAATGCAGAGGGAAATCATATGAATATGAAATCTGACCACTGGGCTATGGCGGAAGTTGAAGCTGCTTATAAGGAAGGTTGGTTAAGTATTTACACCGACGGACTTGCAAGCTTTAAGGCTGACGAGTTTATTCCTAGACAAGAGGTTGCAGCAGTTTCTAATAAGGCCTTCAATAGAGTTCTCGACAAGACTTATATTGAATACAATGACAAGAACCTAGTAACCTATAAAGACGTCAAGAAGGATATGTGGTCCTACTATGACATCCTATGTGCAAGCAACACTTTCTTGTACAAGAAAGATTTATACAGAGCACACTGGATTAATGGAGACAACAATCTATTTAACATTAACACTGACGGACTTGTTATAAGTAAAGATAAGTTCCAAAGAGTGTTAAGGTAATATAAGGTCTATAGAAAAAGAGAGGGCAATAAGCCTTCTCTTTTTTATTTTATTTACTTATATAGAGGACTAATAGTGTGTCAATGAATATTGCCAATATAAGCCTTAAACTAATTTATACAAACTTTTAGCCTTGGAGCCTATTAAAATATACTATAAAGCATAAACTAAACATTAATATAAAAAGCTAAAAAGCAAAACTACTCCCCTACTTAAGTCCGAGTTTTAATATATTTTGTTTTTAAATTTATTGCCATGGTTTTTTATAAGACTTACTCAAATATTTAATTATGGGTATATAAACATTAGGCTTATGCTGAATTTAATAAATATAAAGGAGATATATTATGAAATTGTTAAGAGCTATGCGTGAACCTCTAAAATATGTTCAAGGTAAGGATGCCCTACTTAAGTTCCATGAGGAAATGGGTTATATGGGCAAGAGATGGTTGTTTATATGTTCAAGAAGCGGTTACAAGGCATGCCATGATAAAATAGAAAAATCCTTTGAAGGAACAGATGACTTTAGACGTTATGAAGTATTCGGCGGCATTTCCAGCAAGGGAGAAATCGCCAAAATGAAAAAAATAGTTGAAGAGGACAAAATTGATGTTGTAGTAGCTGCAGGAGGCGGCTCCGCAGTGGACACCGCCAAGGCAACAGCTTACTACTGCAAGAAGCACATTGTAGTAATACCTACAGTAGTTGCAACTGATGCTCCTTGTACAGGTCTTTCTGTAATTTATAATGACGACGGAAGCTTTAATACTTACTTGTTCTACCCTACCAATCCTGATGCAGTTATAGTTGACAGTCAAGTTATAGCCAATGCACCGGTGGAATTTTTAATTTCAGGTATGGGGGATGCTTTAGGCACTTACTTTGAAGGTAGAGCCTCTATAAGAACTGAATCCCCAAGCTTGGAAGGTACAGGTATAACCCGTTCAGGCTTAGGACTTGCAAGATTATGCTATGACACCCTAAGAGCCTATGGATCACAAGCTATAAAGGCCTGTGAAAACCATGTAGTCACACCTGCTCTAGATGCAATTATAGAAGCCAATACTTATATGTCAGGTGTTGGAGCTGATAATGTAAACTGTGCGGCAGCCCACTCCTTTTATAACGGACTTACCTCACTGGGAGGACATAAGGCTTCCCATGGTTTCTGTGTAGCCTTCGGTACTCTTGTCCAATTGGTTTTGGAAGGTGTAGTCAAGGAAGAATTTGATGATGTTCAAGGCTTTTGTATAGAGGTAGGTCTTCCTATAACCCTAGAAGAGCTTGGAATAACTAAAGATGAGGAAATAAGAAAGATAGCTGAAAATGCCTGTGCGGAAGGAGAAACAATTCATAACCTTGCAGGAGATGTTACTCCAGATGAACTTTATGCTGCCATAATAGCAACTGATGCAATGGGAAAAGCTGTTTTAGGAAAGTAATTATATATTGAAAATTTTAGAATTATAAATTTTATAATTTGTAAAAGCTTAAATACCTGACAGAGCCTTTAAAGGTTTGTCAGGTATTTTAATTTCTATAAATAATTTTATTAAACTTAGATTTTACTTAAATAATAAATATTCTTTACTTGAATAAGCTTTAATATATATTGGTATCTTCTACAATTAATAAAGATTAAAATAATATAGGCAAGCTAGGTTACATATAAGGATTAAGCAATAGCTTAAAGGAGAAAAAGTTATGAAAATGATTATTCATGACCTGGGGGAAGAATTTAACAGCTCTTTATCATCTGAAGGATCTTCAGTCTTTTATGCCGATGGAAAATATGCTCCCTGTAAAGGTTGCTTTCATTGCTGGACCAAACATCCCGCCACCTGCGACTATAAAGATCGTCTACATGAAATAGCAACCTTTATCGGTCTTGCAGATGAGTTGATTATTATAAGCGAAAACTGCTATGGTAGCTACAGTCCTAAAATAAAGGCTGTACTTGATAGAGGTATTGGAACATCAACGCCCCTTTCGGCCTATATGGGAGGTCTTATGCACCACACCCTACGCTACGGGAAAAAGGATATAATGAAAGTTTACGTTTATGGAGATATAAGTGAAAAAGAAAGGGAAACTTGGAAGCTTTTAGCCCAATGTAATGCCACAAATGGAGGCTGGAAAAACTATAAATTAAATTTTATCTCCTCCTTTAAAGAATTGGAGGAGAAGGTCCTATGAAAAGCCTCTTAATAGATGTAAGCCCCAAGAAAAGACTTTCAGTTTCCGGCTTTCTTTTATCTTTTATAAAACTTTTTATTAAAGGAGAAAAGGAAAAGGTAAAACTACCGAAAAATGAAAAGTCCTACTCAGATATAATAGAAAAGATTAAGGATTTTGATAATATTATCTTCGCCATGCCTCTTTATGTTGACAGCGTCCCTTCACACCTGCTGCCCTTTTTAAAAAAATTGGAAGAAAATGCCAAGGACTTAAATCTTCATAGCAATGTATATGTTATAGCAAATAACGGATATATTGAAGGAAGACAAAATGAAGCCCTAATGCAGGTTATGGAAAATTTTTGTCTGGCAAGCGGACTTTCCTGGAAAGGGGGTTTGGGAATTGGCGGCGGCGTTATGCTTAATGTAATAAGAATTTTAATTCCTATTCAATTTATTATTATGCTAATTAATATAGCCGCAGCCACAGCTGTCAAGGGGCAGCCTGAATATAGGGATACTGTTTTAAACTTTCTTTCACAAGTTCTTGTAGACTTCCTTTTATCAATAGCTATTATATACTTTACGATTAAACTGGCTCATTGTATTAACAAAGGCAAAAGTTTTAACAAACACTACACCAGAATACTCTTGCCTTCCCTTATTTTTATTCTGCTGGCAGATGTGTTTTTTATTATAATCTCTATCTTTAAAGGCGGAATCTTCCGAGGATGGCTATCAAGAAAAAAACCTACAAATCCCTTAAATTAAAAGTATATGAATTATACTGTCCTTATATTAAATTTGACTCAATATTTAAAGTTACTTAAATAATGCCTATAAGATGCTGAACAAAAATACTTGTTAAAGTAATCATTATCCAACAGACAAGGCCGACAAAAATTGCCGATCCCCCTGTTTTAATAAGCTTTACAATGTCAGTTTTAAAGCCTATAGCAGCCATTGCCATGGTAATAAAGAATTTAGATAAGGTCTTAAGATTAGTAACAAGGGCTTCAGGCAAAGGAAGAACCGTTGTAATAATAGAAGCAAGGACAAATAAAAGAATAAAAGACGGAACTAAAGAGTAAACCTTTAAATCTTTTTTGCCTTTGTTTTTCCCTTCATAAATAGATAAAGCCAAGCTTATGGGAATAATGGCGAGAGTCCTTGTCAACTTAACAACAGTTGCAAGACTTAAAGTGTCCGATCCGTGAACCGCATCCCAGGAAGATGCCGCAGCGGTAACAGAAGACGTATCGTTAATTGCAGTACCTGCAAAAAGTCCGAAGCCTTCATTGGAAAAACCCAACCACTCTCCTAGACTTGGAAAAATAAGAGCCGCCAAAACGTTAAAAAGAAAAATAACTGAAATAGACTTAGCCACATCTTCATCGTCTGCATTAATAATAGGAGCCGTTGCTGCAATTGCTGAACCTCCGCAAATTGAAGAGCCCACTCCTACAAGGATACCGATTTTTCTATCAAGCTTTAGAGCCTTGGTTAGAATATAGGATGTAATTAAGGAAATTGAAATAGTTGAAACAATAACAGGTAAAGACTGTTTCCCGCTTTCAATAATATGATTAAGGTTCATGGAAAAACCTAAAAGTATAACTGCATATTGTAAAATCTTCTTGCTGCTAAAGGCAATGCCTTCATTGGCCCAGGTAAGTTTTGAAACAGGTTTTGCCAAAAGCATACCTATTAAAACTGCAAAAACAGCACCACCTACTACGGGAAATCTGCCACCTAAAAAGCTTGCTACAAGAGCAAGGATAAAGCACAGACTAAGTCCCTTTAATTTATTCATAAGTCGTCCTCCTTAATTGATCTTAAAATGAATACGGTTTTAATTATAAACCAAAATCAAAAAAGAAAACAAGGAGGATATCTTACTTATAATTTTCTTAAAAATTCCAAAAAGTAAAGTTTTTTAACACTCATATCCTTTCCTAAAGATTTGTGATAAAATTTCCTTGAGTAAAATATTTAAAATCTTATAAGGAGGTAATGAGAATGGAGCGATTTAAATCTATTTTTGCCTTGACGGCACTTATAGGAATTTTCCTTTTCCCTATAAGGGCTGTGGCTGAGGCTGAACCGGCAAAAATCGAAAATCCCAATCATTTTTTAATGGAGAATCCCATTGATAAAGAGATAAGTGAAAAAGGTCAGGTAAATAGTCACGAAATTGTGACACCTAATAATAAAGAAAGTGAAAATAAGGTTGAGAAGCCTGTAAATGAGGAAATAGAGGTTTTAAACCCCTATAAGCTTGAGGAGGCTCCCTTAAAGGTCCCCACACCTGTAAGAGGTGGTGATAAAGCATTTACAGTTACCAAACGTCCTTTAGGCGATACAGGTGATGGAACCTTAGTCGGTGAATATGATACCCTTTATGATGCTGTGGATAATTGCCCACAGGATGATTTGTCCAATGAGTATATAATTACCTTAAATAAGGACTGGACTATTCCGGCGGATGAACATTGCTATGGAAGGTCAAATACAAATATGATTTTGCGTTCAGCCCCGGGACAACAATATACCTTAACAAGAGAGGGCAATAGAGATTTCATAGATTTACATAAGAAAATGAACTTGCGAACTGAAAATATTATTTTAGACGGCCATAGTGACGGACAATTTACACTTTTAGCCGACGAGTCTATTCTGACTTTAGGAAAGGGTACAGTTGTCCAAAACTGTGTTGGTACGCCTAACTATGACGGCCCGGCAATTCTTATGCAAGATACTTCCACTCTTAATATTGAAGATGACGTAATTATTCAAAATAATACATCTAATCAAGCTGGAGGAGCAATTCAGGCTCAATCCGGCACTACAGTTAATATTTCAGGAGGAAGCTTTAAAAACAACTCCACCACTACATCTGACGGGGGTTTTCTTGCGGCCTATGGAAACTTGAATATTACAGGTGGAGCCTTTGAAAATAACAGTGCAGCTAAAACTTCAGGAGCTATTCTTATAGGCTCAAATTCTGTAGCAAATATAGAAAATGCAACTTTTAAAAATAATAAGGCCTCTACAGGCGGAGCAATTTACGCTATGAGTGAGCCTACTATTAAAAGGTCCACTTTTACTGCTAACGAAGCTAACTGGGGCGGAGGAATTTTTGCCGCTAAGAACCTTTCTTTAGATGGTGTAACCTTTGCAAATAACTCTGTATCTAAACAAGGCGGTGCTTTATACCTAAGTGCAGGGGCTACTATTAATAATTCTAGCTTTACAGAAAATACTTCAGCTAAGCAAGGCGGAGGTATTTATCTTACTAAAGGTAATTTAACTTTAAGTAATTCAACCTTTAGTAAAAACGATTCAGAAAACGGCGGCGGTGCTATTTTTATAGTTCCTGACAGCAATAGCATATCTAAAGTATCAGAAAGCGAATTTACAGATAACACAGGACTTTTCGGTGGAGGAATTTATCTTGGAAGAAATTCCAAGCTTGAAGTTGAAAGGTCAAAATTTAAAAATAATGAAGCCGCATACGGCGCCGGTATTTCCAGTGCGGCATCAGCTGAAGGTATAGATACAAGCCTTACAAACATAAACATAAATTCAAGTGAATTTGCAGAAAATAAGGCACTTTTAGGAGCAGGGCTTTTTACAGCCTTCCCTACAGAAATAAATGAAACAACTTTTAGCAAAAACTACAGCGATGTTCACCCTAGCGACATTCAAGACAATCCTCATGAATCGGGCTGCGGTGGAGCTTTATATGTAATGGATCAAAAAACTCTTATTAAAAAATCATCCTTTATTGAAAACAGTGCCTTCGGTTCAGGAGGAGCAATTTGCATAAACGGAGTAAAAAGAGATAAAACCAGCGGTGAAGTAACAGAAATAAAACCTGATGCTATGGTGAAAATTTCAGACAACACCGAGTTTAAATCAAATAGGGTTAAAGTGGGTCAAGGCGGAGCTATTTATGCTGCCCCCTATGAGTATGCTTATAAAATTACAGACAAAGATGCTTATAAAAAACTTATTACAGACGACACGACACTTTTTGTCGACAACAGCTCAGGTGAAGGCTTATTTAATCCTCCTACTAACTTTGAGGATTTTACAAATCTTAAATATAGCGACAAGTCTGATGTAATTCATGAGATTTTAACTAGAAAGAGCCTTTTAAACAACTACGATGTAAATTACAAAAGTGATAGCAGTCTTATTATTTATGACGCAAATGGCGGAAACTTTGAGGACGGCTCCAATAAAAAGACTGAAGAATATAAAATCGGCGAAGAAATTAAAATTATTAATGGCCCTACAAGACCGGGATACAAATTTCTTTACTGGGAAAGTCCTCAATATAACCCTGGAGATTCCTATACTGTAGCAGAAAATCACATTTTTACAGCTAAATGGGAAAAGCTTCCCGATAAGCCTGATAAACCTGTTGAACCTGAAAGACCTGAACACGAAGGCTTTGCAGTTGGATCCTTGTGGGTAAAATCTAATAACCCTTCAGAAATTAAAACTTCTGAGATTCACAAGGCCTATATTAAAGGTTATCCTGACGGAAGAGTTATGCCTCAAGGCAATATGACAAGGGCTGAAGCTGTAGCTGTTATAACTCGCTTGGAAGGATACAGTTTAAATAACGAAGACGCTACTACCTTCTCAGATACTAAAGCCGAAGCTTGGTACAACAAGTATATAAATGCAGCCTTTGCCAAGGGTATTTTAGTTGAAAAGGCTGGAGAAGCTTTTAGACCTGATGAACCTATTACAAGAGCTGAACTTGCAAGACTTATTGCACCTTTGGATAAGAAAAACACTTTAGTTGCACCTTTTGCCGATGTTAAGGGACACCTATATGAAGATGCCATTAACCAGGCTTATGGAAATAATCGTATAGAAGGCTATCCTGACGGAAGCTTCCGTCCTGATGAGTCTATTACAAGATCTGAGGTTGCTACAATGCTTAACCGCTTCTACAGTCGCAAGGCTGATGCAAAAAGCTTTGACAGTGTAAAAAATATAGAAATTTTAAAAGACTTTACAGATTTGCAAAAAGATCACTGGGCTTACTATGAAATTATGGAAGCTGCAAACTCCCACGAGTATATTCGTCGTGAAGAAAAAAGCCTTGTGGAAAATTGGCTTTACCTATTAGGAGATATGGTTAATTAAGTTTGTTTAACTAAAAATTATTAATTTTAAACTTTACATTTAATAATTAAATATACACCTTACAGGGCAGACTATATTTATCACCTCGCTAAGCGGGGTGATTTTTTTACCCTTAGGACTTGCTAAGGTTAATTAAAATTAAAGGTTCAAGGGTATGATATAATAGCACTATGTGAGAAAAGGAGCTTAAAAAATTAATATATTGATTTTATTAATCTAATAAGAAAGGATTTAAAGAATGAAAAATAATAAAATTGCAATTCAAGACACCTATGGAGAAAGATTTCAATATTGTTGGGGCTGCGGTCCTAAAAACGAAGAAGGTATGCACTTAAAGTCTTACCCATCTGAAAGCGGTGAGGAATGTATATGTAAGGTTGTACCTGAAAGCAAGTTTACAGGAGGAGTGCCTGCAAATCTTTTCGGCGGAATGATTGCCATGATCTTCGACTGCCACGGAACAGCTTCAGCAGCTTGGTTTAAGCATAGGGACAAGGGCCTTGACTATAATGAAGATACGGTAATAGGCCGTTTTATTACTGCAAGACTTGAAGTGGACTTTAAAAAGCCCGTACCTATGGACAAGGAAGTAACTGTTGTAGCAAGGGCTGAGGAAATTGGTGAAAGAAAGGTTATCCTTACTATGGAAATGGAGGCTGAAGGCGAAATCCGTGCCAAGGCTAAAATGGTCGCTGTAGGTGTAAAGGATAATATGTAGAATCTTTTAAGGATATATTTTAAAAATTCTTTAGGCAATAAGTATAAATGAGGTAAAGGATGAAGGAAAACATAGGCAAAAAACTGTTTATTTTAGGTTTTAGCATTTTTATACTGTCATTGATTCTTCCCGAAAAATTTCTGACAGGTTTTACCAATATTAAGCCTATAGGGCTAAGCAGCTTATTTATCTGTCCTTTAATAGGTCTTGTAGGTCTTATATTTGCAATAAAAGAAGGCAAAACCCTATGGGGAATATTAAATTTGATTTTGATTTTATTATTTCCCCTATCTATGTCCTTAGGCTACCTTTTACTTGGTGCCTAGGTCATTAATTTTAAAAAAGGAGAAGACTATGGACTACGAGTATCTTAATAAGTACGATGACATTTATGAGGACCACAAAAAGGTTTTGGCGGATTTAAAGAAGGCTTTAGAGGCCTTTAAAGATCATCAAAGGGAATATAAGGACCTGGTTTCCTATTACTATAGTGAAAGCTTCAGCAAGGACTTGGACAAGTCCAACAAAGGCGAAATCCCTGATAATGTAAAGCAGGCTATTTTAACTGAGGATGCAATTTATGACCTTATGGGAGACAACTATTACATGAGTCTTGAGCTTTTGGATTTGGCAAACGAAATTATCCAGGACAGATAGCATAAAGGTTTAACTTCTTTAAAGGGCTGTTTCCTCTAGCGACTAATAGCAAATTAAATCTCGGAGGGCCTATGTATTATATATTTTTACTTTTGGCAATAATATCTCTTTGCCTTATGATAAATTTTATTGTAAAGAAAATGGAGCCTACCTATAAAAAGGCATTAGGTATTTTATTATCTTTTGCCCTTACCCTTGTATTTCTATATCTTTTTGTCTTCCCTCCTTACGGAAGGATTAAATCTGACTTTAAGGACCTGGTTGAAACAAAGCTTATATTTATTAAACATCCTACAAATTATAGGAATTATGAAACTGAAGAGGGATTAAGGGAAATTCCCCTTAGGGTCTGGTTTCCTAAGGATAAAAAAGAGGATAAGTTGCCTGTTTTTATCTTTTCCCATGGAGCCTTCGGTGTTGACAGATCTAATGAGATTCTTTTTGAAGACTTGGCAGCAAAGGGCTATGTGGTTATAAGTATGTCCCACCCTTATCAAAGCTTTTCAACTAAGCTTTCAAATGGTAAATCTCTAAGGGTAAATAAAGATTTTATCTCACAGCTTATGAAAAATAATAGCGGCTTAACCTATCCTCAAAGGCTTGAAAGCTTTAGGAAATGGACGGGAATACGTCTTGAAGATATGAATTTTCTTATAGATGAGATTTTAGACAGGAACCTTCCGGAAAATTTATCTGAAATTATAGACAGGGACAGGATATTTCTCGGCGGCCACTCACTAGGTGGATCCGTGGCTCTTGAAATAGGAAGAAAAAGGTATGATGTGGTTAGGGCTGTAGTTTCCCTGGAGGCTCCCTTTTTCGGTGATATAGCTTCTGCAGATGAAAAGAGCTTTAGCTTTGTTAAGGAGGACTATCCTCTTCCGGTGCTGCACTTCTATTCAGACTCTCTCTGGTATAGGCTCACTGATCTTAAAGGCAGTGAATATAATACAAATTTAAAGCTTTTAGATGCTGATCCTAATAAATATATAAATATTCACATTAAAGGAGCCGGCCACTTAGGGCTTACAGATTTAAGGATTCTTTCACCTTTTATAACAAGCCTTGTAGACGGAAATAAAAATACTGCAGACTATAAGGATGTCCTTGAAAAAATAAATTCTGAAACTTTAAAATTTCTCAACCTTTATAGATAAAAAGCTATGGATACAAAGTCCATAGCTTTTATTTTAAGGAAAGATTCCCTTTTAATTTATCATTTCTTCATCAAGCTTATAAAGCTCATATTTTTCTATAATTGAAATTATTTTATCTGCATAGGAGGGATCTGTTGCATAGCCTCCATCCTGCAAGGCTCTACAGGCCTCCTTATAGTCCCTTGCCTCCCTTACTTTCTCATACCTTTGAGCTTCTGTTATAAGTCTTCCATAGTCGGTAAAGCTTTCGGCTTTTGATTTATAGACCCTGAAGCTTTCACTTAGGATTTTTTCCTCCTGGTCTATATACTCCACTGTATCTAATTTGACCCCGTTTTTTGACTTGGACTTAATACCGAAGTAATTGTTGTAGTCCTTACTTAGCTTAGAGGAGCCGAAGGAGCTTTCAAGGGCTGACTGAGCAAGAATAACTGATGGCAGAAGGTTAAAGCTTCTTGCGGTTTTAAAGGCTATTACTTTAGTTTCTGAAAGGTAGGACTCTTTAAAGTCTTCGGATTTATTTTCTCCGTCGGATTTAAAGACAACTATAAAAATAATTATTATAAATATAAAGCCGCTAAAGAAGAAAAATAAATTGTTTTTTTCTTTTTTTCTCATTTTAATCTCCTACGGGATGCCGAGGGTATTCCCAACTCATCTCTATACTTGGCAACGGTCCTTCTTTTTATATCTATTCCTAGCTTATTCAGCTTATCGGTTATTTTTTGGTCTGATAAGGGATTTTTTACATCTTCTTTTTTTATTATATTTAATATTTCCCTTTCTACAAGGTCCTTTGATACATAACCATCTTTAGCTGTTAAGGGTCTGTTAAAAAAGCTTTTTAAGGAGTAGGTACCTCTTTGACACTGAAGGTACTTGTTTTTTGTTACCCTTGATACTGTAGATTCTGAAATTCCAAGGCTAGTTGACAAATCCTTTAAAACCATAGGTTCAAGTGATCCATTGTAAATAAAAAACTTCCTTTGCCTTTTAACTATTTCTTCAACTACAGATTCTATGGTTTTTCTTCTTCTTTTTACTGCATCTATAATAAAAAGAGTTCTTTTTAGTTTTTCGTTAATATAGTCATAGGTTTCTCCATCTATGTCTGATTTAAGCATATGGGCATAATAGGTATTTATGTGAATATTTGAGGAAAGATCTTCTATTTCTATATTTATATTTTCTCCTTGGACCTCTATAAAAATTTCAGGCAGTATATAGTCTATACCTTTTTCACTTTCGAAACCTGAGGCCGGTCTTGGCCTAAGTTTTTTTATTCTGTTTAGGCTTTCCTCTACCTCATAAGGCTCCAGCTCTAAAGCCTTTGCAATTTTTTGAATTCTCCCCTTTGAAAGGTCCTCTAAGTGATTCTCTATAATTTTTTTAGAGATATTGTCCTTATCTATTTGCAGAAGCAGACACTCTTTAAGGTTTCTCGCTCCTACTCCCTTAGGCTCAAGGGTCCATATAATTTTTAGACAATAGTAGACAAAATGAGTTTGAGTATTTAAAATAATTGCAGCCTCGTTTAAACTGATTTTTAAATAGCCATCATCTCCAATATTTCCTATTAAAAATTTTACAGTTTCATATTCTTCTTTTCTCAAATCTAAAAGCCCGGCTTGTTCATAAAGATAATCCCTTAGGGTCTTGGATTTTGTATTGTAATCTCCCAAGTCATCCCTTTCTTCATCGTCCTTTGATGGAGCTATATTGTATCTTGATTTTGTCAACCTTGATAGATTAAAGTCATATAAATCCCGTGAAACTCTTTCATATTCCATAAGAACATTGTCCTGACTTTCTTCAGTTAAAAATTTTTCAAGCTCAATAAGATTTAAGCCGGTCATTTCTATAGAAGTGATTAAATCATTTGTAAGGTTAAGTTTTTGGGAAAGATTTAAGTTTAATTTAAGCATTCTATCACCTTAAGTTAATTATATCATAGGCAATTTAATAAGCTTTTAAGCATTTGAAAAAAATCTCTCTTTTGATATTATTAAATTGGAGGTATTTATGATTACAAACAAATTTGAATTGGAAAAGTGCGAGGATAAAATTCCATACAGTATTATACACAATCCTATACCTTTAGAAATGGGACCGGATCTGTCACGTGCCATAGAGTATCTTCTTTGGTATGTACCTGATATATCTTCAATTCAGTCTAAGGACAATGAAATGGTATCCAACTACCTTTATGACGAATTCACCTTTGAAGAAATTGCCAGGTATATGAATATTGGTGATAAGGATGTTCTTTTTACAGAAAATATTCCAAAGGAAATAGAAGATTTTTACAAGGGATCTATCTGTCCTCACGAACAAAAGCTTGTTATTACAAGGGGACAAAGTGAAACCAAAACCTCCTCTACTCTAAGACATATAAGAAATGCCATTGCCCATGGAAGCTTTACAGTAGTGGAGAATCTTTTAATAGGCTTTGATTATAAGGTAAACCAAAGCGGCAAGGAGGAATGTAAGGCTATTTTTAAAATAAAGCCTGAAAACCTTTTAAAGGCTCTGGAAAACTTGGACACTGAGCTGACTACTGAAAAGCTTGTTAAAAGAGCCTTGGAAAATTGCGGATACAAGGTTGAGCATTGGACTGTGTCTGAAGATGCTGAAAGGGATTTTGACTTATCTGCCCAAAAGGACGGCAGAAGGTATGCCATAGAAATCAGAAAATCCGGATCTGAATTTAATACCAAGGACAACTTCCTGGATCATTTACATATAGAGAAGCTGGTATCTCTTTTTGAAGGTCTTTCCCGAGTAAATCCTATTCTTATAATTAACGAAGGGCTATTGTCTGAGTTCAGTAAGGACTACCTTCTGGATCATTCGGTAATTATTATGGACCCTAAGAACATTAAAAAGCTTCTTGCAGGTAGAGATATACTTGGAGAAATAGTAAGGGACAACAGAATTAAAAAAGTTAAAAAAAATGAAGATTAAGCTTTTAATCTGCTTATAAAAAATTATTTTTCTCATAAATGTGTTTTAAAGCTCATTTTTTGGTATATATGAATTGTAAGTAAAATATATTTTATGGGAGGAAATTATGATAGGAGCTATTATAGTAGGAGCATTGGCAGGTTGGATAGCAAGTATGATTATGAAAAGAAATGATCAAATGGGCGGACTGGCAAATATTATTGTCGGCCTAATTGGCGGAGTTATAGGTAATTTTGTTATGTCTTCTCTAGGTTTTCAATTGGGAGAGGGCTTTGTAAATTCTCTTGCAACAGGTGTTATAGGAGCAGTAATTTTACTTGCAATTTATGGTGCCGTTACCAAAAAATAAATTTTAAAAATTTATTGCCCTTTGTTTTAAACAAAGGGTCTTTTTATTTTAAGAAAAGAGTACTATAATAACTCAAGTGTAATAACTATATAAATTTATTTAATGAGGATATTATGATTAGAAAATTAAAAAAGAATCCGCCTCTTACAGTTTGCCTCTCATTTTTCGCCTTAATACTTTTAGGAGCGATTTTATTAAATCTTCCTATTTCAAGCTCTAACGGCGAGAGTGTCGGCTTTTTAAATGCACTTTTTACATCTGCATCAGCATCATGTGTTACAGGGCTTATAGTTGTAAATACTGCGACTAAATGGACAGCCTTCGGCAAATTTATAATTGTAGCTTTAATTCAAATCGGCGGACTTGGAACTATGGTATTTTTATCATTGATTGCCATGGCTTTTAACAAAAAAATAGGAATTCAGGAAAGGAGTATTATAAAAGAGCAAACCGGTGCTGAAACAAATAAGGGAATTATCAGACTGGTAATTTATATTATTAAATTCAGTTTAACAGTTGAATTAATAGGGGCGATTTTACTTTCAATAAAATTTATCCCTGACTTCGGCCTTTCTAAGGGGATTTTATTTTCTCTTTTCCATTCAGTTTCAGCCTTTTGTAATGCAGGCTTTGACCTTACAGGAAATTCTCTTATTAATTATACTTCTGATTTTACGATAAATATTACTATTTCCCTTTTAATAATTTTTGGTGGACTGGGTTTTACAGTTTTTATTGATATTTATAGAAAAAGAAATTTTAAAAACTTGACTCTTCACTCAAAAGTGGTTATTTCAACTACTGCAATATTACTTTTAACGGGCAGTCTCGCATTTTTTATAATTGAACACAATGGTGCCTCTATGGAGGGTTTAAGTCTTAAGGGTAAAATTTTATCTTCCTTTTTCATGTCCGTTACATCAAGAACTGCCGGCTTTAATTCAATTGACATTGGAAAAATGAAGGAGGGCTCCCTAATTGTAACTATTATACTTATGTTTATAGGCGCCTCCCCTGCATCAACAGGTGGAGGAATTAAAACGACGACTTTCGGAGTTTTGTTGTTTTCAACAATTTCCTTTCTTAGAGGAGATAAGGAAACGGAAATATTTCACAAGTCAATATCCCATGATACACTTTTAAAAAGTTTATCTATATTTTCCCTGGGAAGCGGACTGGTAATATTTTCATCCCTTTTCATTACAATTCTTGAACAAGGAAAGTTTCTATACTTGGACATGCTTTATGAAATTGTATCAGCTCTTGGAACTGTTGGAGTTAGCAGGGGAATTACTGAAAGCCTAAGCCCTCTTTCAAAATTAATTTTAATAATGCTTATGTACATAGGCAGAGTTGGAGCGGCGACTTTAGGTATAGGAATTTTAAATAGAAGTAAGAAAAAACACACGAGATATTCTCAAGGAAAAATTATAGTGGGGTAATTATGAAGACATTTATTGTATTCGGCTGTGGTAGATTCGGTTCTACCGTTGCCACAAGGTTATATGATTTAAAAAATGATGTTGTAGTTGTAGACTCAGATCAGGAAAAAATCGATTTGATTTCAGGAAATGTAACAGAAGCGATTATATGCGATCTTGAAGATGAAAAGGCCATTGAAGAGCTTGCCCTTAATAATTATGATGTAGCGGTAGTTGCCATTGGAGAAAATTTAGAGGCTGCAATAATGTCAGTCCTTACATCAAAGGAAGCGGGAATTAAAAAAATTATAGCAAAAGCACCCTCCTATAAATTCGGTAAAATTTTATTAAAATGCGGTGCAGATAAAATTGTTTTTCCTGAAAGGGAAATGGGATACAGACTTGCAAATAATCTGTCAAATGATAATTTATTAGATCCCAACGAAATTTCTAAAGGTTACAGTATTTATGACTTTAAATCTACTCCCGTAATGAATGGAAAGGAAATACGTGAGCTTAAACTTAGAGAAGATTATAATTTTAATGTTCTCATGGTAAAGAGAAATGGAGAAAATATAGTAAACCCCAAAGCTTCCTTTAAAATAAAAGAGGATGATATTTTAAGTGTTTTAGGATCAGATAAAGATATTAAAAGGTTCACAGAAGAAAATTAAAATAGGGCTACAGATTTTTGTAGCCTTATTTTTATACTTTTCCTAGTCTTCAACCTTCCACATCATAAGCTTTTCTAAATAATTATCTCCAAGAATTGACTCAATTTGATCCTCGTCCATGCCTCCAAGGTCATCTTTAAAGCTCTCCTTACCTTTCTTTAAGGAGTCAGTAGATTCATTAGAGGGCTCATAGTCTTCGTATAGCCTTTCAACTAAGGCATAGACCATATCATAGTCATAATCTGAAAGAGTGCTTAACATTTTGTCCAACTCTTTTTTTCTTTCTAAGTCCATACTATCACCTTAAAGAATAATAACATAGATTAGCCCCTTTGATAATAGACAAGTTCAGTGTTAAAATTATAAGGAGGTGATAATTTGAAGGTAGCGGTATTTGCAGGAACAAAAAAAGATACTGAAATGGGTGTTAATATTCTTAAAAATATAGGAATAGAGGCCTTATCCTTTCCCTTTTCCAAAAATCCCAAGGAACAAACAGCTATGCAGTACTATTCAAAGGAGGAATTGGAAGATCTTTTTATAGAGAAGGTAGAAGAAGCAAAAGAAATGGGTGGAGAGAAAATCTTTGTCTACTGCAATTCTCTAAACTCTGCAGTGGACTGTGAAAAATTATCCCGGCTTTTAAATATTAAGATTATCACGCCTCTTGAAGCCTACAAAAACTTGCCTATAGGCACTAAAAAGGTTCTTATTCTTGCAGCTAATGCCCTATCAGCCTACCGGGTGGATAAAATTATCAGGGAGTCATCTGAAATAGAAACTATATCAATGGGCATGCTGGAGTTAGTTGAAGCAATAGAAAAAGGCCTTGCTCCTGAAAAAATCATTAAGGACCTAAAGCTTAAAGACCTGCTTTCTTATGGGGAATCTATAAAGGTAGACAGCCTTATTTTAGCTTGTACTCACTTTCCCTATATAAGGGAAGAACTCGAGAGCTTCTCTAAGCTTAAAATTATAGATCCTAAGGACTATATGATTAAAAGCCTTTAAAATTTTAAAAAATTTAAAAAATTTAAAAATTTTTGTTTCAAGATAAAAATTTAGTAGTATAATAGCAAATGTATTTTTAATTTATAGGGGGTAAATATGGAATTAATTAACAAAGGAAAAACAAAAAATGTTTACAAGTTGGAAAATGGAAACATTCTACTTGAATTTAAAGATGATGTAACAGGCAAGGACGGAGTATTTGATCCCGGTGAAAACCAAGTAGGACTTACTCTTGAAGGCTCAGGAGCAGCAGCTCTTGCACTTACTACTTTCTTCTTTGAAAAATTCAAGGAAAAGGGAATACCTACCCACTATGTTTCTTCAAACCCCGAAAAAAAGACTATGGAAGTTTTAGCTGCTAAAACCTTCGGACAAGGTTTGGAATTTATTTGCAGATACAAGGCTGTAGGAAGCTTTTTCAGAAGATACCACAAGTATTGTGAAGAAGGTCAAGACCTTAAGGGATTTGTAGAGGTAACCTTAAAGGACGATGCTGCAGGAGATCCTCCTATTACCAAGGACGGCCTTATTCTTTTAAATCTTATGACGGCAGAAGAATACGAAACCCTTACAAAGCTTACTAAGGAAATTTCAGATGTAATTAAAGATATCTTAGCTGAAAAAGGATTGGATCTTTACGATCTTAAATTGGAATTCGGCAGAGATAAGGAGGGAAATATTATGCTTATAGATGAAGTTTCCGGTGGAAACATGAGAATCTATAAGGGTAACCAATATATAGAGCCTCTTTCACTACCTGATCTTCTATTAAAATAAAATCTTTTAAATTAAAGGCGACCTGACTATACAGGTCGCTTATTTTTTTCTTAATAGTAAAGATAAGGGTAAATATATAAGCTCTGGAAAATAAGGCTAAGTAAAATATTTATCTTAATATAAAAGCTTATAGTAACATAAAAAGAAAAAACTTTTCTTACGGAAGAAATTGCAAAGAATTTAGGCGGAAAAATCTGTTAAAAATCCCAATGTTTGAGCATAGCGAGTTTGGGATTTTAGGATTTTTCCGTTATAAATTCTCCAATTTCTGAAGTAGAATAGGATTTTTTCTTTTTATATACTTCTTTTTATATAAATAGTTTAATTATCTTAGCCTATACTTTAAATATGCTTTACTAAATCATCTATTTCAGACCTTTCGCTTCTGTAACTTGTAACAAATCTTATTATTTTTTCATCCTTATTGTAGTTTGATACCTCAAAGGAGGAGTTTTCTCTTAATTTTTCTATTTTAGCTTCAGGATAAATAATAAATATTTGATTGCTTTCAGGTTTTTTATAAAATTTAACTCCTGCTTCTTTTAGCTTTTTGGCTAAATGCCTGCCTGATTCATAGGCTTTTTGTCCCAAATCATAGTAAAGCCCGTCTTCAAAAAGAGCTTCAAATTGTGCCCCTAAAATAAATCCCTTTGCCATTACAGCTCCTCTTTGCTTCATATACCTTCTAAGTCCGTCCATAAGGTCATCAGCTACAACTACCAGGGCTTCTCCGTACATGGCTCCGTTTTTGGTTCCTCCCAGGGTGAAAATGTCGCAAAGTTCAGGAAGCTGACTCACCTTAATATCAGATGCTGCAAGACCTACAGCCATTCTCGCTCCGTCTATATAAAGATAAATTCCATAGTCAAGACACAAATCATATATTTCTTTTATTTCCTTATAGGTGTAAACAGTACCTAATTCAGTAGTTTGAGAAAGGTAAATAAGCTTGGGTAAAACTGTATGTTCCTCAGTAAGATCTCTAATTTTATTTTCTATAAGGCTCGGATTAAGTTTACCGTCATCACTATCTATAGTTTCAAGCTTTTTCCCACAGGCTTCAATGGAGCCTGCCTCATGGGCGTTAATGTGTCCAGTCTTTGCTGAAATTATTCCCTCATAGGGCATAAGGTTTGAGGTAACGGCAATAATATTTGCCATGGTGCCTCCACCTACAAATTGAATTTCAACATCTCTATTAAGGTCCCTTCTTATGTATTCCTTAGCCCTTAAACTGTAGTCGTCATATCCGTAGCCGGGAGTTCCTTTAATTTTAATTTCAGATATCTTTTTTAAAACCCTTTCGTGACATAAATCATTGTAATCATTTAAAAATATATTCATTCTATCCCTCCAATGCTATAATAATTATACTATATGGTCAGGGAAAGGAAGATAAAAATGAAAAATAAACATGGAGCCAATATTTTTGAAATTTCAAGGGACTATGGTCTTGCCCTTAAAGATATAGCCGACTTCTCCTCTAATATAAATCCTATGGGAGCAAGCCCTAAGGCAAAACTGAAGGTAAAAGATAATATAGATCTGGTATCAGCCTACCCTGACACTGATTATATAGACTTAAAAAATGCAATTTCAAACTACTCAGGAGCAAGAAAAGAAGATATTTTACTTTTTACAGGTACTACTGAAGGTCTTATAGAATATATAAGACTTATAAATCCCAAAAACTCTCTGGTTTTCGCTCCAAGCTACTCTGAGTATGAACATGAACTTAAAAAAATAAAATCAACAATCCATTACTACTATCTTAAAGAGGAAGAGGGCTTTAGAGTTGATGTTAATAGGCTTATTAAACAAATTAAAGATAATAAGATTGACCTTTTAGTATTTTCAAATCCATCAAATCCAACAGGCACAGCCCTTGAAAAAAATGACATTGAAAAAATCCTTAAGCAAACCGATACTCACCTTTTAGTAGATGAAACCTATGTGGAGTTTACCGACACTAAAAAATTCTCCTCAGTTGAGCTTACAAAAACCTATCCTAATCTCTTTACCCTTAGGGGAACAAGTAAATTTTTCGCCATGCCGGGTATTAGGCTGGGATATGGTATAATCTCCTCAGAGCCTATAAAATCATCTATAGAGACTAATGAGATGCTTTGGAATATAAATATTTTTGCAGACCTTATGGGACAGGCTTCCTTTGCCGACAGAGACTTTATTAAAAGCGTTGAAGATTTTGTCTCTGCAGAAAGGTCCTTTATAAAAAAAGAGCTTGATAAAATAGATGAAATTAAGTCCTATGACTTTTACGGAAATTTTATTTTATCTAAGATTTTAAATGAATCTACTGCAAAGGAACTTAGAAACAGCCTTTTGCCTTATGGTCTTGTAATAAGAGACTGCTCAAATTTTAAAGGTCTTGGTGAAAAGTATTTCAGGTTTTGTATTCTTGATAAAAAATCAAACAGAAGGCTTATTGAAAAGATCGCAGAATATTTTGCTTAAATTTTTTAAAGACTAAGAAATTTTTACAAAATTTTTATTTAATCAACACATAATTTTAAGAAATTTTTAACTTAAACTTGTTATTCTATCTTTATAATATTAAATACAAAATAAAGTGGTGAGACTTTTGTTAAAACTTAATCCTCGTCAGGTTAAAATCTTTTTGAATATTGTAACTGTAATATCGACTGTACTTTGTTTAGCCTTTATTGTATATGGCCTTAAAACGGACCTATTCACATCTGAGGAGAAGCTTAAAAATTTTCTTATGATTTTTGGCAGCTTCGGTCCCCTTATTCTTATAAGCATACAGGCCTTACAGGTGGTCTTTCCTGCTGTTCCCTTAGGCGTGGGGCTTTTAGTAAGCGTGTTTTTATTTGGACCCTTTAAAGGCTTTATCTATAACTATATAGGTGTTTGCATTGGATCTATAATGGCCTTTTTAATAGCTAAAAAATATGGAATTCCTGTACTGGAACTTATTTTCCCTAAGAGACTTTTAAAAAAATATAGTGCCATGGGAAAGAGCAAAAAGTTTATTTCCTTTTTCGCCCTTGCTATATTTTTCCCCATTGCCCCAGACGACTTTCTTTGCTATTTGGCAGGTACAACTGAAATGCACCTTAAAACCTTTGTTCCCATAATTATTTTCGGCAAACCTCTTTCAATAGCTTGTTATACCTTTGGCCTTAAATATATATTAATGAAATTTGCACCCTTTGTGGCGGCTTTTGCATCCTAGGAGTTAAAATGAAGGTATTATTATACTCAGATCATGAAAATTTAATTGAAAAAAGCGGAATCGGTAAGGCTTTGGAGCATCAAAGACTGGCCCTTGACGCCTCAGGAGTTAATTACAGCTTAAATCCTCGTGATAATTTCGACCTTATACAAATTAATACAGTTTTTCCTTCATCCTTTATTAAAAGTCTTATATCAAGGCTTAGGGGCAAAAAAATAATTTATTATGCCCATTCCACTATGGAGGATTTTAAAAATTCTTTTAAGGGATCAAATTTTCTTGCACCTTTCTTTAAATTTTGGATTTGTCTTTGCTATAATTCCGGGGACCTGATTATAACTCCCACGGACTATTCAAAATCTGTCCTTTATAGCTATAAAAGGATTAAAAAGCCTATTATAAGTTTGTCTAACGGTATAGATACAAGCTTCTATAGCTATAAGGAAGAATATGGACAAAGGTTTAGAGATAAGTATAGGATTCCTAAAGATAAAAAAGTTGTCCTTTCTGTAGGCCACTATATTGAAAGAAAAGGAATAATTGAATTTATAGATTTAGCCAGAGGTTTGCCTGAATATGACTTTTATTGGTTCGGCTACACCAATCCCTCCCTTGTAAGCTTGGAGGTTAAGGAGGCTCTTGAGAATAAACCTAAAAATTTATACCTTCCCGGCTTTGTTGATGAATATGAATTAAGGGATGCCTATATGGGAGCGAATCTTTTTGTTTTCCTCACTCATGAAGAAACTGAGGGGATAGTGGTTCTTGAGGCTCTGGCTTCAAAAATTCCCATTTTAATAAGGGATATACCTGTTTTTTCTCCTTGGCTTAAGGATGGATTAAATGTCTATAAGGCTGATTCAAAGGAGAATTTTATCAAAAAAACAAGTGCCATATTAAAAAAGGACCTACCTGATCTTACAGAAGAAGGCTATAAGGTTGCCCTTGACAGAGATTTAAAAAACATTGACAAAAAATTAAGGCTTATCTACCAAAGCTTTGAAGAAAAGCCGACTAAGGAGCCTTCCCTTTTTGAAAAATATTTAAAAATAATTAAAAAACCCTTTAAGGGTTAATATATAATGAAAAAGAGCCGATAAATATCGACTCTTTTTTAGTATCCCTTATTAAAATTTACCTTATTAATCAGTTCCTTTCCCTCTTTAATATTTTTTAGATTATCCATTACATTAAAGAGGACTCTGTCTCTAAAATCCTCACTGGTGTCTGATATGTGAGGCGTTATATAAACATTTTCCATTTCCCACAAGGGGCTGTCCTGAGAAAGAGGCTCCCTTTCAACAACGTCTAAGGCTACCGCTTTTATTTTGCCTGACTCAAGTTGTCTTATCATTTCAGCTTCATCTATAGTTGAACCTCTCGATATATTAATTATAACTACACCATCTTTCATTTTGTCAAAACATTCTTTGTTTACAAACCTTTCAGTAGCAGGTGTGTGAGGCAAAGCCACAACTATATAGTCTGAGCTTGCAAGCTCCTTGTCAAGATTAGTTTTATCTACACAACGATTAAAGTAATCAAGATCCCTTCCGTCTGTATTAAATCCTACAACTTCCATATCAAAACCTTGGAGCTTTCTTGCAGCATCACTTGCTATGTCCCCTGTTCCTAAAAATAAAATCTTTTTATTATAGAGGGTTCCTGAAGAATTTCTTCTTTTCCAAATTTTATTTTCCTGATTTTTAATGTTTTCCTTATTTAGTTTTTCAATTTGAAGAAGGTTATATATTATCCATTCTCCTATAGGTTGGGCATAAGCGCCCTTATTATTGCAAAGGATGATTCCCTTTTCCTTTAAATAGTTTTTATCTAAATAATCCACTCCCACTGAATAGGTCAGTATAATCTTTAGATTTTTAAAGTCCCTTAAATCCAATTTTTTAAGTGCTATACTTCCGCATAGAATTTCTGCATCCTTTGGATAATTTCCGGACCTTAATTCATTAATTCCTGCAAGCTCAACATCAAAACCCATGCTTTTTATTTTTTCAATATGCTCTTCATCAATTTTTCCGGTAACTAAAACTTTCATTTATCTACCTCCCTCTCTAACTGTTACCCAATTTTGACTCGTGGCTAACTTAGACCTCGCCTTATTGAAAAGAAGGGGCCATTATAATATAATTAGCTTGGAGGAGGGGTTTAAGTGGCTTCTAATTTTAAAACTTTACCTACAAAACTCTACATAAATCCTAGTTATAAACTTCAAATAATAAGGGCTGAGCTTACCAGCGATTTAACTATTGCTGTGGATCTTCTTAATTTAAGTGAGGAAGTTATAAGTGAGGTTTACTTTGAGGTTAAATATTTTGATGAAAATAACAATTTTTTATTTAACGGTAATCCTTCTCTTTTTCACTTAAAGGATTTGCAAATTAACCCCCATGAACTCTACTACCTTAAGCCTATAAAGGTGGAGCAGAGATTTTCAGATGCAAAGGGAATTTCCATAAGGCTTAGTGACTTATATTTTGAAAATTCAAAAATCGACAATTTGTTAGAAGAATACCCCTTTACCCTTCCCATAATTATTGAAATCAAGCGGAAAAAAATCTTGGAGGTTTTCGGCCCGGAAATTATAAGTTATGGGGAAAATACTCCTAAGCTTTGGAGATGTGTTTGTGGAGCCTTTAATTCAAAAGAGGACTATGAGTGTCAAAATTGCTTAAGGAATAAGGAATTTATTTTATCCACCCTTACTGAGCCTTTAATGAATATGAAAATTTTATCCTCTATGTCGGATTCGGATCCTAAGGATAAAAAGAATCAGAAGGTTATTAACTCCCTTACTCAAACTCAAATGGTAAAAATCGCCTTAACCAGCGACGACCTGGAAAAGACTCGTGTAAATAGGGAAATCGATGAGTCTGAAAAAAAGAAAAAAGACTTTAAAATCAAGCTTTACTTTTATATTTTTCTGGGACTTTTCATTGTTTTTGGAGGATTTTTCGGATTTAAATTTTATAGAAACTACAGAAATGACAAGGACTTTAACGATGCCAAGGCCTACCTGGAAAAAGGTCAATACCAGCTTGTTCTTGAAAAGCTTGAGGGCCTTAAATATAACGATAAATATGAGACTACTCCTTTAATTGAAAAGGCTCATGCCCTTATAGATTCAAGGAAGGCTTATGACAAGGGCAACTCCTTAATATCTCAAGGCAGATATATTGATGCTATTAAGGAGTTTAAAAAGGTTTTAAGCGACGATAAGGACAACTATTTGGAATCTCAAAACAGAATCAGCGAGCTTGAGGAGTTGATTCTTCAAGATGCAGATAGCAAAATTGCAGCTAAGGACTATGAATCGGCTCTTAACCTTCTAAATAGCTACCTTGATGTAATAAATGAATCCGCAAAGGCTGAAAATTTAAGAAATTCCATTATTAACTATAGGGCTGAAACAGGACCTGAAACTGTAGATCCCAGTGAGGCTTTGGAGCTTGAAAAAAGCAGGGCGGAAATAAATAAAAAATCCGAATCTATAATTAACACCTACCAAAAAATTACCATTGATAAGGCTAATCTTAGGGATGAGCCCTCCCTTAAATCCAATATAATTACAGTTCTTCCTAAAGAGTCTGATATTTATATATTGGAAACTAAAATCGAAGGCATAGAGAGAATTTGGTGCAAGGTCAAGGCGGAGGATTCTATAACAGGTGAGAGTTATGAGGGTTGGCTTTCAAGTAACACTTTTAAAAATAAATAAAATTATCCACAATTTTTAGGAATTGTGGATTTTTTATATTTATAAAATTAATACTTTTATTGAAATTATGTTAAAATTTAAAAGGTGATGTTTATGAAAATATTATGTGCCGGACCTACATCAATTGATAAAAGGGTCCTTGATAAAATGAGTCTTTCCCTTACTAATCCTGATCTTGACCCTAATTATAAAGACTTTTATAAATCTGTTGAAGAAAAATACAAAAAACTTATTAATACAAAGGCTACAAGCTTTTTTATTTTAGGTGAAGCTATAATTACCTTGGAGGCTTCAATTTGTTCCCTTATGGAGAAAGGTGAAAGAGTCCTTGTAATTTATAATGGCTTTTTTGGTGAAGGCTTTAGAGAATATATAGAAAATTTCGGTGGAGAAGCTGTAGCTTTTAAGGGAGATTTTAGAAGGGGAATAAATCTTTCAGACCTAAAGGACTTTCTTGAAAGGGACCACGACTTTGCCCTTGCAACTATGGTTCACTGTGAAACCCCGTCAGGACTTACTAATGATATTAAATCAATTTGTAGTCTTTTAAAATCCTATGGTATTCTCTCAATAGTAGACAGCGTATCAGGAGTAGGCGGAGAATACGTTGACTTTGATGATTTTAATATTGATGTTTTGCTTTCAGGCTCACAAAAGTGTATAAGTGCCCCTACAGGTATAGGCATGGTAACTCTTTCAGAGGCTGCTAAGGAAAAAATTTCTAAGAGAAAATCCAGGATCCCCAGCTATTATCTAAACTTTAAATACTACTATGATTCAGATCTTGCACCTTTTCCCTATACTGTAAATGAAAATCTCATTTATGCCTTAGATGAAGCTTTAAATCAACTTTTAGATAAGGATTTTGTAAATCTTCACAAAAAATATGCTGAAATTTCAAGAAGGAGCCTTGAATCATGCGGCTTTGTATTATATGCTAAGGATCACAGATCCAATACTGTAACTACAGTTATAAATCCTGAAGGTCTTGATAAAAGCGAAACCCTTCTTGAAAACCTTAGAGAAAAAGGTCTTGCCATTTCAAAGGGAGTAGGAGAAATTACTGAAAAAGTATTTAGAATAGGACATATGGGTCATAACATTTCTTATGATAATTTCCTATTTTTATTTAAATCCTTGGACCAAGCCTTTAAAGAGCTTAATATAAAAATAGAAGGTTCCCTGGAGGAAAGCTTTAAGAGAGAATTTGAAAACTATAAGGAGGAAATATGAGTAAATTTATAGCAGATGAGAGTTTTTTTGAACTTTTCCCCGAGGCGAAACTTGGAGTCTTACTTGTAAAAAACATGGAAAACTCAGATGAAAGCCCTAGAGAAGTTAGAGAAATGCTTATAAATGCCAATGAAGAGGCTGAAAAATATCTGGTTAAAAGTCAACTTAGCGAAAACCCCGAGATAGCAGTATGGAGAGAAGCCTATAAAAAATTTAAAACCAAAAAAGGTGCCAGATGCTCCATTGAAGCTTTACTTAAAAGAGTTTCAACAGGTAACGTTGTAGGTTCAATTAACACCCTAGTCGATATTTATAATTCCGCTTCACTAAAATATGCCATGCCATGCGGTGCGGAGGATATAGATAAGTTTGTAGGAGATCTTAGACTTACTGTAACTGAAGGCGGCGATGAATTTGTAGGTATAGGGGACAGAGTTGAAGAAACCTACCCTAATGAGCTTTGCTACAAAGACGATGCGGGAGCGGTTTGCAGATGCTTTAACTGGCGTGACAGCGTTCGTACCATGATTGATAAGGATACTAAAAATGCCTTTATGATTATGGAGCTTGTTGATCTTGAAAGATTTGACGTTCTTAAAGAAGCCCTTGACTACTTAAAAGAAAATCTTGAACACTACCTAAAGGCAGATGTAACAATTCACATTTTAGATAAAGATAATAATGAAGTAGAGCTATAAATAAGACACCACAACTAAAAGGTTGTGGCGTTTTATTCAATCTGTAACTAGTAATCTCGACTAAAGGACAGACTTTTTAAGTCAGTCATCTCGACCGAGGAATTTATTCCGAGTGGAGAGATCTCATAATATAAAGTCCGTTATTTTAAATAATTAAAATTCATAATAAATAGGGTATATAATACCTACTGTGAGGTGTTTTTATGATTAGAAATTATGTACTTGAAAGCCCTGAAACTTGGCAGGGCAGAATAGATGATACTGAAGATTATGATTCTTTTAGGTGGCATCAATGGATAAAGCTTATAGACTTAAATGACAATAGCTTAAAAGCTTTTGACGGTACCTTCGCCTTTTGCCTTATAGGCTTTGAGTGCGACTTCGGTATAGGTCTTAACAAGGGTAGAGTCGGCGCCGCCAAGGGTCCTGTTAGTATAAGAAAGGAACTTGCGAATTTACCCTGTCAGTTTAATGAGGAAATAAAGATTTTCGATGCCGGAAATATAATAACTGACGGCTTAAGTCTTGATGAGGCACAGGATTGTCTTGGAGAAGCTGTAAATAGAATATTGGACCTTAACATGTTCCCTATTGTCTTAGGTGGAGGACATGAAACTGCCTTCGGCCACTTTAAAGGCCTTTTTAAACATTTTTTAAAGGATGACGAAAGTATAGGTATAATTAATTTTGATGCCCACTTTGATACAAGACCTTATGAAAAATTTGGAGGCACCTCAGGTACAATGTTTAGACAAATTAGGGATTTGGTTCAAGAAAACGGCTTTGACTACAACTATATGTGTATAGGTATTCAAAAGCATTCAAACACTAAAAGTCTTTTTAATTTCGCCAAGGAAAACGAAGTAAAATATATCCTTGCTAAGGATATTGTTAATAGGGACATTCCTTCCTTGTTTGATGAAATAGACGAATTTATACAGTCTGTAGACTATATTTACATAACTATTTGTTCAGATGTTTTCTCTACAGCCTTTGCCCCGGGAGTAAGTGCTCCTCAAGCTTTAGGCATGGATCCGGAAAAGGCAATTGTGCTTTTAAAGCATATTTTATCCCATGAAAATGTTGTAAGTTTTGATATAGCTGAGGTATCTCCAAGGTTTGACAAGGATAATACTACTGCAACTCTTGCAGCTGTTTTAATTTTCTCCCTTGTAACAAAAATATCCACCCTTATTGAAAAAAGAAAAAACAAAAAGAAAATTAAAAGAAGTAGGTCTTATTAAACCTACTTCTTTTAATTTTGACTGCTGTATTTTTCAAAAATTTTATTAAATCTTGCCGCACTCGTTCTATCCAACTTATACCACTGATTATTTATTTTTAAAAATCTGTCGGTTTTAAAAAATTCCAACTTGTTAAAACTTTTATCATAAACATTTATAAATACAAAATCACTATACTCGTCACTGTCAAAATCGACTTTTTCCCCCTTAAGAGAGTTAAGCATAAGTAAAATATCCCTTAATTTAGACGAATCATTAATAGTAACCATTATATTTTTATTAAAGGTTATAAGCTCTGAATAAGACACATCCTTTAATTCCAGCTGAATTATTTTATTTCTATTTGACAGCATCTTATAGGAAAGAAAAAGCAGCAAGACGAAAAAAAACATTACAAATAATTTAGTTTTATTTTTAGATTTTCTACTTCTTTTAATTTCCAACACCTCTAAATCTTCAGTATTCCATTTAGATAAATATGAGCCCTTCCTCCAAGTCTTATAAAATCACCTTCAGAATCGATTTTTAAGGAAAAAGTTTCGCTGACTTTAGTATATACACATTGAATATCTCCATTTTTATATTCAAGTTCAACCTTTGCCTTACCCTTATCTGTAATTAAGATAACTTCCTTATTGCCAAGGTCTAAGCCCTCAATGAATTTTTCCTCAGCCAGGGTATAAAAAACACCTATAGCAGCTTCAGGAGACAGGTCTACCTTACTGCCCCTGGAGAAAATTTTTCCATCAAATATGTCTCTATCCTCTCTTTTTACAAATACTGTAAGAGGTTGATTGATATTTTTTGAAATTTCTCTCATGTCGGATTCAGATAAGGGGTCATTGGCAATAACTACAGCCAAGCTATTGTTTTCTCCTTCCCTTTTAGAAAAGACTTTTAAAAAATATACGCTATAATATCTCATCCTTATCCCTTCCCACTATTTTTTCATATATTCTGGATAAGTCTTCCTCATTATAATATTCTATTACTATGTTTTTCTTCTTACCTTTAGTCCTTAAAATTACCTTTGTGCCTAAGGCATAGGAAAGATTCCTCTCTGCCTTCTCAAGGAAAATATCATTTTTCTTCTCAGGCTTAGGTCTGTTTAAAAGGTCTGTGGTTTCCCTTACAGTATTACCTAGCCTTACAATCCTCTTAGCTTCTTTAAACTGTTGATCCTTATCTTTTATAGCTAAAAGAAGCTTGCCGTGAGAGGTGGTCAAAAGTCCCTTCTCCATAAGAGTTAAAACTCTGGGATCCAATTTTAATAGCCTAATGGTATTTCCTATATACTGTCTGCTTTTGCCAAGACTTAGAGCAAGCTCTTCCTGAGTTATTCCATAAAGATCCAGTACCCTTTTATAGCCTCTTGCCTCTTCAATAGGATTTAAGTCCTCTCTTTGAATGTTTTCAATTAAGGAAATTTTATCGGCATTTTCGTCATTAAGGTCCTTAACTATAGCCGGTACTTCTTTTAAACCTGCAAGCTTTGCGGCTCTAAACCTTCTTTCTCCCGCTATAATTACATATCCTTCCTCGGCTTTTCTAACTACCAAAGGTTGTATAATTCCAAACTTTTTTATAGATTCTGAGAGTTCTTCCAGGGAATCCTTATCAAAAATTCTTCTTGCCTGCATTTCATTTGGAGAGATTTCATCAATGTTGATATTTCTTAAGTCCCCCTCATCTTCTCTTAAAATCTTGGAAACTGTATTTGCATCTTTAATAAAGTTGTTAATTCCTCTTCCAAGTCCAGGTTTTTTCATTTTGTCACCTTATTTCTATTTAAAAACTCCTTGGCAAACTTTGAGTAAGCCCTGGCACCTTTTGAAAATCTGTCATATTCAAAAATATTCATTCCGAAGCTTGGAGCCTCAGCAAGTCTTATATTTCTAGGAATAGTTGTTGTATAAACTAAATCTTTAAAAAATTCCTCAACCTCTTTTTTTACGCTTGATGACAGATTAGTTCTGCTATCGTACATACATAAAAGGACTCCTTCAATTTTTAAATCGGGATTAAAGTTATCCTTTACCAGACCAATGGTACTCATAAGTTGCCCTACTCCCTCAAGAGCATAATACTCCGACTGTACCGGTATAAGGATGCTATCTGAAGCAACTAATGATATTATTGAAAGGACTCCTAAGGATGGTGGTGAATCTATTAAGACAAAATCATAGCTGTCCTTTATAGACTTAAGACTTTCTTTTAAAACAAATTGCCAGTTTTCTTTGCCTGAAATTTCAAGTTCCATTCCTGCAAGGCCAGGGGATGATCCTATTAAATAAAGGTCCTTGGTCTTTGTCGGAACCTGTGGACTTTCATTTTTATTTATTAAAAAATCATAGATATCAGCTTGGGGTTTTTCTTCTGTCATTGCAGATGTTGAATTAGCTTGAGGGTCCATGTCCACTACCAGGATCTTGTTTTTTTTCTTTGAAAGTGCCGCTGCCAAATTAATAACTGTAGTTGTCTTTCCGACTCCGCCTTTTTGATTAAATACACTGATAACCTTTCCCATAAGTCCTCCTTATAAGAGTAGTATTATTATAACTTCCTCATGCTCCACGTGGAGCATCTTTAGATATTATACATTGATTTAGCGTCTTGTGTAAAGCTATTAAAAAAGGAATGCTTCACGTGGAGCATTCCTTATAGAGGCTTACTTCTCGGCTTGCCGCCGGATCTCGGGTATTTTTTATCAGTATTATTAATTTTTTTTATTACAAGAAGATAGTGGGTGATATCCATAGGTAGCTTTACCTCTATGCTTTCCACATGCCTTCCGCCTAAGAGCCTTATAGCGTTTTTAGCTTCTTCAAGTTCTTTCTCATATTCAGGCCCCTTCATGGCTATAAAATAGCCTCCAGCCTTTACAAAGGGCAAGGCGTATTCACAAAGGGTTGCAAGGTTTGCTACTGCTCTTGATGTAGCTAAGTCATAAGATTCTCTATAGTCGGCTTTCCTCCCAAGCTCCTCAGCTCTTCCATGAATGGCTTCTATTTCCTTAAATTCCAGCTCATCAATAACCTTGTTTAAAAACCTTATTCTTTTGTTTAGGGAATCAAGAAGTGTAATATTTAAGTATTCATTATATGCCTTTATCACTATTCCCGGAAATCCCGCTCCACTTCCTATGTCTATAACTTTCTTTTTCCCATTTAAATAGGGAGTTTTAAAGAGGGACAAACAATCTAAAAAGTGTTTTACATCAACCTCATCCTCTTCAGTAATAGAGGTTAGATTCATCTTCTTATTTTCTTCAAGGAGGATCTTCCTAAAAGCTTCCAGTTTGTTAAGAGCCTTAGCTTCTAAACCGAAGGCCTTAATTCTTTCTTCAAGATTCATTTTTTCTCCTTTGTTGCTCAAGATATATTAACAAAACATTAATGTCTGCAGGGGATACTCCTGTAATTCTCGATGCCTGTGCCAAAGATTCAGGCTTAATGTTGTTAAGTTTTTCCCTTGCTTCAAGTCTTAGCCCTTCTATTTTAGAATAGTCCATATTAAGGTCTAATTTTCTGTTCTCCATTTTCTTAAATTGATTAATTTGAATTTGTTGTTTTTTAATATAGCCTTCGTATTTTATCTCAATTTCCACAGCTTCTATTATGTCATCTCTAAGGTAGGGCCTTTTAGAGTCAAAGATACTTGAGATTTTGTAGTTAAGTTCCGGTCTTCTTATAAGCTCCTTAATACTTATGGCATTTTTAATAGGGGAAGATCCTAAAGACTTAAGTTTTTTATTATTTTCTTCACTAGGGTTGACTTTAATGTCTGAGAGTCTGTTAAGCTCTTCCTTAATTCTGTTTTTTCTATATAAAAACTTCTCATATCTTTCGTCACTTATAAGGCCTATTTTCCTTCCTATTTCAGTAAGCCTTAAATCGGCATTGTCCTGTCTAAGAGTAAGCCTATACTCCGCCCTTGATGTCATCATTCTGTAGGGCTCCTTGGTACCCTTAGTTACAAGGTCGTCTATTAAAACTCCTATATAGGCTTCAGATCTTTTTAGAACGAGACCCTCTTCGCCCTTAACTTTTAGAGCTGCATTAATTCCCGCCATTATTCCTTGAGCGGCAGCTTCTTCATAGCCTGATGAGCCGTTAATTTGCCCTGCAAAAAACAAACCTTCTATTTCCATATGCTCAAGAGTTCTTTTTAGACTTGTGGCATCTATGGCATCATACTCTATGGCATAGGCGGGTCTTAAAATCTTAACATTTTTAAGGCCTATAATTTCTTTATAAAACTCTCCTTGGATTTCTTCAGGTAGTGAAGAGCTGACTCCCTGTACATACATTTCATCAGTTGTTAATCCTTCCGGCTCAATAAAGACTTGGTGAGAGTCCTTGTCGGCAAATCTTACAACCTTGTCTTCTATTGAGGGACAGTACCTGGGACCGACTCCTTCTATATCTCCAAGATAAAGGGCTGACCTGTTTATATTTTCACGAATTATATCATGGCACTTTTTTGTAGTGTAGGTTAGGTAGCAAACCTCCTGTTTTTTGTTAAGATCCTTGTCTATATTTTCAAAAGAGAAGGGAACAACCTTTTCATCTCCCCTTTGAACCTCCATATTGCTGTAATCTAAGGAAGATTTTAGGACTCTAGCAGGAGTTCCGGTTTTTAATCTCATAAGGTTAAAGCCCAGGCCCTCCAAAGAGTTTGAAAGTTTACCCGCAGGTCTAAAACCTTGAGGTCCTGACGAATAATTAAGCTCTCCTATATATATTCTTCCCCTTAGATAGGTTCCGGTACAAAGAACTGCAGCCTTTGTTTTATAAACGGCTCCTGTATTTGAAACAACTCCCTTAACCTTGGAGTCTTCAATTATAAGGTCTGTAGCTTCAGCTTCGTGTAGATAGAGATTTTCCTGATTTTCAAGAACTCTTTTCATTACATCATGGTAAAGCCTTTTGTCCGCCTGAACTCTCAGGGAATGTACTGCCGGTCCCTTAGAGGTGTTAAGCATTCTTGATTGGATAAAGGCCTTGTCTATTACCTTTGCCATTTCTCCACCAAGAGCATCTATTTCCCTAACTAAATGTCCCTTACCTGTGCCTCCTATATTGGGGTTGCAGCTCATTGCAGCTATAGAGTCTAGGTTTATACATAAAAGGGCAGTTTTAAGTCCCATTCTTGCAGCTGCAAGGGCGGCCTCGCTTCCGGCATGACCTGCTCCCACAACTACCAAGTCGTATTCTCCTTGTATATATCTTTTTACATCCACTGTTTTTCCTACTTTCCAATACAAAATTCGCTGAAGACCTTGTCTAAAATATCCTCATTTGTTGTTTCACCTGTTATTTCACCTAAATAATTAAGAGCCATATTTAAGTTTACTTCCATGAGGTCCAAAAAGGTTTCGTTGTTTATGTCATCTATTACATCCAAGAGAGCATTTCTTGTATCTTTAAGAGCCCTTACATGCCTTAGATTATTTACATAAACGTCTCTTGTCTGTTCAATTTTACCTTCAAAAAACATTTCCTTTATCAGGTCTTCAATTTTAGAAATTTCATCAGCCTTCATAAGTGAGGTTCTTAAATAGGCTCTGTCTCCTATAAGGGCTTTAATATCATCTTCATTTACCTTTTGCTCAAGGTCTGACTTATTAACTAAAATTATAGTCTTTTTATTTTCTATAAGCTTTACAATTTGTCTGTCATCCTCATTAAATTCTCTTGATCCGTCGAAAATAGCTATTATTAAATCACTTGTTTCTATTTCTTCCTTTGCCTTATCCACTCCGATTTTTTCAACTATATCGTCGGTGTTTCTAATACCTGCCGTATCAGTTAACTTTAAAAGCAAACCGTCAAGATTTATATAATCGCTTATAATATCTCTTGTAGTTCCTGCTACATCTGTAACTATAGCCTTTTCAAATCTTAAAAGTCCATTTAATAGGGAAGACTTTCCTACATTAGGCTTGCCTAAAATTGTAGTGTTAATACCGTCCCTTAAAAGAAGGCCCCTTGTTGAGTTTTTAATTAACTTTTCCACCCTTTCAAGGCCTCTGTCGGCATAATCCTTTAGCTTTGAATAAGTGGCCTCTTCTATTTCATCCTCAGGAAAATCTATATTTGCAACTATAAGGGCCTGCATAGAAATAAGATCGTCCTTTACCTTATCAAGTTCTCCCTTTAAAGAGCCCTCAAGCTGTCTTATACTCATGTCGTGGGCGATTTCAGATTTAGATTTTATTATATCTATTACAGCCTCAGCCTGAGTCAAGTCCAATCTCCCATTTAAAAATGCTCTTTTGGTAAATTCTCCTCTGTCTGCAAGTCTTGCTCCTCTTTCAAGGGTCAAATCTAAAATCTTTCTTACTGAAATTATCCCTCCATGACAGTAAATTTCAACTACATCCTCTCTGGTATAGGTGTAGGGAGCAAGCATTTTTACTATTAAAACTTCATCTATTACTTTATCAGCATCATAAATATGTCCGTAGATTAATTGCCTGTTGGGAGATTCTTTTAGAGATTTTTTAATTCCCTTAAAAATCGAATCTGCAATTTCAATGGATCTGTCTCCACTTATTCTTACAATACCTATACCGGCTTCTCCATTAGCTGTGGATATAGCTGATATAGTATCATTTTCAAACATATTTTCACCTTCACTTTCAATTTATGTAAAAGAATAAAAACATCTCTCTCAAGATGTTTTTACCATGCGCCCTCTAATTTTATCACAAAATCCCCTTAAATGCTGTTTATTTCAAAAGAGAATTTTTTAAATCTCCTTCCAGCTTCTTTAGTTCAATACTTGCTTCCTGTCTTTTCTTGTAGCCTTCAGCCTGAATCTTTTTAACTTCATTTAAGGCATCTATTAAAGCCTGATTAGTATACTTAATAGTTTCTATATCCACCAAGCCTCTTTCAGATTCTCTGCTTGTGTCAATGGTGCTTTGCTTAACCTTATCCGCATTCTTTCTTAAAAGCTCGTTGGTATAATCGGTAACCTCCTTTTGAGCCTTAGCAGCTTCAAGAGAGTGACCTGCACTTAAACTAAGAACCATTTGAGACTTCCACAAAGGTATGGTGTTTACTATAGTTGACTGTATTTTCTCAGCCATTATACTGTTAGATGACTGAACCATTCTTATTTGAGGAGCCATTTGAAGAGATATTGCCTTGGTAAGCTCCAAATCATAAAGCTTTTTTTCAAACCTGTTAATTAAATTCTGATAGTCGTTTACCTTTTGGGCATCTACCGGAAGTCCGCTTTCTTGTGCCTTATCCTGTAAAGCTTTTAAATCGACATTTTTAGCCCTTTCAATTTTTAATTTTCCCGCTTCTATATACATAACAAGTTCTCTATAGTAGTCCCTGTTAAGGTCATACATATAGTCTAGGGTGGCTACATCTTTTAAAAGTCTTATTTGATGATCTTCCAAAACCTTTTTTACATTATCTACATTGGCCTCTACTGTTTGATACTTGGATTTTAAAGAATTAAGTTTATTTGCAGACTTTTTAAAAATTGACAAAAATCCCTTTTCCTCTTCAGTATCAAAATTTTTAAGTCCTGTAACAAGGCCCGTAAGTAGGTCCCCCACTTCTTCCAAATCTTTGTTTCTAACTTTTTCCAAGGTTTGCTCTGAAAAATTTGAAATTTTCTTTTGAGCCCCTGACCCATATTGAATTACCATATTGGAATCTTTAAGGTCTATTTTTTCGGCAAAATCTTCTATCTGCTTTTTTTCTTCATCAGTTAAGGTAATTTCAGTTTTTTTAGTTTCTTCAAGCTTGTTTTCAATATCCTCTATACTTTCAAACTTATCTTCGCTACCATCTAAAGTGAGCTTTATTTCCTTATCCATAACTTCCTCCTAATTAAAGTCATCTTCAAGTAAACCCTCATTTTTCAACATGGATTTAAGCACTGATATATCCGCCCTTATATCCATGTAATTCATTTCAAAGGTGGATTCCAACATTTTCTTATAGGCTTCTACAAGATCATTAAGAGCTGATTCAATTTCCTTTTTAACTTCATCTTCATTGTCAAGCTTTACCTTACTGGTTTCTAATTTATAGTATTCATCAAGAAGCTTTATTGTCTCAGGTAAATAATAATTTTTAAATTTATCGTAATAATCCTTATTTTTAGCTTCATCAATATTAGAATAAAATTTTTCCGTTATTAAAACAAGCTCATCTACTATAGACTTAACAGGTTCAGCCAGTAATTTTTTGTAATTTATAAGTTTAATTACACTTGACGCATCGCTAAAGCTTTTATCATCTTCACCTTCCCTGAGGGAATACTTAACATAATCCTTGTAAGTATTGTCGTCTAAAAGTAAAATTTTATTATTTTCAATAAGCCTTGCTTCCTTAAAATACTCCTTTTCTATAAAATTATTTATATCATTAACAACGGTTTCTTCTTTAACCTGTGCAGCTAAAGCTAAGTCTGATACCTTAGCAAGAGAGGACTTACCGAAGGCTCTAAGGTATTTTTTATATCTTTTCATTCTGATTTTAGAAAGATTCGTTTTATACCTTCCATAAAATAAAAGAAGTCCCAAGGGTAAAAAGTAAAATAAAACTACTCTTAAAGCTGTTTTTTCTTTAGCTATTAAAGCTCCCATAAGGGTAAGAGCACCTAATATAGTGTGAACCCAAAATATAACTGTAAATAAAAAGTTTGAAATTTTAGAAGTCTTTTCCTCTGCAGGTATAGGGTCAACTAAAGTAGGATTCATTGCCGGAATAAGAGAAGCGTATCTTTTTTCATTTTTTCTTTCTATATAAGAATTTAATTTATCAAGAGACATACTTGCCGTCTCTGAAACTATATTCTTTAATTTTTTAAACTCGTCACTATTTAAAAAATCATCTACATAGTCAACATAATTTTTATTATTTTTCATCTTAACCCTCCAACTACTATAATATATGTAAGAAGGAAATTTTTAAAGAATTTTTAAATTAATATTATAAAAAATCCGCTGATAATCAGCGGACTTTTAATATTTTCTCTCTTTTTGTATTACAACTTTTCTAAAAGGATCCTTGCCTTCTGAATGAGTTATGACTCCTTCATAATCCTGAAGGGCTTCGTGAATAATTTTTCTATCTAAAGCATTCATAGGTTCAAGCCTTATGGATCTATTTGTGCTTAAAACCTTAGCTGCCATTTTTTCAGCAAGCTCCTTTAAAGTTTCTCTTCTTCTTTGTCTATAGCCTGAGGAATCAAGACTTATTCTTATATAGTTATCAGAGTGCTTATTTACAAGAAGACTTAGGATATATTGGATTGAATCAAGAGTTACTCCTCTTTTTCCAATAACTATTCCAAGCTTTTGTTCATCACCTTTAATCTCTATATCTATTTGTCTGTCTTTCTTTTCAATTTCAAGTTCATAGTCAAGGTCCAGGTTTTTAAGAATCTTATCTAAAAATTCTCTAATAATTTTATCTATTTCCTGGTTATCTTCAAGGCTCTGTACCTCTTCATTTTCTACAGAAATAACCTCTTCTACTTCTTCTGTTTTTTGAACTTCCTCTATAATTTCTTCTTTATTTTCAAATTCATCCCTTTTCGGGCCAACTTGGCTCTTCTCTGTATGGGAATTATTAAAGATTTCTTTTAATATATCTGAAGTTTTTTGTATTTTTGATACCTTAACAGTAGCTTCCTTGGAGCCTATAAGTCCCAAGAATCCCTTTGAAGGTTCTTCTATTATTTCGATTTTAACTTCATCCTTCTTTAAATTTAATTCCTTTAGAGCCTCACTTACAGCTTCATCTACAGTTTTTGCTCTTTTAATTACATAGTTCATTTAACTTCCTCCGATACACTTTTTGAGACCATAGCATTGGTAATCATTTGTTGTATAACGGTAAATATATTTCCTACAACCCAATATAGCAGAAGCCCTGACTGAAAATTTCTTCCCATCCAAAAGATAAAAAGAGGCATAATTATCATCATACTTCTCATCATGGATTTTGACTGCTCATTTTGTGCAGGTTGAGTCTGCATACTTAAAAATGAAGTCAGGAAAGTCGTCAGTGCGGCAATACCTGCAAGTATCATGGTCTTATCAACTTTTTCAAGGCTGTCTATATAAAAGAAGTTTTTGTTAATACTTTCAAAAAACGCCTTGTCTGTAAAAGCATATTTTGAAGGTTCCCAAAACACCCTATAAAAAGCTATAAGAACAACCATTTGTATAATCATAGGTAGACATCCCGCCAATATATTATAGTTGGCCTCCTTATAAAGTTTTTGTTGCTTTGCGGCAAGTGTTTGAGGATCATTTTTATATTTTTTTTGCAATTTTTCAATTTCCGGCTGCAATTCCGCCATCTTTTTTTGATTTTTTACCATGGAAAAGTTAATAGGTAAAACGACAAGCTTAATTATTATAGTTGAAATAATAATTGAAAGCGCAAAAAAAGATATGCTTTCCGGCTCACTTGGAAATGTTTTAGCAAGCAGATCATAGATAAATTTTAAAAACATTCCCAGTACTCTACTTATGGTACTCATTATACCTCCCTTACTTTAAAGGATCGTAGCCGCCTTTGTGAAACGGATGGCATTTAAGTATCCTTCTTACAGTCAGATAGCTGCCCTTAAAAAATCCGTACTTCTCATAGGCCTGATAGGCATATTCAGAACAAGTGGGATAAAATCTACAATGTGCTCCCACAAAAATATATTTGGAAATAACTCTTTGATAAAATCTTATTAACAGTAGCATAATCCTTTTCATAAATATCACCTTAGTTTTTTGCAAATATGAACAAAGGAATTATTTAGGTCCTGGTAGCTAAGATCCACGGCTGATTTTTTCATTACAAAAACATAATCATATCCGTCTTTTAAAAGATCAAAATTGCTTTTGTAAATTTCTCTTAGCCTTCTCTTTAGCTTATTTCTTACAACTGCATTGCCAATTTTTTTTGTAATGGTAAATCCCACTCTTTTTGTCGGCAAATCGTTCTTCCTATAAAAAACAGTTATATGTCTATTTCCGTTAATATTTCTCTTCTTGTATACCCTTTGAAAATCAATGTTTTTCTTTAAATAACAATCCCTCATACAAAAATTAAGCTGAAAGAATCTTTCTTCCCTTTCTTCTTCTTGCTTTTATAACATCTCTACCTGATCTTGTTTTCATTCTTGCTCTAAAACCATGCTCTCTTTTTCTTTGTCTGTTTTTAGGTTGGTAAGTTCTTTTCATATTTTTCACCCACTTTCTATTATACTTTAGAAATTATATTGAAATAAGCTGTAAAAGTCAAGAAACAACTGTTTATAAGGAGATTTTTCATATTTATCAACATACCTTCTAAAAATTAAATTCACCATGACTAAAATAGGCTTTATTATTGTAATTTACAAGATCTTACCCTGTTGATAAGTTCGCATTTATCTGTTAAAATAATAGTTGATAAATATTTATATTGTTGATTAAAAATATAACAGTTGATAAAAATACTTATTAACATATTGTTTATAGTTTGTGGATAGATTTATTAATTTATTTTTTTTCTTGTAAAATTAAAGATTTTTTTTAATATTTATCCACAGGTAATTTTTATCTAAAATTTTACCAACAAATTATCAAGATTTGTTAATTTTTTTATTTACATATTTTTATCCATAAAAGTCAGTTGTTAATATATTAGGAGGTAAATATGGATTTACAACTTAATGATACTTGGGAAGAGGTAATGAATAAACTTAAAATGCAGTCCATGACCTCTGTTTCTTATGATACCTGGTTTAAAGATATGAGGTTAAAAGAAATAGACCGAGAAAAAAAGATCTTTTACCTTACTGTACCTATTGATTTTATCAAGGCAAGACTTACAAACAACCCTTCTCAAATAAGAATTATTAAGAAATGTATAAGGGAAGTTATGAAGGAAGATTATGAACCTGTTATTTTAACTAAGGACGAGGATATGCCTAAGTTAAAAGAAACTCCTGAATACAGACCTTCAAACAGGCTTAATCCCAAATACACCTTTGAAAATTTTGTAGTTGGTAAAAGTAATGAATTTGCCCATGCAGCAGCCCTTGCAGTTGCTGAAAATTATGATAATCCTTCTCAGGCTCATTCAAATCCACTTTTTATTTATGGGGGAGTAGGACTTGGTAAAACTCACCTTATGCAGGCTATAGGTCACTTTGTATATAAGATAAACCCTGAAAAAAAGATACTTTATGTAACTAGTGAACAGTTTACCAACGAACTTATTAATTCCATTCAAACTAATCAAAACGAAAAATTCAGAAACAAATATAGAAAAGTCGACTTGCTTTTAATTGATGATATCCAATTTATAGCTGATAAGGACAGGACTATGGAGGAGTTTTTTCACACCTTTAATGAACTTCATGCCCAAAACAAGCAAATAATTCTAACATCGGACAAGCCTCCAAAGGAAATAAAATCTCTTGAAGAAAGGCTTATTTCAAGATTTGCCTGGGGTCTTGTAGTTGATATATCAGCTCCTGATTTAGAAACTAGAATTGCCATATTAAGATCAAAAGCGGATTCAGAAGGCTACAATGTATCAGATGAAATAATTAACTTCATAGCAAAACACGTAGAAAGTAATATTAGAGAACTTGAAGGAGCATTATCAAGAGTAATGGCATATTCAAGGCTTACTGATGAAGAAATGACCGAAGAAAATGCAGAGGTTATTTTAAAAGACCTTTATCAAACTAAAGAAAAGGTAATTAATACAAAGCTTATTAAAGAAGTAGTTGCAAAACACTATAACATTACAGTTAATGATCTGGACTCAAAAAAAAGGACTAAAAATATAGCTTACCCAAGACAAATAGCAATGTTTATTACCAGAGATTTAACAGATTTATCCCTACCTAAAATAGGAGAAGAGTTTGGAGGCAGGGATCACTCTACAGTAATTCACGCCTACAATAAAATAGAAAAAGAATTGGAAAAGCATACTTCCTTAAAGATTAAAATTAATAATATTAAAAAGGAGATTACAAGTTAATGTTAATAAGTATAAGTTTTTAATAGAAATTATCCACAAATTATTAAAAGCTTAAATCTTATTTTATTAAGCCTAAAGAAACTTATGTACAAATTAACAGGCCCTACTACTATTATTAATCTATCTATAATATTTATACGGGAGGAAAAAATGAAAATAAAAGTAAATAGAAAAGAACTTTCAAAACATATATCCATTGTACAAAAAGCAATTTCTCCAAGAACCACTATGCAAATTTTAGAAGGAATATTAATTATTGCAAAAGATAACACCCTTACCCTAATTGCATCAGATGAAAAGCTAAGTATAAAATCAAAGCTTTCAGCAGTAGTTGAAGAGGATGGAAATTATGTAGTAAATTCAAGACTTTTTGGAGAAATAATAAGAAGACTTCAAGATGATATCGTAAATATAAGTGTAAATCAAAATAATATGCACATAAGCGCAAACAAATCTGAATTTGATATTCAAGTGCAAAATTCTGAAGAGTTTCCTGATCTTCCAAAAATAGACAACGAGTCCACTGTAACTATAAATTCCGAAGACTTTAAAGAAGCTGTTAGAAAAACATCCTTTGCAGTATCTCTTGATGAAACAAGAAAAAATTTCACGGGAGTTTTTATGAATGTAGTCCAAGGATCAATAAATTTTGTAGCTTTGGACGGATTCAGAATGGCACTTAAAAGTATAAGAAGTGGATGTGAAGAAAATATATCCGTAATTATACCGGCAAGAGCCTTAAATGAAATTGGTAAGATTATAGAAGAAGAGGAAGATATAAAGGTAGATGTAAGCTTTAATCAAATAAAATTTACCCTTGCTAATACTGAAGTTTATACAACAAGAATAAGCGGAGAATTTTTTAATTATGAAGGTCTAATAAGAAACGACCATACAAGTATTGTAAAGACAAAAAGAGAAGATATAGAAAATTCTCTTGAAAGAGCCTCCCTTCTTGCCAAGGAGGAAAAAGCAAATCTTATAAAATTAGATATAAGTGGAGAAAATATTTTAATTACTTCAAATTCTGAAATAGGTTCAGTTAAGGAAGAGGTAGCTGCTCAAATAGAAGGAGAAGATTTAAAAATAGCCTTTAATTCAAAATATCTTCTTGAAGGAATAAAAAATATGACAGGAGAAAATCTGACCTTCAATTTTACCGACTCAGTTAATCCATGCATAATAAAAGAAGATGAAGATCCTGATTATATATATTTGGTTCTTCCTGTAAGACTTGCAAACTAGGTGATAAAGTGGAAAAAAGTTATATAAAATTGGGGGATTTTTTAAAAATAAACAATATAGCTCAAAGTGGCGGCGAAGCAAAGGTTTTAATTCAATCGGGATTTGTTAAAGTAAACGGAGACATTGAAACAAGAAGAGGAAAAAAACTTAATCCTGGAGATATAGTAAGTGTAAACAATCAGGAATTTAAAGTTAAATGAAAATTTTAAATTTAGAAATTTTTAAATTTAGAAATTATCAATATTTAAAATTTAAGGCTGATAGAAATCTAAACCTAATTTACGGAAAAAACGCCATGGGAAAAAGCAACTTTCTTGAAGCCATCTACACTATTACTGTAGGTAAACCCTTTAGAAGTGCAAGAAGCAGCAATCTTATTAATTTAGAAAGCAGCAAGGCTCTTTTAAAGGCTGAAATTGAAAGCTTCGGCTATATTGACAAGGTTGAAATAGAAATAAACAAGGATGGCAAAAATACCTATAAAATAAATAATGAAGACATAATATTAAAAGATTATAAAAAGGATTTCAGTTCAGTAATATTTTCTCCTGCGGACTTAAATATGGTAAAACAGTCCCCAATTGAAAGAAGAAATTATATAGATAATTTGATTTGTCTTATTAATCCTGTATATGAACATAATTTATCAGCCTATAAAAAAATAATTTTTCAAAGAAATAAACTTTTAAAAAATAATTTACACTATGATTTACTTAATGTATATAACTTTCAGCTTGCAAATTACGGAGTAAAAATTTTAAAAGATAGGCTGAGAACCATAAAAAAATTTGAAAAATTTGCCAAGGTTCATTTTGAAAGGTTATCCGGAGGAGATCATTTTAAAATAACTTATTTAAGTACAATTCCCCTTTCAAATAGTGAAGAGGAAATTGAGGCTACCTTTAAAGATTCTTTAAAAGTTAATTTTAAAAGAGATATTGAAAGAAGATACACTTCTATAGGACCTCATAGAGATGATATAGATTTTAAAATAAATAATATGTCGGCTAAAAATTTTGCCTCTCAGGGAGAAATAAGAACAATAATATTGGCACTTAAATTATCTGAAATAGATTTAATTAGAGAATATAAAAAAAGCGATCCCATACTGCTTTTAGATGATGTTTTTTCAGAGCTTGATAAAAACAGATCTTCATATTTGTTAGACAGTATAGGACCTATACAAACCTTTATAACCTCAACCGATTATGATTTTGAAAATTTTAAAATTTTTAAAGGTAATTTTTATGAAGTTATAAATGGTAAATTAAAAAACAGATTAGGAGAAGATTATGACCAAGAATAATAAAAGACATTACGGTGTTGAAGATATTCAAGTTTTAACAGGTCTTGAGCCTGTTAGAAAAAGGCCGGGTATGTATATAGGCTCTACAGGACCAAGAGGACTTCATCACATGGTCTATGAAGTAATGGACAACTCTATAGATGAGGCTTTAGCAGGTATATGCGACCATATTAAAATTCAAATATATGAAGATGGAGCCGTTTCAGTTATAGATAACGGTTCAGGTATACCTACTGATATTCACCCTCAGACTAAAAAAAGTACTGTAGAAACTGTACTTACAATACTTCATGCCGGTGGTAAGTTTAACAATAAAGCCTACTCAGTTTCAGGAGGACTTCATGGTGTAGGTGTGTCTGTAGTAAATGCTTTGTCTATAGAGCTTGTTGCTACAGTAAAAAGAGAAGGCAAGATTTATGAACAAAAATTTTCAAGAGGTAAGCCTTTAACAGACCTTACAATAATAGGAAGTACAAATAATGATGAAACAGGAACTGAAATATATTTTAGGCCTGACCCTGAAATTTTTGATACTGTAGAATTTGATTTTGAAACCCTATCTAAAAGATTTAGAGAAATGGCATTTTTAAATAAGGGAATAAAAATAGAATTTACAGACGAAAGAATCAATAAAAATGAAATTTATCACTATGAAGGGGGAATTAAATCCTTTGTAGAATATATAAATAGAAAGAAAAAACCAATTCATGATGAAATAATTTATATAGATGAATTAAAGGAAAATACATCTGTTGAGGTTGCCCTTCAATATACTGATTCTTACAGCGAAAATATCCTTACCTTTGCAAATAATATAAATACTGAAGAAGGTGGAACTCACCTTTCAGGCTTCAGATCTTCTCTAACAAGAAGTATTAATGATTATGGTAGAAAATATAATATTATTAAGGAAAAAGAAGAAAATCTTTCAGGTGAAGATGTAAGAGAAGGTCTTACAGGAGTAATATCGGTTAAACTTCCAAATCCGCAATTTGAAGGTCAAACCAAGGCAAAACTGGGAAATTCTGAAACAAGAGGAATTGTGGATTCTATAATTTCAGAAAACTTGAATATATTTTTAGAAGAAAATCCAAAAGTTGCAAAGCTTATATTAGATAAGGCCCTTTCAGCAAGAAGAGCCAGAGAAGCTGCAAGAAAGGCAAGAGATTTATCAAGAAAAAGAAATGTACTTGATTCCATGGCACTTCCCGGTAAACTTGCAGACTGCCAAAATACCGACAATAAAAATACCGAAATATTTCTTGTGGAAGGTAATTCAGCCGGAGGTTCCGCTAAAGATGCAAGAGATTCAATTTATCAGGCCATTTTACCTTTAAGAGGCAAAATTATGAATGTGGAGAAATCAAGACTTGATAAAATGCTTAATTCAGAAGAAATTAAAGCTATGATTACAGCCTTTGGAACAGGTATCGGGGAAGACTTTAACATTGAAGATTTAAGATACAATAAAATTATAATAATGACAGATGCCGATATAGACGGAGCTCACATTATGACCCTTCTTTTAACCTTCTTCTTCAGATATATGAGACCTCTTATAGAAGGAGGACACGTTTATGTGGCAAAACCTCCACTATTCGGTATAGCTTATAGAAATAAAATAGTAAGATATTGTTATGATGAAGATGAGCTTCAAAGTGCCCTAAAGGAAATGGGTAGAGATAAAAAATACGAGATAAAGAGGTATAAGGGTCTTGGAGAAATGAATGCGGAAGATTTGTGGGAGACTACTATGAATCCGGACCACAGAATACTTTTAAAAATAGAAATAGACGACTTAATATATGCAGACGAAACATTTTCCATGTTAATGGGTTCAGATGTAGAGCCGAGAAGGGAATTTATACAAGAAAATGCAATATATGTTGATTATATAGATGCATAGGAGGAGATTATGGACGAATTTGAAAACAATGGAATAGTAAATGTAAAATTATCGGAGAAAATGAGAAAGTCCTACCTTGACTATTCCATGAGTGTAATAGTGTCTCGTGCTTTACCTGATGTAAAAGACGGACTGAAGCCTGTACATAGAAGAATAATATATGGAATGCAGGTTTTAGGATTAAATCCGGGAGGTCCCTACAGAAAATCAGCAAGACTTGTAGGAGATGTAATGGGTAAATACCACCCCCACGGAGACTCTTCAATTTACGATGCAACAGTAAGACTGGCTCAACCCTTTAATACAAGATACCCTCTAGTAGATGGTCAAGGAAACTTCGGTAACATAGACGGAGACGAAGCTGCAGCTATGCGTTACACAGAGGTGAGAATGACAAAGCTTGCCCTGGAAATGCTTAGAGATATAAATAAAGATACTGTAGATATGCAGCCAAACTTTGATGAAGAGGAGCTTGAACCTACAGTTCTTCCTTCAAGATTTCCAAATCTTTTAGTAAACGGATCTGCAGGTATAGCGGTAGGTATGGCTACAAATATGCCACCTCACAACCTAAATGAAGTAATAGACGGAGTAATAGCCTTTATAGACAACGATGACATTACTGTTGAAGAGCTTATGAAAAGTATAAAAGGTCCTGATTTTCCAACAGGATCTTATATAATGGGCAAGAGCGGAATAAAGGAAGCCTACGAAACAGGCAGAGGCAAAATTCAAATAAGAGCTGTTGCAGATTTTGAAGAAGTAAAAAACAAAACCAGAATAGTAATTAAAGAAATACCTTATCAAGTTAACAAATCAAACTTAATAGTAAAAATTGCACAGCTTGTAAGAGAAAAGATAATTGAAGGAATTTCAGCAATAAGAGATGAATCAACAAGAAAGGGAATAAGAATTGTACTTGAACTAAAAAGAGATGCAAATCCAAACATAGTTCTTAATAAATTATACAAAAATACCCAAATGCAAATTACCTTCGGTATTATAAACCTTGCTCTTGTAAATGGTGTTCCTAAGGTTTTAACATTAAAAGAGCTTATTTCCAACTATGTTGATCACCAAATAGAAGTTGTAACAAGAAGAACTAAATTTGATTTAAACAAGTCAAAGGAAAGAGCTCACATAGTAGAAGGACTTAGAATAGCCCTTGACAATATTGATAGAATTATAGAAATAGTAAGATCATCAAAAGACGATGATGAAGCAAAAGAAAAATTTACAAAAGAATTCGGCTTAACAGACGTACAAGGTCAAGCCATACTTGACATGAGAATCAAAAGACTTACAGGTCTTGAAAGAGAAAAACTTGACAATGAATACGAGGAGCTTTTAAAAACTATTGCCGAGTTGACTGAAATTCTTGAAAATCACCATGTTTTAATGGAACTGATAAAAAAAGAATTAACTGAAATAAAGGAAAAATTCGGAGATCTTAGAAGAACTGTAATAAAGGCATCAGAATCTGAAATAGATATAGAAGACATAATAAAAGAAGAAGACGTTGTAATTACCCTTACTAATTCAGGATATATAAAAAGAATGCCCGAAGGAACCTACAAACCTCAAAGAAGAGGGGGAAGAGGAATTTCAGCTCTAAGTACCAAGGACGGAGACTTTGTATGTGATCTTTTTGTAACATCAAGTCACGATTCAATTCTCTTCTTTACAAATCTTGGTAGAGTCTATATGCTTAAAGCCTATGAAATACCTGAAAGCTCAAGACAAGCAAGAGGAACTGCGATAATTAATCTTTTAAGCTTGTCCCAGGATGAAAAAGTTCAATCTATAATTCATGTAGACGAATTTAACCCTGACCTTAACATTCTAATGGCAACTAAAAAAGGAATAATAAAAAAGACTTCCTTTGAAGAATTTAGAAACATTAGAAAAACAGGTATAATTTCCATGAAATTAAGAGAAGATGACTCAATAATATCAACTATTCTAACAACAGGGGAGAAAGATGTAATTCTTGCAACTAAAAAGGGAAAGAGCATAAGATTCTCTGAAAAAGATGTGAGAAACACAGCTAGAAACTCCATGGGAGTAAAATCAATAGAATTAGATGAAGATGATGAAGTTGTAGGCTGCGATATAGCAGCAGACAATAAATATTTCCTTGTAATATCAGAAAAAGGATTTGGAAAAATTACACCTATAGAAGAATATAGAACTCAGTCAAGAGCAGGAAAGGGTATAATAACCTACAAACCTAAAGAAAGAACAGGAGACCTTGTTTCATCAAAGGTAGTAGATAAAGAAGACGAAATAATGATAATAACATCAAAGGGAATAATAATAAGAATAGAAGTTGAAGGAATATCATCAATGGGTAGAGCCACATCAGGAGTAAAACTTATGAACATTACCGATTCCAATGTAGTTGCTGTAGCTAAATATATTGGAGATTAAGGAGGCATAAATGTTTGAAATAGAATATAAGGATGAAAAAGAGCTTATAATATATCCTAAAGGGGAACTTGATGTTTACACAACAGAAGAATTTAAAAATCAAGCAATAGACATATATAACAAAGACAAAAAAGATATACTCATTGACGGAAAAGACTTGGAATATATAGACTCTACAGGACTTGGCACCTTTATGTATATTTTAAATCAAATAGAAAAAGACGGGAAGAAATTATCATTTATAAATATAAAGCCCGTAATAAGAAAGCTTTTCACTATAACAAAGCTTGATGATATATTTGAGATGAGGGACTGATATGGAAAAAATAAATTTAAAAATTCCTTCAAAGGCTAAATATTTCAGCTCAGTAAGACTATTTTTATCAGGACTTTTAGCAAATATGGACTTTGATATAGAAACAGTTGAAGATTTAAAAATTGCAATTAGTGAGTGTTTAAACATAGCTTTAAAATTAGATTGCAAAGAAACAATCGACATAATTTTTGAAATATCCGAAACTAAAATAAAAATAGAAATAGGAGAAATTTGCAGAGAAGATATAGAAAAAATAGAAGAGCTTTCACTATCTCTTACAATTTTAGAATGTTTGGTAGATGAAAGCAAAGTAGAAAACAATCACCTTCTTCTTACAGCAAATAGGAAAAAATAAGATGAACGTTCAAGAATATTATAAGTTGGATAGAAAACTTACCAAAGAAGAACGCAAAGAACTTTTTAAAAAATACGAAGAAACAAAAGACCAGGAAATAAGAGATATTTTAATAAAGGAACACCTTTATATAGCTGAAATTTTATCAAAGAAATATGCAGGCAGAGGAATAGACTATGACGATATATATCAAGTTGCATCAATAGGACTTATCTATGCAATAGAAAGATATGATTTGTCCAAGGGATATGAATTCTCATCCTTTGCAACACCTACAATAATAGGAGAAATAAAAAAATATTTCAGAGATAAAGGTTGGACAATAAGAGTGCCAAGAAGAATACAAGACCTTTCAAAAAAAATAAACACTGCAAGGACACAGCTTTCACAAGAATACCAAAAAACTCCTACAGTAAAAGATATAGCAGAGTATTTAAACACAAGCCCTGAAGAAATACTTGAAACCATAGAAGCAAGTAAAGTTTATTCTCCCCAATCCCTAGATGTAATTTATGATCTAAGCGGAGAAGATAAGGAAATAAACCTTGGAGATTTAATAGGAGTAGACGAAAAATATTTTGAAAAAATAGAGCTTAAAGACTTTCTGGAAAAATCCATGGTCAACCTTAATGAAGTAGAAAAAACTATTCTTATAGAAAGATACTTTAACAGGAGCACACAAATATCAATAGCTAAAAAACTTGATATATCCCAAATGACAGTATCAAGAATAGAAAAAATAGTATTAAACAAAATGAGAAAAGAAATGAAAAAATCTTTGGAGGTTTAAATGAATAGAAAAAAATTTATGCTATATTTAAGCAAACTGATTTATCTATTTGAAATTCTTATTTCACTAATGCTGATAATAGGAATTTTAATCTCTATTCCTGATATTATTAAGTACTATATAAAAATTTTACAAAACGATGTAAAAGTAAGTGGAGCACTGTTTTCCGACTTTTTGTCCCACGTTCTTATGCTGGTAATAGCCATGGAGTTTATTATGCTTATGGTGGCACAAACAGATACAACTATAGTCCACCTTATAACCTTGGTAATTGCCAGAAAAATGCTGATAAAATCAGATGAAATGTCAGATATACTTCTTGGAGTAATATCAATAACAATACTATTTATAACAAGAAAATTTTTATCAAAATCCCAAGGAGGAGTCGAAAGTTTAGCTTTAGGAGAAGACGTTATATTTTCCGCCGTCTCGAGAATAAAAGAAATAAATATGCAGTACAACTATAAAATAGACCCTAAAGGATGCGAAACCATAGGAGGCCTTGTAGTTAAACTTCTCGAAGAAAATGGAGAAGAAATAGAAGAAAATAAAATGATTGAGGACGAAAATTATATTTATGAAGTATATAAATATAACAACGGCCTTATAGAAGAAGTATCAATTACAAACAAAAATACCTAATAAAAAAAGAAGCCCATCGGCTTCTTTTTTATACATCTAATAATTTTTTAAGAATAAGTGTACTTAATAATCTATAAAAAATTTATTATTTCTGACCCATATTTTTAAATTCATCAAAAGCTTTAAGAGTAGCTTCAATGAAAAACAAGTGATCTCCCATTGCTTTCTCAGATCTTTCATAATCAGATTGTTCAATTCCGCTTATAATTTCAAAATATTCTTTTCTAATATTTTCCAAACGTCCGGGATATTTTATTAAAGGGCTTCTAATTTCCCCAATCAATCCAATTAAAAATTCTAAAACAAGTTCAAAAAAAACATTATGAGTTGATTTTGCAATCGTCATATGGAATTTATAATCTATATCAGGATAATCCGCGTCACTTTTCATTATTTGATCGTACAAATCCCATAAAATTTTTAAATCTTCATTAGTTTTATTTATACAAGCATATTTAATATTATTAAATTCAATTAATTTTCTAAATGTTATGTAATCATATATAATATTTTCTTTTTTTATCTCATCCTTATTTATAAGCATAAGTAACGATTTAATTGAATTATAATCTTTTTGAACTATTTTTCTGTTACCGTCACTGGAAATAACTCCTAGAAATTCAAGAATAGAAAAAGCTTCCCTTAAACTGCTTCTGCTTACATTTAATTGTTTAGCCAAGTCTCTTTCAGAATCTAAAATTTCTCCTACTTTCATTTCCCCTTCTTTTAAAGAGTTAACAAATTCAGTTAATATAAGGTCGGTTATTTTAGGTTGTTGTTTTATTTCCTTCACTTTTACAGCCCCTTTAATTAAAAATAAGTAAAGATTTATAATAAACTTTACTTAAGTCAAACTTTTAACAATACACTTACATTATATACTTTTTTTAGATTTAATGACAACGATTTACAGATTTATTATAAAAAAATAAATATTTAATAAATAGTGGTTGATGGTCAGACCAAACTGTGTTATAGTTATATCAAACTAAAAAATAAGGAGAGGATTATGAAAAGGGAAAAGGTAACCATTAAATACATAATGGAGAAAAAAGCAAAAGGAGAAAAGTTGTCAAGGACTGCATTATATGATTATCCAATGGCACGTTTTGCAGAAGAAGCTGGAATAGAAATCATTAATATGGGTGACTCTATTGCCAATATTACTTTTGGACATGAATCTACTGTTAAGGCTGATTTAGACATAATGATAGAGCATGCAAAAGCAGTAAGAAAAGGCGCGCCTTCAATATTTATTATGGGAGATATGCCCTTTATGAGTTATCAGGCTTCCATTGAGGATGCAATAAGAAATGCAGGAAGATATATTAGAGAAGCTGATATGGATTGCGTAAAGGTTGAGGGCGGTATGGAAATCGTTCCCGTAATTGAAGCTTTAACAAAAGCAGGAATACCAACTATAGGACATACAGGCTTAACACCTCAAAGTGCAATAATGCTTGGGGGATTTAAGACACAAGCAAAAAGTGCTGAAGCTGCACTTAAGTTAATTGAGGTAGTGGAAGCTTTTGAAAAAGCCGGAGCAATAGCTGTACTTGTTGAAGCAGTGCCTAGAGAAGTTGCTGAAATTATATATGATAGAATTACAGTACCTTTTTTGGGAACAGGTTGTGGAGATTGTTCAGACAGTCCAATGATTAACTTTTATGATTTACTGGGTTTCTTCGAAAAAAATCCTAAATTTGTAAAAAAATATGCAAATTTAAGAGAAGACATAATAAATGCTGCAAAACATTTTGTAGATGATGTAAAAACTGGAGAATATCCGAAAGATGAACACTCTTATCACATGAGTGAAGAAGAATTAAAAAAATTAAAGGAAATGTTGTAAAACAAAAGGAGGTTTAATTATGAAAAAATCTAAAATTTCCGCTATACTACTTGTAATTTTATCACTTAGTATGATTTTAACATCTTGTGGAAATAAAAATAGTAGCTCTGGAGAAACAACAGAAGAAAATAAAACATCAAGCTCAGGAGAAGTTAAAAATATAACATGGGGTTCTGCAAGTTTAGGAGGATCTGCTCAAATGATGGTAACTGCAATTGGTACAGTTGTTCAAGAAAAAGATCCAAGTTTACACATTACCGTACAATCTACAGGAGGATCCGCAGAAAATCCAAGACTTTTAAGAAATGGAAGCATCGATATAGGGCACACTACAGAAGCTTACAATGCCTATGTTGGTGAAGGAATCTTTGAAGGCGAAGGACCGATTGAAGATTTAATGGTTGTATTAAAAACATACGGAGTAGAAGCTCTTGTACTCACATTAGAAGATAGTCCTATTAAGTCAATGAATGATTTAGTAGGCAAAAAGGTTTGTATAGGTCCTCCAGGATCCGGAATAGCGCAAATGGCACAAGCAATTCTTGAAGCATATGACATAACAGATAAAGTTACAATTTTAAATTTGGGTCACAATGAATCTGTAGATAGCTTAAAAGAAGGATCAATAGATGTATTGTTTTCATTTACAACAGGAGGAATGCCTGCTTCATATTTACAACAATTAGATTCCACATCAAAAATAAAGGCTATACCTTTAGATATGAATGTTTTACAAAAAGCCTTTGATAAATATAAAGACTATGCAGGAGAAACAATACCTGAAGGAGCAATTTCTTGCCTGGATAAACCTTACGAAACATTAGCTTCCTATGGTATACAAGTAACAAGAAAAAGTCTAACTGAAGATGAAGTTTATTCAATAGTTAAAAATACTTATGAAAATATTCCTGAATTGGAAAACTATATAAAATTGGCAAGTGCATTAAATATAAAAACAGTTTTAAAGGGAGTTCCTAAAGAATTAAAAATTCACCCCGGTGCAGCAAAGTATTTTAAAGAGCAAGGAGTGTGGGATGATTCTTATACAATAGGCGAACTGGATTAATGGTGATGATATGGAGAAAGTAGAAAATAATAAAATTCAAAATAAATTATTTTTAATAATTGCAGTTCTAATGTCTTTATATCACATTAGTTATGCTGTTCGACCTATATTTTCACCTACGGAAAATCAGGCACTTCATTTGTTTTTTTGTCTAGTACTTATATATATAGGTAGATATAAAAAGCAAGGTATAAAGAAATATATTGATTATGGGCTAGCTTTATTGTCTGCTTTTTCTACATTATATATAATGTTTCATTTTGAAAGATTAGTTAATGCAGCTGGAAATTCTACGAAGATGGACATAATAGTTGGACTAATACTTTTAATAGTTCTTATTGAAGCCACTAGACGTGCTTTTGGAGCTATATTGACAGGATTACTTGTTTTAAGTTTATTGTATGCAAGGTATGGTTTTGTTTTTACAGGTCCACTTAACTTTTTTAATCATAGCGGTTATGTATGGGCAAGATTAATTCCTTCAGTTACAGTTAACTTAGCTGGAATATTCGGGACAGTTCTGGAAGTATCTGCAACTTATATTGTATTATTTATGATATTTGGAGGACTTCTTGAGGTAAGTGGAGCCGGAGAGTTTTTTATAAATCTTGCTTTAGCTTTGGGAGGCAGGTCAAGATCAGGACCTGCCCAAGCTGCAGTAATAAGTAGTGGTTTAGTAGGCTCAATTAACGGTAGTGCAGTTGCCAATGTTGCAACGACAGGTGTATTTACAATTCCTATGATGAAGGATAGAGGATATCCAGCTCCTTTTGCAGGAGCCGTAGAAAGTGTTGCCTCTACTGGAGGTATGATTATGCCACCTGTAATGGGTGCGGCGGCTTTTGTAATGAGTGGTATAACAGGAATTCCATATGCACAAATAGCTATAGCAGCTTTAGTTCCTGCACTTTTATATTATTTCACTACAAGTTGTACAGTTCACCTTAGAGCTTTAAAAATTGGTTTAAAACCATTACCTGAAGATGAAATTCCTAATTTGAAAAAAGTTTTAAAGGATGGATGGTATTTTATACTACCTCTAATTACAATAATGATATTTATGTTTAAAGGGTATTCAGCTCTAAAGGCTGGGTTTTATGGAATATGTATATTATTACTTGTAGTTATAGTAGGAAATACAAAGAAAGATAAGACATATTTATTAAGTAAAGAGTTTAGAAAATTTATTTTTGATGGTCTTGTAGTTGGTGCAGAAAGTTCTATTTCTGTAGGTGCAGCTTGTGCAGCTATGGGTGTGGTATCTCAAACCTTTATAATGACAGGATTAGCCTTAAAAATAGTATTTTTTATAAAAAGATTTGCAGGAAATACTCCTTTTATAGGATTGGTTTTAACCATGATAATATCTATATTTTTTGGAATGGGAGTACCTACAACTGCATCATATATATTGGTTGCTGTGTTAGGAGCACCTGTTTTAGTTGAACTTGGTTATCCTTTGCTATCTGTGCACCTATTTATTTACTACTATGCTATATTAGCTAATATAACTCCACCGGTAGCATCTGCTGCATTAGTAGGCTCAAGAATAGCTTTCTCAGATTATTATGAAACATCTATACAAGCGGTTAAATTGGGACTTACAGGGTTTATTCTTCCGTTTATATTCATATATCATACAGAATTACTCTTACAGGGAAATTTCATTGATATATTTAAAGTGGTATTCTCTTGTGTATTAGGATTATTATCCATGTCGATATTTTTTGAAGGTTGGTTTATGAGAGGACTTTCAACAATAGAAAGGATCTTGTATGGGGTAGCCTTTATATTGTTGGTTTATCCTGAATTTTACACAGATATTGCAGGTTATATATTATTTGTAGTTTTATTTATACTGCAAAAAAAGAACATAAAAAAGGAGATAATATGAAGGCATTAGTTATAGATAAGGTATCTGAAAAAATACCTGCGGGTTTATCTGATTTAGGTTTTGATGTTACAATTAAAATTTTACCTACAAAAGATCAGCTAAAAAAAATAATAAAGGATTTTGATTTGCTTGTTATGAGAGTGGATCCTTTTATAGATAAAGAAATTTTAGATGCTGCAGAAAATTTAAAATTAATTGCTGTATCTTCTGTAGGTACAAATCATATTAATTTGGAATATGCTAAAGAAAAGGGAATTGATGTTAGAAATTCACCAGGCCTTAATTCAAATGCAGTTGCTGAGTTAACAATAGGAAAAATTTTTGAATTATACAGATTCTTAATAGAGGCAAACAATGAAGTAAAATATAAAAATAATTGGAATAAGTATAAGTGGGCAGGCAAGGAACTTAAAGGAGATACTCTAGGAATAATAGGCTTCGGCAAAATTGGAAAAAGAGTTGCAAAGCTTGCAAAGGCTTTGGAAATGAATGTTATTGCAAATGATATTATATACGAACCTGGAGAAATAGTTGATGGCATTAAGATTGTCGATATTGATGAAATACTTTCCGATTCTGATGTTATAAGTTTGCACTTACCTATTACAGATAAAAGTAAGCATCTTATTTCAAAAAAAGAAATAGAAAAAATGAAAGATGGTGTTTTCATAATAAATAATGCTCGTGGCGGAATAGTTAATGAAGAGGATTTGTATTTTTATCTTAAAAACAAAAAAGTAGCAGGTTATGGCTTAGATTGTTTGGAAGCAGAACTTGCAGGAGGAGGATTGCAAACGGAGGATGTTCATATGGAATCTGACTTGTTTGAATTAGATAATGTTTATGTAAGTCCTCATATAGGAGGAAACACTAAAGATGCTTTTGATGCAATAGCAGACCTTGTACTTAAAAATGTTAAAGAAGTTTTTAATTTATAGTTTAAAAAATTTATTTGATTTAGATTTTATCGAAAGAAAACCTTCTTACTTTAAGAACCTTTTGAACACAAATTAGTGCTCATAAGGTTCTTTTAAATAGAAGCAGTTATTGTATTATATAATAAAAAACCACCGACCTAATCGGTGGATATAAATTTATTTAACTGATTATCTTTATTTGTCAAAGTCGCTTGATCCCATGTTATCCTGCATATCTTGGAAAGCCTTCTTTTTTACTATATATAGTGAAGCTCTTGTTGCTTCCATATAAGGGTTTAATAATATAAAGCCTAGATTAAATGTAAGTGCTGATAAAAAAGCCCAACCTATAAAGGAAAATTCTAAAATAAATATATTAAACTTATCGTCTTTAGTAAGCTCTTTGCTTAAATTTATTGCATCCTCAAGGCTCATGTCGGGATTTTCAGCAAAGATATATTCTACAAAGTAATATTCATAGCCTTTTATTATCCCGGGAATTACAAGAAGCAAACTCCAGAGAACAATATAAATGTTTTTAAGAACGATTTTGCCTGAAATTTTAAGGCTCTTCCCTTCTGCAAAGGGACTTATCAGGTATTTTATATTTGAATCGTACTTATAGCCTTTTATAAAGTATTTATTAAGCCCCACTTTAAGAGGACCTAAGACAAAAATATTTACAAGTAATGATATAAGGGAGAGGACAAAAAACATCTGGTCACTTACAACTAGCTTTTGTTCTGTAAAAGGGGATTTGGACATCCAAAAGCCATCGCCGAAAATATTCTTTGAATAGATAAAGGGACCTTTAAATACTTGTATATTATACTCTCTTCCTTCCTCCTGTCTGTATTCCTTCTTAAATTCATCCATAGTATAGACTCTCATGTTGTCAAAGGAATTGTCTGATCCGAATAGAGATGATAATAGATAAAAGATTAGGCAGACTACAATTGCATCTTTTAAATATCTTCTTAAAAATTCTTTTGCATTATCTTTTAAAAATTTTCTAGTCCACATAACTACCTCACATTAAAAATTTCATTGATATATTAATTACAAGTCCAAGTACGGCTCCACAAAAAACCATTTTAAAAAGGCTGTATTTTTTAAGATACATATATATTCCAAGGGCAAAGCAAATAGCTGCTGATATATTAAAGCTTGTAAAGCCTTGAGGAAATATACTTGCCTTAAAGAGTTTAATGGCACTTATAAAGATAAGGGACACTATCCCTGCCTTTATACCATTTAAAATCCAATCCAAAACTTTAAATTTCTTGCCCTTAGAAAAGAGAAAGTAGCCAAGAATCATCATAAGGATAAGCTGGGGAGTAACAAAGCCAAGAGTTGCCACAACAGAACCTAAAAATCCCATTACCTTTTGACCTACAAAGGTCGCGGAGTTTATAGCTATAGGTCCGGGAGTCATTTGAGATATGGAAACTAAATCTCTAAATTCCAGCATGGTGATCCAGCTATTTTCTTCTACTATGTATTTTTCTATTAAGGGAATGGAAGCGTAGCCTCCACCGAAGGCAAGAATGCCGATTTTTGCAAAGATAAGATAAAGATCCAAAAGTTTAGTCATCATTACCGGACCTCCTATCTGCTAAGCCGAATACCAGTATACCTACTGCTGCACAAAATACTATTAAATACGCAGTTTTAACCTTTAAAAAATATCCCAGGACAAATATAAGTGCAACCATTATAAGAGTAAAGCCCGGATATTTCCTATAGGAATTTTTGCCCATATTATAAACTGTAAGAAGAAGTGCTGCCGTAACCATGCCGCTTATTCCGTCAAAGGCTGATCTGACAAAGAAGTTTTCTTTAAATTCATTGTAAAAAATCGAAACTAAGGACAAAATAATTAAACAGGGCAAGCTTGATGCCACAAGGGCCACTATTCCGCCAATAGGACCTTTGAGTCTATAGCCGGTAAGAATTGATGTTGATATTGCCATAGCTCCGGGTCCTCCTTGGGCCAGGGCCAAGATATCAAGCATTTCTTCTTCAGAGAGAAGTTTAAGCTCGTCAACAAAGACGTCTTTAACTACAGTTACTATAGTGTAGCCGCCTCCAAAGGTAACGGAGTTTATTTTAAAAAACGTAATAAACAAATCTTTCATAGTAAACTTACTCATTTAATCACCTGCTTCATTATAATATAATATCAAAATAAAAGAAACTTAACAGAAATTTCGGGTAAATATTTTGAATAAGAAAAGTATAAACTTCTATTTAAAGGCTAGCTTTAGGGGGATACAAGCTTTCATATTATTAATTTACTTTAAAAAAGCGTATCTTTGTGTAATAATATTATCAGGAGGTATTCATGGATAAAATAGGAATAATTGGGATAGGCAACATGGGAGGAGCTATAGCAAAGGCTCTTTGCGAAGAAAAAAAGAACCTTATTATCTATAACAGAACAGAGTCCGATATGGATGGATTTAAGGGTATAGATAATGTAACAATAGCAAAATCCAATGTGGATTTGGTAAAACAGGCCAAGTATATAATAATAGCGGTAAAGCCTGTAGTATGTCCAACAGTTGCTAAGGAAATAAAAGACTATCTGACTGATGAAAGTGTAGTTATATCTATTGCGGCAAGTTACACTTTAGAGAAAATGGAAAGACTTTTCCCCGGCAGAAAGATTGTTATCGGTATGCCAAATATGCCGGCTATAGTTATGGAAGCCATGAGTGCAATTTGTCCAAATGATAGACTTAATGAAAATGAACTTAAAGATGTAATAGAAATATTTAGCTCTTTTGGTGAAGTAACAGAACTTGATGAAGATAAATTTGCAGCCTTTACGGCAGTTTGCGGTTCTCTTCCGGCATACATATATATGTTTATAGAAGCTGCGGCAGATGCTGCTGTATTAAACGGAATGAACAGGAAAGATAGCTATAGGTTTATTGCTCAGACCGTGCTTGGTTCCTCTAAGCTTATTCTAGAAGGAAAAGAACATCCCGCAAAGCTAAAGGATGATGTTACATCACCAAGCGGCACTACAATTGAGGGACTTAAGGTACTTGAAGCCCACGGTTTCAGGTCCGGAATTATAGAGGCTCTTAACGAGGCTGCTAAGAAGTATAGGGAAATGTGAAAGGAGTTACCATGAAGGATCTATTAATTTTTTTAGCTGACGGTTTTGAAGATATTGAGGCCTTAACTATCAGCGATTATTTAAGACGTGCAGATTTAACTGTGGATCTGGTAAGTATTAATGAGGGTAGAATGGTTGAGTCCGCTCATGGAGTTAAAATTGAAGCAGATCTTAGCTTTTCTGAAATAATTTTTGAAGACTATAGGGCAATATATATTCCTGGAGGACTTCCTGGAGCAACAAATCTTGCAGATGACAACAGAGTTATAGAATCCGTTGAAATGTATAGTCAAGAGGATAAGCTGGTAGCGGCAATTTGTGCAGGACCTGTTGTCCTTGACAGGGCAAAGCTTCTAAAAGATAATGAATTTACCTGTTTTCCGGGATATGAAGGAAATCTTAGCGTAAAGGGGAGAAAGGATCTTCCTATTTATGAAGCTGATAACATTGTTACAGCAATGGGACCTTCCTTTGCACAAGTTCTTGCCTTTAGACTTATAGAAATACTAAAGGACGAAGAAAGTGCCCAAAAGGTAAAGGAAGGAACTTTATTTACAAATCTTGTAGATTTTATAAAAAAGGGACAAATAAAATAATGTATAAGGGATATTTAACAGATATTGAAGGTATAAAATTAGGGCATTGCGAAGACAGCAATGCCCTTACAGGTGTAAGTGCCGTTATTTGTGAAGAAGGAGCGGTTTGTGGAGTTGACGTAAGAGGATCGGCCCCGGGGACAAGAGAAACAGATCTTTTAAAATCTGAAAATCTTGTTGAAAAGGTCCACGGTTTAATATTAGCAGGTGGATCAGCCTACGGACTTGATGCGGCATCAGGTGTAATGAAATTTCTTGAAGAAAAAGATATAGGCATGGATGTTACAGTTTGCAAGGTACCTATAGTTGTAGGAGCGGTACTTTTTGATTTAGCCCTGGGAGACCCTTTTGTAAGGCCGGACTTTAATATGGGATATAAGGCTGCTCAAAATGCTTCAGACCATGATAAGACTATGGGATGCTTGGGAGCAGGAACCGGAGCCAGCGTTGGAAAAATTTTGGGAAATGATTACGCCATTAAGTCAGGTATAGGTCAAGCTTCAATTCAAATTGGATCTTTAAGAGTTGCGGCGATAACAGCCCTTAATGCCTTTGGAGATATTTATGATTATGAGGAGTCAAAGCTTATAGCGGCTCCCTATGACAAAAAAGAAAAGAAATTTTTAAATACTATGGAAATTTATGAAAAGAAGACAGCTGACTACAATGCCTTTAACAAATCTACCAACACCACTATATCAATAGTTGCAACTAATGCTAAACTTAATAAGCCCGGCTGCAATAAGGTGGCTCAAATGGCACATGACGGATATGCAAGGAGTATAGTGCCTGTTCACACCATGTTTGACGGAGATACGATTTTTGCCCTGGCAACAGGACAGGTTGATGCGGATATATCCTTTGTAGGAGCTCTTGGAGCAAAAGTTATTTCAAGGGCAATAGCAAATGCAATTTATTCTTCCAAATCTATAGGTGGACTTATAGCCTATAGTGATGTAGAATAGTAGAGGTTTAAAAATTGAAGGGTATCTATATGAACCCTATCAGGAGGTAAAAATGAAAAATTTAAGAAACCGAAAGTTAGTTGTTGCATCAATGCTTGGAGCAATTACAATAGCACTTGGATTGACTCCGCTGGGATTCATACCCCTTGGCATAATAAATGCGACTACAATGCACATTCCTGTAATAATTGCAGGAATTTTAGAAGGACCTGTAGTAGGTATGGCTGTAGGACTTATATTTGGATTGTCCAGTCTATTTAATGCAGTTACAAAACCTACACCTATGTCAATTGTATTTTATAATCCATTGATTTCGATCTTACCTAGAGTGCTTATAGGACTCACTTCCTATTATGCATATTCCTGGGCGAAAAAACTTGGATTTTTAAATTCCAAAAAAGTCGCTTTTGGACTTTGGGGAGCAATTGTATTAGGACTAAGCTATCTTTTATACAAGAATATAAAAACTGGAGCAACTTCCCTGGTAATAGCCCTAAATGTAGTTCTAATAATAGTGTCCCTTGCTATGATTTACCTACTTAACAGAAGCGGTTCAAATTTAGAGGTAACAGTGGGGGCTTTTATAGGATCCATGACCAATACCATTTTGGTAATGGGAGGTATTTATTTTCTATATGCTGCTGAGTATATGAAAATTTTAAAGAGACCTATTGGAGATGCCGGAGCAGCAGTACTTGGAGTAGTAGTTACATCAGGTATTCCCGAGGCAATAATAAGTGTAATAATAGCTACATCAGTTGTAAATGCTGTTAGACTGAGCAGGAGAGAAAATGCTACTAACAATTAGTATTAGAAACAGAGATATCTGTTTTGGAGTTTTTGACGGGGAAAAATTGCTTAACAATTACAAAATTAAAAGCGATGTTTACAAATCTCCTGAAGAAATTTATGTTCTTATGAAAATCTTAATAGGAGAAGATATAAGTTTAAAAAATGTAAAAAACCTTATAATTTCTTCAGTTGTGCCTGAACTTACAGACACCTTTAAGATAATAGGAAACCAATATTTTAAAATTAAACCTATTATAATAGGAGCAGGTGTAAAAACCGGCATAAATATAAAATATGAAAACCCTAAGGAGCTTGGATCAGATAGAATAGTAGATGCAGTTGCAGCCTCTGTAATTTATAAGGGACCTGCTATAGTTGTAAGTCTTGGAGATATTATAACCTTCGATGTAATAGGTGGTAAAAACGACTATTTGGGGGGGCTTATCTTTCCGGGTATAGGTCTTGCAAAGTACGCCTTGGCAAACTTCAGTGCCAAGCTTCCTCAGGTCGAAGCTTTAAAACCTCAAAAGCTTATAGGAAACAGCACTGTTAAAGCAATTCAATCAGGTTTGTACTATTCCTATGTCAATCTCTTTGATGGAAACATAAAAATGCTTTGCAAGGAGCTTGGACTTGAACCTAAGGATGTCAAAATAATAGTAACTGGCAAATATGCAGAATTTCTAACAGATCTTAGCAGCTATGATTTAATAATAAATGATAATCTAAGCCTGGAGGGTTTAAGAATTTTGTATGAAATGAATAAATAAAACCTTACTTCTATAATCCTTAACCGTGGATAGGAAGTTAAAGACTTTATTATTAAAATAATAAAATCTCCTCTTAATTGAGGAGATTTTTTATATATCTAAATTTATTATAATACTACTTGTTATTGGAGCTTACATTCTCTTTTTCTGCTTCTAAACTAGCCTCACTATCTTCAGGAAGCACACTTACAAGGTCCTTTGAGTCTATTGTTTCTATAAAGGTAAGACCCGGAGCTAGAATAAGCTTTTCTCCTGACATAGTTGTAAAAACCATGTCTGATGTCTCGCTTTCCTTGGACCATTTAATATCCATAAGCTTCCCCTTTGAAATAAACATTCCCTCTCCCTGGCCTATATTGTAAATGGTTAGGGTTCCATTAGGTCCTGTAACCTTTGAATCGGCAAAGACCACTATTATATTTTCTGCATAAATATCTTCTCCGGTATCCTCATCAATAATATTTTCATCATTTCTAAGGGCAAGGTAGGATTTTTTGTCCTGATTATATTCAAAGGAAGTTTTATAATTGGGAAAAAAGCTAAGATTAAGACTTGTGGCATCTTTTTCTTTTGACTGAGCCATTAATTTTTCAAGATTTTCACTTTGGTCAAAGACAAACTTAGGCTTTAGGCTTTCTGAATTTATATATTCAAGGTCTTTTGCTCTTTCATATAAAAGATTATAGGAGGTGTAACCGTCGTGGGGTCTTTTTTTATTTACTTCCTTATTTCTATAGAAGGTGGAGCCTTCATAGATAATGGCGTCTATATCTTTAACATCATCTGAAGATATTTGAGCATAACCCGCCTCTGATCCTCCCCAGTGAACGTATATTGCCTTGTATTCGGCTGCAGTATTTACAAAATATGGTCTTGCAGATCTTACGGGACCTATAACCTCAGGCTTGTTTTTTTGAAAAAGTCCTAAAAATCTTGTATATTCTCCTTCAACCTTATATTCGTAAATAAGGTCTGCAGATGCAAGCCCTGACTGAGGGGTTGCCTTTGGATGATTATCAAACATTATAGCAAAGACAGGTTCAGTTGATATGTCTTCTTGTGTTTTTGTTCCATTAAGGGGAGAAAAGTATTCTTTAGGCTCCTCTTTTTTTATTGGAAGAGACTTATTTTCACTGCCCTCATTTAATTCTGATATTTCTCTTTGAGCTGAGCAGGCTGTTAATATAAAAATAAAAGCTGTAATTATTAAGTAAAAAGGTTTTTTCATTTCTATCTCCAATCAATTTATTTGTTTTATTATAAGCTATAAAAATTCAACTGTAACTATTATAATAGTATTATTGCTTCTTTGCTATGATATAATAAATAGAAGAACAGAAGGAAGGCGATATAGTTGAAGTTTAATTTAAAAAAATTAAAAAATAAAGACAATATTAATTTAACTGAGGGATCAATTCTTTCCGGAATTATATATTTTGCCATTCCTATTCTTTTAACCAACTTTTTGCAACAGGGCTATAATACTGCAGACCTTATGATTATAGGTAAGTTTGCAGGTAAAAACCCTATGGCAGCTGTCGGCGCAACAGGCTCCATATCAAATCTTTTAATAGGCTTGTTTTTAGGTCTTACTACAGGCGCATCAGTTATTGTTTCTCAGTTTTATGGGGCAAATGACAGACAAAGGCTTCACGATTCAGTACATAATGCCTTTGCCATTGCCATAAGCGGGGGGATTTTGCTTTCTATTATAGGAATTATATCTGCTCCCAAGCTGCTTGAAATGTTAAATACACCTGATGAAATACTTCCTGATGCCATAGTCTATATGAGGATATTTTTTTTAGGGATAACTCCTCTTTTAGTCTATAATATGGGAGCTGCAATACTAAGGTCAGTAGGAGATTCTAAAAGACCTTTTAACTTTCTTTGCGTATCAGCTGTAATTAATGTAACCTTGGACTTTGTTTTTGTTGCTTGGTTTAAAATGTCTGTTATAGGAGCAGGCACTGCTACCCTTATAGCTCAAATAGCTGCGGCATTTTTAGTTACCTACAGCTTAATGAAGTCTGAAAGAAATTTTAAATTGATTTTAAAGGAAATTAATTTTTATAAAAGCACTTTTTCAAAAATTGTTAAAATCGGAGTACCTACAGGGATACAAAGTTCATTAATATCCCTTTCCAACGTTCTTATACAATCTAAGGTAAATCTTTTTGGGGCAAGTACCATGGCGGGCTTTGCCGCTCAGGAGAAAATTGACGGCTTTATTTTTATGTCGCTAAATGCTATAGCCCTTGCTTCAACAACTTATGCAGGGCAAAATATAGGAGCGAGAAAATTTGAAAGACTAAAAGAAGGCATAAAAATGTCCATGCTGGTATCAGTAGTTGTCTGCCTAAGCTTGTCTATTTTAGGTAGGATTTTTATCCACGATTTAATGGGAATCTTCTCTAATGATGAAGAGGTAATAGAGGTTGGAGTTAAGGGCTTCAGATACCTTTCAACAGCCTATTTTATCTTCGGTATGAGTGAGGTTTTCGGGGCCTATGTAAGAGGAGCGGGCTATGCAGTTCCTCCTATGGTAATGTCCATGATAGGTATGTGTGTACTTAGAATTATTTGGGTCTATGTAAGCTTGTCCATGTATTTTAAAATAGAAATGATATTTATATCCTATCCTCTGTCCTGGTGTATTACCTTTGTACTAAATGGACTTTATTACAAGTTCGGAAGCTGGAGAAAATCTGTGGAAAAACTTGAGTATCAGCAATAAAGAGACATTTAAGTCTCTTTGTTTTTTAAGGTGATGGTATGATTTACAGCAAAAGATTAAGCTACAGGCTAATGAGCCCTGAGGATGTAAATGCCTTTAAAAATTGGGGTAGGCATAAGAGTAGTCTTTATGACGATTACAATTTTTATGAAGAAAGTCCTGAGGAGATACTTAACTGGTACAGCTGGAAAACTGCAAGGGGCAAGTACTTTACAGTTTTCTTAAAGGGAGATCCAATAGGATACATAAGTTTTAAAAACATAAGAAGACTTACAGGAAGTTCAGTTTTGGGACTGGTATTTAACCCGGACCTTATAGGCAAAGCCTATGGGGAAGAGACCCTGGTAACTATGCTTGATAATTATTTTAATAAGTGGAGATTTAAAAAAATTTACCTAAGAGTTGCAACTTATAATAAAAGGGCCTTGGCACTTTATAAAAAATTAGGATTTTCCAAGTATGCTTCTTTTATGCAATCCTATCCAAATGATGAACCGGATCCCTATGATCCTGAGTATTTGGAAAACAAGGAGAGCTTTTTTAAAATTTTCGGAAAAACATTTTTTTATGGAGATAAAATGATTTTAGATAAAGATACCTTTAATGAGGTGGTAAAATGTATTTCAAACTACAAAATTTAACAATGGATCTTGGGGACACACCTGTTGAAAATATATTTTTAAACGACTATATGCCTCAAGCTGACGGAAATTTTGTCAAAATTTATCTTCTAGGCTACAAATTCGCCAAGGAGTCAAGAGGTCTTAAGGCTTTTGATTTTGGAATAATAGCGGATCTTTTAGGACTTATAGAGTCGGATCTTCTAAGGGCGTGGGATTACTGGGAAAAGGCTGGAATTATAAAAAAAGAGTATAATGAAGACGGATCCTTCAATATAATTTTTTTAAATCTTAAACAATTATATATAGAGAATATTTATTCAGCCTCCAAGGAAGAAAAGGTTGCGGATAGAAATGAAATTTTAGATGACAAAAATATAGCCAATCTTCTTTCAGTTGCCGACTATTATATGAGAAGACCTTTAAGTATTGCTCAAAAGCAAAACATTGCAAGCTGGAGAGATACTTATAATATGCCTACTGATCTTATAGAAGAAGCCTTTTGGTATTCCACAGAAGTTATGAAAAAGGACTCTGTAGATTATGTGGAGGCTGTAGTGAGAAATTGGGCAAAGGATAATATAAGAAGTAAAGAGGACATAGAAAAATCCTACAAGGAATATGACGACAACCGCTACAGGCTTATGAAAGTAAAAAATAGAATAGGTCTTTCTTACAAGGGCTTTAATCAAGTAGATTTTGATAAGGTTAACTCATGGTTTAACGATTTGGGATTTAATATGGATATAGTTATGGCAGCCTGTGATAGGTGTATTAATACCAATAATCCAAATATAGGATATGTAGATTCAATTCTTAAAGATTGGAAAGAAAAGGGAATTACTGAGGTTGAGGATATAGACAAACTTGATAAGACAGCTAGAATACCTAAAACCAAATTCCACAACTTTAAGGAGCAGTCTGACAACTACTCTAAAGAAGACCTGGACGAGTTAGCTAAGAAGAAAAGAGATGCCTTTTTTAAGAAATTAAGGTGATTTAATGAAAGAAGTTTATAGAAAAATTGAAAAAGAATACGAAATGACCAGGGACTCTGAAAGGGATGCTTTGGAAGAGAGAAAAGCGGAGATTTATGAAAAGATCCCACAAATAAAAAAAATCGATGAACTAATAGTAAATCTTGCCCTATCAGGATCTAAGGAGCAGATAAAGGCACCTTCAAGTGAAAGCCTTTTAAAGATAAATCAAGATCTTTACGAACTTAGAGAAGAAAAATTAAAAATTTTGCAAAAATATGGTTATTCTAAAGATTATTTAGATATAAGGTATAAGTGTTTAGAGTGTAGGGATACGGGTTATCTTGAAAATGGACAAAAATGCGACTGTATGAAGGTAAAGTTAAGCAAAGAATTATATGAAATGAGTAATATTTCTTATATATTGGGCAAGGAAAACTTCGATACTTTTGACCTTGGAATTTTTTCCAGGGAAGTTAAAGAAAGTGAAGGTATATCCCCAAGAGAAAACATGGAGCTTATCCTAAAGGCGGTAAGGAAGTTTATTTACGGCTTTAATGAGAAAAATGACATGAATCTTCTTTTTTACGGTCCTACAGGACAGGGAAAAACCTTTTTGCTTAACTGTATAGCTAAGGAACTTATAGATAAAAATTTTGGTGTAATTTATCAAACTGCATTTAACTTACTAGATGTTATGGAGGATAGAAAATTCAGAAGAAGTGAAATAACGCAAGCTAAATACGACCTACTTTTTTCTTGCGATCTTTTAGCAATTGACGATTTAGGAATTGAGCTTGTAAATTCATTTTCGGCATCGGAGATATTTAATGTAGTAAATACCAGGATACTTAGAGGAAAGAAGACACTTATATCTACCAATCTTTCTCCGGACGAGCTTTCAAGGACCTATACTAATAGAGTTTTTTCAAGGGTTTATCAAAGATTTGTTCCTTTGAAGTTTTTCGGTGATGATTTGAGATTAAAAATTAACTAGAGGTGGAAGATGAATATTTCAACAAGAATACAAGAAGTGCCATATTCAGCAATAAGAATCTTAACATCTTATGCTGATGAGGCAATTAAAAGGGGAAAAAAGATATATCATTTAAATATAGGAGCACCGGATATAAGTGTGCCTGATGAGTTCTTTAAGGCTATATCGGAAATTAAGTCCCATGTTTTACCCTATGAATCATCTAAGGGGTATCCAGATTTAATTAAACAAATTTCCCTCTACTATAAATCCAAGAACATAGATATAGATCCTGAAGATATTGTAATAACTAATGGGGCAAGTGAAGCCTTAATCTTTGCTATAATGACAATTACAGATTTGGGAGATACTATACTTACATCAGATCCTTTTTACACCAATTACCTAACTGCATTTAGACAATGTGGAATTAAACCTAGAGTATTTGAAACATCTGTAGAAAACGGATACAGACTTCCTAGCTATGAAGATATAATTTCCAGGGTGGATAAAAGTACCAAGGCAATTTTACTTTCTAATCCTTCCAATCCTACCGGTGTGGTTTATAGCAAGGAAGAAGTTGAATTAATAGCAAGAATAGCTATAGAAAAAGATCTTTTTATAATTGCAGATGAAGTCTATAGAGAATTTGTATTTGATGGAAAAAAATTCCATTCTTTCGGAGAAGTTAAAGGAATTGAGGACAGACTTATATTAGTTGATTCAATTTCTAAAAGATTTGGGGCTTGTGGAGCAAGAATAGGTTCTCTTGCAACTAAAAACAAGGATCTTTATAAGGAGTTTGTAAAGCTTTGTTCAACAAGGCTTGCAGTATCTACAGTTGACCAAATAGGCGCAACTGAACTTTATAATGTAGATAAAAAATACTTTGAAGATGTAAATAAAGAATATAAAAGGAGAAGGGACTTAATTTGCAAAGAGCTTGAAGAAATTCACGATATAAAGGTATATAAACCTCAAGGAGCCTTTTATATAATGCCGGAAATTCCTGTAGATAATGCCTTTGACTTTTCCAAATGGTTATTGACAGATTTTTCCAAGGACAACAAAACAGTTATGCTTGCTCCCGGAGAAGGTTTTTATTATGGAAGCGACAAAGGAAAAAAACAAGTAAGAATTGCCTATGTTATAAATACTGAAGACCTTCATGATTCAATTTTAATTCTTAGAGAGGCTATTGACGAGTACAATAGAATAGAAAAATGAAAAAAGAAAACTTACAAAAAGTTCTTATAGCCATGGTAACAATTTTTGTTATCTTTCAGTTTTTAACAAGTAAAAATAAATTTAGTAAAGAGCTTGCCTTAAAATTTGAAATAATAAAATATGTATTATTTGCAGCTATTATTGTAATAAGTTTAATTTATGCAAAAAAAGAAAGCTCGTCACTTTTTTCCACTTTGATAAAAGTATATCTGCTTTTAATTCCCCTCTACGGACTCTTTAAGTTTAGAGGAGTAATATAAAATAATCCCCTTAAGGCTCATAGCTTAAGGGGATTTTTATCTTTTAAGTTATCTTTTAAATCTTTTTCCTATGGCCCAAAGGAAAAAATGTATTCCCGGCATAGGATCATCAAGGGCCCATGTTGATGAAACTTTTTTAAATCTATAATCTGAAATTATATCCTTAAGACTCATTTGACCTGTAGACAAATATTTTCTAATTGCAGAAAGATCTTCATATTTATACTTCCAATAAACCTCGTGATCTTCTTTAATTTCAGGTCCGGAAAAATCCTCGCCTATAGAGTCTAAAAAGTACATCATAGGCGTATTCATACCCATGTAGCATTGAAGCTCGGTAAAGTTTACAAATCTTACATTAACCTCAACGAGATAGATGTTTTTTGTTTTCTCATCACGTTTAAGCTCCACTTCGGCAAAGCCTCTATATCCTGTGGATTTAAAAAGGGGAACACATATGTCATAAAGCTCCGGTATATAAATTTGCTTGGCATAGGTGCTGGCACCGAAGTTAATAGGCCACTGCCTTATTTTGTGAGTGGTCATATAACTAACAACCTTTTGATTTTTATCCATGTAAACATCAAAGGAATAGCAGTTTGTTTCAGGACCCTTTATAATTCTTTGAACGAAAACTTCCTGAGAATCCCTTTTACACATTTCTATTTTTTCCTTAAGCTCTTCTTCATTTTTTATCATAAAGACCTTGGACCTGTATTTATTTACAAAAGGCATAGAGTCCTTAGGCTTAACTATACATGGATAACCGAGTTCCTCAGTAACCTTTTTATATAAGTTATCAGCATCCATGGGAATTATTTCGGGAGTTCTTATTCCTAGGGGCTTTGTAAATTCAAGTAGGGACTCCTTGTCCATAAGTTTTCTTAAAAGACCTTTTTTTTCATTGGGCCAAAGGTAATATTTCTTAAGGGAATCAAAATTGTCTTCCATAAATTCAACATAAAGGTCCGCTGTAGGGAAAAGCACAGGTTTTTCTTCCTGTTTTTTTGCATAATCTATGAGAAATTCCACTAATTTTTTTTCTTCCTTTTTATAATGAGGGCCGATTAATTTTTCTTTTACATATTTGGAGCAGCCGTAGTGATGGTTATCATAGTCTACAGTAGTTACACTTACACCGCTTCTACCTAAATTTCTCACTACTGAAAGACCTATGTAGTAGTTTGTACCAAGTACTACCGCCTTGTGTTTATATTCCATTGTTTTCACTCCTTTCGGGATATTATATCATTTTTTCATAGAAAAGTTATTTTTTATCATAAATGGATATTAATATTATGACGATATTACTAGTGATTAATGGAGGTATAATTATGAATATAAAGTTCGGTGGACAAGAAATGCATCTTGAAGGTAGTCATGTAAAGGTTGGAGATAAGGCACCTGAGTTTAAGGCGGTAAAAAATGACCTGTCAGAATTTAACTCAGAGGAGCATAAGGGTAAAATAAGAATTTATTCAGTAGTGCCGTCAATTGATACCGGGGTTTGCTCTCTTCAGACTAAAAGCTTTAACGAAGAAGCATCAAAGCTTGGGGATAATGTTTATATAATTACAATTTCCAATGACTTGCCCTTTGCTCAACAAAGATTTTGCGGAGCTGAAGGTATAGATAAGTCTATAATAGTTTCAGACTACAGGGATCATGAATTTGGGGAAAAGTACGGTTTTCTAATTAAGGAGCTTAAACTTTTAAGTCGTGGAGTTGTAATAGTTGATAAAGATGGCAAGGTTGCCTATGTGGAATATGTAAATGAGGTTACTCACGAGGTTGACTTTGAGGCAGCTCTTAATGCAGTTAAAGAGCTTGTTTAATGAATATAAATATAATAGGGGTAGGTAAGGTAAAGGAAGATTATATAAAAGAAGGGGTAAAGGAGTTTACCAAAAGGCTGTCCTCTCACGCCAAGGTGGAAATAATAGAAGTTCCCGACGAAGCTGCAGGGGAAAATTTATCTGAAAAGGATAAGCAGATAGTAATTGAAGCTGAGGGGGAAAGACTCAAAAGGCATATAAAATCAGGCTATACCATAGCCCTTGATATAAAAGGAAAAAAGCTTAGTTCTGAAGCTTTTGCAGAAAAGCTCAAGGATATAATGCTTGAAGGCAACTCCACCATTAATTTTCTAATAGGAGGATCTTTAGGTCTTAGTGAGGAAATTTTAAAGGAGGCCGATTTTAGACTTTCCTTTTCAGATATGACCTTTCCTCACCAGCTTATGAGACTGATACTTTTGGAACAGGTCTATAGATGCTTCAGAATAATAAATAACTATCCCTACCACAAATAAAAAATAACCGCTCAAGATCAATTAAAGCTTGGGCGGTTTTTTGATTAACTAATATTAATTTATAAGTGTTTAAGACTTTTTAACTATACAATCTGCCTGTGTAAGGGCAAACTTTGCAAGTAAGGGTCCGAAAAGCTCATAAACAATTGTAGCTCCCAAGATAACTGTCCTTATCATTGAACCATGAGGTTCGGGTATTTCTTGACTGGCTATTAAGCTTAGACCTATGGCAACACCCGCTTGTGGTACAAGGGTAAGTCCCAAATATCTTTGGACTTTTTTAGACATACCTGTAATTTTTGATGAAGAAAAGGCTCCAAGATACTTTCCTAAAACTCTTCCGAAGATATAGAAGACTCCTATAAGACCTACACTTTTAAGACCTGCAAGGTTTAAGTCTGCTCCTGAAAGTACAAAGAAACACATAAATATAGGTGGTGTTATTCTATCAACTATATCAAAGTATCTTCTTGGGCTTACAGATATATTTGAAATTAAAACACTGGCACTCATTAGGGTTAAAAGACCTGAGAGGCCGAGCATATCAGCAAGAGATGCCAACATAAAAACAGTTGCTATTATTAAGGACAAAAGCTCATTTTCAGTTTTAACCCTTTTGGCAACAAGGGAATATAAAAATCCTCCTACCAAACCTATAACAATTGAAAGAACAATATCTAAAATAGGTTCCACTAGCATGGAAGCCATACCCATATCTGAGCCTTTTAGCATATTAACCGCCAAAGAAGAACAGATACCGAAGGCTATAATACACACTGCGTCATCAAGGGCAACTACAGGCAGAAGCACATCTACCAGCTCTCCCTTGGCTCGATACTCTCTAATTACCATAAGAGTTGCAGCAGGTGCAGTGGCACAGGCTATACTTGCCAGGGTAATTGAAAAGGGGAAGTCCATTTTAAAGATAAAAAGACATCCCAACAAAACTACTACAAGGGCACCTAGGGCTTCAAAAACAGTTATAAGAGCAATTTTACTTCCAAGCTTTTTTAAAACTGAAAGCTTCATTTCAGCACCTATTGAAAAGGCTATAAAGCTTAAGGCAACATTACTTAAAATCTCAAGAGACTTTACACCGTCCTTAGGTATCAGATTTAAAACCGAAGGGCCTATAATTATTCCGGCAATTAAAAATCCCGTAACCTCGGGAAATTTAATCTTTGAAAAGAGGCGGGCAAAAATCATTCCGCCAAACAACAAAATCGCTATATAAAACATACTCATTACTTGGTCAATCCCTCTACATTGCTAATAGGGAAGTCAAACATTATCCCTACATTTTCTTTGTTTAAATTTCCAACTATCTTTCTTACACAGTCCTTTGCAATTTCAAGTTTTTTTTCATCAAGAATCAAAAACATGGTTTTATTATAAGGCCTGCCTCCACTAAGCATGGTACGAAGATAATTATAGCTTACACCTATGGAGTGCTCCACCATAGTTTGTCCCATGCCCTGGCTATCCAATATAGTGCCGCCTTTAATACCGTTTTTATCAAACTCAATTAAAAGTTCATCTATATGGGCATCACTGTTTAAAACTATAAATAACATATTCATAATTATTCCTCCCTTATTCGAGTATACTCTTTAAGAGTTTAAAGACAAGAAAAAATTTATTCTTTTTGTCTTAATTAAACTCTATTGTATAAGAGTCTTCTCCCGTATTATATATGGATAGGATTTCTTCAATGGCTTTTTGTGCAGCTTCTTTTGAATTTGCAAGAAGATTTTTTGACAGGGCCTTTTTCTCCATAAGGGCCTTTTGATCCTTATAGAAGCCTGAGTAGTCTTCAAGGTTAATAGGATTAAAAACAGAATTCTTTTCGTCAAAAATAGTAATTGAAGAATCATTTATTTCGTGAGAAAGAATCTTAGCATCAGGCATTTTGATTTTTATAATCTTTTTTTCCTTATCAAGACTTAAATCAAGCTTTGAAAGATCTACTCCCGCAGATATAATACCGTCATAGGATAAGATAAATTTCTTTTGAGTAAAGGGTATTTTAAAACCGTAAAATTCATTTTGATTTTCAAAGGACGCCATATTGGTGTAGTAGTATTTAGTAACGGTAAGTTCCTTTGAATCCTTAATTTGGTTGGTTAAAAGCTCCGATGTAATAACAGGCTCCTTGTCCAAGGCCCCCTGATTCTTTCCATAGAAGAAGGCACCGATAACAAGGGCTGATAAAATCAAACAAACTATTATTAAATTTTTAACTTTTTTCATACTATCTCCTTTTTTATAAACTGTCCTTTATTATAGGACAAAAAGAATTAATATGGCAAGCTATAAGAATATTTTAGCTTAAAAAAATTTCAGATTAAAAAGGCTCCCTAATCCAAGGGCTACTTGTAATTAGAGAGCTCTAAATTTATTTTTCTTCAGATGCCTTTAAAATTCTTCTTGCAACTTCTCTTCCAAGTTCCTTTAGCTCCTCAGCTTCTTTAGGATTTGCAGCACCTTGAATTTCAGGAATGGTTTCGATATAGTTAAGCTTTTCTTCTTCAAGGAAGCCCTTTAATCTTTTGACAGCTCCCCCTGACCATGAGAAGGAACCGAAAGCTCCCCAAATATTGTTTTTCATCTTTTGGTGACTAAGATCTGAAAGTAGATATCCCATAGGAGGGAAGATATTATTGTCATAGGAGCAGGATCCTAAAATTACTCCCTTATATTTCCAGGTGTCTGAAAGAATATAGGACATATCAACCTTGGTAATATCACTAACCTTAACTACACCTATACCACCTTCAACAACTCCCTGTGCAACAAGCTCAGCCATTTGCTCTGTATTGCCGTACATGGAACCATATACTATTAAAACTCCGTCAACAGTTTCCTGCTTGGCAAGAGATGTGTAAAGGTTTAGTATTTTTGAAGGATCCTTTCTCCAAATAGGACCATGGTCCGGACAAATCATTTTAATATCCAGGTGAGACAATTTGTTAAGAGCGGCAAGAGCCTGTTTTGAATATTTACCGACTATATTAATGTAATACCTTCTGGTTTCGTCAAGATATTGGGAGTCAAAGTCGATTTGATCGTCAAATATAGCGCCATCAAGAGTGCCGAAGCCTCCAAATATATCTTGAGAAAATAGGATTTTATCATCTTCATCATAACAAACCATGGACTCAGGCCAGTGAACCATAGGCGTGGTATAAAAGGTGTATCTTTTATCTCCAAGGGTGATAGTTTCTTTATCCTTTACCACTATAATATTATCTTCAATATTGTAATAATTTTTTAAAAAGGGTAGAGTCCTTTTGTTACATACTATTTTAGTATTAGGGTAGTTATCCATAATAGTAGTAAGTCCGGAGCTGTGATCCGGTTCAATATGGTCTATTATAATGTAGTCTAAATCCTCTCCCTCCAGGGCGTCATAAAGTCTTTCAAGAAATACCGTAATTCTGTTAAGTTTAACGGAATCTATAAGGATGTTGGCCTTTCCCTTTACCAAATAGGAATTGTAGGCAACTCCATTGGGAATGGGCCACATGCCTTCAAACTTATGAGTGATACGGTCATTAACCCCGATGTAATAAAAATTATCGTCGATTTTTTGGCTTAGTAAATGTTCCATGCTTTCTCCTTTCATTTAACAGTTGTGTTTATGATAACAATTAAGCTTATTCAAGCTAAACTATTTTATATTAATTTGTTATAAATTAATTTAATTATAACATTGACTTATAAAAAACAGAAGTCATCTTAATTATTTGAAATTTAAGAGGGTTAATATTTTTAAATTTATGTATGATATCTATATAAAAGGAGATGAGAAATGAATAATTTAAATCCAAAAATTATAATTATATTAGGCTGCATATTACCCGGTTTATTTACTGGTGTCGGAGCCTTGCCTATATTTTCTACAAAAAGTGTATCTCAAAAGATTCTTGACTCTTTACTTGGAGCTGCAGCCGGAGTAATGCTTGCTGCAACCTGCTTTTCTCTAATTTTACCCAGCATTGAAATTGGTGGAGGAGGAATAGGAGCTGTAACAGTGACATCTATGGGAATATTCTTGGGAGGAGTTATGATTGACTTAATTGACAGATATGCTCCCCATGAACATTTAATTACTAAGAAAGTCGAAGGAAAAAACGCTGAAAGTTTAAAAAAGATTTGGCTTTTTATTATAGCCATTACAATTCATAATTTTCCTGAAGGTCTTGCTACAGGTGTAGGCTTCGGAACTGAAGATATAAACAACGGAATAGCTATAGCCTTAGGTATAGGTTTGCAAAACATGCCGGAAGGACTTGCAGTGGCATTATCCCTTGTAAGGGAAAATTATTCTACTAAGGAAGCCTTTATAATTGCCGGCTTAACAGGTCTTGTTGAACCTGTCGGAGCCTTTTTGGGCTATGGACTGGTATCTGTTTTCCAACCTATTATAGGTTTTATACTTGCCCTTGCAGGAGGAGCCATGCTTTTTGTAATAAGTGATGAAATTATTCCTGAAACCCATTCCAACGGCTATGAAAGACAGGCTACCTACGGAATAATAGTGGGCTTTATAGTAATGATGTTTTTAGATATACTTTTAGGTTAAATAGATAAAATAAAGGCAGGTGGTTTTGCCCATCTGCCTTATATTTATTCTTTTATAAAATTGTAAACTTCTTGGTAAACCTCTATATTATTATCCTCGTTTAATATCTCATGACTCATATTTGCAAAAAACTTCATGTCAACCTTATATCCCAAGTCCTTGTAAAGCTTATAGACTTTTTTAACTCCCTTGGTCTTATCTCCTACAGGGTCTTCTTTACCTGAAAGAAGGAGTAGGCTTGTATCCTTATCTGTCTTTGAAACAACATCCTTATCAATGATTTTTTTAAGAAGTCGTGAAAGTCCCAGGTATCCGTTGTCTGTAAAGGAGAAGCTGCAATACTTATCTTCTTTTCTTCTTTGGAGGTTGTCCTTATTAAAGCTGATCCAACTTTCTCCCAAAGGAGCCTTTATTTGATAAGCACCAAGACTTAATAAGAGGAGAAGCTTAGATTTGTAATTTTCTCCAAACACCTTAATTGATGCTTTGGATAAGTTATTTAAAAGCTTTACCTCGCCTTGTGATATATAACCTGTCCCAATAAGAATAACTTTTTTACTTTTATACTTACTTATTAAATATCTTGTTATAAAAGATCCCATAGAATGTCCCAGGTAGTATAGGGGCAGATTGTATTTTTCTTTAAGATAGTTGCTTAAGCTATAAACATCCTCTATTAAATAATCCTCTACAGGGCCTTCTCCGAAGTAGCCGAGCTTTCTTGCAGTGGGCCCATGCCCCAAGTGATTGTTTCCTGCAACAAGTATGTTTTTTGAGTTTAAAAATTTTGCAAAGTCATCATACCTGTCAATATGTTCAACCATTCCATGAGAGATTTGCAAAATACAGCTAGGATTTTCGCAGTCCCAAATCCTTGCATAAATATTATCCTCGCCGTTAGATGATTTGTAATTTATAGTGTAGCTCATTTGAATTTTGACTTAAACCAAAATAAATAGCTTAAAACTACAAGCATCAGGATATTTAAAACGGCGCTTGTTATTTTCCTTCCGCTATAGTTTTTAGACTCAATTATACTCATAATGTTGGTGCCTACAAGGACCAAAAGAGTGGAAGCTGTAAGCCCTGTTGCAAGATATTTTAAAGGCACAAGCTCCAATTGAAAGTTTGATACAAAAGCAAGGATAGAGGTTAATACAATTGTTATTAAAAATATTTTTGCAGATAAGTTTTCTCTTGTCTGCCATTTTTTAGATTTCATATTTCATCACTTAATTTTTCTATTAATTTTTTATTGTTAAGATCATAAACCAAAGGAGTGAGAGTGGCATAGCCTTTGGACAGATAAAATCTGTCTGAGCTTGGAATATCATCTTCATCAGGTCTTGGACCCAGCTTTAAAAGGTAACTGTCGTCATTTTTAGTAATTTTATAATTATCCGGAACGGATCCGCCTATCATACAAACCTTAACTCCTTTAAGGTCTTCGTATTTAAGATTAGGCACATTTATATTTAGGACTTGCAGCCTGTCAAGTTTATTGTGTAATTTATTAAAGACCTCTATGGCAATTTTAGCAGCTGAGCTGAACTTGGTTTTTTCACGAGCGTATTGAGCTGAGATAGCAATTGAATTTAAGCCGAAGACGTTGGCTTCTATAGCTGCTGAAACAGTGCCTGAATAAAGAATATCCATGCCTGCATTGTAGCCCAGGTTAACTCCTGAAAAGCAGTAATCAAAGCTATCAAAAAGTTTAAGTGCAGCCCTTACTGAGTCTGCAGGTGTACCTGAAACGCTATAGCATTCACAGTCAAGGTCTTTAATTTTAACAGGATGAACTACAAGCTCCTCCATTAGTGTTATTGAATGGCTTTTGCCTGAATTTTCAAATTCGGGAGCCACCATTATCACCTCATGACCTTCAGCTAAAAGTGCCTTGGCCATTGCCTTTATACCGGGGGCAAAGAATCCGTCGTCATTTGTAAGAAGTATTTTCATATATCCTCCTATAAGTCGTAAATAGTTGAAACTGAATCTCTAGGTGAGACCTCCATTATATAATCGATACCCTCTCTGATGTTTTTATTTGTTAGGGAATCTCTTACTGTTCTTACGGCAAGCTTAGGGTCGTTGTTGTCCCTGGAAAGGTGGGACAGCATTACTATTTCCTCGCTTTTAGATAAAAGCCTTTCTAAAATTTTAGCCGCATTATCATTGGAAAGATGGCCTCTTGTTGACATAATCCTTTGTTTTGTGGACCAGGGATAGCTGCCTTGAATCAGCATATCGCTGTCGTGGTTGGATTCAAGGTAGTAAAGGGAGGACCCTTTAATTCTCTCCATCATTTCAGGACTTACCATGCCTGTATCGGTAACTATTGATATCTTTTTGTTGCCAATTATACTGTAGCAAGTTCCCTTAACACAATCGTGAAAGGAATCCATAGGATCTATATAAAGATCCTTAAAGTTGAAAGCTTTATTATTTTGGAAAAAATATATATTTTCGCCACTTATTTCTTTAGTTATAGGCAACATGGCCTTAAAGGTTTCCTCAGTTGTAAATATCTTCATATTGTGTCGCCTGGATAAGACTCCCGCTCCCTTAACATGATCTATATGTTCATGGGTTAAAAAAATCGCATCTATTGAATCTATATCCACGTTTATATCCTTTAGAAGATTTTCTATTTTTTTACCTGAAAGACCGGCATCTATAAGTATTTTGGTGTTTTTATATTCCAGGTACTGACAGTTACCTGAAGAGCCGCTTGATAGTGAGCAGAATTTCATCTTAAAACCTCCGATAAGTAATTCTACCACAATAATTATTCAAGGGCAAAGGATTAAGCCTTGAGCCTAAATTATAAAGCATAAATTTAAAAAGTAAGTTTATTTCTTGTAAATAATAAAAGGGCGGATTAAAAACTATCCGCCACTGTATTTGTTCCGTCATTAAATTGTATTTTCCAAGCAGGTATTGCTCTACCTTGAGTTACTCTTGTAATATCATCTACATAGCCTTGACTTTCCGGGTCAAAGTAATAGCATTGGTCAATGTCTGTAACGGTTTTGCCATAGTAGTCGGAGCTGTCATCTAAAAGTCTTAAAAGGGACTTTGCAGCAGAGCTTAAATAGATTTCATTTTCAGACTGATCCTTTACGTTTATCCAAAGTCTGTCCATGGAGGTTACCACTCCGTTATCTATGGTAAAGTTCGTATAGGAACGCTCTATACTTACACCCTTGTAGAGCTTTGAAAAGGTCATTTGATAAACTCCATCCTCTTCTTTAAAGTAGCTGCACTGCATATTTGATGTGTCAAAGCCTCTATCCATAAGAAAAATTGTTGCAAGCTCCTCAGCTCTGTTAAAGTCTATTTTTTGCTTTTGTGTTATGTTCATAGTATTTTCATAAATAAGTCTTCTGGTATTAATTATACTTAGACTTTCCTTGTTAAAGGTTATTTTTGTAACTTCCTTGTTGGGAGTTTCAATTTCGCCGTTACCGTTAAAAAATTTTTTGTTAATATAATCCTTATCATAGCTTTCAAATTCTACCAGAAGGGAGGGTAACTTAGTCTTGTTTGTAGGGATATAAGAATCCACTTCTATACCCTCATCTTTTAACATGGATATGGTTTCTTTTATAAACTCGGGTGAAGAGGAGCTGTCTTTTTTAATAAGGTTGTTATTTAAAATATAGGCAAATAAAATACAGTTGGTTATTATCAGAGCAACTATTAAAATTATTTTTGATTTAGACCAATCCATACTATCTCTCCATTATAAAGTTTCCATTTTTAAGTTGAAAGAAAAGCTCCCTGCCTTGATAATTTACCTTTAAGCACAACTTTAGTCTGGAAGGCTCAAGGTCTGTATCATCAAGGTAAACTTTACTTACAGAGTCAATATTTGAAAGCACATTTAAAACAGATTTGCTTTCTTCCTTACTTCCTTTTGTAAAAATGTACAAGTTTTTGATAATTATCCTTTCAAAGGAAAGGGAGTTTACGGCAGTGTAATTTACAGCAGGCGAGTCTTCAGCCTTTCGATAGATTTGCTTAAAAGATCTAACGTGATTTGAAAAGACTTCAAGCTCTATAAAGTTGGAAGCTTCTTTCTCTCCCGGATAGACTGTAAAATTGTCCTCTATATAATTAAAGGAGATTTTATATCCTAATTTGTTTTCTTCGTTAATTTCTTCTATTTTAACAACGTTTAGGTTCTCAATGGTTCCCAGTTTTGAAGAAATAAAATAAACTGCATAATCCAAAGATGTATAAAGATTAAGATTATTTGAAGAAAAGTCTTCTGTATTTTTATATTCTATAATACCCTTATTATTAAATTTAAGGTACTGTTGACCAAAGGCATACACAGTTTCCTCAGGTTGGGTAATTTGGTTTATATAATCTATATTCATGCCTAGGAATCTCTCTACAAGACTGGTTTTGTAAACAGGATCCATATTTTCCATGTTACTTACATAGGAAATATTTCTATAATCAAAAGAATTATCTGCAGGAACAAAAACATTTTTATTTATATCGTATCTTTCTTTAAAGTTAAGGTAGATTGGGTAACCACTGCTTTTAACAAAATCAAGATCGGATTTAATTTCTTCTATAGGTTCAGTTTCAATAAGATAGTTGTTTGTGCCATCAGATAGGGCAAGCTTGTTATAAGAGAGGTAAATCTCCTTTACTTTAAGAATTTTGTCAGAATCTTTTTGATAACCAAGGGTATTGGCATATATACTTCCGTCTATATTTGAGCTGAATTGAAATACAATTGAGCCTGTGTTCATAAGATTCAGGTAGTCTTCTTGACTTATAGACTTAAGGTCATCCTCAGACAGGTCCTTTAATCTGTTGGAAATAATAATTTTATATTTTTCATAAAGTCCGTCGGAATCATAGGCAATTGTATGGTTGTATTTTGAAAAGTTAAAGACTGTTTTTTCAGGTCTTAAGATTCTCTTAAATAGGTCTTCCCTGTCAAGGTTTTCTTCCTTAGCTATGTGTCTATTAAAGGATGGTGTTCTTATCCATAAAATCCCTGCTTGAAATATAGTTAGGATTATTAAAGTTACCATTATAATATTTAAGCTTATATCTCTTTTTTTCATAAAATCACCCACATGCCTTCAGGGTAATTTTAACTGCCGTTCCCTTACCATAGTCCGAGTCAAGTTCAAGAGAGCCGCCCATGGACTCTGCAAGGTTTTTTGATATAGATAGACCCAGACCTGTGCCGCCCATTTCCCTTGAGCGAGATTTTTCAACTCTGTAGAACCTTTCGAAAATTCGAGGCATATCTTCCTTTGGTATACCTATACCGTTATCCTTTACAACTATACAAACCTTATTATCATCAGAGTAGGCTGATATTTCCACTTTGCCAAACTTATCTGTATATTTTATGGCATTTGAGATAATGTTAATTAAAATTCTGTCGGCACTGTTTCTGTCTGCTGAAATATCTTTTATATCCATGGGAATGTCTAAAACTATCTTGTGTTTTTTCTCTTTAATAAGAAGCTCCAAGTGATCTAAGGTTGAGCTTATAAGATCATAGGTGTCAATTCTTTCAAACTTCGGCTTATAGGACTTATAGTCCAAATCAGACAGCTCCAAAAGATCCGTAACAAGAGAAGACATTCTGTTACTTTCGTTATTTATAACTTCAAGAAATTTTCTTTCTCTGGGATTTAAGTTTTTAGACATAAGAAGGGTCTCTCCATAGGACTTAATGGAAGTAATAGGTGTTTTAAGCTCGTGGGACACATTTGCAACAAAGTCCTTACGCATGGAGTCAAGGGCGTGTTCCTTGGTCATATCCTGTAAAACAACTATAATACCCAGGTCATAGAGGCTCTTTAACATAAAGGGAGCATACTTGATTTTGTAAAACCTGTCCTTTATTTCCACTTCACTTTCCCCTTCAAGGGAAGAGAGGTCGTTATAGTCAACCTTAATGTTAAGTGTGGACAAATCAAAAAATCTGTCTACATAATCGGTATCAATATTTAAAATTTTTCTTGCTATGGGATTTGCCTGAATTAAAAGTCCTTTTCTGTTAATTGCAACAACACCTTCAGTCATGTGATTAAAAATAGTGTTAAGCTTGGACTTTTCAAGCTCCATTTTTGAGATGGTAACATTAAGCTCGTCAGTAAGGTAGTTAAACATATGACCTAGATTTCCAATTTCGTCATTGGATTTTACATCGACCTTTTGACTGAAGTCGCCCTTTGCCATAAGAGAGGCTTTTTTAGTTACAGTACGAATAGGCTCTGTAATGGACTTGGCAATTATATAACCTAAAATCGTAGTAATAAGCAAAGCTATACCTGTAGCATAGGTAAGTATGGACCTTGCCTTGTCAACAACATCATATACCTCAGACAGATTTGATGTCATATAAAGAATACCTCTTATTTTTCCTTCAGGGGAAAATATAGGTTTCGCTATGTGTTTGGAGTTAAGGTTATCGATTTCTCCTATAACTATAGTTTCAGCCTCATCGCCCTTTAAGGCCTTGAGGATTAAACTCGGCTCCAAGGACTTGTGGGAAAGGGCTGATTTTCCTGAAACCTCAGCATTTGATGTTGAGGTTATTATAGTAGGCACATCTTTTGATGCTGATATGGCGTAAATAGTATCGTTTTGAGAAATACGCCAGGATGAAAGACTTTTATGAATTTCCTTTTCCTTGTCATCCCAAACATCAGTTGCCAAATAACCTGATGTATTTTCTATAGACATAAGAGTCCTATTCATTTCCTTGCCGGCACTTTCAATTTGTACCACCTCAAGTCTGTTAATAATAAAGGCTCCAACTATGGCCATACAAATAAGAACCAGTACAAAATATATAGTTATAAATCTATATCTGATACTGCTGAACATTTTATCCTCCGAAATAGTAACCTACACCGCGCTTTGTAAGAATGTATCTATAATCCTTGCCCTTGTCCTCAATTTTTTCTCTAAGTCTTCTTACTGTTACATCCACCGTTCTAATATCTCCGTAATATTCATAGTCCCAAACCTTATCAAGAAGTTCTTCCCTTGATACAACCTGACCGGATTGCTCAATAAGGTATTTTAAAAGTTCGTATTCACGAAGGGTTAGATTAATTTCCTTGCCCTTCTTTTTAATTTCATACTTGTCAAGATCAATAACAAGATCCCCGGCTTCAATTACATTTGAATCTAAGGACTCTTCACTTTCCAAACCGTTTCTTCTTAAGATGGCCTTAACTCTTGCGGTAAGTTCCCTCATGGAAAATGGTTTTACCACATAGTCATCAGCGCCAAGTTCAAGACCCAGGACCTTATCCACTTCTTCCTGTTTAGCAGTAAGCATAATTACAGGCACACTTGAAGTTTTTCTAACTTCTCTAAGGACAGAGAAGCCGTCAAGCTTAGGCATCATAACATCTAATATTATAAGATCGAATTTTTTATTTTTAAAAACATCAAGGCACTCTTTTCCGTCAAAGGCCTTGGTAATTTCATAACCTTCCTGATCTAAGTTGTATTCAATTATTTCAGCTATAGCCTTTTCATCATCTACAACTAAAATTTTTCCCATCATAACTATTCCTCCTAATGGGTATATTATATCAGAGTTCAAAAAAATTTTTTAGTAGAGACTTTCAGGCGGGAGTGATTAGGTGAAAAGAGTTCATTATATAGATACATTAAGAGGCTTTACAATAATATCCATGATTTTCTATCACCTGTTTTATGATTTAGTTTATATTTTCGGAAGGGACATAGAATTTTATACAATAGAAAAAGTAAGACCTTGGCAAATTTCAATAGCTGTCAGTTTCTTTATAATATCAGGAATAAGCTCTTATCTTACAAAAGGGGATAAGCTTATAAAGAAAGGTCTTATAGTAAGTCTTTTAGGTCTTCTTATAAGTTTGGTAACTTATATTTTTATTAGAAATGAGCTTATAATTTTCGGCGTTTTAAATGGTCTTGGCGGATCCATGATTATTTGCGGCTTTTTAAAGGAAAGGCTCAACAAAATAAACATCTTTTGGATGATTGTCTTCATCTTGCTCTTTATAATTTTTTATAATATTGATGCAGGCTACTTGAATCTATTTATCTATAAAATAAAAGTACCGGAGTTTTTATACAGAATGAATTTATTTATTTTGGGATTTCCTAAGGAAACTTTTAGATCATCAGACTACTTTCCTCTAATACCCTGGATATTTATTTATCTTTTCGGGTATGGACTTGGTAAACTTTTAAAGGAAAAAGACTTTTTCGGATACTACGGCAGCAAAAATATTTTATCCCTGGTAGGCAAAAACTCCCTTAAGATTTATTTGCTACATCAACTTGTAATCTATGGACTTTTAGAACTTATATTTTAAAAAATTCTACAATTTAATAATTCCTAATAAAAGATTCACAAATTAATGTGGGTCTTTTTCATATTTACATTATTTATTCTTATTTAAAGCTAAGCTAATAACCTCAAGGTGGCTTTTACAGATTTTACATAAATTTTAAAATTCAGATATTTTTTCTATACATATGCTCTATAGATTATAGAAGAGGTGATTGATATAGAGAGAATTTTTATTTCATCTTCTCTTATGTGGGATTTTTCTGAGGAGGAAATTTTTGACTGTGCCTGTGTAAACAATTTATCAGGTATAGAATTTTGGTCTCAACAAATCGAAAATAAAAATCTTTCTTCTGAAAAGATAAGGGATTTAGCAAAGGAGTTTAATCTGAATCTTACTCTTCACGCAAAGAGTTGGGATTTAAACTTAGCATCAATTAACAAAAAGGTCAGGGACTTAAGTCTAAGGGAAACCTTAGCTGATATAGACCTGGCAAGTAAAATCGGAGCAGGAGAAATTACCATCCATCCGGGGAGATTTTCTGTAGGATTTAAAGAAGAATTTTATTACGATCTTTTAAGGGAAAGCTTTAGTGCTATTCTCAACTATTCTCTAAAGAAAAAAGTTAAGGTGTCTATAGAGATAATGGAAAAAATAAAAAAGGAATTTATTATAGATCTTTATTCTTTAAAAAAGCTTACAGGCAGTAGTTACGAGGATTTTTTATACACCCTTGATGTTGCTCATTGTGACAACCTGGATGAAATATACTTTAACCTTAACAATTTAAAAAATATTTCTAAGGTTCATATAAGCAACAGGCTTAGGGATAAGTATCATACTGAACTTGATAGGGGAATGTTTCCTATGGAAGAGATTATAGAAAAGATAGGAGAAAAAAATCTTCCCATGGTAGTCGAAGGAATGGAAATAGGTAGAACAACTTTTATTTTAGATAGGAATTTAAAATTTTTAAAGGAGAGAAAAATAATATGAAAAGATTGTTGGCTATAATATTAATGACATTTGCTCTTGTAGCTTGCTCATCAGGTGGAAATGAAAAGGCAGGCACGGGAAATACAGAGAACACTCAAAATACAAAAGAGGCAAATACTACTGTAAGTGAACAAACTGAAGGTAAAAAAGCAAAGGGAACAATAACTTTATATACCTCTCAACCTGAAGAGGATGCTAAAAAGTTGGTAGATGGTTTTAAAAAAGTTTACCCTGAAGCTGATGTAGTAGTATTCAGATCAGGAACAGAGGAACTTGTTTCAAAAATTTTATCTGAAAAAGAGGTTAATGCTCTTCAGGCTGATGTAGTTTTAGTTGCAGACACTGTTACCTTTGAAATCTTAAAGGAAAAAGACATACTTGACAAGTATGTTTCCCCTGAGCTTGACGGACTTAATGAAAAATTTTACGACAAGGAAAACTATTATGCCGGAACAAAGATAATTTCCACAGGTATAATTCAAAATACTGATATTTATTCAGGTGAGGTAAAGGGGTTTAAAGATTTAATAAGTCCTGAAACAAAATCTCAAACAATTATGCCTTCACCCTTGTATTCAGGAGCTGCTGCCTATAATCTTTCACTTTTAACCAGAACTGACGGTATAGGCTGGGACTTTTATAAGGGTCTAAAAGACAACGACATTTTAGTGGACAAGGGAAATGGTGCAGTTCAAAAATCAGTAGTTTCCGGACAAAAGGGACTTGGAATAATTGTTGACTATATGGCTAATCGTTCAAAGAAAGAAGGGGCACCTGTTGAATTTATTTACCCTGAAGAAGGATCACCTATAGTTACTGAACCAGTAGGTATTGTAAAAGGAAGTAAAAACCTTGAAGCTGCACAAGCCTTTTATGACTATATAATTTCAAAGGAAGGTCAAGAGCTTGCAGCATCTATGGGCTACACTCCTATTAGAGAAGATATAGAAGCACCTGAAGGATTAAAGTCTGCCAAGGAACTAAATATCCTGTCAGGAGATGACAAAGTCCTATTGGAAAACAGGGAAGCCGATAAAGAAGAATTTTCAAAAATATTCCAATAAGAGGGATCTAATTTGAAAAGAGATAAGCTGCTAGATTATTTAATTGCTATAGTAGTTGTATTTATATTTGTCATCCCCTTTATAAAGCTTTTTATAAGAAGCTTTCAAGGGGATGGACTTATAATAAACTACAGTAAAATATTTTCAGATAAAAGGGTTATTAAAGGAATAATAAATACCTTTATTATAGGTATATCATCTTCCTTTATAACCCTTATTGTAGGCTCTTACCTGGCCTTTATAATAGCCTATACAAATATAAGATTTAAAGGACTTTTAAAGGTTTTAGTTTATCTGCCCTTTATTGTGCCAAGCTATATTATGACTCTTGCTTGGACCAACATAACATCCAATGTAGGTATAGTTACAAAACTTCTTAAGTCAGTAGGACTTAAGCCTATTAACCTATATTCAATAGGGGGGATAGTTTTTCTTATGCTGGTTTGCTATACTCCCTTTGTTTATTTAAGTGTTTATAGGAGCCTTATAAAGGTGCCCTTAAGCAATGAACATGCTTCCAAACTATTGAATTATGGAAGCTTTGAAACCTTTAGAAATATAAATTTAAGACAGATTACGCCTACTCTTGTAAGCACCTTTGTCCTTGTATTTTTATCAAGCTTGGACAACTTTTCCATTCCGGCTTTTTTAGGAGTGCCTGCAGGGATTTCAGTTCTGTCTACCTTAATTTATGAAAAGACGATTTCTATATCAACAGGAGGATTTACAGACCCGGCTGTTTTGTCGGCACTTCTGTTTATAATCTCTGTATCTGTATCCGGAATTGAGTCGTCAATAATTAAAAGATCAAGAACAGGTAAGGACTCATCTGAGGACACACAAATAAGATACTCTTTTAAGCCGAAAACAAGAAGTTTTATTGAAGTATTGACCTTTTTAGTATTTATCTTTATAAATATTGTGCCTATAGGCTTTATGATATATTCATCTCTTGTAGGCAACTATGTAGATGGATTTTCTTTTTCAAATTTAAGCCTTGATAACTATAGGTCTTTATTTTCAATATCTTCTATAAAAATGTCCATTACCAACAGTTTAACCTACGCTTTAATAACTGTTATAATATGTGCTTTTTTATCTATAATCTATGCTTATTTTAAATGGAAGAAAAAGTTTGATTTAAGTATTTCCATTCTTGAAAAGGCTACAAGTATTTCCTATTCTTTACCTGGAATGGTACTTGCTTTGTGTATGATATTTCATTGGGCAAAGCCTATACCAGGACTTAATATAGGGTTTTATGCAAGCTCCGTAATTATTTTAATAGCCTATGTCAGCAGGTTTTTAATTATAGACATGAAGTCGGCCTATCAAGGGTTTTCTTCAATATCAACAAGCCTTGAGTATGCGGCGGTTTTGTCTAACAGGTCAAGTTTAAAAAAGTGGACTGAAATCTTTCTACCTTTAATTTATAAATATGTTTTAACATCCAGTCTACTTATTTTTGTCTATTCCCTGTCGGAGCTTAGCCTTTCAGCCATACTGTCAGGGCCCTTTACAAAAACAATAGGGCTTTTTATTTTCAACCTACAACAGGCAGGGGACTATAATCTGGCCTATGCCATGTCTACCTTGGTTTTAATAGTGCTTTTAGCTATGTATATATTAATGGAAAAAATAAATAGTGGAGGAAAAAATGAGTTTAGTAATTAAAAATTTGTATAAGAGTTTTGGAGATAAGGCCGTTTTAAAAGATATAAATTTAGAAATAAAGGAAGGAGAATTTATTTCCCTTTTAGGGGCCAGTGGTTGTGGGAAAACTACACTTTTAAAAATAATTGCCGGCTTTGAAGGAATAGATTCAGGAGAGGTTATAAAAGACGGCAGGATTTTTGTAAAAAACAATGAAGTTTTTCTTCCTCCTCAAGACAGAAACCTTAATATGGTTTTTCAACAGTTTGCTCTTTGGCCACATATGAATGTAAAAGAACACTTGGAGTATGCCGTTAAAGGAAGGAATAAAAAGTCCAATGCTGATGAAGAAATAAATCGCATGATTGATATAGTTGGACTTAAAGGATTTGAAAAGTCTTATCCTGATGATCTTTCAGGAGGACAAAAGCAAAGAGTTGCATTGGCAAGGGCGCTTATAACAAGACCTGAAATTATTCTTATGGACGAACCTTTATCCGCTCTTGATGCAAACTTGAGAATTGAAATGCGTAAGTTTATAAAGGAGATCCATGACAAGTTTAAGTCCACAATAATTTATGTAACTCATGATCAAGGCGAGGCCCTGGCAATGAGCGACAGAATAGTTATTTTAAAAAACGGCATTATTGAACAGGAGGGAAGCCCCTTTGAAATTTATGAAAGTCCTAAAACCGAATATGTTGCAAAATTTGTAGGAAAGTCAAATCTTATAAGAGGAAGCTGGCAAGGAGATTTATTTGAGGTTGAGGGCTGTGATATTACCTTTAAGGATAAAGCGGTTAAGGCAAATTTCGCAAATCAAAACCTCTACCCTGTAAAGCCTGAGGATTTGTCTATATCAAAGGGAAACTCAGGCATAAGCGCCAAGGTAATATCAATAGAATATATGGGAACCGGATTTGAGTACAAACTTCAGTCTAATCAAGGTATAATAAATGTACACAGTAAAAAAGCCGGTTATAGACCGGGAGAGGATGTAAAGGTAATTAAGGAGGAGTTTTATAGAGATGCTATGTGATCTTCACACACATACAATAGTTAGTGGACATGCCTACTCAACTCTTAAGGAAAATATTGAAGAGGCTAAGAAAAAAGGACTTAAATTTATAGGAACCAGTGAACACTCTGAACAAATGCCGGGAACATGTAATAATGTATATTTTTACAATATGAAGATTCTAAAGAGGAATTTTGACGGCATATATTTAATAAGGGGAGCCGAGGCAAATATTATAGACTATTGTGGAAGACTTGACTTGACAGAAGACAAGCACCTTAGAAATTTGGATTATCTAATAGCTTCACTTCATTCAGCCTGTATAAAGGATGGAGGACTTACAAATAATACCGAAGCCTTAATAAAGGCCATGGACATGAAGAAGGTAAGAATAATAGGACACCCTGATGATGACAGATACCCTATAGACAAAGAGGAGCTTGTACTTGCAGCTAAGAAAAAGGGCATATTAATTGAGCTTAATAATTCTTCATTGACTAAGGAAACCTCAAGGATAAATGCAAAATCAAATAACATTGAAATTTTAAAGCTTTGTAAGGATTATAAGGTGGATATAATAATTAATTCAGATGCCCATGTTGATTATCAGGTGGGAGATTTTAAAAAAGCCCTTAAGCTTATTGAAGAAGTTAGCTTTCCAAAAGAAAGAGTTGTAAATTTTGATGAGAATGAAGATAGGCTTTTTGACTATTTGAAGATAAATAAGGAAAAATTTTACCAAGATTAAAAAATGACCCGGGAAGGACAACTTCTCAGGTCATTTTTATTTTAATAGGCTTTATTTAATTTAAGCCTCTTCAGTTTCTTTAGGTATAGGCTTTTTAAGTATGTTCTTGTAGTAGAATTTTTCTACTGACATGGAAATAGCATTATCTCCTGTTACATTTGCTGCAGTACCGAAAGAGTCCTGAGTAATGTAAAGGGATATAAGAATTGTAGCCAAAGGACTTTCTGTAGCTATTCCAACAACAGGTAGGAAGGGAAGGGCTGACATAACAGCACCGCCCGGTGCTCCCGGAGCTGCAACCATGGTAATTCCTAAAATTGCTATAAACTTAATTATAAGAGCATAGCTGTGAGGCATGCTATACATACAAAGAAGTGTATAGACACAGGCTGTAAGTGTAATCATTGATCCTGGCATATGGCAGGTAGCACATAGTGGGATTACAAATTCTCTTATTTGCTTTGTTACTCCTATATTTTTGTTACAATTTACGTTTACAGGAATTGTAGCGGCACTTGATTGAGTACCTACTGCAGTAACATAAGCCGGAAGAGCTTTTCTAAAGGATTTAATAGGATTCTTTCCTGAATAGGTACCTGAAATTAGGAACATTGCAAGAAGATACAATATGTGAAGGACTATAATGCAGCCGAATATTTTTATGAAAATTGATAGTATTGCGAAAACTGAACCTGAATAGCTCATACTTGCAAAGTTACAAAAAATATAAAAAGGTAGTGCCGGAATAATTGCTTTTGAAAGTACAAGGACTATTATTTCATTAAATTCAGATATTAAATTATAGAAAGCTTGACCTTGGTTCTTAGATCTTAAAATGGAAACAGTAAGGCCCAGCATAAAGGCAAGTACCAAAGCTGATGTAACTTCTAGAATAGGGTTTAAGGGAATAGTAAAGAAGGGCTCAAGGCCTTCAATATTTTTAACCTTTTCAGCCATTTCAGCTGAGATAAAGCTAGGAAAAATATTTGAAGCCATGGTATAGGACAAAGTACCTGCTATAAGAGTTGAGCCATAGGAAAGGATTAAGGTAATTCCAAGTAATTTTCCCGCTCCCTCTGAAAGGTCTGCTATACCCTTAGCTACAAAGGCAACAATCATAAGAGGGATTACAAAGTTTAAGAACTTTCCGAAGAGCCCTCCAATAGTAACAATTACTCTAATTGCAGTTTCAGGTAAAAAGCCTCCTAAAATTACACCTATAATAATTGCGATAATAAGTTTGGGTATTAAGCCCAAGGTAAATTTTTTTGACTCAGTCATTTTTTTCCTCCAAATTTAAAAAATTTTTTCTAATGGCTTGTCCGGTTTTGGTTCCGGCAAGACCTCCAAGTCCCGTTTCTCTAAGACCCTCGTCCAAGCTTGTTCCAACTTCAGACATGGCTTGTACCACCTCTTCAAAGGGGACTATAGATTTCACCCCTGCAAGGGCAAGATCGGCTGCTATAAATGCATTAATAACACCGGATGCGTTTCTAAAGGTGCAGGGATACTGAACAAGTCCTGCAATAGGATCGCATACAAGTCCTAAAACATTTATCAAGGTAATTGAAGCGGCATTTAAAATTTCCTCAGGGCTGCCGCCAAGCATTTCTACAAGAGCGGATGTAGCCATCGCAGAGGCCGAACCGCACTCTGCCTGACAGCCTCCCTCTGCACCGGCAAAGGTTGCGTATTTTCCTATAATCTGTCCTATACCTACAGATGTAAGAAAACCGTTTTGTAATGTTTCTTTGTCAAAATTATATCTTTCAGAAGCTGCTACTAACATGGCGGGCATAATACCTGATGAACCTGCTGTAGGAGCCGCTATAATTTTACCCATGGCGGCATTAACCTCTGAAGTTGAAAAAGCCATTGCCATAGCCTTTGCTGCGAACCTTCCTATAATAGGCTCCTTGTCTGTGGCATATTTATAGGTTATTTTAGAAAAGCCGTCAATCATTTTAAATCTGGTTTCGTCGGACTTGGTAAGGTTTGACTTTGCTGAGTCCTTCATAACCTCTATAACCTTATCTACATAGGCCCTTAGCTCTTCTTCAGTCATTTTAAGGGTCTTGCACTCATTTTCAATAACCAGATCATAAATATGACAGTTTTTTTCTCTACATAGGTCTATAATTTCCTGTGCCTTGTTTAACATTGTTACACCTCCACATACTTGGCGAAAATAAATCTTTCCGATTCAAGAATCTCAGATTTTAAGTCTTCAGCCAGAGGTTGATCCAACTCTATAGTAAGAGTAACTATATTGCTTATATTGTCCTTGTCGGTGTTCATGGATTCTATATTGTAATTCCTGCCGAAAAGCAGTGATGAAACATAGGCTATAACACCCTTTTGTTCGTGGTACTGAAGAAGTATTACAGGGAACTCTCCTCTAAAGCTTAGGCTGACTCCGTTAATATTAACTATTTCAATTGCACCGCCGCCAATGGAGCTGCCGATTATATACTCCTGTCTGTCCTTGTAGAAAAAATTAATTTTAACTGTATTAGGGTGATAAGCTTCTCCTAAGTTTTCAGTTTTAAATATGTAGTTAAGCTTCTTTTTCTCGGCTATTTCAAAAGATCTTCTAAGTCTGTCATCATAGGTTGAAAATCCCATTATGCCACCGATCAAAGCCTTGTCGGTGCCATGACCTTTGTAGGTTGCTGCAAAGGAACCATGAAGGATAAACTCCACCTTTTCAAAATCCTCTCCGCATATTTTAAGAGCCACATTTGCAATTCTGCAAGCTCCTGCAGTATGGGAGGAGCTTGGACCTACCATTACAGGTCCTAAAATGTCCAACATATTGTAATCAGCCATATTGTTCGCCTCCTAACAGTATTGGAAAAAGTTATTTACAAATAAACTTTAAATAATACTATAATAATAGATACCTTTAGTATTTTGACAAATATTACAATAAAAAGCTACCATAAATGACTTTCAAATTCAATATAATAAGGTAGATTTCAAAAAAGTAGTTAGCGAGGAAACTGATTATTCAGCTAAAGCAGGGAGGTAAAGTATGTTAATAAAACAAGTAAGACTTATGGATCCTGAATCGGGAACTGATAAGGTTTGTGACATCCTAATTAAAGACGGACTTATAAGGGAAATAGGGCAGATTGACATAGGTGATGAGGAAACAATTAATGGCAAGGACCTAGTGGCAGCTCCGGGCTTTGTAGATATTCATGTCCATTTTAGAGATCCGGGATTTACTTATAAGGAAGATTTGACCTCAGGATCGGAAGCCGCAGCTTGTGGAGGCTATACATCAGTTGTATGTATGGCAAATACCAAACCCGTTATGGATAATGTAAAAACCTTAAGGGAGTTTATAAAAAGGGCCGAGGAGTCAAAAATAAATATTTATACAGTTTCAGCTTTAACCCTTGGAATGAAGGGTGAGGAGCTTGTTAATATGGAAGCCATGATAAAGGAGGGAGCCGTAGGATTTTCAGATGACGGCATACCCAACACAAGGACGGATATTATAGTTGAGGCAATGGAAAGAGCAAAAAATCTTGATGTACCTATATCCTTTCATGAAGAAGACCCGTCCCTTAACAGGCAAAACGGAATAAATCATGGGAGGGTTTCAGATGCCTTAGGAGTTTATGGAGCTCCGGCTATTTCAGAAGAGGTATTTGTTGCAAGAGACGGTCTTTTGTCTTTAAGGACGGGAGCAAAAGTTGATATACAACACATATCATCAGGTGGAACTGTAGACCTTATGAGATACTACAAAAAAATGGGAGCCAAGCTCTATGGAGAGGTTACTCCTCACCACTTTTCATCAACAGAGGACCTGGTTTTTGAAAAGGGAAGCCTTGCAAAAATGAATCCCCCCCTTAGAAGAGAAGAGGACAGGCAAAAAATAATAGAAGGATTAAAGGACAATACAATTTCAATAATAGCAACGGACCATGCTCCTCATAGTAAGGAAGAAAAGGAAAGGAAACTTTTAAAAGCCCCATCAGGTATTATAGGACTTGAAACTGCCCTTGGTCTTGGTAATAAAAATTTAGTTAAAAAAGGTCACTTGAGCCTTATGGAACTAATAGAAAAAATGACAATAAACCCGGCAAAGCTTTTTAATTTAAAGGCGGGAAGAATTTTTAAGGGAGGACCTGCAGATATAGTAATCTTTAATCCCAATGAGGAGTATATAGTAAAGGACTTTAAATCAAAATCAGACAATTCTCCCTACCTGGGGGAAAAATTAATAGGCAAGGTTAAATACACCATTTGTCGAGGTAAAATAGTATATAAAAATTAAAAGAGAGCCGCCGAGAGGGCTCTCTTTTTAATAAATTATCTATTTATCTAAATAAATAGATAATTTATTAAATCAGGGGTAATAGATAGGCAAGACGTAAGGTTGTGGTTTATATGAAGGGAGGAAGATTATGGACAGTAGGGTAACAGTTAGACCAAGTGTTATAGTAAATGCAGCACCTGCCACGACATTTATTTATTGTTGTCTATGCTTCAGCTTTGCAGCTATGCTTTTAGGAGTGGTTAATGAAGGGGCGGCACTTGCTGTAGGGGTTTTACAACTTAGCGTATTTATAGGCTACACCATAGGATCAGTATTTATTTTAAAATCAGGATCCGGCATAGGAGGAAATACCTTCTTTATTTTTGCAACTATATTCGGTTGCACAGGAGGAAGCCTTACTATAGCAAATGAAATAGCAAAAGCTAAAGGAATAGCATTTTCTACTCAAATAGCAAGCGTAATTTACATAGTAAGTGGACTTATGCTTTTTGTTATTCTTTATGCCAACAGAGTAAGTCCGAAAACCGACTTTTTTATTATTCTGTTTGCGGCAATAGGTGTCAGTTCAGTTGGCTGGTCAGGATTTGTCCTTGAAGAACTTCTTACCAAAGTAGCAGGCATTGCATTATTAATAGACGGTATTATAGTTTTTTATACATCATCTATAGGATTTATTGAAATGTCCGGAAACAAGGTAAACTATGGAAGGCCTTTTGTAGACAAAAAATCAGCTTAAATAAGATGGAGGGGAAGATTTATGACGGTAACTATGAAAATTAACGGTAAAGAAGTAAAAACCGAAGAAACCAAAAAAACCTTGCTTCGTTTTTTAAGAGAAGACATGGGGTTGGTAGGAACTAAGGATGGTTGCAGTCAAGCTCAATGCGGAACCTGTACTGTAATTATAGATAAGAAGGCTGTTAAATCATGTACCAAAAGGCTTGATAAGCTTGACGGAGCACAGATAACTACAATTGAAGGTCTTGCTTCCAATGGAGAGCTTGATCCGATTCAAACGGCATTTTTAATAAGACACGGATTTCAATGCGGCTACTGCACTCCGGGAGTAATACTTGCGGTAAAGGCTCTATTAGATGAAAATCCTCATCCCAGCGATGAAGAAATTAAAAATCAGTTAAAAGAAAATATATGTAGGTGCACAGGCTATCAACAAATAATTGAATCTGTACATACTGCTATAGATATAATTGACGGGAAGATCCCCAACAAAATTGAAAATAAAAAAGGATGGGTTGGAGAAAGCCCTGCAAGTAAGCATGGAATTGAAAGGGTAACGGGAGCTACATTATTTGTGGACGATTTTCCTTTTAAAGGAGCCCTTGAAGGCAGATTAAGATTTACCGATTATCCTCATGCAAATATAAAAAATATAGACTACTCAGAGGCTGAAAAAATGCCGGGAGTTGAAAAAATTATAATAAGTAAGGACATACCGGGAAAGAAGACCTTTGTTGAAGACGTATATCCTCAAGATATACTTGCCGTAAATAAGGTTCACTTTATAGGAGACCCCATTGCTTTAGTATTTGCAGATACAGTTGAAAATGCAGACAAGGCTGCCAAGGCTATAAAAATAGACTATGAAGTTTTAGATGTAATAGATACAGCTGAAAAAGGACTTGATCCCAACTCTGAAAGAGTTCACCCAGAATACCCTAATGCCTACCATGTTTCAAAGGCTAAAAAAGGAAACGTTGAACGTGGCTTTGCTGAATCCGATGTAATTGTTGAACAGGAATTTGTAACTCAAAGAGTTGAACACGGAATCCTTGAACTTAATGCCAGCCTTGCAAGATATGATGAAAATGGTAGAATGGAGCTTTATGGAACAGGACAAAACCCTACTAAAATAAAGGGAGATGTATGTAAGGCCTTAAATCTTAAGGATGAAGAGTTAAGGTATGTAAACAGACCTGCAGGTGGAGCTTTTGGAGGACTTGAAGATTTAACTTTACAAATTTTTGCAGCCCTTGGAACCTACTATACTAAAAAACCTGTAAGAGTTACTATATCTCGTAGACAGGTACAAGCCTTGACACCTAAACGTCATCCTATTCATTTTAAATATAAGACAGGGGTTAAATATGACGGAAGTTTGATGGCAATTCAAGGTAGAGCCCTAATAGATTCAGGAGCCTACAACAGCTTGGGAGATTTTCTTGCAACCTGTACAGCAGCTATGGGTTCAGGACCTTACTCAGTACCAAATACCGATTTTGAATCCACAATAGTCTTTACAAATAACACCTATGGAGGATGCTTTAGAGGTTACGGAAGTACTCAAGTAACGGTATGTAATGAAACCCTTTTGGATAAGGCTGCAGAAGCTATAGGAATGGATCCTTTTGAGTTCAGAATGAAAAACGGACTTGAAATAGGTAAACAAACTCCAAGCGGACAAATTATAGATTATAGCTGTGGCTTTAAAGATTGTCTAAAAGCAATTCATGAAGCTTTTGAAAAAGAAGGGCTACCTGAGCCGTCAGGCCCCGATAAAAAAGTAGGCTACGGAATAGCAGGAGCCTTTAAAAACGGCGGATATGGAAACGGAATGGAAGACGGAGCCGGAACTAAAATTGAGCTTACCGATGACGGAAAGTTTTTAATTCATACAGGAGCAGTTGAATGCGGCCAAGGCGTTGACACCGTAGTATGTCAAATAGCAGCCCAAACCTTAGGAGTAGATTATGACGATGTAAATATAGGCCCTGTAGATAACGATGTATCACCATATTCAACAGGAAGTACCAGTGCATCCCGTGCAACTTACGGCTTCGGAAACTCAGCCAAGGCAGTTTGCACTATGTTTAAGGAAGCTCTTTTAAACTATGTTGCTGATAAGAAGAAAAGAAATGCATCACTTTTAGATATGAACGAAAAGGGAGTATATGACTTAAAGGATGATTTCTCCATGACCTATAAGGAAATAGCAAAAATGCTAAAGGAAAATGGGGACAAGCTGGTAAAAGAATACTATTATGTTGATAAAATCGTACTTCCTCTTCAAGATGACGGAAACAATATAAACAACGATCCCGACAGAAAGGTTTATACAACCTATATATATTCCGCACAAATTGCAGTAGTTGAAGTTGATACAAAGACAGGGGAAGTAAAGGTATTAAAGGTTTACGCAGCAAGCGATGTAGGAAGAACCATTAATCCTGATCTTGTAGATGGTCAGCTTATAGGAAGCGTAGTAATGGGCATGGGCTATGCTCTTGGAGAAAACTTCGAACAGGAAAAAGGTCAAATAGTAAGGAAGAACTACAAGGATCTTCACGTTCCTACAATTTTAGAAGCACCTGAAGTTGAAACTTTTAGAATAGAAGAAACTCACCCCTTTGGTCCATATCAAGCAAAGGGATTGGGAGAGGGTGCCTTAAACCCTGTAGCACCTGCAATTTTAAATGCAATTTACAATGCGGTAGGGGTAAGGATAGACAGACTCCCTGTAGACAAAGATAAACTTGCAGAGGCAATAAAAGGAGATAAAATTTATAAATAATTTAGTTTAGACTATAAAATAAAATCTTATCTCTTATCTAGTTAAACAAGTAAATTATAATTAGATATTAGAAAAGGGCGGGTGTCCATTTATAAATTATATGTGGCATCCGCTTTTTCTATTTATTTCTAATAAAATAATAAATTTCTCATATAGGGGATGTACTTTATATTGTTAAGAAACACTTTATCTTATATAAAAATTCAAAGTAAAAACAAAATTAAAACTATAGAGTAAATTAGCTGAAATTATTTAGAGGATAAGAATTAATTAAAGTGTTGACACTATAACTATAAAGTAATATTATTATAGCATGAGTGGTAGAATGTTAGCGCACAAAAGCGTGCACAATGCATATAAGATGCTTTTCAAGTGTTGACAAATTTTTTATGCCCTGGAGGAAGTAATTAATAGGCGTAAAAAACACGTAAGATTTAATCTCTCTAAGAGATTAAAAATAATTAACTACAAACTTAAAACTCCGGTTTTTCTTAAACAAGTCATTAATGTGTAAGGTTTTTCTAAGGTTAGAGACTACAAAAATAAATTTAAAGGGACAATTCATATAATAAAAGGGAGAGGAATTTTTTATAAAAAATTCTTTTCTATGGAATAATAAATGCTATTAATAGTGCCCTGTATGCAAAGGTTAACCTTGGAAGAACCGTCAATAATATAGATGCATTAAATGAAAAAAATAAAGAGAGGTGAGTAGATGGAAAAATTAATTTTAACAGGCAAACCTTTAAGCCTTCAAGATGTTTATGAAGTGGCATTTGAAAATCGCTTAGTTGATATTTCAGATGATGCGAAAAATCGCGTTAAGGCTGCAAGGCAAATTTTATTTGATATGGCGGCTGAAGGAAAACCTGTATATGGACTGAACAGAGGGGTAGGTTGGAACAAGGACAAGGAATTTGACGAAGATTTTTTTGCTCAATACAATAGGAACCTTTTAAATTCTCACTGTTTAGGAGTAGGCCCCTATCACACAGATGAACAGGTAAGGGCAATTCTACTAATTAGACTTAATAAGGCCCTTGCAGGTTGCACAGGTCTTAGCTTGGATTTGGCAGACCATTACAAAAGTTTTTTGAATTACAGAATCCATCCAAGAATTCCCATGAGGTCCTCTGTAGGTGAAGCCGACATTACGACACTTTCACATATAGGCTTGGCCTTTATTGGAGAAGAGGATGTAAGCTTTAATGGTGAAATTGTAAATTCTAAAATCGCCATGGACAAGGTAGGGCTTGAACCGGTAAAGCTTGGACCTAAGGATGGACTTAGCATTGTTTCTTCCAACGCTCAGGGAGAGGCTATGACCGCTATTATACTTAAAGAGATTAAAGATCTTGTAAAAATGGCCAACCTTGTTTTCTGTATGAGTTTGGAAGGACTTAACGGAGTTACTGAACAACTTAGAGAAGACGTAAATGCCCTTAGAGGAATTAAGGGTCAAATAGAAGCTGCAAGTATGTGTAGAGAATTTTTAAAGGGCAGCTACCTTTATGAGTATGACCCTAAAAGAGCTCTTCAAGACCCATTAAGTTTTCGTTGTGCACATTCAGTAAACGGAGCTTTATATGATGCCCTTAAATATGTTGAGGAACAACTTAACATATCCATGAATTCAACAGACGATAATCCTTGCATAATTATTGATGAACAATCATCTTTTGTAAGTTCCAACTTCGAGGTTACTTCCCTTGCTATAGGAGTTGAGATGTTGGCTGTTGGTCTTAGTCACTTATCAAAGTCATCCTGCTACAGAATGATTAAACTTGCAGATCCGGCTTTCACAGGTTTAACCCGTTTCTTAACACCTAAAGAAGTTACAACAATTGCCTTTGGTACAATTCAAAAAACATATACAATGCTTGATACTCAAAATCGAGGACTTGCAAATCCTTCTTCAATGGACTTTTATGCAATGGCAGGAGGAATTGAGGATCATGCAAGTAATTTGCCTCTAGCTTGCTATAAGATAATGCAAATGCTGGACAATATTTATTACATATTAGGAATTGAAGCAATGCATGCTGCACAAGCCATAGACCTAAGAGGAGATATTAAGTTAGGTCGAGGCACTTCAAAAGCTTATAAGATTTTTAGAGAGTATGTTAAGTTCTATGACAAGGATAGAAATCTTTCCAGAGACATACAAAAAGCTTATGAGTGTATTAAATCAAAGAAATTCATAAATATCTGAGGTGGAACATGGAAAAGAAAAAAATTGATAAAAAAGAAGTTCGTTGGGGAGTCTTTATCCCTGGATTTATATTAATGTTTACTGCCGCTATAATCGGAATTGTAAATAACCAAGCTCTATCAACTATATCAAATAATATATTTAAGTGGTCCTTGGACAATTTCGGATGGCTATACCAAATTATTACGATTTTTGTTTTAATTTTAACCTTAACTATTATGTTTTCCAAGGTAGGAAGTATTCGTCTGGGAGGAAAGGACGCCAAACCTCGTTTTTCATTTATGACTTGGTTTGCCATGACTCTAACAGGTGGAGTTGCTACAGGTATTGTTACCTGGGGTGTTAACGAACCTATTATTTATTATGGTAATGTTTGGGGAGAGCTGGACAAGCTTGGAATAGAACCTTTTTCAGAGGAAGCTCTACGCTTTGCCATGGGAAGATGTTTCTACAACTGGACCTTCCCTCCCTATGCAATATATGCTTTAATGGGTGTTTTAACAGCCTATGTATACTTTAATAAAAAACAACAGCTTTCAGTTACATCAACTCTTACACCTTTATTTGGAGAAAAAATCAAGAACTCAAAAGCATCAACTGTAATTGACGTTTTATCCATGCTGGGAGTAGCTATTGGACTTTCTTCAGGATTTACAGTTTGCCTTGTACTTTTAACAACAGGTTTAAAATCAGGCTATGGTATTGAATCAACTATGCCTTTATTTATAGGCTTAGGTCTTTTAATTGTAGTTTTGTTCTCAGCATCTTCTTATGTAGGACTTGATAAAGGCTTGGCAAAGGTGGGTAACTTAAATGCTTACTTCTACTATGGACTGTTAATTTTCTTATTTGTTGTAGGACCGACTTTGTTTATTTTAAGAAATACTACAGCAGGTATGGCTGAGTGGTTACATAACTTCTGGAGATGGGGACTTGATCCTATTGATATAGGTGGAGAAGCCTTAGTTCGTTCATGGACCCTATTTGACTTTTCCGTTTGGATTGCCTATGCTCCTGTAACGGGAATTTTCTTGGCACAAATTTCTTATGGAAGAACAATTAGAGAATTTTTAACTATAAACCTTTTGTTACCGGCTATTTTCGGTATCATTTGGTTCGGAGTTTGGGGAAACAATGCTTTATTTATGCAAATGACAGGAGAATTGGATTTAGTAAACGCAATTCAAAATACCAATGCAACTATGGCTCTCTTTGAATTTATCAAGAGTCTGCCTCTGTCAGCTATTATTATCCCGATTAATCTTTTTATAATTCTAATGTCCTTTGTAACAGCTGCTGATGCTACATCAACATCAATTGCATCTATGTGCATGAAAAATATTCCTATAGGATCTGAGGCTCCCGGACCTATGAAAATTATCTGGGGTGCAACTATTGCTTGTATAGCTATAGTTATGGCAGCCTTTGGCGGAGGAGAACAGGGAGTTCAAGGAGTTAAGGACTTGGCTGCTGCAGGTGGATTTGTAGTATTGTTTATCTTTATACTTCAAGTTATCTCAGCAATAAAAACCTTCTTCTTTGATAAGCTTGAAGAATAAAAAATTTATAGCATTTGAAATAATTTAATGATTATAATAGAATACTCATTGGGTATATAAAGAGCGGCAGATTTATAGCTGCTCTTTATTAATTTATAATGGAAGATGTGAAGATTCTATGCGTATTAAAAGGATAAGTATTAAAGGACAGGTATTTGATTTAATTAAGGAGAAAATTCTAAAAAAGGAATATAAGCTTGGAGAATATATAAATATTCAGGAGCTTACAAGGCAACTTTCTGTTAGCAATACTCCTATTAGAGAAGCTTTGTCCTCATTGGAGGCGGAGGGTTTAATTGAATTATCCGACAACTCTAAATACAAGGTTATTGACTTATCTGAAAAGGAAATTGTCGACTTAAATGAGAGTATTTTAATTCTACTCCTAGGCTCTCTTAACCTGATAAGGCAAAAGAATAGGGTGGCTATTTTAGAAGATCTTCTTGAGAAAGCATACTTGGACCATTTAAAAATATATGAAATGAAAAAAGCCTTTGATTATGAATACATTAAAACATCCCTTAACTTTGACAGGCAATTTGTTGTTGCAACGGATAATGTCTATATGGGTAGAGAGTTTGACAGTTTAGTAAATCTTTTACTTTTAACATCAATTTACAATAAAAGTGCCTATAAAGATATACACTTTGAGGAACACCGCCTTATGTTTGAAGCTATAAAGAAAAGAGATTTTGATGAAATAGAAAACATTTTAAAAAGGCATTTTAATAAAAAAGAAAGTGATATGGATTACAGTTAAGTTTGTGATTAAAAGTCAAATAGAAATAAGAAAAAGGACCTACTTGTTTATAGAGTAGGTCCTTTTTTATAGTATAAAAATTTTTATGGTGCACACAAGAGGAATTGAACCCCCGGCCTAGGCTTTAGGAGAGCCTCGCTCTATCCTACTGAGCTATGTGTGCATTAAATAAATTTTATTATAAGTTAAAGAATATGTCAATTATTTGAAAAATTTTGTAGAAGTTCATATAAATTAAGAACTATAAAATGTTTATCTTAAATATAAGAACATAAAAAAGGGCGGCAATCCCGCCCTTTAATTTAAAAATTATTTAAGTCTTTGTCTGTTTTCTACTACTAACTCACCTTTTTTATAAACTTGTGAGCATAGGTTTGTAGCAAAGAAGTATAAAGTATAGTCAAGGTTAGGTGCGTCAAATATAGTTATATCTGCATCCTTTCCTTCATCAAAGCTTCCGATTTTGTCCGCTCTTGCAACTGAATAAGCAGCGTTAATAGTAACTGCATTATATACTTCAATTGGTGTAAGCTTCATAGCCAAGCAGCCTAATTGCATAATGAATTGTAGGTTTGCTGTTGGACATGAACCTGGATTACAGTCTGTAGTAAGAGTAATTGCCATACCTGCATCAAGCATCTTTCTTGCAGGAGCAAAAGTATCAGCCATTAAAGAGAAAGTTGTTCCGGGAAGAAGATTTCCTATAACTCCTGCCTCAGCAAGTTTTTTAATATCTTCATCAGTTATAACCATAAGGTGTTCTGCTGATGTAGTTTTAAGTTCAGCCGCTACACTTGATCCGCCAATAGATTCAATTTCATCAGCATGGATTCTGGTTTTAAGTCCGGCCTCTTGAGCAGCCTTTAAGATTCTTCTTGATTGATCCGCTGTAAATACTCCCTTTTCGCAGAAAACATCACAAAATTCAGCCAAGTTTTCTTCAACAACCTTAGGCATCATTTCTATAACTTGATCTACAAACTTATCAGGATTGTCTTTAAGATCTGTAGGTATTGCATGAGCTGCCATAAAAGTTGATACAAGATCTATAGGAAGGTCCTTGTCAAGCTTTTTAACAACCTCCATTTGTCTTTTTTCAGTTTCCCAGTTAAGACCGTAGCCTGATTTAGCTTCAACAGTAGTAACTCCATGTACCATCATATGATCAAGAAGCTTTTCGGTTTTATTGTAAAGGTCTTCAAAAGAAGCTTCTCTTGTAGCTCTTTGAGTAGAAAGAATGCCACCGCCTTGTTCAAGAATTTCAAGATAGGTTACTCCGTTTAACTTCTTTGAAAATTCATGTTCACGGCTACCGCCATACACAAGGTGAGTGTGGGCATCTATAAGACCTGGAGCTGCGGTTTTGCCTTTAAGGTCAACCATTTTAGTTTTGTCGGACTTTAGTTCCTCAGGCACACTGCCTTCTCCAACTTTTAAAATTTTGCCGTCGGCTATAGCTATATATCCGTTCTTTAAAACTGTAGCCTTGTTCATCTCATCTCCACGTAGTGGATGTCCCGGGTCATTAGGGACAAAGATTTCATTAAGATTGTATAAAATTTTATCTGCAGTCATAATTACCTCCATTATTAAAAATATCAAATCCTTTTACAATGTTGTCTGTATGGTTTATAATTGTTATTGGAAACGTACATATATTAGTATAATATACTAATTAAATTAAATCTACCATGGGTCTAATTAACATCTAAGGGGCCAAGACCGAATAGTTGGGCAAATTTTCAAGTGGAGATTGTAACGTTTTCTCGACGTTGACTTTTTAAAGACGAAAAAAGCATAATATATCTTTCAGAAAGTTTATATTTTATTTAAGGAGGAATAAAAATGCTAAACAATAATGATATTGCAGGAGCAATGAAGATTAAGTTAGAGTTCGACGAACTTCCTGAACTTCCTAAGTTTAAAGAAGGAATTCGTAGAGCACCTGACAGAGGATTTAGATTATCTCAAGCTCAAACTGAATTGGCACTTAAAAACGCACTAAGATACATCCCTGAAAAATTCCATGAACAATTAATTCCTGAGTTCTTAGAAGAACTTACAACTAGAGGAAGAATCTACGGATACAGATTTAGACCTGAAGGAAGACTTTACGGTAAGCCAATTGATGAGTACAAAGGTAACTGTATTGAAGGTAAAGCTTGCCAAGTAATGATTGAAAACAACCTTGACTTTGACGTAGCTTTATATCCTTACGAATTAGTAACTTACGGTGAAACAGGATCTGTATGTCACAACTGGATGCAATACAGACTTATTAAAAAGTACCTTGAAGTAATGACTGATGAACAAACACTAGTTGTTGAATCAGGTCACCCACTAGGACTTTTCGCATCAAGAAAGAACTCTCCAAGAGTTATAATCACTAACGGTCTATTAGTTGGCGAATATGACAACCATGATGACTGGGAAATCGCAGAAGAAATGGGAGTTACCAACTACGGACAAATGACAGCAGGCGGCTGGATGTACATTGGACCTCAAGGTATAGTTCACGGTACATTTAACACTATCCTAAACGCAGGTAGATTAAAATTAGGTCTTAAGGCTGAAGACGACTTAAGAGGAAAACTATTTGTAACATCAGGACTAGGCGGAATGAGTGGTGCTCAAGGTAAAGCAGCAGAAATCGCTCACGCTGTAGGTGTTGTTGCAGAAGTTGACTACTCAAGAATTGAAACAAGACTTGAACAAGGTTGGGTTTCAAAAGTAGCTGAAACTCCAGAAGAAACAATGAAACTTGCTAAAGAATATCTAGAAAAAGAAGAAGCAATGTCAATCGCTTATCACGGAAACATTGTAGATCTTCTACATTACATTGACAAAAACAATATTCACGTTGACCTACTTTCTGACCAAACTTCATGCCACAACGCATATGATGGTGGATATTGTCCAGTAGGAATTTCTTTCGAAGAAAGAACAAGACTACTTGCTGAAGATCATGACAAATTCGTTAAACTTGTTAACGATACATTAAGACAACACTTTGAAGTTATCAAAGCATTAGTTGCTAAGGGAACTTACTTCTTTGACTATGGTAACTCATTTATGAAAGCTGTATATGATGCAGGCGTTAAAGAAATATCTAAGAACGGCGTAGACGACAAAGACGGATTCATTTGGCCAAGCTACGTTGAAGATATTATGGGACCACTTCTATTTGACTACGGATATGGACCATTCAGATGGGTATGCTTAAGCCGTAAGCACGAAGACCTAATCCAAACAGATAAGGCAGCTATGGAAGCTATCGATCCTAACAGAAGATACCAAGACAGAGATAACTACAACTGGATTAGAGACGCTGAAAAGAACAAGCTAGTAGTAGGTACAGAAGCAAGAATTCTTTACCAAGACGAAGAAGGAAGAGTTAGAATAGCTCTAGCATTTAACAAACTAGTACGTGAAGGCAAGATTGGTCCTGTAATGATGGGCCGTGACCACCATGACGTATCAGGCGTTGACTCTCCATTCAGAGAAACCTCAAACATCAGAGACGGTTCAAACGTATGTGCAGACATGGCAGTACAATGCTACGCAGGTAACGCAGCAAGAGGTATGTCAGTTATAGCTCTTCACAACGGTGGCGGTGTTGGTATAGGTAAATCTATTAATGGTGGATTCGGACTAGTTCTTGACGGATCAGAAAGAGTAGACGAAATTATTAAACTATCTCTAAGCTGGGACGTTATGGGCGGAGTTGCTAGAAGAAACTGGGCTAGAAACGAACACGCTATTGAAACTGCAGTAGAATTTAACAAGAATCGTAGTGACGGACACATCACTATTCCTTACCTAGCAGACGACAAAAAGGTTAAGGATGCAGTTGCTAAAATCTTTAACAAATAAGTTTAAGAAAAATAAATAAAAATAAAAACATAAGCCTTTCATATAAGAAGGGCTTATGTTTTTTATTCATTAAGAAACATTACATTTAAAATAAAATAAAAAAAGTAAAAAAATCCCTTGACAAAACAAAACGAGGCAATATATAATAGACAAGCTACCTCAAAAAAGGCAGCAAGAACCAAGATAATTAAATAGTGTAAGAAATCATAAGCAAAGAAGCTTAGCGGAAAAAGTCAGTAAAAAGAACTGAAGCTAAGGACAAATTACAATCGAGAGTTTGATCCTGGCTC
>NZ_LR588418.1 GCF_901447155.2 Peptoniphilus catoniae
TTGTAGTTGGATCCGGTAAAGATAGCATGAGGGAGACACCTGTACCCATACCGAACACAGAAGTTAAGCCTCAGAGCGCCGATGGTACTCGGTTGGAGACGACCCGGGAGAGTAGGTAAGGCCGGATAAAGGTTTATGAGAGTATAGAAATATCACTTGTGAACTTTTAGGAATAATATTATAAAGGAGGACCTGATGGTCCTCTTTTTTTATTATTTTATATTAACTTTATATTTAGCTATAAAATTGTTTTAAATAATTACATAATTTTAACGTGATATCAGACTGAATAAACGTTTTCATATAAATATTAATATACTTTTATTTTCATTTAGTGAAAACTAATATTTTTAATTAGATATTTGATTTAAATTTATGTCTATGGAATTAAATTAATAAAATTTTTTATTAATTTTTACTCTTCAGAAAGCCTTGTCATAAAGGGATAAAAGAAAAATCTATTTTTAAAAACTATTTTCTAATGGATTTTATTTCTACAAATAGACAGGCTTATGTGTTTTGATTATCAATATTGACTTCTTAATATTTTGACTTATAGGATTTGTAAAAGTATAATTAAGCTAATGGTGAAAACGTATACAAATGCGTTTGAAAATTATTAAGTTTAAAGGGTATGTAACTTAAAAATTTTCTTTAATTATCCATTATTATTTATTACTTAAGGAGGGATTTCTTTTGAAAAGAAAACTATTATGTCTTACACTTAGTTTGATGATGTTGCTTTCTGTAGCAACAGCTTGTGGAGGAAAGAATAATTCAGGAACTAACGGAGGTTCAGAAAATACTGCAAGTGAAGAATCTGCAAGTTCAGATAGCGGCGGATTTGTTTCTATCGCTACAGGTGGTACTGGTGGTACATATTATCCTTTAGGTGGGGCTCTTGCTACAATTCTTAATAATGCTGATATAGGAATTCAAGCTAATGCTCAATCTACAGGTGCTTCTATTGAAAATGTTCAGTTAATCCACAATGGAGATGCTGAAATTGCATTTATCCAAAATGACGTTTCTTATTATGCTGCCAATGGTAAGGAATTTTTCTCTAAGGACAATCCAGATGCTGATCCGGCAGTAGTTGGTGTTTATGATGAATTAAGAGGTATAGCTTGCGTATATCCTGAAGTTGTTCAAATAATTGTATCTAATGATTCTGGAATTAAGACTGTAAATGATCTTAAGGGTAAGAGAGTAGCAGTTGGTGCTCCCGGTTCTTCAGTTGAAGTTAATGGTAGACAAATTGTTGAAGCTTACGGATTATCTTATGATGATTTTGCTAAAACTGACTTTTTGTCATTTACTGAATCAGCTGATGGTATTAAAAATGGTCAAATTGACGCTGCTTTCATGGTAGCTTCAGTTCCTGCTTCAGCAGTTACTGAACTTGCAACTACTTATGATATCCATTTACTTCCAATAGAAAAGGAAGTAGCTGACAAGATAATAGAACAATATCCTTATTACACTTATTCAGATGTTGATGTAAGTGAATATAGAGGATCTGAAGGAACTATTCCTGCACTTTCAGTTAAGGCTATGTTAGTAGTTAATAAATCAATGTCTGAAGATGAATGCTACAATATTACAAAAGCATTATTTGAAAATCTTGATACTTTCGGAGAAGCTCACGCAAGAGGTAAAGATTTGACTCTTGAAACTGCACTTGAAGGTATGAGCCTTGAAGTTCATCCGGGCGCTCAAAAGTATTTCGATGAACAAAAGTAAGATTTTAAAAAGTAAGATAGTAGGTAAGGAAGGCTTAAAAGCCTTCTTTGCTATCTTATTGGTATTAATTATAGGTTTATCTTTAGTAAATACAGATGCTCTTATTCTCAGAGATAAAATAACAGGAGATCTTTTAGCTGTAAGAAGGTTAAAAAAAGACTCCTATATCGGAATAATTTATAAGCATTCAGTTATGAAAACTCAAACAAGTGAGTGGTACCGTTTTGAAGATGGCAAGCTGATATTAATGGAGGAAAGATTCAGATCTTATGGTGCCGGATTACCGGCGCAAAGTAAATATAAGTTTAAACATGATAAGAACGGATTTAAACTTTATGATATTAATGAACCTTTTGAAGAGGTTGTTTATAGAACAGGCGCCGTAATTGCAAATCATAGATTGTCTATTGATGGAAAGGTTGAAAACTTTTTGGATTTTTCTGAGAAAAGAGAGGCAGTTGCATTTACAGTGGAAAAACTTCCTATAGTTAAATTTTTAATTTGGAGGTGTATCTATGACTGATAAGGATAAAAGAGATGATTTAATAAAGGATGATTCTAGCTTACATAATGAAAATACAAAAGAAGTAGTTGAAAACGACGTGGATCATTCTAATATGAGTGTTGATGATCTTCTTGCAACTTACGATAAGGAATCCTCAAGACTTAGAAATCTTAGTGGCTTTGCAGGTAAATTGGTTTTGTTTTTAGCAGTTGCAATGAGTATATTTCACTTATATACTGCAGCTCACGGAACACTACTTGCAATGAAACAAAGGTCTTTACATATGATTTTTGCTTTTGCTCTTGGATTTTTACTGTATCCTGGAAGCGAAAAATCAAAGAAAGACAAGGTAAGTATTTTAGATTGGATTTTTGTAGTAGTATCAATTGTAGTTTGGGGATATATATTCCTAAATGTGGAGGCTATAGCTCTTAAGGGAGGCAAGCTTTCACAAATGGATATGATTCTCGGATCTATTGCAATATTAATTACCTTGGAGGTTACAAGGAGAGTTGTTGGACCTGAACTTCCTATAGTAACTATTGTATTTTTACTTTATGCTTATTTTGGAAGGTCTATGCCGGGTATGCTTGCTCACAGAGGTTTTAATGTACAAAGAATTGTAGGTCACATGTATATGACTACTGAAGGTATAATGGGAACTCCTCTTGGCGTATCTGCAACCTTTGTATTTATGTTTATACTTTTCGGGTCTGTTCTTGACAAAACAGGAGTAGGTCAATTTTTTATAGATTTTGCCTATGCACTTACAGGTTCAACAAGGTCAGGTCCTGCAATGACATCAGTTCTTTCATCAGGACTTATGGGATCAATTTCAGGATCATCAGTTGCTAATACTGTAACAACTGGAGCCTTTACAATACCTTTAATGAAAAAAGTAGGATATAAGCCCTATTATGCAGGAGCTGTTGAAGCTACATCATCTACAGGAGGACAAATAATGCCTCCGGTAATGGGAGCTGCAGCATTTATCATGGCTGACTTTACAGGCTTTAAGTATGTTGACATAATAAGAGCTGCTGTTATACCGGCTGTACTTTATTATATAGCTGTAGGTACAATGGTCCATTTGGAAGCCTGCAAATTGGGACTTAAAGGGATGCCTAGAGATCAACTTCCTAAGCTTGGCAAAATTTTTAGGGAAAAGGGATATTTGGTTATTCCACTAATAGTAATAATAACTATGCTTATTATGCAAAAGACTCCTATGTATTCCGCTCTTGGAGGTATAGTTACAGCAGTAGTAGTTGCAGGAGCAATGTCTTTAATTAAAAAAGATAAATCATTCACCCTTAAAGATATAGTTTTAGCACTTGAATCAGGAGCAAAGTCATCACTGGGTGTAGCTTGTGCTTGTGCTTGTGCCGGTATGATCGTTGGAGTAGTAACTCTTACAGGATTCGGACTTAGAATAGCAGAGCTTATAGTTAAAATAGCTCAAGGTCAATTGCTACCTACCTTAATGCTGACAATGGTTGCATCACTTATACTTGGTATGGGATTGCCTACAACAGCTAAGTATATAGTTCTTGCAACTATGGCTGTTCCGGCGATTACTAAACTTAATGTAAATTTAATGGCTGCTCACTTATTTATACTTTACTTCGGAGTTGTAGCAGACGTTACTCCTCCTGTTGCACTTGCTGCCTATGCGGGAGCGGGTATTGCTGGTGCAAACTCAATGAAGACAGGGGTTCAGGCCTTTAAGCTTTCTATAGGTGCCTTTATAATACCTTATGTCTTCGCTATGGATTCACACTTAATAATGGTTGAATCAGTAACAGGTACAACTGTTAACTGGTTACCTTTATTCACCGCCTTGCCTACAATAGCATCAGCTCTTATAGGTACAATGTGTCTTGCAGGATTTATAGAGGGCTATCTATTTGCAAAATGTAAAGTTTGGGAAAGAGGTCTGCTTCTTGTAGCTGCACTTTCTTTACTGGTACCGGGATTGGTTTCAGACTTAATCGGTCTTGCAGTACTTGCCTTTGTATTTGTATGTCAAAAGGTATTACGTAAGAAAAGGCTAGCCTAGTGACAATTTAAGAATTAAACGTTAAAGCCTTCGGGTATAACCGAAGGTTTTTTATTTTTATAAAAGCTTTTAAATAAAAGAAGATTTAAGTAATCTAAAATAATAAAGAGCTGACTTTTATCATATCAGCTCCTTATTAACTAGTTACTCAAATCCTAGAAGAAAGGGATTGAGAATTTATTTTATTTTTCAGGTATTTTAATTGAATCTAAGTTTTCTATTATCTTTAGCAATAAATCCTTGCACTTAAACATTGATGAGCTTGGTATTAATTCATAAATGCCGTGAAAGTTATAGCCTCCTGTAAAAAGGTTAGGGCAGGGAAGTCCCATATAGGACAGTGTTGCTCCATCAGTACCGCCTCTTGTAGGGGAAATTTTTGCTTCTATGCCTAGGTCCTCCATGGATTTTTTAGCTAAATCTATTATATACATATGAGGTTCTATTTTTTCCTTCATATTGTAATAGGTATCTGATAAATCAAGTTCAAGAACATTGTTGTACTTGTGATTTAAAAATTTCACAATTTTTATAAGAAGATTCTTCTTTTCTTCAAATTTTTCCTTGTCATGGTCCCTTATTATATAGGTCATTTGACAATGGTCTACAGTTCCTTTAATTTCCATAAGCAGATAAAAACCTTCATATCCATCTGTGTGCTCCGGTCTCATATGTGAAGGAAGCATGGAGTTAAGCTCCATAGCTATTAGTTGAGAGTTAACCATAATGTCCTTTGCAGTTCCGGGATGAACGTTTTTGCCATGAATGGTAATTTTGGCAGCGGCACCGTTAAAGTTTTCATACTCCAATTCTCCTAAGGGTCCTCCGTCTACTGTGTAAGCAAAGTCCGCATCGAAGTATTTAACATCAAAGTGATTAGGGCCACGACCTATTTCTTCGTCAGGTGTAAAAGCTATTTTTATATCTCCGTGTTTAATATCGGGGTTATTAATTAATTCTTCAATGGTGCTTACTATAATTGCAACTCCCGCCTTGTCATCTGCACCTAAAAGAGTAGTACCATCTGTTGTAATTAGCTCTTCTCCTACAAGGTCATTTAAAAATTTAAATTCCTTAGGTGAGATTACAGATCCATTTTTAAGCTTAATGTCCCCGCCCTTATAGTTTATAATTTGTGGATTTACATTTTTCCCAGGAGCGTCAGGTGATGTGTCCATATGGGCTACAAAGCCTATTTTAGGCAAGTCCTTTTCGGTATTTGAATCCAGTTGTGCATAAACATAGCCCTTATCACTTAGACTAACCTTTTCCAGTCCCAAAGCCTTAAGTTCTTCTACAAGGTATTGTGCCAATTTAAGCTGGCCCGGTGTAGAGGGTACTGTAGTTGAATCTTCATTTGACGTAGTTTCAAAGGATACATATTTTAAAAATCTTTTTATAATATTTTCTATTTTAATCGCCTCCATTAAGGATTATATCATAATTTAATAAAGTGATTTATTACTTTTAAAAGCAGTCCAAGTTTTATATAATTAAGACAGGGTGAGATATATGGAAATTACTGATAATATGTTTACAAATTTAATTTTTTTAATAATAATTGCAGGCTTCTCATTTTATAGCTACAAAAAAAATAAGAAACAAGATGGTACTGTCTTTGCCTTAATAGGAGTTATTTATCTTATATACATACTTAGAAAGTGGTTCAGATGAAGGTTGTAATAATAGGCGGAGGGATATCCGGTTGTTTTTGTGCCATTGAGCTTGCAAGATCCGGAATAGATGTAACTATTTTAGAAAGAAAGGAAAGAATTTTAAAAAAGATGCTTGCCACAGGCAACGGCAGGTGTAATCTTACTAATAATCTTCTAAATTACAACAACTATAACAATCCCGACTTTGTAAAACCGGCTATTGATTTAAATGGCAACGATAATTTCAGAAGCTATTTAAAAACCATAGGCTTGCTTACTGTTAAGGAAGAGCTTAATAGAATTTATCCCATAAGCTTAAAGGCACAAAGTGTTGTAAATCTTATGCTAAAAGAAATTAAAGACTTAGGTATTAAGGTTTATCTGTCATCTCCTGTTTTAAGAATTGTTAAGGATGATAAATTTTCGGTTTATACTAATGAGGATGAGTTTACTTGCGATGCTTTAGTTTATGCAGCCGGAGGAGCCTCTGCACCAAACTTCGGAACTGATGGTAAAAGCTTCGGACTTCTTAAAGCCCTGGGACATAATATAAGCCATATTTATCCTTCTCTTACTCAAATTAAACTTGATTCGGAGTTTTTAAAGCAATTAAGCGGAGTCAAGGTGGTGGGAGAAGCTTCCTTATACAAGGAAGATCAACTTATAAAGTCGGATTTTGGAGAAATTTTATTTACAAACTACGGATTAAGCGGTCCTCCTATTTTAAATTTATCGAAATATGTAAATCTTAAAGGAGCCGACAAAATTACCATGCCTTTAATAAATATTTTTGATAGTATTTATGATCTTAAAGACAGCTTGTATTCACAGTTTTATATGTTGAGTCATTTTACTCTTGAAAGATGGCTTCAAGGCTTAGTTGATAAAAAGCTTATTAATTTAATTACAAAGAGTCTTTTTATGGACAAGGATCAGGTTCTATCAACCTTTGAAGAGGAAAAAGTCAAGGAGCTTATAGAATTTATTTTGGGGGCTGAATTTAGGGTTACAGGAACAAGGGGATTTGAAAATTCTCATGTAAGTAGCGGAGGACTCTCTCTTAAAGAGGTGGATCCTTATACTATGAGGTCGATTTATGTAGATGGTCTTTACATTATAGGAGAGGCTCTTGATATAGATGGAGATTGCGGAGGCTATAATATTCAGTGGGCCTTTAGCTCAGCTATGATATGTGCCAAGGATATAAAATAAAAGTCTTTAAAAATTTTAAAGGCTTTTTATTTAATTTAAATCCTATATAAATTATTTTTATGGAATAACTTTATAAGTATAGTGACTGATTAACAGCTAATACTTAATTCTTTTAAAAGCTATTGGAATATGTTATAATCTAGTACAATTGGAGGGTTATATGTTCTATTTAGATAATTTACTAAAGAAACATGGAACTATAGATGTGTCTGTAGCAGGTGCCGGATTAATGGGAACTTCTTTAGTTACTCAGCTTAATCTTTTGGAAAACTTCAGACCCTCGGTGGTGACATCAAGGAATATAAATTCTGTGCTTAATGCTTATGAAAAAGCGGGGATTGACAGAGATAAAGTTAAAATCACAAATGACCTTAATGAGGCAAGAGACATTTTAGAAAAGGGCTATTATGTAGCCAGTGAAAACTTATATATTGCTGCAAGCTTTACATCTTGTCTTGTAGACTGTACAGGAGACACTGAAGCCGGAGCAAGACTTAGCCTAATGGCAATAGAAAATGGTATAGACATAGTAAGTTTAAATGTTGAAATGGATGCTACTGTAGGTCCATACTTAAAACATTTAGCAGATGAAAGGGAAATAGTATATTCAGGAACTGCCGGGGATGAACCCGGATCCATAATGGAAATTTACGAATTTGCAAAGTTTACCGGCTTTGAAGTTTTGGTTTTAGGCAAGGGAAAGAATAATGCCTTAAATAAGTTTGCTACTGTAGAAGAATTGACTCATGAGGCAAAGAGCAAAAAGCTTAATCCCAGAATGTTGACATCTTTTGTAGATGGAACCAATACTATGGTTGAACTTAATGCAGTTTGTAATGCAACGGGATTTGTTCCTGATATAAGAGGTTGTCATTTTTTCACCACCGATAAGGAAAACATTGCAAGGGACATTGACTTAAAGGAAAAATCGTCAAAACTTAATTCCTATGGTGTAGTTGACTTTGCCAAGGGAATAGCCCCCGGAGTCTTTGCTATAGTAAGGGCCAAGTCCGATGTTATAAAAGATGAAATGAAATTTTTAACAGTAGGAGAGGGACCGAACTTTGCAATTTATAGACCCTACCATTTGACAAGTATCGAGACGCCTTTATCAATTGCAAGAGCTGTTCTTTTAAAAGACTCTACAATTGCTCCCATAGGAAAACCTGTAGCGGAAACTGTAGCCATAGCAAAAAGAGATTTAAAGGCGGGAGAGTACATAGAAGGAATAGGAAGCAATGATGTTTTCGGAGAGCTTGAAAGGGCATCTGTTCAAAAGGAAGAAAACCTTGTTCCAATAGGTCTTATAGTTGGACAGGTAAGACTAAAAAGAGATGTGAAAAAGGCTCAGGCTTTAAAATATTCAGATCTTGAATTAGATGATACTTCTCTAATTGTAAAGCTTAGAGAAAAGCAGGACAAATTTTTTGTTGACTAATAGAGGACTTTCATTATAGAATGGAGTCGTTGTAATTTAAAAGAGGTTATTAAATGAGAATTACACAAGAAACAGATTATGCTTTGAGAATCTGCAGACATTTAGCAAAAAACGAAGGTAAGGTAATTCGTTCACAGGCAATATCACAGGAAGAATTTATTCCTGAGAGGTTTACCCTTAGAATTTTAAGAAAACTTAACTTGGCAGGTATTACAGGAGCAAAAAGGGGATTTTCAGGTGGATATTTTTTAAAGAAGCCTAAGGAAAATGTGTCCTTATATGATGTTATACTTGCAATTGACGGACCTATTGTAATTAATAGATGTCAGGATCCTGATGATCCGTATTGTTCAAAAAATTGCTCTTTAGGCAAGGATTTCAAGACCTGCAAGTTTCACAACAAGTTTGCTGAATTACAGCAAAATATTATAAACAACTTTAGGGAGCAAACTTTAGACAAGTTTATATAGGTGAAGACAAGGACCGGTGTTAATGAGAGTTTTTAAGAGAGTGTTCAATAGGTGAGAGGACACAAACTCAGTTAACATAGATCAGCCTTTGAGCCTAAGGTTTGTCACCTAAGACAGCTCGAGTGATTATTTATAACTAGGGTGGTACCGCGGTTAATTCGTCCCTTCATATGAGGGGACTTTTTTTATTTTAAAGGAGGAAAGAAGAATGAAAGTATTTGATGAACTTTCAAAGGAGTCGGTAAAAGACAGGGAGGAAAAAATCTCTGAATACTGGAGCAGTATAGACCTTTTACACAGATCCGTAACAACAAGAGAGGGTAAGAAAAATTACATCTTTTATGAAGGACCGCCAACGGCAAATGGACGTCCCGGCATTCACCATGTAATGGCAAGGACCTTAAAAGATTTAACTTGTAGATATAAAACCATGACGGGACACAAGGTAAAAAGAAAGGCCGGTTGGGATACTCATGGTCTTCCCGTTGAAATTGAGGTTGAAAAGAAATTAGGACTTAAAAATAAACAGGACATAGAAAAATATGGAGTTGCAAAATTTAATGAAATGTGCAAGGAGTCCGTATTTGAATATGAAAAAGAGTGGAGAGCCTTAACAAAAAGAATGGCTTATTTAATTGACCTTGATGACCCCTATATTACTCTTAACAATGACTATATAGAATCAGTTTGGCATATTTTAAGCTCCATGTTTAAAGACGGTTTAATTTATGAAGGTCATAAGATACTTCCCTACTGTCCCAGATGCGGAACAGGCCTTGCTTCTCATGAGGTTGCTCAGGGCTATGAAGAAATAAAGACTGAAACTGTAGTTGCAAGGTTTAAGCTAAAGGATAAGGATGAATATTTCCTTGCATGGACCACAACCCCTTGGACTCTACCCTCCAACGTTGCACTTACAGTTAATCCCAATGTTGATTATATAAAAATCAAATATGAAGGAACTGTTTATTATATTGCCAAGGACCTGGCAGCTTCTGTAATAGAAGGCGAATATGAGGTTTTAAAAACCTTTAAGGGCAAGGACTTGGAATATGTTGAATATGAACAGCTTCTTCCCTTCCTTACTACCAACAAAAAGGGCTTTTATGTAACCTGCGCAGACTATGTAACAACAGAAGACGGTACAGGTATAGTCCATACTGCACCTGCCTTTGGTGAAGACGACTATCAAACAGGAAGAAGATATGACCTTCCCGTTCTACAACCTGTAGATGAAGAAGGAAAGTTCACTGCAACACCTTGGAAGGGAACCTTCGTTATGGATGCCGACCCGGATATTATTAAATATCTTGCTAAGGAAGGCAAGCTATTTAGCAAGAAGAAGATCCTTCACAACTATCCTCACTGTTGGAGATGCCATACTCCTTTAATTTATTACGGACACCCCTCATGGTATATAGAGGTTACTAAATTTAAGGAAAAGCTTATAGAAAACAACAATGGAGTAAACTGGTTTCCTGAATTTGTAGGAGAAAAGAGATTTGGAAACTGGTTGGAAAACTTAAATGATTGGGCTATTTCAAGATCCAGATACTGGGGAACTCCCCTACCTATTTGGAAGTGCGAATGCGGTCATACAGAGATTATAGGTTCAAGAAAAGAGCTTAAAGAAAAAGCCATAGAGGAAATAGATGAAAATATAGAGCTTCACAGACCCTATGTAGACAATGTTCATATTAAATGCGAAAAGTGCGGCAAAACAATGAAAAGGGAACCTGATGTAATAGATGTCTGGTTCGACTCAGGATCCATGCCCTTTGCTCAATGGCACTATCCTTTTGAAAACAAGGACAACTTTAATGAACTTTTCCCGGCGGACTTTATTTGCGAGGGTATAGATCAAACAAGAGGCTGGTTCTATTCATTAATAGCAATATCAACCTATATGACAGGAAAAAGCCCTTATAAAAATGTACTTGTAAATGACCTTATCCTTGATAAAAACGGCAAGAAAATGTCCAAATCTTTAGGTAATACAGTTGCACCCTTTGAACTTTTCGACAAGTACGGCGCTGACGTTGTAAGATGGTATTTAATGTATGTATCACCTCCATGGGCACCTACAAAGTTTGACGAAGGTGGAGTTAGAGAAATTGAATCCAAGTTTTTCAGATCTCTTAGAAATATTTACAATTTCTTCAGCCTTTACGCCAACACCGACTCCATTGACCCGAGAGAATTTAATGTAGACTATGAACAAAGGGACGAAATCGACAAGTGGCTGTTGTCAAAGTTTAACAGTCTTCTTAAAGCTGTAAATGAAGATATGGAGATTTTTGAAATAACAAAGGTTGTACGTGAAATTCAAGAATTTGTTATAGAAGATTTTTCCAACTGGTACATTAGAAGAAACAGAAGAAGATTTTGGAAAACTGAAGTAGATATGGATAAAAAAGCTGTATATAAAACTTCCTATGAAGTCCTTGTAGGCTTAACTAAACTTATAGCTCCAATAGTACCATTTATTTCAGAGGAGCTTTACAGATCCCTTACAGGGGGAGAATCAGTTCACCTTGAATATTATCCTAAGGCCGATGAAGATCTAATAGATAAAAAGCTTGAAGAGAAAATGGACCTTGTAAGAGAGCTTGTAACCTTGGGACGTGCATCAAGGGAAGAAGTTAAAATAAAGGTACGTCAACCCTTAGTTAAGGTTATAATAGACGGCAAATATAAAAAAACAATAGGAGAGCTTACAGAGCTTATTAAAGAAGAGCTTAATGTTAAGGAAGTGGACTATAGAGATGACCTTTCAGTCTTTATGGAATATGAACTAAAACCGAACTTTAAGGTTGTAGGATCTCTCCTTGGGCCTAAGATTAAACCCTTTAGTGAATTTTTAAAGAAGGCTGATGCAAAAGACCTTGTAGCTAAGCTTGAAGAAGGGCCTATAAATCTTGAACTTAACGGAGAAGACACTGAAATTCAAAAGGACTTTATCCTTATAAATATTAAATCCAAGGAAGGCTTTGATGTTACCGCTGACAATAATCTTTTTGTAATTTTAGATACTGAGCTTACACCTGAGCTTATAGAAGAGGGAATAGTTCGTGAATTTATATCAAAGGTACAGCAGTTAAGGAAGGCTGAAGATTTAGATGTACTTGACAAAATTAAAATAAGCTATGAATCAGACACAGATGTAACAAAGGCTATAGAAAATGCAAATAACTTTATTAAGTCTGAAACCTTGGCAGAAGTTATTGAAAAGACAAATTTTGATACAGAAACAATTGACTTAAACGGACACGATGCTAAAATAAAAATTGAAAGAATATAATAGAAAGATGCAATTTGCATCTTTTTATTTTTCTTAAGTAAAATTTTGCGGAGGTATAAATGCAGGAAAGACTTTGGAATAAAAGAACCTTTAAATATTTAAACAAGATGATAAAAGATGCAGGTAGTAAGGGGAGTCCTTCCTATATAGTAAGTGATTGGGACAATACTGCAGCCTCCTTTGATGTAGAGGAGAATACTCTTTTATATCAGATTTTGAATTTAAGATATGAGTTTACGCCTCAAGAAATAAGGGAAGTTTTAACCTGTGAAATAGACTCGGTCCCTGAAGAAATAAATGAACTGGTTGATAAAATAGAAGAGGATTACAAAATTCTTTATCCTTATAGAAGGGACCTTAATAAGTTAAAGAAGATACCTGAGTATGAAAGCTTTGTTGCGGCAATGGCCTATTACTTTCAAAGCTATGTAAACTCCCTTGAGTATGGGCTTTCAAGTAGAAAGTTCACCCATGTTTTCTATAAGATGACTGAAGAGGAAGTTAGAGATCTTGCCGGGGATGCCCTTTCTTATTTTAAGGACTATAAGGATTACAAAATGAATTTTAAGGTAAATATGCCTAAGGGAGAAAGCTTAAGCTCAAGCTATGATGTGGGCCTAAGGGAAATAAAAGAAATGTCTGATTTATTTAAGGAGCTTTTCGAAAATAAAATAGATGTTTATATTTGCAGCGCCTCCTTTAAAATTTTAGTTGAAGAATTTGCCTCATCAAAGCTTTTTAACTATAGGCTGCCCAAGGATTCGGTAATGGGCTTGGAGCTTATAAAGGATAAGGAAGGCCGTTTTACCATGGAAGTAAAGGAAGATTCCAAAACCTACCTTCAAGGCAAGGCAGATGCAATAAAAAGGCTTGAAGAAAGATACAAGTGTCCCCCTCTTCTCTATATGGGAGATAGTAGAGGAGACTATTATGCCTTAACCTATTCCGGTTTACAATACGGCTTAATAATAGATAGAGGACCAATAGGTAAACTTGAAGATTTAAAGAAGCTTGCCTTTAAAGAAAATCCTCAAGGAACCTTCTATTTAATTCAGGAAAGAGACAACTATAAGGGAGAATTTAAAAATGGAAATTGAAAAAATTAAAAAATTAAGACAGGTTTTACATGCCAATCCTGAATTATCAGGAAGAGAAGTTAAAACTAAAGAGATAGTTATAAATTTTTTGGAAAAAAATACAAGCCTTAAGCTTGTAGATATGGGCAAGTGGTTTTATGCTCTTCATTTTGAGGGAGATTCCTATAAGACTATAGCCATAAGGTCTGAAATAGATGCAATTTCAAATGGAGAGGGAGGAGCCTTTCACGGCTGCGGTCACGACGGCCATATGTCCATCCTTTGTGGATTAGCTTTAAAAATAGATAATGAAAATCTCGGTAAAAATATTCTTTTGCTTTTCCAAAATTCTGAGGAGGATGGAAAGGGAGCAATAAATATAGCACCTGAATTAAAAAACTTAAATGTTAGCAAAATTTACGGTCTTCACAATCTACCGGCAGTAGAAAAAGGCCTTGCCCTTTTAAAAGAAGGAGTGTTTTTTTGCGCATCTAAGGGAATGAATATAGACCTTATAGGCAAACAAAGTCATGCCTCAACGCCTGAGCTGGGTTTAAACCCCGGCTACTTAATGGCGGAGCTTGCCCTTGATTTAAAAGACCTGTCAATTTTTAGAGGCTACGCCCCCTACAGCTATAAGGGAGTTGAATTTTCCGATATGGTTTTAGTAAGTCTTATAAGTATGGACCTAGGTACAAGAAACAGCTACGGAGTGTCCCCGGGATATGGCAACCTCCAGCTTACACTAAGGGCTGCAAGGGATGAAGACTTAGAAAAGCTCTCTGATCTTGTAAAAAGGATTTTAGAAGAAAAGGCAAAAAAATATAAAATAGACTTTAAGCTAAGCTATGAAGATGTATTTCCTGATACATCAAATAGCAAGGAGGAGGTTGGTCTTTTAGAAGATATTTTTAAAAAGGAAGGAATTAAATATATATTTGGACAAGAGCCCTACAGAACCTCTGAAGACTTCGGTTGGTATCTTAAAAAGGTTAAGGGATGTTTTTTCGGAGTAGGTTCAGGAGAGGACCAACCACCTTTACACTCTAAGAACTATAATTATCCTGACGATATAACAGAGGACTGTATAAATATTTTCTATAAAATTATAAAAAATAATTGAAAAAGTGTTTGACAAAAATACAATTAGATAGTATTATTGAACCCAATAAGAAACTAGATAAAAAGAAGAGTATCTGATGTAGATGACTTTAGAGAGCTTCAGTTGGTGAAAAGAAGCGGATTTGAAATCGGAGAACATGGTCTTTTTTTAGGGAGTGCTGAATAATTAGGCACTTTCGGGTTTGCCCGTTATAGCAATAGAGTATGATAGTACTTGAAGAGGTTATCGTTGCAAGACGATAATAAATTAAGGTGGTAACACGTAAGTTCAGCTTTCGTCCTTTAGGGATGAAAGCTTTTTTTATTGTTTAGGAGGTAAAAAATGCAAGAGAAAGATATAAGAAATTTAAAGTTGGATTCAATATGCGTTCAAGGAGGATATCAACCGAAAAACGGAGAGCCGAGAATAGCACCTATAGTTCAGTCAACAACCTATAAGTATGACAATGCCGATACTGTAGGAAACCTTTTTGATTTAAAGGAGTCTGGATATTTTTATACCAGACTTGCCAATCCCACCTTGGGATACCTGGAAGAAAAAGTCGCACAACTTGAAGGGGGAATTGCGGCAGTAGCAACATCATCAGGTCAGGCGGCAACACTTTTATCTATACTGACTATTTGTTCTAATGGGGATCACATAATATCAATGAATAACCTTTATGGAGGAACCCACACTCTTTTAGGTTCAACTATAGGAAGGTTCGGAATTTCCACCAGCTTTGTAAATCTTAACGATATAGACGAAATAAGGGCAGCAGTAAGGGACAATACTAAACTTATTTTTGCAGAAACTATAGGAAATCCTGCAGTAGGAGTTTTGGATATAGAAAAGGTTGCAAATGTGGCTCATGAATACGGACTTCCACTAATAGTGGACAACACCCTGGCAAGTCCTGTTTTATGCAGACCTATAGACTTCGGTGCAGATATAGTAACTCATTCATCAACTAAGTACCTTGACGGTCATGCAACATCAGTAGGAGGAATAATAGTAGATAGTGGAAAGTTTGACTGGACAGGAGGAAGATTTGATTGCTTAACCGAGCCTGATCCCAACTATCATGGTTTAAGCTATACAAAGAGCTTCGGAAATCTATCCTATACAACTAGAGCAAGGGCGGTTTTTATGAGAGATTTCGGACCTATTATGAGCCCCTTTAACGGATTTTTGACTAATCTTGGAATAGAAACCCTGGCCCTTAGAATGGAAAGACACAGTAAAAATGCCCTAGCCATAGCCCAGTACCTTGAAGGTCACGATAAAGTGGAATGGATAAGGTACCCCGGTTTAAAATCAAGTGAAGACAAGGATCTTGCCGACAAGTATTTAAAAAATGGAGCAAGTGGAGTAATAGCTTTTGGAGTTAAGGGAGGAATAGAGAAGACCAAGAAGTGGATAGATTCCCTTAAGCTTATAAGCCTTGTAGTCCATGTAGCCGATGTTAGATCCCATGCCCTTCATCCTGCCAGCATGACCCACAGACAGCTATCTGAAGAGGACCTTTTAAAGGCGGGAATAAAGCCTAACATGGTAAGACTTTCAGTAGGAATAGAAAATGTAGAAGACATAATAAATGATATAGACCAAGCATTTAAAAATATTTAAGGAGTGAGTTAAGTGCCTTTAATAATACCTAAAGATCTTATTAGCCAGGATATATTAAAAAAAGAAAAAATATTTACTATGGATGAGTCAAGGGCTGACACCCAAGACATTAGACCTCTTAAAATAGCTATAGTTAATCTTATGCCTAAAAAAGAAGAAACTGAACTGCAGCTTATAAGAGTTCTTTCAAATACGGCCCTTCAAATTAATATAGACCTGGTAAGAATGAAAAGTCACAATCCTAAAAACACCAGTGAACATCATTTGGAAAAGTTTTATAAGACCTATGACGAAATAAAAGATTCAAAATATGATGCCATGATAGTAACAGGAGCACCTGTAGAAAGACTGGAGTATGAAAAAATTAAATATTGGCCGGAGCTTAAAAAAATCTTTAATTTTGCCAAGGAAAATGTCTATTCAACTATGTTTATATGCTGGTCGGCACAGGCTGCCCTCTATCACTACTACGGAATTGAAAACGAAACTGTGGAGGATAAAATCTTTGGAGTATTCGACTTTGAAAAGCTTGAGGATGATAAGCTGGTTAAGGGCTTTGATGATGTATTTTCAGTACCGCAATCAAGATACACCTATGTAAAGGAAGAAGAAGTTGCCAAGCACAAGGATCTTAAAATTATATCCTCAAGAGAAGATACGGGAGTTGGAATAGTTACCACTAAGGACAACAGATTTGTCTTTTCCTTCGGCCATTGGGAGTACGACAAGGATACCCTTCACAATGAATACATTAGAGATTTGGAAAAGAATACAAAAATTTCCTTGCCTAAAAATTATTACCTAAATGATGATTCCAAAAATAAAATTCTTGTAAGATGGAGAGCTGTAGGAAACCTATTTTTCTCCAACTGGATTAACTACTGTGTCTACCAAGAAACACCCTACAAAATAGAAAAAATTAAGAGAAAACAAGTGTCAAAGTTCGGTGGGTCATCACTTTCAGACTCCCATCAGTTCTCCAAGGTAAAGAACATAATAAAAGAAGACAAGAGTAGAGATGTTATAGTTGTGTCCGCTCCCGGAAAAAGGCACCTTAGAGACACAAAGGTTACTGACAAGCTTCTTGACCTATATAATAGTAAGTCCGATCTTGAAAGATTAAAGGCTGTTTTAGAAAGAATAAGACTTGAAATAGAAGATACTGATCATAGACTTAAGGAAACGACAAAAGAGGCCAGGGAAAGATTTGAAGAAATAGCTCTTAATCTGGACCTTAAAGAAGATGCACTTATGGAAATCAATAAGGTTTTTAATAATATTGAAAATTCAAATTCCAAGGATTATATAGTCAGCAGGGGAGAGTATCTTAATGCCAAGCTAATGTCTATATACCTTAACTATAAATTCCTTGATGCCAAAGACCTTATTGTGCTTGACTCAAAGGGTCAGGTAGATTTAAAAACCAGTTACGAAAAAATCAGAAAAAATATAGGCCAAGGGGAAAAGGTTGTAGTGCCGGGATTTTATGCGGGAGATGAAAAGGGCAATGTAGTCCTTTTTGACAGAGGAGGCTCAGACTATACAGGATCAATTATAGCGGGAGCCTTAGATGTTGAGGTTTATGAAAACTGGACTGATGTAGATGGAATTATGACTGCAGATCCAAACCTTGATAAAAATGTAAAAAAATATTCCTCCCTAAGCTACAGCGAGCTTTCAAAAATAGTAGATGGAGGAGCGGGAGTCTATCAAAAGGAAGCCATTGAACCTGTAAGAGAAAAAAATATTACAATAAAAATATTAAACACCAATAATCCGGCCGGATCAGGAACGGAAATTAAAGATTAATATTAAAATGTCCCGAAGCCTTGCTACAAAACCTATAAAGTTTCGGGATATATTTATGCCCTAATAGGGTATAAACGTAAATATCAGTTACATATGTAAAATTAAAGACTATAAAATTTAGGAGGATTTATGAAAAAAATAAAAGTTTTATTTTTATCCCTTGCCCTTCTTTTAATTTTTAGCGGGGCGGCTCTTGCTGAAAGTGTAAATGTAAGTAGTCAAGGTCTTATAATTAAGCCTATATTTCCCACAACTATAGATCCTACAGCTAAAAGCTATAACATTGACGGGGAAAATTATTTTTCTATAAGGGCCTTGCAATTCAGTTTTTCTTCCAGCAGCTTTAAGTATATGTCTGTAAAATATAATAAGGACAAGGATGTAATTACAGTAGAAAAACCCGGCGAGGATATTTCCTATTCCATGGAGGACAGATTTATTAATGATCCTTTAAATAAGGACCCACAAGTTGTAAAAAAAGACATTAAGCTTAATATAAATTCCAAGGATTTTGTCCTTAAGGGCTACAATATTGACGGAAGAAATTATGTAAGGTTAAAGGATTTTGCTGAAGCCATGGACTTTTCTCTAAGCTATGATTATATAAACAAATTAATAGTAGTTGACCTGGAAAAACCCTATAAGGCGGAAAGCGAGTCGGACTTTAAGGCTCTTCATGAAAAAGAATACAGGGACTTAAGGGCATTAATAGACTCCCATGTGGAGGGGCTTGAGTCTGAAAGCACAGGATTTATAAAAGCCTTTAAGCCTAAAATGGATCTTACCTCTTATAAAACCTACAGGGACAAGCTTCTACAGGTTAAAAAAGATTTCAGTAGAGAGAGTCTTTTAAAAGAAAATAATCTGTCTACAGACTTCAGTTACTATATTTATATCTACAGAGATCTTGAAAACTTATCCTATGCTGCCAACGAGCTTGTATATAATATAGATGTTTTTAAGGATAATGGGGATATTCTTTCAATTTACACCAAGGATTACGCCAACTCCTTTTTAAAAACCTTAAAGGAGCTTAGGGGACATCTTGAGCCTTATGACAACTACTATAAATAACCTTGTAAAAAATTTTGTAGATGATTTTAGAAATAATTTAGAAATTTTTTACATTTTTATGTAATACTTAAAATAGTTGAAAGGCTAAGTTATTCTAATATATAATGTATATGTTGTTTCAATCCAATCAACTGTTAATATTTTTTGATATGATTAATATGATTGAAATTTTAAAATTTTAGGAGGTATTTATGAAGAAGAAAGTATTATCACTACTATTGGCCTTTGCCATGGTATTTTCCCTTGTAGCCTGTGGACCAAACACCAAGGCATATCTAACCAAGGCACAAGAAGTAAATTCCTGGGAAGGTGCAGAATCTAAGGGCAAAATGTCCATAAACTTTGAAGTTAAGGATCCTGAAACTAAGGAAACACTTAAATTTAATATACCTGCAAGCTTTGAAGGTACACAAGAGGGCAAAAAGGTTCATGTAACTATTAACTATGACTTTAAGGCTCTTATGGAATTAGCTAAAGGTAAGGGAGAGGAAGCTCCTCTAGATATACCTGAAAACCTTAAGCTTGACATGTTTATGGATGGTGAAACCGGAGATATTATTATGGGCAAGGACTACTTCAGCATTGTTTCAGGCGGTAGTGAAGCTTTAAATAATATTAAAGAAAACTATATATCAATTGGTGGAGACTCAGATCCTATGGGAATGGGACTTTCACAAAAAACTTTAGCTTATTTAGAGTCAGCTGAATACACATCAGACCTTATGAAGCTTATGGACACTGCTCTTAAGGGCTATGAAAGCAAAAACGACATGAAGGTTGAAGGAAATACCTTTACTTATGAAGCAAGCTTTGAAGACTTAACAGACGAATTTGTAAATATTCTTGCTAATGTTGTTAAAAATTGGGGAGCAACAAAGGATGTTTTAGCTTCAATTCTTAATAAGGCTGAGGTTCCCGTAACTTCAGAACAACTTGACAAGGCAATTAAGGAAATTGACCTTAAAGAGCTAAAGGAAGGCACTTCAGAATTTAAAGATGCCTTTAAGGGTTCTAAAATCAGCTTTAAATCTACCTTTGATGAAGGAAAGGTAAGCCAAGATGTTAAGCTTAATCTTGTAACCACTGCATTTAGTGTAGCTGAAGAAGGAAAGTCAACTGAACCTGATAAAATTAACATTGAAATGACTTCAGTTACCAGCAAAAATTCAAAGGCTAAGGTTGAAATGCCCAAGGATGTTAAAAAGCTTACAATGAGTGAGTATTTGGAACTTGTAAATCCCGGATATAATGACACTCTTATTCTTGTAAGATATAATGGTGAGCTTGTTGAATTTGAAGACCAACAACCTGTAATTGTTGAAGGAAGAACCCTAGTACCATTTAGAGCCCTACTTGAAAAAATGGGTGCAACTGATATTAACTGGGATGAAGCAACAAGAACTGTAACTGCAAAGCATGGAGATAAAACTATAAGTCTTGTTATTGATAACAAAACTGCAAAGGTTGCAGATAAAGACGTTGAACTTGATGTCCCTGCACAAATAATCGGCGACAGAACTATGGTTCCTTTAAGATTTGTATCTGAAAACTTCGGATATAAGGTTAAATTTGATGACAGCCTTGGAAAAATTTATATGATAGACATATATAATATTTCAGATGAAGAACTTGAAAAAGCTTTAGAAGGAGCACCTGAAGAAGAAACTAAGGAAGAACCTGCTAAAGAAGATAAAAAGGCTGCTGCAACTGCAGTTGGAATTATAGGTGGAGCTGACGGTCCTACTGCAATAAAGGTTGTAAAATAAAATATAATACAGTGAAAAAAACCTTAACTCTCTAATGAGGGTTAGGGTTTTTCTTTTATAATTAAGCAGATTTATAGGAAAATAAATCCTTATTGTAAAATACTTTTTAATTGACTATTATTATAAATGAAATTGTTATAGTTTTATAAATTAAGGGAGAGGATTGTTATAAAAACTAAGGGTTTTCTTCAAGCTATATTAAGCGCCGCAATTTTCGGTGCCATGCCCATATTTACAAAAATAGTTTATTCTTTTGGAGCCGATGCTGTAGATGCAGCTTTTTATAGAATGAGCCTGTCTCTTATTATTATGTTTATCTTAAATAAATTTATTTATAAGGAAAGCCTTAAGCTTAACAAATTAGAGGTTAAATTCCTTTTACTTGCCTCCCTTGGACTTTTAGTTACCAGTATATGGCTTTACAATTCCTATAACTATATGGATTCCGGCACAGCAACGGCTCTGCACTTCAGCTATCCCATTATTATTTTTGTAGCAGTAAGTCTTATTTATAAGAAAAAGCCGAGATTTATAGAACTTGCCTGTGTTTTGGGAGTAAGTGTGTCCATTCCTATGCTTACTATGGGAAATGCAAACTTTCATCCCTTAGGAATTTTTTTCTCCATAGGCTCAGCCTGTACCTTTGCCTTTTATGCAATTATTTTGCAGGATCAGGTTTTTATGAAAATGCCTCCTATAGTAAAGCTTTTTTACATAAATGCCTTTTCCTCAATAATTATTTTCGCCTTTTCCCTGGTAAGAGGAAAACCTGTTTTATTAAGTTTAAGCCCTATGGATTTTTTAATTGCCTTTACTTATTCCTGTACAATAACTCTTGGAGCAACCTACCTTTATCAAAATGCCATATTCCTTATAGGGGCTAAATATACCTCTATTGTAAGTGCTATAGAGCCTGTAGTCAGCAGTCTTATAGGAGTCTTTATCCTTAATGAGTCTATAGGATATGTGCAAGTTTTTGCAATTTTTTTAATTTGTCTTTCCACTATTGTTTTAGTTGTAAGTTCCAGAAATTATTTAGAAGAATAAATTTATTAACAGAATATTAATAAATCTTTGTTCGCATTTATGTGGATAATGTTAATAACTTTGGTGATAAAGTATTTTATCGACTTTACAAAGATTTTATAATAGGTCTTTGAATTTATTAGACAAATGGCTATTTTAAGGGATTTAGTTTAAGGACAAAAATCAACTTTTATTTACAATGGGTAAAACAAGCCTGTTGATGTTGTTGATAAGTCTGTGGATTAAAAAAAGAGCAGTTTTTTCGCTGCTCCTTTAATCATTTATTGTGAACCATATTTTATAAAGTTTATTTAATTCTTCCTGGTAGTCTTGCATATTTTTTGATATTTCATGTACATAATCTATATCATCGTAGGTGGCATTGTCCGCCAGTTCCTTTTCTATAAAGCTTATTTTTGCTTCAAGGCTTTCAATTTGCTCCTCAGTATCCTTAATTTCTGCAAGTCTTTCTTTTTTTAATCTTCTCTTTTCCCTGTCCAGCCTTTTAAGGTTATCAATTTGTGTTTTACTCGTTTCCTCTTCTTCAGCCTCATCGTTAACCTTTGTTTTTTCCAAATAGTAGTCATAGTTGCCTAAGTATTCTTCCACTCCATTAGCCTTCATAAGGATAATCTTATTACAGGTGGAGTTTAAAAAGTATCTGTCGTGACTAATTGATATAATGGTGCCTTCATAGGAGTTAAGCGCATCCTCCAAGACGGATTTTGAATCTATATCAAGGTGATTGGTAGGTTCGTCAAGAAGAAGGAGATTGGCACCCTTAAGGATAATTTTAAGCAAGCATAGTCTAGCCTTTTCTCCACCGGAAAGCTCTTCTATACTTTTAAATATATCATCTCCTATAAACAAGAATGATGCCAGGTAAGACCTTATTTCATAGTGGTTAAGCTTGGGATACTCGTCCCAAATTTCATCTATAACGGTTTTGTCCGAGTTGAGGTTTTCCATTTCCTGGTCAAAGTATGAAATTATAACCTTGCTGCCGAATTTAAATTCTCCCTCATCCTCTTTTATTTTGTTGTTTAAAATTTTAAAGAGAGTGGACTTTCCTATACCGTTAGGTCCGATTATTCCCACCTTATCTCTTTTGTAAACATTAAAGGAAATATTTTCAAAAACCTTTCTATCTCCATAGGATTTAGCCAGGTCTTTTACCTCAAGGACATCCTGACCGGAATCAAAGTGAGGGACGAATTTTAACTTATATTTCTTAGACTCTTCAGGAGCTTTTACCTCTTTCATTTTGGCAAGGAGCTTTTGCCTGGACTTGCCGGCTCTTACAAATCTGTCCCTACCCATATTAAGGTATCTTTTAATAATTTCCTGTTGCCTTTTAATTTCCTTTTCCTGATCCATATATTGTTTTTTAAGGACCTCTATTTGTTTTTTTCTTTCTTTTAAATAGACTGAGTAGTTGCCCCTAAAATGTGTAAGGGTTTTGTTTTCTAAAAGTGATATTTTATTTACCACATTGTCTAAAAAATACCTGTCATGGGAAATAATAATAGCTGCCCCTTTAAAGTCTTTTAAAAACTTTTCCAGCCAGCTTATTGCATCTATATCAAGGTGGTTGGTAGGTTCGTCAAGAAGCATAAGATCAGGTTGAGATAAGAGGAGCTTTGCCAAAGCAAGCCTTGATTTCTGTCCTCCGGAAAGCTGATTTACAGTCATGTCGAAATCCTCCTGACTAAAGCCCAAGCCTATTAAGGCTCCCCTTATTTTGGAAGGGTAGGAGTAGCCCTCAAGCTCGGTAAATTTCTCCTGAAGCTTGCCGTACCTTGCCATGTCGTTTTCAAGATTAAGGTTTTCCGGATCTGAAATTTTTATCTCAAGATCTCTAAGGTCAGTCTCCATGAAAATAAGATCTTTAAAAATTTTTTCGCATTCCTCATAAATGGAATTGTCGGCATGAATATTAAGCTGTTGATGAAGATAACCTATTTTAATATCCTTTTTAATATAAATATCTCCTTCATCTTTTGATATTTCATTATTCAATATATTAAAAAGAGTGGTTTTTCCGCTGCCGTTGTTGCCTATAAGACCTATCTTGTCATAGTCCTCCACTATTAAATTTACATTTTCTAAAATTTTTTCACTTATGTAGGCTTTTGATAAACCCTGTATACTAACTAACATTCTACACCTCAAGCTAATTGTAACAAATTTTACAAATTAAAAAAAGCTTGTTATAATATTGGCAAAACAATTGTTAAAAGGAGGTTCATGTGAATAAAAAAGCTAAAATTTCAGAAGCTGTAATTAGAAGACTGCCTATATATCACAGATTTTTAAATGATGCGATAAACAAAGGTATAGTCAGAATGTCATCATCTGAGCTTGGAAAATTAACAGGATTTACAGCTTCACAAATAAGACAGGATTTGCATAATTTCGGCGGCTTTGGTCAACAAGGGTACGGATATAACTGTATTGAGCTTAGAGATGAACTTTCCATAATACTGGGTATGAACTATAAACATAGAGCTGTATTAATTGGAGCAGGTAGACTTGGCTCAGCCATTTCAAGATATAAGGGATTTAGGAAAAGCGGTTTTACCATTGAGGCTCTTTTTGATATATCTGAAGATCGAATAGGGTCCAATGTTGATGGGGTTCCTATTTTAGACTTAAAGGATATTAAGGACTACATAAAGGTTCATAAAATAGATGTAGTTGTAATTACAACACCTAAAGAATCTGTTCACGATATTATTGATATAATTACAGATACAGATATTAAAGGTATATGGAACTTTGCACCGGTGGATATAGTTTTGCCTGATAGTGACATAGTAATTGAAAATGTTAAGTTTAATGATTCTTTGCTTAAATTGTCTTATTATTTAAAACAAAGAGAAGAAGGAAATTAAGGGGTACTTAGGTACCTCTGTTTTAATAGGAGAAGGTATGGATTTAAAGGAAATAGATGGAAATTTAGTAATTGAAGATATAGATTTTTTTAGAGTTGAAGATATATTTAACTGCGGTCAGGCCTTTAGGTGGCACAAGGAAGAGGACGGATCCTACACTAATGTAGCCTATGGAAAAATAATAAACATCTCTGATAAGGACAAGAACGTAACTATAAAAAATTCAAATATAAAGGATTTTTATAAAATATGGATAGATTATTTTGATGTCCTTAGAGATTATAAGGAGTTAAGAGAAAAATTAAGCTTTGATCCTATTTTAAAAGAAGCTATGGACTATGGCAGAGGTATAAGAATTTTAAATCAGGAACCTTTTGAAACCATTATTACCTTTATAATTAGTGCCAATAACGGAATTGCAAGGATTATGAACAGTGTAGATATAATTTCAAGAATGTACGGCAGCGAAATAGGAAGCTATATGGGAAGATCCTATTGCGCCTTTCCATCAGCCCAGGAATTATCTCTGGCAAAGGCTGAAGACCTTAGAAAATACGCCAGAGTAGGCTTTAGAGATAAGAGAATTGTAGAGGCGGCTCAAATGATAAGGGACAAGGAAATAGACCTTGACTCCCTTTATAAAAAACCCTTGGAAGAAGCAAGAAGGGAGCTTATTAAAATCCCAGGAGTTGGACCTAAGGTTGCCGATTGCGTTTTGCTTTTCGCCTTTAAAAGATCCGAATCCTTTCCTGTAGATGTGTGGATAAAAAGAGTAATGGAAGAATTGTATTTAAAGAAAGACACTCCCAGAAATAAAATTGCAGATGAAGGCAGAAGAATCTTTAAAGAAGAAGCGGGCTTTGCTCAGCAGTATCTATTTTATTACGGCAGAGATCACAAATTAGGTAAAGACTTATGAAAGCTGTAATTATAAATGCTCTTGCCATAATTGTAGGGACCTTTGCGGGAAACCTTATAGGCAATAGGTTTAGCAAGAAGCTTGAAGAGGAAATTTTAGATATTTTAGGAATCGCCGTAATTTATATAGGCATTTCTTCCGCCCTTAAGGGAGAAAATACCCTTCTTATTGTAATATCCTTAGTAATAGGAGTTGCCCTGGGCAATCTTATTAATATAGAGGAGAAGCTTAATGGACTTGGAGATAAGGTTCTTGGTCTTGTAAGCAAAAGGTCAAAGACCTCACAAGGAAATTTTATAGAAGGATTTGTAACGGCATCTTTAATATTTAGCGTCGGCTCCATGGCTATTTTAGGTTCAATATCAGCAGGTATACTAAAGGACAACTCAATTCTTATAACAAAGTCTATTCTTGACGGAGTAACATCAATAGTTTTAGCATCGTCCTTGGGATTTGGAGTGGGTTTTTCTTCCCTTGTTGTATTTATATATCAAGGTCTTATAGTAATTTTTTCAAGCTTTTTAAAAGATATTTTTACCCCCGGTCTTATAGCTGATTTGTCCGGAGTAGGGGGAATCCTTATTATGGCTATAGGCTTTAATATGCTTAAAATTAAAAAACTCAATACTGCAAATATGCTTCCTGCAATTTTAGTTCCTATAGTTTATGAAAGCCTTATTCGCAAGCTTATAGAAATAATATTTGGATAAAGGTAAAAAATGGTAAAAAAAGACTTGAATTATCTTAAAAGATGTATTAATATAATTATTAGCACTTAAAGATGATGAGTGCTAAAACTTGTAAATAATATTTTTTAAATAGGAGGGCCAGTATGAATTTAAAACCTTTGGAGGATAAACTTGTAATTAAAAAAGTTGAAGTGGAAGAAACTACAAAATCAGGAATAGTACTTCCAAGCTCTGCTAAGGAAGAATCAAATATTGCAGAGGTAGTTGCACTAGGAAGAGGCATACTAGAAGACGAAAAGAAGAAAGATGAAGTTAAAGTTTCAGATCAAATAATATTTTCAAAATATGCCGGAACAGAAGTAGAAATTGATAAGGAAAAATACACTATTATAAAGTTCGCTGATATTCTTGCAGTAGTTGAAAGATAAGGAGTAATAATATGGCAAAAGAGATTAAATTTTCAGAAGAAGCCAGAAAAGGCTTAATTGAAGGAATAAATAAACTTGCAAATACAGTTAAGGTAACCCTTGGACCTAAGGGAAGAAACGTAGTTCTTGACAAAGAATTCGGAGCACCCTTAATTACCAATGACGGTGTTACCATAGCAAGAGAAATTGACTGTGAAGATAAATTTGAAAACATGGGAGCACAGCTTTTAAAAGAAGTAGCTACTAAAACCAATGATGTTGCAGGAGACGGTACTACAACAGCTACATTACTTGCTCAATCAATAGTTCTTGAAGGAGCTAAGAACTTAGCAGCAGGAGCTAATCCTATGATCCTTCAAAAGGGAGTTAACAAGGCTGTAGAAAAGACAGTAGAAGAAATTAAAAAGTTCTCAAAACCTGTAGAAACTAAAGGATCAATTGCTCAAGTAGCATCAGTTTCAGCAGGAGATGAAAACATAGGTCACCTGATTTCAGAAGCTATGGAAAAAGTCGGCAAAGACGGTGTAATTACAGTTGAAGAATCAAAATCCATGGGTACAAGCCTTGAAGTGGTTGAAGGTATGCAATTTGACAGAGGATATCTATCACCTTATATGGTAACAGATTCAGATAAAATGGTTGCAGAGCTTGAAAGTCCTTACATTCTTTTAACAGATAGAAAAATTACAAACATTCAAGATCTTCTACCTTTACTTGAACAAGTTCTTAAAGAATCAAAGCCTCTACTTATTGTTGCTGAAGATGTAGAGGGAGAAGCACTTGCAACTCTTGTTCTTAACAAACTTAGAGGAACTATAAATGTAGTTGCTGTAAAGGCTCCTGGCTATGGCGACAGAAGAAAGGAAATGCTTCAAGATATAGCTATTCTTACAGGAGGTAAGGTAGTATCAAGTGATCTTGGAGAAGAACTTAAGGATGCACAAATAGATGTTTTAGGTAAGGCTGCTAAGGTAAAAGTTGAAAAAGACCTTACTGTAATAGTTGACGGCGCAGGAGACAAGTCAGAACTTCAAAACAGAGTAAGTCAATTAAAGAACCAATTTGAAAACACTGAATCAGAATTTGATAAAGAAAAACTTCAAGAAAGACTTGCAAAACTTGCAGGCGGAGTTGCAGTAATTCAAGTAGGTGCAGCAACTGAAGTTGAGCTTAAAGAAAGAAAATTAAGAATAGAAGATGCTCTTTCAGCTACAAGGGCAGCAGTAGAAGAAGGAATAGTTCCCGGAGGCGGAACAGTTCTTGTAGACTGTATCGAAGCAGTTGCAAAGCTTTCTGAAGAAAGTGAAGGGGACGAAAAAACAGGAGTTAACATTATTCTTAAATCCCTTGAAGCTCCACTAAGACAAATTGCAATTAATGCAGGACTTGACGGATCAGTTGTAGTTGAAAAGGTTAAAGGTCTTGATAAGGGCGTAGGATTTAACGCAATTACAGAAGAATACATTAACATGGTTGAATCAGGAATTGTAGATCCTACCAAGGTAACAAGATCAGCTTTACAAAATGCTGCATCAGTAGCATCAATGATCCTTACAACAGAAGCTGCAGTTGCAAATATTCCTAAGAAAGGACCGGACCCGGCAGCAATGGCAGGAGCCATGGGCGGCATGGGCGGCATGATGTAAAAAATATAAAATATAAAGAAAAAGCTCTCGAACTTGAGAGCTTTTTTTAATGACTATATAATTGAAAAAGAGCTCATAAATATTGAGCTTTTTTTTTATTTATTAGTTAACGGATATTCTGTTTTTGTGAAGATAATATACTCCGTATATAAACAAGGGTGCTTCAATTAAAATAAAAATTAAAAAACTTATACCTGTGCCCCTTATAAAGATATCTCCATTAGCCATATATAATTTTATATTGCTTAATAAATTTAAATTGTTCATAAATGAAATAATTACAGATTCAACAAAAGATATAACTATATAGACAATTACTGTAGCCCCAAAACCGAATCTTTTTAGAATTTTGCCTCCACCTGCACTTATGGAGAAGATTATTTTTGCAATTGATCTTATTAAGAGTACAAGGCACCAAAAGCAAAGAATAGAAATATTTAAAGTACCTACCTTATTTATCTCACTCATAAGTTTAGTCCAATTTGCTCCTTGTATGGAAGCGAAATCCATAGCCTGACCGCTTGGAAGCATAATTAGTAGAAATAGAGCCGCCATAAATATTGAATAAATAAAAAACATAATTAAATAGTAAAAAAGCCTTGAGAAAGTTTTTGCAACAGGACTTAGAGAAATTGACTCATAAAAGAGCCCTTCTTCCCCGAAAAACATATTGTAATCTCCAACTATTACAGTAATAATAGCCGCCATATATCCAAAGGGTATTGATAAAACGGAAATGCTAAGACTTGTATCTGCCCAGGATATATTTATATAATTAAAAGCTAGACCCACCATAAAAAATATAAGAGGCAAAAGCGGAATAAACCAATTGTTTTTAAAGTGATTTTTGATTTGGTGTCCAAGTAATTTTCCCATTAAAATACCTCCGTAAAATAGTCTTCTAAACTCATATTATTTTCCCTTCTTATTTCATCAACTGTCTTGTTTAAGTAAATTTTTCCTTCAGATAAAAACACAACTCTGTCCAACAAAGGTTCAATTTGATTAATAAGGTGAGTTGATACAATTATAAGAGAGTCTTTTTCAAAGTTATTTAAAATCATTTTAATAATCGTCTTTCTTGCAGAAGGATCGACTCCTGAAATCGGCTCATCTAATAAAAAAATCTCGGCTTTTCTTGAAAGACTAAGAGCAATTTGTAATTTTTCTCTCGCACCCTTACTTAATTCTTTTACCTTAGCCTTAGTAGGCAGGTTAAAATCCTCTAAAAGTTTATAAAATTTATTCTCGTCAAAGTCCTTAAAGAATTTTTTATAAGTATTTACAACTCCTTTAATTGAAAGCTTGTTGCTAAGGGTAAACTTATCAGCCTGATATGATACAATTGCAGCAGTCTTATAATTTATTTCTTTCCCGTTAATTAGGACTTTGCCCTTGTAAGTTTTTTCAAGACCGGCTAAAATTCTAAGCAAGGTTGATTTACCCGAACCGTTGGGTCCTACAAGGCCAACAATTTGTCCTCTATCCAAGTCTAAGTTCAAGTTATCTAAAACTTTTTTACCATAGGACATGGTTAAATTTTTTATTTCCAATTTGCTCATTTTTCCCTCCAATATTCTTCCAAAAGTGTAATGGATTTTTCCTTTGATAGCTTAAGTTCTCCCGCTATGGTGATTAAGTCGTCGCAGTATTTGTAAAAAGATTCTCTTGCAATTTTTTCAATTAATTTTTCGTCACCTGTTATAAATCTTCCGGCTGTTCTGTTTGACTCTGCAAGTCCTTCTCTTTCCAGTTCTGATAGGGCTCTTTGGACTGTGTTTGGATTAACGCCGTAGACTTTTGCCAAGTTTCTTACTGTATCCATTTTTTCGCCGCTTTTCCATTCTCCACTTGAAATTTTCAATTTAAAATCTTCAAGAAGTTGTATATATATAGGTCTATTATTATCGAATTTCATACCACTCCCCCTTGTATCATTGTACCAATTCATTAATACAATAATCATTATAAGATTTACCTTTACTGTATGCAAGTATTATTTTTAGAAATTTTTAATTTAAACATAAAAAGCCCAAAGTTTTTACTTTGAGCCTAAAAGTTTCTTATATAGTTTTGTCGTAGGAATTTTATAGAAAAAGTAGTTTAATTTTTACTTTAAAATTTGGGTGATTTGTTTAATATTAAGCTAATATATCTATAAAATTTTTATTTTTCCTCTATAAGATATATATAATCAATTAATTTTGTAAACATATTAAAGCCAAGTTCAAGGGAGTCCTCGCTTATATCAAATCTACCGTTATGGTGAGAAGCTGCAAGGTCTGATCCTATTATAAAGTGCAAAGCCTTGCCTCCCTTAGCTTCAACCTCATTTAGCATATAGCAAATATCTTCAGAGGCATTAAGCCTAGGGTTCATTACAGTTTTAAAACCCGAATCCTCAAGGTACTTATTAAAGCCCGGGGCAAAGTCCTTGTACTTGCTTCTAAATACAATTGATCCACCAACAGTTTCTATTTTTTTCTCCAAACCGTAAGCTAGGGCAGTTCCCTCTACTGCTGCAAAAAGTCCCTCCTTAAGATCCTTAACTATAAGGTCGGATTCTCCTCTTATTTCAACTTCCAGGTGGGCATCCTCAGCTATTATATTCCTTGAACTTCCCGCTCTAAGCACACCTACATTTACTCTGGCAAGGCCCTTTGAATGTTGAGGAAGAGAGTGTAGAGTAAGGGTAAGACTTGCAGCACCTAAAAGGGCGTTTCTTCCTCTCTCAGGAAGAATACCGGCATGACTTGCACGTCCTTTAAGGTCTATGTCAAATTTTTCAGTGGCAAGAAATCCATCTGTATCAACTCCTATAACACCCCCTGGGACCCTTATACCTATATGAGCACCGAATACATAATCAAGGCCATCTACAGCACCTGCATCCACCATGGATTTGGCTCCGTGGACTCCCTCTTCCGCCGGCTGAAAGATAAATCTGAAGGAACCCTTAAGGTCCTTTTTGTTTTTAACATAGTCGGCAAGACCAAGACCTATTGCCATATGAGCATCATGTCCACAGGCGTGCATGCACTTGTTATTTTCAGATCTGAACTTAAGCTTGTTAGGCAGGTGGTTTTCATCCTTTGTTTCTTCGATTTTAAGGCCGTCTATTTCAAAGCGAAAGCCTATTTTAGGTCCGCTCCTACCTGTATCATAGTCAACAATTAATCCCGTATAGCCCTGGAGAATTTCTTCAACATCAAAGTCTACATCTATTTTACCTAAGCTTTCAGCATGACTTTTAATTTCATCTTCACTTGGTAGACCTATTCTTTTAGAGTGAATTTTTTTACCATAACTTATATTTTCAAAGCCCATAGCTTTAAGCTCTTTAATAAGCTCAATAGTTGTTTTCATTTCCAGGTAACCAGGCTCCGGAAATCTATGAAAATATCTTCTATATTCCTTAAGCTTTTCTGATTGTTTAATAGTAATCACCTCATTACAAATAAAGCCCTTTAGGAAGTCTAAAGGGTTTATATTTTTCAGTTTATTTTTCTATTGATGCCTTATAAATTGATTCAATTGAACTGTCAAGTAAGTCGTTAAATTCCTCATCTGTTTGATTTACATTAAGACCCTCTGTTAGAGCCCTTGAAAATGAAGCTATAAGATTTTGATTCTTTGCAAGAAGTTTATTTGACTTTTCTCTTGAGTATCCTCCTGAAAGAGCAACAAGTCTTACAGTTTGATCAAAGCTTAAAAAGTCAAGATAAAGGTCGGGCTTATTAGGTATAGTCATTTTAAAGATAACGAGAGTATCCTTGTCCAGAGCCTTAAGCTCCTTAAGGATTTCTTCCTTTAAAAACTCCTCAATTTCACCTTTCTTTTCAGCGTGAATATCAACCTCAGGCTCAATAATAGGAACAAAACCTGCGGCTGATATTTTTTTGGCAAGCTCAAATTGTTGGCTTACAACTTTTTTAATACCCTCCTCATTAAATTCCTTAATTACAGATCTCATTTTAGTGCCGAAGATGTTTCTTTCCTTTGCCTCTTTAAGAAGCTCGTCAAGGTGCTTCATAGGCTTCATAAGCTGAACGCCGTCTTTAACTGTATCAAGACCTTCGTCTATTTTAAGAATAGGCACCACACCCTTTTTATCCCATAAATAATCGGCAGTGTATTTACCGTCAATTTTAGAATTCATAGTTACCTTAAAAAGAATGGCTCCTAAAATTCTGTCGGAGTTAAAGGCAGGTGATGTAATAATTCTGCTTCTCATTTTATGGACAAGGTCAAACATTTCTTTGTCATTTGAATAACCGTCTTCATCTATACCGTAAAGCTTAAGAGCTTTGGGAGTTGAACCTCCACTTTGGTCAAGGGCGGCAATAAAACCCTTGCCTGATTTCATACGTTTAAGTTGTTCTATATTCATTATAACCTCCATTGTTCCATAGATAAGTAAAGTATATCACAAATAGGAGATATAAGGGATTTTTCTTGTATAATTTTAAGCCATGGGGTAAAATTCAAAAGTAGGTGATTAAGTGTATTATGCAGTAAAAAAAGGAAAACAGGCCGGCATATATCAAAGCTGGGATGAAGCAAAAAAACAGGTTATAGGATATAGCGGAGCCATTTATAAAAAATTTAAAAGCTATGAAGAGGCCTCAGACTTTATAAAAGGCGAAAGTAAGAAGGCTGAAATTCATTCTGAAGACAAGCTTAAAGAAGGAGAAATTATAGCTTATGTAGACGGATCCTATAATATTAAGGATAAGTCCTTTTCCTATGGAGCCCTTCTTTTTGACAATTCAGGTATCTATGAGGAGCATTCTCAGAGATTTTTTACCGGCAACAATGAAATGCGTAATGTTGCAGGAGAAATTAAAGGAGCCGAGTATGCCATGAAAAGAGCCTTGGAGCTTGGGAAGAATAAGCTCTACCTTCACTTTGACTACTCAGGTATTGAACACTGGGCAAAGGGAGAGTGGAAGACCAACAAGGAAGGGACAATTAATTACAAAAACTTTTATGACTCTATAAGGTCGAATCTTAAAGTTGAATTTATAAAGGTTAAGGCTCATAGCGGTGTAGAATATAATGAAATAGTTGATAAACTTGCAAAGGAAGCGGAATAATGAGAAAATCTTGGGACGAATATTTTATGAAAATTACTCAAATGGTGGCGACAAGGTCCACCTGTGACAGGGCATTTGTAGGTTGCGTTTTGGTAAATGAGGACAACAGAATAATATCTACAGGCTACAACGGATCCATTACCGGCAACAAGCACTGTGATGAAGTGGGACATACCATGAGGGACGGACATTGTATAGCTACTATACACGCTGAAATGAACGCCCTTTTATACTGTGCCAAGGAGGGAATATCAGTAAAAGGAGCCAAGTGCTATGTTACTCACTTCCCCTGTTTAAATTGCACCAAGGCATTGATACAGGCAGGTATTAAATATATAATATATCAGGAAGCTTACAGAATTGATGATTATGCCCTTGAATTAATTAATAAAAACAAAATAGGACTTAAACAAATCAAAGGGGTGGAAGAATGAAGAAATTTATAGACGAATTTAAAGAATTTATCTCCAGAGGCAACGTTGTGGATATGGCGGTAGGTGTTATTATAGGTGGTGCCTTCGGTAAAATTGTAAGCTCCCTTGTAGAAGACATTGTTATGCCTATGATAGGAATGTTACTTGGAAATATTGATTTCAACAATATTTTTATAGCCCTTGACGGATCCGACTACAGCACTTACGAACAAGCCAAGGAAGCAGGAGCAGCAATAGGAATAGGAGCATTTATAAATAATGTTGTAAACTTTTTAGTTATAGCACTTGTAATATTTATAGTAATTAAACAGTTTAATAATATGAAAGACAAATTAAAAAAACCCGAAGAAGCAGAAGCACCATCAACAAAAATTTGTCCTTATTGTAAGAGTGAAGTTAACATAGAAGCAAGTAGATGCCCACATTGTACAAGTGAACTTGAATAAAAAATACGGCCTCGTATTAGAAGGAGGCGGAGCAAGGGGAGCCTATCATATAGGTTCCTATTTTGCTTTAAAAGAATTGGGATTTGAATTTGAAACAGTTGTAGGCACATCTATAGGTGCAATTAATGCAGCTATGATAGCTATGGGCGAGCCGGAAAAGTGTGCTAAACTGTGGAGAAGTGTAACTATGGAGGATTACCTTAAAGACTCCTCTAAGGAAGTTACAACAAAAAAAGACGAAGATAAAAATCAGGACCTTAAAGATGAGCTTATAGACTCTATAAAAAATGTTATAAATGACACCATTAACAACATAACCTTACCTGTAGAACCTTTAAAAAATTTGGTAGATGAAAATATAGACGAAGACAAGGTCAGAAGATCCAAAATCAGATTCGGACTTGTTACTGTAAATGTTACAGACAAAAAAGCAGAAGAACTCTATATAGAAGATATACCTAGGGGAGAACTTAAAAAATATTTAGTTGCCAGCTGCTATCTTCCTATATTTAAAATGGAACCCCTTGACGGAAAATACTATTTAGACGGGGGATTCTACAACAATATCCCCTATGACATGGTGGAAAAATTAGGGCAGACTCCCGTAATTATAAGATGCAAAAAAAGCAAGGTAAACAATATTTACATGCCTAAGGATGCACTTATAATAGAACCGGCGAAAAAATATGCCTCATCTGTGGATTTCGACCCTATAAGGGCAGATGAAATTATTAGAATAGGCTACTTTGACACCTACAAAAAAATCAAAGGCCTTATGGGAAATAAATACTACATTAAACCATTTGAAGAAGAAAAAGCCGCTAAAATACTTTCAGAAATTTATTTTGATATTTTAGATTCCTATATTGACCATAACAAATATAAAATAAGCTCAAACTACAGAAGGTTCTTTGAAGAGGTTTTGCCCGACATAGCATCCAAGCACGACCTAAAAGGAGACTACACCTATGCAAAGCTCTTAGTTTTAATAGTGGAAAAGCTTGCAAAGGAGCTTAATATAGACTACCTTAACATATACGATATAGACTCACTTTTAGAGAAGATAAAAAATAAAGAAGAAATTGAGTCCGGTAAAGATAAAATGATAGAGAAGCTTGCAAAAAGGATTATGAAGTGAAACTGGAAAAAATTAGAAATACAATAGAAAACTCCATACCAGAACCTATAGACATTTTTAGAAAATATTCCGTTTTAATTCCCATAATAGAAGTTGAAGGAGAACTCCATCTTCTATATGAAATAAGGTCAAAAAAACTAAAAACCCAACCCGGAGAAATTTGCTTTCCCGGTGGCGGTATAGAAAAAGGCGAAGACCCAATAAGCGCAGCCCTAAGAGAAACAAGTGAAGAGCTTTTAATTTCTAAAAGTGAAATTGAAGTTTACGGAGAAGGAGACTATTTAGTAAACCCCTACAACAGAGTTATTTATTCAGTAGTCGCTAAAATAAATAAGGATCTCTCTGAAATAAATCCCAACAGGTCAGAAGTGGACCAGGTATTTACTGTGCCCCTTTCATTTTTTTTAAAGGACCCGCCTAAAAGCTACGAAGTAGAATTTCAGGCAAAGAGAAACAAACTCTTCCCCTATGAACTCATCCCCAACGGAAAAAATTACAAATTCGGGAAGAACAGGGACAGAGTCCTCTTTTATAACTATAAAGGTTTAATAATTTGGGGATTTACCGCTAAAATGACCTACAATTTCCTAAAAAAAGTGGGAGTACAATTGTAACAAAATTGTAACAATTAACAGAAAAGGGCTATTTTTAGCCCTTATTTTTGACCATTTAATTAATAAAAAGCAAAAACAGCTCTGACCACCCTAAACAAAAGGCTAAAATCAGCGGTTTTAAGAAAAAATTAAGAAATTAAGCTAAAAATTTGACAAGACTCATTTTAATAGATATACTACCAAAGTAGTTAAATGGTTACAAAATAGTTACATTAGTGACAAAATTGTAATCATCAGCTTAGGAGGTTATAAAATGGGTTTAAAAACAAGTACATTTAAAAGAAAGAAACTTCTTGTTGTGGCAATTATAATAGTTGCAGTATCAGCTATTATGATGGGTTTCTCAACAGCACTTGCTAAAAATGTTAATTTAATTATAGATGGTAAGGTAAAAGAAGTTACAACATATTCAGAAACGGTAGGAGACTTTTTAAAAACACAAAACATAAAATTACATAGCGATAACCTTGTAATCCCTGGAGAAGAAGAAAAAATTACCGAGGATATGGACATTATTGTCGCAGAATACAAATATTACGTAATTATAGACGGAAAGCAAATATATAGCGGTAAATCTATAAACGAAAGCGTAAAAGATATACTTAAAGATCTTAAAATTGAACTTGACGAGGACGATGTAGTAACACCCGGCTTACTTGAAAAAGTTAAAGAAAGAGATACCATAAAAATAGAAAGAGTAGAAAGACAAAGCTACCAAACCAAGACAGAAATCCCTTACGAAAGCGAAATCGTTGAAAACGCCGATATGTATAACGGAGAAAGCAAAATAATACAAAAAGGCGTTGTCGGAGAAAAAGTAGATACATTTGAAAATGTTTTTGTAAACGGAGAATTGGTATCCATAGAGCCTGTAGACTCACAAATTACCATTGAACCGGTTAAAGAAATAGTTGAAAAAGGAACAAAAGAAATCGACGTAGCAAACCTGGAAGGCAAAAAAGTAAAAAAAGTTATAGTAATGCAGGCAACAGCCTATGACCCTACAGCAGGTTCAAAAACCGCTATGGGAACAAAAGCAAGAGTCGGAGCTGTAGCCGTAGACCCTAGAGTTATACCCCTAGGAAGCAAACTATATATAGAATCAATGGACGGATTCCCAACCTACGGCTATGCTACCGCCGAAGATACAGGAGGAGCAATTAAAGGAAACAGAATAGACCTGTTTTACTCAACAAATGCTCAAGCCTTAAAATTCGGTAGAAGAAACGTAAAAGTATACGTTTTAGAATAAAATCGATTAATTTTAATTAAAAACATTATAAAAATATAAATAAAATTTAAACTTGCAAAATAAAAGGCTAGGAGAATTAACCCTCTAGCCTTTTTATTTTAGTCATTTCGACCGAGCGCAGCGAGCGGAGAAATCTCTACCCCATACCACCCAGTCATTTCGACTGAAGCGAATGAAATGAGCGGAACGGAGAAATCTTATTACAATTCCGAGATCTCTCCATGCGTTCGCTGTCGCTCCCTTAGCGAGATGACAGACTTTATAATACCGCAATTAATATGACGAATCCTCCCAAACCTTTATATCCAAACAGCCTAAAAGCGTTTTAAGGGGTAAGAAGGGGGAGCGCGAGGGGGACGTTAAGTGTAGCCCTAACCCGATTTTTGAAAAAAATCGTAGGTAGGTCTCATGCAATCATTTGTCTGAAGCTTGCTTCAGTAACAAATGTCTGCTGAGAATCGCAACTCCCTTAGTCCCCCTCGTATAAAAACAATTAAATATAATAAAAAAGAGAGATTTCTCCATGCGTTCGCTATCGTTCACTTAGTCGAGATGACAGACTAAAAAAGTCCGTTCACTTAGTCGAGATGACAGACTTCAAAATCCCCAATTAATATTATGAATCATTTAAAACCTTTATATCCAAACAGCTTAAAAGCGTTTTAAGGGGTAAGAAGGGGGAGCGCGAGGGGGACGTTAAGTGTAGCCCTAACCCGATTTTTGAAAAAAATCGTAGGTAGGTCTCATGCAATCATTTGTCTGAAGCTTGCTTCAGTAACAAATGTCTGCTGAGAATCGCAACTCCATTAGTCCCCCTCGTATAAAAAACAATTATATATAATAAAAAAGAGAGATCTCTCCATGCAGTCGCTATTGCTCACTTAGTCGAGATGACAGACTTAAAAAGTCCGCTCCCTTAGTCGAGATGATAGACTTCAAAATCCCCAGTCATTTCCACCGAGCGAAGCACCCCATCCCACCCAGTCATTTCGACCGAGCGTCAGCGAGCGGAGAAATCTCTTTTTAATTCCAGCCTCTCTCCCCTATATGTCAAATAAATAAATAATAGCAAAATCCGCCGCTAAACAAGCCCCGCAACAAAGAAAGAAACCTTGATTTTTCAAGGCCTCCCACCAATATTTCTCCAATATTTCATTAAACTTACATTTTGTAATACAACTGTAATTTTACAACCGGCCCTTTTAGTGTATAATAATAACACAAGAGGAACAATGACAATTAAATATTATTTTAGTAATGAGGTAATGTTTAACTTGTCACCTCTAGCTGTTTAAATAAACAGCGACAGAAGTTTAAGACTTTTGTAGGTCTACAAAAATTTTAAGGAGGTCGTAAGACAAGATGAACAAAAAACTTTTATCCCTTGTACTTGCACTAGTGATGGTACTGGGAACATTCACAACTGTCTTCGCCGAAGAAGCTAAAGCAGAAAAAGTTGAAAAAGTAGTTGGAAAAGAAAACAAAATCCAATACATTATCGACAAAAAATTTGTTGAAGGCTACGGCAATGGAGACTACGGATATGATAAGAATATCAAGAGATCCGAAATTACTAAGCTATTAGTTTATGCTAACGGTAACAAAGAACTTGCAGACAAAATCCAAGGTTCAATGCAATTGTACACAGACGTTGATACAAAGCACTGGGCAAACGGAGTTATCTCAGTAGGTTCAACAGTGCCTTCAAAGGCAAACAATCTACCTATGCTAAACGGTTATCCTGATGGATCTTTCAAACCTGAAAACGACGTAACATATGCAGAACTTGCAAAAATGTTAGTTGTTCTTGTTAAGAAAGATTTAACAAAGGATATGTACGATGAAGCTAACGCTCATTGGGCATCTCAATGGATGACTTGGGCAGCACAACTAGGTATCCTAGATGACGTAACTGTAACTGATTCAAGTGCACCTGCAAACAGAGCAGACGCATTTACAATGGTTTACAACGCACTTTATAGCATGGAATATTTCCACAGAACACCAGTTGGTGAAAACATGGGAATCATTTCTCAATTAAAGAATAGCGAACTTACTCTAAACCAAGGCGAAAAAGCTAAAACTTATAAGATTACTGAAAACACAGTATTTGTACTTTACAATCAACACAATACACTTGATGTAAATGCAAACGTAAAAGATGCAAAGACACACGTATCAACAGCAGTTAAGGCAAGAGCAATTTCTAACCCTGAATACTACTATGGTTCTCTAGTAAGAGTTCTATCTAACGATAAGGGCGAAGTTACTCACATTCTTGAACTTGGTAACCCAAGATACCTTGCATTAGGTCATACAGACACTGCAAAATGGACTCACACATCAATTGAAGATAATGTAATTGATACTAACCAACGTTGGAGAGGCGTTGCAGATGCAACAGTAGAAACTTCAATATCAGAAGAATTAGGCAAAACCTCTGACTACAGATATGGTGTTGGCGCTAAGCTAAACTATAAGAACGGCGCTGCAAAAACTATTTCTTTCCATCAAGGATATTTCGCTAGAAAGCCTATCAATGAAACAGGAACAGAAAGATATAAAAACAACTACAACTATATAGATGAACAATATCAAGGCAAAGATGTTAAGCTTGTTAAAGAAGTAAAATTAACTTCAGCAACAAGATACTATGTAGCTGACGTTTATAGAAACCAATTAACAGAAGTTAAAAATGCTGACGAAGCAATTAGAATTCTTGGCAATACAACAGCTTCTAACTGGTTCTTTGATGTATATGTAGGATATGACGGATTTGGCAACAGAGAAGCTCATGAAACAGCAGGTCACACAAATCTTGTAGGATACAATGAAGCTAAGGTTGTAGTATTTAACGCAGTTCAAAGAGATAACAACGGTTCAGTTACACTAAGAGTTAAAAACGAAACTAATAACGTTTACGGTATTACTTTAGAAGATACTAAGGGTAATGTTATCGATAAGAACGTAGAAGCTTATAGAAACTACTTCCCATACAACTTCAATACAAGAAACGACTCAGCTAAGCTTGATGTTATAACATTTAGCCTAAACAACGCTTTAGGTTTTGAAGCAGAAATGCTAATTGACCACAGCAAAACAGACAAATACCCAATTGTTGAAATTACTGACATTCAAGACAGAGCTCTTATCGTAAGAGACAAATGGGGCGCAACTGCAGTACTTTACATGGATAGCGAAACTGATGTATTCCTAGAAGGACAAATCAAGAGGGGTGCACTAATTCAATTCCACACTGAAAAAGACAATAAGCTAGTTAAAGATGGTAAAGTTAACGAACTTAACTATGTTGACGTAGTATCTGTAATGCCTGAAGGAAAGGGAATAGTTCCAGCAGGTTCACTACAAGGCGTTGTTGAATTTAACCATGGCAACCAAGTAGCAGGTAGCGTAAGAGTAGTTAACGATGTTACTGAATACGGCAACCAATATCACAAGGTAATTGTTGATGTAGACAGAAACCTATATGATGGAAAAGACTATTCAGACAGATCTTACTTCGTTCTTGACAACACTGAAGCTTACAGACTAATCAAATGGCTACAAGATGGTCATACAAATACAAAATTCAGATTCAAGGTTAAGGCAAGCAGAATCGCTGAAGTAAAAGACGAAATGTATGATATCGAAGTACTAGTTGGAGACACTTGGTACAAGATTAATGACAAATATGACTATGTAACCTTAGCACAAGTTAAGGCTATGTATGATCAACTAGCTGCAAAGTACAATGCTGATGGTAGCGGAGTTACTTTTGCTAACTACAAAGATGCTGAAAAAGATTTAAAAGCAATTGCTGACAAAGTAAAGGAATTAAGTCTTGAAGATCAAGCAGTACTTGACAGCACACCTTATAAGCCTGTAAAGGACGCTGTTGAAAAGAAAGTTAAAGATGCTACAGAACTTGAAACAGAACTTGCAAAGGTAACAGACGCAGATATCGAAAATCTTGATAATACTCTAACAAATCCTGCAGATGTAAAAACAGCAGTAGAAGGAAAAGTAAATGCAAAAGTTAATCCTAATGCAACTGCAACAGCTACATTAACAGATGGAGCTACAGTTTACGCTCCTGAAAAGCCTGTAAAAGCTAAAGTTACTTTAACATCAGCAGCTGATGCTACTTTAACAGCAGAAAAAGAAATAACAGGTAACATTGCTAAATAACTTAAAATAAACTTAGTTTATTAAAGTTAAATAAAAGATTAACCCGAGAGGAAACTCCCGGGTTTCTTTTTTTGCCCTTTTTTAACATCCCCACACCCCCAGTCATTTCGACCGAACGAAGTGAGCGGAGAAATCTCCACCCCACCCCCAGTCATTTCGACCGAGCGCTTTATATACCCCAGTCATCTTGAGCGAGCGCAGCGAGTCGAAAGATCTCTCTTTCCAGTCATTTCCACTGGAGCGAATGAAATGAGCGAAACGGAGAAATCTCTCTTTTTATTGTGAGATCTCTCCATGCTTTCCCTTAGTCGAGATGACAGACTTAAAAAAGTCCGCTCCCTTAGTCGAGATGACAGACTTCAAAATCCTCAATTAATATGATGAATCATTTAAAACCTTTATATCCAAACAACCCAAAAGCGTTTTAAGGGGTAAGAAGGGGGAGCGCGAGGGGGACGATAGGGAGAATCGCAACTCCCTTAGTCCCCCTCGTATAAAAACAATTAAATATAATAAAAAAAGAGAGATCTCTCCATGCGTTCGTTACACTCACTTAGTCGAAATGACAGGCTTAAAAAAGTCCGCTCCCTTAGTCGAGGTGACGGTCTTTATAATCCTTCGGTCGAGATAACAGGATCCCACACCAAAAAAGAACACTTGTTTTATTTCCTCTCTTATATTATAATCTTAAAAGAACATAAGTTCTTAATTTATATAAAGGAGGTTTTAAAATGGACTACAAGGACTTTAATTCGCTTTTGGATAGGTGTCTTAATGGGGACAATGAGGCCAGGCTTGATTTGCTTAATGCTTTGACTCCTCTTATTGCTTCTTCTATTAAGTCTTATTGTCCTATTTGGCAGGAGTATGAGGATTTATTTCAGGACGGGGTTTTGCTGGTGCTGGAGTGTCTTGAAATTTATAATCCTTCTAAGGGAAGGTTTTTAAATTTTGTGAAGAATTATTTAAGGTTTTATTTTCTTGATACTTTTAAATATCTTATTGTTGGAGAGTATTTTGAGGATATTGACGGAAAGGAGGATTTTGCTAATTTTTTAAGGGATACTGCTAATGTTGAGGAGGAGGTTTTGTCAAGAATGGACTCTGATGATTTGAAAAGGGCTCTTGGTCTTTTGACTAAAAGGCAAAGGGATGTAATTGTCATGTATTATTTTCTTGATATGAGACTTGATAGGATTGGCGAGGCTCTTGACATTAAAAGGTGGACTGTTGTTAATACTAAGAGGAGGGCTATTGAAATTTTAAGGGGGTTTTTATGTTAGTTAATAAGCTGCCTATTGGCTTTAATTTTTCTAAAAGGGCTTCTGAGCCTAGGTTTATCGTGGTTCATGATACGGGTAATCCTGCAAGGGGTGCTGATGCACAGGCGCATTTCAGGTATTTTAACGGTGGCTATAGAGGGGCTTCGGCTCATTATTTTGTTGATGATAAGGAAATTGTTGAAACTGTTGAGGTGTCAAGGTCTGCTTGGCATTGTGGCGACGGCAGGGGCAAGTACGGCATTTGGAATTATAATTCTATCGGAGTTGAGCTTTGTATTAATGAGGATGGTGATTGGGAGAAGACCAAGGCTAATGCTCTTGTTTTAATTAGATTTTTGTGCAGGTTTTATAAAATCAGCAAGTCTAATGTTGTAAGGCATTATGATGCAAGTAGAAAGATCTGCCCGGGGAGGATGTCAAAGGACAATTGGAAGGAGTGGTGGATTTTTAGGGAAATGATTTAATAGCAACTTAGGGATATTTTTTCTATATATATAGTGGAGGTGATAATATGGCATATACTGATAGACTTGACAAGGTTACTTTAAAAATCGGCATTGTTAACGGCACCAATAAGAATGGAGAGACTATTGTTTCTTATAAGTCTTTTAAAAGTGTAAACCCGACTTGCAGCAGCGATGTTTTGGCTGAGGGTGCTAAACAAATTGCGGCTCTTTTTCCGAGTCAAATGGCAGATATGAAAAAGGTTGTAGAGTATAGTTTAATTAATGGTTAATGATTAATAGTTAAGGAGGTGTATTATGGGTAAAAAAACTTTGGAGCTTAATTTTCTTGATGAGAATGATAAGTCTTTAAGATTTTCCATTGCCAACCCTAAGGAAGGGATTAACAAGGCGCAGCTTGTGGGTATTGAAGACTATATTGTTAAGAATGAAATGTTTGTAGGTCCCAGCGGAAAGCTAAAAGGTTTCGGTACTGCAAAGTACAGAGAAGTTACAGAAACTGATTTATTGGCATAGTTCGGGAGGTGATTTCTTGAATATTAATGAACTTTTTGCAAATATTGCAAATATCGGTTTTCCAATTGCCATTTCTTGTTATTTGCTAACGAGGCTTGAGGGGAAAATGTCTGATCTTTCTAATTGCATAAATGAACTTAATAGAAATATTGAGAAATTTATCAACTGACACTTATGTGCCGGATTTGGAGCTTAGGCTCTTTTTTTTATGCCCTTTTTTATTTTCCAGTCATTTCCACCGACCAACCCCACACCCCAGTCATTTCGACCGAACGCAGCATCCCACCCTTCCAGTCATTTCGACCGAGCGCCAGCAAGCGGAGAAATCTCTCTTTTCATACATAGAAATCTCTCTTTTCATACATAGAAATCTCTCTTTTCATACATAGAAACCTCCCTTTTCATAAAAAATTAAATAATACATTGTTGTGGAAACAATTGCATGAATGATGTATAATGATTCTATGCTAGATTTATGTGTGCATAAGGGGTGGGAGTATGAGTTTTTCATCCTATGTGAAAAGTGAATTGGCAAAGATTCCTATTGAGAATAATTGCGATATTATTGCTGAGCTTGCTGCTTTTGTACCTATGTGTGCCTCTTTAAGCCTTGCTGAAGGAGGGCTTAGAATAGGCTTTAATACTGAAAGTGCGGCTGTGGCAAGAAGGATTTTTACTTTTTTAAAGGGTTATTATTCTGAGGATGTTGTCGTCAAGGTATCCAAGTCCAGACAGCTTAAAAAGAATAATATTTATTCTGTTATGCTTGAAGATTCGGGGGCCACTAATTTACTTTTAGATGATGTTAATTATATAAGAAATGAAAACGTATTTATGCCTAATTATGCTCCTGAATTTTTATTAAGGGACAGGTGTTGCAGGAGGGCTTACATAAGGGGGTCTTTTTTGGGAGCGGGTTCTATATCTGATCCTAAAAAGTACTACCACTTGGAATTTGTTTGTAACAGGGCTGAGCATGCGGAGTTTTTGTCTAATTTGATTAATTCTTTCGGCTTCAGGTCCAAGTTTATTGCAAGAAAGGATAGTTACATAGTCTACCTTAAGGAGGCTGAACAGATTTCTGATTTGCTCAGTTTAACGGGGGCTTACAGGTCTACTCTTGAGTTTGAGAATGTCAGAGTTTTTAAGGATATTAACAACAGGGTCAACAGAATTGTAAATCTTGAGAGTGCTAATTTGAATAAAATAGTTGATACTAACATAAGGCAGGTAAGGGATATAGAGTTAATTGACAAGGTTATTGGTCTTGATAATCTGCCTGATAATTTAAGACAGGTGGCGCAGCTTCGACTTGAGGACAGATCTTTAAGCTTAAGGGAGCTTGGCAAAAGGCTAAGTCCTCCTATAGGAAAGTCGGGGGTCAACCACAGATTAAAAAGGATTAAGGATATTGCGGATAGCATAAGGAGTGAGAGAGATGGTGGTTAAGACAGTAGAATTAAAGCATGAGAATGGCTTACATGCAAGGGCGGCGGCTTTATTTGTAAGGTGCGCCAACAAGCATAAGTCTGAAATTACTTTAACTGCTCACGGAGAAAGTGTAAACGGTAAGAGTATAATAGGTATCATGTCTCTTGGTGTAAAGTGTAATGAGTCTATTGAGATAAGTGCTCAGGGTGTTGATGAGAAAGAGGCAATTGACAATTTATCTAAATTGGTGGAGAATAATTTTATAGATGTGTAGATTAGGAAGAGTTTTAATAATTTATTATTAAGGCTCTTTTCATTTAAGTGGTGATATATAGTGAAGGATTTTGTAAATTTACATGTGCATAGTGAGTATTCTCTCCTTGACGGATCGGCTCGTATAGAGGAGCTTGCCGAGAGAACTAAGGAGCTGGGTATGGATGCTGTAGCCTTAACGGATCATGGAAATATGTATGGTGCCATAGCTTTTTATAAGGCTTGTAAAAAAGTAGGTGTAAAGCCTATTTTAGGTTGCGAGGTTTATATAAGTGATGGTGATTATACTAAGTTTGACAAGGACATGCAAAGGTTTCATTTGATTCTTCTTGCTGAAAACAATGAGGGTTTTTTAAATCTAATGAAAATTGTGTCTGAGGGTTTTGTTAAGGGCTACTACTACAAGCCCAGAGTTGACAAGGATGTCCTTAGAAGGTACTCCAAGGGTATTATTGCAAGCTCAGCCTGTCTTGGGGGAGAGGTGCAGAGAAAGCTTTTATATAATGATTATGAGGGGGCAAAGCGTGCCGCCTTATCCTATAGGGAAATTTTCGGACCTAACAACTTTTTCTTAGAACTCCAGGATCATGGCATCCTGGACCAAAAAAGGGTAAACAAGCAGCTTGTTATTTTATCTGATCAGCTTGGGATTGATCTTATTGCAACTAATGATGTTCACTATTTAAAAAGGGAAGATGCCAAGGCTCATGATGTGCTTTTGTGTATTCAGACAGGGACTATTGTAAATGCAAGTAAGAGGATGAGATTTCCCAGTGATGAGTTTTATTTAAAGGGCCCTGATGAAATGTATGAGATTTTTTCGGCTAATCCTGAGGCTTTGGAAAACACCAAAATAATTGCCGACAGATGTAATGTGGATATAGAGTTTCACAACTTGCACCTGCCTCACTTTAAGCTTCAAGAGGGTTATACTAATGTAAGCTATTTAAGGCATTTAGTTGAGGAGGGTTTAAAGCAAAGGTATAAAGAGGTTAGCGGCAAAATAAGGGAAAGGGTTGAGTTTGAACTTAACACCATTATAACCATGGGTTACACTGACTACTTTTTAATTGTTTGGGATTTTATAAATTATGCTAAAAGTAAGGGTATTATGGTGGGACCGGGACGTGGATCTGCAGCGGGCTCTATTGTGTCTTATGCTCTTAGGATAACTGATGTTGACCCTATGGAATTTAATTTGCTTTTTGAAAGGTTTTTGAATCCTGAAAGGGTCTCCATGCCGGATATAGATATAGATTTTTGCTATGAAAGACGTGAAGAGGTAATTGATTATGTTATAGACAAGTACGGCAAGGACAATGTTGCACAAATTGTTACCTTTGGAACCTTGGGAGCAAGGGGAGCCATAAGGGATGTAGGAAGGGCTTTGGATATAGGCTACGGAAAGGTTGACTATATTGCCAAGCAGGTACCTAATGAGCTTAATATGACTATAGAAAAGGCTCTTGATGTAAGCAGCAATTTAAAAAAGGAATATGAAAGTAACGATGAAATTAGGGAGCTTATAGATACGGCTATAAAGGTTGAAGGTCTACCAAGACACACATCAACTCATGCTGCCGGTGTTGTAATATCAAAGGACGCTCTTACTAATTATGTACCCTTAACTAGAAACAAGGATATAATAGCAACTCAGTTTAATATGACGGAGCTTGAGGAGCTGGGCCTTCTTAAAATGGACTTTTTAGGTTTAAGGACTCTTACTGTAATTAGAGATGCGCTTTTTCTTATAAAAAAAATCCATGGAAAGGAAATAGATTTTTCTTCCATGAAGCTTAATGATAAAAAGGTTCTTGAAATGTTTGCCAAGGCGGAAACTCTCGGGGTATTTCAATTTGAATCTGCAGGTATGAGGGCTTTTTTAAAGGAGCTTAAGCCTGACGCCTTTGAAGATTTAGTTGCGGCAAATGCACTTTTTAGACCGGGGCCTATGAATCAGATACCTAAGTTTGTAGAGTCGAAGCATAATCCTAAAAAAATCAGTTATATTCATCCTGCCTTAGAGGAAATACTGGCTTCAACCTACGGCTGCATAGTTTACCAAGAGCAGGTAATGCAAATTGTTCAAAAAATCGGAGGCTACTCTCTTGGTAGAGCGGACCTTGTAAGACGTGCCATGTCCAAGAAAAAAATGTCCGTTATGGAAGAGGAAAGGCAAAACTTTATTTATGGCAAGAGGGAAAATGGCAAGCTGATTTGCAAGGGTGCCATAGCTAATGGTGTTGATGAAAAAAGCGCCGGGGAAATTTATGATTTAATGATAGATTTCGCCAACTACGCCTTTAATAAGAGCCACTCCGTTGCCTATTCAGTAGTGGCATATTGGACAGCTTACTTAAAATACTACTACCCTAAGGAGTTTATGGCGGCACAGATTTCTTCTCAAATGGGCAATGTTTCTCAAGTGTCCCTTTATATTGAAGAGTGTGCAAGATTGGGTATAGGTATTTTACCTCCCGATATTAACAAAAGTTATGAAAAGTTTACTGTAGAAGATGGTAAAATCAGATTTGGACTAAAGGGTGTAAAGAATTTAAGTTCAAATTTAATTTCCGCCATAGTTGAAGTTAGAAAAAATGGAAGGTTTAAAAGCCTAAGTGATTTTATTGAAAGAGTTGCCAAAAATGATGCCAGGGCTCTTAACAAGAGATCTATTGAGTATTTAATAAAGTCGGGGGCCTTAGATGGACTTGGAGGCAACAGGGCACAGTATTTGGCGGCTTATGAAAAGATAATTGACAACTGTCTATCTAATGCAAGAAACAATATTCAGGGACAATTTTCTCTTTTTGACACTATAGAAAATAAAAACGAAATTTTGCCTGAGCTTAAGGATTTTAATCAAAGGGCAAAGCTTGAAATGGAAAGGGAAATTTTAGGTATATATGTATCGGGGCATCCTCTTGACAGTTACAGGGACTTTATTGCATCCTCAGGTGGAGACAATATTAATGAAATTAACGAAAGATACAGAGAGGGCGGATTTAATCGAGATTATTATGTAAAAATAGTCGGCATTTTAAAAAATAAAAAGACTATGATTACAAAGAATAAAAAAATAATGGCCTTTGCAAAGTTGGAGGACCTTTATGGTGAAATAGAACTGATAATTTTCCCCAACACCTATGAAAAAGCCTTTGACAAGCTAGTTGATGACTCAATAGTTTTAATTGAGGGTCACATTCAACACTCTGAGGTGGAGGAGCCTAAAATTATAGTGGATGATATAAAGTCCGTTAAGGAGCCTTCCAGCAAAAGACTGTATATTTCAGTAAAAAGTCAAAAAAGCACCGCCATTATTAAGTTGATTAAAAATGTACTTGTTAACTACAAGGGTGAGACTCCCAGTGTTTTGTATTTTGAAGACAGTAAAAAAGCTTACGGCTTGGACAAGGATTTTTGGATAGATGAAGAAAGATTTGAGGATCTTAGACCTGAGGTCTTGACTTTTTTAGGCAACGATTCCTCTAAGATAATTTTAAAGTAGGTGTTTTATGGAAAAAATAGGAATTTTAACAAGTGGGGGAGACGCCCCGGGTATGAACGCCTTTATCCGTTCCGTAGTAAGGACTTCAATTTATAGAGGGGCGGAGGTATATGGTATTAAAAACGGTTATAAGGGACTTTTAGAAGGTAAGGTAGACAGAATGGTTGAGTCCTCAGTTGGGGATATTATACAAAGAGGAGGAACCATTTTAGGTACATCAAGGTCCGACAAGTTTATGACGGAGGAAGGAATCAGAAGGGCTTTAAGTATTCTTGAAGTTTTCGGTATAACAAAGCTTATAGTTGCAGGAGGAGACGGTTCCTTAAAGGGGGCCTTGGAACTTGGCAAAAGAGGTGTTGATGTAATAGGAGCACCCTTAAGTATAGACAATGATTTAGGCTATACTGATTATTCTATAGGATTTTTCACTGCCGTTAACACAGTTACCTCTGCCATATCTAAAATAAGAGATACGACGGAATCTCACGGAAGGGCCCATGTAGTTGAGGTTATGGGAAGAAACTGCGGAGACATTGCCCTATACAGCGGCTTGGCATCAGGTGCCGAATCTATAATAGTACCTGAAAGAAAGCTTAACTTGGATGACATTGTAAAGAGAGCCATAAAGACTAAGGAAAGAGGCAAAAGGCATCACATTATAATTATGGCTGAGGGAGCGGGAAGCTCCTATGACCTGGCGGAAAAATTCAGCGACCTGACTCAAATTGAAACTAAGGTTACAGTGCTGGGTTATCTTCAAAGAGGTGGAGAACCTAATGTTATAGACAGGATAATGGGTTCCACCATGGGAGAAATGAGTGTAAATCATATTATGGATAACTTAGGTTCCTATGCTATAGGAAACAAAAAGGGCGAGATAAAAATCTATGATCTTGAAGAAGCCCTTAGTGTGAAAAAAGAATTCAAGGATAATTTAGCAGATATAATGAAGGTTATATCAATATAGGGGGATTTATGAAAAGGACTAAAATAGTAGCTACTATAGGACCTGCATCAGACAGTGAAGAAATGCTTGAGCTTCTTTTAAAGGAGGGTGTTGATGTTTGCAGACTTAACTTTTCCCATGGAACAAGACAGGAGCACCTTGAAAGAATAAAAAAGATAAAAAAATTAAGAGATAAGCTTAATTTGCCTGTCGCCCTTATGCTGGACACTAAGGGGCCTGAAATAAGACTTGGCACCTTTAGGGATATGAAAGAGTTTTACCTGGAAAGTGGAGATAAATACATTCTTACTACAAGGGAAATTGAGGGGGAAGAGGGTATATCCTCAGTCTCCTATAAGAATTTACCTGAAGATTTAAATGAAGGTTCAAGAATTTTAATAGATGACGGACTTATAAGCATGATAGTTAACAAGGTGGAAGGAAGCGAAATTTACTGCACAGTTGAAAACGGAGGTATGATTTCTTCAAGAAAGGGCCTTAATTTGCCAGGAGTCAAGGTAAATCTTCCGGCTATCACAGAAAAGGACATTGAGGATATAGAGTTCGGTATAGAAAATGATATTGATTTTATAGCGGCTTCCTTTGTAAGAAGCAGGCAGGACGTGCTTAACATCAGAAAAATCCTTGAAGACAGAGGCAACTATGATATAAGAATTATAGCTAAGGTTGAATCTAAACAGGGCCTTGATAATCTTGATGAGATTCTTGAGGTATCAGACGGTATTATGGTAGCAAGAGGGGACCTTGGAGTTGAAATTATGACAGAAGAAGTTCCCCTGGCACAAAAGCTTATGATAAAAAAATGTAATTTGGCAGGTAAACCTGTTATAACTGCAACTCAAATGCTTGACTCCATGATGAGAAATCCAAGACCTACAAGGGCTGAAGCTAATGATGTTGCAAATGCGGTTTTAGATGGAAGCTCCGCCGTTATGCTTTCAGGAGAGACGGCAAGTGGCAAGTATCCTCTGTTGGCAGTAAAAACAATGAGAAAAATAATAGAGGTAACGGAAAGATCCATTGACTTTAAGGAGCTTTTAAAGAAAAAAATAGATCAAAACTCAGACACTATAGTCAATGCTATAGGTAAAAGCGCCTGTACCATAGCGGGGGATTTAAATGCCAAGGCTATAATTACTGCAACTACATCAGGAAGCACAACAAGAGCAATAGCAAAGTTTATGCCTAAGGCTGATATTATAGCTGTAACGGTTAATGAAAAAATAAGAAGACAGCTTAACCTTGAATGGGGAACTGTTGCAATTACAGGAGAACCCTTAACAAACACCGATGATGTTTTGGAGAACTCCGTAAAGAGAAGTATTGAAGAGGGATTAATAGGTCCGGGAGATACACTTGTTTTAACTGCAGGAGTCCCTGTAGGCCTTTCAGGTTCCACTAACCTTATAAAGGTTCAGACAGTTTCAGAAATTATAGGCAGAGGTGTTGGTTTCGGTCTTAGTAATGTAACAGGATCAGCCCTTGTGGTAAACTCCATTGATGATTTGATTTACAAGTTTAAAGCCGGAGACATTTTAATTTTAAATAACACTGATAAGGAAATAATGGAGTATGTGAAAAAAGCTTCAGCTATAGTTGCAGAAGTGGAGGGCTATACCTCCCATGCTGCCATTACAGGCCTATCCCTTAATCTTCCTACAGTTGTAGGAGTAAAAAATGCAAGAAAACTTATTAAAACCGGGGACATAGTCAGTCTTAATCCTCTAGAGGGTTTGGTAAAAAAGGGTATGTCTTAAGATTATAAATAATAAAAGAGAGGAGCCTTTAATATAGGCTTCTTTTTTATGGAGAAAATAATCTTATAGGATAAATGTAAATAAAATTTTAAAATAGCTATATTTTTTATTAAAAGTAAACTAAAATATAGGATATAGGTGTAACTTAAAAATAAGAGGACAATTTTTAATAAATAGAGATAAAAGGCAATTTTATTTTATTAGGATAAGTATATTTTTAATGAGAATAATCCCTTATAAGTATATACTATGTATAATGTGTGTGTAATAAAAGTCTATTGCTTTTATTATGCAGTTTGGTTTTAACTCCATTTTTTCAAGGAGGGTGTAATGAAAATAATAGTGGCAGGCAGTATAAACATGGACCTGGTTGTAAGGTCGGAGGAAATTCCAAAGCCCGGCGAAACTGTTCCCGGAAAAGATTTTACTACTATACCTGGAGGCAAGGGAGCCAATCAAGCGGCTGCTATAGCAAAGCTTGGAGGAAGCTGTGTTTTTTTAGGTAAGGTTGGAAATGACGACTTCGGCACAAGTGTCCTTGAATCAATGAAGGCCTCGGGAATTAACGTTGACCTTGTGGAAAAGGAAAAGACTTCAACAGGAGTTTCAATTATAAATGTAGATGCAAGAGGCAACAACAATATAGTTTTTGTTGCAGGGGCAAATGCCTTAGTTGATGAGGCCTATATTAACAGGCACATAAATGCCTTTAAAGATGCTTCTATGGTTGTTATGCAAAATGAAATTCCCAAGGAAACTATAAGACACATTTTAAAGGTCACAAGGGACATGAATATTATCAGACTTCTTAATCCGGCTCCGGCTATGGACATAGAAGATGATATGTTAAAAGAGATAGATATACTTATACCTAATGAGCACGAACTTGCAAGGCTTTCAAAGGTAACAATAGATTCTAAGGAGTCAGTAAGGGCTGCGGCAGGTCTGCTTTTAGACAGGGGACTTGGAAGAATAATAGTTACCCTTGGTGAACATGGAGCCTTTTATAAGGATAAGGAAAAGGAAAAGTTTTACACAGCCTATAAGGCGAATATAGTTGACACTACAGCTGCAGGGGACAGTTTTATAGGAGGATTTTGCAATAGCTTTGTTGAATCCGGGGACATAGATAAGTCTATAGATTTCGGACAAAAAACCGCAGCTATAGCTATAGGAAGATTCGGAGCTCAAACATCAATCCCTAGCAGGGAAGAAGTGCTTAATTTTAAACCGGAGGACTGATATGGAAGCTAAATTAAAAGAACCTCTTTTAAAAATGGAAAACATCAGTAAAAGTTTTCCGGGAGTCAAGGCTCTGGACAAGGTAAGCCTAAATGTCTATGCCGGTGAAGTAATGGCTCTTTTGGGAGAGAACGGAGCAGGTAAAAGCACCCTTATGAAAATTCTTTCAGGGTCTTATAAGGCTGATGAAGGCAAAATCATTTTAAGGGGAGAGGAAATAAATGTAGACTCACCCTTAGACGCCACTAAAAAAGGCATATCAATTATTCATCAGGAGTTAAATTTGCTTCCCCACATGTCGGTATATGAAAATGTATTTTTAGGCAGGGAGCTTACAGGCTCCATGGGAATGCTTAAAAAGTCCCAAATGATTAAAGAAACTGAAAAGGTCATTAAAAGGCTTAATATTAATATAGACCCTAAGATAGATGCCGGACTTTTGTCCATTGCTCAACAACAAATGGTTGAAATTGCCAAGGCTTTGTCTATAAATGCAGATATAATAATTTTAGATGAACCTACCGACACCCTTACAACTAAGGAGTCGGATGTGCTTTTTAATATAATTAGAGAGCTGAAGGCTCAGGGCAAGGGACTAATTTTTATTTCCCACAAGCTTGAAGAGGTTTTTGAAATATGCGACAGGGTAACGGTATTTCGTGACGGAAAGCTTATAGGAGAGGAAGAAGTCAGTCAAGTAGATGAGGATAAAATAATTACCATGATGGTAGGCAGAAGCCTTGATGAACAATTTCCTCATATAGATGTGCCGGGAGAAGAAGTCTTTCGCGTGGAGGGCTTAAATAACAAATATATTAAAAATATTTCCTTTGGAGTTAACAGGGGAGAGATTTTAGGTATATCAGGCTTAGTAGGGGCAGGTCGTACTGAACTTGCCAAGACTATTTTCGGGCATTATCCCTTGGATTCAGGTAGAATTTACCTTGAAGGCGAAGAAATAAGGGTCAAATCTCCAAGAGAGGCTTTAAGTAAGGGAATAGTTTATGTATCAGAGGACAGAAAGGGAGAAAGCCTTGTAATTCAAATGAATGTTATGGAAAACATCACTCTTTCCGCCTTGGATAAATTTAAAAGAGTTCTGGCTATAAACAAAAAGCTTGAAAAAGAAGCAAGTGAAGACTATGTAAAAAAAATCAGAATAAAAACTCCTACAGTTAGGCAAAGGGTAAAGAATTTAAGTGGAGGCAATCAACAAAAGGTTGCCATTGCAAAATCCCTTTTAACAGATCCCAAGATTCTTATTCTCGATGAGCCTACAAGGGGAATAGATGTAGGGGCCAAAAAAGAAATTTACGAGCTTTTAAATACTATAAAAGAAGAAGGCAAGGCAATTATCATTATTTCCTCAGACATGCAGGAAATTTTAGGAATGAGTGACAGGGTAATAGTTATGAACGAAGGTAGACAAAAGGCAATAATTAAAAGAGAAGAGGTTACCCAGGAAAAGATTATGAGCTATATTATGAAAGTGGAGGAAACAGAAAATGAATTTGAAAAATAAGGATTTATTAAATAAAGCCCGCCCTGTAATAGGACTTATAATTTTTTCAATAGCTATAAGTTTTATAAGCGACAGATTTTTAACAGTAAATAACTTGTTTAACGTCTTTAGACAAACCTCTATTAATGCAATAATAGCAATAGGTATGACCTTTGTAATCCTTACATCGGGAATAGATTTGTCAGTAGGATCTATACTTGCCTTTTCAAGTGCAGTGGCAGCCTATATGCTTTCAAGCGGCTATAATATATGGCTGGTTATATTTGTAGCTTTAGGCATAGGACTTTTAGCCGGTACAATTAACGGACTTTTTATAACTAAGGGAAATATACAACCCTTTATAGCTACTCTTGCCATGATGCAGCTTTTAAGAGGAGCGACTCTTGTTTTTCTAAATGGAAAGCCTATAGCAGTACCTGCCAAGAATGTATCACCGGTTTTTAAATTTATAGGAAGGGGAAATCTTTTCGGTATTCACGTTCCTATACTTATTACAATTATAGTCTTTATAATAGCTTATTTGCTTCTTAACTTTACCAAATTCGGAAGATATATATATGCAGTTGGAGGCAATGAAGAATCCTCCATGCTTTCAGGAATTAATACCCACAAGGTAAAAATAAGCGCCTATGCCATAAGCGGACTTATGTCAGCCCTTGTAGGACTAATAGTAATATCAAGACTTTCATCAGCCCAACCTACAGCAGGAGAAGGTTATGAAATGGATGCCATAGCAGCAGTGGTACTTGGAGGAACAACTCTTTCAGGAGGCCAAGGTTCAATAATAGGTACCCTTATAGGTGCCTTGATAATAGGAATTTTAAACAATGCTCTAAACCTTATGAACGTTCAATCCTACTACCAAATGATTGCCAAAGCAATAGTAATAATTATTGCAGTATTACTTGACAGAAAGAAGTCAAACTAGGAGGTAATTATGAAAAAACAGGGAATTTTGCAAGGGGAAATATCAAAAATCATAGCTGAATCAGCACACACCGATTTAATAATGATAGGTGATGCAGGTATGCCTGTACCTGAAGGTGTTAAATTTATAGATTTAGCCGTAAAAGAAGGTGTACCGGGATTTTTAGATGTTCTTGAAAAAGTTCTTGAAGAGTTATACATAGAAGAAGCAGTTATAGATGTGGAGCTTAAAGACTTAAATCCGGATTATAGAAAAAAAATTTTAAGTCTTATAGATGAAAAGGTTCCGGTAAAGGAAATTCCTCATGAGGATCTTAAAAAAATGTCAAAATCCTGTATAGCTGCAATTAGAACAGGGGAGTTTACACCCTATTCAAATATTATTTTAAAATCCGGAGTTGTGTTTTAGTTATTAACCCGGCAAAGTCGGGAGAAATAAAAGGAGGAATATATTAAATGAAGAAGATTATTGCAACATTATTAGTGGTAGTTTTAGGACTTTCACTTGTAGCTTGCGGGGGCGACAAAAAAGCAAATGCTCCTAGCGAAAACACAGGAGAAAAAGAAACCACAGAAGCATCAGCAGAAGGTAAGACAGTAGGTTTTGTTATTTCAACTCAAACAAATCCTTTCTTTGTAACTCTTAAAGAAGGCGCTGAAAAGAAAGCTAAGGAACTTGGAGTTGAACTTATAGTTTTGGATTCACAAGACGATTCAGCTAAGGCTGCATCAAATATGGAAGACTTAATTACAAGAGGAGTTGACCTTATTATAGTTAACCCTACAGACTCAGATGCCATTGTACCAAGTGTTGAAGCTGCAAACGAAGCAGGTATTCCTGTAATAACAGTAGACAGAGTTTCCAACGGCGGAGAGGTTGTAACATCAGTTGCATCAGATAACGTTGCAGGCGGAAAAATGGCAGGACAATTTATAATTGATAAGCTTGGCGGAAAAGGTAAAGTTGTTGAACTTGAAGGTATTTCAGGAGCCAATTCAGCTATAGAAAGAGGCCAAGGATTTAACGAAGCTATAGAAGGTAGCGACATAGAAGTAGTTGCAAAACAAACAGCAGACTATGATAGAGTAAAGGGTCTTGAAGTAATGGAAAACATTCTTCAATCACAAGCTGAAATAGACGCTGTATTTGCTCACAACGACGAAATGGCATTAGGTGCTCTTGAAGCTATTAAAGCCAGCGGTAGAGATATGATTGTAGTAGGCTTTGACGCTACAGATGATGCAGTAGCATCAGTAGAAGCGGGAGAACTTGCAGCAACAATAGCTCAACAACCGGGACTTATGGGAGAAAAGGCAATAGAAGCAGCAATTTCAGTTATTAATGGAGAAACTGTTGAATCAAGTATCCCTGTAGACTTACAACTAGTTGAAAAGAAATAAATTTTTAGGCAGGCTGACTATCAACCTGCCTTTTAAATTAGAAACCTATTTTAGAAGAAGAAAAGCACGGATTATTAAGGTACAAACTTATTAAATGTGATATACTTATTTAAGTTTAAGTATGAATTTTGCCACAGTAAATTACTTTGTGAAATAATAAATTCATATTGAAAACCTATCTTGCTTGAGATACAATAATCCATGGAAAATTATAAATTATATAAAATTTACAAGGAGAGATATTAATGAAAGCTTTAATAGTAGATTATGTTTCCGACATTATTGAAAAGGAACTTAAGGAACTTGGATTTGAAGTAGACAAGGAAATGCTTCCTACATCTGAAAAACTAGCTGAAATTATTGAACCCTATGACCTATTGGTTATGAGAGTTGACCCATTTATTGATAAAAAAGTACTTGATGCAGCTAAGAATCTAAAAATGATTGCTGTAGGTTCAACAGGAACAAACCATATTGACCTTGACTATGCAAAAGAAAAGGGAATTGAAGTTCACAACTCACCTGGACAAAATGCAAACGCAGTTGCAGAGCTTGTATTTTGTAAAGCCCTTGACCTTTACAGAAACTCCTACCAAGCACAATATGAAATTAAGGAAAAAGGAATTTGGAACAAGTATAGATGGATAGGTAGAGAACTTAGAAATAAGACTATGGGTATTTTGGGATATGGTGCAATTGGAAGACGTGTTGCTGAAATAGCTCATGTATTCCACATGGACGTTATTTCTTACGACCCCTACTTTGACCCTGCAAAGAACCCATTTGATTATGTGAAGTTAACAAGCTTTGAAGAAGTAATAAAGAATTCAGACGTTATTACTCTACATCTACCACTAACTCCTGACACTAAGGATATGATTTCAGATAAAGAAATGGAATCAATGAGAGATGGAGCAGTTTTAATTAATGCAGCTCGTGGCGGCGTTATCAACGAAGAAGCTCTTTATAAGTACATTAAAAATGGAAAACTTGGCGGAGCAAACCTTGATACCCTTGCAGACGAATTAGGAACAGGCGGACTTGATACTCAAGACGTACCTATTTCTTCACCTCTATTTGAACTTGACAGAGTTTATGTTACTCCTCACATTGGTGGATCAACACAAGATGCTCAAGATGATATAGGTAGAGTTGTGATAGAAAACGTTAAAAAAGTTTTTAGCCTATAAGAAAAAATAATATAAAAATTAAAAAGAGATTTCTCCTTAGTCATTTCGACAAGCTTATTATCACACCAGCAGTCATTTCGACTTGAGCGAAGCGAGCGGAGAAATCTCTTTTTTTAATGTGAGATCTCTTTCTGCAGTTGCTTCGCTCCTTTAGTCGAGATGACGGGATTAAATAGACTATGTTCACTTAGTCGAGATGACAGGACTTTTTAATACCCAGTCATTTGGACGGAGGTTAGTATCACATAAGCAGTCATTTCGACCGAGCGAAGCGAGCGGAGAAATCTCTTTTTTTAATGTGAGATCTCTTTCTGCAGTCGCTCCGCTCCTTTAGTCGAGATGACAGGCTTAAAAAGTTCATTCACTTAGTCGAGATGACGAGATTAAATAGACTAGGTTGGCTTAGTCGAGATGACTTGATTGGTCAGTATGGATAAAAGGCATAATTTTTTAAAAGCCTCGTATGTGGAAATACATCTGTAGATGCTAACTTAAAATTAGTTATTTTTTTCTAATCCATGGTATTATTCTATTTACTTCATTTAAATATATTGCATACTCTTTTCCAAATTCATTTTTTAACCATTTTTCTTCTGTGTTTTTCATTAATATTGTTAAGAAAGCCCAGTAAATAAATGGTAATATTAATAAAATATAGTTTGCTGTAAGTAATAAAATACCTGTAAATAAAAATATAAATGCTGAATAAACAGGATTTCTCACAATGCTGTAGGCTCCTGTTGTAATAAGTTTATTCTCTTTAACTTTCTTGTTTATTTTCTGAACTATAACTGCTTGTACCCATAAATATATGCCTAAAAGTATTAATAATATCCCCGTTATTATAAAGAATATTTTCCCTTTACTTAGTTCTCCTTTATATAGGTATCCTTTAAAATGAAGGCATAACGCTACTATTGTAAGAATTAAACAAGTAATTACATATAACGGACCAATTCCAAAAACAGGCATTCTAAATTCTTTAGATTTCATTTTATGTCCTTAACTATTTTTTTAACAATTCAATAATTTCATCTTGTGCCTTTCTTCCTTCTCTAAAAAATCTCATCAATGGATAACAGTGGCACATTCCCTTGCCAACAATAATTTCATATGGAACATGGTACTTTTCCATTGTTTTTTTAAATTCTTCCGCAAAGGCATAAAGACATTCATTTCCCCCATAATAAAAGTAAGTTTTTGGAAAGTCTGAAAAATCTCCATTTGTTCCATCTAACATATATTCAGGTAAGTCTTCATCTTTCTTTAAGATTTCTCTTGCAGTTTTAAAATAGGTAGGTTCTATCATTATGTCTTTATGGTTAAGGGCATTTAATTTTTCCCATACTTCTTTATTTTCATCAAGATTTATATCTGGAAGTCCGCCAGGAGATACTGAAATTATTTTCCCAGCCATTGGTAAAGGTCTGCCTAATGCATTATTATGTAAAAAAATTCCAAGAGATAAACAGGCTCCTGATGAAAATCCAAGGACACTTATCTTTTCTGCCTTATAAGTTTCGGTCATTAGCCTATAGGTTTCAAAACAAACTTCATAGGTCTTATCCACCTTTACATCTTCTGAACAAAGAGGATAAAATAAAAGCCATACGTCTTTTCCAGTTTTTTCCATTATTCTTTCTGATAGGGAAAAGTCTAACCTATCAGGTCCTGTAATCATTCCTCCGCCGAAGAAATATAGCACCGCTCCCTCTGCATGGCTCTTATTTTTTTGATATGAAAGGAGCCTGTAACCCATTACGTCTCTTACAATGAGATAGTAATTTTTTCTATTGGCTCTTTTCTTCGCCTTATCTAAATCAAATACCGCCTTGGCATTTTCTTTCTTTGCATACTCTAGCATCTCTTCTTTATTCTTTAAAAACATTTTTTTAACATTTAAAAGTCTTACTATTCCTGATGCAATTTTATAAATTAAACTCATTTTGTTTTACTCCATTAAATAACTTATCAATTTCAATTTCTTAAATTAACTCCTAAACCCTATTCTTATAACTTTTTTCATTCTCTATCGCCTGTAATAAAATAATCACAATAATCTGCTCCATTTGCTATGGTACCTTTTCTGTGAAGTACTCCATGTTGAAGACTTATCATAAGCTCATCAAGTTCACAAAATAGCGGCATTAATTCAGCTACACCCAGCTTCTTTGTGTAAGCACAAATCGGGCAACGAGTAATTCTGTAATAACAAGCACCCTCATAGGGTTCTCCCACAAAATCAATCTTAAAGGATGTGGGATAGAGCTTTTCTTTTTCCTCTGTATACCACTTGTAATACTTAAGAATATTTTTCTTATTGGCCTCTTTTCCCCTTTTAGTATTGAGATTAATCAAGGAAAAATACCAGCTGACAAAATAAAGAGAGCGACGCATCATTTCTTGCACTATTTCAGGAGGAATTTTTTTCTCACTTGCTAAATATGGAGCAACAAAGGCAAGGGCGAACATCTCATTGTATGCCATGGGATTATCATTGCCGATATCGTCTGCTTCTTCTATTAGTTTTCGATAAATTATTTTGCTTTTTTTGATTATTTCTCTAGCATAGTCATGTCCATAATTTTCCAGCAAAACTTTTTTCATAGGATGCTTAAATAAATTGAAATAAAAACTGTGATATTTCATATTTTATCCCTTGCCTTTCCTTATCTTATATATTTTTTAGCAATGAAAACCAGTTGTTTTTTTCTGTCCAAATTATAGTCACAGCAAAAACCTAATTCTGTAAGCATTTTTGTCAAGTCCTCAGGTGTGTATACTTCCATACCTATCATATCCACTATTTTTTTTACATCTCTTCTTTTCTTAGATGATGCTTCATTGCATATTAAAAATTGTCCGCCTTTTTTTAACACGCGATAAATTTCTTTAAAGCATTCCTCTATGTCATCCCAAAAATAAATAGTTTCAAAAGCTGTGACAATATCCATGGATTCATCTTTAAAAGGAAGGCTCTTAACATCTCCCACTGAGATTTCGCATCTTCCGGACTCAATTGCTTCCTTGTTTATCTCACTTGCCATTTTTACACTTGCCTCCGAGTGATCAATGCCATAAACTTTATTGGCTTTAGTTAAAAAATATTCTATGTTCCGACCACCACCGCAGCCCAAATCTAAGACAATATATTCTTTATCAATATTTATGTAAGACCTTCCCCACTTGGCTAGTTTTTCATGGCCTTTATTCATACTCTTTAACATGAATCTACCGCCAAAATTGTCTTTTGGATTTCTAAAATTTTCAAAAAAACGCTTAAACATATACTCCTCCCATTGATACTAATTATCATTTATATTATATCATGTTTTCTTAGTTAAGATTTAATGTTTTACTAAAAAGGGAATTTTTAATTATAAGCCCTATATCATCATAGGCAGATTAACTTGAATCATTACCACATTTCATTACTCTGTAAATAGCCATTATTGCAGTCATAACTTCCTCTATTTTTTTTGTAGATTTTTCTTTATCAGTACTTATATTTCCTCATTTGTTTCAAGTCGATTAACTGCGTTAATCTTGTGAAAGCAGGGTTAGGGCTTAAATGTATCTTGCTTGGGTAAACAAGTAACTGAAGGTAAAAAAGCCTTCGGTTTTCTTTTGTTTTAATATTGAAAATCAAAAAACTTAATAATTTTACAATTTATGTTATAATTTCTCCTAGAGGTGGATTATGAAAGTAAGGTCTTATGGAAAAATTAATCTTTCTTTAGATGTTATTTCAAAAAGAGATGACGGCTATCACAATATAAAGACAATTATGCAAAAGATATCTCTCTATGATGAACTTACTTTTAAAAGAAGCTCTAAGAAATTTATTCTTGACTCAAATATAAAGAGCCTTTGTAACGAAGATAATTTAATTTTTAAAGCTTATAGACTTTTAGAGTCCTATTGCAAAAAAAGCCTTCCCATAGAAGTGTTTTTGCAAAAAAATCTTCCTATAGCCGCTGGTATAGCGGGAGGTACGGGGAATGGGGCAGCTTGCCTTAAGGCTTTAAATAAAATTTATAATTTAGAAATTGCTCCTTCTGATTTGGAAAAGATTTCTTTAAAACTTGGTGCGGACTTTCCTTATATGCTAAGGGGAGGGACTGTTCTTGCCCAGGGGATAGGAGAAAGGCTTATGGACTTAAAAGACTTTAGCGGTGTTCCGCTTCTTATAATTAATCCAGGCTACCCTGTATCAACGCCTGAGGTTTATAAAAATATAAGTCTTAATAATAAAAGAATAGATTTTGATAAAATTATAGAACTAATGGAGAAAAGGGACATAGAGGCTTTAACCTTTGCCCTTGAAAATAAAATGGAAGCTTATGTTTTTAAGAAGCACAAGGAGTTAAGGGAGCTTAAAGACAGTCTTAATAAAATGAATGGTGCCGCCTTAATGAGCGGATCGGGTCCGACTTTATTTTGCCTTTTTAATAATGAAGAGGATCTTAACAGGGCTTATAATATGTTTGAGGGTAGGTATAAATACGTCTTAAAGGCTGTAACTATAGGTGGAGATAATGAGATATAGAATTGCCATGATTGATGACTCTTTAGGGTCTGTTGATTTGTTCAGATTAATAACAAATAGCTACTCGGGTCATTATAAACTTTTTATAGATAATAGAAACTTTCCCTATTCTATAAGGACAAATAGACCTTTAACTGAAGAGGGAAGGCTTGATAAAATTCCCGGGGATTTTTATATTTGTTCTAATCCATCTATGGCTATAAATATAAAAAAGCCGGGGCTTATAGATGGCCTGGAAAGATTTTACGATGACTTTAAAGGGGGCAGCATAATTACAAATAAGCTTTTTAAGTCTTATTTGGAAAATAAGTTTAAAAATGCTCGAGTAATTGACGGTCAGCTTTTAGATAATCAAGTGCAAATATTTAATATTGACAGATATATTATTTCCAATATACTTAACAACTATATAGGAGAAGGTGAAAATGTATACTTTTTAACCTCAAACTCCTATGTTTTAAAAAATTATATTTTACATAGATATAAGGACAAAAATATTAAGTTTTTAGGAGACTATATTCTTAAAGACCTTGAAGACTTGGGACTTAAAAAAGGAAGTTCTGATTCTTTAAGATATTATGTTACCGGAAACAGAATCGGTGTTTACACAGCTCTTGAAGATTACTACAAGGAAAGTATAAAAGTCAAAACCTTCAATGTTTAGGGGTTGTTAGGAGGGGCGGCGAAAGCTGCTTTTTTTATCATGATTACTATAGATGAATTTTGTAAAATTTTAGATGAGCTTTATGATGAGTTTGATCCAAGGGTCTTTGAGGGCTTAAATGGTGGCGTAATTGTGGAAGATAGGACTGAGTACCACCCTGAAGCGGAAAATAAGGACTTAGTTGTTCTTGGAGCCTATAAAAGGGATCTTTTAGGTAAAAGTATCCTTATTTATTATGGATCCTTTATGGAGCTTTACGGATATATGGATACCCAGGACCTTAAGGTTGAAATGAGAAAGACCTTTAGACATGAGATAACTCATCACCTGGAGTACCTTGCAGGAGAAAATGATTTGGAAATTGAAGATATGAAATTTATAGAGAGTTATAAGGAGAAGGAATGAATAAAATTTCAGGATATTTTTATAAGCTTGTAGGTCTTATTATAGATTATTTTTTGTCGGGAGTAATTTTTATAGTAAATGCTTTAGTAAGTGTATTTTCATCAGTAAGGCAACTTTTCGGACTGATTTTGTCAATGGGCGGTTGCCTCTTTATGCTACTCTTATTTAATCCTCTTTTACTTTATGCAATAATCGGAAACCCGGCCCTTTTAACTCTAATAGTTTTATCTATTGTGATTCCTATACTGGGAAAAATTACAGTAAGTTATTTAAAGTACATTCACTATATAGGAACTGAATATTTTTATGATAAGTCAGATCAGCTTTTACTAGGTAGAAAGGCTTCCTTTGAAAAAATGGAAGACTATGGTAGAAAGTATAGAGAGGATCTAAATAAGGAAAGAATCAGAAGAGAAGAAGAAAGAAGACGTGCTCAGGAAGAAGAGTTTAAAAGAAGATTTCAAAACTTTTCAGGGACCTACTATAGTTTCGGAGACTTTCAGGACTTTGAAGACTTTTTTAGAAATGCACAACAAGGAGGCTACCAGGGTCAGTACGGCGGTTATCAGGGACAGAGTGGAGGCTATAGTCCCGGATCCTATGGATCATCCTTTAAGGATCAATACGAAAAATCCTGTAATATTTTAGGTGTAGATTATAGTGCCGATAAGTATGAAATAAGACTTGCTTACAGAAAAATGGCAAAACTTTATCATCCTGACATTAATAAAGAAGAAGGGGCAACGGAAAAGTTCCAGGAAATAAATAACGCCTATGAATTTTTAAGTGACGAAAATATACAAAAGTATAAAAATATGACAACAAATTAAAAATTTTTATAAAAAATGAATGGCAGTTAAAAAGTGCAAAAAAATAGCCTTGACAAGCAAGGCTTTATGGTCGGGATGAAAGGATTTGAACCTTCGACCCCATGCACCCCATACATGTGCGCTACCGGGCTGCGCTACATCCCGACGACAGGTACATATTGTAACATATTTACCTTAAAATTACAACGGTGGTTAAATGAATAGAATTAATTATAATTTAGAAATGAAAAAAATAATAGATTCACTGGATGGGAAAAAGCCTAAGCTTTTATTACATTCATGTTGTGCTCCATGTTCAAGTGCAGTTTTGGAAAAGCTTAAGGAAATTTTTGATATAAGTATTTTCTACTACAATCCTAATCTTGACAGCAAGGATGAGTTTATAAGAAGGTCAGATGAACAAAAAAGGCTTGCAGAGGAGCTTGGAATAAAGAAAGTAATAGTTGAAGATTATAAGCCCGAGGACTATTATCTAAAAATAAAGGGTCATGAAAATGACAAGGAGGGAGGTCCCAGGTGTTTTTTGTGCTTTGAGCTAAGGCTTGAGAAAACGGCAGAGCTGGCTAAAAAATTCGACTTTGATTATTTTACTACAACTCTTTCCATAAGCCCTTATAAAAATGCCCAAGCCCTTAATGAAATAGGAGAGAAGCTTGGAAAAAAACATGGAGTGAATTATTTATATTCAGATTTTAAAAAGGAAAATGGATATAAAAGATCCATTGAACTTTCAAAGCTTTACAAGCTTTACAGACAAAATTATTGCGGCTGCGAGTTTTCAAAAAAAGAGGCCGAGCTTAGAGAGAGGGACAAAAGTAAAATCTTGTAAAAGGAAATTTATAGGAGTATATTTATATAAGGTTTGCTGATATGGCTCAGATGGTAGAGCAATTGATTCGTAATCAATAGGTCGGGGGTTCAAGTCCCCCTATCAGCTCCAGACCTGTTAGTTCAACTTAGATTTGTAAAGAATAGGTTTAAATTCTAAAGGCTAGGTTAAGTGATAGTTTTATAAAAATCCAATAAATTAAAAATTAAATAGAGAGCATCTAATAAGATATTTTTTATTAAATGACAAATATCTTATTTAAAAAGCAGAGTCTTTATAGACCCTGCTTTATTTTTTATATTTATTTATGAGCCAGTATATATTCAAGAATTTGAATGGTGTTAAGGGCTGCACCCTTTCTTGTATTGTCCGCCACTGATATAAAGTTAATGCCGTTTTCCACAGACATATCTCTTCTTATTCTTCCTACATAGACCTCGTCCTTACCTGCTGTAATTATAGGCATGGGGTAAATGTTGTTTTTAACATCATCATATAGGACAATTCCCTCTTCCTCTTCAAAAATTTTGAAAATATCCTTAAGGTCGAAGGGCTTTTCGGTTTCCACATTTATTGATACCATATGAGATTCAAATACAGGTATTCTTACTGTTGTCGCAGTAATTGCTATATTTTGATCTCCTAAGATTTTTCTCGTTTCATTAACCATTTTCATTTCTTCTTTAGAGTAGCCGGTATCTAAAAAGTCATCTATATGAGGTATAGCATTGCCTGCTATTTGATATGGATAGCACTTGTTTTCTCCGCCCCACATCCCTCTTTTAAGGTCCTCTATGCCTGCTGTACCTGAGCCTGAAACCGCCTGATAGGTGCTGAAAATTATTCTCTTAATGCCATATCTTTTGTAAATAGGGTTTAGGGGAACAACTGATTGTATAGTGCTGCAATTGGGATTTGCAATAAGGGTGTGTCCCATTGCCTTATCTCCGTTAATTTCAGGAACCACCAAAGGAATATCATCATACATTCTATAGGCTGATGAGTTGTCTATAACGGTAATATTATATTTTTGTGCTATAGGAGAAAATTCAAGTGAAAGCTTTGAATCTAAGGCGCAAAGAGCATAGTCAATGTTTTTGTCCTTCAGATTTTCTTCGCTTAGCTCCTCAATAGTATATTCTTTTCCCTTAAATTTTATTTTTTTGTCCGCTGACTTAGCTGATGCAAAAAAATAAATATTGTCTATATCAATGTTTCTTTCTTCTAAAATGCTTTTCATCTTTTGGCCTACAAGACCTGTAATGCCAAAAATCGCAAGATTAATACTCAACTATCCCACCTCTTTAAAATTAATATTTAATTGGAATAATATCATCTGACATCTTTATTGTCAATTTAGAGCCTAAATATTATAATATGCTGTATAATTATTAGGAAAGATAGGGGGAAAAGAATGTTTGAGATAGCGTTGCTGGGATTTGGTACTGTAGGTAAATCTACTTACACTATTTTAGAGGAAAAAACTGATGAAATTGCATCCACCCTTGGTGAAAAAGTTAAAGTTTCAAAGATTCTAGTTAGAACTTTAAGATCCCATGAGAAAATAGAAGAAGAAATTTTTACAAATAATTTTGAAGATATATTAAATGACGATAAAATTAGCCTTGTTTGCGAAATGACCGGGGACTTGTCCGCCAGCTACCATTATATTAAAAGCTCCCTTGAAGCGAAAAAGCACGTTGTTACTTCAAATAAGGCTGTAATAAGTGAACACTTTAAGGAATTTAATGATTTAGCCGAAAAAATGGGAGTAAACTTTTTGTTTGAAGCTTCTGTTGGAGGATCCATACCTATTATAGGTCCCTTAAAGAGCCAGAGGTTAGTTAATAATATTCATAGACTTAGGGGAATTCTTAATGGAACCAGCAATTATATTTTATCTAAAATGTACTTTGATGGCACATCCTACGAAGATGTTCTTGATGAAGCAAAAAAACTCGGCTATGCGGAATCCGACCCCTATGAAGATGTAGAGGGAGTAGATGCCTTAAGAAAGCTTAAAATTTTAAGCTCTATAGCTTATGGCAAGGACATAGACAATGATGAAGTTATTTGCCAAGGCATTTCTTCAATACTTCCCATTGATATTAAATATTTTCAACATAATAATTTAAAGGTAAAGCTTATAGCTGAATCTTTTTTAAAAAATAACAGGTATGCGCTTTTGGTGGAACCGGTAATAGTTGATGTTGAAGATCCATTTTACTCAGTTGACGGAAGCAACAATATAGTTGAAATATTTGGAGAAAACTATTCCAATTTGTCCTTTGTAGGAGAAGGAGCCGGAGGAATGCCTACGGCCAATGCTGTAGTTATAGATGTAATTGAGGCTTTAAAGGGAGATACCTATAAGATTAATCTTAATAAGAAGCCTATTAACTCAGGTAAAAGTTTTAAGGGAAGGTACTACCTAAGACTTAAATCAAATGACCTGGACAGCTCCTATATAGACAGTATAAAAACTACAGGAGATTATAAAATTATAATTACCAAAGAAATTGAAAGATCCCTTTTATTTAAGGATCTTGAAAGTTTAAAAAAGGAAGACTATTTCATAGCAAGATTTGAAAGAAAGGAAGAGTAAATGAAAATTTTAATTACAAGCAGGATTCCCGAAAATATTTTAGTAGAAATTAAAAAAATATTTGATGTGGACTACCACGATTCAAACATACCTTTAAAAAAAGAAGAAATTATTGAAAGACTAAAGGGTAAAGATGCTCTTCTGTGTCCTCTTTCAGATAAAATCGACAAGGAAGTAATAGATTCCTCTGACAGTTTAAAAATTATAAGCAATTACGGAGCAGGCTTTGACAATATAGATTTAGAAGCGGCAAGTGCAAAAAATATAATTGTAACTAATGCTCCTGCACCTTCATCTGCAGTGTCTACAGCAGAGCTTGCCTTTAGTTTAATTCTTCTTACTTCAAGAAGGCTAATAGCAGGAGAAAAGGATTTAAAGGCCGGTAATTTTTTAGGCTGGAGACCTACATATTTTTTGGGAAGTGAACTTAGAGGCAAGACTCTTGGAATAATAGGAATGGGAAACATAGGCAAAAATCTTGCTAAAAGAGCTCTTGGATTTGAAATGAAGGTTATATACAATTCAAGAAATAGAAAAGATGACATAGAAGCCCTTGGTGTAGAGTATATGGAAAGGGACGAGGTAATTAAAAATTCTGATTTTCTAAGCCTTCACACGGCCTTTGTAAAGGAACTTAAGCATATGATTTCAGATAGGGAGTTTGACCTTATGAAAAAAGACGCTTATCTTATTAATGCCGCAAGAGGTCCCTTGGTAGATGAAAATGCTTTAATTAAGGCTTTAAAGGAAAACAAAATTAAGGGAGCAGGTCTTGATGTTTATGAATTTGAACCTAAGGTTTCAGAAGAACTTATGAAACTTGACAATGCGGTTTTGCTTCCTCACTTAGGCAATGCAACTTACGAAGCAAGGGGAGAAATGGGAGAGGCTGTTCTTAAAAACTTGATAGATTTTTCTCAAGGTAGAGTTCCTGTAAATAAGGTTAATTAGGAGGAGTTATGAAAATAGGTTTCGGGTCTGACCATGCAGGCTATGAACTGAAGGAAATTTTAAAAGAATATTTGTCAGAAAAAGGTTATGATTGTGTAGATTACGGTACCAACAGTAAGGAAAGAGTCGATTACCCTGACTACGGCAAGCTTGTTGGAGAAAAGGTTGCTCAAGGTGAGGTTGACAAGGGTGTTCTTGTTTGCGGTACAGGAGTGGGCATATCAATAGCTGCCAACAAGGTAAAGGGTATAAGGGCCTGTGTTTGCTCGGAACCCTACTCCGCTATGATGAGTGTAAGGCACAATAAGGCAAATATAATAAGTGTAGGAGCAAGAGTTGTAGGTGAAGACCTAGCTAAAATGATAATAGATGCTTTTTTCTCGGCTGAATTTGAAGGTGGAAGGCACGAAAAAAGGGTGGAAAAAATATGCAGTATAGAAGACTGAAAACCAAGACATTTGTTAAACTAATATCTTTATTTTTTGTTTTTCTTTTAGCTACAGGCTTTAAAGCCAACGATTTAACCACACCCTTAAAAAACGGAAGGCTCCTCTTTAAAAATCCCTATGACGGGTATTCTCTTGAACTGCCTCAAGGAGCAAGTATCGATATTAGCGACAGTTACAAGAAAACTGAAATCGACCTGGGGGATACTAATTTAAAAGTTTTTATAGATAATTTTTCCGACAAGGATTATTTGGAGTACAGAGACTACTCTCTATTAGGAATTAAAGCAAATACCTTGGAGCATAAAATAAAATCTGAGGGAGGAATGATTTTAAGCGAAAAAGAGGCTTATAAGATCTCTTTTACACGACCTGAACTCGGCAAAGTTGAAGGTGATAAGAACAAGTACCTAATTGTTTTTGTAAAACTTGGAGAAAAAAAGGCCCTTACCTTTATGGCAAAGTCCTCTAATGAAATAAATGAAGAGGAGCTTATGAAAATTTTTGAAAGCTTTAAGGAAAATGTGAATAAAATAGATAAGCCTGTAAGAAGGGTTGAAAAAAAATTTACCTTTCAAAACGAAAATCTTCTTGGAGGGGAAAATTTATCCGAACAAACACAAAGAATGTATATAGACAGCTTTCTTACTAAGGGTACTAAGTGGGGAATATTTTTAAATTCTTTTTGGAAGGACAGTAAGGTGTCTGATTTCAGTGATTATATTAATTACGATTTAGACTATATGCTTCTTTATCACGGCCCGGACAGCTATGCCGGGGAGCTGGACCTTGCCATAGATTACTGTAAGAATAAGGGTAAGTTTTTGGAATATACTTTCCAACCGGAGTATAAGAGCGGTCTTAACCAAACTTATGAAATTTTACAGGGAAAGTTTGACAGTAAAATCAGAGAGCTTGGAAAATCAATAGCCAATAAAAAATATCCCACTATGTTTAGACTATCCAATGAAATGAATGGGGATTGGTGTTGTTACAGTGCCTATAACACCTGCCTTGATGCAGATATTTATTTGGAGCTTTACAATTATTTTTATAAAATTTTTGAAGAAGAAGGTGCCAACAAGTACCTAATCTATATATTTAATCCTAATGGAAGAAGTTTTCCAGACTTTACTTATAACCATGAGTCCCTTTATAGACCTGACAAGGATAAGTATGACATAGTCGGTCTCACTCTTTACAATACAGGTACCTATTATCCTGACGAAAACTGGGAGACCTTTGATGAGCTTTACAAGGACCTGTATGATTATGTGGATAAAAACTATGACAGACCTATGATGATTACAGAGTTTTCTTCCTCTATAACTGGAGGGGATAAAATGGCCTGGACTGAAGATATGTTTAAGTCCATTGCCAACTATCCGAAGATTAAGCTGGCTATTTGGTTTAGCGGAACTGATTATGATGCCTTTGGTAATCCTGCAAGAATTTATAATATAGACGAACCTAAGGAGCTTTTAGATGTTTTTAAAAAATATCTTGGAAAGAGTCTTGACAAGGAAGAAAGTATCTGATACCGTATTATTCAATTAAATTATGTTATATCGATGATAAAAGAGGTCGCAGGTTGCATTTAAAAGGGCAACTTGCCGAAGCATTTGCTGGGTATGCACAGAATATGTGTATAACTGTTAATTTATAAAAGCCCGTTTTTAAATTAAAGCGCTTTTATCGTTGAGGGCAGAAGGACTGTTAGACCATGAGTACTTTTGCTCGTGGTCTTTTTGTATAGTCGGGAGGTAAGTATGACTACTAAGGTAATGAAATTCGGGGGAAGCTCTCTTTCAACAAGTGAGAAAATAAAAAATGTGGCGAAAATTCTTGTAAGGAAGAAGGGAGATCTAAACAATATAGTCTGTGTAGTAAGTGCCATGGGAGATACTACAGATAATCTTATAGCATTGGCAAAAAGCCTGTCATCAAAACCGGACAGACGGGAAATGGATCAGCTCCTTGCAACTGGAGAGACTATTTCAATTTCCCTTCTTGCTATGGCAATAGAGGAGCTTGGGGAAAAAGCCATATCTTTAACAGGTCCTCAGGCGGGATTTCAGGTTAAGGGAAGGTACGGCTTCGGCAAAATAGTAGATGTAAAAACCGACTACTTGGAAAAAAAGCTAGCTGAAGGTTACATAGTAATAGTGGCGGGATTTCAGGGACTTAATGCCATAGGAGATATAATGACCCTAGGCAGAGGGGGAAGTGATACATCGGCAGTTGCCCTTGCAGCTAAGCTTAAATGTGACTGTGAAATTTATACTGATGTTGCAGGAGTTTATACAGTTGACCCGAGAATTCATAAAACTGCAAGGAAGCTTGAACATCTTTCCTATCTTGAAACTATGGAAATGGCGCATTTAGGAGCTAAGGTCATAGATCCGAGGGCTGTGGAAATAGCGCAAAAGTACGGAGTTAGGCTTTACATAGCTTTAAACACTGCTAATGTAATGGGAACTTATATAGACAAGGAGCAAAACGTGGAACAAAGTATTATTTCAAATATTTCTATACAGGACAATATCCTTTTAGTGGACAAAAAACTTTCCGAGGGAGAAAGTATATCGGACTTATTTTCAAAGCTTGCTGGTAAGGATATCAATATAGACGTTATATCTCAAAGGGTAATAGGAGATGACAATTATATTTCCTTTACATCTCTTATAGATGAAAAAGATTTAATTTCTGAAATATCCGAGGATTTCTCCTTTAGAGAAAATGTATCCAAGGTAAGTATTATAGGTAACGGTATGAGAAATCAACCGGGTGTCGCAGCTAAGGTTTTCAGTCTTTTTAATGCCAATAAAATCGATTTTTATCAAGTATCTACATCTGAAATATCAATCTCATACATTATAGATACTAAAAATAAGGAAAAGGTAATTAAGTTATTAGTTAAGGAATTTGATTTATAGGAGGATAAGTATGAGTATTTTTACAGGAAGCGGAGTAGCTATAGTTACACCTTTTAAGGAAAACATGGATGTTGATTTTGAAAAAATGGCTGAGCTTATTGAGTTTCAAATAGAAAATGAAACTGATGCCATAGTAGTTGTGGGAACTACAGGTGAAGCTTCAACCTTAACAGATGAAGAACAGGCGGAAGTTGTAGAGTTTACAGTAAAGCAGGTAAATAAAAGAGTGCCTGTAATAGCAGGCTCAGGCTCCAATGACACAAGACACGGAGTAAATCTTTCAAAAATGTGCGAGGCTGCAGGAGCAGATGCTTTACTTCAGGTTACACCCTATTATAACAAAACATCTCAAAGAGGACTTATAAAACACTTTGAGGCTATGGATAGAGCGGTCTCTATACCTAATATAGCCTATACAGTGCCAGGTAGGACTTCCATGCATATAGAACCTGAAACTGTTAAGGTCCTATCTCAAATGGATAATTTCGTAGCCTTAAAGGATGCTACAGGAAGCTTAAGCTATACAGCCAAGGTAAGAAGCCTTGTGGGAGATGATTTTGATATATATTCAGGTAATGATGATGTAGTTGTACCTATTCTTTCTCTTGGAGGAAAGGGAGTTATATCAGTTTGGGCCAACCTATATCCTAAGGAAGTACATGAAATGTGCCACAGCTTCTTTAAAGGGGACACAAAGAAGGCCATGGAAATTCAAATTAAATTTAAAAAACTTATAGACGCCCTATTTATGGAACCAAGTCCAATACCTGTAAAAGCTGCTATGAAATTAAAAGGAATGGCTGCAGGGGGACTTAGGCTTCCACTTTATGAAGCAAGTGAAAAAACCGTTGAAACCCTTGAAGAAATATTAAAGGATCTGGATAAATAATGAAGATTTTTCTATCAGGAATAACCGGCTCCATGGGCCATGTTATTATGGATACAGTAAAAGAAAACACCTTAAGTGAAGATAAGGTTGTTGCAGGTTTTGCAGGAAGAAATACTGAAATTGACGGGATAAAGGTTTACGGCTATCTTGATGATGTAGCTGAAGATTTTGATGTAATTATTGATTTTTCAAATAAATTTTGTACATCAGATGTGGTAAGCTTCGCCCTTAAAAAGAAAAAGCCCTTGGTAATAGCCACAACAGGTATGGATGATGAGGTAGTTGATTTTATTAAAGAGGCTTCAGATAAAATTCCTATAGTATTTTCCCAAAATATGAGTATGGGAGTTAATGCCTTGGACATAATTTTAGATAAGCTGAGTAAAATGCTTGATGATTTTGATATTGAAATTATAGAAAAGCATCATAATCAAAAGGTTGACAGTCCCAGCGGAACTGCAAAAATGCTTTTTAATACTATAAGCAAAAACAGAGAGGTTTATCCGGTATATGACAGGACACCATTTCATGAAAAAAGAAAGAAGGAAGAGGTGGGAATCTCCGTTATAAGAGGAGGGACTATAACAGGAGAGCACAGTGTAATTTTTGCAGGAGAAGATGAAGTCTTGGAGATAAAACACTCTGCAGGATCAAAAAAAATATTTGCAAAAGGAGCCATAAAGGCGGCACACTTTTTAAAGGATAAGGAAAAGGGACTTTATAATATGCAGGACGTATTGGGAGTGAAGTAGATGATAAGAGTAGGTATAGTGGGATATGGGAACCTGGGAAAGGCGGCCAGGTTTTTAATAAAAAGAGAAGAGGATATAGAGCTTGTAAAGGTCTTTACCAGAAGAGACCCCTTAAGCTTTAAGGATGAAATTATGGAGTCTCTGGATAAAATATCAGACTATAAAAATAAGATAGATGTTTTAATCCTAGCCCTAGGCTCAGCAAAGGATATACCCGATATGGCACCTGACTTGTTAAAGGAGTTTAACACTGTTGATTGCTATGACAACCACAATCACATTCCGGAATATTTTGAAAAAATGGATGCTATAGGAAGACAAAAGAAGAAGTGTGCTTTTATATCAACAGGATGGGATCCGGGACTATTTTCCCTTAATAGGGCTCTTGCAGAAGCTGTCTTAACAAAGGGTAATACCAACACCTTTTGGGGCAAGGGAGTTTCTCAAGGCCATAGCGACGCTGTAAGAAGAGTAGAGGGAGTAAAGTATGCCATCCAATATACAGTGCCTAAGGAAGAAATAATTGCCAATATAAGAGAAGAAAAAAGACAATTAAAATCCTATGAAAGTCATAAGAGAGAAGTTTATCTTGTAGCTGAAGAAGGAGCCGACAAGAAAAAAATAGAAGAAGAAATAATAAACATGGAGGACTATTTTAAGGACTACGAGGTTAAAGTGCACTTTATAGATGAAGAGGACTTTAAGAAAAACCATCAGGGTATGCCTCATGGCGGACACGTTATTAGAGTGGGAGAAGGTCTAGCTAATAACAGCCAGGTTTATAAGTTCAGCCTTGATTTAATGAGTAACCCCGAGTTTACCGCAGCAGTAGCAATAGCATCTCTAAGGGCTCTCTATAAATTTTTAGAGAAAAAAGACTATGGAGCACATACAATTCTTGATACACCTATTTATTACTTTACAGGTAAAAGTCACTTAGAAGCTATAAAAAAATATTTATAAACTAAGAAGTCAAGAGAAGATTAACTCTTGACTTTTTTATTTTGCTGAAAATACTTAATATATTTAAGAGTAAGTTAAAGTTTAAAAAGACCTTTTTAAAGCTATAATATAATTAAGAGAATATTAGGAGGTTTTAATATGAAGAAGAATTTTCTTAAAATTTTACCCTTGGCAATCTTACTTTTAATTTTTTCAAAAATAAGCTATGCCCAGGAAGCTATATCGCTTTATGTAGATGGAAAACTCGTAACCTGCGATACGGCTCCCATAATAAAAAATGACAGGGTACTTGTGCCTGTAAGGTTTGTAGCTGAAAACTTAGGCCTTAAAGTTTCCTGGGAGGGAAGTGAAAAAAGAGTCGCTATATTTCGTCCGGGTGCCGAAAACACAGGAGACGGGATTTTTCTATGGATAGGTGAAAAAATAATCGGAGTCGGAGAAGAGACGACAGAAAAAATTGACGTGGCGCCTATAATAGTAAACGGTAGAACTATGGTACCTATAAGAGTTATAGCTGAAATTTTTGACAGGCCGGTTAACTGGGATGATGCTACAAGATCAGTTTATATAGGAAAAACTGAAAATATAGTTTCATGTGGAGAGGTAAATAAACTGCCTATACAAGATCATGTGGACCTTGTATTTTCATCAGGAGTCGGCAATTGGGAAACCTACCTAAGGCTTTATCCCAATGGAGACTTTATTGGAAAGTACTATGATATTAATTATGGGGAAAGCGGTAAAAAATACCCCGGCGGTACTATGTATATCTGCATTTTTAACGGTAGCTTTTCAAATATAAAAAAAGTTGATGACTATACCTATGCAATGACTATTAAAAATATAAAGACTAAATACCCTTTGGATAAGACCTGGATTAAAGGTAACATGAAAAATATTGCATCTGAGCCCTATGGTCTTGAAAATGGCAAGGAGTTTGAATTTTATCTACCGGGCAAGCCCACAAAGGGATTAAGTGAGGACTTTTTACTTTGGAACTATTACACCAGCAATGAAAAACCTCTAAAGTTAGAAACCCATGCTCTAAGAAACCTTACAGATGACACCGGATTCTTTAACATTACAGATGACCTTACAGAAAGTGATTTTAAATAAAATAAAAAGACAACCACCTGACATTTGGTGGTTGTTTTTCATATAAGCATTTTACACAGTTGATTTTTTTCTTTTTCTCTTAAAAAGTCTATTAGGTCAAATTTCAGCTCATTAACAAGCTCAGAGGAGTCTCTTTGAGATACAAGATACATTTTTCTCGTTAGATTTATATTTTTTGTAATTAGGTCTGAGTCTGCTCCTCTCATTTTCAGATAATTTATAATGCAAGTAGGAACTATAGCCCATGAATTTTTTGACCTTAGAAATGATATTAATAATTCAGGGGAGTCCACTGTTATTTTCGGGACCTCCGTTTGATTCCAAAATCTTTGAGACCATAAATCGTAGTCGGGACCCCAATCTAAATGTATCTCGTCTTCTTTTTTTATTTCACTAATTGAATTTATGTGACTGTAATCGGAAAAATCTTTGTTATATATAATTACTAAGGGTTCAAGAAACAAGGGAGATGTTTTTATATACGGTGAAGCATAGGGCCTTGAAACCAGTCCGAGATCAATCTCGTACGTACTTATCATATTGTAAATTGTATGATTCCAGTGGCTGCTTATGTCAAGCTTAATGGGACCGTCTAAGTATTTTTTAAAAAATTCATCTAAAAAGTAAGTGTTTGTAGTGTATGGACCACTTATGCGTATATTAGTTCTAACCTTATCTTTATGGCTCCAGTCTTTTATATCATCAAGAACAGATAGGTACTTTTTGGCATATATTATAAATTCCTCGCCATCAGCTGTTAGCTTCACACCGTTGTATCCGTAGCCTCTTGTAAAAAGAGTTTTATTAAGCTCCTTCTCAAGCTTTGATATTCGTTCAGACAAGGTAGACTGACTTATAAAAAGGCATTCGGCAGCTTTGGTCATATTACCAAGTTCAATAGTTTTTAAAAAAGCTTCAATTTGAAAAATATTCATAGTATCACCATCGATTAAAGCGATTGATTAGACCGCTATATCCAATTTAACAATTTACCAAGCTAATATTATAATTTAATTAAGGACATTGTATCATATCTAAGGTGGCTGATGATTATTAAAATTTATTAAAGGAGGTTATTTATGAGGTACGCATCGACTAGTTTAATATTTACTTGGGGATTTTATATTTTTTTAAGTGTTTTTCCTATTATTTATTTAAAAGCTAAGGAAAAATAAGAAAAATTTTAAAGAGAGGTGATAAGTGTGACTAATAATCAAATTTACTTTTTAATTGTTGGATTATTTATGTTAGGACTTTTATTTTTTGGACTATATGTTTCAAGAAAAATAAAAGATCCTGATGATTGGGTAGTTGCTAATCAAAGTTTAGGTATAATACCTTTGTCAGGTACGTATTTTGCGACAATTGTAAGTGCCACATCTATAGTAAGTTATTTAGGTTATTATTATTTGCAAGGATGGCCGGGAATATGGAATTTTGCAGGAACACTGATTACTTCCTTTGTTGCTGCAATTTGGGTTGCAAAAAGGATGAGGGGTTTTGGCGTTACCACAGTGCCTGAGTACATAGAGAGAAGATTTGGTAAAGTTCATTCTTTAATTGGGTGTTTTATAATTTTAATAGGATCAATAACTCTTATGTCAGCACAGGTGAAGGCTTCAATTATTATTTTACAGTCTATGGTTAATTGGAGTGATATCGTTTGCAGCATTGTTACATTACTGGTTTTCGTTACATTCACAGCACTTGGAGGTATGCTTGCAGTAGCTTGGACTGATACTATTTGTGCTTACACTATAATTATAGGAGTTTGGGCAATAGCCATTAATTATTTAGGAACGTTGGGTGGATTCGGAGAATTGATGAAAGGTCTTCATTCTATAGATAAAGAGTTTGTGTCAGGATTTTCTAAATCAATTACTCCTCTAACGGCTTTAGGGTGGTCAGCTACTTGGGGAATATGTAACTTTGGAGCACCTCAATTTGTTGGAAGATTTTTATCTGCGAAGACTCCTGAAATAGCTGCGAAAAGTCAAGCAATTTCAGCTTTAATGATAGGAATTTTTTATGTACCATTATTAATAGTAGGCCTTGGAGGTATGATAATATTACCGGGAATTGAACATCAGGATCATGTTTTTACTACCTTAGTCACCCAGACAGTAAATCCAGTTATTGGAGGCTTGATGTTTGCGGCAGTTATTTCCGCTATAATATCAACTGCTGATTCTTTGCTTTTGCTTGCTAGTACAACATTTACCAGAGATATATGTAGAAATTTTATTAAACCTAATATGACAAGTAAGGAAGAACTTAATTTATCTAGGATTTCTACTGTTGTATTCGGAGTATTAGGTGTTGCATTAACCTTTGTTGTAGGCGATGTAATACAATTTATACAAGCTAGAGCAGTAACTTTAATGGGTTCAGCTATAGCTATGCTGATTCTTATAGGTGCGTTTGATAAAAAAATCACTTCTACGGCAGCTCTATGGTCTATGATTGTAGGATTTGTTGTGGCAAATATTTGGTATCAATTAGGACAACCTTATGGAATTTTTTCAGCTTTACCGGGCTCTATTTCTTCAGGTCTTGTTCTTGTTATAGTAAGTAAGTTTACAAAGCCAATGGATAAAGAGAAATTGGTAGATTTCTTCCCGGAAGTTATGGAAGATGATGTTTAGAAAGGAGAATATAATGAAACTGGATTTAGCTGTAGTTAATGGAAAAGTTTTTATAAATGGAAGGTTTATAAATGCTGATATTGGAATAAAAGATGAAAAAATTGAATTGATTTCAGAAAACGGTTTGGATATTGAAGCGGATAAAGTAATAGATGCAGAAGGAAAGTATGTTATCCCAGGAGGAGTAGATACTCACGTTCATTTTAGAGATCCGGGTCACTCTGAAAGGGGAACATTTTATACGGAATCAATGGCGGCAGTAGCAGGTGGAACAACAACGATACTGGAACATCCTATATCATCTCCCCCTCAATATAACAAAGAAATACTTGATAATAGAAAAAAAGTGGCTAAGGAAAGACAGGGAGTAGTTGATTATGCCTTTTTTGCAGCAGCCGGTGGACAATATCCTGAAGAAATTACTAAGGTTGCAAAGGAAGGAATAGTTGCATTTAAAACATTTTTACATGAAGCTCCTGAAGGAAGAGAAGATGAGTTTGTTGGTCTAACTATGGCAAATGACTATGAAATTTACATAGGTATGCAGGAGGTTGCTAAAACCGGACTTATGCTTGCTTCCCATGCGGAAAATAACGACCTTATTCAAGGATTTATTAAAAAATTTAGACAAGAGGGCAAAGTGGGAGCAGAATATCATTGCCCATCAAGACCTCCAATTTCAGAATATACAACAGTGCAAAAAATGATTACATTTGCTGAAGCTACAGGATGTATTTTGGATTTAGTACACATATCAACTGCAAAAGCTATGCAATATGCAAAAGAAGCTAAGGAAAGAGGACAAAAGCTTTATTTGGAAACCTGTCCACACTATTTACTATTAACTGAAGAAGAGTTGATAAAACACGGAGCCTATGCAAAATGTAACCCGCCATTAAGAACTAAAGAAGAGGTGGATAACATTTGGAAATATGTTCTTGATGGAACAGTAGATTTCATAGGTAGTGATCATGGTCCATTTTTGGCAGAAGAAAAGGATAAGGGATTGAAGGATATATTTCTTGCACCAGCCGGAACTGTAGGAATAGATGTTAGACTGCCACTTATGATTAATGAAGCAGTTGAAGGCAAAAGAGGAATTACTTTGGAAAGAGTAGTTGAACTTTGTTGTGAAAATCCTGCAAAAGCTTTTAATATTTATCCTAAAAAGGGAGTTATCCAACCGGGATCAGATGCAGACTTGGTAATTTTTGATACAAATGAAAAATATGTTATAGATTGGAGAAAAAATTATTCAAAATCTAAGGAAATTGCAAAGATCTATGATGGAAAAGAACTTAACTGTAAGCTTAATTATACAATATTAAGAGGTAAGGTTGTTATGAAGGACGGCTTAGTTGACCCTGAAAAAGATGGAACTAAAGGTTGGGGCAAGTTAGTTCTAAGAAATAATTAATTTTATGCAAAGGTAGGAGAAAACTATGAATGCTGAAAGGTTTATGAATAATTTAAAAACGATAGCAGGCATTGGAAGAAATGATTTAAATGGAATTGACAGATTGGCATTTTCCCCCTACTATTACCAAGCACTGAAAGAGCTTGAAAAATATTTAAAAGAAAGAGACTTCCAGACCAGGGTAGACGCCATTGGAAACCTTTTTGTAACTTATAATCCTGACAATAAAGACGAGTTTATAATGCTAGGCTCACACCTTGATACTGTAAAAAACGGAGGCTTATATGATGGAGCCTTAGGAGTTTTTGCGGGACTTGAGGCTTTGGAATCAATAAAGGAAAAGGGCCTAAAGCTGAACTACGGGCTTATATTAGCTGTATTTAATGCTGAAGAAGGCAGCGAAATGGGCGGAACCTTCGGAAGCAGAACTATTTGCGGAAGAAATGATTTTAGTGATAAAGGCTTTGAGGAAAGACTTAAAAAGTATGACTTAACACTTGAGGATATAAGGGCTTGCAAAATAAACTTTGATAATATAAAGGCTTTTATTGAGCTACATATTGAGCAAGGACCTACACTTTATAATGAATCTATTGATATAGGAGTTGTAAATGGGATAGTGGGAATCACCAGATATGATTTAAAAGTATTTGGAGAATCCAATCATGCCGGTACAACTATGATGAAATATAGAAATGATCCTATAAAAAAGCTTCCTAAAATAATTAAAGAGCTGTTTGATTTGGCTGATGAATATGAGGACCCCTTTGTTATGACTATAGGCGATATAAAAGTGGTTCCGGGTATGTATAATGTTATCCCTAGAGAGGCTAATTTATTTATAGAAGTTAGGGATATGAGTCAGGATAATATAAATAAGTTTTTTGAAAAATTAGGGAAATTTTTATCAGATGAAAAATTTGACTACAGTTTAGAAAAAATGATAGAAAAACCATCTGTTAAACTTGACAAAAATATTATGAGCTTAATAGAAAAGAGTGCTCAAGATTTGAAGCTATCATACAAAGAAATGAGTAGCGGAGCAGGACATGACGCAAAAGAAATTTCACACCTGGTGCCTACAGGAATGATTTTTGTACCAAGTGTTGATGGTATAAGTCATTCTCCTAAGGAATACACTAAAGAGGAAGATTTAGAGAAAGGCGTTAGGCTCTTAATAGAATTTTTAAAAAATATATAACATATGAGGGGGGATGGAGTGAAAGCTTTATTAATAAATCCTAATAGCGACCTTAAAGTTACTGAAGACTTGAAGAATATAGTTGACAGATATGAAACCAAATACGTAGATTTAGATGTTATAGGCACTGTAAACACGCCTAAATTAATAATTACCAAAGAAGACATTGAAGATACCTATGATGAGCTTGCTAAAATTATAAAGGAGCAAGAGGATACCTATGACATTTTTATTATAGCTTGTCATTTAGATCCTAATCTTAAGGAATTAAGAAAGATAACAGAAAAAATTGTTTTAGGTATATGTGAGGTATCGGTACTATTTGCTAAAATGCTTGGTAAAAGCTTTTCTATAATTGGAGCATCAAAAGATACTGTAAATATGAAACATGAGCTTGTGAAAAGCTATGGTGCTGATGACTCTTTAGACAGGGTAAGTTATATTGAAAAAACAAAAGATAGCTTAAAGGATAATCTCTATGATGCAGCCGACAAAATTGAATTTAACAACAAAAGTGATTCAATAATACTAGGATGTGCCGGGTTTTCACATTTAGACGGCTATTTGGAAAAAAGCCTTCAAAGGGATGTTATAGATGGCGTTGCATTATCAATTTTATTATCTGATACTTATGCAAGATATAAAGAATTAAAATAAAAGACAACCACCTGATGTCAGGTGGTTGCTTAATTTTTATATTTAATAAATTTGTTTTGCCTAGTTAAAATTATTTAAGATTTAAAAATTGATCCTCTTCATTAAAAAATGCCTTGTAACCGAAGCTTACCAGAATAATTGTGCTTAGTGATACAGCTCCTGCAAGGCCGAGCATAATGGCAACTTGGTATTTAATTGCCGTTGTAGGGGACATACCTGCTAAAATTTGTCCTGTCATCATTCCCGGCAAGAAAACTATTCCCATTCCCATCATTGAGTTTATAGAGGGAAGGATTGCAAGGTCAAAGGCTCCATCTACCACTTCTTTAGTTGCAACCTTTGGAGTTGCACCAAGCATAAGAGATGATTCAATTTTTCTTCTGTTGTCATACATACCGTCTGTAAGGTTATTAACTGCAAGGGATACTCCTGTCATGGCATTTCCTGTAATTATACCTGCCACAGGAATAAAGTATCTTGATTCATACCAGGGTTTTACCTGCATTACTACTAAGAGAAAGTAAAAAACTGTAACTGTTGAGCCGAAAAACATGGCTGCAACTATGGTTTTTTTCAATTTATCAGGCAATTTTATCTTTGCTCTTTTAAAGACGTTATTTATGGAGAAAAGGTTCATTAAAATTATAATTATAAAGGGAATAAAGGGACTGTTATTGTTAAAAAGATAGTCCAAAACGTATGCCATTATTGTCATTTGGACAGTCATTCTTATAGAGCCTATTAGTATATCTTTTTCCCTGGGGATTTCTCTCTTTTTTACTAAAAAAAGCATTACAAGTATAAAGGCATAGGCTAATGCCATTTGAAATAAGCTTAAATTTACAGTGCCGTCGGAATTCATTTTAAGCCTCCTTGTAGGTTTTGTTCTTTTCTAGGACTATAACCTTATCAGATACTTCTCTTGCCATATCTTCAGAGTGAGTTATCATAATAAGGGTTTTATTATTTTCTTTAGAATAATCTATTACAAGTTCTATAATTTTCTTTTCACTTTCGCTGTCAAGGGCTGATGAAGGTTCATCTAAAAGAAGGACTTCAGGCTTCATTATTATTACTCTTGCAAGGGATACTCTTTGAAGTTCCCCTCCCGACAAGTCTTCTATTGAATCATCTAATTTTTTCTTAACTCCTGTGTGTTCCAGCATATATTCCAGGGTTGTATCAGGAACAGGTTCTTTTTGTGAAAACTTAAGGCCTATTAAAAGGTTGTCCCTAATGCTGCCTCTATAAGCAATAGGAGTTTGTGCAAGCATGACAACCTCCCTTCTCAATTTAACTGAATCAATTTGACTTAAGGGAGTGGATTTATAATAAATTTCTCCCGAACTTGGGCTTATCATTTTATTTAAATGCTTAAGCAAGGTTGTTTTTCCACTTCCACTTTCTCCAATTATAGAAGTGATTTGTCCTTTTTCCATGGACATATTTTTTATGTCTAATATATCTTTATATTTAAGGCTTTTTAAAGTAAACATGGCTACTCCTTTATCAAAATTGTCAACATATTAATAATACCTCATATATTAATATTTAGAAAGTGATTTTGATAATAAAACCTTGAAGAAGTCCTATAAAAATTTTTAGACTTTATTGACAAGAGCGTAAATTATAAGTATTATAAAAGAAAACACCCCTAAGGGATAATATTTTTTTCATATTGGCAAGGATGTGCCAATTTTTTTATTTTATAGGAGGAAAAATGAAAAATAGGACAGTTGAAGAATTTGGAAAGATGACCTTTAACAAGGCAAAAATGAAGGAAAGACTTCCATATCCCGTCTACTTAAAGTGGAAGGATGTAGTTAGAACTAATGCGATTTTAGATAAGGATACTGCTGACTCTATAGCTCATGCCATGAAGGAATGGGCCCTTGAAAACGGAGCTACACACTACACTCACTGGTTCTCTCCTTTAAATGGGCTTACTGCAAAAAAACACGAGGCTTTTTTAGATAGAACCTCAGATTTTGAAATTATGAACAGGTTTTCAGGTAAGGAGCTTATAAAGGGTGAGCCTGACGCTTCATCATTTCCAAGTGGAGGCATGAGGTCAACCTTTGAGGCAAGAGGTTATACCTATTGGGATTGTAGTGCCAACTCTTTTATTTTAGATAATATACTTTATATTCCTTCAATCTTTTTATCCTTTACAGGTGAAAAACTAGACAAAAGGGCACCTTTAATGGCTTCTATTAATGAAGTGTCCAAGGAAGGGTCAAGGCTTTCAAATATACTTAAAAAAGAAGAGCACACTTATAGAATGAGAGTAAAAATAGGACTCGAGCAGGAATTCTTTTTAGTGGATAAGAAGCTTTATGACAAGAGATCCGATCTTAAAAACTGCGGTAGAACTATTTTCGGAGCCAATCCTCCTAAGGCACAAGATCTTGAAGATCACTATTTTGGAGTAATTCCCGAAAGAGTTATGGATTTTTATGAAGATGTTAATTCAACCCTATGGTCTTTAGGGGTATATGCTAAAACTGAGCATAATGAAGCTGCGCCATGTCAATTTGAACTTGCCATACTTTTTGAAAATGCCAATATTTCCATTGATGATAACCAACTTTGTATGAGCGTTTTGCAAAGCACGGCCTTAAAGCATGGTCTTGTTTGTCTTCTTCATGAAAAGCCTTTTAAAGGTGTAAATGGCAGTGGCAAACATAACAACTATTCTTTGGTAACTAACTACGGATTAAATGTATTTGATCCCGGGAAAAAGCCTGAAGAAAATTTGATTTTTTTAAGTTTTTCCGCAGCCTTAATTGAAGCTGTATACAAAACTCAAAGCCTGATTAGAATTTCATCTTCATCAGTATCAAATGACTTTAGACTTGGGGCTGACGAGGCACCACCTGCAATTGTATCCTTGTTTTTAGGAAGGGACTTGGAGGATTTATTTAAGTCAATTGCCTACGATGACTATGAAAAAAGAGCCTTTGAAGGCAAGATAAAAGTAGCTTCCTTAGGTGAAGTTGACAAGGATAGATCTGATAGGAACAGAACGTCTACAGTTGCTTTTACAGGAAATAAGTTTGAGTTTAGGATGCTTGGATCATCAAAAATGGCTGCCGATATTAATATAGTAATTAATGCAGGTATGGCAGCAGCCTTAAAGAAGATAGCGGATAAGCTTGAGGGAGTAAAGGAAGACTGCCTAAAGGATGAGGTATATAAAATAGTAAGAGATATAGTTGTAAATTATGGGTCTGTACTTTATGATGGCAACAACTATTCAGAAGACTGGATAAGGGAAGCTGCCAGAAGAGGTTTGAAAAACCATAAAACTTTTTTTGATGCCTTATGTGCTGTAAAGGATGAAGATTCTTATAAGATGTTTTATGATATGGGTATACTTTCTGAAACTGAGTTAAAGGCAGTTTATGAAGTTTACCTTGAAGACATAGTTAAGTACCACAGCCTGGAGCTTAGAATTGCCAAGGACATGGTGGTAAAAGATATAGTCCCTGCAGGTTTAAAACAGATTTGTGATTTAGGTAAAGCCCTTTCCTATGTTAAAAACTCACCGGTAGAAGAAGTAAAGGAAAGAATTAATGAGGATATAGACAAACTTTTAAAGCTAAGAGACAAGGCTCAAAAAATCTATGATGACTCTCTTAAAATACAAAACACCTTTAAGACTGCAGAGTTTTTAGAGAAAAATGTAGTTCCTCTATTAAAGGAAATGAGAATTTACGCTGATGATATAGAAAAAATGGTAAGTAGAGAAAATTATACAATACCAACTTATGAAGATTTATTCAGTTCAATAATATAAAAGGGTTTATTTATAGGATAGTAAAGGAGGATAAAATGACTAAATTTATTTTTGTAACTGGAGGAGTAGTTTCAGGAATAGGTAAGGGAATTTCAGGAGCCAGTATAGGAAGACTTTTAAAGGACAGGGGTCTTAAGGTTTTTATGCAAAAATTCGATCCCTATATAAATGTGGACCCCGGTACTATGAGTCCTTACCAACATGGAGAAGTTTTTGTAACTAAGGACGGAGCGGAAACAGATCTTGATTTAGGACATTATGAAAGATTTATAGATGAAGAGCTTACAAAGGTTGCTTCAATTACTACAGGAAAGGTTTATTCAAAGGTTATAGAAAAAGAAAGAAGGGGAGACTATAACGGATCCACTGTTCAAGTAATTCCTCATATTACAGATGAGATAAAGCAATCTGTCTACAAGGCTGCAAAACAATCAGGAGCCGATGTTGTAATTACTGAAATAGGCGGAACCGTAGGAGATATTGAATCCTTGCCCTTTTTAGAAGCCATAAGACAAATTCACTCTGAAAACAAGACAGAGGATGTGCTTTTTGTACATACAGTACTTATTCCCACTATCCCGGGCTCAGATGAATTAAAGACCAAGCCTACCCAACACTCCTTTAAGGCACTTATGTCCTATGGAATAAAGGCGGATATATTTATTACAAGAGCCGATGGAGAAATAACCGACGCTATAAAGGAAAAAATTTCTTTGTTTTGCGATGTGCCTAAGGAAGCTATTATTGAATCAAAAACCGTGGACTTAATCTATGAAGTGCCTTTAGTTTTTCATAAGCAGGGCCTTGATGATTATATTTTGGAAAGATTTAACTTAAAGGCTAAGTCTGACTCAGATAAGTCCTGGTACAAAATGGTTGAGGAATTTAAAAAAGCCGATAAGAAAATTAATATAGGTTTAGTAGGAAAGTACATTGAACTTCACGATGCTTATATATCAGTTAATCAAGCTTTATATGATGCAGGCTACACCAATAGAGCCAAGGTTAAGATTCATTGGCTGGATTCAGAGCAAATTAATGACGAAAATGTTTCTGAAGTGTTAAAAGATATGGACGGCATAATTATGCCTGGAGGTTTTGGCAGCAGAGGCGTTGAAGGTATGATTGCAACAAGTAAGTACGCAAGAGAAAACAATGTACCTTTCCTGGGAATTTGCTATGGTATGCAAATGGTCGCCATAGATATTTGTAGAAATAAATTGGGATTAAAGGGAGCAAACAGTACGGAAATAGATCCGGATACTCCATATCCTATAGTGGATCTTCTTGACAATCAAAGACCTAACACTAATATAGGCGGAACCTTAAGACTGGGAAACTATGAGTGTACAGTTGAAAAAGATACCTTGGCCTATAGACTTTACAAGGAAGATAAGGTTCTTGAAAGACACAGACACAGATATGAATTTAACAATAATTTTAGAGGACAAATCAGATCAGCAGGTGTTGTATTTTCAGGAATAAATGAAGATTTAGATGTGGTGGAAATTATGGAGTTAAAGGATAACGACTTTTTTATAGCCTGTCAGTTTCACCCTGAATTTAAGTCAAGACCTAACAAGATTCATCCCTTATTCGATGGTTTAATTAAAGCAAGCTTAAAGAAAAACAATAAGCAATAAAAACAGAGCTTTATACTTTGAGGTAATAAATGAGAAAATTAAAGATCCTTATTCTTAGTATTTTATTTGTACTCCTGATTCCAATTTATGTATCGGCTGAGGCTGTTCTTAATTCACAATCTGTCTTTGTTCAGATACATAAGGACTCAACTGCTACTATAAGCAACTATTATGACCTATATACAGACCGGGGGACTGAATATTATTTCCCTATTTCTCATCTTGGAGAAGGAAATATAAGTTTAAAGGGAGCCGGCATAAAAGAAGGAGAGGATTATAAAAATTATCAGCTTATAGATCCCTGGAATACAGAAGGATCTATTGAAGACAAGGCTTATAAATACGGTTTAATAGATTATGGTGATTATTTTGAGCTTTGCTTCGGCCTAACAAGTCATGGAGATCATGAGTATTATTTATCCTATGACATAAGTAAAATTATAAAAAAGCTTACAGATACAAACATGCTTTACTTTAAATTTATAAACGACAACCTTTCAAATCCGCCTCAAAAAGTAAAAATCAGACTAAGAGTTGACGGAGTGGAGCTTAATAAAGATTTGGCAAGAATTTGGGGATTCGGATCTGAAGGAGAGATTAAATTTGAAGACGGGGATATAGTTTTTGAAAGTTTTAAGCCTCTAGGCTCAGGCAACTATACCACAATACTTGTCGACTTTAAGGGAGTGGATTTTACAGGAGGGCAAAATATAGATCATGACTTTGAATACTACAGAGCCATGGCCTTTGAAGGCTCGGACTATAACGATGATTACTCTTTTGAAGAAGATTACAATCCTTATGACAGAGTGCCGAGCTTTGGATTTATAGGCATGATTGTCCTGGCTGTTATTATCCCTATAGTGGTTTTTATAGTTGCTTTATTAGTGAGAATACTTGGACATGATAAAATTAAGTCCCTTTATAAAAAAGGAGATTTAAAGGAAGAGTACTATAGAGAACCTCCTGAGAAAGACAATTGGAAAAGTCTGTCTAAGGTTTTGGAATCTACAAATCTGGGTGGTCCTTACAGTATAATTAGAGGTTTTATCCTAAGCTGGATATATAAAGGTTATATCTCACCTGAAAATTATGAGAAAGGACTTATCTTTAAAAAAGAAAAATTAGGCCTTAGAATAAACCAAAGTGAAATTAATGAAGGACCTATTGAAAAATCTTTCTTTAAACTTTTTTCAAAGGCAGCTGAAGATAGTCTCCTTGAAGAAAATGAATTTACAACATTGTTTGAAGATGAGGACAATTTAGATGAATACTCAGACATTTTAGATAATATTACTGAAGCTTCCAATAGCTTTTTATTAGAAAAGGGATACATTAAACAAACAGGTAAAACTTTAACTTATTCGCCGGCTGGAAATGAACTTACAAAAAATTTGGTTATGTATTTTAATTATTTAAATGATTTTACCCTTCTTAATGAAAGAGAGTTAAAAGAAGTTCTTGTCTGGGACAAACTTTTAATTTATGCATCTTTGTTCGGAATTTCAGATAAAGTTATTAAAGAGTTGGAAAAGCTCGGTCCTGAACTTCTTAACCAAATAGATGGGGATTTGACAAATATTTTAATTGCATCAAGGTATGCAAATATCTATAGTCACAGTATAAGCTCAAGCTATTCAAGTGCAAGTAGCTCTGCTTCAGCAGGTCAAGGAGGATTTACAAGCATAGGTGGCGGTGGAGGATCCTTCGGCGGCGGAAGCGGCGGCGGAGTAAGATAGGAGGATTTGATAATGGTAATAATTTTTTTAGTTGTTTTATTCTTTCTAATTCTATTTTTAATAAGAGTTTACAACGGTCTTATAAGAAATAGAGAACTTGTAAAAAATTCCAAGGGTCAAATTGAAGCAAATATGGAAAGCAGATGGGACGCCCTTAAAAGTATTATAGATGGAGTAAAAGATTACAAAAGCTACGAAGCGGAAAATATTGTTAAAATAGTTAAAGAAAGACAGGTTATATCCAATAATGTCAGTGTAAAAGATTTGGAAAAAGACGAAGAAAACTTCTCAAAAGCCTTTGGAGGTCTTATGGCCCTGGCTGAAAGCTATCCGGACCTAAAAGCATCAACTCTTTATCAGGATTCTATAGAGAAAATTGACAAATATGAAACAAATCTTAAAAATGCCAGAATGGTTTTTAACGATACTGTAACTAAATATAACAGAAGTATTTTAATCTTTCCCAACTCAATAATTGCATCAGCTTTAGGTTTTAAGGAATATGATTACTTTGAAGGCTCATCTGACAAAAAAGATATACCTTCATGGAAATAAGAAAGTAGAGATAAATATGAGAAAAATTGAAGAATTAAAAAATATGATAGGAAACACCCCCATGTTGGAAGTTAACTTTAAGTATAAAAATAAACAGAAAAAGATTTTTGCAAAGGTGGAATATTATAATCTGTCAGGTAGTGTTAAAGACAGAATGGCTTATTATGTTTTAAAAAATGCCTACGATACAGGAAGTATTAAAGAAAATGACACAATAGTAGAGGCTACAAGCGGCAATACAGGCATAGCCTTCTGCGCCCTTGGTGCATATTTAAATCATCCTGTTATTATTTATATGCCTGATTGGATGAGCGAAGAAAGAAAAAGGTTAATAAGCAGTTACGGAGCGCAAATAAGAAATGTATCCAAAGAAGAGGGAGGCTTCCTAGGTTCAATAGAACTGGCGGAAAAAATGGCAAGAGAAGAAAATCATGTATTTTTGCCAAGACAGTTTGAAAATCCGGACAACACCACTGGCCAATGCTTAAGCCTAGGCAAAGAAATAATAGAAAATCTTGATAAAATAGGGCTGATTCCAGATGGATTTGTAGCAGGAGTAGGTACGGGAGGCACCGTAATGGGAGTTGGTAGAGCAATAAGAGAAGTTAACCCAAGAGCTAAAATCTACCCTCTCGAACCTTTAGAGTCTCCAACCCTAAGTACAGGAGGAAAGAAAGTCGGCAGTCATAGGATAGCCGGCATAAGTGACGAATTTATTCCTAAATTGTGTAAACTTAATGAGCTTAATGAAATAATTTCAGTTTCAGACGGGGATTCTATACTTATGGCGAAAAAACTTGCTCAAGCGGGTCTTGGAGTAGGGATATCTTCAGGAGCAAATTTCATAGGAGCACTAATGGCTCTTGAGAAGGGAAACGAAACCGTAGTAACAGTCTTTCCCGATGATAACAAAAAATACTTATCAACGGATTTAATGAAGGATGAACCAGTAAAGGATAGTTATCTTTCTAAAGACGTTGAAATTTTAAATTTCAAAGTAATAAAATAAAAAAGAAGCGTTTCCTTTTAAGGGAGCGCTTTTATAGGTTTTTAGTCCTTATAACAATACTATTGCAAAAAGGCTACACATGTTATTTAATAATAGTAATAATATAATAGGTGAATGGTTATGGTGGAGTATTGGGATATTTATAACCGAAAAGGTAAAAAGAAAAACAAAATTATAAAAAGGGGACAGATTCTAAAAAACGGTGAGTATCACATAGTAGTAGAAGGCTGGGTCAGGTGCGCTCCAAATGAGTTTATAATTCAAAAGAGAAGCCCTACAAAAAAACTTTTCCCAAATAGGTGGTATTGTTCCTTCGGTGGGTCAGTTTTGGCAAAAGAGGACCCTCAAGATGCTTTAATAAGAGAATCTATGGAAGAACTATCTCTTGACATATCAAATGCTCCCATAAAGCTTAAAAGAATAATCCTTGAATATCACACTATCTTTTATATTTATCTTGTGGACAAAAAGGTCGACATTAAGGAACTGGTTCTTCAGGAGGATGAGGTTTCAGATGTTAAAAAGGTAAAGGTTGAAGAAATATTTAAGCTGGTTGAAGTCGGTGAAATAGTAGGCTTAAGCTATTATGACAAGTTCTTCAGCTCTGTTGAAAAGATAGAGTTTTTAGGGTAAAATATATTAAATTAATCCCTAAGATAAAATGTCAGGGTATAGGCAGTCTCTCCAGGGAGACTTTTTTAGTATAAGGAGGTAGTATGCAACTTTATAATACACTTAGTAGAAAGAAGGAAGACTTTAAACCCTTAAATGACGGAGTAGTTACCATGTATAACTGCGGACCGACAGTTTATAATTTTATACATGTAGGCAACGCTAGACCCTTATGTGTTTTCGACACCTTAAGAAGATACTTTATTTATAAGGGCTTGGATGTAAAATTCGTAGTTAATTTTACAGATATAGATGACAAAATTATAAATAAATCCATAGAAGAAAATGTGAGCTCCAAGGAGATTGCCGAAAGGTATATTAAGGAGTTTAAAAAGGATGCGGAAGGACTTCATCTATATGATTATAAAACTATGAATCCAAGAGCTACTGAGCATATTACTGAAATTATAGATTTTATCAGTACCCTTCTTGAAAAGGATGCGGCTTATGTATCTGAAGGCGATGTTTATTTTGATATAAGAGCAGCTAAAGATTATGGTAAACTGTCTCGAAAAAAATTGGAAGACCTAATAAGTGGAGCAAGAGTTGATGTTTCAGACCTGAAGAAAAGCCCTGCGGACTTTGCTTTGTGGAAGGCAAAAAAAGAAGGGGAACCTTTCTGGAAGGCTCCTTGGGGAGAAGGTAGACCGGGTTGGCATATAGAATGCTCTGTTATGGCAAAGACTCTTTTAGGAGATACTATAGACATACACTCTGGAGGAGAAGACCTGCAATTTCCTCATCATGAAAATGAAATTGCTCAGTCAGAAACCTGCAACGGCAAGACTTTTGCCAGATTTTGGTTGCATAATGGTATGATTACTGTGGATAACGAAAAAATGTCAAAATCCTTAGGCAACTTTTTTACAGTAAGGGAAATTTCAGAGGAATTTGACCTTGAAATATTAAGATTTTTCCTTCTTGGATCCCATTATCGTTCTCCAATTAATTTCTCAAGAGAAATAATGATTCAGACTAAACAGTCCCTTGATAGAATTTATAATGCTAAGTGGGGTCTTGAAGCCTTGGAGAAGACAGCTGAAGATAAGGATCTTGAAGCTGAAGATGAAAAGTTTTTAGATGACTTGGAAAAAGAAGTTCTCTACTTTGAAAAGTCCATGGATGATGACCTTAATACCGCAGATGCGATTACCGCCATATTTAATATAGTTAAAATGGCAAATTCAAGACTTGATGAAAGTTCTCCTAAAAAACTTGTAGAGCAAAGCCTTAAAACTTTACTTAAGCTTACAAAGGTTTTAGGAATTTTGGAAATGAAAGAGGAAGCAATAGATCCTGAGGTTGAAAGGCTTATTAAGGAAAGAGAAGAAGCAAGAAGCAACAAGGATTTTAAAAAAGCTGATGAAATAAGAGATCTTCTTCTTGAGAAAAATATTCAAATAAAAGATACAAGAGAAGGAACTACATGGAAGAAAATTTAAGGTTTCTTGAAGTTAATCATATAGAAGAAACTTCCATAAAAGAGTTGTCGGCCTTAAGTCTGGCTTTTATAGGAGATGCGGTTTATGAGCTCCTGGTAAGGACTTATATATTAAAGGGGAACAAAACCGTTAACGGACTTCACAGAGAAGCCATAGGCTATGTAAAGGCAAAGGCTCAGGCTGACTCTATAAGAGCTGTTTTAGGTGAACTAACTAAGGAAGAGCTTTCCGTTTATAGACGGGGAAGGAACACAAATCCTCATACAGTACCTAAAAACGCTAAACTGTCGGACTATAGAGAAGCAACAGGCCTTGAGGCTCTTTTTGGCTACTTATATTTAAAAGACCGAGGTAAGAGGATTATAGAGATATTTAATATGATGGAGGATGAAAAAGATGAAAGTTGAAATAATCGCCTACACTCCCAATCCTGAAGAGGTTATTGCCCAAGCTGCCAAGCTTTGTTATTCGGCAGTAGGAGTAGATGAAATAAAGAAAAAAATGACTGAAGAATCAAGAAATAAATTTCTTGAAATGCTAATGAGTTTTTCTCACGCTTCACCCTTGGAGCATGCAAGTTTTACCTTTGCTGTGGAGGGGGTTTCAAGAACTTTCAGCCATCAACTTGTAAGACATAGAATAGCCTCATACTCTCAACAGTCACAAAGATATGTAAGACTTGATAATTTCGAATATATAATTCCGCCTAAAATTGCAGAAAATGAGAAGGCCAAGGAAATTTTTATTAAGTCTATGGAAGAAGATGCCAAGGCTTATGAAAAACTTACGGAAATTCTAATTTCAGAAAAGGCAAGACCTTTAATAGAAGAGGGAATGGATGAGAAAAAGGCTAGAAGAAAAGTTGAAAAAGAATCTATAGAAGATGCCAGATATGTATTTCCAAATGCTTGCGAAACAAAAGTTGTCTTTACTATGAATGTAAGAAGTTTAATTCACTTTTTTGAACTGAGAACTTGCACAAGAGCACAGTGGGAAATTAGAGAAGTTGGCATAGAAATGCTTAGACAATGTAAGAAAATAGCACCAGTACTTTTCAAATCATGTGGGCCAGCTTGCGTAAACGGTCCTTGCAATGAAGGGGCTATGTCCTGCGGAAGACAAGCTGAAATAAGAAAATTTTTTAAGGAACTCTAATAATGGAAGAGTATATATATGGTAGAAATCCGGTAATAGAAGTTTTAAAATCAGGTAAGGTAGATAAACTTTACATACAAAATTCCAATTCTGAAGGGTCTATTAGAAAAATATATGCCATGGCCAAAGAGAAGAAGGTCCTTATAAGCCAAGTCAACAAGTCAAAGCTTGACAGCTTAAGTAGGGGAGAAAATCATCAGGGTGTTGTGGCTTTAGTTGCCGGATATAACTATGCTGAATTTGAGGACCTTTTAGGAGAAAATATAGTTATACTTGACAAAATAGAAGACCCTCACAATTTAGGTGCAGTTGCAAGATCTGCAGAGGCTTTAGGTTTTAAGGCTCTTATTATACCTAAACACAAGTCAGCCTATGTAAACAGTGTAGTCTATAAAACATCCGCCGGAGCAATAGAAAATCTTAAGGTTTATATAGCAGGCAACCTATCAAACGATATTGAAAGGCTTAAAGAAGAAGGCTATTGGATTTATGGAGCTGATATGCAAGGAGATAACCTTTATAAAACCGACATTTCAGGAAAAATTGCAATAGTTTTAGGCAATGAGGGAAAGGGCATTTCCCAAGCTTTAAAGAAGCACTGTGATGTAATTGTATCAATACCTATGTCCGGACAAATAAATTCCCTAAATGTTTCCTGTGCAGCATCAATTATTATGGCTGAAATACAAAGAAAAAATGAAAAGGCTTAAATACAAAAAGGATCATGAATATATTTTCGTGGACGGATACAATATTATAAATTACTGGGATGTTTTTAAGGGCAGGGAAGAAAGTCTTGAAGATCAAAGGAACAGACTTGCAAATATACTTGCCGAATATGCTCATATGTCAAGAGAAAAAGTAATTTTGGTCTTTGATGGTTATATGGTAAAAAAATCTCCCGGCGCCCTTTATAGCTACAAGGGAATACTTATAATTTTTACAAAGGAGTTTGAAACTGCAGACCACTTTATAGAAAGGGAACTTGACCGAATGGGAAGGGTAAGAAGTATAAGGGTAGCTACATCTGATAACATAGAGCAGCAAATAATACTTTCCCGAGGAGGATCAAGAGTGTCTGCAAGGGAATTTGAAATAGAGGTTTATGATACCCTTAACAAGGTAAAGAAAAATATTAGATCTCTTAATCAAACCTATAAAAAAAATAGGAAGTCTTGATGAAGATTCAATTGAAATTTTAAGAAAATTTAAAGATAATATGTAAAAAAGAAAAATTGTTTCCAGAAATGAGAAACAATTTTTTTATAGAAATTTACTTTTTAAGTTTAACCAATAAGAATCTTGAGAAAAAACCAGCTTTTTAATATTTTTGTTAGAAACTTTAAAATTTATTTTTTTCAAATTGTTAAAAAAGTATTCCTGTCCATCAACTAAGAGCAAATTGGAATTATTATACCTTTTTTCCGGAGCCAAAGTAATAATATAATTGCCAGGTATAATAATGGAGCTTGAAAGAGATCTGTAAACAACACTGTTAATAGGTGCCATAGGTGTCATTTGCAAAGCATCAAGAGAATGATGAACCAAGGAGCCTCCAAGAGAAAAGTTATAGGCAGTAGATCCTGAAGGGGTGGAAATTAAAATACCATCTCCTGAAAACTTTTCCAGATGATTTCTGTTTACAAAAACGTTCATGTGAATAATTTTTGAATTTTTTGCCTTTAAAGCAATTTCATTAACACCAAGCATTACATGAGATTTGTTTCTTGTGAAGACCTCGGCTTCTATAAGCTTAAGCTGCTCTATACTATAATTACCGTTTGTATAATCATCTATAAACTCATCTATATTATCAGGATCCACCTCCTGATAAAAGCCTAAATGACCTGTATTAATACCTACAATAGGGATTGACGGGAAATTATTTTTATGAAGAGCCTTTATAAAGGTTCCATCTCCTCCTATTGAAATTATAAGCTCGGCATTTTCGTTAAACTGCTTGCTTGGTATGTATCCGCTTTTATTTAATTTATCAACTAAAATTTGATTAATCTTTCGAGAATCATAACTCGCATTAGATACAATATTGATAATTTTCTCTTTCATAAATCCTCCAACCTTAAGCAACATATATCATACAATAAAAATAAAAGGATTAAAAGTAAAAAGTGATTATTAGATAGAAGTTCTATACTAAGGTGGATTCTTGAATAAACTAAGCAATTGTTATATAATTTTATTAAGCTCTACGATGTGCGCAAAAGCCTTATTTAATTCAACCGACATAAAAGATCCGGGAATCCAGATATCATAAAGGATAACAGGCCGCAGGATTGCGGAAGTTAGAAATTTTGATGAGGACAACCACACTTAGGTGAGGCGGGTCTGAATTAATAAGGTCCCGGCATTGTGGAGTTATTTTTGTGCCATTTGATTAAATTAAAATCATAGGGGTATTAGATAATAAGTAAATGTAAATTTAATATTAGGAGTGATAAAAATGGGATTATTTGATTATTTAGAAGAAAAAAGAAGAGAAGCTGCAATGAAAAGAAACATTAAAGAGGCGGGTAAACTTGCTTTGGGAGCTAGTATAGGCGCTGCTATTGGAGTTTTATTTGCACCTAAATCAGGAAAAGAAACAAGAGAAGATATTGCAGATAAGGCAAAAGAAACAGCTGAAGCTGTAAGCTCCGCAACAAAAGATGCAGCAGATACAATTCAATTTAAAGCAAATCAAGCAAATGAACAATTAAAGAAAACCTATGAAGATTTAAGAACCAAGCTTGATGAAAAAAGAGAAGAGCTTGGAGAAAATGTAGAAGTAGCAAAGGCAAAAGCTCAAGCAATTGGAGAAATTGTAAAAGAAGGCGCCGAAGACGTTAAAAAAGACGTTAAAGAAACAAAAGAAGAAGTAAAAGAAGATATCAAAAAGGGAGCAGAAGAAGTTAAGAAAGATACAAAAGAAACTTCCAAAAAAGTAGAAAAAGAAACTAAATAATAGGAGAGTGTAAATATGCAAATGACAATTACGCTACAGGATCTGCTTACTATTATTTTATTTCTGGCAGGCATAGCAGCACTTGTTTTTCTTGCTCTGGCTCTGAAAAATATCCTAAGTATATTAAAGAAGATAGATCAAACAATTGAGGACAACCAAACCGTAATAGATGATACTATTAAAAAAGTTCCGGCTCTTACGGATAATGCCCTTGGAATAAGTGACAATGTAAATAAAATAAGTTCAGAAGTTTCAGATATAGTAGTAGTCGCAAAGCCTGAAATAGAAAAGGCCGTTGCGACAGTAGGATCCATATCAAATACTGTAGAAGGCATATCAAGGAATGTGGATAAGACGGCTTTAAAGGTTACAGATACCATAGCAACAGTATCCGATACTGTATTTGATACATCAAAAACTATTTCATTAAGTGCCAATAATATTGTAGATTACTTCTATATATTAAAAGAAGTGCTTGAATCACTTAGAGAAGTTTTCTTTAAATAAAAACCTAAGGCGAAATTCCATTGAGAGTTTCGTCTTTTTTATTTTCAAAATAAAAAAAGCCTAAAGATTTTAAATTAATGGATAATACTGTATAATATATATACTTGAATTTCACAAAAAAACCTTATAAAGGAATAAAAGGCAAAAGGAGGGATTTTTGTTGGCATCAACTATAAAAGACGTTGCTAAAATGGCGGATGTATCAATTTCAACAGTATCCAGAGTAATAAATGATTCAAAACCGGTATCTCCTGAAGCTAGGAGAAGAGTATTACATGCAATAGAGGTTCTAAATTATACACCCAATGAAGTAGCAAGAAGCCTTGTAAAAAGAAAGTCATATTTAATAGGAGTAATAGTGGACGATATAGGAACATCCTATGTAAGCAAAATATTAAGAGGTGTAGAAGAAGTAGGAAGAATGTATAATTACGATATTCTACTGGCATGCTCATACGGAAATCCTAAAGCCGAACTTAACCTGGCAAAAGTATTTATGCAAAAACAAGTTGGGGGAATAATAGTAATTTCCACAAAATTAAACCAGAAATTGCTATATAAATTAGAAGAATATAAGCTGCCTCATATTAATATTAATAAATTCTACGACATAGAAGAAAACCTAACAGTAAGAATAGGATATGAATCAATAAGTTGCGAAATGCTTAACTATCTAATTGAAATGGGACATAGAAATATTGCCGCGATGATTATGCAAAAAGACATAGATAGGACGGAAGAAAGATATAAACTTAAAGGCTATCAAAAAATAATGGCTGAAAACGACTTAAAAGAAAACATTATTTACACCATGGGTACAGAAGAAAAAGATCTAAAAGAAGTTCATAAAAAAATAGATCAGGCAATAGAAGATGGAGTAACAGCACTTTTCTGTTCCCAAGACGAGTTGGCAATACACACTATAAACTATCTTTCAGATAAAGGACTCAAAGTACCGCAAGACTTATCTGTAACAGGCTTTGGAGGGACAGACCTTACAGAAATCTACAGGCCTAAACTTACTACAGTTAGAATTTCTTATTATGAAATAGGAGCCGTAGCCATGAGAAGGACTCTAAAACTTATAGAAAAAGAAGACACATCAAAAGACGAAAGAGTGGTACTTCCTCTGAGTATAATAAAAAGAGACACTGTAAAAGACTTAAGAAAATAAAAAGTTAATAAATTGAAATGTAAAAAACGAAAATCAAACAATCAAAAATTGTAAATTCATATTGACATAATAAAAAACCAATGTTATTATAATGAGGTCAGCTTTGCATGGAGAGGTTTTTTAAACTTAATAAAAAAGTAAAAAAATCCCTTGACAAAACAAAGCGAGGCAATATATAATAGACAAGCTACCTCAAAAAAGGCAGCAAGAACCAAGATAATTAAATAGTGTAAGAAATCATAAGCAAAGAAGCTTAGCGGAAAAAGTCAGTAAAAAGAACTGAAGCTAAGGACAAATTACAATCGAGAGTTTGATCCTGGCTC
>NZ_LR588419.1 GCF_901447155.2 Peptoniphilus catoniae
CTCCGCCGTATCTTTTGTTCATTATTAGGGTTATTGCTGCTGTTAGGGTTGTTTTACCGTGGTCTACGTGTCCGATTGTTCCTATGTTTACGTGTGGTTTGGTTCTTTCAAATTTTGCTTTTGCCATGAATTTCCTCCTACAAATCTTATATCTTAGTTAAATTACCTATATGATACAATACAAAGTATTTAAAATCAACAAGTTCAAGTGATTTCATCTAAATGGTATTATACTACTTTTATTTATTTTTATCTATTTATCCTTAAAGGTTGTCTATAATCTTAAAGGTAAAATTCTTCAGGTAATGTCGGCAATAGATAAATGCGACAAATTCAGATATTGGATAGCACCACCATACCATATTGACATTGCCTGTAAGGGAGAGTAAATAGGCTATAGGTAAAAGCGCACCAACTTGTCTTATAATTGAAGAATTAAGAGATATGACTCCATTGCCCAGGGCCTGGAATGATCCGCTGCTGGCTATATTGTATCCTGCTCCGAAATAGGCAAAGGATATTATTCTTAAAGCTGGCACTCCCACTGCTAAAAGCTTGTCGGAGGCTTTAAATATCATTAAAAGCCTGTCGGGGTATACTTGAAGAATAACAAAGCCTACCAGCATTATTAGGGTTGCAACTTTAAGAGCAAGTTCAACTGTTCTCCTGGCTCTTTCTTTATTTTTCGCTCCGTAATTATAGGCGACTATAGGTATAGTTGCACTGTTTAGTCCGAAAACCGGAAGAAAGATAAAAGACCTTACCTTAAAGTATGCTCCAAGTGCAACTACAGCAGTTGAAGTAAATTTCCCAAGTATCATATTCATAAAGTAAATAGTCATGGCTGTAACTGCTATTAGAGCAAAGCTTGGAAAACCCACCTTATAAATTTCTTTTATAGTATCCAGGTCCGGTCTGATAGTTTTTATAGTTACATCCTTGTTATAAAAATGATTTATAAAGGCACAGAGGCAAGCACTTAAAATCTGTGCTGTTACTGTGGCTACAGCAGCTCCGGCTATACCCATTTTAGGAAATCCGAACAGGCCGAAAATTAAAATCGGATCCAGTATTATATTTACCACCATTCCGAAGATTTGAGTAAACATAGTGTATAAAGTCTTACCTACAGATTGAAAGATTCTTTCTATGGTAAGCTGCATAAAGGCGCCTATAGAAAATATAGTTACTATTGATATGTATTGAACTCCATACTTAATTATCTCAGGATCGGAGGTTTGGGTTTGAAGATAGATTCTCGGCAAAATCAAACCGAAAGCTAAAAATATTAAGTAGTGAATAAAAGCTAAAAGTATTCCGTTTTCAGCGGCAAGATTCGCCTTGTTAAAATTTTTCTCTCCCAAGGATCTGGATAGGAGAGCATTAATACCTACAGCCGTTCCTACACCTAAGCCGGTCATTATATACTGAACAGGGTATACTAAAGAAACCGCTGCAAAAGCATTTTCACTTATTCTTGAAACAAAATAAGAATCCACAATATTATATAAGGCTTGAACCAACATAGATACCATAATTGGAAGAGACATTTCAACAAGCAAAGGTCCTATGTTTTTTGTCCCCATTTTATTTTCTTTCATAAATAATCCCTTTCCATAATAAGCTTATAATATTATACTATATATTTGCATATAAAAAACTTTAATAAGAGCCTCTTTAGGCTTATGATATAATTAAATTTATTTAAATAATAAAATGCTCAAATTGAGGTGGTAGTATAAAAAATTTAACTGTAAATAAAAAGGTAACCCTGTCTAAAAAAGCCTATGACTTTATTAAGGAAAAAATAATTTCAGGTGAACTTAAAGACGGAGAAATTATAACCGAAACATCTATAGGAAAAGCTCTTAATATGAGTAGGACTCCTGTAAAGAGCGCTCTTACAAAATTGGAGCTTGAAAACTTTGTAAAATGCTTTGATGGAATAGGCACCATGGTAACAGGACTTTCCATGAGGGACTTGGAAGATATCTACGAGGTGAGAGTCAGTTTAGAAGTCCTCGCACTTAAAAAATCTATTGATATTATTAACAGGAAAGATCTTAAGCTTATGAAGCTTGAGCTTTCAGGTATACTTGAGAGTTATAAAAACGGAAAAGCACCTGATATTGACTACATTAACAGCGTAGATGAAAGGTTTCACAACCTTATAGTAGACAACACACCTAACAAATACGTTAAGACTCTTATGAATTCTATTAAAAATAAAATTGCCTATTACAGAAGAGAAGCCTACGTACTTACGGACACAGGCAGGGAATCAGCTGACTACCATTATAGAATTCTTGAAGCCATAGAAGAAAATAATTTTGAACTTGCAAGTAATCTACTTCAAGAGCATATTAATTGGTCCTTTAACATTCTTCTAGGTGCTCTTCCCAAAATCCAAGGCGTGGGAAAATAGAATTTATAATTTTATTTATAACTGTCTGTATACTTATAAAAAATCAATAAAATATAAAGACCTGAGCTTAACGCTGTTAAGTCCCAGGTCTTATTTTTAATCAATAGCCATAATTAAAAGCATTTTATATTCAGTCTTTGCCCTTACACTGTGGTTAATGTTTTTAGGAAAGACTATTTGCCTCCCCGGGCTAAGATCAAAGCTTTTATCACCAACTGTAACAGTAGCCTCTCCCTCAAGGGGGACTACAAGGGCATCACCCGGTGCAGAATGCGGATTTAAGCCTTCCCCCTTGTCAAATGCCATAAGCATCATTTTTAAATCCTTCCTTGAAAGAATATCAAGATTCGATATAGCTCCCTCTACATAGGAAACATTATCCTTTAAACTTATTGCCTCTCCTTTTGGAATATTTTTCATCTTATCCCCCTTTTTAAATTTAACTGTTATCTCAAGTAAAAAACTTTCCTTTTCAGAATAAATACCAAATAAGGTCTTTTCAGAACAGTATAAAAGCTCCCCTTCTTTAAGATCTACACTTCCTATTTTTACTCTGCCCTTGAAAAGAAAATAATACTTGTCCTCAAGATAAAGCTCAGCACTTATGTCAGTTCCCTCAGCAAGGCTTAAAAGAACTAAACTACTTTCCGATTTTTCCCTTAAACTCTTTGAAATTGTCTGGTGCTTTACTGATGGTATTATATTTTCTATATTGAAGACTTCAGATTTTACAAGATTTCTCATAAGCCCTCCTTTGCAAAGTTAACTATTTATCTCAAATTGTTAGGTGAAATTTTTCTGTCAATAAATTTTTACCCTAAATTAAAATATAAAAAACCTCCCTGAATCAGATACTCCAAGGAGGTTCATTTTAAATGTTCTTTTCAAAAACGTCCTGATACTTTTCATCCTGTAGTTTAGCATAAGCATAGGAGCAAGTCGCTCTTACCTTCTTCTTGTCCTCCCTTGCCCAGTTAACTAAAGCATCAAGAAGTCTGCCTGCAACACCTTGACCGGTTAGGTTGTCGGAAACTATAGTGTGCTCTATATTTACATAGTCCCCCTTATCTTCGTAAACCATTTGGGCCTGAGGTGCCTCTTCAATTCTTCCTATATAAAACTTATTAGTGCCGTGTTTAATCTCCATAAAAAGCCTCCTTATTCCTCAGTAAAATCTCTTTGCCTTATAGAGTATATTGTACATTATTTTACAGGTATAAGTAAATCCCATAATATAAAATTTTTAAAGGCTCTAAAATAAAAAAGGCTGTAAGAAACAGCCTTTTTTTAAATAAATCCAAGTACTAAATAACCTATAACTGCTATAGCTCCACAAACAAAGGCATAGGGCAGCTGTGTTTTAACGTGGTCTATATGGTCTGCAGCTGAGCCTGTTGATGCAAGAATAGTGGTGTCTGATAGAGGTGAACAGTGATCTCCGAAAACTCCTCCTCCGGCTACAGCTCCAAAGCATGCATAGATTAATGGGGTCAGTTCCCCTCCTGTGTAACTGTAAGCCAGGGGCAAAGCTATAGGCATACATATGGCAAAGGTCCCCCAAGATGAACCTGTTGAGAAGGATATAATAGCGGCAATTATAAATATTATTGCCGGCAGAAGATGCGGACTTAAAAATCCTTCTGCTATAGAGATTATATAGTCAGCCGTTCCCATTACTTTACTTAAACTGTTAACTGAATAAGCGAGAGCAAGAATTGTTACTGCAGGGGTGGCTCCTTTTATACCGTCTCCAACTGATGACATTATTTCCTTTAAAGGTATACCTTGAATCAACATGGACACTACCATAAAAATCGATACAAATAAAAAGGCTTCCATGGTCTTTGCAGACTTCATTGTTATATAGGTGCTTATTGCTATAGTAACAATAAGTAGAACCGGAAGTATAAAGTTTAAAAATACTCTAGGTTTAATACCGCTATAGGCTTTAAGATCTGTAAGCTCCGTACTCATTAAAGGGTTAGCCCCGTCTCTTAGTAGCTTGCCCTCTTTCATGGCGCGTTCTTCCGCTTTTTTCATAGGCCCAAAATCCTTTATAATACCTGCGGCAATAAGTCCTACAAAAAGCACTGTGAACCATGAGTATATGTTGTAGGGTATAGCATGAAGGAAAAGTTTCGTGGCGTGAGATTCATCGGCAATAGGTCCTATACCTATTGCAAGTCCGCTTAAATAAGCTGCCCAACCTGTAATAGGCACCAAAACACTTACAGGTGCCGCACCTGAGTCAGCTATGTAGGAAAGCTTCTCCCTTGATATTTTTACCTTATCTGAAATAGGTCTCATTACAGTTCCTACAAAAAGAGGGCTGAATGAATCTGAAAAATACACAAAGATACCAAGTATCCAAGCGAGAATTTGAACTCCCCTTCTGCCGAAATTTTTATTTTCTAAAAGCTTAGTGAAGCCTTGTATGGCTCCCGTTTTTCTAAAAAATGCTACTAAAATTGCAACTAAAGTATTAAGCAGCATTACCCAAGAAAAGCTTGTAGTGCCTAAACTTTCCTTTAAGAGAGTTGGAAATCCCATAGGCCCCTGACCTGCAAGAAGGGTCCCAACTATACAGGCAATTGCCAAGGCAAAAACTGTATCTCTAACTGCAAAGGAAAGAATTATAGCAATTATAGCCGGTACTAATGAAATAATTCCCATATTTAAATTTTCCATGTCTTCCTCCTTTTATTTTTAAATTTTTAGATCTTCTTCTTTAATAAAGTTTTTTGACCTGGTAGATGTTGCCCTTGGAGCGGGATCCAAATCTTCATTTTCTATAGATAGAACCCTTTCAGGCTTTACCCAAGGTTTATTTTGGATAGCTGATGTTTCTTCGTGAGTAAGATAACCCTTGTAGCTTGTCAAACTTCTTCTTAAAAATCCATCTTTAATACAAGCTTTATTCACGCCGTCTTTTGCAAGGCTTCTTATATGGGGTAATACTGAAGCGGCATATGCAATTGATGTGGACTGAGCTATAGCAGAAGGAATATTACTTACACAGTAGTGAACAACTCCCTCTTCAACATACCTTGGATTGTCGAAATGTGTTTCGTGGAAGGTTTCTATAACTCCATAATCGTTACTTATATCTACTATTACAGAACCCTTTGACATGGATTTAACCATTTGTCTTGTTATCATATATTCCTTATTTTCCTTAGGCCACTTTACGCAATTAATAACTAAATCCACCTTAGGTAACATTTTTTCAATATTTGCCTTTGAAGATATTTGTGTATTAACCTTGCCGTCATAAAGTCTTTCAACTTCTCTTAAAGCCGCAAGATTTATATCCATTACTGTAACCCAAGCTCCCATAGTGTGAAGTACCTGTAGGGCGTTCTTGCCTACCATGCCGCAGCCTATAATAAGAGCCTGTACTCCGGGAGCAGTTGTTAAACCGCTTACAAATTTTCCCTTGCCTCCATTAATGCTAAGCAAGGACTCCAATCCGAAAAAAGCACCGATTTTACCTGCAGCCTCACAATTTGGAGAACCATATCTATGGGAATCTTCAGCTGTAAAGGCTATAACCTTTTTTTCAAGTAGTGCATCGACTTCTTCAGGATGAGCTGCCGGATGGATACAGGTAAATAGAATTTGACCTTCTTTAAGCAAACCATACTCTATTTCTTCAAACTCTTTTACCTTGCAAACAAGATCAGCCCTATTATATATATCTTCCATAGTTGCAACTATGTTCGCTCCTGCTTTTTCATATTCTTCATTTTCAAATCCGGCCTTAAGCCCAGCATCTCTTTCTAATAAAACTTCATTTCCATCTTGAACTAAAGTCTTCACTTCTGATGGGGTAAGTATAACTCTGTACTCTCCGGCTTTAATATCTTTTAATATTCCTATAACCATATGTATATTCCTCCAGATTTTCTTATTGTATTAGCTTATTAGTTTAATATTTTATTATAAAATAGATTTCTTTACAAGACTCTCTCTCCTTTGAGTAAATAAATATCTCCTTATATTTAATCTAGACTTTTAATATAAATTGATAAACTATATTTCTGCCGTTAAATTTATAAAAAAATAAGCGGCTATAAAGTCGCTTATTTTCATTACTTAATTAACAAACAGGATCCCTCGGTTTCTCTCCTCTTATCATAGAAGCTAAGTTTCCTATTGCATATTCCTTTAAGGCTCTCATTGACTCTACAGATATATATGAGTTGTGAGGAGTAACCATTATACCTTCGCAGGAAAGTAAAGGATTATCTACTGTAGGAGGTTCATTTTTAACAACATCAAGAAGTGCTCCTCTTATTTTATTTGACTTAACAGCTTTAATTAAGTCTTCTTCATTTACTACTCTACCTCTTGATGTATTTATTAAGTAGGCAGTATCTTTCATATATTTAAAGGCATTTTCACCTATTTTATCCTGATTTGCCTCTATACCTTTTAAATGTATAGTTACTACATCAGCTTGACTAAAGCCTTCTTCCCAAGATACTTTTTTAGCTCCGTACTTGGCAACTTCTTCAGCAGTTAAAAATTCATCATAGGCAATTACCTTCATGCCTATCGCTTTGGCTTTTTCATTTACAACCTTGCCTATAGCTCCAAAACCTACTATAAGTAGAGTCTGCTTGCTGATTCTGTGCTCCATTTTTTTAATAGAGGGTGCTCCCCAAGCATTGTTTTTAATGTCTTCTTTGATTCTTGATGATCTTCCTGCCAGGTCCTTATTCCAATTATAGATTCCGGCTATTACATAGTCTGCAAGGTCTTCTGCACAATATTCCTGAATATTGGTAACATGAATACCCTTTGCCTTACAAGCTTCAATATCTACCTTGTCAAAACCTCCGCCGTAAACCGCAATTCCTTTACAGTTTTCAAGCTTGTCTATCATTTCCTTATTAATGTCTGCATAAATCTGTGCAAGTATTCCGTCAGCCTTATAGCCGAATTCTTCAAGATCCTTTTTATAATCGTAACCTGAAAATCTAAGTTCTACTCCTGGAAACTCCTTAGGCAGAAGTTCCTTTTCCAAATCATACTCATTCCATTCTTCATCTATTATCCAAATAAGCATTTTATTTACCTCACTTTATAAACATCTCAGTAATAGGTCTTACATAGGTTATTAAAAGCAGTACCGCTATAAGGGCAAAAATCATTTTCATAATCTGCTTTGACAATTCTTCCATTTTCACTTTGGATATTGCGGAAGCAACGAAAAGATTGATTCCGTAAGGAGGTGTACAGAATCCTATAGCTAAGTTCATAGTCAACATTATACCGAAAGTTACCGGATGCATTCCAAACTTCATAACTATAGGAAGAAGTATAGGAGTCAAAATAATAGTAGAAGGTATATTATCCACAAACATTCCTACCAACAGTAAGAATAGATTTATAAGAATTAAAATAACTATTTGATTATTACTTACACTGGTTATAGCATTAGCTATCTTTAAAGGTATTTGTTCCATAGTTAGTAGAGCTGCAAAGGCTGTTGACAAACCTATCATAAAGGTTGTCGCTCCATTTACTACTATGGCATCTTTAAAAGCGTCATAGGCTCCTTTTAAGCTAAGCTCCTTATATACAAAGACTCCTATTATAAATGAATAAACTACAGATACAACAGCAGCTTCAGTTGGAGTGAACTTCCCGGAATAAATTCCACCTAATATTATTACAGGAGAAAGAATAGCAAAGAAAGCTTCCTTAAAAGCTGTCCATATTTCTTTACCACTGGATCTTGTTTCTCTACCTTTATAGCCATGTTGTTTTGAATAAATGTAGCATACTAAAATAAGAGCCAGACCCATTAAAACACCAGGTAAAAATCCTGCAGTAAACAAATCTGTAATAGATGTTCCTGAAACTACTCCATAAATTACAAAGGGAACACTTGGTGGAATTATAACTCCTATAGTTCCTGCAGCAGCGGTTAGGGCTGCGGAAAAGCCTTTATTGTATCCGTGATTTACCATTTCAGGAATCATAAAAGCTCCTACTGCAGATACAGTAGCAACAGCTGAACCTGATATAGCTGCAAAAAACATACAAACAACTACTGTAACCATACCTAAGCCACCGGTTACGTGTCCAATTATACTCTCAAAGAAATCTACCAATCTTTTAGCTATGCCGCCACTACTCATTAAATTACCTGCCAACATAAAAAACGGTATCGCCAAAAGTGGAAAAGAGTCTACTCCGGCAATTGCATTTTGAGCAATCATAAGGGTAGGCATAGTTGTGTACTTTAACATTGTGACTAAAGTTGCAATACCTATGGCATATCCTATAGGGACACTTGCCATTAGAAGAACAAAAAATATTCCGAATAATACTAAAGATTCCATACTACCCTCCTTATTTAGCAGACTCTTTAATGTCTTTATTATCATCTAAGTTAAGCTTGTAATCTCCCTTAAGACCTTCATTAGTCTTTTCCTTTTTATAAAAAATTTGATCATATATATTTATAAGCAATCTTATACTTAAAATTAAACTGCTTACAGCAAGGGCTGCATAAACATGTATTAAAGGAATTCTCATTCCGGAAGACAAGGCATTTCTTGCATTCATGGACTGAAGTAATTTAAATCCTTCAACTACAAGAAACAGATTAAAAGCTAACCAAATTAAATCTACAATCAGTCTTATTACTCTATGGGCTTTTTCAGACTTAAATACATTATAAATAAGATCCACTTTTATATGCTGATCATATCTAAAAGCAATACTTACACCCATCCATATCTGCCAAATAAAAATATATCTTGAAAGCTCCTCTGACCATGAAATAGATGCATTAAAAATAGAACGCATTACAATTTGAAAAAACACCAACAACACATTAAAGGCAAGACTTGCTATTAAAATTTTTTCTTCTATGTCATTGTATTTTTCTAATAACTTTCTCATTGTCTTCTCCTTTTAATAAATAGGCGACTTAGTCGCCTATTTATTATTTATTGTATTCTTCACACATGTTAAATAAATCTTCTCCGAATTGTTTATGATACTTATCATACATAGGTTGAACTGCATCTCTAAAAGCTTGCTTTTGTTCAGGAGAAAGTATATTTGTTTCAAGTCCGCCTTCAGTCTTTAAATTTTCTATAGCCTTACCATTGGCTTCAAGTTCCATTTTTCTTTGAGTATCAACATAATTCTTGCCTTCTTCTGTAATAATAGTTTTTTGTTCATCAGTTAATGAATTAAATTTATTTGCATTCATAATGAAAGCTAAGAAATTATGAACGTGTTCATCAATAGTTTGATACTTTTGAACTTCGTAAAACTTATTTGCAAAAGTTAGTGAAGGTGGATTTTCTTGTGCTTCAACAGTGCCTTGTTGCAAACCTGTATATAGTTCAGTAAAGCTCATCGGGGTAGGATTTGCTCCAAGAGTTTTATAGAAGTCTATAAATATAGGACTTTCCATAACTCTCATTTTAACTCCCTTTAAGTCTTCAGGCTTTTCTATAGGTCCTGTATTTGTAGTTGTAGATCTAGGTCCATTATAGCTGTAGCCTAGGTTGTGGATTCCGTTTTCTTCAAGCTTAGCATTGAAATATTCTCCAACCTTTCCATCAAGTGCCGCAAAAGCTGCATCTGAAGATTTAAATAAGTAAGGCATATCCAAAATTCCGAATTCTTCAGAATAAGTTGTAAGTACTGATGTTGCAGGTAGAGCCGCATCAAGAGTTCCCATTGCTACGGATTCTGTTATTTGAACGTCTCCTCCTAAAGCACCGTTAGGATAGATTTCAATCGTCAAGCTTCCCTTTGATCTTTCTTCAACATTTTTCTTGAACTCAAGAAGAGCTTGGTGAGTTGATCTGTCTTCAGGTTCAACGTGTCCTATTTTAATAACTACTGAATCTCCTGTTGCTTGAGTTGTTTCTTGAGTTTCTGCATTTTTTCCATTTTCCTGTGCCTTGTTTTCTCCACCTTTATTTCCACCGCAAGCAGTTAAAACAAATGTCAGAGCAAGTACAAGTAGTAAAAGTTTTTTCTTCATAAATTTCCTCCAAAATATTTTTATAGAATAGTTATTTCTTCATTTGTTGCGTCTAATCTTATCTTATCTCCGTCTTTTACAGTTTCATAAAATTCCGGATCAACTTTATCTACCATAGGCACTTCAAAGATTATGGCACTTGATACTAAAACAGTTTCAGGGTGCTCAACTATCATGCCTGCAGGTTGATTGTTTCTCTTCATTAATTGGAAAAGTCCATCGGCTTGTACTACGCTGCTTCCCTTACCGCTAGGGAATGCTAAAATTTTATTTGCTATCACCTTTCCTTCAAGGTCATGTGCCTTTTCAAGTACTGTTCCCGTTTCAGGATCTATTAGATAAAACATAATGTCATCTTTTGAAAAAATAACCTCAGCTTCTACTGATCCCTCAGATATTTTATGACATTTAAACAATTTACTCATTATTTTACCTCCCCTGTAACTGCAGCTTCTATACAAGTATCCAAGTCTCTTATAACGAAGTTGATTCCTCTTCTTTGAGGATAGTAGGCACATTTAGGAGATTCAGTTAAACCTATTTTACCCTTTAAGAATTTCCAACAAGGTTGGTCAGGGCAAGTACTTGGTATTATATGTGCTCCAAGTCCTTCAAGTTCTTCGTCTATTCCCATCAGCTCAGCCATATGTTTAACGTGTGATGATGTTAAAATATACATTTCTTTCTTAAGCTTTCTGCCTTGAAGTCTTTCATGAATGTGCTTGCATTCGTTTAAAGTGAAATGTGGACAACCGAACATTACAAAATCAATTTCTCTGTTTCCTTCAAGAGATATTTCTTTTAATACCTCTTCAAAGTCTTCATTTGTAATTGTTACTTTTCTTTCAGGTTCCTTTCCTCCAAATGCAGTTTCAAGATCCGGAGCTTCAGGTGTAACACCAACTATATGATACATATCATAAGCTCCTGATGTGTTAAGCTGTGCTCCTAAATTTCTAAAAGCTTCAGGGCTTATGTGTTTAGGTAGACCTGTAAATACAGGAATTCCGTGACCTATTTTTTTGCCGCACATACCAAGCATGTGGTAGCAATAATCATTGTCCATATCAGCCTGTACATCTACAAGAATAGTTCCCTTTCTGTTCTCATCAAATAGAAGACCATATTCCGGAACATAACCTGTAATAGAAGCAAACAAAGCTGAGTTTGCACCTTCCCTGTTAGTCCTTGCACCCCATACCGCATTTGCATAAGGAGTGGCACTTGATTCAGAATAAGCAACTACCTCTCCGAAATTCGGAACGTTTGTATCTATGTAAGGAGTACAGTTATAACTTAAAACAGCTCCAAGCTTCTTATAAGCATTGTGAGTTCTTTCCATCATTTTATAATCTTCTTCACTTACAAGGCCCTTTGCTTCAAAATAAGGTAGGCACCAACCTGGATTTACTGTAGGTGCAATTCTGCACTTAGCCCCCATGTCAACCATTTTTTCAGCAAGCCACAAGTCAGCGTCTTGATTACTTAAAGCTACGTGAGCTCTTGTAATTGGAACCATCCTCTCAGCTCCAAAAGATTCTCCTACTGCAACTTGAACCTTCATTGCAAGTTGTGCACCCGGACCATACTTTCCATCAAGCAGGTCCTGTTGATCTTTAGTTAATTTCATAAACCAGTCTCCTTTCCTTAGGTAAACATTTACAAGTTTAGTTCTTTATGTACTAGAAGTATACATCTCTTTATCTTTTAAGTCAATCATTTATAGGTTGAAACTTATTTATATTTTTTTAAAAATATTTCTATAAATCTATGGTGTTTTATAGCAAACTCCACTATTTTAGTAGATATTTGTATTTTTCTTGTAACGGCTATAAATTTATTTTAAAGATAGCTTTACTACTATTATTAATTTTTAAATTCTATGTAAAATAAATATATCGGTTTTGAAATCGTTATCTTTTTTTCTTGTTCTTATTAATTTTTCTATACCTTTTCTTCCAAAAAAGTTATTAAATAAAAGTAGTAGAAGATTTGTTAACATAACTAAGAATTATTTAAAGGTCTCGTAAAAATTCATCTTGAGCAAGCTTAATTAATATGCTATACTGATATGCGTTCACAGGTTTAAGGATATGCTATCGTAGCTCAGTAGGTAGAGCACTACATTGGTAATGTAGAGGTCGCGGGTTCAAATCCCGCCGTTAGCTCCATTTTAAAATGTGGTGACAGGTGGTAACTGGTGTCTGTAGTTTACAGATAGGTTACACCTTATACAAATAAAAAATAATTTAAAGGCACTTATCTAAGTGTCTTTTTTATTTAATAAATCTCTCATATTTCTTTCACAAAATCTGGGTATAATTTGTTTAGGAGGTTGATATTATGAAAAAAATTATTTCTCTTTTACTTATCCTTACACTACTTATACCAAGTGGTTGCATGGCTGAAGCTTCCACTAAAACAATTGCCAGTGAGGAAAAAAGCGAAGAAGTTTTACGCCTAAAAAAATTATTTAATATAGGCGATTATAAAAATTTTGATTTTTCTTCTTATACCAACGAAAATAAAAAGGTACTTTCTTATCAATGGTCAGATACAGGATCCAGTTTAAATATTGAAACTGATAGTGAAGGTAATATTTTAAGCTACTCAAAGTACGAAGATTCCGAAAATACTTCAGGTATTAATCTAAAGGATAAAAAAGAAATTCAAAAAAAGGCTGATGACTTTATTAAAAAAATAGCTCCGGATGTTTCTACTACATATAGGCCTGAAGATGTTTCAATTTATTTAGGCTCAAAGTCCGCAGATGTAACTTATTACAGATATGTAAATGACATTAAAGTAAGAAGCGACTATATAAGTGTAAGTGTTAATCTATCCAATGGTGAAATAGAAAGATTTTATACAACAGAAAACTTTACGGATTTTCCCGACTCAAAGTTTCCTGATCCAAGTAAGGCTATAGCTAAAGAAGAGGCCTTTAATAAGATCTTCCACGAAAATCCTATGTATTTAACCTACTATATGAATCCAAGCTTTTATAACAAAACCCCGTCCTACTTCCCGGCTTACACTCAACTTAAGAAAAACGACCTGTTAGATGCAATTTCAGGAGATTTTATTGATTTCAACGAAGACATTATTGCCTATAAAAAAGAAGAAGAAGCCAAGGATGCCGCTGCAGCTGAAGGTGAAGGAGGAATTTCTTTATCAGAAGTTGAAATGTCAGAGCTTAATACTGTTAAAGGTCTTAAAACTTTAGACGAGGTCAAAAAGTATTTATCTGATAATTTTGATTTGCAAAAATATGAGCTTAAATCAACTTCTCTTAATAAGTATTCCGAAGATAAGTATGCTTATGCTTTTTACTATCAGAACAAAAAATCAAGTATTAATATAGCTGTTGATGCTGAAAATCTTGAGCTTATAAATTACAATAATTATTTTGACGGATCTGGAAAGAAAGCTAACCTAAGCTCTGAAAAAGCGATTAAAGCTGCTGATGAATTTATTAAAAAATATAATTCTTCAAAGGATATTGATAAAACTAATCCCATTGTGTCTTCAAGTCCTTACTCAACTCAGGTAACCTATTACCGTCAAAAGGATAATCACTATATAGTTAAAAATGGAATTGAAATAAGTATAGATAACAAAACAGGTAAGGTTACTGAATATGTTCTTTCCTTAGACGATTTGGAATTTAAACCTATTGGCGATGTAATATCAGAGCAAGAAGCCAAAAAAATAGCCATGGATAATATAAGCTTGTCCTATGCTTATGTAAACAATGAAGTTAGACTTGTCTATGATTTTGACTATGATCTTATTATTAGAGCTAATGACGGAAAACTTGTTGGTAGTGGAGGTAAAGTCTTTGGAGATTCAGATATTGTTTATGAAGACTTGGATAAGTCAAGCTACAAGGATGAGCTGGAGTATTTGACCTCCCTAGGTATAGGTCTGCCTAAGTCATCTAAGGTAAGTGATCCTGTTACAGTTATGGATTATGTATATCTTTTAAGCCTTATAGAAAGCCCTATGGTTTATGAAAAAGATTTTATAGCCTCACATTTAGACTACTGGATTTTTGAAGACCTTAACGATGACGACATTGAAAAGAGTCTTACTAGAAAAGATGCAGTAAAGTGGATAATGAACTCTATGAATTATAAAGGTATCAAGGACTTAAAGGATGTTTTTGACAGCTCCATATTTACAGACTACAAGTCCATACCTAAAGACTATAGAGCTTATTACGCTTTAGCTAAAGCATATTCCATTTATGACTTTAAAGATGCTTCTCCTAATAAAACCCTAACCTTGGAAGAAGCCCTACACCTAATTTATAACTATGTCAATGCCAGATAAAAATATATAATTAGCCTATCTCTTAGGCAAGATAATGTAATATGTTTAAAAAATAGATGTGAGCTCTTATTGAGATTGCATCTATTTTTATATTTTAAATTTAAAATATCTTTTCCTCTTAAAGAGATTAATCGAAAATTTAAAAGATAACTGTTATAATTTTAAGTGTATACTAGTAAATTTAATTGTTTTTAATAGGTTTAAATCTAAAATCAAAAATAAAATCCGAGGTGTAACTATGCCTTTACAAATTGTTAGAAATGATATTACAAAAATGAAAGTTGATGCTATTGTTAATGCCGCCAACAATTCTCTTTTAGGAGGAGGCGGAGTAGATGGAGCTATTCATAGTGCGGCAGGTCCCGATTTACTGGAAGAGTGCAGAAGGCTTAATGGCTGCAAAACCGGAGATGCCAAAATAACTAAGGCTTATTGCCTACCCTGTTCCTACGTTATTCACACAGTGGGTCCACGTTGGCAAGGTGGAGGGTATAATGAAGAAAAGCTACTTGAGTCATGTTACATAAACTCTCTTAACTTGGCAAAGAAATATAAATGTGAATCAGTTGCCTTTCCCCTGATTTCTTCAGGTGTCTATAGATACCCTAAGGACCAGGCTCTTAAGGTTGCCATTAACACTATTAGTGACTTCCTCCTTGAAAATGATATGACCGTCTATATAGTTATCTTCGATAAAAAATCATATCAAATAAGCGAAAAGCTTTTTTCTGATATTAAGGCCTACATAGATGATAAGTATGTAAAGGATTATGAGGATACAAAAAATGAATATAGACGCGATCTTCAAATACTTGAAGAATATACCTTTTCTTCAGAAGCTAAGCTTTTAGATACAGGCGAAAAAAAGTCCGGCTCTTTAGAGAATGCTCTTGACCAAATAGACGAAAGCTTTTCGCAAATGCTTCTTAGAAAAATTGATGAGCTGGGAATGACTGATGCCCAATGTTACAAAAAAGCAAATATAGATAGAAAGCTTTTTTCAAAAATTCGCTCCAACAAATTTTATAAACCATCTAAGGCGACTGTTTTAGCCTTTGCCCTTGCTTTGGAACTTCCCCTTGATGAAATGGAGGACATGCTTATGAAAGCGGGCTTTGCCTTCTCCCCTTCAAGTAAGTTTGATATTATTGTGCAATATTTTGTAGAACAGGGAAATTATAAGGTCTACGAAATCAATGAGGCTCTTTTTGCCTTTGATCAAAATCTAATAGGTGGATAATATATAAAATATGTCGCTTTTAATGCGACCACTTCATAAAATGAAAATATTATACTCTAGCTGTAAGGTAAGAAAACTCTTACAGCTACTTTTATTTTATGGAGGAGATTTATATGAAAAAAAATTTAACAGAAATAGTTTTTATTCTTGACTGCAGCGGTTCCATGGCCGGACTTGAAGGTGATACTATAGGCGGATTTAATGCTATGATTAATAAACAGAAAAAGGCGAAAGGGGAAGCATTAATCTCAACAGTGCTCTTTAATAATGTAAGTAGAGTCCTCCATGACCGATTAGACTTAAAAGATATTCGCCCTATGACAGAGGCAGACTACACAGTTGGAGGTTGTACCGCCCTAGTTGATGCCATTGGCCTTTCCATTAGGCACATAGGAAATATTCATAAATATGCCCGTCCTGAGGATGTACCCCAGCATACTATCTTTGTTATTACAACAGACGGTATGGAAAATGCCAGTCATTACTACAATATAAATCAAGTTAGGCAAATAATCGAAAGACAGAAACAAAGATATAACTGGGAATTTCTTTTCCTAGGGGCCAATATTGACGCCTTGGAAACTGCAAAAAGCTTCGGAATAAATGAAGACCGTGCAGCTAACTACAACTGCGACAGTGAAGGTACAGCTCTAAATTATGAAGTCCTAAGCGATGCTATCAGCTCCCTTCGCTCTAATGCACCTTTAAGGAATAAATGGAAAAGTCGAATTGATGAAGATTTTAAAAACCGCAGACCTGATAATAAAAAATAAACATTTAAAAAGCCGGAGAATAACAACTCCGGCTTTTATAATAAAAACTTGCTCTATATATTGACTTAGGTCATATTAAGTTTTATTTAGACTTTAAAATATTTTATCCTCTAAGGTCCTTTAATGCCTTATCAAGTCTGTCAAGGGATTCTTTTATAGTTGATTTAGGTGCTGCAAGGTTTATTCTTTCAAAGCCTGAGCCTTCCTTTCCAAAAATATACCCCTCGTCTAAAAACAAGCCCGCCTTATTTTTCATAAAGTCTTCAAGCTTTTCATTACTCATTCCCAAGCTGTTAAAGTCAACCCATTGAAGGTAGGTTCCTTCCAATAGTGGTGCTTTAATATCAGGATGCTTGCTTTCAAAAAAGTCTTTTACAAGCTTTTGGTTTTCATCTATTACATCCAGGCATTTATCAAACCAGTCTTCACATTCATTATAGGCTATTTCACAAGCCTTATAGCCCAGAGCCGTGCAAGTGGATATACTCATAGCCTCAAGAGAATCCGTTAATTTTTCTCTAAGGTCCTTATTTTTAACAATAACATTGCTAAGCATCATGCCGGCAAGGTTAAAGGTCTTTGAAGGTGCCGTAAAGGTTATTGTTTTTTCTGCAACCTTATCATTTATAGTTTGAAAAACTGTGTGCTTATGTCCCTTATAAACAAAGTCCATATGGATTTCATCGCAAAGCATAATTAAATTATTTTTTTCAACTATTTGGGCAATTTTTTCAAGCTCTTCTTTTTCCCAAACTCTTCCTACAGGATTATGGGGTGAACAGAAGAGTAGTATTTTGTTTTCTTCCTTTGATGCAAGCTCTTCTAAAAGTTCAAAATCTATTTCATATCTTTCTTTTTTTATAAGTGGACATCTGACAAGCTTTCTATTTTGCAGTTCAATAGCCGAGAAAAATGGATAGTAAACCGGCGGCATAACTATAACTCCGTCTCCCTTGTTGCTGAACTTATTTATAGCTGCATAAATGGCCGGGACAACTCCCGGAGTATTAATTATCCACTCTCTTTTTACATCAAAATCATGTCTTCTCTTCATCCAGGATATTAGAGCTTCAAAGAAAGGGTCATTAGCCTCAGTGTATCCTAAAACATTTTGATCTAAATATTCCTTTAAACCTTCCCTAATTTCTGGAGCAATGGGAAATTCCATGTCAGCTACTGAAAGAGGTACTACCTCACCGGTAGAAAGCTCAGGTCTTTTTTTCACCATTCTGTCCCATTTAGGGGATCCCTTTCCCACTCTGTTTAATTTGCTTTCAAAATCGTATCTCATTTTTCCTCCTATATTCCAAGGACGCATCCGTCAGTTCTCGGTTCCGTTCCTCCAAGGTATACTCCCTTTTCTCTTAATATTATTTGTCCTCTACCCATGTCTGTTCTATCTGATACAAGATCTATTTCGTGTTCTCTTTTCTTTAAGTCTTTAACTATATTGGATTCATAATCTTCTTCAATTTCCACCTTTTTGCCCTTTATCCATTGCCATCTTGGAGCATCTAAAGCTGCCTGTGGATTAAGTCCATCATCTATCATTCTTATAAGAACCTGAAGATGACCTTGAGGCTGCATAAAGCCTCCCATAACTCCAAAAGGTCCCAAGGCTTTGCCATCTTGAGTTAAAAATCCCGGAATAATTGTATGATAGGGTCTGGTGCCTCCTACTAATCCGTTTGGTCTTGTGTCGTCAAAGTCAAAATTGTGTGCCCTGTTATTTAGAGATATGCCTGTTTTTTCAACTACAACTCCACTACCGAATCCCATATAATTTGACTGTATAAAAGAGATCATGTTTTCGTCCTTATCTGCTGCTGCCAAATAAATTGTAGATCCTTCACCAGGGGTACCGACTTTAGGGTCAAGTGCCTTTTCTTCAAGTTGATTTTTCCTTAATGTTAAATAGTCCTCCTTTAGAAGCTCTCTAAAATGAGGTCTCATTCTTTCCGGTTCGGCTACATATTCCTTTGCATCTACATAGGCACTTTTTAAGGCTTCTATAGCATAATGGGTCTTTTCCTCTTCAGTCATATGGGAAAAGTCAAATTTATTAAGAATCTTAAGAGCCATTAAAACTGTTATCCCATGTCCGTTGGGAGGGAGTTCCCAAACATCTATACCTCTGTAATTTACAGATAAGGGTTCTACCCACTCAGGTTTATAGGAAGAAAGGTCCTCTGTAGTTAAAAGTCCTCCTTTTTCCCTTACATAATCAGATATTGCCTTTGCAAGCTTGCCCCTATAAAAGGACTCTCCATTAGTTTTTACTATTTCCCTTAGACTTTCAGCTAGGTCTTTAAGTTTTACAACCTCTCCTGAATATGGTGCCCTGCCATTTATAGTAAAGGTGTCAAAAAAGCCCTTATAGGCAGGATCATCTTTAAATTTAGAATACTTTTCCACTTGAGCTTTCCAAAGCTGACTTATAGTAGGACTTACAGGATAACCTTCTTCAGCAAGCTTTATAGCAGGAGCCGCTATTTCTTCAAGACTGAGTTTGCCGAATCTTTCATGTAAGCTTATCCAACCGCCTACAGCTCCCGGTACATCTACAGATAAGGGACCTGTTTGAGGGATAGAATTATATCCCAGATCCTTTAGCTTTTGCATTTTTAGGTCTACAGGAGCAGGTCCACTGGCATTAAGTCCATAAAGCTTTCCATCCATGGACACTATGGCAAAGGCATCTGATCCCAAACCATTACCTGTAGGTTCAACTACAACATGAACCATTGCCATTGCAAGGGCTGCATCTACACAGTTGCCCCCGGCCTTCATTATGTCCGTTCCCGCTATAGTTGCATAGGTGTTTGATGAGGCTGCCATAGCTGATTTGCCATATACCACCGTCCTTCTACTTTTATAGGGATAAAAAATATTGTCCGTTTTCAAAATAAACATCCTTTCTTGATATCTATATTTTCCTGTATTATAGTTAAATTATCCGACAAACTTAACTTATAATCAACTTTTAAAGGAGTTTTTATGAAATATATTAAAAAATATGTATCTCCTATAGGAGACCTTTTATTAATAAGCGACGGCGAAGGTCTTTGCGGTTTATACTTTATAGGAGAAAAATACTTGGACAAAAACCTTAAGGTCCATGAAAAAGATCTTAAAATTTTTAAGGATACTTTTAACTGGTTGGACCTTTATTTTAAGGGGCAAGAACCTCCTTTTATACCTAAGCTTAATCTTATAGGAAGCGATTTTAGAAAATCCGTTTGGGAAATTCTTTTAACTATTCCCTATGGACAAACTACCAGCTACAAAAATATTGCCCACATTATTGCAGAAAAAAGATCAATGGATAAAATGTCTCCTCAAGCTGTAGGAGGAGCTGTAGGACATAATCCCATATCAATTATAGTGCCCTGTCATAGAGTTGTAGGTGCAAATGGAAATCTTACAGGCTATGCTGCTGGCCTTGATAAAAAAATCGCACTTTTAAAACTTGAAGGTCTTAATATGTCAAAATTTTCTTATCCGAAATAATTTATTAATCTTTATCAATTACTTAATCTTTTAGTTTTTAATTTTCTAATCTAATGTGGTATAATCTCTATCTATATAAGGAGGGATTATTTTGCTTGATAATTTAACTGCTTTATTAAAAAGTATGAATGGAATTCTTTGGGGAGCTCCCCTTATGATTTTATTAGTGGGCTTTGGTCTTACTTCTACTATATATTTAAGGTTTCCCCAATTTACAAGACTAGGCTACGGATTTAAAGAAACCTTCGGCAAGGCACTGTCCAAAGATAAGACTGAGGAAGGTTCTATGTCTTCATTTCAAGCTTTATCCACAGCTATAGCTGCCCAGGTAGGTACCGGAAATATAGGTGGCGTTGCAGGAGCTATAGTATCAGGAGGTCCCGGGGCGGTTTTTTGGATGTGGATTACAGCAATACTCGGTATGTCAACTATATCCGTCGAAGCAATTTTGGCACAAAAGTACAGAGAAATAAGAGATGGTCAGTATGTAGGAGGACCGGCCTTTTATATAAGCAAGGGCTTAAAAAACAGAGGACTTTCAAGTCTGGGCTACTTCCTAGCAGGAGCCTTTTCAATTCTTATAATCCTGGCCTTAGGCTTTATCGGCAATATGGTTCAGTCCAATTCCATATCCTCTGCCTTGGCTGAAGCCTTTAACCTACCTGAACTTTTTGTTGGTATAGCTATTGCACTTACTGCAGCCTTTATTTTTATAGGAGGCATTAAACGTATAGGATCATTTGCTGAAAGAGTCGTTCCCCTAATGGCACTTATTTACATAATCGGTTCAATTGTCGTTCTTGTTAAGTTTAACAATATGATAGTGCCGGTATTTAAGGCTATATTTGAATCCGCCTTTTCAGCTAAAGCCGTTTTAGGTGGAGCTGTAGGTGTATCAGTTAAAACTGCAATTAGATATGGTGTAGCAAGGGGTCTTTTCTCCAACGAAGCCGGTATGGGTTCCACCCCTAACTCCCATGCAGTTGCAAATGTCTACCATCCTGTAATTCAAGGTTGTGTTGCTATGATAGGAGTATTTATAGACACTATCCTTGTATGTACAGCAACCTCCCTTGTAGTTCTTGCTACAGATGCCCACAACAGCGGTAAGGAAGGGGTAATGATTACTATGGAAGCTTTTAGACGTGCCTTTGGGGATACCGGAGCAAAGTTTCTTGCCATAGCCTTAGTATTTTTTGCCTTTACAACTATTATCGGCTGGTACTACTTTGGTGAATCCAATACTAAGTACCTTTTTAAATCAAAATCAGCTATAAGGGTTTATCAGGCTATTGCCCTTTGCTTTATGGTCTTAGGTTCTGTGCAAAAAGTTAATTTTGTTTGGGAGCTTACAGACTTATTTAACGGTCTAATGGTTATCCCTAATATAATTGGTCTTTTTATCCTACTTAATGAAGCTAAGGATATGTATAGGGACTTTGACCTTCAAGTAAGATCAGGAGAAAAGTTAAGCTACAAGTATAAACATTTATAATTTTTGGTCTATCTATAACTGAAGCTTTATAAAAAACAATAAAAAACTCTCTCGCCAAATCATTTTAGATTGACGGGAGAGTTTTGTTTAATTAAGATATTAATTTACATTAAAATATCGATTTAAAAGTCTATTTCAAGTCCAAGACCCGGTGCTTCTGATAGAGTAATGATTCCGCCCTCTTGAGTGAATCCTCCTTTTATTCCCGGAAGCTCTTCAACCATTCTGTAACTATCAAGGTCAGCATACTCGATATTTTTCTTTGCTGCTGCAAGGGCAGCTCCAGCTGCTATACCTACTCTTGTTTCACTCATGCAGCCTATCATACACTTTAGACCTGCCGCTTCTGCAACTGCATTTATTTGCAATGCAGGGAAAAGTCCTCCGGCCTTCATTAATTTTATATTAATAATATCAGTAGCCTCTTCCTTAACGGCTCTTATTGCATCCTTAGGACCATGAACTGATTCATCCATCATAAGCTCTTGACTAATATGATCCTTAACAAATTTAAGTCCTGTAAAATCCCAATAAGGTAAAGGTTGCTCTATTTCATCTACGTGATACTTTTCCATTTTTTTCATTACATTTACAGCTTGCTTCTTATCATAGCCTTGGTTGGCATCAAGTCTAAGACTTATACCGTCACCTACAGCCTCTCTGATTTTAGCTATAGCTTCAAGGTCATCCTCTTGGTTAATTCCGATTTTTATTTTTAAAATTTTAAAACCTTCATCTACATATTTTTTAGCAAGCTTTGCCATTTCATCCGGAGTGTCTATTCCAATAGTCATATCAGATTTTACTTGATTAGAATTGCCTCCAAGAAGTTTATAAACAGGTAGTCCTGCCTTTTTGCCCAGTATATCGTAAAGTGCAAAGTCTATAGCTGCCTTGCCTGCAGACTTACCTACTATATGTCTATCCATTTTTCTGTGGATTCTTTCTATAGCAAGAGGGTCTTCTCCTATTAAAATAGGTTTAATACCTTCCAAGAATACCTCTATATCTCCTATACAATCTCCGGTAACAGGTTCAAAGGGGCTGGCTTCACCATAACCTACTATTCCCTCATCTGTTGTTACCTTAACTAAAAGAGATTCAGTTTTTGATTCATCTCTTAAAGCAATTTTAAATTTTACCTTAGCTACAGGGCTTAAAATGGTCCACGCAATATCAACTATTTTCATTTTACACCTCTTAAATTTCAACTTCTTCAATATCTACTACAACTTGATTTGTAACATAATCTTCTTCACTTAACCTTTGGTCTTCATACTCTATTTCTCCATCTTGATTATCATAAGGATCTCTCCTTAAATAATTAAGTTGAGGATTAAAGTCATATTGGAAGCTTGATGTTGCAGGCATTCTGAAAGGCTCTAGATTTCCGAAATAGAAGTTCCATCTTTCTTCAGCACCTTCTCTGTAAGCAGCTCCACCAAAAGAACAGTCAGCAAAAAGCCAACCGAAAGGTTCAATATAAAATTGTGCCCAGTCATGGTTGCCTATGGATTTAGCATTGGCATATAGGCCTGCCTGCCATCTTGCAGGGATCTTTGCTATACGACACATGGTTATAAATAAAAGAGCCTGAATACCGCAGTCTCCCTTTAGAGAGCTTGCACCATAGGTGGGTATATTGGTTATTGAAAAATATGGCCTTACAAAGGAGTACATAACCTTACTTGTTATAAAATCATATATTTTTCTAGCCTTTATAAGAGGATTCTTTTCATCCCCCAAAACTTCCTCAGTAAGTTCCCTTAAATAAGGATTAAAAACTATATGAGGAGGAAACTCTTCAGTATAGAAGTTAGGTTGGAAATTACTTACCTCTTCCGGTTTAGGATCTTTATAAGCTACATGGTTTATAAACTCATAGTCCACATAGAACTCGTCGTCTTCCTTATAGTCTTCCTCAAAATACACTGTTCTTAAAGGACTGTAAGGACCTGAAATAGATTTAGGTTCATGGGAAGTAGAAAGAATCTTAAAATTCTTAACCTGAGAATATTCTATAGGTATAGGAATATGTACTCTGATTTTTTTGCCGGGTCTTTCTGCTTCCTTCTTAAGCTTTATAGAAGCTTTTATTCTGATTTTATAGGCTAGGTCACCCTTTGATTTCATCTTGGCAATTACTTCATTAAGCATATCAAAGTTGCCTTCCTTGTCCATAAGATCCTTTTTATCTATAACTCTTTTTGCCAATTCAGGTACTGTCTTTACAAGATTTGCCACCATATCATCTTTGAAATGAACTTCCCCGTTTATATAGTACCAATCTATTGAATCTAAATCTCTAAGCTCCTCAAGCTCCTCTTCCTTAAAATCTTCGAAAGATTCTTGAAGAATTTTAAGGGCTTCTTCATAATTATAGGGATAACTTTTCGGAATTATATCAATAATATACTTTTCAAGCTCTAGCCTTTGTTTTAAAGCATTGGGAATATCTTTTTTAAGTCTTAAGTCTATTACTCTCTTAAGTCTGTCAAAATCTCCATAAGCTTTTAACTTTGCAAGGTCTTCCGGTAAATCAACTTCCAAATATTTTAAATTTTCATTCATTTTAGCCTCCTAGAGTCTTTGTGGATAGTTACATGCAACATAATGATCCTTTGCTATCTCTTTAAGAACCGGCTTTTCTAAAAGACAGTCTCCTTTCACAATTGGACACCTTGAAGCAAAAGGACAACCCTTAGGTTGATCTATAGCACTTGGTATATCCCCTTTTAATTGAGCTTTTAAAGGCTCACTTTCAAAGTCTATATTGGGTATTGATGCTAAAAGAGCCTTTGTATAAGGGTGGGCACTATGAAAGTAAAGTTCGTCTTTATCAGCAAGTTCCATTAAATATCCTAAATACATTACAGCAACTCTGTCTGATATATGATAAATTACATTAAGGTTGTGAGATATAAAGGCATAGGTTAAATTGGATTTTTCCTGCAAATCCATAAGCAGATTTATAATTTGTGACTGAATAGATACGTCAAGAGCCGATACAGGTTCGTCGCAAACCATAAATTTAGGTGTAAGAGCAAGGGCTCTGGCTATTCCTATTCTTTGTCTTTGACCTCCTGAAAATTCGTGAGGATACCTTCTTACATAAATAGTATCCAAGCCGCAAAGCTTCATAAGCTCCTTAACTCTTTCAGTTCTTTCTTTTTTTGAATAAAGGTTTTGATATTCAAAGGGTTCAGCTATTATGTCTCCTACAGTCATTCTCGGGTCTAAGGAAGAATAGGGATCCTGAAAAATTATTTGCAGATCCTTTCTATAAGGCTTCATTTCCTTTTCGCTTAAATTTGAAATGTCCTTGTCTTCATATATTATTTTACCTTGACTGGGCTGGGTAAGTCTTATCATAAGTCTTCCCAGTGTAGTCTTTCCACAACCGGACTCGCCTACTATTCCTAAGGTTTCTCCTTGATAAATATTAAGACTTACTTTATTTACCGCATGGACATAGGTTTTTTCTTCCCCAATCTTCTTTCCCTTAACAGCAAATCTTTTTACAACATCTTCAAGTCTAAGAAGGGCTTTATTTTCCATTATTTTCTTCCTCCCTTCCCTCATTTGAATAAAGGAAGCAACGAACTTCCCTACCTTCCTTTGTTTTTACAAGCTCAGGCCTTTTTATCTTGCAAATATCCATGCATTTGTGACATCTTGGATGAAATAGGCATCCCTCAGGCCTGTTACTTAATGAAGGCACCATACCTTCAATTACAGTTAATCTCTCTTCATTTTTATTGACTGTCGGTATAGATTCTAAAAGAGCTTGGGTATAGGGATGAAGAGGTTTCATAAATAAATCCTTTGCAGAACTGTATTCCATTTCCTTACCTGCATACATTACCATTACATTGTCACTTACTTGAGCCACTACCCCCAAGTCGTGGGTAATCATAATTACCGAAGTATTAAGATCCTTCTTCAGTTTATTAATAAGCTCCAAAATCTGTGCCTGTATAGTTACATCAAGGGCTGTAGTAGGCTCATCACATATTAAAAGAGAAGGGTTGCAACATAAGGCTATTGCTATCATGGCACGTTGCCTCATTCCTCCTGAAAGTTGATGTGGATAATCATCTATTCTTTTTTCGGGATTAGCTATACCTACTTTTCTAAGCATATCTATAGCTTTTTCCCTTGCCTCTTTTTTATTAAGTTTTTGGTGAATTCTAAGGCTTTCCATAATTTGATAGCCTATTGTTAACACGGGATTTAAGGCTGTCATAGGCTCCTGAAAAATCATAGCCACCTTATCTCCCCTAATATTTTGCATCTCTTCCTTTGATTTATTCAGTATAGATTCATTATCGAGTATAATTTCTCCACTTACAATTTTACCCGGAGGACTTTGAACCAGTCTCATAATAGATAGGGCGGTAACACTTTTACCACTTCCTGATTCTCCGACTATGCCGAGAGTTTCACCTTTATTAAGTGAAAAGCTTACATCGTCAAGAGCATAAACAACGCCCTCTGTAGTATAAAAATAAGTGCTTAGATTTTTCACTTCTAATAGTTTGTCTTTCACGTTAACTCTCCTAGCTTATAAATTCTTAAGTTTAGGATCAAGGGCATCCCTTAAAGCATCTCCTAAAAGGTTAAAGGCAAGTACGGTAAGCACTAAGGCAATTCCCGGATAAATAGCATAGCCGGGATTGACTCTTAAATAAGTACGAGCCACACTTATCATTTGACCCCAACTTGATTCCGGCGGTTGAACTCCAAGACCTAAAAAGCTAAGACTTGCTTCATACATAATATCTGCCGGTATCTCCATAGTTATAATTACTATAATTGTAGACAAACAGTTGGGAATCATATGTTTTAAAATTATTTGTATATTGCTTCCACCACTTGCTTTAGCAGCCTCAACATATTCGTTTTCTTTAAGCTGCATTACCTGAGACCTTATAACTCTGGCGACACTTGTCCATCCTACAAATCCTATAGCCATAAATACATTTATGACCCCTGTCCCCAAAACAAACATAATTACTATTGCAAATAAAATTTGAGGAAAAGAAGCAAATACCTCTATAATTCTTGATATTACCGAGTCAACTTTACCTCCGTAATAACCGGCTATAGCGCCCATTATTACTCCTATAGTTACAGCTATACCTTCAGCCACCAAACCTACACTTAAAGAGACCCTTGACCCGTAAATAATACGTGAAAAAATATCCCTTCCGAATTCATCGGTGCCTAGCAGGTGTTCACTGCAGGGGCCTAAATTAATACTGCTTGTATCTTGATAGGATTGGTCATATGGAGCTATAAATGGAGCAAAAACTGCAACAATTATAAGAAGAATTATAAAAATTAAGCAAACTATTGCGATTTTATCTCTTTTTATTTTATTAAATGCATCTGCATAAAAGCTGGTGAACTTTACATCTTTATTTATTTCTCCCATATTACTCTCCTGTCGATACTCTGACTCTAGGGTCTATAAAACCATAAGCCAAGTCTATAATAAGGTTTGCAATTACGAAGACCACCGCTATATAAACGGTACATCCCTGAATTACAGGTATATCTCTTTTCATAATACCTTCTACAAGTAGGGTTCCTATACCGTTAATGGCAAAAACAGTTTCAACAAGTACTGATCCTCCAAGTATACTCTTAATTAGAGTTCCCATATAAGTAAGTATTGGGATTGCAGCATTTTTAAGTCCATGAATAAGAACTATTTTCCTTTCTCTAACTCCCTTTGCTCTGGCAGTTCTTATATAGTCCTGATTAAGGGCATCAAGCATATTTGTTCTTGTAAGTCTTGCTATAGAAGCACCGTATATAACTCCCAAAGAAATTGTAGGAAGTATATATGACCCCGGCGTATTGATACCTGATATAGGTAAAAGTTTAAGTTTAAGTCCGAAAACAAGTTGCAGAATCATTGCCAGAAAGAAAGACGGCATAGCCATACCCAAAGTGGATATAAGCATAATTATCCTGTCTAATATCTTCCCCCTGAAAACTGCTGCCAATAGCCCCATAACAAGGCCGAAAATTATAGAAAACACTAAAACAAATAGAGCAAGAGTTCCGGTAACTTTAAAACCTCTTGCCATTAAAGTTTTAATAGGAAGTTTTTGAAAATATGATTGCCCAAAATCTCCCTTTACAGCATTTTTTACAAATCTTATATACTGCTTAGGATAGGAGTCATTAAGACCCATTTGCTCTCTAATACGCTCTATAGTGTCAGCATCCGCCTTTTTTTCCATCATAACTGCAACAGGATCTCCAGGCGCAACATTTACCATTATAAAGGTTAAAAGAGTAACACCTATTAAAACTATAATAGTTTGTAATAGTCTGTTTATTGCATATCTACTCAAAATAACACCTCTGCATTAAATGTGATTTTAAATTATACCCCGAGAGTCTCGGGGTATAATTATTGTTTATTTTATTTTTACATTGACTTGTCGGCATTACCGAAGTTAATCATTGAGTCTATATAACTTACTCCTGATACCTTTGGTGATTGAAGATAATAGAATACCGGGTTATATAAAGGTACTACTGCGGTTTTGTCCTCAACAAGCATTTTTTCAAGTTTTTCATATATAGGCTTTCTTTGTTCTTCAGGAATTGATCTACCTTCAGTCATAAGTGCATCTGACTCAGGATCGTTCCAGTTAGATGAGAATAATTGAGATCCGTCTGAGAAGTAGAAAGTATATGTGAAGTTATCCGGATCCGGCATATCCTTATACCAAGTTAAAATAGGACATTGTACCTTTCCTGATTTACGAATATCTACATAAGTTGCTTGGTCTACTAAATTGATTTTTAAATTTATGTTGGACTTTTTAAGTTGCTCTTGAAGTACTACAACTATATCTGCAGCTTCATCCTTTTCAACTACATAGGTTTCAAGGTCGATTCCGTTAGGAAAGCCCGCTTCTGCAAGAAGAGCTTTAGCCTTTTCAGGATCATAGTTATTTGCTTCTCTATCTTCAGGGTGTCCCATAATTCCAGGAGGAATTACACTGTTTGCAGGAGTTCCATTTCCTTTTAGATAGCTATCAACTATACTTTGTTTGTCAATTGCATAGGATATTGCCTTACGAACAGTTGCATTGTCAAGAGGCGGCATGTTTACGTTAAGGTTAAGTGCTATAATACCCATTAAATCGACTCTTACAAGTTGATCCTTATACTCATTAGTTTTATAAGGTTCAACCATTTTAGTTTCCATTTTTACCAAGTCAAGATTGCCTGCTTCATATTCCATGGTGCTGGTGTTTGGATCCATATTGTAAATGTACAAGTCATCAATTTTTGCAGGTTCACCATGATAATCTTCAAATTTTTTAGCGTGCATATAATCTTTTCCTACAAACTCTTCAAGTTTATAAGGACCTGTTCCTATAAAGGTATCAATGCCCCACTTATCCCCTGCTTTTTCACAAGCATCCTTAGGATAAATCATCATTTGTTCACAGGACAGTACACTTAAAAACGGTGCATAAGGCATTTCAAGAGTAATGGTGAAATTATAATCATCAATAGCCTTAAATCCTGCCAAGGTATCAGCCTTACCTTCAAGCATATCCTTTGCTCCAAGAATCATATCACAAAGCCAGGTATTTAAGTTTTGAGTTGCAGGATCAAAAATCCTGTTAAGAGTAAATTCTACGTCCTTAGTTGTAAGCTCTGTTCCGTCATGAAACTTAATTCCCTTTTGAAGCTTAAAATTATAAGTAACTCCATCTTCAGTTGTAGGCATTTCTTCCAACAATACCGGTTTAAGCTCATACTTATCATTATAAGCAAGAAGCGGTTCACAAATGCTCTTTGCTGGTAGGATTACATCTGTAGTAGTATATTTATGTACGTCAAGTGAGTCCATATCAGGAAACTGCGCTGCAAATTTTAAAACCTTAGGCTCCCCTGAGGCTGCTTCTCCTCCGCCTGAGTTTGCGCTGTTGCCGGATTCCTTACTTCCACATGAAGAAAGAAGAAGTAAAGCTACCATTAACACTAATATCTTCTTAAAGTTTTTTCTTACCATAACAATCCTCCTTTAATTAAATGTCTATATACTTTATTAAAGCATTTTATAAATTATATAGATTTAATAAATTTCTGTCAATACCCTGCAAATGGCTAAGGCTTCTAAAAGGTCTTTAAACTGGCTTAAACATCTACTAATTACTTATGTATCATATAAATAAGTCCCTACAAGATATTTTAAAAGATATTTAACTAAGCTTTATTGACAAAATATTTAATCTATTTGTACCCCGTCTTTTTCCCTTTAATCTTATAAATTAAAAAAAGTAGTAAGAATTCTTACTACTTTATCCAACGGAATTTATTTTAATCTTAACATGTTAATTATTGAAATCATAGCCACATAGGTTACTCCCGCTATAGGCCAAACTATCCAAGTTATTTCCCATCTGAAGCTGATAAAACTCCAGCTTATATAAATTATCAATGCTATTGCCCAGTAAACCTTAGTAAAGGCTTCATTCTTTCTATCTTCTATCTTTCTCGTTCTGGTATAGTCACCTTCCTCTAAAAGAACATCATAGCCTCCCTTTCTTACAAGAACATTTATAATCATGTAGACACCAAGGGCAACAAGTACAAATAAGAAGGCAATACTTAAATTTTCATAGGCCTCATTTAAACCGAAGCCTTCCGTTAAAATTATAGGTATGGAACTTAGAACACAAAGGCTTACTCCTAAGGGAAGAACCTTTTTATAAACCGCCATGAATTTTTCTTTTTTGCTTTCTACTATTCCGTCTACCCCGTAATCTTTTGACAGATAATCATATTTAAGATAATCATACTTTGATATATTGACTCCTGTACTTATAAAAGTAAAAACTGCAATAGCCACCATTAAAATCAAAATCGATACTCCAATTGCTCCTGCCATGTCTTCAGTCATTGATATCTTTTTATAATTAGATAGACCGGTAAGCACTAATACTATTATAGGAGACAAAATACAAAGAGCCACACCTAAAGCAAGTCTTCTTGCCGCATCTTCAACTGCATCTAAATAATTGTTTGCCTCATTAAGACTTAAATTAGTTAACTTAACGTCTTCATAGCTTTCACCTTCATCAGGTAGATTTAAAGAATCCTCCTCAAGCTCATCCTTTAAAAGGTAGTCCGTACTTACTCCGAAAACTTTAGCTAAGGCTATTATTCTATCAAGATCAGGAATAGAAGTACCTCCCTCCCACTTTGATATAGATTGCCTCGATACATTAAGCTTCATTGCAAGCTCCTCTTGAGACCAGTTGTTTTCTTTTCTGTTTTTTAATATTTTTTCTCCAAGTATCATCTATCTGCTTCCTTTCTGTTAGTTTTGACTAAAGCTTAGCAAATAGTCCTCTTGCACTCCAGCAATCAGACTTTAAATCTTGTCAACTGACAGTTGCTTTTGTGATAAAAATCTTATTACAGACTATCTATCTAAATTATATCAAGAAGTCCCTTTACTCTTTGTAAAATAAAATATATAAATACCCGGATTATAAAAGCTACCTGTATTTTTTTCTCATTTTAAGAGGAGTTATACCCTTAATCTCCTTAAAGACCTTAATAAAATATGATTGAGAATTAAATCCTACTTTATAGGGAATTTCAGTAATATTTAAATCTGTATTAAAAATCAGCTCCACCGCTTCGTTTATTCTGTAGTTTATAATATATTTAAAAACTCCTTCTCCAAAATTTTTCTTAAAAAGTCTTGAGCACTCACTTCTTGAAAGCCCAATTTCATCAGCTAGGTCTCGAAGAGTTATTTTATCCTTATAATTATCCTCCACATACTTGACTATTTTTCTAAGTCTGCCGTTAGTTAATGAGTCCGGAGTTAGAGAGCTCTTATCAATAGTCTCTAAAATTTTTAATTGCCTATATAAAATCTCATATAGTTTTGACACTATTAAGAGTTCAAAAAAGTCGTCCCTTATAAAACTCAATCTATAAATATTTTCCAAAAGGTCTATAATTTCGGGGCTTTTTTCTCTATTTAAGATGCAGGCGGGTATGGCGGACTTAAATCCCATAGGCTCAATAAATTTTTTATATATGTAATCGTCCTTATCAACTGTCATAATATAAGGGCTAAAGGCAATGTATATATATTTTGAATTGTCCACTAAAGACTCTGACCTGTGAATTTGGTTGGTATTTATAAAAATACCTTCTCCCTCATTTATATAATACTTCTCTCCTGCCACCTCAAAGGCAAAGCTTCCCCCTGTAACAAGACTGAATTGAAAATCATTGTGATAGTGGTAGTTAATATGATTAAAGATTTTTTCCTTAAAAGAATTTTCCACAATTGTAACTGGAAATCCACCGGCAAGTCGAGGGAGAAATTCTATTATATCTTCAGGCTGTTTTAAAAGTTTTTCCATAGGATACCTCAATATATTTACATAAATAATACTATTTATTTATATCATAGCTTATTATTTATTGTTATTATACCTAATAATAGGTGATCTTATACCTATTATTATTAAATACTTAATATATCTTAACACAATATAAATAAAAAATCTCGATGCCGATATCCCTTGTCCCCCTTGGAGTATTAAGCTCGAGATTTTTATTTTTTATTTATTAATAAAGTCATAAATTTCCTTGCCTTTAGCAAAGAAGGTATCGCCAAGTTCATTTACATAGTCTAAAAATTCTTCCAACACTCCTATTCTCCCAGGACTTCCCATAGTCTGAGGGTCAATTTGCAAAACGTAAAGCAGTCCTCTTTTGTGATAGCCCAGATACTCATCTTTCCAGTTTGATAGCATTGATGTATAGTTGGAAATCCTACCTTGACCTTTTGGAAAGGCGGGTCTGTAGTTAAAAGCTAAATAGATAAAATCACTTATTGCCCACTGAATGGGAAGCTGTAAAATCTTTTTGCCCTCTCCTAAATCCATAAAATATGGCCTGTCATCATCATGTAGGTCACTTGAATAAACCATTCCCAAATCTCTGACTATTCTTAGTGTGTCCATAGTTAAATCTCCTTCAGGTGCCCTAAAGCCGACAGGTTTTTGTCCGCAGCTCTCCTCTATAAGCTTAACCGCCTTTGAAAGTCTTTCGTATTGCTCCTCATAGGAATAATGAGATAGGTTTTCATGTTCATAGCCATGGCAGGATATTTCATGACCACAAGAAGCAATTGTTTTTATTGATTCAGGATACTTTTCCGCCACCTTTCCGGGAACAAAAAAGCTTGCCTTTATTTTATAGTCATCAAATACCTTCAGCAACCTGTCAAGGCCGTGAGTCATGCCGTATATTCCCATGGATAGGGTTTTAGGCATATCCTTTGCTTTTTTATCAAGGCCCAGCCAAAAATACTCGGCGTCAAGGTTTACACTTATCATTGTTGCACTTTTCTTATTATTCGGCCACAATATTTCTGATCCCATATTAATCAACCTCCATTGGATAAGTTTTTCTCCACCAGTCTGAAATTTCCTTACCTGTTGCTATCCAAATATCTCCCTTTTCCTTAGCAGTTTTTAATATTTCTTCAAGAATCATTATTCTGCCTGGAGATCCTGATACCTGAGGATGCATTAAAGGAACCATGCATAAGCCGAATCTGTTGTAGCCCTTAAGCTCTCTTAAATAATTGTCCTGCATATTTTTATAGGATGATATCCTATCCTGACCTGCCGGCTCTGCAGGATACATACTGTAAGCCATACCTACATAGTCGTCCATTTCCCACTTGGATGGTATTTCTATAAGATCTGTAGTCTTACCATTAATCTTAGTATAGTAAGGCTTGTCGTCTCCTCTCATGGAGCTTGAGTACTTAAACCCTTCTCTTATAAGAATCTCAGGAGTGTTGTTTGCCCAATCTCCTGAGGGTGTTCTAAAGCCTGAAGGTTTTCTTCCTATTATGTTGTAAAAGGTGTCCTGAGCTCTTTCTATTATTTCTATCTGTTCAGCTTCGGTTTTTTCAACAAATCTCTCATGGTCATATCCATGATTACCTATTTCATGTCCCAAAGAATCAATTTTTTTAACCATATCCGGATTTGCCTTTGCCACCTGTCCGGGTATGTAAAAGGTGCCCTTTACCTGATACTTGTCTAAAACCTCCAAAATATATCCTACGCCTCTTTTAGGGCCATAGGCTCCTATTGATATGGCCTTTAATATTTTATCCGAATTTTTCAAATCTGAACTCATATTGTACCAAATAGACTTGCCGTCTACGTCAAAGGTAAGCATTAACGCTGACCTGTATCCCTTCGGCCATAGTATTTTTTCCATAAAACCTCCTATAATACCTTTTCCAAAAATGCCTTGGCTCTGTCTGACTTAGGTGAACTGAAAAATACATCAGGAGGCGCATCTTCTACAAGGACTCCTCCATCTAAAAATACTATTCTATCAGCAAGCTCTCTTGCAAAACCCATTTCGTGAGTTACAAGAACCATAGTAAGTCCCATATTAACCAAGTCCTTAATTACATTTAAAACCTCTTTAACCATTTCAGGATCAAGAGCCGATGTAGGTTCATCAAGTAGAAGCGCATTCGGTTCCATGGCAAGGGCCCTTGCAATAGCAACACGTTGCTTTTGACCTCCTGATAAGGTTGTGGGATAACTGTCCACCTTATCTGATAGACCTACCATATCAAGAAGCTTAAGAGATTTATCCCTGGCTTCTTTTTCATCCATCTTTTTAACCTCCCTAGGTGCATAGGTCATGTTCTCTATTACCTTCATGTGAGGAAAGAGATTAAAATGTTGAAAAACCATGCCGACCTTCTGTCTGATTTTCATAATATCGGTTTGTTTATCTAAAATATCCTCACCGTCAATAAGGATACTTCCGCTGTCAGGTAGCTCAAGCAAATTTATACACCTTAAAAGAGTTGACTTACCTGAGCCTGACGGACCGATAATAGCTACAGTTTCACCATCTTTAATTTTTAAATCTATGCCTTTTAACACCTGGTTGTTTCCAAATGATTTACACAGTTTGCTTATTTCTATCACTTTTATTAACCATCCTTTCAAGTTGACCGGCTAAAAGGGATATACCCGTAACTAAAATATAGTAAAAGACAGCCGATATTAAAAGAGGCTCAAAGGCCTTATAGGTTGCATTCATTACCATTTGTCCGGTTCTTAAAATATCCACCAAACCTATAGTTGACACAAGAGAAGTATTTTTTAACAAATTAATACTTTCATTTACAAGACTTGGCAAAATACTTTTCATAGCTTGGGGAAAAATAATATCCTTCATCATTTTATAGTAAGGTATAGCCAAAGACTCGGCAGCCTCCCATTGACCTTCATCTACCGCCATTATTCCTCCTCTTAAGTTTTCGGACAAAAAGGCGGCACTGTTTAAGGCAAAGGTCAAAACTCCGGCCTGCATAGAAGTAATTTTATAGTTGAAAAGTTGAGGTATGCCGAAGTAGGCTATCATTATTTGAACCAGCAAAGGAACCCCTCTGAATATTGAAGTATATACTTTGGCAAAGCCGTTAAAAAATTTATTATTTGAAATTTTACACAAGGTTAAAGGAATGGCTATTATAAATCCCAAGAGTAAAGATAGCAAGGTTGCAAGTAAGGTTACTCCTATAGATCTGTAATATAAGGGTAGATATTGCGTCATTGATGAAAAATCCATTTAGCTTCTCCTTTCTTTAAGAAAAACTTACGAGAATATATTAGTTAAACCCTAGTCACCTATATAAGCTTCTCCCAACCACTTAATAATTATTTCCTCCATTGTTCCGTTGTCAATAAGAGTCTTGATTTCTTTATTAAACTCTCCTACAAGCTCTGATCCCTTAGGAAAGGCTATGGCAAATTCAGGAGCTACACCTTCGTTAAGATCACTGTCTATAGGGAGCATAAATCCATCAAGCTCCGGATACTCTTCCAAAAATCCTCCAACTAAGGAACCGTCAGTTACCATTGCGTCAGTTCTTCCTGAAAGAAGCTCCTGAAGTACGGCAGGTTGACCATCAAAGGTTGTAACCTTTGCTCCTTCAATTTTTCTTGCAAGGTCCTCATAGGAGGTTCCTACTGAGCAGGAAATAGTCTTTCCCTTTAAATCATCAACAGATTTAAGACCTGAGTCCTTTTGTACTAAAAATCCTTCTCTTGAATACATATATCCGTCTGAAAAGTCCACGTTTTTAGCACGTTCATCTGTTGCAGTCATACCTGATACAACCATGTCTGCTCTGTTTGCTTGTAGGGAGCCTATAAGACCGTTAAAACTCATATTTAAAACTTCATAGGTAAAGCCCATATCTTCAGCCATTTTATCTATAAGGTCTATATCAAGTCCCTCATAATACTCTTTTCCATTTTCGTCAATTGCTACAGTTTCAAAATTCTTAAAGGAAGCGCTCATGGCAATTATAAAGTGTTTGCCTGAAAAGACCTTGTCCCCATTGTCACTTGCTTCTGAGCTTGTACTTGTATTTGCGTTTGTCTTATTATCTGCTTTATTTGTTTCTCCTTCGTTTTTTCCTCCACAGGCTGTTATGCCTACCATTAGTAATAAAATCGTTAATATACTTATAATCTTTTTCATAATGTCCTCCCTAATAAAAAAAATCGCCTCTAAACAGAGGCGAAAATATCCACGGTACCACTCCAATTAATCACTAGGTGATTATCTCAAAACAAGTTAACGCATGTTAAACGTGAATCGATACTCAAGGCTTCTTTTTGTCGATTCATTCTCCAAGGCTCTCTTTCATTTTCCAGGCACCTGTTGACTTTCACCTTCCACAACTCTCTATAAAGGGTCCTAAGAAAAATACTTTTCCTCTTCAAAGAATATTTCGATAATAATATAATATACCTGCTTATTTGTCAACTAATATATTAATATTTTTTCCCGGGATAGGGATAAGATATTTTGCTGTGACTGAGCTTCTCTTTTACAAGCATCTCCAGGGTAAGGACCATGGTAAAACCCGGATCCACTACAGGAAGTCCGCACTCTCTTGAAAGGTCTTTGCCCATACCTGTCCAAGATAGACATCCTAATATAACTACCTGGGCTCCTTTGGCCTTTAAATCCATAATTTTATCCTTAAGTTCAATTTTTATATCCTTCTTGCCTTCAACTGCCGCAATTGAATGAAGCCTATTTGAAAATCCCAAGGATCTTATAAAACTTCCCTTTGATGGAATACGCAAGGGGTCAGTTGTTATTAATGAGAAATTGTATCCCAACTGACAAGCTAAGCTAAGAGAGCTTTGTGCTCCTCCTACTACAGGTATTGTCAATGCTTCCCTTAAAGCTATTATACCCGGATCGCTGAAGCAATATAGACCCAGTCCGTCATAACCTTCTTCCTCAGCTTTTTTCCCTAATTGTAAAATTTCTCCTGTTGCTATTGCAACATCATAGTCCGAATCTATGTAAACCTTTGTCTTTGTGGGGCAGGTCATGGAAATTTTCGTATCATTTCTTGTAACCTGTCCAAGTAAGTCTTCTCTTTCTTTTAGTTCCTTATTGCTTAAACCATAGTCCGGGTTAATTATTTTTAATTTCATTTAATCATAAGTCCTTATTTTTATATCATCTTAGCTACTAAGTTACTTATTATACTAAACTATTATCTACAATTTTAATACTATAATTATTTTGTATAATCATACAATAAGCTTATTGTTTATAGTAGAATGTAGTTTAAGGATAATATTTATTAATCCTTTCCGAAATATTATTTACAGTTAACCGGCAATAGAGTCGGTTAATTAAGTAAAAATAATTACTATATTGTTAGGCGGTGAAAAAATGTTTTCGGCTTATAAAAAATATTTTTTAAAACAGAAGATGATGAGATCTGTTATGCTTGCCCTTTTACCTATAATTATATTTTCAGTATATAATTTCGGTTGGAAAGCCTTGGCCCTTTTGGTATTTAATATTTTTGTTGCCCTTATAGTTGAATTTATATGTGAAAAGAACCTATACAAAAAAAATAAAATATCTGAAGCTGCTATAATAACGGCATCTCTGTACACAATGACCCTTCCTGTAAGTATACCCTTCTGGATGTCGGGTCTTGGAATTGCCTTTGGACTTTTTTTCGGTAAGGAGGTCTTTGGGGGCTTCGGCAAAAATGTATTTAACCCCGCTCTTGTAGGTAGAGTTTTCATTTATGTCAACTTCCCGGTTCCTCTTACTATTCACTGGAATGAAGCTGCAAAGGGACTAAGCTCTTTTACCCGCTGGGTAAATCCTGCTATAGATGCAGTCTCTACTGCAACACCTATGCTGGCATTTAAAAATGCAGGAGAAACCGGCAACCTGTTTAATCTTTTTTTAGGTAATATTCCCGGAGCAATAGGAGAAACCTCCAAGCTTCTTATTATTTTAGCTGCTATTTATCTGATTTGGAAAAAAGTCGCTTCAAAGGAAATTATCCTATCAACAGTTATAGGTTTTCTAGTAACGAGTTTATTCTTTAATCTTATAGGTGCAAAGTCAGTTCCTAATCCTCTTTTCGGGTTAATGACTGGAGGTTTTCTATTTGGAGCTGTATTTATGGCAACAGATCCCATATCCGCACCTAAAACCAATGAAGCAAAAATTTTCTATGGTCTTATTATAGGAATGGTGGCAGTTATTATAAGAGGATTTGCTCTTTTCTCAGAGGGTATGATGTTTGCGGTGCTTATAGGAAATATCTTCGCTCCAATTATGGACTATGTAGTTCGCAGCAGAAAAAAATCAAAAAAATTAAAAAAACAAGAGGAGGCTGCTAAATGAAAAAAAATTCAATTGCTTATTCCCTTGTCTTTATGCTTATACTATCCGGTCTTTTAATATTTGTTTTAGCCTTTCTTAATAAGATTACCAAACCTATAGTGGATTTCAACTCTGAAATAGAGCTTAAAAGCAAGATACTTTATATATTTAATGTGCCTGTGGATTCCCAGGAGCCTGAAAAAATTAATCAAGCTTTTTCAGACAGGGTTGAAGAAAAAGATTATAAGGGAACAAAATATTATGTTTTAAAGGAAGCTGGAGAGGAAAAGGCTTATGCCGTTCCATTTACAGGTCCGGGACTTTGGGGAACTATTAGCGGTTATATAGGCGTTGATAAAGATTTTACCAAGGTCTTAGGTGTAGACTTTACAGAGCAAAGCGAAACTCCCGGTCTTGGAGGAAGAATATCTGAGCTTCCCTACAAGGAGCAGTATAGAGATATAGACATATCAGACTCCGAAGAAAATGAATTTATAATTAACAAACCCGCCCCGGGAGGCAACATAGATGCCATTGCCGGTGCAACTCAAACCTCAAATTTTGTTACCGACATGATTAATAAGGATTTAAAAGCCTTTATTGAAGAAGGAGGTGCCAAGTAGATGAAAAATTTTAATAAAATTCTAAAGAAAGGTATTATTTCAGATAACCCGGTTCTTATTCAGGTAATTGGAATTTGCTCGGCTCTTGCTGTAACAAACCTTGCCATGAACTCATTGATAATGGGGCTGGCTCTTACCTTTACAACGGCACTGTCCTCATTTATAATTTCAAGTCTTAAGGACCTTACTCCCAAGCATATAAGAATGGTTGCCCAAGTTTTTATAATTTCATTTTTTGTAATTATAGTAGACCTGTTCCTAAAGGCCTATATGCATGATATGAGTAAAACCTTAGGACCCTATGTAGGTCTTATAATTACCAACTGTATTATTATGGGTAGAGCTGAAGCCTATGCTATATCAAACAAACCTCTTGACTCTTTGGTAGATGGTTTTGCTGCAGGTATAGGATATACTCTTGTTCTTTTATCTATAGCTATAATAAGAGAGCTTTTAGGATTTGGAACTATATTCGGTCTTAAGGTTATGCCTGAAGGTTTTGTTAAGTGGACTCTTATGGTAATGCCTCCGGGAGCTTTCTTTATACTTCCAATAATTATGTGGCTGGCCCACAATGCCCTTAATAAGAAATCAACAGGTAAAGAAGGGGGGAGAAAGTAATGTCAGTACATCCTCTAGTAATATTTTTTGCATCAATTTTTACAAGTAACATGATCTTTTCCAATTTCTTAGGAATGTGTTCCTTTATTGCCGTAAGTAAAGAAATCGAAACGGCAACAGGACTTGGTATAGCAGTTACTTTCGTTTTAACAATTACTACAGTTTTAAATTACTTCGTATATAAACTGTTAATTCATTTCGGTCTTGAATATTTAAGGTTTATAGTTTTCATTATAGTAATTGCCGCCTTTGTTCAAATACTTGAAATGGTAATAGAAAGATACTTTGAAAATCTTTATTACGCACTTGGAATCTTTTTGCCCCTTATAACTGTAAACTGTGCCATCTTAGGTGTTTCACTTTTTATGGTTATTAGAGATTACAACTTTATGCAGTCCCTTTTCTTCGGTTTCGGATCAGGACTGGGTTGGGCACTTGCCATTATTTCCATGGCGGGTATAAGATCAAGAATTAACGAGAACAACTTACCTGAAGGTCTTAGAGGTGCACCTATTACTCTTATTATAACCGGAATTATGGCACTTGCCTTTATGGGCTTTTCAGGAATAGTTTCCATTTCCTAGGTGATAATATGAATGAACTATTAACTACAACCTTAGTTATAACTGCCATTTCCGTAGTCCTCGCTTTAATACTTACCTTAGCAAATAAGTATCTGGCAGATTACGGCAAGGTTAAAATAACTATAAACAAAGAAAAAGAATATGAAGTTGACGGCGGAAGCAGTCTTTTAAGTTCTCTGGTTGGTCAAGGGATTTTTATACCCTCAGCCTGTGGAGGTAAAGGATCATGCGGCTATTGTAAAGTAAAAGTTCTTAATGGAGCTGGACCTGTCCTTGCTACGGAAAAGCCCTGGCTAAGCAAGGAGGAATTAAATGACAAGGTTCGTTTGTCCTGTCAGGTTAAGGTTAGAAACGACATTGAAATACAAATCCCTGAAGAGCTTTTTAATGTTAGAGAGTATGAAACAACTCTTGTAAAGAGAGATTTAGTTACTGATAAAATTGCCCATGTAAGATTTGAGCTGCCTGAAGGTGAAACAATTAATTTTAAACCCGGACAATTTATGCAAATAAAGGCTCCAGAATATGCCGGCACAGATGAATTTGAAGGCAATGATGAGGAAGTCTTTAGAGCCTACTCCATAGCTTCATCAATTAAAGATACCAAGCATGTGGAATTTTTAATAGGCTATGAAAAGGGTGCCTGCTCCACCTACATTCACAAGGTATTAAAGGAAGGGGACAAGGTTATGATTAACGGTCCCTATGGAGATTTCTACTACCATGACGATGATGCAGATACAATTCTTTTAGTTGCGGCAGGTACAGGCTTTGCGCCTATAAGATCCATCCTCTATCACATGAGAGATCAGGATATTAAAAAGAAAACAAGATTTTTCTTCGGAGCAAGAACTCCGGCAGACCTACCCCTTGTTGATGAGATGGAACAATTTGAAAAGGATTTAGCAGACTTTAAATTTATACCTACCTTGTCAAGGACCAAGCCTGAACATCACTGGGAGGGAGATACAGGACACGTTGACGACTCCATAGACAAGTATGTTGACGGTGAAGGTAAATATTCCTGCTACCTTTGCGGTAACCCAAAAATGATAGCATCAATTGTTGAAGCACTTCACAAGAAAAATATACCTGATGACAGAATCTTCTTTGACGAATTTTAAAAATCAGACAAGATAAAACCTCGACTTTTTATAAGCCGAGGTTTTTTATTAGAAAATTTAATTTTTCTTTTTAAGTATTAAAATCGCCATTAGGGTAACAAGTCCTATCATCACTATGGTGCCTCCGGGCTTTAAGCCTAAGTAAAAGGATGCGACAAGTCCCGCCACAGTAAAGACAAGTCCAAAAAGTGAACTTAATACTAAGGTTTTAAAATAGCCAAGCTCAAAGGCCATGGCACAGCTTACCGGTACAACTAAAAGGGAGGATACAATTAATACCCCTACAGTTTTTGCCGATATAGATATAGTTACAGCAATAAGGATCATAAATATTAAATTTACCCTATCAACATTTATCCCGGAAAGCCTTGCAGATGTTTCGTCAAAGCTTATGTGACACAGGTCCTTATAATAAATAATAAAAAGTATAAAAATCAAAAGGGCTGCTATAGAGATTAAATAAAACTCCGAGTCTGGTGCTGCTATAATTGAACCGAATAAAAAAGATTCAAAATTTGCAGCCTTTGTTACAAATCCCGAAAGCATAGATGCGAAACCTATACCGAAGCTCATAACTATAGCAACTGAAATCTCTCCATAAGAAGGGAACTTCTTTCTTATAAATTCAAGGAGAATGGCTGCTACAATACACATAACTATAGCGCCAAGAGTTTCTGAAAAACCGAAGAGCAAACCTAAAAGCACCCCTGATAAGCTTACATGGGACAAGGCATCTCCAATTACGGATATTTTTTTATTTACCACTACAAGACCCATCATGGGTATTAAAATCCCAAGTAAAAATCCTATTATTAATGCTCTATTCATATAGCTGTAAGAAAATATACTCATGGTCTTTCCCTCAAATTCAACTTTTTATCTTCTAAAAGATAAATTGATTCTGCGTAATTTTTAATGTCATCATCATGACTTATTATAAGTATGCTGATTTTATGATACTTGTTTAAATGTTCCAAAAGATGGTAAAGGTCACGCCTTCCTTCTCTATCTATTCCGTTTGAAGGTTCATCCATAACTATAAGCTTAGGATGAGAAGCGAGGGCTTTTGCTATTAAGACCCTTTGTCTTTGCCCTCCTGAGAGTTTATAATAAATAGTATTTTTATAAGCCTCCATTCCCACTTGTGATAAAGCATTTAGAATTCTTTCGTCTTTTTCTTCTCTTCCCTTAAAAAGTCCCCTTGTCTTTATACTAAAACCCACAAGCTCTCCACAGGTTATGGGAAAATTATAGGAGGACCCAAGTCCTAATTGCGGAACATAAGACAAGTCCATATATCCCCTATTAAGGTTTAACTTCACCTGACCTGACTCAGGTTTAAGCTCTCCTAAAATCAATTTAACAAGAGTTGATTTTCCGGCCCCGTTGTCTCCGAAAATAACTGCAAACTCTCCTTCTTCTATATTTAAATTTATTGAATCTAAAATCTTATCTCTCCCATAGCTAAAGGAAAGATTTTTTACTTCAAGAATGTTTTTCACTTAAAAGCCTCTAATAAATTAGATAAGTTTTTTTCCATTACTGATATATAATCTTCTCCACTGTCAAGCTCCTCTTGAGAGAGTCCTTCTATAGGATTTAAGACTAAGGTCTTGGCTCCTGTTTCAGCAGCAATGGTATCAGATACCTTTGTATCTAAAAGCTCTTCAGTAAAAATAACCTTTATATTATTTTCCTTAACAAAATCTACAATTTCAGCCATGGTTTTTGCATCAGGCTCTCCCTCTGCATTAATGCCGGATATACCTAATTGCTCAAGTCCGTACCTTCTACATAGGTAGCCGAAGGCTTCATGACTTACAACTATTTTTCCACCCTTATAGTCCTTTAATTCCTCTTGATATTTTTTGTCAAGCTCTTCAAGCTTAGCCTTGTAGGTATTAAAGTTTTCTTCATAAAAATCCCCGTTGTCAGGATCAATTTCCACTACTGCATTTTTAATGTTTTCCATTTCTATTATGGCATTTTCAGGGTCAAGCCAGGTGTGTGGATCATAGGCTCCATGATGGTGCTCTTCCTCTTCTTCTTCATGGTCGTGGTCTTCATCTTCATGATTGTCCGCCTTTATAAGGTCAACTCCTCTACTTGCTTCTACAGCTACAAGGTCTTTATTGTCTATGGCACCTATAATTTTATCTGCAAAGCTTTCAAGACCCGCTCCATTGTAGACAAATATATCCGCATTTTCCATGCCCTTTAAAACATTTGTATCAAGTTCATAGTCGTGAGGCTCTTGACCTACAGGGACTATTAATTCTACATTAAACTTATCTCCTACTATTTTTTTTGTAAAATCGTAAACAGGGTAAACTGACGTATATATAGTTTTCTTATCACTGCCTGTTTCACCTTGTCCCTCTTGTATAGTAGCTTGCTTTTTTCCGCAGCCTGTGAAAACTAACAGCGTGGCTAATAATATTATTGTAATTTTTTTCATTCTTTCCTCCTGGTGTAAAATTTTATTTTGTCCTACAACCTACAATAAAAATTTATACCAAAGAGAAAAGTCCTTGTAAAGGCTTTATTGCATGAAATTTGCTTCATATTTAGCCATTTACGTCTGTTAAATAAAAATAAGCACTTACCTTTAAGGCCCTTAACCTTAAATAGTAGGTGCTTATTCCAAAGTATTTTATTTTTTAAGTACCTTCACTATTCGTCCTATATACATGGTGTGAAAGTCCTTTTCAGGATAATTTTCTTTAATTATACCTTTGTCTACAAAACCCTCTTCTAAAATAGGAGCGGCATAAAGCTTCCTGCAAATAAAAACAAGCTCCGCCTCTTTAAAATAAAAAGTTCCTTCGTCAAACTCAGGACTTAGTCCTGATAGCTTTATTTTGTCTTCATCTCTACCTGAGTGGGATCCTAAATAGGCAAGGGATTTTTTATAGTCCTTGGAGAAAAAGGACAAGGTGAAAAATTCCTCCCTATCTAAAAACTTCTTAGTGTATCTTGAAGGTCTTATATAAATACTTACTGCAGGTAGAGAATCGGTCCAGATAGCTCCCATTTGACCCCAACTTGCCGTCATAGTATTATATCCCTTATCTTTATTTCCGGCACTTACAAGCATCCAATCCTTTCCTATAAGGGTCATTGGATTAAAACTTAATTCTTCATAAGATATTTCCTTAAAAGACATAATTACCTCCTGAAATTTTTTAAGACAAAGCTTTTTTTCTTAAACCTCTACCTACATAATATACAGCTAAAAGTCCCAAGTTATAAACTCCCAAAACTATTAAAAAGTATAAAGGATAAGGCAATTTTAAAAATAAATCTTCCATTATGGGACTTCTCTCCAAGTAAGCATAGTTGGCATCAAAGAATATATTTGTCAGCTTACTTATAAGTAAAACCCCATTTGCAAATTTAAAAATAAAAGGCAAATCTCTCCTGTCAAAGTCATAGTCTTCCACAAAAATAAAAATTAGAGCCGTCCAAAAAATCAAAAAATGAGTTGCAAAAAAATTTATGTACATAGCATGAGGAAATCTATAGTGATAAAGATCGGGAGCAAGCATAGGTAATATTCCTCCTATCAGACCCCAATAGACTGTCATAGCTCTAAACTTTTTTGAATTTAATGCTATAGCTATAAACCCTGTATAAAGAGAGGCCCTACAGGTGTATAAAGGAAAGGCCTCTTTAAAATCCCTTGGCATTATAGCTAAATGAAAGTATAAAAAGGCAGCCTGATCTAAAATTATTCCCACTAGAATAATATATTTAAGTAAACTGTAAAGCTTTTGATTTTTTTTGATTTTATCCCTGTAAAGGTAAATTAAAATCCCGGGGATAATCATAAGGACCAGCATAAAAATATGCACCTTGCCAAAGGCTTTAAATTTAAAATTATCTTCTTTCTTTCTAAAGAAAAACTCCCAAAAATCCATAGCAGCTCCTTTTTATTGCCTAATTTTTATATTTATACTTAACTGAAAAAATAAATCTTTTCCCAAAATCCTATTTACTTAAAGTTAAGGACAAGAAACTACTTAAAATCCTTTCTTGTACTCTATTTATCTTATTCTTAATACTATACAACTAAGGAGATTAAATTAACCACCGAATTTTATTATAACTGTTTGGGTAGCTATTAGTTAGATGTTTTAATTTTATTTTATACCATAAGGAGGTATTTATGTTTATAAAGGTTGGAGATAAGGCTCCAGGTTTCGACTTAGTAGATCAAAATGCAAATCACATTAAATTGGAGGACTTAAAGGGCAAAAAGGTTTTACTTTCCTGGCATCCTCTTGCCTTTACCGCAGTGTGTACAGATCAAATGAGGGACCTTGAAAGAAACTATAAAACTTTTGAAGAAAACAATGTTGTGGCTTTAGGTCTAAGCGTTGACCCTCAACCTGCCAAAAAGGTTTGGGCCTCTTCAATAGGCCTTAGTGATTTAAGTATTCTTTCAGACTTTAAGCCCCTAGGCGAAGTATCGAAAGCCTATGGAGTTTTTAGAGAAGAGTCTGGTGCATCTGAAAGGGCAAATGTGCTTATAGATGAAAAGGGAATTGTTATTTGGGCAAAGGACTATGACCCTAAAAAATTACCGGATATAAATGAAGTCCTTGAAGAAATAAAAAAATAAATTTTAAGGCTAGCGGCCTTTAACTGTTTTTTTAATATCCTCTATCGGAATGTAGAGGATATTTTTTATTAAAGCCTTTAATAAATATATAATTTGAAATTTTAAACAGCTCCACGACAAATAGTCTTTTAAAAATTATTTTGATTTATTAAGTTTTTAAATTTTTAACTCCATTGACAAGTTATAATCCTGTGATAGAATGTAGTTTATGTTTATCAATTAGCGCGTATTATTGATAATAATATTCAAAGGAGAGATAATATTGGAAAATAGAAATCAAGATTTAAAAGAAGGTATAATCCTTTCCATGTGGACCTTTGCTATAAACTTTGGTCTTGGACTTATAAAGGTAATAGCAGGACTTATAGGATCTTCAAGTGCCATGATGGCTGACGGAATGCACTCATTTTCAGATTGTGTTACTACTGTTGCCGTAATATTCGGTCTTAAAATTTCAGCCAAAGATGCAGATAAGGGACACCCTTATGGCCATGAGAAATTTGAACTTGTCTTTGCAAAAGTATTAAGTGTTATTTTATTTGCAACAGCTTTAAAAATAGGCTATGACGCAGTTTCAGTTATAAAAAATAATTCATATTCAGTTCCTGGACTTCTTCCCCTTGGAGCTGCTTTAGTTTCAATTTTAACTAAGGAGATAATGTATAGAGTAACTATTAAAAAAGCTCGTAAAATTAAATCCGTATCTATGGAAGCTGACGCTTGGCACCACCGTTCAGATGCCCTTTCATCTGTAGGCGCCTTTTTCGGTATTATGGGAGCAAGATTAGGTTTCCCTATTCTTGACCCTATAACAGGTATACTTGTTTCTCTTATAGTTATGAAGGTTGGAATTGATCTTTATATGCAAAGTGTCAACGGTCTTGTAGATGAGTCTGCAGGAGATGAGGTTGAAAAGGAAATTGTAAAACTTGCATCTTCAGTACCCGGGGTTGTTAGTGTGGCAAATCTTAGAACAAGAACTTTCGGTTCAGCAGTTTATGCAGATATAGCTGTAAGAGTTGACGGAGATATAAGCGTTACTGAAGGACATGATATATCTACACAGGTTCATAACAAGGTTGAACATAACATGAACAACATAAAACATATTATGATTCACATTGAACCTGCCGATGAAAAACATACTTCAAAAATAACAAATGAAAGTTTTTCTTAGAAGTATATTCTAATTAATTTTAGAATATTTATAATTTAATAGATTTTTAAGTCTGAAATTAAAAAAAGCGGCTGCAATTTTGAAAATCACTTCGAAATTGCAACCGCTTTTTTTATTATAAAATTTTAAATATTAACTATTCGGACTTAAGATTTGCAAAAAGCAAAATTATAAAAAAATGAATGCCTGCAAAGGTAGCAATAAGATAGTAGTCATTTATACTTATATCTTCCATAACCTTGGTAACAATTTCTACAAGCTTAAATACATCCCAAGAGTTAAATCTTAAAAACCTTCCTATATAAAGGGCAACTCCCGTAATTAAAGACATAAGAACCAAAATTATAAGCTCGGCAAACTTGTAGCCATAGCATTTAATGGTCTTAAGTATATTTATAAAGGTTTCAAAGGCAAGAACCATTGAAAGAGTAATCATCCCTGTATCAACTGCAAGCTTAATCCAGTTTAAATAGTTCATATTGTAGGAAACCTTGCCGGCGGATTTAATTACATAATAGTTGGCCGTGTTTATATGTATAAAGTCAGTAAACATATAGATACAATTCGGATAAAAGGCAAGGGTGGCTAAAAAACTTAAAATAGTTATAAGAACGCTCTTTTTTATCTTTGCAAAATTTGAAAGAATATAAGCTACAAAGCTTAAGCCTCCATTATAAATAAGGTAGTATCTGTTTAAGTTAAAGTAAACTATTATTCCACTTAGGCCTATATAGAAAATTATATAAATTATTATTTTTTTTAAATTTTTTACAGATGAATTGTTCATAAAATCTCCTCTCTTGTATTTTAAAAGCAAGAAAGCCTTTAGTCAACAAAATTTAAGAGCCCGACTAATCGGACTCTTCAAATCCTCCTGTATATAATTTGTAGTAAACTCCCTTTTGCCTTAGAAGATCTTCATGATCTCCTCTTTCTATTATCCTACCCTTTGACAAAACGATTATGGCATCTGCATTTTTTACTGTAGAAAGTCTATGGGCAATAACAAAGGTAGTTCTTCCCTTCATAACCTGGTCCATAGATTCCTGAACCAGCCTTTCAGTACGAGAGTCTATACTTGATGTTGCCTCGTCAAGTATAAGCACCGGCGGGTCATAAATCTCCGCCCTTGATATTGATAAAAGTTGAGCCTGACCTTGGGATATGTCTAAGTTGCTACCAGATATTTCAGTTTCATAGCCTTGAGGCAAAATTCTTATAAAGTCATCAGCCTGACACTTTTTAGCAGATTCTATAATTGTCCTTTCATCTACCTCTCCCTTACCATAGGCAAGGTTATAATTAATCGTTCCGGAAAATAAATTGGTATCCTGTAAAACTACACCTAAGGATCTTCTTAAATCATACTTTTTTATATCCCTAATGTCTATTCCGTCATAGCTTATAGTGCCTGAATCTATTTCATAAAACCTGTTAATTAAATTTGTAATAGTCGTCTTTCCGGCACCTGTTTCTCCAACAAGGGCAATTTTTTGTCCGGGCTTTGCATAAAGGGAGATATTATTAAGAACCATATTTTTACCGTCATAGGAAAAGGAAACATTATCGAACCTTATATCTCCTTTAAGCTCCGTTAAGCTGTTATCCTTAGAATTTTTCCAGGCAAAGAGACCCTTGTCTTCATCGCATTCCACTAAATCTCCATTAATCCTGCAAGCTCTTGTCAAGGTAACAAAGCCTTCATCGCCTTCAGATTCTTCATTAAGCATTTCAAAAATACGAATACATCCTCCAAGGGCACTTGCCACTTGATTCATTTGTTGAGATATATTTCTTATGGGACCTCCAAAGTTTTTAGAAAGCTGAAGAAAGGATGCAATGGTACCTACAGTTATGCCGAACATATTATTTATTGCAAGAAGTCCTCCCACTATTGCCAAAAAAGCATATTGCATATTGCCTATATTAAAAACTATAGGTATTAAAAACAAGGAGTATCTGTTAGCCAAGGTAGTGTTTTTGGCAAGCTCATTGTTTATTTTTTTAAAGTCCTTAATTGTATCCTCTTCATGTGAGAAAACCTTAATAACTTTTTGTCCGTCTATTGTTTCTTCAACAAAGCCGTTCTGCTTTCCCAAGGATGTCTGAAGCTTTAAATAGTACTCGGAAGATTTACCCCCTACTGTATTTAAGGTATAGAGTAAAATCGCCATAGACACTACTACTACAAGAAATAAAACAGGAGAAGCTATTATCATAGCAACAACTACAGCAATTATAATTACCAAAGATGAAAGCAAACTTGGAAAAGTATTGGACATTAACTGCTGCAGGGTATTTATATCATTGGTATAAATACTCATAATATCTCCATGAGACCTTCTGTCAAAATAGGAAATAGGAAGAGTCTGCATGTGAGTAAAAATTCTCGTTCTTAAATCCTTTAAGATGTTTTCTGATATATCCACCATCATTCTTGAATAGACTATAGATGCTGCTACTCCACTTAAATAAATAAAACCGAACTTTATTAAAAGATTTATAAGGGGTCTATAATCAGCTACAGCCTGAGTCATCATTGGAGTGATGTGATCGTCAATAAGTATTTTTAAAAATATGGATGGTAAAATTCCTACAAAGCCTGACCAAATAACTAAGACTATTATTAGGATAAACTTGAAGCCTGACTCCTTAAAAAACAAATCTAATATTTTTTTAATGGCCTTTCGATTTTCAGGAGATGTGATTTTTGCCTTATTTTTATTTTTGCTCATCAAAATCTCCTCCTTCTCTTTGGGTTTCATTAATATCCTTATAAATTGCGCTGATTCTTAAAAGCTCATCATGACTTCCTATATCGACTATCTCTCCCTTATCCATTACAATAATATAATCACAGTCCTTAATGGACTTTATCCTTTGAGATATAATGATTCTTGTCATATCAGGCCTATCTTTATTAAGAGCCTTTATTATGTTGCCTTCAGTTTGAGTATCAAGGGCTGATGTAGAGTCATCTAAAATCAATATTTTAGGATTCTTTAAAAGGGCTCTGGCAATACAAAGCCTTTGCCTCTGTCCACCTGAAAAGTTTGTACCTCCCCTTTCAACATGGGTATCATAAGCTTCTTTATTTTCCATTATAAAGCTGTCGGCTTGGGCTATCTTAGCAACCTCCCTAACCCTTTCAAGGGAAGCCTCCTTATCTCCCCAGCGAAGGTTTTCTATAACACTTCCTGTAAAAAGTTGATTTTTTTGTAAAACTACCGCTACTTGGTCCCTAAGGGCTTTTAAATTATACTCCCTTACATTAATTCCTCCTACCTTAACTTCACCTGAAAAGCTGTCGTAAAGTCTTGGAATAAGATTTACAAGAGATGTTTTTCCTGAACCTGTAGGGCCTATAATACCAACCTTGTCTCCGGACTTTATCCTAAGATTGATATTTTCCAAAACACACTTGTCCTTCTTATGAGCATAAGAAAAGCTTACCTTGTCAAATTCTATTTCACCATTTTCAACTGTTTTGATTCCCTTTAAATTTAAGTCCATGGAAGGTTTATGATTTAAGACTTCAACTATACGATCCACACTGTTTTTTGAAATTACAATTTGAATAAGAACAAAGGACAGCATCATTAAGGAAATTTGAATTTGTATGGCGTAGGTAATCATACTTAAAAGCTGGCCTGTCATTAAGGTATCCTGTAGAATAAACCTGGTGCCCAACCAAGCTATAATAAGTGTAATAAGGTACATGCAAAGCTGCATAAGAGGATTGGCAAGTGCCATAAGCTTAGATGCCCTTACATTGTATTTATATAGGTTATAAGAAACCTCGTTAAACTTATCCACTTCATGATCCATTTTGTTAAAGCTTTTAACAACTCTTATAGCTGAAAGGTTTTCTGAAACCTGTGTATTTAATTTATCTATTGTTTCAAAAATAATTTTAAAAATCGGACTTACCTGAGAAAAAATATAAAATATTCCAAGACCTATAATAGGAAAAATAATTACATAATTTACTGCCAAGTCCGGTTGAATTTTAAGAGCCATAAACATGGCGAAGACTATCATAAGAGGTGCCCTTATGGCAAGCCTTGTACTCATTTGAAAGGCGACTTGTACGTTTTGCACATCAGTAGACATTCTTGTCATTAAGCTTCCAGTTGAAAACTTTTCAATGTCTTCAAAGGCAAAGTCTTGAATTTTTTCGTAAATGGCAAGTCTTAAATTTTTTGCAAAACCTGCAGAGGCCTTTGTTGCAAAATAACCTGATGCAATTCCCGTTGCCAGTGCTACAAGAACTGCAAGAACAAGTAAAACTCCTATTTTTATAACATCACTTTGAGAAGATAATTTTATTCCTCTATCTATAATTAAACTCATAAGATAAGGTATAAGTATATCCATAAAAACTTCTATAACTACAAATAAAGGCGACGCCAAAGCGTACTTTTTATATTCCTTTACATAAGATAAAATTTTTTTAATCATAGCCCACCCTGTTTATTAATGATAATATGTTTATAATGAGTATAATTATATCACTAAGAAAAGTTTTATTCAGAAACTCGAAACAACAAGGAGATGCAATGGAAAGATTTATTTTAGATACTATAGCCAAATCAACAAACATCGTTTTTAATAACTTTGCAATAGCCTTACACCTTTTAGGCACAGCCGGCATTGCCTTTGTAGTACTTGGACTTATTCTTATTATTAAAAAGGAAACAAGGCCTATGGGTTTTCATATAATACTTTCATTAATCCTTTGCCTGGTATTTGGAAATATAATTTTAAAACCTTCCCTTGCAAGAACAAGACCCTTTATTAAATATAAAAAACCTATTTTAATAAGTCCTCCCAAGGATTATTCCTTTCCCTCAGGACATACCTATGCATCCTTTGCAACGGCTTTTTCAATTAGAAGCTACAATAAAAGCTTTTCAAATTTTATGCTTATACTGGCATCACTTTTTGCCTTTTCAAGACTCTACCTTTATGTGCACTACCCTACAGATATTTTAGGAGGTATAGTCCTCGGCTATATATGCTCAAAGCTTTCCGAAAAGATTATAAAAAAGTTTTTTAGTAAGAAAAGCTTCTAACTATATTCTTACTTTAAGTTTACATAAATTTTACATTTACATGATATAAATTATAGGACAGGAGGATTCCATGGAAGGCAACAAAATGTACGGAGTTATAGATATAGGCTCAAACACTGTTAGGTTTAATATATACAAGGACAATAAAAACAAGTATAGGGTTGTATCAGGCAAAAAAACTTTTGCCGGTTTAAGCTCCTATGTAGAAGATAATCTAATGACAGAAGCGGGTATAAATAAAGTTATCAAGATCCTTAACAAGTTTAAAAAAACTATTTCAGATCTTAATATTAAGGAATACTATATTTTCGCCACTGCTGCAATTAGAAATGTAGACAATTCAACTGATGTTCTTAGTCGAATTAGAGAAGAAACGGGACTTGATGTTACTCTTCTTAGTGGAAAAATGGAAGGATTTTGTGATTTTTTAGGTCTTAGTATAGATATTGACATTGAAGAAGGATATATAATTGATATAGGCGGTGGCTCCACAGAAATAATTTTAGTAAATCAATCTGAATACGTGGACTCTGTAAGTATACCTGAGGGTTCCCTATCCTTATTTAAAAAATATGTATCCGGAGTTATTCCCACTATGGAAAACTATTACGAAATTGAATCTCACATTACCAAGCTCCTTAAAGACTATCCCATACCTATGGTTAAAACAGTTAACCTTTACGGAATAGGGGGAACTGTTCGTGCAACAGGTAATATATCCCAGGAATTTTTTAGTAAATACACAAACAGGCACATTAACCTAAATGAAGTGGACGAACTTATAGTAAGATTTATTAAAAATGATCCTAGGCTTTTAAGAACCACCCTACAGGTAACTCCTGAACGTATTCACACACAGGTTCCCGGTATGATTATTTTAAAAAGAGTTATGAGAATGTTTAATATAGGAGAAATTGACATATCTAAAAACGGAGTTAAGGAAGGTTACCTTTACTTAAAACAAAAGGAGATAAAGGATAATGGATTTTAGTTACACCCAAAATAGAGAGCTCTCATGGATAAACTTTAACAAGAGAGTAATGGAGGAGGCCCTTGGAGAATCAGTGCCCCTATTTGAAAAACTTAATTTCCTAAAAATATTCTGTTCCAATTTAGACGAGTTCTTTATGATTAGAGTCGGAGGTCTAACAGATCTAAGTCTACTTAAAGATCAACAGACTGATAACAAAAGTGGACTTACAGCATCAGAGCAACTTCAAATTATTTTTAATTCCATGGAGGATCTATACAAGAAAAAGGACAAGGTCTTTGAAACTGTTGAAGCTGAATTTAGAAAAGACGGTATCTATAATTTATCTACCGAAGAACTTACTAAGGCTCAAAGAAAAGCTGTTTATAAATATTTTAAAGACTACATAATGCCTGTCCTCTCCCCTTTAACCATAGGTATACAAAGGCCCTTCCCCTTTTTGGAAAACGGCTGCGAATATCTTATTCTTGAAATGGAAAAAAACGGAGAAACAAAATACGGCATAATGGCACTGCCTAACATCCTGCCTAAAATAATAAAGCTTACATCATCTACCGGCTATCCCTTTATAAGAACATCAAAGGTTATTTATGAGTATGCTGAGGAATGCTACCCCAAATCTCAAATAACCGCCAAAACAATAATAAGGGTTACGAGAAATGCCGACCTTTCCGCAGATGATGAAATTTCTTATGACGAAGTGGACTACAGGTCCCATATGAAAAAAATCCTTAAAAAAAGAAAAAGACTTCAGGCTGTAAGAGTCGAAGTAAATGAAAAAGCCAAGGATTCCTTCGAGACCCTTCTATGTAAAGAATTAAACATATCGGCAAATCAAATTATTCAAAGCGATGCTCCCCTTTCCATGGACTATGTAAGTGAACTTAGGGACTATCTAAGTGATGAATTTATAAATCAAAATTCCTACAACAATTACCTTCCCAAGCTTGGAGAAAAATTCGGATTTACCGGAGATCTTATAGACAAGCTTAGAAAAAAAGACTACCTTTTAAGCTACCCCTACGACAGTATGGAATCCTTCCTTAAACTAATAGAACAGGCCTCAACTGATGACAGAGTTGTAAGTATAAAAATTACCATTTATAGACTTGCTAAAAACTCAAGACTTGTAAACTCCCTTTGCAGAGCTGCGGAAAACGGCAAGGAGGTCCTTGTTATTATGGAGCTTAGAGCAAGATTTGATGAGCAAAGTAACCTTGACTACTCAAAACAGCTTTTCGATTCAGGTTGCAACATAATCTACGGAATGGCAGGCTACAAGGTCCATTCTAAAATCTGCCTAATCACCCTAAAGGATGAAATAGGTTGGAGCTACATAACCCAAATAGGTACAGGCAACTACAACGAGATAACTGCAAGAGGCTATTCCGACTTGTGCCTTATGACATCAAACTTTGAAATTGGAAAGGATGCAGTGAGATTTTTTAAAAATCTTTCAACGGGAAATCTTGACGGAAAGTACAAGTACCTTCTTCAATCGCCTTCCACTTTAAAATCATCGCTGCTTTTAGCAATGGATGAGGAGATTCAAAAAGGTCCTGATGGCTTTATCTTCTTTAAAATGAATTCATTAACAGACAGGGACTTTATAGATAAGCTACAAGAAGCCTCCATGGCAGGAGTAAAGGTTCAGCTTATTGTAAGAGGAATTTGCTGTCTGCTTCCGGGAATAGAGGGCAAGACGGAAAACATAGAAGCAAGGTCAATTGTAGGAAGATTTTTGGAACATGCAAGGGTCTATGTTCTCGGTAAAAATAATCCCAAGGTCTATATAGGTTCTGCAGACCTTATGACTAGAAACACCGAGCATAGAGTGGAACTCCTTTGCCCCATTCTTGATGACAAGATAAAAGATAGAATACTTAAATTTATGGACATACAATTCTCAGACAATATAAAAGGCAGAAGGTTCGGTTCAGATGGAAATTTATACAAGATTATTGATGACAAAGCTAAAATAAGCTCACAAAACTATTTTATGGAAGAGGAATACAAATTAGAAGAAAGTAAGCCTGAAAAACAAAGCATCCTAAAGTCAATCGTATCAGTCTTTAAAAAACTCTTTAAGTAATAAAAAAAATCGGTAGCGATAAAAAACTACCGGTTTTTTTTATCCCTTAGGTCGGAAAAAAAATCAGAAATTAAATTAGAGCACTCCTTTTCCATAAGACCGAAAACACACTGGCAGGTGTGATTAAAATTATAATCCAGTAAATTTATCTTGGAGCCGCAGCAACCGAATCTTTCATTTCTTGCACCTATATAAACCTTGTTTATTCTAAAATTTAAAATAGCACCGGCACACATGGCACAAGGCTCCAGAGTAACATACATATCACACATATCAAGCCTGTAGCTTCCCATAGCTCTTGCAGCATCCCTTAAAGCAACTATCTCCGCATGAAGAGAAGCATCTTTTTCAAACTCCTTTTTATTGAAACCTCTGCCTATTATCTCCTTGTCCTTAACAATTACACAGCCTACAGGTATATCACCATTTTTATAGGAGATGGTTGCAAGTCTAAGGGCCTCCTTCATATAGATATCTTCCATAAAAATCACCATCTTCATACTAACATAAAAATAAAATAAAAAATTTAAAAAATTTTTTATAAAAATGTTTTAAAAAACTTTTATAGGGTATTACTTTAATACCAAAGAATTATAATAAATTTCTTTGGTGGGACCTTGACAAATCCATCCGATATTTTGTCGTCACCAGGACGTTAATATAGATGTAAGATACCTACATTCATTTAAGTATTCCATCATCTATTTTAAACTTATAATTTTAAAATCTCCGTAACTTAAGAGTTGGGTTCGGGTTCAGGTTTTATAACGTTAAGTTTAAAAAATATCAGAAAATGTATTAGAAAAGGTTTAGGTTTATCTCTAAGTAAGTTAGTTAAGGGTTATGTCCCTAATTAGTATGTTTGCTTATAGAAGATAAGTTTGTATTCCCGTTTAAATATTTAAGATAGGTTTATATAATATTTAAACAACTAGAAGTATTAAAATCAATTGATCTCCTTTCGATTAAAGAATGTTTCCCGACAATTAACGAAGAGCAAGTGATTGTTAGAGGAAATTCCATTAAATTTAAATAAATTATGAGATGAATCCTTTAGTTGACAATTGATTAAACAGTCAGGTCGGTAAGGTTAACCGATTAAATGATAATTTTTATGAATAGAAGGTTGATAGAGTAGTGATTGAACCAAAAGATTTTTGTCGGATGGATTTGTTTAAGATCTAAAAAGATAGTGGCATTTATTAAATAAATACACTATCTTTTTTTATGTCCTTATTCTTATATCATTATCTCCCTTGTTTTTTAATTAAATTTCTTACAAATTCTTTTAAGCTAATCCAAATCATTTATAAAAAATCTTATTTTCTTTCGATTTTTATTAATTTATTCATGTTAAAAGGTTAAACGACAAAAAATTCTTCATGCAATTAAAAATTAAAAGTTTATTAACTATAAACCTTATACAGATTAAGTATGATATTATATTCCAAGGAGGAGATTTAATGAAAAGAAAAATTTCGCTATTATTAGTATTTATTTTGCTTCTTGCAATACCTGTAAATGTATTTGCAAAGCGTCACGAAAACAGAGACATTAAAATATGGATTAACGACAGATATATAATGAGTGACGTTCACCCTTATATTAAAAACAACAGAACCTTCGTACCCTTGAGATTCGTTTCAGAAGAGCTTGGATACAAGGTTACCTGGGAGGGAAAAAGCAGAAGTGTAATTGTAGAGGATGGATCAAACAAACTTATTTTTAAGGTAGGCTCAGCCAAGGTAAATGTAAATGGAAATTTTGAAACAATTGATGCACCTGTAGGCCTAAGAGATGACAGAACCTTTGTACCCCTAAGATTTATCTCTGAAAGAATGGGTGGATCAGTAGGCTACGATGTAACTAACAAGGTTGCACTAATAGGAAATGTAGATGACTATATACCTGATGCTTACTATGAAATTAAATACTATGAAGGTAATAATCAACCTATAATCTTAAACTTTACAGTTAACTTTTACACTATGGAAATAAAAGATAGTTCAGGTAAAACTATTCAGTTTAACGATGACAGAGAAGTTGTAACTTATTTGGAAAAAAATCCACAAGCAGCGCCTGAAAGTACAAATAATGTACCTACAGATAAACAACTTAAAGACCAATACTATGTTTCCCCTGAGTATCAAGATCCTTTTGTAGGTTCCTGGTATGGTAGAACAAAGACTATAGGCACTAATGAATACTATGACGCCTATGCCTATATTGAAAGCACAGGTAAGGGCAAGTATACTATAAGGCATAGATCCATTAAGTCTAACGGATCTGAACTTGTAACTGAATCAAATGCTTTTATAAATGAAGACGGAAACTTTGAAGTGGAAGCATCCCATGCAACCACCTTGGCAACAGGAGACTTTAGTTATAGCTGGTACCATGTCCATGAAGAATATATATTTGACGGAGTGGGATATATGTATGAAAGCTCAGACCCTCTAAGAAACCTAACTAAATATTAAAAAACAAATAAAGATCCCCGGATTGAATTATAAATCCGGGGCTTTCTTTATTTATACCAGCTTTAAAACTTTTGATACCTTTAAGTCGCCTAAGTCTTATATAAAATTTAAAATTAATTTATATGTAAAGTTTCTTTCAATTTCTAAAAAATCGTTGACCCTAAAAATTTTTAATACTATGCTTCTATATAAGTATAAATTATTGCCTTATAATAATTTAAGAACATCATTGTAAAACAAGCTTTTATATACAAGAAGGATAGTTGAATTAACAGGTCTTATTTGTAAATACATAAGATACAAGGAGAAGAGAATGAAAGGAAAAATTATATCCATTATAAGATTAATTTTAATAGTGGTCTTGGCTATAAGCCTTTATAAAATTTATAACTACTATCAGGCCGGCAAAGAATATGAAAAAAGTATTGCAGAAGTTCAAGAACAACTTTATACACAGGAAGAACAATCCTCAGGCTACACCATTAACGAGGATGAAATAGCAAGGGGAAGAATTGCCGACCTTAAATCAGCCTATCCCTTTGTTGTAGCTTGGATAAAAATTCCCCATACAAGTATAGACTACCCCGTAGTAAAGACAAAGGACAACGACTTCTTTTTAACCCACAACTACAAGGGAGAATATAATCCCTTCGGTGCCATATATATGGACTTCAGAAATAACGAGCTTTTCACCGACCAAAACACAATACTCTATGGACACAACGTAATTAGGGGAGGCAACTTTAGAGACCTTCACCTTTATGAAAAAGAAGGATTTTTTGAAAAATCTCCTTATATAGAAATCTTAACAACAGAAGGCTACAAAAAATATCAAATATTTGCCGCCTATATAGCAGGGCCCTTGGACAAGTTCAGAAGTCCAAGCTATAGCCCTGAGGAGGCTGAGGACTTAAAGGCATATATAAAAGAAAGAAATATTTTATCAGCTGACCTTCCTGAGGACTTTAAAGATGTTATAACCCTTCAAACCTGTTCGCCGAACAATAAACGTCTTGTCATTCAAGGAGTAAAAATAGAAGATTAAAGGCAAATAAGAACAAAATACAAATAATAATATACATCCTCCTAACTGAAAATAACAGTAAGAGGATGTTTTTTTGGAATATAGAATTTTATAAGATTAGAGAGTATAATGAAGTTGAATTTGTTAAATAAAACACACGAGGAGATGTTCTATGAAAAAGAAACTATTTGCAATTATGTTAATCTTTGTTTTTGTCTTTTCCTTTAAGGCGCAAGTTTTTGCAGAAACTTTACCTACAGATGAAAAGGAAGAAACAAAAGAAGTAAAAACTTTAATGGTAAATGAAAAAGAAGAAGCAAGAACTTTAATGGAGGACGAAAAACTTTTAAGAGCACCATCTTTAGAAAAAACTTTCATTTTGACAGAACTTGATAAGGCCACAAATACAGAAACAGAAATTGGTCAGTATGACACTTTGTTTAAAGCCATGGAAGCGCTTTCTAAAAGGGATCGAAATAATAAAGACTATGTATTAACTTTGACAAAAGATTATATAGACTTTAATGTAGAGGGTACATATAATGTTCAAAATGTTAATTTGACTGTAAAATCCGACGATAACGGTCCTCATACTCTTAAAGCATCTTTTTATAACCCTGCGTCACAAAGGCAAGGATACGCTTTTTTATTTAGCGACACTTCCAATATAAAATTTGAAAATATTACTCTAGATGGAGAAGGAAAGTCTCCTTTTATATCTACCACCAGATCTCATTATGATCAAATGTCTTACCCTACTGTAACTTTGGGAAATGGCACCCTTGTACAAAATTTTGTTGCAGTAACAGATGGAGGAGCAGAATTTAATTCTCCAATTGAAATTGACGGCAAGCTTATAATTGAGGATGGTGCAACTATAAAGGACAACACCAATAATAAAAGTGGTAAAGGGATAATTTACTGCACTAGAGGAGAAATTGAAATTAATGGCGGAACTTTTGAAAATAATGAATCTTCTAATTATGGCGGACTTATTATGGCCTTTAGTGACGTTAAAGTTACAATTAATGGCGGTGAATTTGTAGGCAATAAAGCAAAAAATGGAGGAGTTATATACTCAAACGGAGAATTAAATATTAACGGCGGTAATTTTGTAAACAACCAAGCAAGTTATGTAGGTGGAGTTGTACATGCCGGAGCAAAAGCACAAGTCAAAATAAAAAATGCAAACTTTGCAAACAACTCTGGTAATTTTGGCGGAGCAATTTATACAAGTAATTCAAAAAATGTAATAATTGAAGACTGTGATTTTAATTCCAATGTATCAGGATTTGGAGCAATTTATTTTAACGGTGGCTCCAATGAGTCAATAAAAAACTCAAGATTTAATAATAATTTCGCATTTAAGATAGGTAGTGCTATATACAATCGCAATAGCGATGTTAAGGTCGAAAATTCAGAATTTAAAAATAATGGAGAAATTACTGACTCCGGTAAAACATACACTTGCGTACATGGCGGAGCGATAGCAGTAGAAAAATTAAATAATGATAATACAAAGCTAACTGTAAAAGCTTCTACTTTTGAGGGTAATAAAGCAGAAAAAGATGGAGGAGCAATTCACACAAGTGACAGCAAATATGAACCTGTAATTGATCCCAATACCGACTATAAAACCCTTGATATTGACGGAGATACAGTTTTTAAAAACAACAGTGCTTCAGGTTATTTCAATCCCCCTGAAAACATAAGTGAACTTGCAAATATAAAATTTAAAGAATCATCTTTTAAAGGAACGGATAAAGTTAAACCAGATCATATACTTAATAATTACGATATTAATTACAAAGCAAATATAGTTGTAACCTATAATCCAAACAATGGAGATAAGGTCTATGAAGACAAATTAAAAGGCAATGACATTAGCCAATATGTAATTAAATCAGATAAAGATGTAAACTTTACAAATAATGCTAAACTTTTAGGATGGTCAAGGGATAAAAACGCTACTGAACCTGAATACAAAGTTGGAGATAAGGTTGATTTAAACAGCAACTTATATCTATATGCCGTTTGGGAAAAAAGTGTAGTTGTAACCTATGATCCCAACAACGGAGATAAAGTATATGAGGATAAATTAGAAGGCGGTAATATTAGCCAATATGTAATTAAATCAGATAAAGATGTAAACTTTACAAGTAATGCTAAGCTTTTAGGATGGTCAAGGGATAAAAACGCTACTGAACCTGAATACAAAGTTGGAGATAAGGTTGATTTAAACAGCAACCTATACCTATATGCCCTTTGGGCAAAAAAAGAAGTGCCTACACCCCAACCAAGGCCAGCTATTGAAGTCGGCACACTTATAAGACCCCTTGAACAAAAAGTTGAACCTAATGTAGAAACTCATATAGCCTACATTAAAGGTTATCCCGACAACACTGTAAGACCTGAAGGAAGCATTACAAGAGCAGAGGCTGTTACGATGCTGGTAAGGCTTAAAGGCTACCCACTTATAGAGGCAAGGGAAATCTTTAAGGATGTAGAAAAAGATAAATGGTACTCACCCTATATAGATGCTGCTTACAGACAAGGTATTCTAGAAGAAAAAGAAGGAGAGCTATTTAGACCTGATGAAAATATTACAAGAGGAGAGCTCGCACAGCTAATAAGCCACATAGACAAAAAAAGTGATGCAAAGGCCCCCTTCACCGACATAGAAGGTTACAAATACAAGGATGCCATAGACCAAAGCTACGGTAACAAAAGAATAATGGGATATCCGGACAACAGCTTCAGACCAAATGCTCAAATAACAAGAGCAGAAACTGCGGCGATGCTTAACAGGCTCTTTGACAGATCAGTAAAGGAAGAAGGGCTTAGAAATGTAGCTACAGATGGATTCAAAGACCTAAAGGATAAAAGCTACTGGGCATATTATGAGATTATCGAAGCGTCCTACACTCACAACTATATAAGACTAAATCAAAATACCATAGAAGAATTATGGAAGACAATAATAAAATAAATAAAAAAATCGCTCTTAAATGAGCGATTTTTTTATTTATTATTAACTTATTTAATTAAAAGCTTTAATAATTCAGACCTAAATAATCTTAAATACTTTTAGCCTATAAATCTCTACTAAGGTCCTCTTCCTTATCATAGCTAACCTCAATTGAGTCGGCATTTATAAAAATTCTTAAAGACGTCCAGTATTCTTCCCAAGTAATAAAGCCTTCAATTTGAAAGAACCTATAGCCTTGACTATAATAGAGCCAATTTATAGATGCATTTTTAATAATACCGAATTTGCTTTTTAAGCCCCGGGATGTATAGGCGTGATAGAGTCCATTTAAATCTGTAGAAATGGCATCTAACTCAACAATTTCTTTACCCTTAAACTTAGAGAACTCATCCTCTTTATAAAGCAGTAAGGAAGATGAATCATAATCAACCCCCTTAAAGGAAAGCTCAACATTAGAAATCATACCTTTAACCTCCATGTTTTCATTAAGCAAATAACCTCTGTCAAGCTTAAATACAAGCTCCCTTCTTTGAGGAGGAAGACAAATTTCTACTATATTCTCATCATGAAAATCAAAGGGAAAAATTTTATTCTTTTTTAAATCCAGGTAAATAATATCGCCTCCCTTTAAAGCCAATAAGTCTTACTATAAATTATCCGTCTCTTTTTCTAAAATCAAATTTTTTAACTCCCTTTCCAGGATTTCTTGAAGATTGTTATAGCTTGTTCTATAAGTTGCCTTTATAGACAAGGGTGGTCCGTCAACTAGAATAATTTCATCACAAAGGTCTATTGCAGATTTTATATCGTGACTTACCATAATAAGCTCTTCCCTTTTGCTGATAAGGTTCTTTATAAGCTCCTTTCTACCTTCATCAAGTCCCTGAAAGGGTTCATCTAATACCAAGATCCCGGGGCAAGCTAAAGCTCTTGCAAGACAAACTCTCTGACACATTCCCCCTGAAAGCTCTTTAGGTCTTTTGTCCTTGTCATTTTCCAAATCCATAATCTTTAACCACTTTATAGCCTTATCTTTTCCCATAACCATGGCCAGGTTTTCTTCTGCTGACAACCAAGGTATAAGCCTTGGCTCTTGAAAGACCATTGAAGCCTTTATTTTTTCAACCTGTCCCTCTGCTTTTTCCAAGCCGCAAAGAATTCTTAACAGGGTTGTTTTTCCTGCGCCTGATGGTCCTAAAATCCCTAAACCTTTTGCATCGGTTTTATAAGTGAAGTCTTTTAAAATTCCTTTAAAGTTTACGTGACTTAATTCCAACTTGCACCAACCTTTCCATGGCAAAGCTTAAAAGGACTAAAAGCAGAGTCCAGGCAAAAAGATCTGCCGTTTCCAAATAAGTTTTACTCTCCATAATCTTTCGTCCTATAGAAAAGGGACTGAAGCTAAGAACCTCTGCTGCAACTCCTGCTTTAAAGGCAAGACCTGTAGCCTGTCTTAGGGCGGTGGACAGATGTTTTATAGCCCAGGGCAAATCATAATTTATAAATCTTTTAGAAGGCTTGATTTCAAAAACTTCCATCATTTCTAAAAGTTTTTTATCTCTTGATATAACTGAAGCTTCTGTCGCCGTCCAAAATATAGGCATGGCCATTAAAAAGCTAATGAGAATAGGCAAAAAATTTGAATTAAGCCACAAGAGTGCCAGCATTATAAAGCTTACTACAGGCACACTTTTAAGCATAGTAAGCCAAGGGTTTAAAAGCTGTCCGGCCTTTGGAGAAAAGCCTGTTAAAAACCCTAAGGGTAATCCCACAGCCAAGGCAAGAAAAAGTGCAAAAGCAACTCTAATACTTGATACTACTAAAATTATATAGCTTTCCCTTGATGCCAGTATATTAAAAAGAGCTGCCAGGGTCTTAATAGGCCCCGGCAGATACAAATCATTTCCTACTATTAAAGAAATCAGTCCCCAAATGGGAATGCAAAAAAACCATGCTAGAGGTTCACTAATTCGCTTCATAAAAATCATCTTCCGGTAAAGCTCCACCTATTGCCTTGGGATTTTCTTCCATAAGCAATTGTAAAAAGGCTTCCACATCTTCTTTAGACTCTTGAGGTTTAAGATAAACAATGCCTGAAGAAGGCAAAGCTTTTTCCGCCAAGCTCTCATCTTCTAAAATTCCATAGGACTTAATAAGTCCTGCTGCAGCTTTAGGATCATTTAAAACCTTGTCTACAGAACTTTCATATTCCTTTAAAAATTTTTCAATTTCATTGCCCTTTTCTTTCAACTTATCCTCAGTTGTAATAAGGCAACCCATAGTAAGTAGATGTCCTGTCTTTTCCTTGTAGGCTTCAGCTAAATTGTAAGCAAGCTGACCGCCTTCTATTTTATTAAGATAAAGGCTTACAAAGGGCTCCGGTAAAAGGTAATAGTCTCCTCTATTTTCACTTGCAGATGCTATAACATCACTATGAGTTGGCAAATAATCCACCTTTACATTTATCCCTTTAGTTAAATAGTTTAAGATATACATGGGAGTTGCCCCTTGACCTGCACTGACAATGGTTTTTCCCTCCAGGTCTTCAAAATCATTTAAAGGCTCCTTACCCAATAAATAAAGATTTCCCACTGTATTAACAGCTAAAAGGCGAACCTGTCCATCCATTTTTTGATAAAGGTTGGCTGCCATATTTATAGGAACCATGGCAAGATCTGCTTCCTTTCCCGTAACCTTGCCTAAAATCTCATCAGGTGCTGATACTAGGTCCATAGTCTTTGCAGCCTTTGTATAAACAAGTCCCATAGAAGTAGGTCCCTTTAAGCTTACAAGTTTAAGATCTTCTTCCTTGGAACAAGCCGCTAAAATCACTAGCATTAATATAATTAACAGTTTAAGCTTTCTTTTCATTAAAATTTTCTCCATAGTTAAAATATTTATAGTCAATCTTTAATTATAGGATTGTCCATAGGCTTTTCGTACTTGCTCTTATTTTTAAAAGCCTCAAGGGCTTTTTTCGCTCTTGAAACTGATGCCAGAACTCCCGGTCCTCCTATACAACCCCCAGGACAGGCCATACCCTCTAAAAGATAACCGTCCTTTCTACCTGCCTTCGCCATACGCATAATCTTAACACATTCATGAAGACCGTCAGCCTTTTCGTGAAGAACCTCCCTTTCAGGGTCAAGGGTTTTGATTACACTTAATACAGCTTCAGCAACTCCTCCTGAGCTTGCAAATCCTCTTCCTAAACTTGAAGCGTCATTAATTTCCTCTTCAACATCAAGCTCCGGAAGTTCTATATCCCTTGCTACAAACATTCCCATAAGCTCTTCAAAAGTAATAACAAAGTCAACATAAGGAGCCACATTTTCATTAAGGGCTTCCAATTTTTTGGATATACACGGTCCTATAAAAACAATTTTTGCATCTTTATTGTTTTTAGAAATATATTTAGCTGTAGCAACCATAGGTGAAGAACTGTCGGAGATATGAATCATTTCATCAGGGAATACCCTTTTTACCATGTCGGCCCAGGAAGGACAACAGCTTGTTGCCATATAGTTAAGCTTATCAGGTACATCTGATAAAAACTCCTTAGCCTCTTTCATAGTTTCAATATCTGCTCCCATTCCCACTTCCATTACATCATCAAAGCCAAGCTTCCTGATTCCTGCAAAAATTTGAGAAGGAGAAACCATAGGTCCGAATTGACTGATAAAGGCAGGTGCCACAATTGCCAAGTGCTTTTTGCCGCTCCTAAGAGATTTTACAAGCTGATAAATTTGAGATTTGTCGGCAATAGCCCCAAAGGGACAATTTGCTAAACATTGACCGCAAGATACACACTTATCCTCTTCAATTTTAGCCCGTCCTAAATGATCTGATGAAATTGCATTTACACCGCAAGCCATGGCACAAGGTCTATCATATTTTATAATTGCATTATAAGGGCAAGCATCCTTGCAGCGGCCGCACTTAATACATTTTTCCTGATCTATGTAAGCACTTGATCTTTTCATGCTGACAGCACCTACAGGACAAACATTCATACAGGGGTGAGCTAGGCACTTTCTACAATTTGACGTTACCTCAAGGGTTTTTGTAGGACATGCTTCACAGGCAAAACTTATAACATTAACCAAAGGTTTATTTAAAACGCGTTGATCTATATCTACCTCATCTATACCTGCGGCTAAGTGTCCAAGCTCTGCTGCAGTCCTTGCAGGAAGCCCCAAGGTTAAACGAAGCCTTTCTCCTACAATGGCTCTTTCCTTAAAAACACTGTCCCTATAGTTTGCCACTTCTCCGGGGATAATCTTTATAATAGCTTCTCCAAGCCCCTTTGCAAGTTCCTCATCACTATAAGCAAGTCTTGCAACCTCAGCAAAAACTTTACGTCTTATAGTAAGAATATCAGTATAATTTTCAAACATAAACTCCCCCTAGTTATCCTTATTTAAACTTTCCTGATATGCGTCCACAATTTTCTTAAGATTTCCTTGGAAGGTGGCTTTCTTTATTAATTCACCGTCAATTAAAACATAAGGACATCCGTTTTCGTCCTCCTTGCATTTTTTCATACAAGTTGATGTTTCTATTTCCAAATCAAAATCAGGAGAACTGTCCCTTAATGCCTCAAGCTGATCGAAAATAGACATTGCTCCTGTCATAACACAACGTGAACCCATGCAAATGGTAATTTTCATAAAACACCCCTTTTTACTTTTCATCTACCCCATAAGCTTACATAAGGACTAATTGTCCCTAGAACTTTTTAAAAACCTCACTGTATTTTTAATATCAGTAGTATCCCTCATATTAAACCTTTTAATTTCATAAGGATCCAAATTTCCAACCTTAGAAGCTGTTTTATCAGCTCCTACAAAACCAATTTTAAGTCCCGCATCCTTAGCAGCCTTTTTTACATCGTCATTAACCATGGCGCCGGGATAAGAAATAGCCGTTGGAAAAACCGAGGTTCTTTCATAAATAACAGTATTATTCCAAATAAGATCATCAGTAATCTTCTTTAGATAATCCTCTCTACTTTCATCCTCTCTTTTTACACTTAACCATGTTTTACCCTTATTCGCTCCATCTTGGAAAAGATCGTGAAGATTATAGGTATGACTTCCAAAATCAACAAGACCGGATTCCGCCATCTCCTGAATTTGATCAAAAGTTAAAAACCCTTGTCTACCCACATAAGAACCTATTATAAAAATTGAAGCCTTAACCTTATATTTTTTAAGTATGGGAAAAACATTGGTATAATTATCCGCGTAACCATCATCTAAAGTAATCATCACGGGATTCTCAGGCAAAGCCTTTCTGCCATAAACAATATCCTCCACATCCTTAAGATCTAAAAAAGTAAAATTACTTTCACTTAAAGACCTCACCATATCATCAAATTTTTCGCAAGAAACAACATATTCATTAGCTTCTTCATTGTCGTCTCTTATGCTATGATAAGTTATAATTGGAATTGTACCGGAGCCTACAGTTCTTATATAATTAAAGTAATAAAAGAACCCTAAAGCAAAAATAAAAATCAGCAGAGCCGGCTTTAAAAGTTTTTTCATAAAACACCTCATGCTGATTTTACCATATATTATAAAAACTTTATATAGTCGGGAGGAAGTATGGCTAAAAACAAAACAATAGAAGGAATAATTCAAGAGGTGGACTTTCCAAACAAGTCAACAATCATATATGATGGCAATGAAATAAAAATAAAAGGCGGCATACTGGGACAAATAGTAGAAATAAAAAAAGTTCGTAGGAACAAGGGACGCCTTTTAAAGGTCCTTGAAAAATCAAGTTTGGAAGAAGAGCACAACTGCCCCCACCTGAAAGAATGTGGTGGCTGCACCTACCAAACAATGACCTACGAAAAGGAACTGTCTTACAAGAAGAAGCTCTTAGAAAAGCTTTTTTCAAAAATAAGCATAGATAAAATCGACCTTATACCCTCACCTAATTACACAGCCTATAGAAATAAAATGGAATACACCTTTTCAGATGAATATAAGGACGGACCCTTAAGCCTTGGGCTTCACAAAAAAAATAAATTCTACGAAGTGGTAAACACCGACGAGTGTAACATAGTAGACCAGGACTTTAATCAAATAAGAGATTACACAAAAAAATACTTTGACGGGCTCCTTAAACCCTACCATAAAATCAGACACAACGGTGCCTTAAGACACCTCCTTATAAGAAGAAACCTTAAGGGAGACCTTTTGGTAAACCTTGTAACAAGTTCAGAGAAATACGATTACAGCGGCTACTTTGACAGTCTGTTAGAGCTTCCCCTTAAAGGTAGAATAGCAGGCCTTATTCACACTATAAACGACTCCCCCTCAGACGCCATAGTCCCTGAAAAAGTGGAGGTATATTACGGAAAAGACTACCTTATTGAAGAAATAGACGACCTTAAATTTAAAATAAGCCTTTACTCCTTCTTCCAAACCAATACCGAGTCGGCAAAGCTTTTATACCAAGAAGCAAAAAATACCATAGGAAATATAGAAGGACTTAACCTTTTAGACCTATATTCAGGAACAGGAACCATTACTCAAATTATAGGTAAACAAGCAAAAAGTGCACTGGGAATAGAAATAGTGGAAGAAGCAGTTAAGTCCGCAAGAGAAAATGCAAAGCTTAACAAGCTCGATAAAATAAAATTTATTTGCGGAGACGTATTTGAAGAAGTAAAAAACCTTAACTATAAACCGGACATTATTGTATTAGATCCACCAAGAGAAGGAATAAACCCTCGAGCCATTAATAAAATAATAGATTTTAACGTTGACAAATACCTTTACATCTCCTGCAACCCTGTGACCCTACTAAGAGATCTTGAAGTCTTTAAAGAAAGAGGCTACAAGATAGAAAAGCTAAAGGCAATAGATCAATTCCCAAGAACCTACCATGTGGAGTGTGTGGCACTGTTGATAAAAAAATAAAAATTGGAGGTAATGGTAATTTGTTTTTCAGCCACAGGCAATTTAAATATTGTAGTATTTCTGTTAAAAAGCAAAAAATAACCACCGGCATATTGGTGGTTATTTACAGTTAAAAATTATATTATCTGAGCTGTTACATTATACCAGGAACTAACATTATTTATCATTTGTAAATTCTGTTTATTTTCCTGATATTTCATCATTAATAGAGTCCATAACTTCTTCTGGTCGTATCTTTCTACTAAATACTAGCAATCGCCCATCCTTGTTTCCATAACTGCAGGTAACTAAACACATAATTTTATCATTTGGAGTAACTTCTACTGGGATATTAAAAATAGACCTTTTTTTCAATTCTTCTATTAACTTTTCTATTTCTTTTTCTCCCCCTTTTAGTTTTTCAAATCGTCTAAGATAAAAATAGTCTTTTTCGCTTTTTAGCATGGAGGATTCAAATACTGAAAATACTACATATTTTTCAGGTTCTTTTCCATAGATGGTATTCCATGTAATAATCAAATTGTCTTTTAAGTCTTCGATATTTTTATATCTTTTCAAATTACCAAATTTTCCACCATTTTTTAGATAGTGACCATATAAAATTAGATACTTGCTGTTCTCCCAGTCGGAATTTTCAACGTCTATAAATACTGTTCCGATGCTATTTCTGTGTCCGTAGAAATCGTAATTCAAGTAGTGTTCATTATCTCTATAAACTACAGGTTCATCTGCGAGTTTTCCTACTTTAATCCAACCAACTGTTTCTGGATTTATTTTTAAAAGCTGCTCAAAATTTTTTTGAATTTTGTGAGGCTCTGATTGTTGAGCCTCACTCTTTTTAGATAGTTCTATTACATCTGTGCCTCTATAATAAATCTTTCGTAATTCTTCAGTTTTTTCCAATCCTCTTTCTCGAAGTATAATCGTAGAAATGAGAATTATGCTTAGTAATATTGATACTATAAGTGATCCTTTAGATAATTTTTCATAACAAATTTTTTTATTGTTTGCCCCATTTTCAGGATCATCAAAATTCATTACTCTCTTTCCTTTTTAGTTGCGAAATATGCCGCAGCAAATATACTTATTAGCACTCCATTCATAAGGATTATTTGAATTTGATATAGAGGGTCACCAGTCTTAGGAACTTCATAATTTCTATTTAATCCTGTTTTAACTTCAGCCTTTGCAATATTTATTTCTTTTAGATTTTCATAAGTCTTAACTTCTGAAGATTCATCTACATTGTCAGTAGTTTCTTCTGGAATGTCAAGCTCAGGAATTTCTGTTTCAGTATCTTCTGTGTGGTCATCAAATGAAGTTTCTTTAAATGTGTAATAATCACCTTGCCACTCAAGTATAGTAGCTTCATTTTCAGATTCTAGAGAAGCATAAGTTACTTTTTCTTTAACATTAAATTCAAGGTCTACATTTAAATCTATATCTTGTTGTGATTCGCCTGCTCCTATAAGTGTTTGTGCAGGATGTCCATTTGGTCCCTTATCACATGAGAAAATATAAACACCGTCTTTTAGATTTTGCACTCCTTTGAGATTTATGTTAAATTTTTTGTTTCCTTTTAAAACTAATCCTGAAAGAGTATAGGTTCCATCGGAATTTTTTGTAGCCTTCTTTTCGCCTTCTTGAAGAGCTCCAGCTAACCTAAATTCATCAACTTTTTCACCGTCCGCTGTAATGTAAAGCTTAAGGTCACTAGTTTCATCATCAAATTCTACTGCCATAGCAATTTTTAAATCTGTGTTATATTTTTCCCCCTCTAGCTTTTCTTTAACAGTAAGGTCAACCATCTTTGCAAAATCATCTTTTTGAAGAATGGTATTAGATGCAGTGGCTGGTGTTCCTTCCATTCCAACGAGATATTTATAAGTTTTGTTGATTATACTTGCTTGGGGTTCTTCAGGTCCCCATGGAAATTGTAGGTCTTCACCCAACATACTTTGACCGCTGTTACCATAGCGCCAAATTGCAGCTTGTGTTGCTAAAAGCGCCATTCCGTCAGTTAGTTTATTGGACTCTTCTGCTGTCAATGCATTATTGTCAAGGAGCATTTTCTTGAAAGCATCTAATGATCCTGGACTTGGATTTTTAGGATCTTTACTTTCATTTTTAACTCCCCAATATCCTTTTAGAACTATGGAGCGTATTTTATCTTTGTGTTGGATATAATCTGTGTCTTCAAGTCTTTGCATATTGTAGTTGGAACCTTCTTGAGCATAAACATTTAAGTCTGCACAGTATGCATAATATTTCTTTCCATCTTTTCCAGTGATTTCAAATTGATCTGCACCTACGATATCTCCATCGCCGTCCCTAATGTAGATTAAGCTGAAGAGTCCAAGTTGACCTAGCCATTGAAAATATTGGCCGTTTTCGTCGTAGTCTTTTACAAAACTGCTATTAGTTTTGCCGATGTGTTTTTCATCGCTTATACCTTCTCCATCAGGTCCGACTATTGTAAAGTCTGGTAAGAATGTTTCAAGACTGTCATAGTCAAAGACTACTCTTCCATTAATTTGGCCCATTTTGCCACTAAGAGTCCTTTCTCCGTCACTAACTGTACCAGATGTTTTCTTACCGCTTTTTCTTGTAAGGGTAGTCTTGGTTACAGTATATTTTTTTAGACCATTTTCAAGGGTTTCAACCTTTGTTTCTTTAGAAATTAATTTGCCTAGAATAGGATCGGAGTATTTAACAACCTTGCCATCTTTTATTTCAACTTCGGTATAGCCTGCTATGTTTCCGTCCTTATCGTGAATTTCTGCTAGGATTTTTCCATTTACAACCTTGCCGTTTTCGTCTCTTTCAGGTTCTGGAACTTGTGGCTTTTCAGGAAGTTCATAGACTAATTCTTTCCAACCGCCGTCAGCGTGAATTTCTGCATTTGCTGGAGGATTAGTTTCAACTGTAGTTTCAGATACAGTTTCTTTAGTTTCAGTTTCATAACCAGTTATTCTACCCTTTGCATCGCGAGTATAAGTAATCTTTTCTTCAGTTACTTTGCCGTCAGGCTTAGTTATCTTTCGAGTATAAGTTGTAGAATTTTCCGCGTTAGTAACGGTGATATTTGTAATACTTCCATCTTCTTCATCACTAGAGTCTTCAGTAATCCAGTTGGAAGTGTCACCGTCTTTATGTCTAATCCAATCTGGTATGCCTAGAGTATCTTCATCAAACCAGGCATTCATATCTACAGTTACTTCTTTTTTTTCACCAGGTTTTAGTTCAATTGTAACTTCTGGTTCATCTGTCTCTATCTTCTTACCATCGCTAGTTGTAGCTTTGCTATCCTCAACTTTAATTTCTTCTTCTACTTTAACTTCAGTATCTTTTTCATCTTTAATAGTAGTAGTTTCTTTTCCTTGAGATTCGCCGCTAGCGCTAATAAGATTTCCATCTTCGTCAACTGTTTCAACAGTTTGACTATCTTCATTTCCCATCACATTTTCGTCTTGCCATTCTTTTTCTTTTTTGACTGTGGTCGTAGTTTCATTGTTTTCTTCATCCTCAACAACCGTAGTAGTTGTTGTTTCCTTAGGATCTTCAGGTGTGCCTTCTCCGCTTTCTTCAACAATATTTTCTGGAAGATTTTTCATAGGTAGATTTTTAAGTTCTTCCACTACGTCTTCGTCTTGATTTCTTGGTATTTTAACTGGAGAATCTTTTGCATCTTTTATAGCAATTGAAACTTCTAAATCTTTAGACTCATCTTTATCGGCACTATTAACAATCTCATCTGAAGCCATAACTACACTTGGAAGCAAAATTGTCATCAGAAGTACCGCCGCAAGTAAGCAAGAAATCAGCTTATAAAACTTCTTTTTCATGGTTACACCCCCTTATTAATTAATGTGGAAATGAGGATTATTTAAAATCGTCTACAAAATATATAGTAACTTTAAAATTATATTCAAGAAATTAAAATTGATTTACTAGTTTAGTTGATTATATCAATAATAAAAACCTTGTACATCACCCGAAAGGATGATATTTATAAATTTTTTTATTTTTTTGATTTTTTTCATGTGTTGATTTGCAATAATTATTGCGACACTTAGCTTAATAAATTTAATTCATGTATAAAACGTTCAAATGGTGTATCAAACTCTAGGCATTTTCTCGGTCTAGAGTTTATTTTATAAATAGCATCTATTAAATCTTCCTCTTCGATTTTAGCTAAGTCAGTTTTCTTAGGAAAAAACTCTCTAAGTAAACCATTGCTATTTTCGTTAGTTCCCCTTTGCCAAGCACTATATGGATCTGCGAAATAAAAGTCTATATTTAATTCACTTTCTATATCTTCATAACAAGCAAATTCTTTACCTCTATCTGAAGTGAATGTCTTGAATACTCCTTGTGGTAATTCTTTTGTTAAAGTGTGTATAGCATCTAACATAGATTTTTTACTGCGATCAGGCATTTTTATTGCAAAATATGCACGAGTCTTCATTTCTGCAAATGTCGCTAAGCATCCTTTACTTTTACCTCTAGATGATACTACTGTATCAAGCTCCCAATGACCAAATTCCACACGTTTTTTTACAGCTTTGGGTCTTTTAGAAATAGATGTTCCTATATTAAATTTACATCTTGTTTCTCTAGCTTTTAAAGATTTTCATTTTCTTCTTAAAACTTTAACTTATATATCCAAAAGCCCTTTATATAGCCAATTATAGATTGTTTTAAAGCTTAATTCACCTTTAAAACATCTCCCTACTATTTGTTCAGGGGACCAGGTGGCTTTTAGCTTTTCTTTGATAAATTGTTTTAACTCTTCAGTAAGTTTTGACTTTCTACCTTTGTTTTTAGAATTAATAGAATAGTCAAGATCAGCCTTTTTTGCATCATATTTGTCTTTACATCTTTTTAGCTCTCTACTAATTGATTAATGATGATAACCTAATATTTTTGCTATTTTCCTGGCTGAGTAGCCTTCATTATTTACAACTTCTATTTTATCTCTACAATCCATGGTAATATATTTATGACTCATAACAATCTCCTTCATGTCTATGTTTTTGTGGTAATTACATTTTACATGAATTGATTTTGTTATGAGTTTTTATTTTACACTAGTGTCGCATTTAATTTTACAATCTATCAAAAATAATAATATAAAGATACCAAAGAAATAGTCCTTTACGAAGGGCTGTTAAAAAATGGAAATGTATATCTAAGTGATGTTAAAACAGAGATTAAAAATAATAGAACCATGCTTCCAATTGCAAATATTGCAAGGGCACTTGGTCTACAAGATGGCAAGGACATCATTTGGAACAGCCACACTAAGACTGCTACAATTAAAATGATTAAATAAAAATAGGGCTCGTGAGAGCCATTTTTGTACTTGATCCCCCAGTTAGACCGGGGGTTTCGTTATTTTGTTTAATTTTAATCGTCTTCTATTACAAATCCTGTGATGCGCGCTTGAATTGCAAGTTGTGTTCGACTTGTAAATCCAGTCTTGTCCAAGAGATGTTGGATATGGGTCTTAACCGTGTTAAGTGAGATGCCTAAGCTGTCGGCGATTTCGTCGTTTCCAACTCCTGTGGTAAGGAGTCTTAAGACTTGGATCTCCCTCGGGGTTAGGTCGGTGGATTTAGTCATTCCCAATTTGACATTTGGAGTCTTAATTGGATAGATGGATTCTCCATTTAATGTTCTTTCAACGATTTCTAAGATGGTCTCTTCTGAGACTTCTTTGTACCAGAAACTTTCGATGCCGATTTTTTTTGCCCTATCCATCCAGGATACTTCCGGCATACTTGTAACGGCTATTATTTTAAGTTCTGGTTTTAATTTTTTTATCTTTTCTGCAGCATCGAGGCCATTTGAACCGTCCTGCATCAGTATGTCCATGATAACTAGGTCGAGTTTAGTATTTAGTACATAGGTATCTGCAAACATGGCGGTATCGACGCAGTAGACCACTTCGTAGTCTGGGCATTGGCTGATGTATAGTTTAAACATTTCTCTGGAGACGAACTGATCGTCTACAATCATTATTTTATAGGTCATAGTTTCTTCCTTTTGGCCAGGATAGGTCCAAGGTGAATTGTGGATTAAGTTCTATATTCATCTTACCACCAAAGCTTTTTAATCTTTGATGGATGTTTTTGAGACCGCCCTTTTCTTTTATAGGTTCTTTAGATAGGATGCCATCGTTTCTTATCTTGCAATGGATATTTAAATCCCCTTCATCTAATTTAATCCATATATTTTTTGCTTGACCGTGGCGAATGGCATTGTTAAATGCCTCGTGAACTATATCGACCAAGAGATTTAGATCGCCTTCGTCCCTAGGAGTCTCGCCGTCCAAGTGGACCGCAACTCCAATATCTTTTGCGGTGGAGATCAGTTTTTCGAAATTTGCTTCATTCTTCGAAGAATCTTCCTTTTCACTTAAGAAATCATCTTTTTCATCGAGCATTACAAGGCTCTCCATCCATAAGTTTATGAGTTTGTCCCGATCTTCCTTGGTCTTTTTGTCCATATCTAAGTAGTGTTTAAAATAGATTAGGGACTGACCAATCTTGTCGTGGATTTTAATCTTTGCCTGCAAGATTTCTTTTTGTCTCGTGTACTCTGCCACATTTTTTTGATATTCTTTGAGACTTCGGTTGATCTTTTCAATCTGTCTATTCTTTTCTTCAATCTTTTGGTACAGGCCCCACTCAAGGGTGATTTTATATGCCAAGGTTTCTCTGAAATTGTCGTGAATGATCGTCTTTATATGCCAAATATCTCCCAGTGCTTCTACTATTAGAGGATCTCGTTGCAAGATACGAGCATCCTTTTTTATTTTATTATTTCTTGCATCTTCTGTAAAGACCACATCGTTTACTAGCATATTTCCGAACACTGCGTAGCTAATATCCTGCATTACTCTATTTACCAGAAGCGGCGTACCGTCAAGCTTTGAAAAACAGATGCCGTCAGGGAGATTGTCCATACTTTCCTTGATGGAGTTCTTACCTATAATACTATTCTTAGTATTTATAAAACTTATTGCTAAGAGAATTTCAAGGGTGCAGAGGAACAAATCTAAGATTATAAATAGGTAAACGGGAAAGTCTACCACAAGTTTTGCAAAGTAGAGTTTGCCTGTTCCAATCTCTGCCAAAATTTGAATAGAGAAAAAACTCAATAAAAAGATGAATATACTATGCACAAAATACTTGGAGTATAGCTTACTACTTGCTGTATCGACAACAATCTTTACACTTGCTACCAAGACTAAGGTGTTAAAAAGAAATAGTATGGCAAGGTTATTAGTACTTAGATTTAAAAGAGTCATATATGCCTCCTTCCAAGATAAATACATAGGTTTATTTCATCCTCTGTTAGGTCCTCATTAATGGAGACTTTGCGATCAGCATAGGTATCTTTATACTTACTTAAGAAAGATTTCGGCTCTACACCGGTAATTTTAATACTTAGGGTAGGTATACGGTCCTTTCTATATAGACTCACCTGGAAAATGTCTATTCCAGGCATGTAAAATTCCAAGGCATATTGAAAAATTTCATAGAGATCGAGGCAGTACTTGGCATCGAACCTGCCACTTAGATTCCAATCTAAACTGGTATTAACATCGCTTAGTTTCAAATAGTCGAGAGATTCGGAAAACGCAAGCCTTAGCTCTGCAAGGTCTAGAATCTTTTTATTCTTAGTAATAAGGAATAGATTGGAATATCTTTTTATGTACACGTCTAAGAAACAGGCGTGTTTTAGTTTTACTTCAAATAGTTCCTCATCTTCAGGAAGATTCATCAAGATATATTTAAGCTGATCGAACTGAGGCTTTAGCTTCATCTGAATGTGCTCTCTGATTTCTCTAGCTTCTTCCACCTTGACCATACTTTTCTCCAAGGCATTATTCGCCTTTAGAAGTTCGTTTTCGTTTAGCATATCTTCACTCATGGAAAGGAGTTTTCTCTTTAGATTGTTGAAATCGGTAAAATCTACAAACCAAAATGATGTGCCGCCGGTTATGTTTGCACTTTCAAGAAGGGTGTCTTCATCGATAAAAATCGGATTTAAAATCGCCTTGTCAACGAGAGCAAGATCTATATCACTGTACTTTTTCGGTCGGAAGATCATCTCTTTATTTGAATCCACAATCCCAATATTTAGAGAAGAAAGTTGCAAGAATGATTCGTAGCCTCTGTTGGAAGGCAGAAGTCTCATAAATACCAAAGATTCAATAAATAGTAGCACCATCAAAATATTAAACTCTGCACTCTTGAAGAGGATTTTAACAAATTCGAATGGCTCCCATTCAGTCATGTATAGATAGGTGTAGATAATCCAGATTACAAGAATGGAGATAGGCAGATTTACTGAAGACATATGGCTAGTTTTAGTTGAATAGAGCATCGTAAATGTGATGGTTAATATAGCGAAGATACCTATGTAGATAAGTATTAAATAATATACGGGACCGTACAAATTTAGACCTCTAGCATTCGGGTCAACGGAGAAGACTAGCTCGTGGTAGTCGTTGGTTAAGATTAATAACGCAGATACACAAGTAGGTATCCAAAGAAGATTCCAGTACTTGCTTATATTTTCTCTCTCGGATTTCCCGACGTGAAGAGATGTGAGGAACACGAGCTGAGTTAAAATAAGTGGAAAGACTAAGTAGAAGTTTCTTGCAATTCTTACTGCGTCTTCGTTACCCATAAAGATTTCGTACTTAACAGTTCTCACCGTAAGGTAACAGATGAGAAGTATGCCGATGAGTCTAAATCTTGTGACTATAGAAGGTCTAAGGACTCTATTAATCATATTGTGCATCCACATAAAAATTACAATTGTATAGAGAACAAGCACCATGGTATTCACAGGGAAATTCACTAAATTATAAAAATCCAAAGCGTGCAGAACGCATGCGATTAAAACAAAAATGATTGAAAAAATATAACTTAAGATTTCTTTGCGATACATAGTAGCCTCCCTTCAAATAAAATAATTTTTTCTAACTATTAATTTAATAATTAAAGAATTCTTAAACTAATTATATCAAAAAGATTATATTTATACTAATTTCATATATTGAAAAAATTTCAAAAAATTTTTAAAAAGTCATACTTTCAAGTGATGTGCAAAAGAAAATAATTTTATAAGATAAAGATATAAAGCAAACATTTCCATAGGAAAAGGAGTAAGGAAGGAAATTATGAAAAAGATAATAATACTGATCATAGTAGGAGCGTTAATACTTGGACTTGGAATATTAATCTTGGTAGAACAGCCAGGAATACAAAAGACCCTGGAAGAAGCAGTATACGTAGACGATGGGAAAATAAAAAGCGAAAACGAAGGCAAAGTTATAATCCTAGCAGGCACAGTAGAACCAGAACTACCATTTAAAGATCCAGCAACAGAAGTAACCATTCCATACTTTGCAGCATATAGAAAGGCGGAAATCTTTAGTCACGTTAAAGACACAGACTACGAGTACGATTGGTTCGTTTTGGGTGGGGACACAGAGAGTGATAATAAAGGTGTTAACACAGAAGAACTTAGCTCAAGCAAGCTTATAGCACCAATAAAGATAGGTGACTATAACATCGATCCGCGCATATTTAAAGAGATAGAAACCATAGACAAGTGGAAGGATATAACAGAGGACGACCTAGGTGACTATGAGCTTACTATACACAAGAGCAAAAACGATGACACTACTTACCTAAGCGAGGATGAGTATATACCAGATGTTATCGAAGGCTATAAGTGCATGAAGTGGCAGGACCAAGTAGACAAAACGAGGTACTCCTACGAAGTATATGCTGACAAAGGTCCCCTTGACTTTACAGTAGTTGGCGTACAACAAGGCGACTGGCTTATGTTAGCCGATGATTTAGATATATCCTATATAAAAAAAGGAATCCACAGTGGCGAAGACTTCACCGTCGACAATGTAAGTAGCAATAGAACCATGGGCATAGGAATTTCAGGAGCAGGAGCAGCCATACTAGTCTTAGCAGTTTATTTTTTATTCAAAAGAAAAAAGTAGAAGAATAGAAAAAAACACAAAAAAATTATAAAATTTTACAAAATCTCATCCTTTCGGGTGATGTGCAAAAGAAAAAAATTTTATAAGATAAAGGTAGAAAGTGAGAAATCCATTTCCATACAAGAAAAAAGGAGGAGAATTATGAAAAAGAAACGAGGAAGACGCATCGCAATGCTACTAGCAATGATGATGCTTATAATGAATTTAATCGTAAGCCCAGTTTGGGCAGGACCGGGAGATGTTGAGATTAATGCAACAAACTTCCCGGACGGTAAATTTAGAGCTTATGTGGTAACACTTGATGTTGACGGTGACGGTAAATTAAGTGATACGGAAATTGCAGGTATAACAGCGATAAACGTTAGAAATGAAAACATTGCAGATTTAACAGGAATCAAATATTTTACAGCACTTCAAACACTTACTTGTAGCTATAACAAACTAAGTACCTTGGATATAAGTAAAAACCCGGCACTTAAAGAACTTTATTGTAATAATAATATACTGACAACCCTGGACTTAAGCAACAACCCGGCACTTCGAGAACTTGATTGTACGAAAAATAACCTGACAAACCTGGACGTAAGTAACAACCCGGCACTTGTGAACCTTTCTTGTGATAAAAATAAATTGACAAACTTGGACGTAAGTAACAACCCGGCACTTGTGAACCTTTCTTGTGATGAAAATAAGCTGACACACCTGGATATGAGTAACAGCCCGGCACTTGTGTCCCTTCATTGTTATTATAACGAAATAAGCACCTTGGACGTAAGCAACAACCCGGCACTTAAATATCTTACTTGTTTTGGTAATCCTCTGACAAACCTGGACTTAAGCAACAACTCGGCACTTGTGAAACTTACTTGTTATGCTTGTGGACTGACAAACCTGGACGTAAGCAACAGCCCGGCACTTGAATATCTTCAATGTTATGCCAATCAACTGACAAACCTGGACTTGAGCAACAACCCGGCACTTGAATATCTTCATTGTGGTAGTAGCCAACTGACAAACCTGGACCTAAGTAAAAACACGGCACTTAAAAGCCTTTATTGTGATGAAAATGAACTGACAAACCTGGACCTAAGTAAAAACACGGCACTTAAAAGCCTTGGGTGTTCGGGAAATGAACTGACAAAGCTGGACGTAAGTAAAAACACGGCACTTAGATATCTTCATTGTTATAGTAATCACCTAACGAGTTTGAACCTGGTAAATAACACGGAAATAAATGATTTTCACGGTGGATACCAAACGTATGATGTTAAAGTAAAAACAAGTGATTTGAAAATAAATTATGCAGATTTTCCGGATAATTTTGAAAGTGCACAAGTATTGAATTTAATAGGAGCTACTCTTGAAGCTGACGGTTTTAAAGTTGATAACGCGAAACCGACTCAAGTGACATATGATTATGCTACGGGTCTTGACTCAGAAGAGCTTAATGTAACTTTAAATATTACCTATGTATGCACAGTAACATTTAATACAAATGGCGGAACTGCGATAAATCCACAAACAATAACAGCAGGCGGACATGTAACGAAACCTACAGACCCGACAAAAGACGGTTACACATTTGCAGGTTGGTATAAAGACGCAGGGCTGACAACACCATTCGACTTTGTAAATGAAACAATAAATACAGACATAACACTATATGCAAAATGGACTCAAAACGCACCGACAAGCTACACAGTAACATTTAATACAAATGGCGGAAGTGCGGTAGCATCACAAACAATAACAGCAGGCGGACATGTAACCAAACCTACAGACCCGACAAAAGACGGTTACACCTTTGCAGGTTGGTATAAAGACGCAGAGTTTACAACACCATTCGACTTTGTAAATGAAACAATAAATACAGACACAACAATATATGCAAAATGGACAGAAAAGACACCACCAGCACCAGTAACTTATACATTAACAGCAAGTGTAGAAGGTGGACACGGAAGCGTAACACCAACAAATGCTACAAAAAATAAAAATGAAACAGTTACTTTAACATTTACACCAGAGACTGGTTATGAACTAGATACAGTTACAGTTAATGGCACAGCAGTAGGAGTTATGGGAAATGTTTTAGACGTTACAATGAACGAGAATAAAACAGT
>NZ_LR588420.1 GCF_901447155.2 Peptoniphilus catoniae
CTCCGCCGTATCTTTTGTTCATTATTAGGGTTATTGCTGCTGTTAGGGTTGTTTTACCGTGGTCTACGTGTCCGATTGTTCCTATGTTTACGTGTGGTTTGGTTCTTTCAAATTTTGCTTTTGCCATTATTATAAACCTCCTAAGGATTAATTTTTATTTTTTCCATCAAGTACTTCTTCTTTTATTGAGTTAGGTACTTGTTCGTAGTGATCGAATTGCATTGAATAAGTTGCTCTTCCTTGCGTATTTGAACGTAGTGCTGTTGCATATCCAAACATTTCTGCAAGGGGTACGTAACAAGTCACTATTTGAGCATTTCCAACTAATTCCATACCTTCCATTCTTCCTCTTCTTGAGTTAATGTCTCCAATTACATCGCCCATATATTCTTCAGGTGTTGTAATTTCAACTTTCATCATAGGTTCAAGAAGTATAGGATCTCCGTTTTGAAGAGCATCTCTTAAAGCCATTGATCCGGCTATTTTAAATGCCATTTCTGATGAGTCTACATCGTGGAAGGAACCGTCATATAGGGTTACTTTTATATCAAGTACTTCGTATCCTCCAAGTACACCTGATTGAAGTGCTTCTTCAATACCTTGTTGGGTTGGTCCAATAAATTCTTTTGGTATTGCTCCTCCAACAATTGCATTTTCAAATACAAATCCGCTACCTGGTTCAAGGGGTTCTACCTTAATCTTAGCGTGTCCGTATTGACCACGACCGCCTGATTGACGTACGTATTTTCCTTCTCCTTCTGCAGGCTTTGTAATTGATTCTCTGTAGGATACTTGTGGGTTACCTATGTTTGCTTCTACCTTAAATTCTCTTAACATTCTGTCTACGATAATGTCAAGGTGAAGCTCTCCCATTCCGGCAATTATTGTTTGTCCTGTTTCTTCATCTGTATAGGTTTTGAAGGTAGGATCTTCTTCTGCAAGTTTTTGAAGTGCTATTGCCATTTTATCTTGTGATGCTTTGGTCTTAGGTTCTATTGCTACTGAAATTACAGGTTCAGGGAATTCCATACTTTCAAGAAGTACAGGTTCTTTTTCATCACATAATGTATCTCCTGTGCCTGTTTCTTTAAGTCCTACTGCTGCAGCAATTTCTCCTGCATATACTTCTTCAACTTCTTCTCTCTTATTGGCATGCATTAAAAGTATACGTCCAATTCTTTCTCTTTTGCCTTTTGATGAGTTGTAAACATATGATCCTGCTTTAAGCACTCCTGAGTAAACTCTGAAGTATGCAAGTTTACCTACATAAGGGTCTGTTACTATTTTAAAGGCAAGGGCTGAAAGTGGTTCGTCATCTGACGCGTGTCTATCTACTTCTACATCGGGATCATCCACTGCTGTACCTACTATTGCCGGTATATCTATAGGTGATGGTAGGTAGTCAATTATAGCATCAAGAAGTAGTTGTACTCCCTTATTTTTATAGGATGAACCGCAAGTTACAGGTGTCATTTTAACTGCAAGTGTACCTGTTCTTATAGCCCTTTTAATAGCCTCATCTGTTACTTCTTCGCCTTCAAGATAAGCCATCATAAGGTCTTCATCAAATTCTGATACCTTTTCAATTAGCTCTTCTCTGTATTTTTCAGCCATTTCAAGGTAATCTTGCGGAATATCTGTTATTTCAATTTCTGTTCCGTCTTGGTTCTTATATACTTCAGCAACCATTTCAACCAAATCTATCATTCCTATAAAGTTTTCTTCTGCTCCCATTGGAATTTGAATTGGTACCGGGTTACCTTGTAATTTTTTATCTATAGTTTGTACTGATCTGAAAAAGTCAGCTCCTGTAACGTCCATTTTGTTGATATGGGCGATTCTTGGAACTTTATATTTGTCAGCTTGTCTCCAAACTGTTTCAGATTGTGGTTCTACCCCGCTTTTGGCGTCAAATAGAGCTACAGCTCCATCAAGAACTCTTAAAGACCTTTCTACTTCTACTGTAAAGTCAACGTGTCCCGGAGTGTCTATAATGTTAAGTCTGTATCCTTTCCAGAAGGCTGTAGTAGCTGCAGAGGTAATTGTTATACCTCTTTCCTGCTCTTGCTCCATCCAGTCCATTTGTGCCGCACCTTCGTGGGTTTCACCGATTTTGTGAATTTTTCCGGTATAATACAGAATACGTTCTGTAGTTGTTGTTTTTCCGGCATCAATGTGTGCCATGATACCTATATTTCTAACTTTATCTAGTGGTATTGCACGAGCCATTCGGCTATCCCCCTTTTACCATCTATAGTGAGCAAATGCCTTGTTGGCTTCTGCCGTTCTGTGCATTTCTTCTTTTCTCTTCACACTGCCGCCTAAACTGTTAGATGCGTCAAGTATTTCTTTTGCAAGTCTTTGAGACATGGTTCTTTCTCCTCTAGCCCTTGCATATCTTACTAACCATCTAAGTCCAAGTGTTTGGCGTCTTTCAGGTCTAACCTCCATAGGTACTTGGTAGGTTGCTCCCCCAATTCTTCTACCCTTTACTTCAAGTACGGGCATTACATTGTTTAAGGCCTTTTCAAATACTTCTATGGCATCTTGTCCTGTTGATTCACTTATGAAATCAAAGGCTCCATATACTATTCTTTGGGCTGTTCCCTTTTTGCCGTCTAACATTACATTATTAATAAGCTTTGTTACTACGACATTATCATATTTAGGATCAGCCATTACTTCCCTTTTTTGAATATGTCCTTTTCTTGGCATAAACTTCCCTCCTTAACTATATAGTCGATTCATTGGTACTCGGTTTTGTCCGTAAAGCCAAAAATCTATATATACGCATTAAAATCAAATTAATTCTTTGGTCTTTTAGTACCGTATTTAGATCTAGCTTGTCTTCTAGCATCTACTCCAGCTGTATCAAGTGTTCCTCTGATGATGTGATATCTAACACCCGGAAGATCTTTTACTCTTCCTCCACGAATAAGCACAACACTGTGTTCCTGTAGGTTATGTCCTATTCCTGGAATGTAAGCCATTACTTCATATCCGTTTGTTAAACGAACTCTGGCTACTTTTCTAAGTGCTGAGTTAGGCTTCTTAGGTGTAACTGTTCTAACCGCTACACAAACACCTCTTTTTTGAGGGGAGTTAACCTTGGTTTCTTCTTTCTTAAGAACGTCATAGTTTACATCAAGTGCTGGTGATTTTGATTTTGTTGTAATTTTCTTTCTGCTGTTTCTTATTAGTTGATTAATTGTAGGCATTCACGCACCTCCTTAAATATATTTATATTAATATTGCCGCAGTAGCAGCATTAATACCTATTCCAAAAAGTTTTCCCAATTCTTTTTTACTGTCTAAATACTTAATTTCAACCTTATGCTTTTCGCATAAGTCTACAAGACTTTCTTTTAAAAATCTGTCAGTATTTTCAGCTATGAAAACTTCTTTTGCCAATCCTTTTGTTACTGCTTTTCTTACTTGGTTCGTGCCCACTACCTTATTCAAATGAGCACCTCCTATCCTTACATAATTAAAACTACCTGGTTAAAAGGTAGTCTAAATATTTCAGATACTGTAATATTCTATCATTTCAAGCATTTTAAGTCAATAAGTTTATTTAGTGACTTTTACCCTTATATTTTACATCTATTATTTTTAAAATCAAATAAATTTTTAAAGGATATTTCTTTTTAAAATAACATATTCTTAATTTATTCATACTTTAAATTTTAATCTAATCAACAACCTACTTAGAGTAAGGTAGAGAATATATATTCATTGACATACAAAAGAAAAAGAGAGGTTGCCCTCCCCTTTTTCTTTTATCTTATTCAGTTGCTTCTACTTCTTCTTTATCAATAGCCTTTGTATCAAGAACTTCTGAGTCTTCAAGAAGCATGTAATTTTCCTTTAGCTCATCGCTAATGGCAACTTGCACTTTCTTGTTCTTTCTTACTCCTGTACCTGCAGGTATAAGCTGTCCTATTATTATATTTTCCTTTAAGCCTGCAAGAAAATCCTCTTTACCTTTTATGGCCGCATCTGTCAAAACTCTGGTGGTTTCTTGGAAAGATGCTGCTGAAAGGAAGGAATCCGTTGCAAGGGAAGCCTTGGTTATACCTAAAAGAGTTTGTTCTCCCTCTGCAGGTGCAAGCCCTTTTTCTTCCAGCTTCTTGTTTTCGGCCTTAAACTCTGCTGAATCTACAAGGGATCCTGGCAAGAATTTGCTATCTCCTGAGTCAAGAACCTTATACTTGGAGAGCATTTGCCTTACAATAATTTCTATATGCTTATCGTTAATGTCTACCCCTTGAAGTCTATATACTCTTTGTACTTCCTTGACTATATATTCTTCTACTCCCTTTACACCTTTTACCCTTAAAAGGTCTTGTGGGTAAACTGAGCCTTGTGTAAGTTCTTGACCTTTTTCAACAACGTCGCCTTCTTTTACTTTAAGCCTTGAACCATAAACTATATTATAGGTCTGAGCTTCTCCGCTCTCATTTGTAATTGTTACTTCACGTTTGTTGTTTTGCTCTTTAATTGAGACTGTTCCGTCAATTTCAGCAATTACTGCTAAACCCTTAGGCTTTCTTGCTTCAAAAAGCTCTTCAACACGTGGCAAACCTTGTGTAATATCTGCTGCTGATGCAACTCCTCCTGTATGGAAGGTACGCATAGTAAGCTGAGTACCAGGTTCTCCAATGGACTGAGCAGCTATTACCCCTACGGCTTCTCCTATTCCTACCTTATTGCCTGTAGCTAAGTTTCTGCCGTAACAATGGATACATACTCCGTCTTTACATTTACAGCCTAAAACTGATCTTACTTTAACTTCCTTTATTCCGGCAGCCTCAATTTTTTCAGCTATTTCATCTGTAATTTCTTGGTTGTTTTCAACAATTACTTCGCCGGTAGTAGGATTCTTTATTTCTCCTGCAGAGAATCTGCCTTCTATTCTGTCCTTTAATTTTTCAATTATTTCATTTCCATCTTTAAAGTCTTTTACAGTTATATATTCATCAGTTCCGCAATCTTCTTCCTTAACAATTACCTGTTGAGATACATCTACCAGTCTACGAGTCAAATATCCTGAATCGGCTGTTCTAATAGCTGTATCGGCAAGTCCTTTTCTGGAACCGTGGGCTGACATGTAAAATTCCAATACTGAAAGCCCTTCGCGGAAGTTTGAGGTAATCGGAACTTCTATGGTCTTTCCTGATGGAGATGCCATAAGCCCACGCATACCTGCAAGCTGTCTTATTTGGTTTTTGGAACCTCTGGCTCCTGAGTCCGCCATAATATAAATATTATTGAGTTTATCAAATCCTGCCATAACCTCATCAGTTAATTCTTCTGTAGCATCGTTCCAAATTTGTATTACCTTTTCATAACGTTCTTCGTCAGAAATAAATCCTCTTCTAAATACTTTTTCGTATTTATTTACTTCTTTTTGAGCCTTATCCAATATTTCCTGCTTAGTTTCAGGAATTTGAATGTCGGACATGGATATTGATATTGCGCCTACCGTAGAGTAGTGATACCCCGTTGATTTAATTGAATCAAGAAGTTCGGCTGTTTTTATATTTCCATGTTTCTTGTAGGTTTTTTCTATTATTCTTCCAAGATATTTTTTGTCTATTACATCATCTATTTCAAGGGAATATTTATCCTTGCTTCTATCAACAAAGCCAAGGTCCTGAGGTATAAAGGAATTAAATATAAATCTTCCTGCTTGTGAATAAACTATTTTACCAAGCTTGTCATCTTCACCTGCAAATATTCTAACTCCAACTTTTGCGTGTAAGCTCAGCTTATGTGAATAATAAGCGTGCATAAGCTCGTCAAAGTCTGTGAATATCATGCCTTCTCCCTTTAGTCCTGTTTGCTTTGTATCAACTGTTAAATAATAGCATCCAAGTACCATGTCTTGAGTAGGTGTTGTAATAGGCTTTCCGTCTTTAAGTGCCAAAATATTATTAGTTGAAAGCATTAAAAGTCTCGCTTCAGCCTGTGCTTCTGTTGAAAGAGGAAGATGGACTGCCATTTGGTCTCCGTCAAAGTCGGCATTATAGGCTGTACAAGCCAAGGGATGAAGTTTTATGGATTTACCTTCTACAAGAACAGGTTCAAAGGCTTGAATACCTAATCTATGCAAGGTTGGAGCTCGGTTTAACAGAACCGGATGATCCTTAATTACTTCTTCAAGAACGTCCCAAACCTCGGACTTTCCCTTCTCAACTATTCTTTTAGCGGATTTTATATTGTGAGCATGACCTTGTGCTACAAGTTCCTTCATAACAAAAGGTTTGAAAAGTTCAAGAGCCATATTTCTAGGCAAGCCGCATTGGTAAAATTTAAGTTCAGGGCCTACAACTATTACTGAACGGCCTGAATAGTCTACACGTTTACCTAAAAGATTTTGTCTAAAACGACCTTGCTTACCCTTTAGCATCTCAGATAGAGATTTTAATGGTCTGTTTCCAGGTCCTGTAACAGGTCTACCTCTTCTTCCGTTATCAATTAGAGCATCTACTGCTTCTTGAAGCATTCTCTTTTCATTTCTTACTATTATATCCGGTGCATTTATGTCCAAAAGTTTTTTAAGTCTATTGTTTCTGTTAATTATTCTTCTGTATAAATCATTTAAGTCAGATGTGGCAAATCTGCCTCCATCTAATTGAACCATAGGTCTTAAATCAGGCGGAATTACAGGGATTGCATCCAGTATCATCCATTCAGGTTTGTTGTGTGATTGTATAAAGGCTTCTATAACTTCAAGTCTTCTTGAAATTCTAACCTTCTTTTGACCTGTTGCCCCTTCAAGCTCCTCTGTTAGACTTTTAGATTCAGCTTCAAGATCTATGTCCAAAAGAAGATCTTTTACCGCTTCAGCACCCATTTTTGCAGTAAACTTATCTCCAAACTCTCTCTTATACTCTCTATATTCAGTTTCTGTGAGAATCTGCTTAACGTAAAGTGGAGTTTCTCCTGCTTCTACCTTAGTTACTACAAAGGCTGCAAAGTAAAGTATCTTTTCAAGAGCCCTTGGGCTCATGTCAAGTACAAGGCCCATTCTTGATGGTATGCCTTTAAAGTACCAAATGTGTGATACCGGAGCCGCCAACTCAATGTGACCCATTCTCTCGCGACGAACCTTCGCCTTTGTTACCTCAACGCCACATTTTTCGCAGACTACTCCCTTGTATCTTACTCTTTTATATTTTCCGCAATTACATTCCCAGTCCTTGGTAGGTCCAAAAATCTTTTCGCAAAATAATCCTTCTTTTTCCGGTTTTAATGTTCTATAGTTAATTGTTTCCGGTTTTTTTACTTCTCCATAAGACCATTGTCTGATCTTTTCAGGAGATGCTAAACCGATTTTTATTGAATTGAATAATTCGTGTTCGCTCAAGGAGCACCTCTCCTTTCCTCGGTAAATCACTCATCGTAATCTTCAGGTTCTTCTATTGAAAAACCTTCATTGAAGCTATCCTCATAATCTTCTTGTTCATCATAGTCATCAGAATCATAAGCATCTGAATTATTTGATATTTTTCTAATAGCTGAAGTGCTTGATTCAGAATTTTCTCCTAATTTATCACTTTGTGCATTGTTGCCATTATCAGAAATGTTATCTATTCTATCTAAATCATCATCATCTGATTGTAAATCTACTTCATTTCCTTCTTCATCAAGTACCTTTATTTGAAGTGCCAAGGATTCAAGTTCCTTAATAAGAACCTTAAATGATTCAGGAACTCCAGGTTGAGGTATATCTTCTCCCTTAATAATAGCTTCATAGGTTTTAACCCTACCTACTATATCGTCACTTTTTACTGTAAGCATTTCTTGAAGAGTATAGGATGCTCCATAAGCTTCAAGGGCCCAAACTTCCATCTCTCCAAATCTTTGTCCACCAAATTGAGCTTTTCCTCCAAGAGGTTGTTGTGTTACAAGAGAATAAGGACCAATGGATCTGGCATGGATTTTTTCATCAACTAAGTGGTGAAGCTTAAGCATATACATATAACCTACAGTTACCGGGTGATCAAAGTTTTCTCCGGTTCTTCCATCTCTTAGTTGAATTTTTCCGTCTTCAGGGTATCCTGCAAGCTTTAAAGAATCTATAATATCCTGCTCGTTGGCACCGTCAAATACAGGTGTCGCAACGTGCCATCCAAGCTTTTTAGCAGCAAGTCCAAGATGAACCTCAAGTACCTGACCAAGATTCATACGTGAAGGTACCCCTAAGGGGTTAAGTACTATTTGTATAGGTGTTCCGTCAGGCATATAAGGCATATCTTCCTTAGGAAGCACTCTTGAAATTACACCCTTATTACCATGACGACCGCACATTTTGTCTCCAACTTGGATTTTTCTCTTTGTTGCTACAAAAACTCTTACCATTTCATTTACTCCAGGTTGAAGCTCATCTCCCGCAGCTCTGGTAAAGGTCTTAACATCTACTACGATTCCGGATTCTCCATGAGGAAGTCTTAGAGATGCATCTCTTACTTCCCTGGCTTTTTCGCCGAAAATAGCTCTAAGCAGTCTTTCTTCAGCTGAAAGCTCGGTTTCTCCCTTAGGAGTAACCTTGCCTACTAAAATACTGTTAGGCTTTACTTCTGCTCCTACTCTTATTATTCCTCTTTCGTCAAGATCTTTTAGCATATCATCTCCGACATTAGGAATATCTCTTGTTATTTCTTCTGCTCCAAGCTTTGTATCTCTCGCCTCAGATTCATACTCTTCTATATGAAGTGAAGTAAGGGTATCATCTATTACAAGTTCTTGGTTAACAAGAACCGCATCTTCATAGTTGTATCCTTCCCAGTTCATAAAAGCAATTAAAATATTTTTACCAAGAGCCATTTCTCCCATATCTGTTGAAGGTCCGTCAGCTATTACATCGCCCTTTTTCACCTTTTGACCCATTTTTACTATAGGTCTTTGGTTTATAGTGGTGCCTTGGTTACCTCCGACAAACTTATGAAGCTTAAACTCTTTTGTATTTCCGTCTGAGTCATCCTTTAAAAATATATGATCTGAATCGACTTTTGTAATTTCTCCATCGCAAGGTGCAACAACGACTACTCCTGAATCCTTTGCCGCTCTGTATTCAATTCCCGTACCTATTATAGGTGCTTCAGTTTTTAACAAAGGTACAGCCTGACGTTGCATGTTGGCTCCCATTAAAGCTCTGTTTGCGTCGTCATTTTCAAGAAAAGGTATCATAGATGTACCTACAGCAACAATTTGTTGAGGGGATACATCCATATAGGTTACGCTTTTTGAGTCAAATATATCTACTACTCCCTCGTAACCTCTTGCTACAACCCTGTCATTTACAAATTTGCCGTTTTCGTCAAGCTGTTCATTTGATTGGGCAATAATTTGTTTATATTCTACATCCGCTGTAATATATTCTATTTCATCTGTTACAATTCCCTCTCCAACCTTTACCTTTCTGTAAGGTGTTTCTATAAAACCATACTCGTTAATTCTTGCATAAGTTGTAAGAGAGGTTATAAGACCTATGTTTGGTCCTTCAGGGGTTTCTATAGGACACATTCTTCCATAGTGTGAGTTATGGACATCACGCACTTCAAATCCTGCTCTATCTCTGCTTAGCCCACCAGGTCCAAGTGCAGACAACCTTCTTTTGTGAGTTAATTCTGATAGAGGGTTATTTTGATCCATAAATTGTGATAATTGTGACGAACCGAAAAATTCTTTAATCGCCGCAGTTACAGGTCTTATATTAATTAGGGATTGGGGAGTTGTTGCATCAACATCTTGAACTGTCATTCTTTCACGAATAACACGTTCCATTCTTGATACTCCGATTCTAAATTGATTTTGCAAAAGCTCTCCCACTGATCTTATTCTTCTGTTGCCTAGATGGTCGATGTCATCTACGGTTCCTATCCCTTGGAAAAGTCCGAATTCATATGAAACAGCTGAAATAATATCATCTATAATTATATGTTTAGGACTTAATATCTTAATATTCTTTTTAATTTCATTTTTAAATTCTTCCTCATTTTCTGAAAACTCATCATGTAATTGATTAAATAAAGGAAGATAAACTTTTTCTTTTAGCCCGAGATCTCTTAAGCTGAAGCCAAGATCTTTTTCATCTACATAAGCAAAATTATTACCTACAACTTTTACGTCCCTATCTTCTTCGTATTCCCTTTGGGCCTTAATTGTAACTATAATTTCGTTAATTCCGGCTCTTTCAATTTCTTGAGCTTTCTCTTCAGTTATAAGCTGTTCCTTTTCAACAAGAATTTCCCCGGTCTTAGGATGAACAATATCATCTTTAGCATAATGGTTTGCAATTCTTGCAGATATACCGAGTTTTTTGTTGAATTTATACCTTCCCACATGAGCAAGATCATATCTTCTATTATCGAAAAACATGTTTTCAAAAAGTGATGTTGCCGAATCAATTGTTGGAGGCTCTCCCGGCCTTAACTTTTTATAAATTTCAATTAAAGCTTCTGTTTTGTTAGTTGTAGAATCTTTTTCAAAGGTCTTACTTAATTGTTCGCTTTCCCCTAAAAGTTCTGTGATTTGTTGATTTGATTCTATTCCTATTGCTCTAAGCAAAATAGTTGCAGGTATTTTTCTAGCCCTGTCAATTCTTACATTAATAACCCCTTGAGCATCGGTTTCAAATTCTAACCATGCTCCTCTGTTAGGTATTAAGGTTGAAGAAAACAAATCATCTCCGGCCTTATCGGTCTCGCCTTTATAGTAGGCTCCAGGACTTCTTACAAGTTGTGATACTACAACACGTTCCGCACCGTTAATTACAAAGGTGCCTGTAGGCGTCATAAGGGGTAAGTCCCCCATAAATACCTCTTGCTCTTTAACTTCTCCGGTTTCGGTATTAATTAACCTTACCTTTACCTTTAAAGGTGCCGAATAATTAGTATCTCTTTCTTTTGCCTCGTCTATAGTGTATTTAATTTCATCTGATAAATAATAATCGACAAACTCTAAAATTAAATTCCCGGAATAATCCTCAATTGGAGATACGTCATCAAAAACTTCCTTAAGTCCACTTTTTAAAAGCCATTCAAAGGAAGATGTCTGAACCTCAATTAGATTCGGTATTGAAAGTACCTCCGGTATTCGAGAAAAACTCATTCTTTCTCGAACTCCATACTTTACAGGATGCACCATTTTTTTCACCCCTTAATTTCTAAATAAGTGTCTGCTACCTAATTTAGAGAATACTACACCAGTTTATTTTATTATATGCAATTTATTATTATAACATATATTGCAAGAACATCAAACATTTTAAGAATATATTCTTAACAAAATAAATATTTAATTTTCAGGCAATTTAATTACCGCCTTTATTAAATAAATTAATTTTAAATAAATAAAAAAGACCTATATTTTATAATATAAGTCTTCTATAATTCCTTATTATTAAATTTCTATTTTTCTAAATCCGGATCCCATTATTTCACTTGTTTCAGTTACTGCCATAAACGATGAAGGGTCAACTTTTTTTACTATTGCCTTTACAGTTACAAGTTCTCTTGAGGAGCATATAATAAATATTATCTTAACCTGATTATGCTTGTAACCGCCTTCGCCGTCAATATAGGTAATTCCCCTTCTCATATTATTATAAATTTCATTTTTTATGTCCTCATGTTTTCCTGAAACTATAAGTACCTGCTTTTGTTTTCCTACTCCCAGTTGAACCGCATCGGACACTTGATAGCCTACAAATAAGGCTATTAATGTAAACATTGCTTCATCAAAACTAAATATAAATCCTGAAATAGTTATAAGTATAAAGTTAATAGTCATTAAAATGCTACCTATTTTAATGTTAAATCTTGATTTTATAAATGCAGCAATTATATCAAATCCTCCCGTGGAGGTTCCGTTTCTTAAAGTTATGCCCATGCCCAAACCATTTAAACTGCCGCCGAATATACAGGCAAGGAGTATGTTATCTGTAAACTTAAATCCAACAGGTAGTGCCTTGGATATAAGCCCAACATAAAAAGATACTACAAATACAGACATCATTGAAAAAACCATAAATTTTTTAGGTAAAAATTTTAACCCTAACAGTACTAGAGGTAAATTTATAGCAAGTATAAGAATTGATATTGATATACCGGTTACGTGACTTATAAGGGTACTCATACCCAAAACTCCTGCAGGAATTAAGTTATTTGGTTTTAGAAAAATTACCAATGCGGTAGCACACAAAAAATTTCCAACAATTACCGCTAAAAGTTTTCTTATTAAAATATCTTTATCTAAATTAAGTTTTAAATTCATTTTTTTCCTCCAAGAGAACTTACCTAAAAAAATTATAACAAGAAGAGCATAAGCCCCTCTTGTTATAAGTATATAGCTATTTACTTGTCTTTTGTCAAGACATTATTGAAGATCAAGTTTAACCTTTGCTTCAACTGCCTCAAGTATAATGTCATTTGCAAGTAGTTCAGTTGCTTTTTCAAGTTCGTCATAGATTTCAACGTCTTTGTCTTTTTCTATGAATTTAACTTCTTTTCTAAATGCGTCATAAGCTGCTTGTGTACCTACTCCTAGTTTGTAGCCTTCTTCTTCTCTAAAATCTATAGCTTGACATGCAGCCATAGTTTCGGTTGCAACTACTCTTAGAGCGTTTTTGATTATTTCTCTTGCTTTTCTTGCAGCTATAGTTCCCATTGATACAAAGTCTTCTTGGTTTTCGCAGGAAGTAATTGAATCAACAGATGCAGGGTGTGCAAGAACTTTATTTTCTGATACAAGTGCTGCTGCTGCATATTGAGTAATCATAAAACCTGAGTTTAGTCCGGGTTCCTTTACTAGGAAAGAAGGTAGACCTGAAAGTTGATGGTTTACAAGTCTTTCAACACGTCTTTCACTTATGTTTGCAATTTCTGATGCTGCGATTCCCAGAAAGTCAAAAGGTTGTGCCATAGGTTCTCCATGGAAGTTACCTCCTGAAATTACATTTCCATCAGGTGTAACTATTGGGTTGTCTGTTCCGGCATTAATTTCAATTTCAACTTTTTCTTTAACATAGTTAATTGTATCTTTGTTAGCTCCGTGAACTTGAGGCATGCATCTTAAGGTATAAGCGTCTTGTACTCTAATTTCAGCTGTATGAGTAATAAAGGTTGAACCTTCTACAAGTGCTCTAAAGTTCTTAGCAGTTGCAAGACATCCCTTATGAGGACGAATTAAATGAAGTTTTTCATAGAAAGCATCTATTATACCTCTATGTGCTTCAAGTGAAAGTGCTCCTGCTATATCAGCTAATTTTAGAAGTTTAATTGCATCATAAGTTGCAAGAGCTCCTATTGCTGTTAAAACTGTTGTGCCGTTAATTAAAGCAAGTCCTTCTTTAGCTTCAAGTTTAATTACCTTAACTCCTGCCTTTTCCATAGCTTCCTTGCCGCTCATTAACTCTCCCTTATAATATGCACGGCCAAGACCAAGCATAGGAAGTACCATGTGAGCTAAAGGTGCTAAGTCTCCACTTGCTCCTACTGAGCCTTTTTCAGGAATATGAGGAACAACACCTTTGTTAAGCATATCAAGAATTGTTTGAACTGTTTCAAGTCTGATTCCTGAATAACCTTTTACCAAAGAATTAATTCTAATAAGCATAACTGCCTTTACTTCTTCTTCTGATAAAGGATTGCCATATCCTGATGAGTGAGTACGAATTAGGTTTTCTTGTAATTGTGAGCAATCTTCTTTTGAAATGCTTACTTCACTTAGAGATCCGAAACCTGTTGTAACTCCGTATACAACTCTTTCTTCTTCAACTATTTCATCTACTATAGCTCTTGATTTTTTTACTTTTTCAATACTATCTTTGGAGATTTCAACTTTAGCTCCTTGTCTAGCTACTGCTACGACATCTTCAAGGGTTAAGTTTTCTCCGTTTAATATAACTTTTTCCATACAAATTCCTCCCATTCATTATTAATAACATTTTATCGACTCTACTACAAAAAATAATAGCCAATAGAACGGAATTTTACAAGTGCAATTTTACATAAGATGTAAAATCCTCTCTTCCTAAATTAAAGCATCATTGATCCTATTACGCCACCGATAATTAGGAATACGTCGAAGGCTATAAAGGTAGGAACGCAAGTGTCCCAAATGTGATTGTGTTGACCGTCGGCATTAAGTCCTGATGTAGGTCCAAGAGTTGAGTCTGAAGCCGGTGATCCCGCATCTCCAAGAGCTGCCGCAACACCTATTAGAAGTATTGTTGCATGTGGTGAGAAGCCAAGTTTCATACATAAAGGAACATAAATTGCAGCAATAATAGGTATTGTTCCAAATGAAGTACCTATACCCATTGTAATTAGAAGTCCAATTAAAAGCATTATAAATGCTGATACAGCCGGTGATCCTTGCATATAGCCTGCAGCTGTTTCTACAAGAGATTCTACTGCTCCACTTGAAGTTAATACATTACCATATCCTGCAGCAACAAGCATTACAAAAGCTATAAAGCCCATCATGTCAATGCCGCCGTTCATAACTTCATCAATATCTTTCCATTTGATACATCCTGTAATAACCATAGTAAGAAGTCCTGCAATTGCAGCGTAAGGTAGAGATGTTGTAATTATAGATACAACAACTGTAACTAAGCAACCTATAAGTGCTCCCCAAGCTTCCTTGGTCATTTTAACTTCTCCTTGATCTTCTTCCTGTCCGGGAACAGGTAGGTCTTCATAATGTCTGTCTCTTCCGTATAGAAGAAGCACTGTAAGAACAAGTCCTACTAACATTGACGCTCCGCCTATCCACATTACACTTGCAGTATCCTTAATAGTAACTGCCATACCAAATTGAGTTATATTGTCTTCAAGTATTTGGTGAAATATTAGTCCAAATCCTACAGGAATTGATACATAAGGCGCTTTTAGACCGAAGGTAAGGGCGCAAGCCACTGCTCTTCTGTCTATTTTAAGCTTGTTCATTAGAGGTAGTAGCGGTGGGATCAAAATAGGAATAAATGCGATGTGTACCGGTACCAAGTTTTGTGAAAAACAAGCTATAAATGCAAGGGCAAATATCATTACAAATTTTTTGCCTTCCAATACCTTTGAAAGTTTTTTGGATAAAATTGTACCAAGACCTGACTTTGCAAGTCCGTAAGCAAAAGCTCCCAATAATATATAACTTAGTGCCGTAGCTGAGTTTCCACCCATTCCGTCAATTAACACTTCGATAATATTATTAGTTGCACCTTCTTGATAAATAGGCATTCCGGCAGTAAGGCCTGCAACTATTGCAGCTACTAGAATGGATAAAAGCACGTTGAACTTAATAAGGCAAAGTGCACACATTACTATTACCGAAATAACCACGGGATTAAATAACAACATTTTTGTACCTCCTTAATATAATATATAAAAACAAGCACAGGCTTGTAATTACCTAAACAATTAACTTATAATTTTATGTAGAAAATAGATTTATCTAATTTAAAAGATTGTAAACCAATAAATTTGTTATAAAATCGTTTTCAAAGCCACCATTCCAAACATTAAACAGAGGTCTTATTAGAACTCTTGCTAGAAAAAGACGGATAAGAGCATCAGTGCTTTAATCAGATATCAAAAAAACGTTATCACTTTATAACTTCTAAAAATATCCCATTAAACAAATACAACTTAGCACTAAGCGGAAATCCCTCTCCGTCTAACCCTAAGTTTAAATACATTAATTGTTTAAATTTTATTTCTGCCTTAATACTATCATTAACTTTAAATAATTTCAAGAAAAATAAAATTAAATTGCAGGTTTATTTCTTAATCCTTAATTTTATTTTTAGAAATTAATATAGAATCTTAAGATGATAAAATTAATATTCTGCGGTTTTTAGACGGTTATGCTTCTCTATTTATTTAATTTATAATTTTCTACTGTTTTACTCTAATCCCTTTTATATAGCCTTATGCTTCAAAATTTTACTTTTAATTTTATCTTTTTATATTTAAATTCTTTATTTATAATCATGTTTATTGACACTAAATTTTACTTGAATTATACTTATAGTCAGATCGAGGGCATTATTATCTGCCTATTCATAGTCTATTTTTAGGCAGACTTACATAAAGGAGTTTTTAGTTAATTTTATATATAACTTATTTAGAAAGGATGTATATATGGCGAAAATCTACGCGAAATTATTCGGAGTTCCGCAAATATTAAAAAATGGAGAAAAAGTCTTTTTCCCCTACGCCAAAATAAACGCTCTAATCTATTATGTAATCATAAACAAAATAGTTTCAAGAGATGAAATGGCAGGACTTTTGTGGCCTGATGAAAATGAAAAAATTGCAAAGAAAAATCTTCGTAACGCCCTTTATCAGGCAAAAAAATGTCTAGACGTGGATTTTATCGTTTCTCCAAAGAAATCTATTTTAGTTCTTAATGATCAAATAGATATTCAGTCCGACACGGATATTTTTAGCAGAGATCCTAAGAATAATCTTGACTTATACACTGGGGATTTCCTACAAGGTTTCTTTTTAAAGGAAGCGGAATCTTACGAGTACTGGATAACGAATAACAGAAGTGCCTTTCAAGATAAGTTTACTTCAGAGGCTTATCTTAAAATCGAAAATGACATTGAAAATGAAAACTACGATAATATAGAACAAAGAATTAACAGACTTGTTCAAATAGATGAGTTTGATGAAAGAAACTTCAGACTTCTTATGAAGTTTTATCAAAAAACCGGGCGAAACGGCAAGGTTGTAGAAACCTATCACGACTTGTCCAAGCTTTTATCCAACGAGCTTGGTGTAAGTCCTGATGCAGAAACCAAAAAAATTTACGATAAGTCCATTGAGTTAATAAACTTATCTAATACCAAGAAGAAAATTTCCGATCAATTTTTCTATGGAAGGTACAAGGAAATAGCAAATATTGAAAACATACTGAATAATTTTAAGGATGAGGGTATTGCAAAATCCATTTACCTGTCAGGGGAAGCCGGAATAGGAAAAACATTTTTAAAAAACAAGGTTCTTAAGAATCGAAAAAAGGATTTTTTAGTTATAGAGGCTTTTTGCTATCAAGCTGAACAAGGATACTCACTAAGGACTTTATCTGTAATTATTGATAGGCTTGAAGAAATCCTAAAGGATAAAGGAATAGAAATCTCAAGCTTTTGGAACAATACTTTAAATAATATAAATTATGACGAAAGTCACAGCAACATAGAAATGCCTGTATTTGAGTCCAAAGGACCTTTAAGCTCGGAAATACTTTCTCAAACTGTTATTGAGATTATTAAAAAAATCAGTCTTAGCAACAAGTTGATTATAGTAATTGAAGATATGCAGTGGATGGATCAAACTTCAATAAAGCTTTTAACTTCAATTATGCTTCACCTTAATAACGAAGCTCTTTTCTTTTTAACATCAAGACAGCAGTATAACATAGAGCTGGACAATTTAATTTCATCACTCCAAAGATACGACAAAATTGAAAAAATCGAACTTAGCAGATTTGACTATGAAGATTCTTGGGACTTTATTAAAAAGGCCCTACCTGATAAGGAAATTGACGAGAAAATTTCCAAAAAGATTTATTCAGAAAGTGAAGGCAATACTTTCTTTTTAGCAGAATATGTGAACCTTCTAAAGTCAAATAACGACATTGATATTTTCAGCTCTGAAATGATGGACACTCTTAAGTCCAGATTCCTTTACCTGTCTAAGGAAGAAAGGGATATTTTAAATATGCTGAGCTTTTTCTACGACAAGGTTGACATAGGTATAATTTGTCAACTGACCGGCCAGACAGAATTTAAAGTTATAGGATTTTTGGAGGAGTTGGAAAAAAGAAACATAATTAAAGAGATATCAAAATCCGACAATATAAGTATAGTTTTCACTCACTCGAAGCTTAGAGAATATATTTATATGGTTCAGCCTGATTCCAAGAAAAAGATTATCCATAAAAAAATTGGAGAAATTCTTGAAGAAAAGCTTTCTGATAAAAAGAAAAACCCTTACCTTTATTCAAAGCTTGTTTACCACTTTGATAAAGCTGGAGAACTTCTAAAGGCCTTCAGATATAAAATTGAAACTCTTAATTATTACTTAAGCTTTTCCCATGAGCTCTTTCCTATTCTTACAGTTCAGGAGGATTCAGAGGACAATATTTATATTTCAAGAGACCAAATTAGGGAAATGTTTGAAAGTCTTACGGAAAATTTCAATCAGCTTAAGTCCTCCTATCCTTCAGAAGAATTAAATTTAATTGAAATTGAGTTTTTCTATATGAAGGGACGTTATCTTATAAGAGAAGGTAATTATGAGGAAGGTCTAAGCGACATAAGATACGTTATAGGAAAAGCTGAGGAAATTGGAGAAAGAGATTTTGTACTTGACAGTTATAAGCAAATTATTTTCTATGATATTCAGACCAACAGTCCTGAAGAAATGGTTAAGTATATAGAGTTGGCACTGGATCTTGCAGTAAAGTGTAATTATCACAAGGAAATAGGTATTCTTCTAAGACTCAAGGGCTTGTATAATATAATGGTAGGTAACTATATAATGGCTGAAAGACTTCTTAATGAATCTATTACCACCCTTACAGTTACCAAAGAGGTTGCAGACAGGTACTCAATTAACATAGCTGCAGCAAATAATTATATAGGTGAGTTAAGGGCCCTGGATGGAGATTATGATGCCGCTGTTGAAAGATTTAAAAAAGCGATTGAGCTTTCAACAAATAAAAATGCCCTTTCATCCCTTTCAATTTTCTATATTAATTTAGGCAAAACATACTTTGCCAAAAATGAAATTGAAAATGCTAAAAAATACTTTAAATTAGCCTATAGCTTGTATGGCAAATTCGACTCCTTCTGGAAGAGAACAGTACTTGACTCCTATATGACACTTACTGAAATTAAACTTAATAACTTAGAGGAGGCTAAAGCTCACCTACTATCTGCAATGGGCTCTTCAGACACTATGAAAGACCCTAGAGATCTTGGAACTCTTAACTTTGCTCTTTACTTTATAGCTAAGGAAGGAGAAAAAGATAAAACTATTAAAGAAGCATTTAAAGATCTTCTTTCAAAAGAACCTTTACAATATAAGGAAGAAGCGTTAAAATATTTAGATAGGCACAGAGATCTTTATGAAATTAAAATCTTAAATGCCTAAAAAAATATTTTAGGGGAGCAGACGCTGAGAGGAATTAATATTCGACCCTTGAGCTGATCCGGATAATGCCGGCGTAGCGATTGTCTTCTCACCTATTCTTTGAAAGGTGATTTTTTATGGACAAAAAAACAAGAATCTTAACTCAGGCAGGAGTTATGATTGCCATGTCTCAAATTTTATCCTATGTAAAATTTTTTCAAATGCCTCAGGGAGGCTCAGTGACAGCGGCAAGCATGGCACCTGTCATTATTTTTAGTCTGATTTGGGGCGGCAAATACGGTTTGCTGGCTTGCACCACCTATGGCTTTTTACAATTTGCCTTTGGTGGAGAAGCTACGCTTAGTATCTGGTCAATACTTCTTGACTATATCCTTGCCTTTGGTCTTTTAGGTATAGCCGGCTTTTTTAATAAGGACCTTAAATCCGCTCTTTTCGGTACAACTCTGGCTATGTTGCTTAGATACCTTTGCCACTTCCTAAGCGGCTGGCTTATATTCTATATGTACGCACCGGAAGGACAAGCCCCTTGGTTGTATTCACTAATCTATAATGCCTTTATGATACCTGAAATTATAATTACCCTTCCTATAGTGGCAATTCTTTATAAAAGGGTTATTGAAAAACATCTATTAGATACTACTAATTAAAAAACAGGCTTCACATATAAGTGGAGCCTGTTCTTTTAATATTTTTTTCAGCAATAGGAAGCCTTTTAAGGTTCATTATTAACTTCTTTTTTTATAAACACAGCCTCTATAGTTGTGTTTTCTTTTATTATAAAGTTATATTCTTCGTCAAGAGTTCTCTTAGGTCTACCATTTACTAAAAGATAATCCAGTTTCATTCCCTCAGGTGAATGTATCTGAACCTGTACCCTTTCATTTTTGTTAAAAAATCTTCCCTTAGAGCAGCTTAAATGCTCTTTAAGTATAAGCTCCAATCTTTCATTGTAGCCTTCATCGTCAAAGGTTATAGTTATGCTTTTATCCCCTGAGTCCATATTTATATAGCTTGTCGCTTGGTATCCATAAGGGGAAACAGCTTTTAATAGGTATCTGCCCTTTTCTAAGGTTGAGCCGCTTATAAATGGCTGATTGTTAATATAGTAGTTTGCATCTACAGGGTTTCCCGAACTGTCTATTGCATTTATAAAAAGCCTGGGGTCCTGTAATTTTATTTTTAAAGAGTCCCTTGCCTCTCTTATTTCCTTTATAGACTCACTTACATCATAATCAGTAGCCCAGGATGCCAACAAAATTCTCTCTCCTTTTGCAATGGCTTCATTTAATCTTTGTGCACTTTCTTGACTATAGTTTGAAAGATTCAAATTTCTGGAATCGTTAACTAAAAATATCAACTCATTACAAAGCTCCTGACTTGGTCCCTGGGGCTTAGATGGAGTTTCCATTTTATATAAAGCTTCTCTTCCATATTTTTTTATAGCTAAACTGATAATTTTTGAGGCCTCTCCTCTTGTAAGACCTGAATTCGGTTTTAGGTTTGAATTACCGTATCCCTTAATTATTCCGTCTTTTAAAAGTGCTCCTATATAGGATTTAGTCAAAGGGTCAAGGGTATCTAGGTCATTAAAATACCTATAGTTATCCTCCTTATCTGATAATCCATAAATACTTCCTAAAATATTTATAAAATCTTTTCTTTCTATATTATCGTCTTTAAAATCTCTGTCATAATTTATATATCCTGCCTTAACCGCTCTTTTAAGCTCTTTTATATACCAAAGGTCCTTATCTTTATAGTCAAGATCAGATTCTTCCGAAAAGTTGAAAATTCTATTTATTATTTTATATATTTGTGATTTTTTAATAGGTTCATCAGGTCTGAAGCTTCCATCCTCAAATCCGTTAATAAGTCCTTCATCGTCCATATAATCTATGTATTCTTTTGCCCAATGCCCTTGAATGTCCTTGTATTCTGAAGCCTTTAAGCAAGTAGGAATTAAACAAAATATAAGTACTGTCAAAATGAAAGTTCTTTTCATTTCATCCCTCCTCTATATTATGATAACTCTTCAAATAAAATAAATCAATTTTACCTTTTATTTGTACTTATTTAAGGTACAATGTTTATGGAGGTAAGTGAATGGACAACATAACTGAAGTTTATAAAAATATTTATAGAGCTGTAATCCCTTTAAGGGGCAATCCCCTGAAATCAATTAACATATTTATAATAAAGGGTGAAGATAAAACACTTATAGTTGACACAGGCTTCAATACTGAAGAAGTAAGATCATGTACCGATGATTATATAGAAAAATTAAATATAGACCTTAATAAAACCATTGTCTTTATAACTCATCTTCACTCGGACCATACAGGTCTTACAGGCTACTTTACAGAAAAGGGCGCCAAGATTTACATGCCAAGTCTTGATGCAGAAATAATGGATGATATGAGAAAATCCAATGGTAAGTATTGGAAGAGAATACAAGACTTTGCACATATACAGGGACTTGGCGTTGACGGACTTAGAATAGAGGATCACCCTGGCTTTAGATTCAGAACAAGAGATTCCTTTGACTTTGTTGCAAAAAATCCGGGAGATGAAATTTCCCTAGGCGACTTTAATTTTAAGGTAATCTCCCTTTCAGGTCATACTCCGGGAATGGTGGGACTGTACGATAAGGATAAAAGCATACTTTTTTGTGGAGATCATATTCTATATAAGATAACTTCCAACATACAGTTTTGGGGTTTTGACTTTGGAGACTCACTTGGCAATTACCTTAAAAACCTTAAAAAGGTAAAAGAGCTTAATATAAAATACCTATACGGTTCCCACAGAAATCGTATAAGAGATGCCAATAAAAGGATAGATGAGATTTTCCTTCATCATGACAAAAGGTTAAAGGAAGCCTACAGCGCTTTAGAAAATGGTCCCTTAACTCCAAGAGATGTTACTGTAAGAATGAAGTGGGATATTACGGCAAAGACCTGGGAAGAATTTCCTAAATCTCAAAAGTGGTTTGCCGTAGGAGAAGCTCATGCTCACCTTGAACATCTTAGAACCTTGGGGAAAGTGGATTATATTGACAAAAATAAAGATGGTGTCCTTTATTATTTTATAAAAAAATAATATATTCATCTGTTTATCTTAAAGTTTTTAATATATAATTTTATTAGAATATTGCAAGGAGGCAAAATGGATTTAATAAAAGAATTAAAAGAAAAAATTAAGGAAAAGAAACCGGTAATTGTCTATCCTGAAGGAGAAGACCCGAGAATTCTTGCTGCTGCTAAAAAACTTCAAAATGACGGTTATGTAAGACCTATTATACTGGGTAAAAAATCCGAACTTGAAGCCACTGCAAAAGATTTGGGAATAGACCTATCTAAAATCAACTACATTGACCCAAATGAATATGAAGATCTGGATTACTTAGTTGAAAAGCTTATGGAAAGAAGAAAGGGAAAGCTTGATGAAGAAAAGGCAAGAAAATTAATTCTTGACCCTAACTATTTCGGAACTATGCTTGTATATACAGGCAAGGCTGAAGGAATGGTATCAGGTGCAGCCCATACAACAGCTGAAACTGTAAGACCTGCTTTACAAATTATTAAAACTAAAGAAGGCGTTAAAAGAACAAGTGGTGCCTTTTTAATGCTTAGAGGAGAAGAGGTTTATCTAATGGCGGACTGTGCCATTAACATCGAACTTGACTCACAAGGCTTGGCTGAAGTAGCTGTGCTTTCAAATGAACTTGCTAAACAATTTAAAATGGATCCTAAAATTGCTATGCTTTCCTTCTCAACTAAAGGCTCAGCATCCCATGAGCTTGTAGACAAGGTTGCAAACGCAGTTAAACTTGCTCATGAAATGGATCCTGAAATGAAAGTTGACGGCGAATTTCAATTTGACGCAGCTTTTGTTCCTGAAGTTGCTAAAATTAAAGCTCCAGGCTCAGAAATTGCAGGACATGCAAATGTATTTATCTTCCCGTCAATAGATGCAGGAAATATCGGTTATAAGCTTGCTCAAAGATTTGGAGGCTTTAGAGCAATAGGACCTATTCTTCAAGGACTTAATGCTCCTGTAAATGACCTTTCAAGGGGTTGTACATCAGACGAAGCTTATTACCTAGGTATAATAACAGCTGCTCAAACTATGATTTAAAAATAAATCTCTAAATAAAATACCCTGTAGACCTATCTTATCTACAGGGATTTTTTATTGCGCCGGTTTAAGCTCTATATCAAAATCTAAAGTTTCTATTTCGTTGCCTGTGCTTTTTACTCTTATTTCACTATCTTTATCAGGAATCTTCCCTCTTTCTTGATCATTATAGAAATAATGTCCTTCACTTATATTTTCCTTGCCAAGTAGTGCTTCCATTACATGCTGATTACCAAAATATTGGGTCTTTTGGTCATGCCCGTCCATAGTAATAATAAATTCAATTTTATCAATGTCTTCAATACCTTCTACTTCTTCACCAACATAGCTTATGTAGGTTTCCGCCTTATAAAGAGGTCTGTCATCTTGAAACTGTAAATATTCAGGAGAGTCTTCTCCGTATTCTTTTTTAATATGGTTCAAGTCCTCGTCGGAAAAAATAGAAATTTTCATAACAATATTATAATTTTCATCAGATCCGCTAAATTCTTTTATGACTGAAGGGTTGCAAGCTGTATCGTTAGGTCCACCATCTACATTTTCATTATTTTCATCTTTTCCTTTGCCGCAGCCTGTTACCATAAAAGCAAAAATTAAAAGGACCAGTAATATCTTTTTCATTTCCTCACCTCTTTAATATTTTACCCGATTTTTTTAAATATTTCACAAAATAAATATAAAAATAATATTAAGTGCTTATTTGGATGCCTTACAAACATAAAAATAAATCCTCCCAACAGTTTCCTGTAAGAAGGATTTATTAATTTAAATTATAAGTTTACTTCTTCATCCTTTTTTATAGCTACTCCTGATTTATACATTACTAGGAAGAAAACTATACCTACAATGCCTATAATATCTGTAATTGTTTCAGGAATTACAAGTACGAAAGCAATTACTAAAAGTAAAATTCTAAAAGGCATTTTTATAGTTTTTCCTACCCAGCCCTGCATGCCCGCAGCTAAACAAATACACCCCGTTATACCCGTTGCAAAAGCTTGAAGTATTCCAAGAGCGGGACCTTGCATAAGTAATGCTTGATTGTAAACAAACATATAAGGAATAAGGAAAGCTACTAAGCCTATTCTAAAGGCTGTAAGGCCTACCTTCCACATGTCAGCCTTGGCAAGAGCCGCCGCAGCATAACTTGCTAGAGCTACAGGAGGCGTAATTACACTTATAGCGCAGAAGTAGAATATAAATAAGTGAGCTGCCATAGCCGGCACTCCAAGGTTTATTAAAGAAGGTCCTATAGCTGAACCTGCTATTGCATAAGCTGCAACAGGAGGCACGCCCATACCTAATATAATTGATACAATCATAGTAAGTATTAAAGCTATAGCCAAATTTCCACCTGAAAGTTCAACAAGTAAAACTGAGAATCTGTGTCCCAAACCTGTTAAGCTCATTACTCCTACTACTATACCTGCAGTAGCACAGGTTGAAGCTACTGAAATCAAGTCCTTAGGTGCAAGCGCCAAAGATTTTAATATTTGCTTAGGCATTACCCTATCTCTAGTAGATTTCTTTACAGCTCCGAAAACTATTATTGAAATTGCTGAATAAGCTGCTGATTTAAGAGGTGAAAAACCTACAACAGTTAAGAAGAATAGAAGTACAAGGATAGGTAATAAAAGCAATCCGTGTTTTTTTCTAACTTCATTAATTGTAGGAAGTTGGTCTTTAGGTATACCTAAAAGTCCATTCTTACCTGCCTCAAAGTCAACCATTGCAAACAAACTTATATAATACATTAGTGCCGGGATAATAGTTGCAAGTACAATTGTAGAATAATTTACAGAAAGTACTTCTGCAATTAGAAAGGCTGCAGCTCCAAGTACCGGAGGTGTTATTTGTCCTCCTGTAGAGCTTACCGCCTCTACAGCACCTGCAAATTCAGGTCTGTATCCGGTCTTTTTCATTAAAGGTATTGTAAAGGTTCCCGTTACAGTTACATTGGCAACGGCTGAACCTGATATTGCTCCGAAAAGTGAACTTGAAAGGATAGATACCTTTGCAGGTCCCCCTCTCATGCCTCCGGCAATAGCGGTTGAAAAGTCTATAATAGCTTCACCACCGCCGGAATTGTTAAGCAAGGTTCCAAACAAAATAAACATAAATACGAAAGTTGATGAAACCCCTACAGGTTCACTGTAAATACCTTGAACTCCAAATAAGAAACTTATAATTCTCTTATATGAATATGCCGGGTGACTGAAAAGTCCCGGAAGATTTGAACCCCAAAGAGCATAGGCTAAAAATACAAAGGCAATTATAGGAAGTGCCAAGCCTGATGTCCTTCTTGAAAGCTCAATTATTACAATAATAAGAAGAGTACCGAAAATTACGTCAGGTAAATTCGGGTTTACACCACTTCTTATTACTATGTTTTCATAGTCATAAATTACATAAACTATAATTCCCAGTGCTGCTAGGAACAATAACCAGTCTATAATGGAAGGTTTTGTATTAGAAGCGGATTTATAGCCTTTCATATACAAGAAGCCTAGCATTGCAAGTACAGACACGTGTACAGACCTAACTAAAAACGGATCCATAGGTTTTATAAACAAAGTCCATAATTGCCATACTGACATAAGCACTCCGATAAAATAAGTTATCTTTAGAAAATTAGCATCTAATTCCCTGGAGTTACTGGTTTCAACGTCAAAACTTTTTTCATCTAGGGCTTCTTCTTTCTTCTTTCTGAACATTCGCTCCTCCTCTCCTGTCTTTTAAGATAAGCAAATAAATTAGTCTATAGGTTTAGCAGCATCAGGTACTTCTATTCCCATTTCTTGATAGTATTTATAAGCACCTTTGTGTAGAGGCATTACTATACTCTTAACAAGTTCAGGATCCATAGTTTCAAATCCTGCAAAAGCTTTTACTAATTCGGCCTTATTTTCAAAAACTGCCTTTGTAAATTCGTAAACTATTTCCTCAGGCATATCTGCTCTAAAGAAGTATACGTTGTAGTCAGCAAGTGTAGGTACGTCTTTATCTTGTCCAGGATATGTTCCTGCTGGTAAATTAACCTTCATAAAGAAAGGCATTTCAGGTATAACCTTGTCAGCTTGTTCATCAGAAATACCTATTATTTTTGCTCCTAAAGTGTTAGCACATTCTGAAACAGCACTTGCAGGTGTTCCCATACTACTTCCGAAAATGTCAACAAGTTTATCTCTTAACATATTAGGTGAGTCTGAGAATGCAGCGTTTACAAATTTAGAAGGTTTAACTCCTAAAATTTCAAGTACGTTTTTAGTATATTGATCTGATGTTCCTCCTGCAGGTCCACCACAAGCTATTTTGCCTTCAAATGCTGAATAGTCTTCTGCACTTTGATCAAGAGTCCAAGCGTGCATATAAGCAGGTTGAATACAGAAGCCTGCTCTTAGAGTCTTTGCAGGTTCTTGTCCTTCAAATAGGCCTTCGCCCTTAGATGCTTGGTAAGCTGTACCTTGAGAAATTATAGCTGTAAGCATTTCTCCTGATTCAATTAGGTTACAGTTTTGAATTGAGCCTCCGGTTACTTCTGCTGATGCAGATACTCCAACCTTTTGCCATTCATTTACTAAAGCTCCACCTGCTGCATATAGTGCTCCGCCTATACTTGCGGTACCTATACCTACAGATTTTACTTCAGTCATTTCTTCAATTTTTGGTTCTTCGCTTGAATTTTCCTTAGCATTGTTTTCTGTTGCGGTAGTATTGTTTGTTTTTGCGGTGTTTGCGTTTTCCTTCTTACCGCAAGCAGTTACTACTGAAAGCATCATAACCATAGCTAATAATAATGATAATAATTTCGATGTTTTTTTCATGTTTTATCCTCCTTCGAATAATAAATATTTTAACATCCGTCTTCTATTCTAATATAAATAAGCTTCCATTTCAATACATTATTATTTCTTTATAGCAAATCAATAAAGTATCAAAAATCCATTAAAATAGAGAAAACGTTTCTTACAACATAATTATATCAAAAAAACCCTGTGATAAAGTGAAATTTTTTTCACAATTCTTTCACATTTCAAAGGGTTTATTTTGATCGAATTATAAATTAATCTCTAGTCAAGATATGTCCTGATTATAGACTTAACCTTTCTTATAGGTCTTGATTTTAGGGATACATATTTAAAATTTTTAATTACTTTACTATAAAGTCCATATACTGATTTTGCAAACTCCTCTTCTCCATAAATTTTGGAGCTTTTAAGAGCATTCTCGGACATTTCTATAAGCAGATCCGGGTTAGATGTAAGATATGTAATTTTATCTTCAAAATCCTTATAGGAATCTATAAAGTATCCATTATATCCGGGTTCTAACATACCATCTAGGCAATTGTCATACTTGCATAAAATAGGAAGTCCGTTTGCCAAAGCTTCTACGTAGGTGAGCCCTTGAGTTTCAGATTGAGAAGCACAGACAAATATGTCGGAAAGCTTATAGTATTTATAGACTTGGTCAGGAGATATCATACCGGTAAAATAGATTTTGTCTTCCCCTGAGTATCTTTCTATAAGTTCCTCCACCATAGGGCCTCCTCCTGCTACTACAAGACTGAAGCCTTTATGACTCTTTTTAAATTCTATAAAGTGATTTATAATTTTTTCTATGTTTTTTTCCTTGGCAACTCTACCTAAGCTTAAAAGGATTTTGTCAGAGGGATTTATTCCCATTTCCCTTCTAAGATTCATCTTATCCTCTTCAGTGAACTCCTGGTTAAACTTTGAAAGATTTATTCCTGTAGGTATTACTACCATGGGATTGGTAAAGCCGTAATTTTTAAGATTTTCCTTTACCTTTTCAGTAGGGGTAATTATATATTCAAAGGCCTTCAACCATTTCTTTAATAAAACCCCAACAAAGGTCTTACCCGCCTTCTCAGTAGCGGCGGACTTTAAAGCGTATCTTAAATAATGTTCATACATGGTGTGATAGGTGTGAACCATAGGAGCTTTAGTTCTTATAGATATAATCTTTGCAAAGTTCATAGTAGAAAATTCGCACTGGGTATGTATAATGTCAGGTCTCCACTTAATAAGCTCTTTTATACACTTATTTTTTATAGAGAATGAAGCTCTTATATCGGGATAAAACCCTACAGGAAAAGATGACACATAATATATATCTCCTTCCTTGTAACTTCTCCTACTTCTTGAAAGGGTTAGAATCTTTACCTCCACCCCCATTGCCTTTAGGCTTTCATAAAGATTTACTACTGAAGTTACAACTCCATTAACTTGAGGTTTGTATAAGTCTGTCGTTATTAGTACTTTCATATTCCTTCCTCCAATGTTATTTTATCATTAGGCCTGTAAAAAACAATTAAGGACAGGCAAGATTAATATTAAATTTTTATTAATTTATTTAATATGGAACTTTTTTCTTAAATTTAAGTCTAATTAGGTGAGGAGGTAGACATGAACAGAAATGAGGCTTTTAAAAATTTAATTAACAATCGTGAAGACAAGCTCTACAGAATCGCCTTTTCATATGTAAAAAACAGAGAGGATGCTCTGGACTGTCTGCAAGCCGCCCTGCTTAAAGGGCTTGAAAATTTCAACACTTTAAAAGATCCCTCTTACTTTGACAGCTGGATGGTAAGAATTCTTATTAACCAGTGTCTGGATTTAATTAAAAATAAAAAATCTGATTTATCCTTTAGTGATGAAATTGATCCCAAGGAATTCGAAAGATCCCCCGAAGAAACTATAGATCTAATTAACTCCATCGGTCTTCTTAGTGGAGACCAAAGGGAAATAATTTTTCTAAGGTACTTTATGGGACTTAACTATAAGGAAATATCATCTAAGCTTAACCTTAAAGAGGGTACTGTAAAAAGCAGACTTAACAGAAGCATAATTAAATTAAGAGAATTATTTAACAGTTAGGAGGTATATTATGAACTTAAATAATTTAGACAATATAAAAGTTCCAAAAGATGATATTGAGAATATAAAAAATTCACTTTACCCCAAGAAAAGGAAAGGATTTAAACTGTCCTATGCTCCTATTGCCCTTGTCTTTTGCTTTATAATAGGCTTCGCCTTTCCGGCTTATACAGGATCTCTTCCTGTCTACAGAAATATATTTCATATGCTTGGTAGAGACGACTATCAAGCTGCAAGTAAAAACTTCAACGAGGTTTGCGAGGCTAATGGAGTTAAAATTACCCTTGCAGATGCTATCTACTCAGATAAATCCATTATTACCAGCTTTTTAATTGAAGCTGAGGAAGACCTTGGAGAGCTTGGAGAAAATGTAAATCCTATGGTATACACAAAATTTAAAAATGCAAGGAATAATGCACTTTACGAATCACTTTACTTTACCCCTGTGGGAAAAAACGCCTATATTGGTCGTATAAACCAAACTGCGGATTTTAAAAAAGAAAATATTTCTCCTTTGAAAGTAAAGTATACAATAGATGAGATTAAATTTACTGGAAAAAATAGCAAGACAAAAGTTGTAAAGGGACCCTGGGTCTTTAATATAAGGCTTGATCAGCTAGATAAGAACCAGTATGCTCTTGCGAAAACTATGGACAAAAATGGTATTTATGCACAAATTGACACAGTGATTCTTGATAATTTAGGTGCTGTCTTTAATCTTAAATACTGGAACAATAAAGGGATCCTTCCCTATGCTTTTACTATACATGATATCAGCTTAATAGATGAAGAAGGCGAGACTAAAGGCTTTGAAGACGGAGGAGGTATGTCCGACTCAAAGATTTTTAAAATTCAGTATAGAACCTCTAAAAAGCTAGAATTAGACGAACCCTACACCCTTAAAATAGAATTCACCAAGTCTGGTGGAGAGTATTATAGTGCTCCTGCTGATGGCTCAGCTCCTGCAAAAAAATATACTGAAAGCTATGTTTACAATAAAGACTTTATCAGTACTCCCGACCCTACAGTTATAGAAATTCCCTTTACCTTAAAGTCTAAATAGAAGCTCCTTTACTTAAATAAGTACCCTACACCCTTTTATAAAAGAAGCCCCTAACTCATTAAGTTAAGGGCTTTTTCTTATGTTAAAAACATTTATAAAATTTTAAAGGCTCTTGTGTAAATCCAAAAATCTTTTTATCCTTTCAAGGTCAAAAAATCCTGACGTCCTTTCAATTTCCTTGTCCCCTTCTAAAAGAAGCAGCGTTGGAAAGGAATATACCCCATACTCACCTCTAAGCTTAGGATGAGTTTTAAGTTCTATAAGGTCAAGGGGAAGCTTATAAGAGCTCAACTCTCTTTTAACCTTAATTTCCATACCCTGACAAAGGCCGCAATCCTCTCCCTGAAAAAATAAAAGTCTTAAATTTTTATTATTTCTCTCATCTTTCATAAATTCTTCTCTTATTAAATCTAAAATTAATTTTTAAAGCTGTGAATAGGAGCAGGAATAAGTCCTCCTCTTTCAATAAACCTTTTTGCGCTATTGTCTCCTATATCCATAATAGGCGCATAGCCTAAAAGTCCTCCGAATTCAGCCTTGTCTCCAACACCCTTTCCATAAACGGGAATAACTCTTACTGCTGTTGTTTTGTTATTAATTACTCCTATAGCAGCTTCATCAGCTATAATGGCGGATATTGTTTCCTTTGGAGTATCTCCCGGTATGGCAATCATGTCAAGACCTACTGAGCAAACTGATGTCATAGCTTCAAGCTTGTCAAAACTTAAATGACCTGAAGCTGCTGCCGCTATCATACCCTCGTCTTCAGATACAGGGATAAAGGCTCCTGAAAGTCCTCCTACATGAGAGGATGCCATTATACCGCCTTTTTTAACAGCGTCATTTAACATGGCAAGAGCTGCAGTGGTTCCGTGACCTCCCACTGTATCTATTCCGATTTCTTCTAAAATTCTTCCTACACTGTCGCCTATTTCAGGTGTCGGTGCTAAGGAAAGATCTATTATACCGAATCTGCTGTTAAGTCTTTTTGATACTTCCCTGCCTACAAGCTCACCCATTCTGGTGATCTTAAAGGCTGTTTTCTTTATAGTTTCAGCAACATCATCAAAGCTTTTTCCCCTTACGCTTTCAAGTGCGGTTTTTACAACTCCCGGTCCTGAAACTCCCACATTAATTGTAGAGTCTGGCTCTCCCACTCCATGAAAGGCACCTGCCATAAAGGGATTGTCTTCAACTGCATTGGCAAATACAACAAGCTTCGCGCAGCCTATTGAGTCCTGATCCTTAGTTTTGTAGGCAAGCTCTAAAATCTTTTCTCCCATTTTAGCTACAGCTTCCATATTAATACCTGTTTTACTTGAGCCTACATTTACTGATGAACATACATAATCAGTAGATGCCAGGGCATTAGGTATTGAATCTATTAAAGTATAGTCCGCCTTGTTAAAACCTTTTTGCACCAAGGCTGAAAATCCTCCTACAAAATCAACTCCAACCTCCTTTGCCACCCTATCCAGGGTCTCAGCATAGGGAGTGTAGTCCTTTAAGTCGCTGGCTCCTGCTATTATTGATATGGGAGTAACTGAAATTCTGTTGTTAATAATTGGAATGCCATAAAGCTCCGATACCTCTCCTGTGGTTTTTACCAAATTTTCAGTATGGTACATCATTTTGTCATAAATCTTTCTGTTGGCAGACCTCCAATCACTGTCAATGCAGTCTAAGAGAGATATGCCTACAGTAACAGTCCTTATATCTAAATGCTCCTGCTCCAACATTTTTATGGTTTCAAGAATTTTTCTGTTATCCATGCTTCCTCCTTAAATTTGGTGCATTGCCTTAAATATATCTTCGTGTTGTACCTTAATATACATACCTATTTCTTCACCGAGTTCTGTAAAAGCCCTTACTATTTCGCTAAACTCAACAGTGCTTTCAGAAATATCTACAATCATTATCATGGTGAAATAATCATCCATTATGGTTTGGTTAATATCAACTATATTAAGATGGTATTTTACAAGGATCTCCGTCGCCTTATGTACTATACCTATTTTATCATTTCCTATAAAAGTAATTACAGCCTTCATTATTTCCTCCTTTAATACTATTGGTTGAAGTATAGCATATTTTAAGATTTTTTTACATATTAGGCAGTCGACAAATTTAACCTGTATAAAACTTAACCTTTATGGAGAAATTATGTATAATATAGATAAATTGGAGGTATTAAAATGGAATATTTAGTTTGTGTAAAGCTTGTACCGAGATTTCCCAATAAGGTTAAGCTTGACCCTGTTACAAATAATTTAATTAGAGACGGAGTAACATCGGTAATTAACCCTGCCGACTTAAATGCTTTGACTATGGCACTTGACCTTCGCAGAATAACCGGAGGTAAGGTATCAGTTCTTTCTATGGGTATACCTGATGCTATAAACAGTCTTAAACAATGTATAGCAAGGGGAGCCGATAAGGCCTATCTTGTTACTGACGGAAGCTTTAGAGGTTCAGATACTCTAGCAACCTCATACACACTTGCAATGGCTGCAAAGCACATCGGCAACTTTGATTTGATTTTTACCGGCACTCAAACAACAGACGGAGATACAGGTCAAGTAGGGCCTGAGCTTGCAGAGCTATTAGGTGTAAATCAAGCCAGCTATGTTAAGCTAGCTAAATATAAGGAGGGATCCTTAACTGTACTTAGATCCCTTTATAACGGAACCGAAAAGCAAAATGTTAAGACTCCTGCTCTAATCAGCGTAGTTAAGAACGCCAATGAGCCGGCGGAAATAAGAAAATCTATTCTTGAAAAGGTAAAAGATGAAGATGTAGTTATACTTAATGCTTCTGATATAAAAGCTGATTCTGAAAAAATTGGAGCTTCCGGATCAGCTACTCAAGTAGTAAGAACCTTCCAGGATGAGGAGCTCCCTAAGGGCGAATATATTAAGGGAAGTGCCCAAGAACAGGTAGACTCTTTAATTGAAATCTTTAAAGAAAAGCAATTTATATAGGCGGTGTTTAAATGGAAAAAGATATTTTAGTCGTATGTGCCTTGGAAGAAGGCTCTCTTACAAATCCATCAATTGAAGCTATAGGCAAGGGACGTGAGCTTGCAAATGACCTTAAGGAAAATGTTCTTGCTCTAATTTGCGGCAAAGACCTTAATAAGGCTGCCAAAGAGGCTATAGGCTACGGAGCAGACAAGGTTATAAAGGTAGAAGACCCACGCTTGTCAAATTATACCACTCTGCCATATACAAAAGTTTTAGACAAGGTTATAGATGAATTTAAACCCTTTGGAGTTTTAATACCTGCAACTCAAAATGGACGTGACCTTGGCGGAAGAATATCAGCCAGAAGATCCATAGGTCTTGTAGCTGATTGCATAGAGGTTAAAGTCTTAAAAGAAGAACGCGACCTTACCTGGACAAGACCCACCTTTGACGGTCAACTTTTTTCAGACATTAGAATAACTTCTTCTCCTAAAATAGGAACTATAGGACCCAGCACCTTTAAAATGCCTGAGTTTGACCCTGATAGAAAGGGCGAAATAATAGAATATTCTTCTCCTGTAACTAATGAAGACATTATGATCGAAATTTTGGGATTTATTAAAAAACATAATTCAGATCCTGAGGTATCAAGTGCTTCCATAATAGTAGCAGGAGGCTTGGGACTTAAAGAGCCTAAAAATATAAAAATTATTAAGGACTTAGCTGAGGTAATGGGAGCTGCAGTATCCGGATCAAAACCTTTGGCAGATCAGCTTTGGATACCTCAAGACAGCTTTGTTGGAATGAGCGGACTTAAAGTAAGTCCAAGACTTTATATAGCTATAGGCATATCAGGAGCTGCTCAACATATACAAGGCATGAGAGATTCAGGTATGATAGTTGCAATTAACAATGACCCTAATGCAGCTATATTTAAAGAAGCCCACTACTGCATAGTGGGGGATTTATTTGAAATAGTTCCTCAGCTTACAGAAAAGATTAAAGAGCTTAAAGCACAATAAGCTTTATATTTCAATATCATCTATAGAATAAAAAATAGGTTTCCTCAAGGGAAGCCTATTTTTATATACTTTTAAAAATTATAGAAATATTTAATTTATTTTTTTACTTTCCAAGAGGTAGCCCATTTCCTTCAACACTCTTTCAGCTTCATCAAGACTCTCTTCATCCCTTGCCACTAAGGTATGATAGTGGTAATTTTTAGTCAGGTTTTTTAAGGGACTGCTTATGCCAGAATTTATCCTTTCAATAAACTTTGCCACATCTCTTCTTGAAAAAATATTCATATCAACGACAATTTTGCCATAAACCCTATGATTTATAAAGACATCCCTTATTCCAACGCCTAAATCTACTATTGCATTAAGTTCTTTTTCTATTTCATCATCTTCGTGGACAACCTTAACCTGTCTTTTCAGATATTTATCCTCTTTAAGAAGGTAACCTCTATTTGTAGAATAAATATTCTTCCCTTCAGCCTTTAAAAGAGCTATATCTTGTACTATAACTTGTCTTGAAACTCCTGTTAGTTCAGCAAGCTCACTTCCTGATACAGGGCTCTTTGAGTCCTTTAATATTTTTAATATTTCTTCTTTTCTGTTGGATTTTTCTTTTGGCATTTATCCTCCATTTTTTATCATTTTATTTAAAAGAAGCTTGTAATCTTTTTTATCTTCTACAGGCTCTACAGTCTCCAAGTCGGAGGCTTCCTCGTAATTTTCATTTATATATTTTGCAGCTCTTTTAGCAAATACAACAGACTCTAAAAGAGAATTGCTTGCAAGTCTGTTTGCTCCATGAACTCCTGTACAGGCAACCTCTCCTGCTGCAAGAAGCCTATCCATAGATGTAAGACCATTTAAATCCACCTCTATACCTCCCATCATATAATGCTGGGCAGGTACTACAGGCACATAATTCTTGTTAGGATCTATTCCCTTTTCCTTCAGATAGCCATATATTTTTGGAAATCTTTCCTTTATTTTTAGTGGAATAGGTTTCATATTTATCCACTCATAGTCTCTATTATCCTTTTCCATTTCTTTTAACATGGCCTTTGAAACTATGTCTCTGGGTTTAAGCTCGTCTACAAATCTTTCTTCTTCTTTATTTAAAAGCTCTGCACCTTCACCTCTTACAGATTCTGAAATCAAAAATCTTCTTCCTGCCTCTTTCTCATAAAAGGCTGTTGGGTGAATTTGAACATAATTCATGTCTTTTAACTTAATCTTGTATTTTAGAGCCATTGCAAGTCCATCTCCACTTATGTGAGGGTAGTTAGTTGAGTGCTTATATAGCCCTCCTACTCCCCCTGTAGCTAAAATGGTATAGGATGCTCGAATTTCAAATTCTTCAGAGTCTTTATTCACAAGAATTCCAAAGCACCTGTTATCACTTACTATAAGATCAGTCATTTTACATTCTTCTATTACCCTTATATTGGATCTTTTTTTTACTTCCTCTATTAAGGCCTCCATAATTGAAGCTCCTGTGTGATCCCCGCAATAAAGAATTCTATTTTTACTATGACCTCCCTCTTTTGTATAGAGAAGTTCCCCATCCTTTTCTTCAAATTTTACTCCATAGCTTATTAAGCTTTCTATTGCCGATCTTGATTCGTCAACCATAACTTCTACGGATTCTCTTTTGTTTTTATAGTGGCCGGCTTTCATTGTGTCTTCTATAAAATCTTCTCTGTCATTTTGGTCCCTTTTTACACATATGCCTCCTTGAGCCAAATAAGAGTCACTGTCCTCCAATTTTTTCTTAGTTATTAGGATCACCTCTCTATCCTTTATAGATAGGGAAAAAATTAGACCCGCTACTCCTGATCCCACTACTACAATATCTGTTTTCACTTTGCACTTCCCAGCTCAAGCATTCTTTTTAGAGGAATTTTTGCAGCCTCAGTAATTTTTTCATCAACTTGTATTTCGTTAATTTCCTTTTCCAGTAACTCTTCTACTTTTTCAGGAGTAATTAATTTCATATCCCTGCAAATCATAGCTTCCGGAAAATGTATTTCAGCATCCGGACATCTGTTTTTAATTTCTGAACCTATTCCCTCTTCAGTAACTACTATATATTGGGCTTTAGGATTTTTTTCAATTTCTCCAATTATTCCTGATGTGCTTCCAACATAGTCAGCAATCTCAACTACTTCAGATCTACACTCAGGATGAGCGAGGACTTTAGCATTAGGGTAAGACTTTTTCATATTCCTTACCTTTTGAGCGTCTATGTTATTGTGAACAGGACAATAGCCTTGATTTAATATTATATTTTTTTCAGGCAAAGCCTTTGCTATATTCCCACCTAAATTTTTATCCGGTATAAAGAAAATATTTTTTTCTTTTAGCTTTCCAACTATTTTAACTGCATTTGATGATGTGCAGCAAAGATCTGAATGAGCTTTTATTTCAGCTGTTGAGTTTATATAGCAAACTACTGCCAGGTCATCATACTTTTTTCTCATTTCTTCTATTTCTTTAACGCTTATCATGTGAGCCATGGGACAGTCGGCTTCCAAGTCTACCATATAGACTTTTTTATCAGGATTTAGAATTTTTACACTCTCTCCCATAAAATAAACCCCTGCCATAATAACCTTGTCAGCTTTTATCTCCGTTGCCTTTCTTGCAAGATAAAATGAATCTCCCACATAATCAGCTATTTTTTGAACTTCCCCATCTACATAGTAGTGAGCAAGTATAACTGCATTTTTTTCTTTTTTTAGTTTATTAATATTCAAATCCGTCACCTTTCTTAAAGTTTTAAACATTATAACAAAAATAGCTTTTACTGACAAGACACTTGTATGTACTATCTTTTGCCTCCCAACCACACTATGGTAAGACAGGATACAAAAATTAAAATAGAAGAAAATATTTGCATTAGACTAAACTGTTCCTTTAAAAAAATCATGCCTATTAAGGTTACCATAAGAATTTCCAAGGTCATAATCATAGAAGAATCTGTTGGTCCTATAAGTCTAAGACCTTTTTGATAATAGTAAGCTGCTCCAAGAGTAATAGCAAAGGAATAAAGAAAAAGTAAGAAGAAATTACCGGGATTAAAATCCAAGTAAATCTTTCCCCATGAAATATTTATATACAAAAAGAGAAAAAAGGAAGCAAAGAGATTTACATAAAAAAGGACCTTTAGGTTATTAACCTTGGATAAATGATCCTTACCCATTTCAATGGCATACTTAGCAAAGGCCAAGGCCCCCATAAAGGCATAGAGGACTCCTTTAAAATTATTAACCTCCTTAAAATCGGAAGAAAGAACGAGACCTGTTAAGGCTCCTATTAGAGCAAAAAATTCAAATCTTGACGGCTTTCTTTTATTAGCAAAGCATTCCCCTACAAAAACCAATATAGGATATAAAAAGTAGATTGCAGTAGCTGTACCTGAATTTATATAAGTATAGGATTTAAAGATACAGGCTCCGGATGCTCCAAAACAGGCACCACAAAAAACCAAACCTAAAAATTCTTCAAAAGATAATTTCATGTCTATTTTGTAATAAAATATATTTATTAAAAGTATAGGCAGCAAGGATAAAAACATTCTGTAGAAAATAGCCTCTGTAGAGTTAAGACCTAAGGAATAAACTCTCTTAGTCATAAGAGGCATAAGAGAAAATATTATTGCTGAAAAAACTGTATATATAAATCCCTTTTTTCTCATAGTATCACCTCAAATATATTTTACCTTATCTTTATATTTTTTACCTAAAATAAAAAAGAGGAAATTATAATTTCCTCTTTTACAGTCTGCACATTATTATAAAATACATTGTAAATAATTTATAAGTTTTTCTTCAAGACTTCAATAGCTTTTTGTAATTGCTTATCCTCCTTAAGGTAATCAAGGCCTATTCCCTTTACATCTTCAGGAAGATCCACCTCTATATCAGGTTTGATTCCTTTTTTGTGAATATTTTCTCCATTAGGTGTGAAGTATTGTGAGGTTGTAAGTTTAATTCCGTCTCCTCCGGGGAACATTCTGGCTGTTTGCACTATACCCTTGCCAAAGGTCTTTTTGCCTATTATTGTACCTGCCTTATAGTCTCTTACAGCGCCTGCCAATATTTCAGAAGCTGATGCTGAGCCTTCATTTACTAAAACAGTCAAAGGTATTGACAACTTTTCATCATCAGACTTAAATTCAAAGACCCTGTTTTTATTTTTATCCTCAGCATAAACTATCATTCCCTCAGGCAATAGTCTGTCAGCTATAGCTGAAGCAGATTCCACTATACCTCCCGGGTTTCCTCTAAGGTCAAGAACCAGACCCTTAACATTATCCTTTAACAAATCATCAAGAGCCTTGTTAAAATCATTGGCTGTATTTTCATCAAACTCCGTTATTCCTATATAGCCAAGATTTCCGTTATCAAGCTTTCCCTTAATAACAGTTTCAACACTTATCTCATCTCTTTTAAGTTTAATGTTTTTAGTTTCCCCTGTAGCCGGTCTATAAATAGTAACCTCCACCTCGGTGCCCTTATCGCCTTTCATAACTTTGGTAGCTTCATTAATTTTATCTGCAGAGTACTCTTCACCATTAACCTTAATAATTTTATCCTGAGCTTTTATTCCGGCCTTATCTGCCGGAGAGCCTTTTATAGGTGAAATAACAGTAATTAAATTATCTTCACCCTTGGTTATCACAACTCCTATACCGAAAAACTTGCCCTTAGTAAACTCCATAAGCTCTTTATATTCTTCCTTAGTGTAATATTCTGAATAAGGGTCATTAAGAGAAGCTACAAGTCCTTTAAGCTTTCCGACTTCAAAGTCTTCGTCTTTTACATCGTATAGGTAATTTTGTTTAATAAAATCTTCCAAATATTTAATTTTTACATTACCCGCTGAGTTTGAATTGCTATATCCATAAATTAATGATGCAGCGGTAAATAGGTTAGTTCCTACAACAATTGCTAAAACTCCTAATATGACAAGTATCTTTTTTTTCATAGTTACCTCTTTATCTTAATAATTATTTTTAGTCCATCTATTATACCATAGAAATAAATCTCTTTAAAATATTCTCTAAAATACGAGATAAATAACAAAAAACGCACCTCAACCGATGCGTATTGTTTTTAAATATAATTTAAAGGATCTACAGTTTTTCCGCCTACTCTCACTTCAAAGTGAAGGTGGGGGCCTGTTGAAAGACCTGTTGAACCTACAAGAGATACAACATCTCCTGCATTTACCTTTTGACCTACAGATACCTTTAAGGAACTGTTGTGAGCATAGACCGTAACTATATCTCCATGATCAACCATAACTACATTTCCATAACCACTCATGGATCTAGCCATAATAACTACACCAGACTTAACCGCAACTACAGGAGTGCCTGCCGGTGCAGGTATGTCGACTCCTGAATGAAACTTATATGTTTTAAGAATAGGGTGAAATCTGTTGCCATAGTAGGAGGATATACTTGTATGTCCCGGAACCGGCCAAGGTAAATTTCCACTGGATCTGGGCTTTGATGAAATATTTCCTCCCTTAGAGGATTCATTTATTTGGGCCTCTTTGATTTCCTTCTGAAGTCTTAAAATTTCACTGTCAAGATTTTTCCAGTTTGCCTGTGCCTTTTCATATTCAGCTTCATAGGCAGCCTTATCTGAAACTAAAGATTCCATATAAATACGCTTTTGGTCACTTACCTTAGCATACTGAGCCCTTTCAATTTCAAGACTGGACTTGGCTATGTCAAGGTCATTTTTATCCGATTCAAGCTTTGCCTTATTAGACTCAATTATATCCACTTGCTCAGTTATGTAATCTACCAGTTCCTTGTCGGATTTTGATATGGAAACTATTATTTCATTATTTCTAATAAGCTCTTCCATGCTTTTTGAATTAAGGACTACTTCCAAATAAGAAGCCTTGCCCTCCATGTACATGGCTCTTACTCTTTCCTGAAAGACTTCCTTTTTTTCATCAAGATTTTTTTGAGCCTCTATAAGCTCCTCTTGAACCCTATCTATTTCTCCCCTAAGTTCATTAATTTGACCTTCAAGAGTAGAAATACTTGTGGTTAAACCGCCTATTTTTTGGTCAAGAACATCAATTTCGGAATTAACTTGATCCACATTGCTTTGAATCTTTTTTATTTCTTCTTTTTTTAACTGCATCTCTTGAGATGCCTTGTCCTTTTGTTTAATTTTCTCTTGTTTTTGCTTTTCTAATTGTTGACTTCCGGCACTTGTAACAGTGGGAATTAAAAGAGCACCCACAAGAGAAAAAATAATGAATTTATTCTTCATACAACACCTCAAACATCTAAAAATCTGCTTGTCGAAAGTAGGGAGCCTATATATCCCACTCCTACTCCTATGGATAAAAATATAAAAGACAAATTGTCAAAAATACTTTTGGGATCTAAAATATTTATTCCATAGTTTTTGATTTCTTCTCCAACTCTTCCATGACAGAAATTATAGATATTATATACTATTATAAAGGCTATTAAAGCCCCGATAACCCCAAAGATTATCCCCTCTATTAAAAAGGGTCCTCTTATATAGCCATTAGTGGCTCCTACATACTTCATTATATTAATTTCCCTTTGTCTGTTGGAAACTCCTATTTTAACTGTGTTATGAATTATAAGTATAGAAACAAAAAATAACACTGCAACTATGGCGTAGCCTACATACTTTACTCCCCTTTCAAGGTTAATCATTTTATTAACTAAATCATAATGGTATTTAACCTTAAAAACTGCACTATTATCCTTAAACATACTTGCGACCTGTGATGAATAGGAAAGATCCTTCAAGCTTATTACTAAAGAGGCAGGCATAATATCCTTTTCAACTGAAGCTAAAATATCAGATCTGTCCCCGAAGCTTTTTTTGAAATCTTCAAGAGCCTCTTCCTTGGAAGTATATTTAACTTCCTTTACTCTCTCATCGCCACTTATCATAACCATTAAATTATTAACATCATCAGCTGATACATTATCTTCCAGATAAACAACTACCTTGTCCAACTCATTACCAAGTCTATATACTGTAGAATTAATTCCAAGAATCAATATAAATACAAATCCGAACAAGGTAAGCATAGCAGCAATGGATATTATTGAAGCTAGGGACATGGCTGAATTTCTGAAGATCCCCTTTATGCTCTCCTTTAAAACATTTACGGATTGCCTAAATATCTTCATAGTATCCACCCCTTTCAACATTGCTTACAATTTGGCCATTTGATAAACTCACAACGTGTCTTTGTATCTTATTTACTATTTCAACGGCATGAGTTGCCATAATTATAGTCGTCCCCTCTTCATTTATCTTAGTAAGGGCTTTCATAATTTCCCAAGCAGTTTCCTGATCCAAATTTCCTGTAGGCTCATCACATACAAGAACAGGGGCTCTATTTACTATTGCCCTGGCTATAGAAACCCTTTGCTTTTCTCCCCCTGAAAGCTCATGGGGATAACAGGCTTCCTTATGAGATAAATTTACCAGATCCAAAGCATAAGCCACAGATCTCTTAATAGTGGATTTACTCTCTCCCTGAATTTCAAGGGCATAGGCTATATTTTCAAAAACTGTTTTTTTATCAAGTAATCTGTAATCTTGAAATACAACGGAAACATCTCTTCTAAGTTTAGGTATTCTTGTCTTTCTAATTTTAGTAATATCTGTGTCATTTAAGAGGATTCTACCTCTTGTAACTTGTTCCTCCCTAATTAGAAGCTTAATCATAGTGGACTTACCTGCACCGCTGGGACCCACTAAAAAAACAAAATCTCCCTTAGGGATTTTAAGATTAATATTGGAAAGAGCTATAACCTTGTTTCCATATTCTTTAAATACATTTTCAAACTCTATCATAATTTTCCTTTCTACTCAGATTCATATTATATTACAAAATAGTTACAAAATACAAGCCTTTAAGTAAAAGTCTCTTGAAATTCCCATTTTAATGAAAAGTTTCCCTATTAAAGTATTTTCAAGATTTTTTTAAAGTTTTTCTGTTAGGAAAAGACATAATATAGTATAATAAGCAGCGGAGTGATTGCATGGATAAAAAAGAGTTCAGATCTTTAATGCTTAAAAATAGAGACAGCCTTAAAGACCAATACATGAAAAAAGCTAATGAAGGTATTTTTAATGAGTTCATTAAATCAGACCTATATAAAAACAGCAAAAATATTTTTATCTTCGTCAGCTACAAAAAAGAGGTGGATACTCATAAAATTATTAAGTATGCCCTTAAGGAAAATAAAAATATGTACGTACCTATAGTAAATAGGCAAACAAAGCTTCTTGAAGTTTCAAAGCTCTCTTCCTTTGATGTTTTAAAAGAAAGTTATATGGGAATTTTGGAACCGGATAAAGAGGATTATAACCTTGTTGACCCTAACATTATAGACTTAGTCGTAACACCTGGACTTGCCTTTGACAGGTCAGGCTATAGAATTGGCTATGGTGGAGGTTTTTATGACAAGTTTTTTGCAAGTTTAAACTCTAGTCCCGTTAAAATGGGAATAGGTTTTAATAAACAATTAGTGGAAGCTGTAGTCCATGATACCGAGGATCAAACCTTGGATTACTTTTTAAGTGAAAATGGACTATGTAAATTAGGAGGAAATTAATGCAAAGATATTTTGGTACTGTAGTTAGAGGTATTAGAACTCCCATTGTAAAAAAAGGTGACAATCTTGTAGAAATTGTTACTCAATCAGTTATTAGTGCTTTGGAATCTGAAAACATAAAAATGCGTGACAAGGATGTAATAGCTGTTACTGAATCCCTTGTAGCAAGAGCCCAAGGCAATTATGCAACTATTGAACAAATCGCGGAAGACATAAAAGCAAAATTTAAAGGTGACATAGGATTGGTATTTCCAATACTTAGTAGAAACAGGTTTTCAATTATACTTAAAGCTTTTGCTCTAACAGGCAAAAAACTTCATTTACTTTTGTCCTACCCATCTGATGAAGTCGGAAATCATCTAATGGACAGAAGCCTTTTATATAAGAATAAAATAAATCCATATTCAGATGTTATGGAAGAATCCGACTACAGAAGAATATTTGGAGAAGAAGTTAAACATAGATTCACAGGAATAGATTACGTAAAGCTATACAAGGAAATATCTCCTAACTGCGAAGTTCATTTTTCAAATGATCCTACAACTATTCTTAACTATACAAAGGATGTAATGGTATGCTCAGTTCACACAAGAAAATTCGTAGAAATGGAACTTAAGGATGCAGGAGCAAACTTGGTTTATGGATTAGATGACCTTTTAACAAAATCAGTTGACGGATCCGGTTATAATGAAGAGTTCGGAGTTTTGGGAAGCAACATGGCTGGAGAAAATTACGTTAAGCTTTTCCCAAGAGATGGAGACAGCTTTGTGGAAGCTCTACAAAAAAACCTTATAGAATATTCAGGTAAGCAAGTAGAGGTAATGATTTACGGCGACGGAGCCTTTAAAGATCCCGTAGGACAAATTTGGGAGCTTGCTGATCCTGTAGTATCCCCCGCTCACACAAAGGGACTTGTAGGTACACCTCACGAGCTTAAAATCAAATACATTGCAGATACTGAGCTTGCTAACCTTGACACTAAAGAAGCTGAAAACATCTTAAAGGAAAAAATTTCATCTAAAGATATGAAAGACCAGCAAGCAAGTCTAGGTACTACCCCAAGAAGAATTACCGACCTGTTAGGTTCCTTATCAGACCTTACATCAGGCTCAGGTGATAAGGGTACTCCTGTAGTTTATATTCAAGGCTACTTTGATAACTATGCCAGCGAATGAGATTAAATTATTGATCTTTTAAATTTTAAAATATTGATAAAAAGACTGTGGAATATTTTCTACAGTCTTTTTTGTATGTATAGATCTTCTTAATATGATAAAAAAATAAAATTTTTATTTATTTTTATATTTTAATGCCCGGTAAATGATGTCTAATATCAATTAGATTAGGGGGTTACTATGAAAAAAATAAATTTAGACTTACCTGTTGCAAATTTAGTTGAAGAATATCCAGAACTTAAAAATATTTTAAAGGATTTAGGCTTTACTGAAATAGTAAATCCAATTGCCCTTTCCACAGTCGGAAAAGTGGTAACTTTAAAAAAAGGTTCTCTTATAAAAAATATAGATTTGGGAAAGATTATAAAAAAATTAGAAGACGAAGGTTTTGAAGTCCTTAACTCAGGAATAAACTCTAATGAAGAAGAGAATATTTCAGAAGAAAACTTGAGCGAAAAGAAAGAAAAAAATAAGGATGATAGACTCGAACTATTAAAATCTTATATACAAAGACTTAGTCTGGGGCAAGATCTTGAAGAGGTAAGAAAAGACTTTGTAAAAAACTTTAAGGATGTTTCCTCCAAAGAAATTGTGGAAGCAGAACAATCCCTTATACTTGGTGGTGTTCCACTTGAAAAAGTCCAAAAGCTTTGTGATATCCATTCTGCCCTATTTCATGACCAAGATATTATTGACCAAAGTGGCAAGGACTTTGAAAAAGTGCCTGGTCATCCCTTAAATATTTTATCTTTAGAAAATAAAGAAATAAAAAAACTAGTTGAAAATATAAAAAATAGCCAAGATAAGTTGCCAGAAATAAAAAAACTCCTAGCCATAAATTCTCACTACGGCAAAAAGGCTGGACTTATCTATCCACTTTTAAAAACAAAATATAAAATAAGTGGTCCTAGCGATGTTATGTGGGGAGTAGATGATGAAATAAGAAAATCCCTTTCACAAATTGTAAAATCTAAAAGCTATGATGAAAAAGATTTAGAACAAGTTTTAAATAGAGTTGAAGAAATGATCTATAAAGAAGAAAACATCCTATTTCCTATCTTAAAAGACCACCTTACAGAAGATGAGTGGAATAAAATTTATGCTGACCTAAGCGAATACGGACTTGATCTTCCTGGCGATATTCCAATATGGAAGGACTATATAGAAAAAGAAAAAATAAAAAACGAAAATTCTACAAGTTTAAATTTTGAAACTGGATCTTTGACAGCTAAAGAAGCAATTCAAATTTTTAGAACCATCGATGCGGAACTAACATTTATAGACAAAGATGACATAGTTAGATACTATTCTGAGGGTGAAAACAAAATTTTCCCAAGACCAAAATCTTGCCTCGGAAGAGATGTTACTTCATGCCATCCACCAAAAGTAGTTCCTATTGTAAAGAACTTACTAGAAGATTTTAAAAATAAAAAACGCGACCGTCTAGTAGTATGTAGAAAAATTAAAGACAGGGACATTTTAGTCAAGTATCTAGCAATTTATGATAATGGAAACTACATCGGTACTTTAGAAACTGTCGAAGATATAAGTGAATATAAATAACAAAAGCCACTATAATAGTGGCTTTTTATTTTATAAAAAATTTATAATATTTTGAATTGTCAAAGAATTTCATAAAGCATTATCATCTTTAAATTTTATAGTATAAATAATTTTTATTTTACATACTCTAGCATATTTTATAACTCACCCTATGAAAATGAGCATAAATTTCCTATTTTCCAATAAAAAAAGAACCCACAAAAGTAAGTTCTTTATGGTGCCCAGAGCCGGAATCGAACCAGCGACACGAGGATTTTCAGTCCTCTGCTCTACCGACTGAGCTATCTGGGCAAAAAAGCTATCCTTAAGATAGCTTCATAGTAATGGTGGGCCTTCAGGGACTTGAACCCCAGACCTACCGGTTATGAGCCGGGCGCTCTAACCAACTGAGCTAAAGGCCCTCACCATTTTGGCGGAGAAAGAGGGATTTGAACCCTCGCGACCCTAAAATGAGCCCTACTCCCTTAGCAGGGGAGCCTCTTCAGCCTCTTGAGTATTTCTCCATTCTAGACGGTCGTTTTCTGAACCGCTTTGTTTATTATATGTTACTTTAAAAATATTGTCAATATAAATTTACCTAAATTTTTCAGTCACCCTTTGATTTCAAATTTTGCTTATAAGACTTAAAGGATTAGGTCTTAAAATAAAAAACTGAGGTTAACTTAAATCAGCCTCAGTTTACTTTTAATAACTATTTTTAATATAATTTTGATCCCGCTGGAATATTGCTATCCAATATTATTAGGTTTAGAAGCTCTTCTCCATTATATTCGCATATTGCTGATAGAAGCATTCCACAGGATTTAATCCCCATCATTTTTCTCGGTGGTAAATTTGTTATTGCAACTAAAGTTTTTCCAACAAGCTCCTCTGCACTGTAGAAATTCTTTATACCTGATAAAATTATTCTGTCTTCTCCTGAGCCGTCATCTAAGGTAAACTTCAACAATTTTTTAGACTTAGGCACTTCCTCACAAGATTTAACTTTTACAACTCTAAAATCTGATTTTGAAAAAGTATCAAAGTCTACAAAGTCTTCAAATAGAGGTTCAACCTTTACCTTGGAAAGGTCAAGCTTTTGAACAGCCTCTTCTTTAAAGGATTCTTGACGGCTTTCTCTTTCTTCCTTTTCTTCTCCAATAGGTTTCATTGTTGGGAAATACTTAACATCATCAAAAGAACAAACGCAATAATAAAACAAATTGCTATCGGATAATTTCTTATGCTAAGAAAGAAGTACAATGAGCACAAAAACGTCGTAAATATAGCTATTATCAATAGCGTATTTCTGAACTTTTCTAATCTACATTTACGCAACATAAAGCCTCCAAACTCTCTGACAATTATCTATTGCAAGGTTTAATGCAGTAACTTCAACAATGGCTGCACCTGCCGCGGTAGCAGCTTCACCCGCTGTCAAGCCCGCATCTAAATATGTCAAAACCGCCAATAAAACTATTGCACTACCTTCGGCTAAAACCGCTAATTTTGTCTAAAAACGACAAGAAGCAGGATGATACTAACAATCAAACATACGCCAAATTTCATTCACATTACCATTGGCGAAACACTCCATTCAGGATGATTTGCCGCTGCTATATAATCTTTAACTAACAAATATGTCCCGATCATAGCAGGAATTAAAGAACCGAAAACTTTTGCTACAACTTTTAACTTCATATAGCATCCTCCTCCTTAATAAACTGAACTTGCTACAGGGGGATTTCCATAATATACGGTCTCAAAATATGGAATACCTACCCCAGTAGAATACAAATTGCTATAAGATTTTATACTTTGCATTGTAGCTGTTGGAGTATTTGGCACACCTGCACTAACTGTTGTAGAACAAACTGAATTCCATACTTTTGTTGCAAACGTTGAACAATTTGATCACACAGTCCATGAATCATTATTCTTTATATTTTGTGAAACTGTACTCAATAAGTTAGAAGATAAATCTACCCTAAATGATACAGCATTATCGTATGCATTGGAACTATTTTGGAAATACCCCTCAAGATTATACCATAACCCTGTATGTTCGTCTTTATTTCCCCAAGTCCCTACAGTAACAGTCTTACCAGAACCGACTGATAATACTCCAAAATTTGTTATATATAAAAAATTATTGATTAATAATTTTTTCATAAATTTCCTTTATCTCCTTTGCAAGTTTCGCATACCCTTCATCACTTCTTGAAGTTGATCCTTGGATAAGGAGATCAAAATCTTCTTTAACATACTTTGCCAATTCTTTTTCTGTAAGTACTTCTTTCAAATGGCTATCTACTTTTAAACCATTTTCCTTAAATACCTTAAACAAATCTTCAGCTTTCATTGTTTCAAGCTGTTCTTTGTTGTACCTGATGTCATGATTACTACAACCAGAGCACCCGACAATTCCTAAACAGAAGATCCCAATCAAAACTGCATAAACAATACGCTTAGCATAATTCATATTAACCTCCTACAATTTAATCGATAAACACGATTTTAAGCAAAACCATCACCGTTCCTATACCTCTGAGGATTTTTGTAATTCATTAACACCACCCCCATTTTACTAAATATAGTCATATAATTCCTAACAACAATTACGACTATGACATTTATATGTTTCTTCTCCATCCAAATCAAAAATCTGATACATACAAACCCCTAAAGCATTTGCTATATCGTTAGCAGTTTTAAGACTCGGAATTGTTTTCCCAGTTTCTATTTTGTTTATACTCGTCCTTGATATACCTACTTTTTCCCAAGTCTATGTTGCGATAAACCTAAAGGTTTACGGTATTTCTCGATTCTATTTTCCATTATATCACTTTTCTTTGGTTAACTATAGTTAACATAATTTCGTTTGAATGTCAATACTTTTCATATTTTTTTGTTACCTTTTTTTAATTTTGTCATTACATAATATCTATACTAATATTTTTACATTTTTTCTCATTACTCTAAGTGTTTCTTTAAATTCTTTTGTCTTTGTTGCTTCTTCTGGTAGGATTTTTATTTTTTCATCTGTTAGTTCTTCTGCATTTTCTATAAGACTTTCTAAGATTGCTCCTCTTGTTATTAGCCTATGAGTTCTTTCTTTTCTTCTTTTCACTATGTCTTGTTTTAATATCTTTTTTTCTTGATTTTTTAGTTGCCTTAGTCTTTCTTCTGTATCGTCAATTTTATTTTTTATTTCTTTTTACTCTTG
>NZ_LR588421.1 GCF_901447155.2 Peptoniphilus catoniae
TGCAATCTCTAACAATTCTTCTTAAAGCTTTATTAAGTGTTCCATTATTGTGAACCTTTCCGAATCTATTTAAAAATACAAAGTCTTTAAATCCATCGATTGAATCACAACATTCGATTCCAAAAGTCTTTTGTAACTCTCTTTCCATAAGAAAAGCATCTTTTACTTTTTGAACCATAGGAATACTTCGCTTACCTGATGCTGTCTTCGGTGTATTAATAGCATATCTATTGTTTAATCCTTTACCTTTACTATAATATACCAAAGTCCTATTTACACTTATAAGACCATTATTAAAATCTAGATCGTCCCATTGCAATCCTGTAACTTCTCCAACTCTCATACCTGTCCAAAGCATAACAATGAATATTGGATACCATTTTTTATATTCATCACTATTAGATAAATATTCTTCAAATAGTACCTGTTCTTCTATTGTCATGGCTTTTTTCTTCGGAGATTCATTTCGATAAGCTACTTTCAATTCCTTCAAAGCATTGTGCAGAAGAATATTATAGTGAACTTTCCGTCTATAAAATAGCCGCTAAAGAAATCTTGGAAAACTATAAAAAACTACCAAATACAAAAGAAATACTATCCAAACTTGATGAATTGCAAGAAAAAAAGAACACCCTTATGCAAGAGTATTCTTTGAATAAAGAACAATTTTCTGAACTTGTTCAGTATAGGAAAAACTATGAAAATTATTATGGGAAGGAGGTGGAAAGGTAGTCTCCCTACTTTCGAGACTGTGTAAATTTTTGTGTATAGAAACCTCCTGATAGGGTAAGTAAAAACTAATCAGGAGGAATTTTTATGCCTTGAATTTATAATCTAAGTGCAACTCAGTTGAATGATATACTTCATAAGGCGTTTTCCAATTTAAACATTTCCTCCTCAGGACACTAAATTGATACGTATTATCATATATATTATACCATGTTTCCTTCTTTTTTATTTCATGTCTTAATATAAAAGACTCACTTACTACCTACTATGGAAATTCTTAAATCCTTATAATTTCCTTATTTTTTTCTCCTAAAATTACATATGTAAAGAAATGATAAGGAGGAAATATACTATGGATGATTTTATATTACAAACTAGAAATCTATCAAAGCAGTTCGGGAAACAAAAAGCGGTGGACTGCGTTAATATCAATGTTCCAAGAGGAAAAATTTATGGATTATTGGGACCAAACGGAGCTGGAAAGTCTACTCTTCTCAAGATGATTTGCGGTATGATTACACCTACATCTGGTGACATCATATTCAATAATAATCCTTGGAATCGTTCAAATCTCTCTGAAATTGGTGCATTGATTGAAAATGCACCACTATATCCAAACTTAACTGCCTATGAAAATTGTCGTGTACAATCAATAGCTTTAGGGATTGAAGAAGAGCGAATTCAAGAAGTTTTACAAATTGTAGGTCTTACTAATACAGGTAAAAAACGTACTGGACAATTTTCAATGGGAATGAAGCAGAGATTAGGAATTGCTTTGGCTTTACTTAGTAATCCAAAACTTTTAATTCTAGATGAACCAACTAATGGTCTTGATCCCATTGCAATAAAGGAATTGAGAGAACTTATTAGAGGTTTTTCACAACAAGGAACTACTGTAATTCTGTCTTCTCATATTTTATCTGAAGTCGAACATATTGCAGATCATATTGGAATCATTGCATCAGGACATTTAGGTTATCAAGGTGCATTTGATTCAAAAATGGATTTGGAGCAACTTTTTATGAAAGTTGTTAGTAATCAGCAAGGAGGTTTCAATGAGTAATTCAACTATATTAATGGCCGAGTTCTTGAAAACAAAAAGAACTGCAACAAGAAGAATTGCTATTGCTAGTCCTCTTTGCTTAGCACTAATGGTTATTGTTCAACAAGGTTATTTTTCCTTGAATTTATTCAACTGGTACTATGTAGTTTTTTTACCTGCCACATTCGCATTAATCAGTGCAACAGCTGTTAATATAGATAACGGAAAGCACGGACTTCGTGCAATCCGTTGTCTACCAGTTTCTCAAGGAAAAATATGGAGCTCTAAACTTTTGGTTGTATTAGGATATGCTCTTCTTTCCTGTTTTCTATTAAGTGTTGCTGTGGTTTGTATACCATTTATTTTTAGTTTGTTTGGAATTAATCAAATTAAGCAATTAAGTATTGCTTCAATATTTTTAGGGATTATAGTCGTGTTTGTTACAACCATGTGGCAAATCCCTTTTAGTTTTATAATTTCAAAAAAATTAGGGGTGATCTTTCCGGTATTGGTCAATTTAGCTATTTCTTTTTCAGGAGTATTTTTAGTACTAAAACCATATTGCTTGTAAGTAGGGATAAGAAAATGGGAAAATTTAGCAAAACCCCTAGGAGTCTTGTTTGCTATGTTTATTTTTAATGGTTTTTTAGTTATTTTAGTTTTGATCTTTTATTAGCGTTTAAGTATTGATTTTTAAATGAAAAGAGAGACTCGAGTTAACAAGTCTCCCCAAAATTTGACAAATAGCCTATTTTAATCATTATCTCTTTGCATCAATAGTAATTCTTCTTTATTCATTTTATTAATAGCAATAATTGAAGATATTGGTCCTAACAATGTTCCCAAAATTATTACTATTACTAACATTAAAATCATAAGGAATATATTCGGTCTTAAAAAAGGCATATTCAAAAATGATGAAAATGCATTATTGAAAGTTATACTTAAAACAAAGGAAACCACAGAACCTATGACTGCACCTGTACCATTAATTAGCGTAGATTCAATAAGAACTACTTCACTGAGTTTTTTCTTTGTTGCTCCTAATATCCTTATGGTTGCAAATTCTCTTTTCCTTTCCTTAACTGATAAGGTATTTACAAGACTTAAAATGAAGAAAGCTAGTATCCAAACCAAAGCTATCAATATATACACATATACAAGCATGTTTTTTGCTGAATCTGAAACTTCTGTCATTATTTTTTTTGGCAATAAAGGATACACTTTTTCTTTTTTAAATTCTTCTTTAATAAGTTTTTGAATTGTTTTTGGATCTTTGTTTTTTTCAACTTTTACTAAAATAGAAGATATATCATCTTTTTTTGCCACTGGATGATTAATTATCTTTTCATATTCCTTGGCTAATCTATGAGTTTCTTCTATTGTCATAAAAACTGAATTATCAAAACCCATGCCAGTTTTTGCAAGCCTACCTCTTATCTCAAATTCTTGATTAAAAAATTTAACCTTATGATTAATATCCCCCACAATGTTAGCGCCTACAACAACTTGCCCAGCTTTAATTGGAGTTTTGATCTGTTTTTCAAGCCAAGGTTTAACGCTAAAGTCATCAGAAAAGTCAATTCCTATAACTTGAATGGGAAAAGAACAGCATCCAGCAGAAAGTGTAGCTAGATAAACTTGGCCACAAGCTTTTTCTACGCCAGGTATTTTTTTTACTCTATTTAATATATCCTTGTCAAAAAAAAATGTATTAGGTTCTCCCCTTAATATTGCACCTGTAATTTTAGAATCATAACCTTCTGGAACTACTATAATGTCTGCTCCCATCCTATCGGATAAAGATTTCATGCCATTTTTAAGAGAAAAAATTATAAATGATGACATGAATAAAATAAAAGTTAAAATTCCTACAAGAAAAATCAAGGTAATTGACCTTGTCTTCTTATTTTCTATATTCTTTTTTGCTAAATTAATTGTGTATAAATCTTTCATTATTTTGCACCAGCAAGAGCATTATTACAAGCTTCTATAAATTGCTTGTAAGTTTCTGTTGCCCCTGAAATAGCATCCACCCCTTCAGGACTTCCTTTTTCCACTAATATATCTGGGTATGACTTTGCAAGATTTATAGCTTGTTGGGCAATCTTATATAGTCCTTCATTTTGACTTTGTCCATAAGATTCATCCTTTTCTTTTCCATCTCCATCAATGTTTTGCATTGTACAAGATTCAATCTTGCTGTCTTTAACGGTTATATCAACCTTTACAAGTCCGCCTCTTTCATCCTTGGCAGATTCTCCTTGATATGTGCCGTCCTTATAGCTTACACTTATGGCTTCTTCTTTTTTATCTCCTCCACAAGCAACTAGGACAATCCCCAAAGAAAAAATTATTAATACATTTAAAATTTTTCTCATATAAACTCCTTAAGCTTTTCATCTTTTTTTACAGAATCAAGAACTGGTCTTTTTCTTTTCATTTTTTCTTCTTTTGTAATTTTACCATGTTCAAGAGTTATCATTCTTTCAGATTCTTCACCGACTTCAGGGTCGTGAGTTACAACAATAATTGTTGATCCTGCATTGTGAAGTTTTTCAAATATGTCAAGAACTATATATTCATTCTTTTCATCCAAATTTCCTGTAGGTTCATCGGCTAAAAGTATTGTAGGATGATTAATAAGAGCTCTAGCAATGCATACTCTTTGTTGTTCCCCACCTGATAATTGGTTGGGTAAGTGCTTGGCTCTTTCAGCAAGACCTACTGCAGCCAAAGCTTCCATTGCTTCTTGTGCATCTGGCATAGAATGATAATATTGTGACATCATTACATTTTCCAAAGCACTTAAATAATTAACTAAATGAAATTGTTGGAAAATAAGTCCTATCTTATCCCTTCTAATAACCGTTAATTCCTTAGGTGATTTTTTTGCTATATCTTCACCATCCAAAATAACTTCGCCAAATGAAGGTTTATCCATGGCACCAATAATATTCATCATTGTTGTTTTACCAGAACCTGATGGACCCATTATAGAAATCCATTCGCCCTTTTCTACACTTAAATTGATTTTGTCAAGGGCTTTAAGTTCACCATAAATTTTTGAAACATCTACGAGTTTTAATATATCCATAAAATTCCTTTCTATTCTCCGCGAAGCACTAAAGCTGGATCAATATCAACAGTTTTAGATACTGGTATTAAAGATGCAACTATAGTTATTACTATACAGACAATAATTGTCATAGGTACTAAAAGAGGCAAGAAACTTACCTTTCTAGCAAATACCGAAATACTTACTCTATTGGCAAATATATATCCTAATGCAACACCTAAAAGTCCACCAAAAACTCCCAAAAATGCTCCTTCACCTAAAAAGTCAACAATTACTGAGGAATTTGTGGCGCCCAAAGCTTTCTTAAGACCTATTTCTTTACGCCTTTCAGTTACAACAGCCATCATTGTTGTGGATACACATATCATCATTATGAATAATACTATTATCGTTACAATGAAGACAAGAGCTTGTAATTTGTTCAAAACTATATCTTGTGAGGCGGTAACTCTTTTTACCATTTGTGGAGTTAGAGATCCATCCTTTTGTGAAATATTTGATACTATTTTTGAAAGTTCATTTTGTTCAGCTTCTATTGAATATTCTACGACATCAAAATTTTTGTCTTTAACAAGCTGTGAAATATCATCAATACTCATAAAAATAAGTTCTTCTTCTTTACCACCTGTTGTTACAACTCCTGAAACAACAAAATTAGTATCTATAGAACCTTCCCCATTAACTTTGGGAGTATTTATAATAATTTTATCTCCCTCTTTTAATTCCAAAGCCTTTGAAACTTCATTACCTATTAAAACTTCTCTAGATTTTCCAGGCCATGAACCATCAATAAGCCAGTATGGAGAATTTTCTTTCGCTCCCTTTAAATCTGTACCTGCAAGCATATAAGGTTGTTCATTAATTTTTGCATTTGTATAAATATAGGGTGCCTGACCGACAAGCTTTCCTGATGGAATTAACGATTTAATTTCATCTAACTGTTCATTGGTAATTTTTTTATCAGGGTTAGTGGGAATTACCAACATGTTTGCACCATAAGACCTAAATTCCTTACCCATTTGTCTAGGAATATCATAGTAAATAGTAACAAGCCCTGAAAGAATTGTTGCTCCCATAGCTATAGCAAGTAGTGCTGTTAACATTCTTGCACGTCTTCTTGCCAAGGAAGTCATTATCATTTTTAAATAAAATTTATTTTTACTTTGTTTACCTGCCATGTAGTACCTCCGTTGGATTTAAATTCAAGAGGTATCTTATAGCTGGTATTGAACCCAATATTGTAACAAGAATAATAAGGATTGCTACAATAGGAACTACCATAGCTGTTGGAGCTATTGCTGAGCCGAAAACTGTTAGACCAATAATCTGAGTAAGTAGCAGACCAACCCCGTAACCTATAACTGTTCCAAATATCGCTGTCAAAATTATTTCCACAAGAATTATACCAATTATCCTTCCATTTGACGCTCCTATAGCTTTTTGAAGTCCAATTTCATTTGATCTTTCCATTACAGATGCTGTAATAAGATTAGAAATACCAAGTCCTGAACCAATCAAAGTTAATACTGTAATTAAAACCATAAGAAGAGTAGTCTTATTTAAAATATCTCCTTCACTTTCTGCAACTTGACGAATTGGCTTAGCTACAGAATCAGTCATTACTTCTGTTATTTGATAACAAATAGCAGAAACATAAGCTGTACAATACCATACTTCCCATTCCTTAATAGTTAAAGATAGTGGGTTTTTGGCAGCCTTTCTTGCTAAGTCATTGTCTGGTGTAGTAAGAGCTGATACTTCAACTTTATTTACAACTCCAGTAACTCCAGCAAATTCTTGTGCTGTTTTTAAAGTAGAATATATAAATGCATCTTCATCAGAACCTGATGAGAAAATACCCTTAACTTTTAATTTTTTGTCTAAATTATTACTTTTTAGTTGGATTTCATCACCAACTTTAAATCCATTTCTATCTGCAAAAATCTTTCCAAGCATAACTGAATCGCTATCATTTTCTGATAACCACTCACCTTGAACTTCCCACCAATTTTTAAGTCTAATCATACCAGTATCAACTGATTCTCCAGTAGGCAAATCCATATGATTATTAAACCATGTTCCTACCATCTTAGTATGTTTAGAATCATTATTACAAGAAACCCAAGTGTTAAGATATGGCGTATAGTCTACAATATTGTAAGCCCAAAAAATAGTTTTAATATTAGGAAGTTCTGATTCCTTTAAATATTTTTGAACCTGCCCCTCTTTTTCTTGCATGCCATACAAATCATCAAGAAGGGAAGCTTCCTTAGGCAATACATTAATATTTGCTCCATACGTCTTTAATTCTTGATTAACTTTATCTCCAACACCGAGCATAGTATTTAACATTGAAGTGGCAAGAGAAGCTCCAAGGGCAACTGTAAATGCAATAAGAGCCATCTTTCCTTTTTGTCTAAAAAGTGCTCCTTTAACTATTCTCCAAAACATAAGCCCTCCTACTTAAATACATAAGACAATGCGTCAAGGTCTTTTGGCTCAATCTTTATCTTTTTATCATGGACAATGTATGGGAAAGGTATCGGGTTACATCCACCCTTAAAACCTATTGTACCCCTATTCATTACAACGTCGCACAACTTACAAATAACATCATCGCCTCTTTCAAAATATCCAGATGGACCACATATCTCGCAGGCATCAAGTACAACTCCATAGGAACCTTCTGATTTTTTAATGCAGAAAAATCTCATTTGTGCACCATCCTTTGCCTTATACAAATATCTGTGCAAATGCATATCCTCTAAGCTACTTAAAGGAATAACAATCATTCCATTTTCAGTTTGATAATCTTCAGGTGGTGAAAGGGCCTGTTCCTTATTAGCATATGCCTTTCCAACCGTTAATGAAAAAGTATTAATAAACAGAACGACAAGGAAAAAAATTGCCCAATGTCTTTTATTCTTCATTCTATACTTTATTTTTCTTAACTGAGCCCTATTGCTATAATCTTCATTAACTTTAATATTTTGCTTATATAAAATTACTGGAATAGCTATCATAATTAACATTGTTGCAAATAAAAACACATTTTCGTGATTAGCTATAAATGCAATAACTCTAAAAAAGTTAACATTTCTAGGAATAATCCCTTTAGAATAAAACCTTTGAATTATGATATTAAATTGGCTGATACCCGAGCATATCAAGCTCAAAAAAACAATAATCTTTAAGTTTTTACCTTCAAGTTTGACTGAGGACTTGTATATGGCAAGCCCTGATAAAATCATCATTATTATTCCAAAAACAAATCCTAAAATCCTAAAAAGTACAATTGTTGAAACTGCACTTTCGCCATAATATACAAATTTGTTTGATTGGTTAAATACATATGGTAAATAATAAAAACAAATTCCTACAAGATAAACAACAACCGATGCTGAAATGAAATTATCATAAATTTTAGCATTTATCTTATCTTCAAATATCATAAAAATTAATATTAAAAATACCGAGATAACTATGGGTACCATAGACAAGAAATTCAATTCTGTCCTATTAATAAAATTAGGTATATTTCTTATAATTATTGAAACAATTGCTGCAATTATCCCTAAAACTAAAGAAATTATAACAACATACTTTTTATATTTACTTTCTTTAATTGTATAATAGGCAAGCATTAAAGAAATCATTAGAGAAAAGGCTATTCCCGCCTCCATAACTTTAATAAAAATTTTTAAAATAATTTCACCCCCATAACGGTATATAAGGGGAACGTGAATTCCCCTTATAAATATTATAAATTTTTAAAACTTTACCATTGTGGTCCATTCCATTCGAAGTCAGTCCATTCTGCAACAAGTGGTTCTGTCCAGAATCTACCTGTTACACCAGTTTCTTTATCTACGTGTAGTAAGTAGTCATTACCTGGTGCAGTAACTTCAAATTTTACATCATAAACGCCAACACCTTCGTCAAATTTAATATTTGCACCATAGTGCGGACCATCAGATGCGTTCATTGGCATGAATGCAACTTCTTGAACATGGTCTGAACCTTGCTTTTGTAAATAAGCTTTTACTTGTAACCATGGAACGAAGTCACCAACACCATAACCTAATGTTGAACCTTCTTGTGATGCTGTAATGTCAGCTTCAATATGGCAATCAGCTTCTTCTTTAGGAATTGAGTTTCCTGCTGGTTCCATATCAACTGGTTGGAAATATACACCTGAGATTACTAGAGGTCCTTCAGTATGATCATCACCAATTGGAAATTCTTCAAATCCTGCATCTTCTCCTGGAGCTGCAGCTTTTGCATCTCCTGTTTCTTTTTTGTTTTCTTCAGCTGGTGCTTTTTCTTCAGTAGAAGTATTAGCTGTATTATTAGCATTGGTATCTTCTTTTTTACCACAAGCTGTAAACATTAATGCACATACAAGCGTCATAACAATAAGAAATAAATTTTTCTTTTTAAACATAATACCCTCCTATTTTTTTTCTTGGCTGGCTTCAAGCTCAGCTCTAATTTTTTTGTTTCTATTATTTTGATATATAACAGAAACAATGGTTACTACTAATAGAATAATTTGTGGAATAAGGTTTTCATACCTATCGTATATTCCTATAGCTTCAGCAGACCATCCATTCATCCAAGGAACTATAGTTCTGCCAATTACATCCGCTTCTTGTAATTCTCCAACTCCCTTTCCTAAGAAAGACAAGCAAAGTATAAACATTAGACAAGAAGTAAATGTAAAGAATGGTTTTAATGGTAGCCTTACAGAAACTTTAGCAATTAAATAATATACAATTGCAAGTATTATGGCAGCAACTAAAAGTCCAATCCACATATGCATTAGATTTTCAGAAATGCTTGTTCTCATACCTTGGAAGAACAAAATAAGTTCTGCACCTTCTCTTGCTACTGCTAAGAATGAAGTGAAAGATAAGGCAAAATAATTACCCTTGGAAACAGATTGTTCAACTTTATTTTTAATGTATCTATTCCAAACTTCAACTTCAGATTTAGAAAGCATCCAATTAGATACATAAAATAATACGATAACGGCAAGAAACATCGCAATTCCTTCGAATATTTCTTGTCCCATTCCAGACTCAACTTCTCCCACTGTATTGGCGATGATATTAAATACTCCAGCTAGGACCGCTGAAAAAACAATACCTAGCAAGGCTCCAATATATACACCTTTTAAATAAATTCTATTATTAGTCTTTGTTAAATATGCAGCAATGGCAGCTACAACCAAAATGGCTTCAAGTCCTTCACGAAGTGTAAGTCCAAGAACTGTAAAAAATGTACCAAATCTTTTTAGCAACTCTCCCATCAATTGACCTGTTGAAAGGCTATCTGCACCTTCTTGGCTTTGATCGCTGGATTTAGAATCTCCAGAGGTTCCATCGAGAGTATGTGCATCTTCATGAAGATAAGTTATAAGTGCATCAATTTCATCTTTAACTTCTTTTGGGTCTGCATCTTCTTTGATAGAATTTTTTGCTCTGTAAAATTGATGTTCAACCATTGAACCTCTTTGTCCTGAAATTGCAGACATCGTTGTTTTTTCAAATCCAATTTTTTCATAGAATTTAAAGTAAGCTACGTTAATTGCATCTGTGGCTGCTTTTTTAGCATCCTTATCTCCAGGCTTGTAAACCTCCACAGCTTTTTCTAAATGTTCTGACATAGCATCAGCGACTTCAACCCAATTAGTATACTTAGTTTCTGCTGCAAAAGCAGGCGTAAAAGTGAGGCTAATCATGATTACCATCATTGCAAAAAAAACGCTAGTCCTTTTCTTTAATAAATTCATCTCTATCCCTCTTTTTTTATTAAACTTCCATCTTCCATTTGGCAAAGTGTATTGCCATATTTTAAAATATCAAGCTCATGAGTAACTATAATAAGTGCAGTACCTTTAGAATTTATTTTTTTTAATAAATCCATTATCTCCATAGTAGTATTTTTATCCAAATCACTTGTAGGCTCATCTAAAATCAAAAGCTCCGGCGAATTAATCATAGATCTGGCTATCAGCACTCTTTTTAGCTCTCCTCCAGATAAATTTTTAGCAAAATCATCCTTCAGATGCAAAATTCCCATCAAATCAAGGAGCATAGCTGCTTTTTCATAAGCAGATTCATCTCTTTTAAATAGATAATAAGGAAGAGACACATTCTCTAAAACATTTAAATTTGGAAGTGTTCCTAGACTTTGTGGCACAAAACCTATGATTTCATTCCTATATTTGCTAATTTCTCTATCAGAAAAATCACTCATATCTTTGCCCTTAGCAAAAATTTTACCTTCAGTCGGTTTTAATAAACCAGACAAAAGATTTAAAAAAGTTGACTTCCCTGAACCACTTCTGCCAATTATATTGACAAAATCTCCCTCATTCAAGGTAAAGTTTACATTTTTAACTGCAAAAAGTGTATTAGAACCTCTCTTAAAACTCTTGCTTAAATTTTCAGTTTTAATTATTGATTCCATTATGAATGTCTTTCTTTCATAAAATAATAAATATTAACTAAAACCAATATGCCTGACAACAATGTGCAAAATGGAATGGTTTTTGCTCTGCAAGCCATATCGGCTTTCATGCATCCACCAATAAGCACATGAGCGTTTAGTATCTCTAAAATACCAATTGCTATATTTGAAATAGATAATCCTAAAGATATTTTTGAATCTTTAACTACAATAAGAATAATTGCTAATACTAAAATGACTGCGCCAATACCTATAGTCATATTTCCCATCCAATGGCATTTCATGAACATCCCATTTTCCATAGGAGGACAAACGGGTGTTATAAATTTTGGTGCAAGCACTAACAAAAAACCTATAATAGCAGATATATATCCTAAAATCTTCTTTCTACTCATTTTAATCATCCTTTCTACTTATCTTTATTAATAACATTGTAATATAAAAACGTGTTTATTTTTTTTATACTTACCAGTCTTTTTTTCAACAGTTACCCCTGGCCAGTTACCAACATATTGGTTGGAACCAGTGAGGCCGTTAAAAAGTGTTGACTTACCACTATTGGGGTTGCCGGCAAGTGCAATAGTAATAGCCATCTTAGTCATCCTTCTTTTCTATTTCTTCAATTGCAATTAATTCAGCATCTGCTTTTCTAATGCTAAGTTCATAATGTCTAATATTAATTTGCACAGGGTCGCCAAGTGGCGCCACCTTCCTTATGTAAATTTCTGAATTTTTTGTAATTCCCATGTCCATTATCCTTCTTTTCAAAGGACCAGAACCATTGATTTTTTTACGATGTAGTATTTTCCTACAACTGCATCTCTTAAAGTTTGCAAGTCTTACATCTCCTCTAATAATATTTTTTTTGCTATATCTTTTCCGATTGCAACTCTGGAATCCTTAATTGAAACAATTAAATTACCATCATTCTCATTAACAACCTTTATAACTGCATCTTTGACAAAACCAAGACTTGCCAGGTGGGACTCAGTTACATTACTATCTCCTAAAGACTTAATCCTTAAAATCTTATAATTAACATTTAAGGGCGCCATTATTAAGCTAAGCATTTAACCAGTCGTTTCTAGTTTTAATTTTATTAAAATAAATTACTATTTGAATTTGATTATCATTTTCTTAATTATTATAACATAGGAAATTGAAAATTTAAATCAATTTCCCAGTTTTTTTTAAAGAATGGAATATTTTTAAGATTGAGAATATTTTTAATTTCTCTTTCTTATGTTGCCTTGTATATTATAATTTTCTTTTTTTATTGGCCTATGAGTTCTTTCTTTTCTTCTTTTCACTATGTCTTGTTTTAATATCTTTTTTTCTTGATTTTTTAGTTGCCTTAGTCTTTCTTCTGTATCGTCAATTTTATTTTTTATTTCTTTTTACTCTTG
>NZ_LR588422.1 GCF_901447155.2 Peptoniphilus catoniae
ATCCGGCCTTACCTACTCTCCCGGGTCGTCTCCAACCGAGTACCATCGGCGCTCTGAGGCTTAACTTCTGTGTTCGGTATGGGTACAGGTGTCTCCCTCATGCTATCTTTACCGGATCCAACTACAAATCTTTTCTTTCCTTGGTCAAGTCTTCGACCTTATTAGTACTCTTTAGCTTAAAGTATTGCTACTCTTACACCTTGAGCCTATCTACCTCGTTTTCTTCAAGGGGTCTTATCTTATTGGGGAAATCTCATCTCGAGGGAAGCTTCGTGCTTAGATGCCTTCAGCTCTTATCTCTTCCAAACTTAGCTACTCAGCTGTGCCATTGGCATGACAACTGATGCACCAGAGGTTTGTCCATCCCGGTCCTCTCGTACTAAGGATAGTTCCTCTCAAATTTCCTGCGCCCACGACGGATAGGGACCGAACTGTCTCACGACGTTCTGAACCCAGCTCGCGTGCCTCTTTAATGGGCGAACAGCCCAACCCTTGGGACCTACTTCAGCCCCAGGATGAGACGAGCCGACATCGAGGTGCCAAACCTCCCCGTCGATGTGGACTCTTGGGGGAGATAAGCCTGTTATCCCCGGGGTAGCTTTTATCCGTTGAGCGATGGCCCTTCCACTCGGTACCACCGGATCACTAAGTCCTAGTTTCCTATCTGCTCGACTTGTTGGTCTCGCAGTTAAGCTCCCTTCTGCCTTTGTACTCTTTGCACGATTTCCGTCCGTGCTGAGGGAACCTTTGAACGCCTCCGTTACTCTTTTGGAGGCGACCGCCCCAGTCAAACTGCCCGACTGACAGTGTCCCTCCCCCTGTTTCAAGGGGGCCGGTTAGAATTCTAAGGTTAAAGGAGTGGTATCCCAAGGACGACTCTGCTAATACTGGCGTACTAGTTTCTTCGTCTCCCACCTATCCTGTACATTTAACCTCAAAATCCAATGTCAACCTACAGTAAAGCTCCACGGGGTCTTTCCGTCCTGTCGTGGGTAAGCGGCATCTTTACCGCTACTTCAATTTCACCGGATCCTTTGTTGAGACAGTGCCCAAATCGTTACACCTTTCGTGCGGGTCGGAACTTACCCGACAAGGAATTTCGCTACCTTAGGACCGTTATAGTTACGGCCGCCGTTTACTGGGGCTTCGGTTCTAAGCTTCGGGTTCGTATCCTACTTCCTTACTTTTTCCCTTAACCTTCCAGCACCGGGCAGGTGTCAGCTCCTATACTTCGTCTTTCGACTTTGCAGAAACTTGTGTTTTTGGTAAACAGTCGCTTGGGCCTTTTTACTGCGGCCATTTTCATGGCTCCCCTTCTCGCTAACTTACGGGGTCATTTTGCCGAGTTCCTTAACAAAGGTTCTTCCGCTCGTCTTAGGATTCTCTCCTTTCCTACCTGTGTCGGTTTGCGGTACGGGCGATATCTTGCTTGCTAGTGGGTTTTCTTGGCAGTGTGGAGTATTATGCTTCTCTACTTGTTTTCGATCGGTATCACACTTTAGTGTTTATGGAATCAGGGATTTGCCTCTGTTTCCCACCTTTGTGCTTACGCGCCTCACCAACTGGGCGCTCATCGTATCCTCCTGCGTCACCACGTGCTTTTTATCGCTTGATATCGGTACAGGATTTTCCACCTGTTGTCCATCGACTACGCTTTTCAGCCTCGCCTTAGGTCCCGACTTACCCTGAGGGGACGAGCCTTGCTCAGGAATCCTTAGGTTTTCGACGGGTGAGATTCTCACTCACCTCTCGCTACTCATGCCAGCATTCTCTCTTGTATGGTATCTACATTGGCTTGCACCTTATGCTTCTTCTTCCATACATTGCTCCTCTACCATCGTTTCCGATCCACAGCTTCGGTATATAGTTTAGCCCCGGTTATCTTCGGCGCAAAATCACTTGACCAGTGAGCTATTACGCACTCTTTGAATGTATGGCTGCTTCTAAGCCAACATCCTGGTTGTCTGAGTAATTTCACATCCTTTCCCACTTAACTATTATTTTGGGACCTTAGCTGGTGGTCTGGGCTTTTTCCCTTTTGACAATGAAGCTCATCCCACATTGTCTGACTCCTTAGTGCTTGATTTGGTATTTGGAGTTTGATAGGTATTGGTAAGCGTATTGCCCCCGCTACTATTCAGTGCTCTACCCCCTCATCATTGGTCACTAAAGGCTAGCCCTAAAGCTATTTCGAGGAGAACCAGCTATCTCCGTGTTCGTTTGGCTTTTCACCCCTATCCACAGGTCATCCGATAGCTTTTAAACGCTACCCGGTTCGAACCTCCATTGAATTTTACTTCAACTTCATTCTGCCCATGGATAGATCACACGGTTTCGGGTCTATGGTAACTAACTTTCGCCCTATTTAGACTTGCTTTCGCTACGACTTCGCATCTTTAATGCTTAATCTTGCTTGTTATCATAACTCGCTGGCCCGTTCTACAAAAAGTACGCGATTATGGTTCTTGACCATTTTCGCTGCTTGTAAACATTAGGTTTCAGATTCTTTTTCACTCCCCTCTCGGGGTTCTTTTCACCTTTCCCTCACGGTACTTGTTCGCTATCGGTCACCAAGGAGTGTTTAGCCTTAGGGGGTGGTCCCCCTGTCTTCCCACCGAGTTTCTCGTGCTCTGTGGTACTCTCTTGTGCTGGATATCTTCGCCTTCGTCTACGGGACTGTTACCTTCTTTGGTGGATCTTTCCAGATCTTTTGACTGGCTATTGTTTCTTTTTGCACGGTTGGGCTCTGTCCTGTTCGCTCGCCGCTACTTGGGATATCGAGTTTTCTTTCTTTTCCTCGGGTTACTTAGATGTTTCAGTTCACCCGGTTCGCTTCTTTAGGTTATGTATTGGCCTAAAGATACCTCTTTTGTGAGGTGGGTTGCCCCATTGGGAAATCTGTGGTTTAATGGATATTTGCTCCTACCCACAGCTTTTCGCAGCTTGTCACGTCCTTCTTCGCCTCTTGGTGCCTAGGCATCCGCCTAATGCTCTTTTTTTCTTGACCTTTGTTCTTTTTCCAGTGAATTGTCTTTTCTTCTTTTCTTTTTCTTTGAGATTTTCTCGAATTGACTAATTCTCTTTTCTTTGATTTGTAGTTGTCATGGTTCTTTGACTAGTTTTCTAGTCTTTTTTGCCTATTTTTAGGCTTGGTGGAGATGAGGAGAGTCGAACTCCTGGCCTCCTGCTTGCAAGGCAGGCGCTCTCCCAACTGAGCTACACCCCCATATATATAATTAATATAGTGTAAGAAGTCTATAAGTCTTCTTTTGCCTCTTTGATTTCTCATTTCGGCTTTCTTCCTTAGAAAGGAGGTGATCCAGCCGCACCTTCCGATACGGCTACCTTGTTACGACTTCACCCCAGTCATTTTCCCTACCTTCGACTGCTGCTCCTATTTGCATAGTTGGCTCACAGGCTTCGGGTATTGATAACTCCCATGGTGTGACGGGCGGTGTGTACAAGACCCGGGAACGCATTCACCGCAGCATTCTGATCTGCGATTACTAGCAACTCCGGCTTCATGATCTCGGGTTGCAGAGATCAATCCGAACTGGGATCGGCTTTTTGAGATTGGCTTGGATTTGCATCGTCGCTGCTCTTTGTTCCGACCATTGTAGCACGTGTGTAGCCCAGGGCATATAGGGCATGATGATTTGACGTCATCCCCACCTTCCTCCGATTTATCATCGGCAGTCCCTTTAGAGTTCCCAACTTTACTTGCTGGCAACTAAAGGTAAGGGTTGCGCTCGTTGCGGGACTTAACCCAACATCTCACGACACGAGCTGACGACAACCATGCACCACCTGTATTGAGGCCTCCGAAGAGGCGAATGTATCTCTACATCCTCCCTCAGTATGTCAAGCCCTGGTAAGGTTCTTCGCGTTGCTTCGAATTAAACCACATGCTCCGCTGCTTGTGCGGGTCCCCGTCAATTCCTTTGAGTTTCATGCTTGCGCACGTACTCCCCAGGCGGAGTGCTTAATGTGTTTACTGCGGCACCGAGATTACTCCCGACACCTAGCACTCATCGTTTACGGCGTGGACTACCAGGGTATCTAATCCTGTTTGCTACCCACGCTTTCGTTCCTCAGCGTCAGTGTGTGGCCGGTAAGTCGCCTTCGCTACTGGTATTCCTACTAATATCTACGCATTTCACCGCTACACTAGTAATTCCACTTACTTCTCCACATCTCAAGATAAACAGTTTCAACTGCTTACATAGGTTGAGCCTATGCCTTTTACTTTTGACTTGCTTATCCGCCTGCGAACCCTTTACGCCCAGTGATTCCGGACAACGCTCGCCCCCTACGTATTACCGCGGCTGCTGGCACGTAGTTAGCCGGGGCTTCCTCCTATGGTACCGTCATTATCTTCCCATAGGACAGAGCTTTACGATTCGAAAACCTTCTTCGCTCACGCGGCGTCGCTGCATCAGGGTTCCCCCCATTGTGCAATATTCCCCACTGCTGCCTCCCGTAGGAGTTTGGACCGTTTCTCAGTTCCAATGTGGCCGTTCACCCTCTCAGGCCGGCTACTGATCGTTGCTTTGGTAGGCTTTTACCCTACCAACTGGCTAATCAGACGCGAGCCCATCTTTGACCGAGTTCTCTTTGATCTCTTCTTCTTGTGAAGAAGGGATGTTATTGGGTATTAATCACGGTTTCCCGAGGCTATCCCCATGTCAAAGGTAGGTTGCTCACGTGTTACTCACCCGTCCGCCGCTAATCCACCTAGTCTTTCCCCCGAAGGGGTCTGTTAAGGTTTCATCGCTCGACTTGCATGTGTTAGGCACGCCGCCAGCGTTCGTCCTGAGCCAGGATCAAACTCTCGATTGTAATTTGTCCTTAGCTTCAGTTCTTTTTACTGACTTTTTCCGCTAAGCTTCTTTGCTTATGATTTCTTACACTATTTAATTATCTTGGTTCTTGCTGCCTTTT
>NZ_LR588423.1 GCF_901447155.2 Peptoniphilus catoniae
ACCTGGACGTAAGTAACAACCCGGCACTTGAATATCTTTATTGTGGAGCTACCCAACTGACAAACCTGGACGTAAGTAACAACCCGGCACTTAAATATCTTAATTGTGGTAATAATAGACTAAAAAACCTGGACGTAAGCAACAGCCCGGCACTTCAAACACTTCATTGTGATGCTAACTTTCTGACAAACCTGGACGTAAGTAACAACTCGGCACTTGAATATCTTTATTGTGAAGCTAACAAACTGACAAACCTGGACGTAAGTAAAAACCCGGCACTTCAAACACTTCATTGTTATAGTAATAAACTAACAAGTTTGGATGTAAGCAAGAACCCGGCACTTCAAGAACTTAGGTGTGGTTTAAATAAACTAACAAGTCTGGATATAAGTAACAACTCGGCACTTCAAAAACTTGAGTGTGATAATAATAAACTAACAAGTCTGGATATAAGTAAGAACTCGGCACTTCAAAAACTTGATTGTAATCATAATCAACTGACAAACCTGGACCTAAGTAACAACCCGGCACTTCAAAAACTTGAGTGTTGGACAAATCAACTGACAAACCTGGACCTAAGTAACAACCCGGCACTTCAACAACTTGGGTGTTCGAAAAATCAATTAACAAGTCTGGATATAAGTAAAAACACTGCACTTAAAGATCTTTATTGTTCGGAAAATCAACTAACAAGTTTGGATGTAAGTAAAAACACGGCACTTGAATATATTGATTGTTCGGAAAATCAACTGACAAGTTTTGATGTAAGTAAAAACACGGCACTTGAAGATCTTTATTGTTCGGAAAATCAACTGACAAACCTAGACGTAAGCAACCCGGCACTGGAAACACTTGATTGTGGTAATAATCAACTAACAAACCTGGACCTAAGTAAGAACTCGGCACTTTGGTCCCTTAATTGTATAAAAAATAAATTAACAGTTCTGGATGTAAGTAAAAACACGGCACTTGGAGAACTTAGGTGTTATAATAATCAGCTGACAAACCTGGACCTAAGTAACAACACACGGATATCAGATTTTGACGGTGATAACCAAACGTATGATGTTAAAGTAAAAACAAGTGATATGAAAATAGTTTACACTGATTTTCCGGGTAATTTTGACATCACGAAAGCAACAGATGATATAGAAGGAGCTGATTCTAATTTTATAGTTGACGCCTCAAAACCAAGTACAGTAACCTATGATTACGATACCGGCTTAAGGGGAAGATATTTTGAAGTAACTTTAAATATTACCTATGTATACACAGTAACATTTAATACAAACGGCGGAAGTGCGGTAAATCCACAAACAATAACAGCAGGCGAACATGTAACAAAACCGGCAGCCCCGACAAAAGACGGCTACACATTTGCGGGCTGGTATAAAGACGCAGAATTTACGACAGCATTCGACTTTGTAAATGAAACAATAAATGCAGACACAACAATATATGCAAAATGGACTCAAAACGCACCAGCAAGCTACACAGTAACATTTAATACAAATGGCGGAAGTGCGGTAAGTGCACAAACAATAGCACCAGGCGAACATGTACAGAAACCTACAGACCCGACAAAAGACGGCTACACATTCGCAGGTTGGTATAAAGACGCAGAATTTACAACAGCATTTGACTTTGCAAATGAAACAATAAATGCAGACACAACACTATATGCAAAATGGACCCAAAACGCACCACCAACACCAGTAACTTATACTCTAACAGCAAGTGTAGACGGCGGACACGGAAGCGTAACACCAACAAATGCTACAAAAAATAAAAATGAAACAGTTACTTTAACATTTACACCAGAGACTGGTTATGAAATAGAAGAAGTAAAAGTAAATGATGTAGCAACCCCAGTTAGTGGAAACACTTTGACACTTACAATGGATGGAGATAAAACTGTCGTTGTAAAATACAAAGCAACACCAACTCCACCACCAACACCAGTAACTTATACATTAACAGCAAGTGTAGAAGGTGGACACGGAAGCGTAACACCAACAAATGCTACAAAAAATAAAAATGAAACAGTTACTTTAACATTTACACCAGAGACTGGCTATGAAATAGAAGAAGTAAAAGTAAATGATGTAGCAACTCCAGTTAGCGGAAACACTTTGACACTTACAATGGATGGAGATAAAACTGTAGTTGTAAAATATAAGGCAACACCAACTCCACCACCAACACCAGTAACTTATACATTAACAGCAAGCGTAGACGGCGGACACGGAAGCGTAACACCAACATCAAAGACAGTAAATAAAGATGAAACAGTTACTTTAACATTTACACCAGAGACTGGTTATGAACTAGATACAGTTACAGTTAATGGCACAGCAGTAGGAGTTATGGGAAATGTTTTAGACGTTACAATGAACGAGAATAAAACAGT
>NZ_LR588424.1 GCF_901447155.2 Peptoniphilus catoniae
ACTTTTGGAATCGAATGTTGTGATTCAATCGATGGATTTAAAGACTTTGTATTTTTAAATAGATTCGGAAAGGTTCACAATAATGGAACACTTAATAAAGCTTTAAGAAGAATTGTTAGAGATTGCAATTTAAGTATAATGGATAAAAATAAATCGAACTCTAATGATATTCTATTAGTTCCACATTTAAGCAATCACATTTTCAGACACACCTTTACTACAAGGCTTAATGAACAAAATATAAATACAAAAGCAATGCAGTCTATTCTAGGTCATTCTGATATTAGTACAACAATGGATATATATGTAGATGCTACAGAGGACTTTAAGATAGAACAGATGGGAGAATTTGAAAAAGCAATGAAATTTATATTTTAGAATTTACGACAGCTTACGACAAATTTACGACAATTTGCTAGAAATCTATAGGCACTTATAGAGAGTTAGCAAATTGTCGTAAATGGAGAAGTACCATAAAATAGACTTTTATAGAGATTTAGACAATTATCTAAAGTAAAGGGGATTTTCCCAACAATGAAACCTATTGGAGAAGAAAAGGAAGAAAGAGAAAGCCGTCAAGAATCCTTTAAAGAAGAGGCTGTTCAAAAGCTTGACCTTTCCAAGGTAAAGGTTGAACCTCTATTTGAAGACTTTGTAGACTTTGATACTTTTTCAAAATCAGATTTTAGAGTTGTAAAAGTTAAATCTTGTGAGGAAGTGCCTAAGTCTAAAAAATTATTAAAGTTTACCTTAGATGACGGATCAGGAGAAGACAGAATAATTTTATCAGGTATAAAGAATTTCTACAGTGCAGAGGAGCTTGTTGGAAAAACTTTAGTTGCAATAACAAATTTACCACCGAGAAAAATGATGGGGATTGAATCCTGTGGAATGCTTCTATCAGCAATATGCGAATATAATGGAGAAGAGCTTCTAAACTTAATAATGTTGGATAGCAATATTTCGGCAGGATCAAAATTATATTAAAGAACACGCTAATTATAAAACTGGGGTTTGGTATGAATCCCAGTTTAATTTTTATAATTGGATTAATATAAATATTAAACTATACAATAAAATCAATTTAAAGAAAAATAAATATTAGATAATCTCAGACGATAGCAATTAAAAACTCTATCGTCTTTTTTATTTCAAAAAAGGAGATCAGTATGAAAAAATTAGAACAACTAAGACAAGAGTAAAAAGAAATAAAAAATAAAATTGACGATACAGAAGAAAGACTAAGGCAACTAAAAAATCAAGAAAAAAAGATATTAAAACAAGACATAGTGAAAAGAAGAAAAGAAAGAACTCATAGGC
>NZ_LR588425.1 GCF_901447155.2 Peptoniphilus catoniae
TTTTTTAGTCTATTATTACCACAATTAAGATATTTAAGTGCCGGGTTGTTACTTACGTCCAGGTTTGTCAGTTGGGTAGCTCCACAATAAAGATATTCAAGTGCCGGGTTGTTACTTACGTCCAGGTTTGTCAGTTGGTTAGCTCCACAATAAAGATATTCAAGTGCCGGGTTGTTACTTACGTCCAGGTTTGTCAGTTGGTTATTAGAACAAACAAGTTTTTGAAGTGCCGCGTTTTTACTTATATCCAAGGTGCTTAGTCGGTTACCATCACAATTAAGTGTTTGAAGTGCAGTAAAATATTCGATTCCTTTTAAATTTTTTATAAGGTATATATCTCTAACGTCTATCGATTTTATGCCTGCAATTTCCGCATCACTTAATTTACCGTCATGATCCTTATCAAGTTTTTTACTAACATAATTTCTAAAATAATAGTTCGGGAAGTTTGTCTCATTTATCGCCACATCTCCCGGTCCTGCCCAAACTGGGCTTACGATTAAGTTCATTATAAGCATCATCATTGCCAGTAGCATTGCGATGCGTCTTCCTCGTTTCTTTTTCACAATTCTCCTCCTTTTTTCTTGTATGGAAATGGATTTCTCACTTTCTACCTTTATCTTATAAAATTTTTTTCTTTTGCACATCACCCGAAAGGATGAGATTTTGTAAAATTTTATAATTTTTTTGTGTTTTTTTGCAAATTTTTCTATAATAAAAACGGTCTAGATGACTAAACCGTTTTTACTTTTCTTATCTAGTTTTAAAAGGTGAATCTTTTATTCTACTACAATGGTTCTATAGATGGTTACCATCTTAGAGTCACTATTCCAAATGATGTCCTTGCCATCCTTTAGACCTAGTGCTCTTGCTATATTTGCTATTGAAAGCATAGTCCTATTGTTTTTGACTTCTGGTTTTACATCGCTGGTGTAGACTTTGCCATTTACAATTATCTGGTTAGTGTCTACTGGTATTTCTACTCTTGTACTACCTTCTTTCAATATTACTGTTCTAGTACTTTCATTCCAATCTACGTTAAATCCAAGTGCCTCTGCCACATATCTTACTGGGAGCATGGTTCTTCCCTCTTTGATATATGGTGCTATATCCATCTTGATTTTTGATTGTACTCCGTTTATTTCTCTATTAAGTACGTCTATTCCTATTGTAAGTTCAAGTTTCCAATCTATTTCTATACTATTTACTGGTTTTTCTT
>NZ_LR588426.1 GCF_901447155.2 Peptoniphilus catoniae
AATCTTAGTCCTTCGTCCATTGCTATTGGTGTGATTAGTTCTACTGTGAAGGTTGCGTTGTCTCCGGGCATTACCATTTCTACTCCTTCTGCTAGTTGTATGTCTCCTGTTACGTCTGTGGTTCTAAAGTAGAATTGTGGTCTGTAGCCGTTAAAGAATGGGGTGTGTCTTCCGCCTTCTTCTTTGGTTAGTACGTATACTTCTGCTTCGAATTTTGTGTGGGGTTTTATTGAGTTTGGTGCTGCTAGTACTTGACCTCTTTCGATTTCTTCTCTTTGTACTCCTCTTAGTAGGGCTCCGATGTTGTCTCCGGCTTGTGCTTGGTCTAGTTGTTTCTTGAACATTTCTACTCCGGTTACTACTACTGTTCTTTTTTCTTCTGTTAGTCCTACTATTTCTACGTTGTCTCCTACTTTTACTGTTCCTCTTTCTACTCTTCCTGTTGCTACTGTTCCTCTTCCTGTTATTGAGAATACGTCTTCTACTGGCATTAGGAATGGATGGTCTATGTCTCTTACTGGTTCTGGAATGTAGGAGTCTACTTCTTCCATTAGTTTTTGTATTTTGTCTCCCCACTCTCCGTCTGGTTCTTCTAGGGCTTTTAGTGCGCTTCCTACTACTATTGGGGTGTTGTCTCCGTCAAAGTCGTATTCTGATAGTAGGTCTCTTACTTCCATTTCTACTAGTTCTATTAGTTCTGGATCGTCTACTTGGTCTTCTTTGTTTAGAAATACTACTATTTGTGGTACTCCTACTTGTCTTGCTAGTAGTATGTGTTCTCTTGTTTGTGGCATTGGGCCGTCTGCTGCTGATACTACTAGGATTGCTCCGTCCATTTGTGCTGCGCCTGTTATCATGTTCTTTACGTAGTCGGCGTGTCCCGGGCAGTCTACGTGTGCGTAGTGACGGTTTGGTGTTTCGTATTCTACGTGTGAGGTTGAGATTGTGATTCCTCTTTCTCTTTCTTCTGGTGCTTTGTCTATGTGGGCGTAGTCTACGAATTCTCCTCCGCCGTATCTTTTGTTCATTATTAGGGTTATTGCTGCTGTTAGGGTTGTTTTACCGTGGTCTACGTGTCCGATTGTTCCTATGTTTACGTGTGGTTTGGTTCTTTCAAATTTTGCTTTTGCCAT
>NZ_LR588427.1 GCF_901447155.2 Peptoniphilus catoniae
ACCTGGACGTAAGTAACAACCCGGCACTTGAATATCTTTATTGTGGAGCTACCCAACTGACAAACCTGGACGTAAGTAACAACCCGGCACTTAAATATCTTAATTGTGGTAATAATAGACTAAAAAAACTGGACGTAAGCAACAGCCCGGCACTTCAAACACTTCATTGTGATGCTAACTTTCTGACAAACCTGGACGTAAGTAAAAACCCGGCACTTGAATATCTTTATTGTGAAGCTAACCGACTGACAAACCTGGACGTAAGTAAGAACACGGCACTTGTGAACCTTTTCTGTTATAACCAAACGTATGATGTTAAAGTAAAAATAAGTGATATGAAAATACCTTATGCAGATTTTCCGGGCTCATTTGACATCACGAAAGCAACAAGAATAGTAGGAGCTAATTCTGATTTTATAGTTGACGCCACAAAGCCAAGTATAGTGACATATAATTACAAAACGGGATATAACCCAAAATATTTTAATGTAACTTTAAATATTACCTATGATGCATACACAGTAACATTTAATACAAACGGCGGAAGTGCGGTAAGTGCACAAACAATAAAAACAGGCGAACATGCACAGAAACCGGAAGACCCGACAAAAGACGGTTACACATTTGCGGGCTGGTATAAAGACGCAGGACTGACAACACCATTTAACTTTGCAACAGAAACAATAAATGCAGACATAACACTTTATGCTAAATGGAATGAAAATCCACCAGCACCGACAAGCTACACAGTAACATTTAATACAAACGGCGGAAGTGCGGTAAATCAACAAACAATAACAGCAGGTGGTCTTGTAACAAAACCGGCAGATCCGACAAAAGATGGTTACACATTCGCAGGTTGGTATAAAGACGCAGGGCTGACAACACCATTCGACTTTGTAAATGAAACAATAAATGCAGACACAACAATATATGCAAAATGGACTCAAAACGCAGTAACACCAACACCAGAACAATTTACAATCACCTTCGACAAAAACGGTGGTACCGGAACAATGGCAGATGTAACTAAGAATAAAGGCGAATCATTCACCCTACCAGCCTGCACGTTTACACCACCAGTAGGCAAAGAATTCAAAGCTTG